>NZ_JAKHEX010000001.1:0-313669 GCF_023130475.1 Aciditerrimonas ferrireducens
GGAGCTGGCCCGGGAAGGAGGCCACTCGCGGCCCCGGGTGGTCCACGCCGGCGGGGCAGCCACCGGCGCCGAGGTGGAGCGGGCCCTGGTGGCCGCGGTCCAGGACAGCGCCGCGGCCCTCCTGGAAGGCTGGTTCGCCCTGGAGCTGCTCGTCGAGGGGGGCCGCTGCCGAGGGGTCCTGGCCCTGGACCCGGCCGGTCGGCTCCAGGCGGTCAGCGCCGAGCGGGTCCTGCTGGCGAGCGGCGGGCTGGGCCAGCTCTACGCGGTGACGACGAACCCGGCCGAGGTCACCGGGGACGGCCTGGCCATGGCCCTGCGGGCCGGGGTGCCGCTCGCGGACCTGGAGTTCGTGCAGTTCCACCCCACGGCCCTCCACCACCCGAAGATGCCCCGGCCGCTGCTCTCCGAGGCCCTGCGGGGCCACGGGGCCCTGCTCCGGGACGCCCAGGGGGAGCGGTTCGTCGACGAGCTGGCCCCCCGGGACGTGGTGAGCCGGGCCATCGCCGACCGCTTGGAGCGCGACGGCGGGGAGCACGTCTGGCTCGACGCCACCGGCCTGGACCGCTTCGACCAGCGCTTCCCGACCCTGGCGGCCAGCGTGCGGGAGATCGGCCTCGACCCCAGCCGGGACTGGCTGCCGGTCGCCCCGGCCGCCCACCACCTGGCCGGGGGCATCCTGACCGACCTCGACGGGGCGAGCGCCCTCCCGGGCCTCTTCGCCGTCGGGGAGTGCGCCTGCTCGGGGGTCCACGGGGCGAACCGCCTGGCCTCGAACTCCCTGCTCGAAGGCATGGTCTTCGGCGCCCGGGCCGCCGAGGCCATCCTGGCCGGCCGGGACGGGCCGCAGGCCAGCGGGGCCCTCGCCCCCTGGCTGACCGGCCGGGGCCGGGCCGCAGACGAGGCCGACGAGGAGCACCTGCCCCTCCGGCTCCTCCGCTCGCAGGACCTCCCCGGGTGGGCCCCCTCCGAGCGGGTCCCCTCCGGGGGGATTGGCGTCGGGGGTGCCGGTGCTGAGGCTGGCGGTGTTGGGGCTGGCGTCGGGGCGGGACCGGTCGAGCCTGGGCCGGTCGCAAGCGGGGAGCTGGCGAAACTGCGGGTGGAGCTGCAGCGGGCCATGACCCAGGGGGCGGGGGTGGTGCGCTCGGCGGGGTCCCTGGCCCGGGCAGCGGAGGGCCTGGCCGAGGTGGCAGGGGCCCTCGAACGGGCCTGGGCGCCGGGGACGCTGCCCCGGGAGGCCCTGGAGCTGCGGAACCTCCTGGCGGTCGGCTGGGCGGTGGTCCGGGGGGCGCTGGCCCGGGAGGAGACCCGGGGCAGCCAGACCCGGCGGGAGTTCCCGGCGACCGACCCGGCCTGGCGGCTGCGGCTGGTCCAGGGTCCCACCGGGGACGAGAACGGCCAGGCGGCCGGGGGAGCGGGATGAGCGGGGAGCCGCTCGTGCCGGTGGAGCCCCCGGCCCAGGCGGTCCGGGAGGCCGTGGCCCGGGCCCTGGCCGAGGACCTGCTGCCCATGGGGGACGTGACCGCGGCCCTGGTGCCCGCCGGGCTTCGGGCCCGGGCGGCGGTGGTGAGCCGGCAGGCCGGGGTGCTGGCCGGGGTGGCCTGCGCCGAGGAGACCTGCCGGCAGGTCGACCCGGGGCTGGTGGCCCGATTCGAGCTGCGGGACGGGGCGAGCCTGGCCCCGGGGACGGTCTGCGGCTGGCTGGAAGGGGAGCTGCGGAGCGTCCTGCAGGCCGAGCGGACCGCGCTGAACTTCCTCTGCCACCTTTCCGGGGTGGCCAGCCTGACCCGGCGGTTCGTCGAGGCGGTGGCCGCGGCCAACCCGGCGACGGCGGTGCTGGACACCCGGAAGACCACGCCGGGGCTGCGGGCCCTGGAGAAGGCGGCGGTGCGGGCCGGGGGTGGGCGGAACCACCGGGGCAGCTTGAGCGAAGGGGTCCTGGTGAAGGACAACCACCTCGGGGGCCTCGGGATCGGCGAGGCCGTCCGGCGGGCCAGGGCAGCCTGGCCGGGTCGGATGGTCGAAGTCGAGTGCGACCGGCTGGACCAGGTCGAGGAGGCGGTGCGGGCCGGGGCCAGCATGGTGCTGCTGGACAACATGGGGCCCGAGGAGGTCCGCCAGGCCGTGGCCCTGGTCGACCAGCTGGTGGGCCAGGGCCCGGGGCGGCCCCTGCTGGAGGTCTCGGGTGGGGTGACCCTGGAACGGGCCCCCGCCCTGGCGGCGGCCGGCTGCGACCTGCTGTCGGTGGGCCAGCTGACCCACTCGGCCCCGGCCCTGGACCTGGGCCTGGACCTGACGGTGGTCGAGCCGGCCGGCTCCTGAGGGGCATCCCGGGCCGGGACGGGACGAGGACGAGCCGGAGGGGAACGGGGCGTGCTGCTGGCCATCGACGTGGGCAACACCGAGACCGTCGTGGGGCTCTTCGCCGAGCCCGGGAACGGGACGGGACCCGGCGGGGGGGTCCCCGAGCGGGCCGGCCGCCGGGGCGCGGGCGCCGGGGTCCCGGTCGAGGGTGCAGGGCCAGGCCCCAGGGAGCCGGGCAGTGGGGGGCGGGCCAGCTTGGAGCCGGGCAGTGGGGGGCCGGGCAGTGGGGGGCCGCGGGGTCGACGGCCGGTGCCGGTCGGGGAGCCGGTGGACCTGGTCCGGCACTGGCGGCTCTCGACGGTGGATGCCCGGACCCCCGACGAGCACGCCTTGCTGCTGCGGCAGCTGTTGGACCTGGAGGGCCTGGGGCCGGAGGCGGTGGGGGGCATCGCCGTGGCCTCCTCGGTGCCGGCGGCGACGGCGGCCCTGCGGGAGATGGCAGCCCGGTGGTTCAGGGTGCCGCTGGTGGCCCTGGGCCCGGGGGTGCGCTCGGGCATGCCGATCCTCTACGACTCGCCCCGGGAGGTCGGGCCGGACCGGGTGGCGAACGCCATCGGCTGCTACGACCTCTACGGGGGCCCGAGCATCGTCGTGGACCTGGGCACGGCCACGACCTTCGATGCCATCTCGGCCGCCGGGGAGTACCTGGGCGGGGCCATCGCCCCAGGGGTCGGGATCTCCCTGGACGCCCTGTTCCACGAGGCGGCCGCCCTGCGGCGGGTCGAGCTGGTGGAGCCCCGGAGCGCCATTGGGCGGTCGACCGCCGAGTCGATCCAGTCCGGAGTCCTCTACGGGTTCGCCGCCCAGGTGGATGGGCTCTGCGAACGGATCCAGGACGAACTGGGCCCGGCGACCGTGGTGGCCACCGGGGGCCTCTCCGAGCTCATCGCCCCCTTCACCCGCTGCGTGGAGGTCCGGGAGCCCTGGCTGACCCTGCACGGACTGCGGATCGCCTTCCACCGGAACCACGAGGGCGGGGTGAGCGGGTGAAGGGAGACGGGCCGGGGAGCCGGGTGGCCGCCGAAGGGTTCGGGTCCCTCAGCCACCTGGCCCGACGGTTCCTGGGGTCGCTCTGGCCCGGGGGACCGAGCGCAGCCGGGGAGGCTTGGGTGGCGAGCCTGCTGCGGCCAGGCGAGCTGGCCCTGTGGCAGCTCCTGCCCGGGCCGGACCGGCGCCACGGCCTGGCGGTGGCCCGGCGGGCCCTCGAGGGGCTCGAGGCGCTCGAGGCGCGCCAGCCCGGGCTGGTGCCCGACCCCGAGGCCCGGCGGGCCCTGCTGGCGGGGGCCCTGCTCCACGACTGCGGCAAGCTGCTGGCCGACCTCGGGCCCCTGGGGCGGAGCGCCGTGACCGCCCTGGCGGTCCTCCAGGGACGGGAGCGGCTCCTCGAGGGGAGCGGGGCGGCCGGTCGGGGGTGGCGGGCCCGGGCCGAGCGCTACCTCCGCCACGACCAGCTCGGCTCGGCCCTCCTGGCCGCCGCCGGCGCGGCGCCGTGGACCGTGCGCTGGGCCCGGGAGCACCACCTGCCGAAGGACCGCTGGAGCCTGCCGGCTCCCCTGGGGGAGGTGCTGAAGGCCGCCGACGACGACTAGGAGTCCCGGGACTCCTCGGGTCCGAGGATCCGGACGTGGGTGGCCGCCGGCTCGGCCCCCCCGGGCCGTCCCGACGGGGCGGTCGACGGGGCCTCCGTGGGCGCCGGGGGGTGGGGGCTGCGGGGCGCCTCTGCCGGCGCCTTCGGGGCCGGCTGGAGACGGCCCAGGGCCGAGTGGACGGTGGTGGGCTCCTCCGCCGGGTGCCGGTTCGTCAGGCGCCGGTCCGTCAGGTGCTGGTCCGCCGGGTGCCGGGGAGCCTCGGCCGCCAGGGCCGGCTGGATCCGGGTGGGCTCGTCGCCGCTGGCCGCCCAGTCGAAGGGGGCCCGGTCGACGGCGGCCCGCTCGTGCGCCTCGGGGGGTTCGGCCGGCGGGCGGTCGGCGTGGTGCGGGCCGACCGGGGCGACCTGGCCGGTGGGGAGGGGCTCGGACCAGGCGTCGGCCAGGGGCCGGGTCGAGGTCTCGGGCCGAGGGGCCGGGGGCCGCTCGGGCGCTGGGGCCGATCGGCGGGGCAGGGGGGCTGGGCCCTTCGAGGGCTGCCGGACCCGCAGCACGCCCTTGGGGAGCTGGAGGCCCGACGGGGCGGGCCGGTCGGGACGGCTGGTGCCCGCCAGGTGCCGGCCCCGGGGGCGGCTGCGGGCCATGACGGACCCGTCGGCATCCAGCTGCTCGGTCCCCGTCCCGGAGGTCGGGGCGCCGTGGGCCCCGGCTCCCTCGGCGGCCGTGGCGGCCCGGTAGGCGTGCCAGCGGTGCCAGATGAAGACGGCGACGGCCGCCACGACCAGGACGGCCAGGACGTAGCCGGCGTCGTTGAAGCCCTTCATGACCTCCTGCCAGCGCTGGCCGACCGAGTAGCCGATGAGTGCCATGGCGGCGTCCCAGATGAGCGAACCGATGAAGGTCAGGATGCCGAAGCGGGCCAGGGGCACCTCGGCGATGCCCGCCGGCAGGGCCACGAAGTTCCGGATGACCGGCAGGAGCCGGCTGCCGAGGACCCCGAAACGGGGGTGCCGGTCGTACCAGGCCTCGGCCCGGTCCAGGTCCCGGTGGCTGAGCAGCAGGTACTTGCCGTAGCGGTCGACGACGGCCCGCCCGGCCATCCGGCCGATGAACCAGGCCACGTACGCCCCGAGCAGCTCCCCGACGGCCCCCACCACGATCACCTGGGGCAGGCCCAGCCGACCCTCGGCCGCCAGGACCCCGGCGAACCCCATGGTCAGCTCCGAGGAGGTCGGCACGCAGCAGGACTGGGCCACGCAGAGCAAGAAGATGGCCGCGTAGCCCGACGAGGCGACCAGCGAGGTCGGGTTCAAGAGGGCGAGCACAAAAAGAGCCTACCCGGTGGCCCCACCAGGCTCCGGGTCAGACCCCTCCCAGCCAAGTGAACCTTTGGTGAACCCAAGCTGAAGCGTAGCTGAAGACCGAGCTCGGGGGGTGGCAGGGCTCCGATGGTGGCAGGGCTCAGCTGGCGGCCTCACCGGCCTGGGGCAGGGGCGCCAAGGGACAGGCCGAAGCCTCCTCCATGTCCTGCACGAGGTCGTCGGTCAGGCCCTGCAGGGCCCGGCCGAGGGCCCGGTCCGCGAGGCCCGCGGTGGCCTCGGCCGCCTCCTCGGCGAAGCGCCGGCCCACGGCCAGGGCCTCCCGGAGGCCCGGGGAGTGGGCCACCAGCCGCCGGGCCGTCTCGCGCTGGGCCACGTCCAGGGGCCGGCCGAGGAGTCGGCCGAGCTCCTGGCCCACGTGGGGGTCGGCCAGGGCCCGGAGGGCCGGCAAGGTGTAGACGCCCTCCGCCAGGTCCTGGCCCGGCGGCTTCCCAAGGGTCTCGGCATCCGCCATGACGTCCAGGACGTCGTCCCGGAGCTGGAAGAGCATGCCGAAGCGCTCCCCGAAGGCCGTCAGGGCCTCGACCTCGCCGCTCGGCAGCCCGGCGGTCAGGCCCCCGATGCGACAGGAGGTGGCCATCAAGGCGGCCGTCTTGCCGGCGATGGTCTCCAGGTAGTGGTCCTCCGAGCGGTCCGTCCGGAACGCCGCCTGGACCTCGGCCACCTGGCCCTGGCAGAGGGCGGCCAGGGTGCGAGCCAGGAGGCCGGCGATCTCGGCGCCCAGGCTGGCGGCGATCTCGGCCGAGCGGGCCAGGAGGTAGTCGCCGGCCACGATGGCCACCAGGTTCCCCCAGCGGGCGTTCACGCTCTCGACCTTCCGCCGCATGGTGGCCTCGTCCATGACGTCGTCGTGGTAGAGCGAGGCCAGGTGGACCAGTTCGACCGTCACCCCCCCGAGGAGGTCCTCCCGGGTGGCCCGCCGGCCCCGGCTCGTGGCGGCCGCCAGGGCCAGGGAGGGACGGATGCGCTTGCCGCCGGCCGCGATGAGGTGGGTGACGACCTCGTCGAGGAAAGGATCCCCCGAGCCCACGGCCTCCCGGAGGACCGGCTCCAGCCTCGAGAGGCCGTCCCCGAGGCTGGGCAGCTCGAGGAGGGGGGCGAGGTCCACCGCCCCCGACGATAGGCGACCGGAGCGACCCTTGGCCCATCGAGTCTGCCGCACCCCCTCGGCGGGCCCGCCGAGGGCAACGACCCCGACGCCCCGTCCCCGCTCACCCCCAGAATCTCACGAGTAGTGGTCAAACCACGTCGGAAGGTAGGGAGGGGTCAGGAAGGATGGGCCGGCTGCCGATGTTGGACCAACTGACCCCGTCAGCCGCCCCCGGTCATCCGGGGCGGCGGGTGGTGTCGGAGACCAAGGGGGTGCCGGTACACTCGGTGCCGTCAGACAACCGTCGAGGGAGGCGGTCTGGTGTTCGAACGCTTCACGGATCGAGCCCGTCGAGTCCTGGTGCTCGCGCAGGAAGAGGCCCGGCTGCTGAACCACAGCTTCATCGGGACCGAGCACATCCTGCTGGGCCTGATCCACGAGGGCGAGGGCGTCGCTGCCAAGGCCCTGGAGCAACTCGGCATCACCCTGGAAGCCGTCCGGGAGAAGGTCGAGGAGACGATCGGGCTGTCGGGCTCCGCGCCCACGGGCTCCCCGCCCTTCACCCCGCGGGCGAAGAAGGTCCTCGAGCTCTCGCTGCGGGAGGCCCTGCAGCTGGGCCACAACTACATCGGGACCGAGCACATGCTCCTGGGCCTCGTCCGGGAGGGCGAGGGGGTGGCGGCCCAGGTCCTGGTCAGCCTGGGGGCCGACCTCGGCCGGGTCCGCCAGACCGTCATCCAGCTCCTCTCGGGCTACCAGGGCAAGGAGACCGTCGGGGCCGGCCCGGGGAGCTCTTCGGAGACCCCCTCGGGCTCGCCCGTCCTCGACCAGTTCGGCCGCAACCTCACCCAGCTGGCCCGGGACAAGAAGCTCGACCCGGTCATCGGCCGGGACAAGGAGATCGAGCGGGTCATGCAGGTCCTCTCCCGGCGGACCAAGAACAACCCGGTCCTCATCGGGGAGCCCGGGGTCGGCAAGACCGCCATCGTCGAGGGCCTGGCCCAGCGGATCGTGGCCGACGAGGTCCCCGAGACGCTGCGGGGCAAGCAGCTCTACACCCTGGACCTCGGGGCCCTCGTGGCCGGCAGCCGCGAAGGAGATCCGGACCCGGGGCGACATCATCCTCTTCATCGACGAGCTCCACACCCTCGTCGGGGCCGGGGCCGCCGAGGGGGCCATCGACGCCGCCTCGATCCTGAAGCCCATGCTCGCCCGGGGTGAGCTCCAGACCATCGGGGCGACCACCCTCGACGAGTACCGCAAGCACCTCGAGAAGGACGCGGCCCTCGAGCGGCGCTTCCAACCCATCAAGGTCGACCAGCCCTCGGTGGCCCACACCATCGAGATCCTGAAGGGCCTCCGGGACCGCTACGAGTCCCACCACGCGGTGACCATCACCGACCAGGCCCTCGTGGCGGCGGCCAACCTCGCCGACCGCTACCTCTCGGATCGCTACCTGCCCGACAAGGCCATCGACCTCATCGACGAGGCCGGCAGCCGGCTCCGGATCCGCCGGATGTCCACCCCGCCGGACTACCGGAAGCTGGAGGCCGAGATCGGCCGCATCCGCAAGGAGAAGGAAGCGGCCATCGAGCGCCAGGCCTTCGACCAGGCCAAGAAGCTGGCCGAGCAGGAGAAGGAGCGCCTCGAGCGCAAGGCGGCCATGGAGGCCCAGTGGCGGGCCGAGGGCATGGACCTCTTCGACGTGGTCGACGAGGAGGTCATCGCCGAGGTCCTGGCCAACTGGACCGGCATCCCCGTCTACCGCCTCACCGAGGAGGAGACGGCCAAGCTCCTGCGGATGGAGGAGGAGCTCCACAAGCGGGTGGTCGGCCAGGAGGAGGCCATCAAGGCCCTCGCCCGGGCCATCCGCCGGACCCGGGCCGGTCTGAAGGACCCCAAGCGGCCCTCGGGCTCCTTCATCTTCCTCGGCCCCACCGGCGTGGGCAAGACCGAGCTGGCCAAGACCCTCGCCGAGTTCCTCTTCGACGACGAGGACGCCCTCGTGCAGCTCGACATGAGCGAGTACATGGAGAAGCACACCGTCTCCCGCCTCGTCGGCTCCCCGCCGGGCTACGTCGGCTACGAGGAGGGCGGCCAGCTCACCGAGGCCGTCCGCCGCAAGCCGTTCTCGGTGGTCCTCTTCGACGAGGTCGAAAAGGCCCACCCGGACGTCTTCAACACCCTCCTCCAGATCCTCGAGGACGGCCGGTTGACCGACGCCCAGGGTCGGACGGTGGACTTCAAGAACACCGTGCTCATCATGACCTCCAACCTCGGCACCGCCGACCTGCGCAAGGCCTCGGTCGGCTTCGCCAAGTCCTCGGAGGCCGTGACCTACGAGCGCATGAAGGCCAAGGTCCACGAGGCCCTCAAGGCCCACTTCCGGCCCGAGTTCCTCAACCGGATCGACGAGGTCGTGGTCTTCCACGAGCTGTCCAAGCAGGAGGTCGAGCAGATCGTCGACCTCATGATGAAGCGCACCGCCCAGCAGCTCGAGGCCCAGGGCATGGGGCTCGAGATCACCCCGGCGGCCAAGGCCCTCCTCGCCGAGAAGGGCTACGACCCCACCCTCGGGGCTCGGCCGCTGCGGCGGGCTATCCAGCAGCTCGTCGAGGACCCGCTCTCCGAGCGGATCCTCTGGAAGGAGTTCCGGGTCGGCGAGACCGTCGTGGTCGACGTCGAGAACGGCGAGATCGTCTTCCGGGCGGTCGAGGGGCTGGAGCCACCCCCCGTGGCCCTGGCCGGGGCCGGGCCGAGCCCCGGTTCCTGAGCCCCTCGACGGGCGGCCCCACCCTCGGCCGCCCTGCCCGTCGCCGGCGGCCCGAGCAGTCCCGCCCCTGCTGGCCCCGGCGAAGGACACCAACCACTGCCCGGCCCCTGGGGCCGGGCAGTGGCGCGGAAGGAGGTCCGTGGCCGTGGCCGCCGTGGGCCCACCGCCATCGGGGGCCCGGGAGGTCGTGCGGGCCGAAGACGGGGACGCGGGGACCTGGGGTCTCTCGATGGCCGTTGTGGAGTTTGTGTGACATGTTGTGTTTTGAGTTCCGCCGACGACCATCCATCGGGGCGCCTCGCCCGAGCACCCCCGAGCGCGGCGGGCCGGCCGAGGCCCTGACCCACCCCGGCGCTACGGTCCGGGCGATGGGGACGACCGTGTTGCGCTTCTCGTGCGCCACCTGTGGCGCCAAGGCCGCCCGCTGGGCGGGACGCTGCGGGCGTTGCGGGACCTGGAACAGCTTGGTCGAGCAGCCGGTGAGGGACGCGGGGCTGCGCTGGGACGGCCTGGGGGCCGCCGCCGAGGCCCTGGCGGCGTCGCAGCGGCGGCACCCCACCTGGCGGTCCCGGTCGGGAGCGGCCGAGGGGTCGGACAGCGGGGCGCTGGTGCCCCTCGCCGAGGTCGACGGGGAGGCCGCCGAGGCGGTGCCGACCGGGGTCACCGAGCTCGACGAGGTCCTGGCCGGGGGCATCGTGCCGGGTTCGGTGACCTTGCTGGGCGGGGAGCCGGGGGTGGGCAAGTCGACGCTGCTGCTCCAGGTGGCCACGGCGGTGGCCCGGGAGGGGCGTCGGGCGGTGCTGGTGTCGGCCGAGGAGTCGGTGACCCAGGTGCGTCGGCGGGCCGAGCGCCTCGGCCCGATCCCCGAGGCGCTGCTCGTGGTGGCGTCGACCGACGCCAG
Organism: Aciditerrimonas ferrireducens; assembly: GCF_023130475.1. Lineage (GTDB taxonomy): Bacteria > Actinomycetota > Acidimicrobiia > Acidimicrobiales > UBA8190 > Aciditerrimonas > Aciditerrimonas ferrireducens. The sequence goes on from NZ_JAKHEX010000001.1 coordinate 10,091, forward strand.
CCTCCTCGACGAGCTCGCCCCGCTCGCGCCGGCGCTGGTCGTGGTGGACTCGGTGCAGACGATGGCCGACCGGGAGGTGGCGGGCGGTCCGGGCACCGTGGCCCAGGTGCGGGCGGTGGCCGAGCGGGCCGTGGCCTTGGCGAAGAGCGAGGGCGTGGCGGTGGTGCTGGTGGGGCACGTGACGAAGGACGGCAGCCTGGCCGGCCCTCGGGTCCTGGAGCACCTGGTGGACACGGTCGTCACGGTGGAGGGGGACCGGCACCAGGCGCTGCGGGTGGTGCGGACGGTGAAGCACCGGTTCGGCCCGGCGGGGCAGCTGGGGCTGTTCGAGATGGGCGAGCGGGGCCTCCAGGGGGTGCTCGACCCCTCGGCGCTGCTGCTCGGGGACCGGGCGGTGGGGTGCCCGGGGAGCGCGGTGGTGGCGGCCCTGGACGGGCGGCGGGCGGTGGTCTGCGAGGTGCAGGCCCTGGTGGCTCCGGGGAGCCCGGTGGCCCCGGCGCAGCGGCGGGCCCAGGGGCTGGACCCGGGCCGGCTGGCCCAGCTGCTGGCCGTGCTGGATCGGCGGGCGGGGGCGCTGCGGGGCTCGCTGGACGTGTTCGTCTCGGTGGTGGGCGGCCTGCGGCTGAGCGAACCGGCGGCGGACCTGGGGGTGGCCCTGGCGGTGGCCTCGGCCGCGTGGGACCGGCCGGTGCCAGCCGACCTGGCGGCCTGCGGGGAGGTGGGCCTGGGCGGGGAGGTGCGGCGGGTGCCGGGGGTGGCCCAGCGGGTGGCGGCGGCGGGCGCCGCCGGCTTCTCGCGGCTGCTCGTGCCGGGCGGGGCGGGCAGCCGACGCAGCGAGGAGACGACGAGTGGCAGCTGCCGGGCGGTGCCGGTGCGGAGCGTGGCCGAGGCGTTGGCGGTGGCGCTCGGGCAGCGCTGAGCCGGCGCCGGCGAAGGCCCAGGCCCCTCGGGGGGACCGAGGGACCGGGGTGGCCCCGGCTACCATGCGGGCGTGGTGGTCCGCCCGAGCTCGGCGATGGCCGAGGCCCTGGCGCTGGTGGCCCCGGGGAAGCCCCTGCGGGAGGGGCTGGAGCGGATCCTGCAGGCCAAGCGGGGGGCGCTGGTGGTGATCGGCGACGACCCGAAGGTCCTCGGGATCTGCACAGGGGGGTTCTTGCTGGACGCCGAGTTCAGCCCCCAGCGTCTGGCCGAGTTGGCGAAGATGGACGGGGCGATCATCCTGTCGGCCGACGCCGGTCGGATCGCCCGGGCGAACGTGCACCTGATGCCGAGCCCGACCATCCCGACGACCGAGACCGGTACCCGGCACCGGACCGCCGAGCGGGTGGCCCGGTCGCTCGAGGTGCCGGTGATCTCGGTGTCCCAGGCCATGGGGGTCGTGACCGTCTACCGGGGCGCGGACCGCCACGCCCTGGTGCCGGCGGGCCGGCTGCACGAGCGGGTGAGCCAGGCCCTGCAGACCCTGGAGCGGTTCCGGCACCGCTTCGACGTGGCGGTCGCCGCCCTCTCGGCCCTGGAGGTCGAGGACACGGTGACGGTGCGGGGCGTGGCTGCGGTGCTGCAGCCAGCCGAGCTGGTGCGGCGGATCGCCGAGGAGATCGAGGCGTCGTTGCTGGAGCTGGGGGCCGAGGGCCGGCTGTTCCGGCTGCAGCTGGACGAGCTGACCGAGGGGGTGGAGGAGGTCCGGCGGCTGGTGGTCCGGGACTACCTGCAGGAGAAGCGGACCGAGGCCGCCTCGGCGGCGGGGATGGACGGCCACGAGCAGGTCGGTGGGGGACGCCGCCCGGAGGGGCCCCGGGAGGCGCGCCGGCGGGCCGGCCGGGGAGCCGGCCAGGACGACGGCCGGGGCTCGGTGGGGGGCCCACCGGGCACGCCGGAGGCCAGCCTGGCGAAGCTGGAGCGGCTGGGCCTGGACGAGCTGTTGGACCCCCGGGCGGTGGCCGAGGCCCTGGGCCTGGAGCTGGACCACGGGGACCTGGACGCGTCGCTGGAGCCCCGGGGCTACCGCTTGCTGCACCGGCTGCCCCGGTTCCCGGAGCCCATCGCGGACCGGATCGTGGAGCACTTCGCCGGGCTGCAGCGGATCATGCGGGCGTCGGTCGAGGAGCTGGAGGAGGTCGGCGGGGTGGGCCAGGCCCGGGCGAAGACGGTGAAGGACGGGCTGGCCCGGCTGGTGGAGGCGAACATCTTGGGCCGCTACTCCTGAGCTCGGCTCGGGGGCGCAGCGGGGACCGGTATCCTTGAGCGCCGGCCCGCGGGGCCTTGGGGGGCCGGCCTGGTCAGCAGGGCAGGAGAGCGGACGTGTTCGACATCGGTGACAAGGTGGTCTACCCCCACCACGGCGCGGCGATCGTCGAGCGCCGGGAGGTGCGGGAGGTCTTCGGGCAGCAGCGGGAGTACCTGGTGCTGAAGCTGGCCTACGGGGACCTGACCCTGATGGTGCCGGCGGACAACACCGAGGGCGTGGGCCTCCGGGAGGTCATCAACGACGAGGAGGTCGAGGAGGTCTTCGCCGTCCTCCGGAAGAAGGAAGCCCGGATGCCGACCAACTGGTCCCGGCGGTACAAGAACCACTCGGAGAAGCTGAAGTCGGGCGACATCTACCAGGTGGCCGAGGTGGTCCGGAACCTGTCGATCCGGAACAAGGACAAGGGCCTCTCGACCGGCGAGAAGCGGATGCTGCAGAAGGCCCGGACCATCTTGGTCTCCGAGCTGACCTTCGCCCTGGACGTCGACGAGGCCGAGGCCGAGCGGCGCCTGGACGAGGTCCTGCCCTGAGCGTCCCCCAGGAGCCCGGCTCGGAGGGACCCAGGCCCGAGCCGGCGGGGCCCGGGGCCCCGGTGTGGGGGGTGGTGGTGGCGGGGGGCCAGGGCCAGCGCTTCGGGGGCCCCAAGCAGTTCGCCGAGCTGGCCGGGCGGCCCCTGGTGGCCTGGGCGGTCGAGGCGTGCCGGTCGGTGTGCGAGGGCGTGGTGCTGGTAGTGCCGGCGGGCAGCGCCGAGGACCCGGCGGTGGTGGGGGCCGGGGCGGACCGGGTGGCCGAGGCCGGCCCGAGCCGGTCGGCGTCGGTGCGTTCGGGCCTGGCGGCGGTGCCCGAGGAGGCCGGGTGGGTGGTGGTCCACGACGCGGCCCGGCCCCTGGCCACCCCGGCGCTCTTCGAGCGGGTCCTGGCCGAGGTCCGCCGGCCCGGCGGCCCGGCCGGCTGCGTGCCGGGCCTGGCGGTGAGCGACACGCTGAAGGAGCTGCCCGAACCCCTGGACGCCGGGGCGTCGACGGGTGCGGTGGTCACCCGGACGGTTCCCCGGGAGCGGCTGGTGGCGGTCCAGACCCCCCAGGCCTTCCGGGCCGAGGCGCTGCGGGCCGCGCACCGGGGCGGGGGCGAGGCCACGGACGACGCTGGCCTGCTGGAGGCGCTGGGCTTGGCGGTGCGGTGCGTGCCGGGGGAAGCGGCCAACCGGAAGGTGACGACGAAGGAGGACCTGGCGCTGATGGCGGCGACCCTGGGGGGGCCGGTCGGGGGGTTCCGGGTCGGCCAGGGGTTCGACGTGCACCCCTTCGCCGAGCCGAGCGACGGCCGGCGGCTGGTCCTGGGCGGGGTGGAGGTGCCGGGGGCGCCGGGCCTGGCGGGGCACTCGGACGCGGACGTGGTGGCTCACGCCCTGGCCGACGCGGTCCTGGGGGCGGCCGGCCTGGGCGACATCGGGCAGCACTTCCCGGCGAGCGAGCCGGCGTGGGCGGGGGCGGACTCGTTGGACCTGCTGGCCCGGAGCGTGGCCATGGCGAAGGCGGCGGGCTGGCGGGTCGGGAACGGGCACTGCACGGTGGTGGCCGAGCGGCCAGCCCTGGCCGGCTACCTGGGCGCCATGGGCGAGCGCCTCGGCGGGGTGCTGGGTGCCCCGGTGCAGGTGACGGCCAAGCGGGCCGAGGGGCTCGGCTCCTTGGGCCGCCGGGAGGGGATGGCCTGCTTCGCCGTCTGCTTGCTCCTGGCCGAGGGCCCCGGCGGGGGGCTCGGGTGAGCCCCCGACCCCCGAGGCGAGCGGGGGGTCGGCCGTCTCGGCCCGGGGTCGATCGGGCGGGCGGCCCCCGGGCAGGGCGGACAGCAGGGGGCACGCCTCCTCGGCCCCCGAAGGCCGCCCACAGCCGGCGGGACGCCCCGGGCCGAGGGACGGGTGGGCGGCACCAGAGCCCGGCGAACCTCCGGCGAGGGGCCCGGGCTGTCGAGGGTCGGCCAACGCCGATCCGGTCGGCACCGGGCCGGCCGATATCGGGCCGCTCGGCATCGGGCCGGACGGAGCGGGGCCGGCAGGTGGAGGGCCGGCAGGCGGTCTTGGCGCTGCTGCAGGCGGGTCGGCGGCGGGTGCAGCGGGTCCTGCTGGCCGAGCAGCAAGAGCCGGCCCCGATCCTGGACGAGATCGAGCGGTGGTGCCGGCAGCGGCGGGTGCCGGTGGAGCTGGTCTCGGCCGGCCGGCTGGCCCAGCTGGCCAGCACCCAGCAGCCCCAGGGGGTCCTGGCCTACGCCGAGGCGGTCCCCGAGGTGGACCTGGACGAGCTGGTGGCCGACGAGCGGGCCCTGCTGGTGGTGCTCGACGGGGTCACCGACCCGCAGAACGTGGGCTCCCTGGCCCGGAGCGCCGCGTGCCTGGGGGCGAGCGGGCTGGTCCTGCCCCGGCACCGGAGCGGCGAGCTGACCCCGAGCGTGATGAAGGTGGCGGCCGGGGGGCTGGAGCACCTGGCGGTGTGCCGGGTGCCGGGGGTGCCGGCCGCCCTGGCCCGGCTGGAGCAGCTGGGGTGCCGCACGCTGGGGCTCTCGGAGCGGGCCGACCGGTCCCTCTACGACCTCGAGGACGAGGTGCTCCAGGGGCCGGTAGCCCTGGTGCTCGGGGCCGAGGGCAGCGGCCTGCGGCGGCTCTCGGCGGCCCGCTGCCACGAGCTCGTCCGGATCCCCCTCGCCGGGAGGCTGCCGGCCCTGAACGTGGCGGTGGCCGGGGCGGTGGCCCTGGCCGAGGTGGCCCGCCGGCGAGGGACGGGGCGCCGCCCGGTGGCCTGAACCGCCGGGCGGCTCGCCGGGTCAGCTGACGGGCGTGACGGGCATGCCGGCGGGGCAGGCCCGGGGGTCGTAGGACGGGAGGGGCTCGGTGGCCGGGGTGACGTCGACCGAGGGCACCGGCTGCCCCTGGACCCCGCTCGTGGCGCTGCTGGTCCCGGTCCCGCTGGCCGAGCTGCTGGCCGCCGAGCTGCCGGTGGCGCTGGTGCTGGCGGGGGTGCCGGTGACCGAGAGGTAGGTGCCGGTGACGACCTGCAGGTCGAGGCCGCTCGGGAGGTTCCGCTCGCCCATGACGGCGTTGCCGCTCAGGTGGGGCAGGAGGGCCATGGCCTGCTTCTCGTACCCCGGGCGGTAGTAGACGATGGTTTCGGCGGGGTCGGAGGAGGCGGTGGCGTTGCCGACGTTGACGACGTGCTCGCCGAGGCTGGTGAGGGCCTGGCCGACGGCGGCGGCCTGCCCGGCGATGCCCGAGCCGTTGAGGACGCTGACGGTGGTGCCGGGGGCGATGGCCGGGGTCTTGATGTCGAAACGCTGCCAGAGGAGGGTGTAGTCGGTGGGGCTGACCGGGAAGACCACCGAGCCGTAGCCGGGGACGCCGTCGTAGGTGAAGTCGCCGGGCACCTCGAAGACCGGCTCGGTGGCGGTCGGGACGGTGGCGGGGTCGACGTTCCGGAAGGCCAGAACCAGCGAGATCATCTCGTTCAGGCCGAAGCCCGAGTCGACCTGGAGGTCAGGGGCGATGGAGCCGAGGAGGGAGTTGACCGTCAAGGGGTTGTGGAGGCGGGGCTTGACCTCGGCGGCGAGGACCTTCAAGAACTCGTGGTCCCGGTGGATCCGGGAGATGTCGCCGGTGGGGTCGTAGTACCACTGGCCGTTGACCTCGTAGTACATGTGGCGGGCCCGGACGACGGCGAGGGCCTGGAAGCCGTTGAGGAGATGGCAGCCGGGGTTCGGGATGTTGAGCCCCGAGTAGGCGTCCTTCACGGGGTCGGGGAAGTACATCTTGATGCCCCCCAGGCTGTTGACCACCCCCTGGAAGGTGTCGAAGTTGAGGCCCACGAAGTGGTTGATGGGGATGCCGTAGTCGTCCTCGATGGTCTTCACCAGCTCGCTCGGCCCGGTGTTCAAGGCGTCGTCGACCCGGTTGGCCTTGTCGGTGCCGGGGATGGGCACGAAGGAGTCCCGGGGGATGGAGACGACCGAGGCGGTGTGGGTGGCCGGGTCGAGGTGCAGGAGCATGGTGACGTCCGAGCGGTTGCCGCCGACCTCGGAGCCGGTGCCGAAGGCGTTGGCCTGCTTGCCGTTCAGGCAGGCGCGGCAGTTCTCGCCGATGAGCAGGATGTTGACGCCCTTGGTGTCGGCCTCGGAGACGAGGTTGCCGACCTTGTCCTTGTGGATCTGGTGGTAGCGGTAGAGGGCGTAGAGGTAGCCGCCGCCGGCGAGCAGCACGACGATGCCGACGAGGACGGTGGCCGCCACGATGGTCCGCCGGAGGCGCCGGCGACGGCGGGCCGAGCGGCGGCGGGCGGTCCGGGAGGGGGGCTGCCCGGGGCGGCCCGGAGCGGCGCGGCCCGGCATGGCGCGGCCCCGGGCGGGACGGGTGGACTGGTTGGCGTTGGGCGCGGAGAAAGGTGCGTCGGGATCCGGCACGGCCGGCCAGGCTACCCCCCGGGGCGGCCGTTGCCGTGGCAGGGCCCCGGGGCGCTGGCGCCCTCGGCCGACGCGGCCGGCTCGGGGCCAGGACCCCGGCCGTCCTCGGACGGCCCCGCCGGCTCCTCGGGCTCGGGCGGGTCGAGGAGGGCCTGGACCTGCTGGCGGGCCGCCTGGGGGACCAGCAGGCTGACCAGGTCGCCGGCTCGCAGGACGGTCTGGCCGTCGGGGACGACGACTTCGGGGCCGCGGCTGACGGCCACGAGGACCACGCCGGGGGGCAGGCCGGCGTCGGCGAGCCGACGGTCGCAGAGGGGCGAGTGGGGGTGGATCTCGGCATCCAGGGTGGCGGCGGCCGGCCCGGCGCTGGCAGCGCGGCGGAGGCTCTGGAGGACGACGTGGCGGGAGGCCCGGACGAGGTCGCCGGCGGTCAGGATGCCCTGGACCCGGCGGTGGCGGTCGAGGACGGGCAGCCAGCCCCGGCCGGCGTTGACCAAGGAGGCGGCGGCCAGGGCAGCCCGGGTCTCGGGGGCGGTGGTGACGGCTTGGCGGTCGCAGAGCCGGCCGACGGGGGTCTCGGGCTCGGCCTCCTCGAGCTGGGCGAGGTCGAGGACGCCGACGAAGCGGCCCTGCTCGTCGACGACCGGGGCGCCGGGGAGGTGCTGGTCGGCGAGGGCCGCCCGTGCCTGGGTGGCGGTGGTGCTGCCGGGGAGGACCAGGCTGGGGGGCTGGAGGCAGTCGTCGACCCGCTGGGTCTCGAGCAGGGGCAGCGCGGTGGCCAGCCGGCGGGCCGGGAGGTCGTCGCGGGAGCCGAGCTGGGCGTCGATGAGGCTGAGGTCGAGCTGGCGGATGAGCAAGGTGGCGAGGCCGACGGCCAAGAGGGCTGGGGCCACGACCCCGACCGAGGAGGTCATCTCGGCGACCATGACGGTGATGGCCAGGGGCACCCGGGCGGCGGCCCCGAGGCAGCACATCATGCCGACGATGACGAAGGGGGCCGGGTCGTGGGCCAGGCCGGGGGCCAGGTGGCGCAGGAGGCGCCAGGTGGCCGCCCCGGTGAAGGCCCCGATGACCATGCCGGGGCTGAACAGGCCGCCGGAGCCGCCCGAGCCGACGGTCAAGGCGGTGGCGGCCACCTTGGCGAGGGGCATGAGGAGGACGAACCAGAGGGGCAGGGCCAGGACCCCGATGCCGAGGGCCCGCTGGGCCCAGCCGTCGCCCGCCCCGAGGACCCCCGGCATGCCGACCGCCAGGGCCCCGGTGGCCGCCGCCCCGAGGGTCGGGCCGAGGACCCGGGCGACGCGGCTCGGGCCGAGACGGGCGGCGAGGCGGCGGACCAGGGACAACGAGGCGATGTAGGCCGTGCCGAGCGCGGCGGCCAGGACCCCGATGACGGCGAACCAGAGCAGGTTGAGGGGGTGGCGGAAGACGTAGGACTGGCCGGGAAAGCCCAGGAGGGGCCCGAAGCCCTGGAAGGCCCCGAAGACGGTGTAGCCGACGATGGAGGCGATGGCCGAGGGCACGACGAGCTCCATCTCGGCGTCCTGGCGGTAGAGGATCTCGGCGGAGAGCAGGGCGCCGCCGAGGGGCGCCCGGAAGACGCAGCCGATGCCCGAGCCGAGGCCGATGGCCACCGCCACCCGGCCGTCGGTCTGGGCCAGGTCCAGCAGGCGGGTCAGCCAGGAGCCCACGGCGGCGGCCACCTGGGCGCTTGGGCCCTCGGGGCCACCGGAGCCGCCCGAGCCGATGGTGCAGGCCGAGGCGAGGATCTTGGCAGGGATGCTCCGCAGGCGAAGGGCCCGGGGGTTCTCGTGGACCGCCCGGAGGGCCTCGTCGGTGCCCGAGCCGCGGACCTCGGGGACGACCAGGCCGATGACCCCGCCCAAGAGGCCGCCGAGGCCGACCACGAGGGGCAGGGCCCAGGGGCGCACCAGGTGGAGCGAACCGGGCTGGCCCCCGTTCGCGTAGGTGCTCGGGGCGTGGTAGCCGGCCAGGGGCGCCAGGAGGTGCTGGTCGGCCACCCCGATGGTTCGGACGAAGGCCACCACGACGAGGCCGGCCGAGGCCCCGACGATGGCCCCGAGGACCAGCCAGCGGACCACGTAGGGGGCGTCCTTCAGGGCGGCGCCCAGGGAGGCCGCAAGAGCCCGACCCCGGGGCCCGAGCTCCGAGAGGGCCGATCCGGACCCGCTGGACCGGCCGGCCCCGAGGCGGTCCTTCGGAGCTCCGGCCGGCGTGGTCACCCACGCAGTATGGTCCCCGCTTTCCGGCTCCTGCTCCGCCGTTCAGGGCGAGGGGCCCGCTGTTGGCTAGGGTCGGCCTGTGCGGTTCAGCGTGTGGCCCACGACGGGCCAGTCCTGGGAGGACCTGCTGGCCTGCGCCCAGGACGCCGAGGAGCTCGGCTACCAGGGGGTCTGGGTGGCGGACCACTTCATGCCGGCGGGCGGGGACCTGGCGCGCCCGACCCTGGAGTGCTGGGCGGTCCTGGCCGGCCTGGCCGTGGCCGTGCCCCGAGTCCGGCTGGGGTCGCTGGTCTGCTCGGTCACCTACCGGCACCCGGCTGTGCTGGCCAACCAGGCAGCCAGCGTGGACCAGCTGAGCGGCGGCCGGCTGGTGCTGGGGATCGGGGCCGGCTGGCAGGAGAACGAGCACCGGGCCTACGGGATCGACTTCCCCGACGCCCGAGAGCGCCTGGACCGTCTGGAGGAGGCCTGCCAGGTGCTGCGGCTCCTCGCGGACCAACCCCGGGCCGACTTCCGCGGTCGGCACTACCGGCTGGTGGACGCCCCGTCGGAACCCAAGCCCCGCCAGGCCCACCTGCCGCTGCTGGTCGGGGGCGGCGGGGAACGCCGGACGCTTCGCATCGTGGCCCGATGGGCCGACGAGTGGAACACCTGGGGCACCCCCGAGGTCCTGGCTGCGAAGGGGGCGGTGCTGGACGCCCACTGCGAGGCCGTCGGGCGGGACCCGGCGAGCATCCGGCGCAGCGCCCAGGTGCTCGTGGACCTCGGGGGCCGCTCCCCGAGCGACGGCCGCATGCCGACGGTGACGGGCTCGGCGAGCGAGCTCCAGGACCTCCTGGCCGGGTACCAGGCGGCGGGGGTGGGGGAGTTCGTCCTGCCCGACTGGAACCTCGGTCGGGGTAGTCGCCGGCGGGACGCCCTGGCCGAGTTCTTCGAGGAGGTGGCCCGGCCCTTCGCCGACCGGGCCGGCTGACGCCGAGGGGACCTCGGGTCGGCTCAGCCGACGAAGGAGTCGATGGCCTTGACGAGCTTGTCCTCGACCTCGAGGTTCCAGGCGCTCTCGGCCACGTCGACCACGAGGAAGAGGTTGGAGATCAAGAGGGTCTCCACCGCGGCCACCGCCAGGTGCTCGAGCCACTTGCCCACGCCGATCCGCACGGTGAAGTCGGCCGGGCTGCCGCTCAGCATGGTGGTCATGGCTCGGTCGGCGTCCACCACCCCCCGGAGGAAGCCGCCCTTCTTGGCCTGGATGACCACCCCGTGGTCGCTGGGCTTCGAGCTCTGGACGGTGAACCCGTCGTTCTTCAAGTAGGACTCGATCTGGGACTGCAGGTTGCCCAGGTCGGTGCCCTTGCCTTGGAAGTGCAGCACCTTCTCGCCCACCATGAGGCTCTCCTTCCCTGAGCCGCGGGCCACCCCCGCGGTGCGCGGGGTGGCGCGTGGCCGGTCCCGCCCGATGAGCACCCTAGGCCCCGGCCGGGGTCCAGGTCCGGTCACCCCTGCGGCGACGGGCTGGGGGCCTGCGGCCGCCCTTGTCCGAGGGACAGGCTGGAGGCACCATGCCGGGGAGCGGCCCCGGAGGGTCCCTGCTGGCGGGGCTTCTCGGGGAGGGAGGGGTATGCGCCGACGAACTGGCTTCCTCTGGGTGGGCCTCGGGGGCGTGGCCCTCCTCCTCGCTGCCTGCGTGACGACGTCGTCCGCCGGCACGACCTCGACGGCGGCCCGCAGCCGATCGGTCGGTGCGGGAAGTGCTGCCGCGAGCTCGTCGGCTGGCGCGACGAGCAGCATGCCGGCGAGTACCGGCCCGCAGAGCGCGAGCCCGGAGCCGCCGGGGAGTACGAGTCCAGCACCGGCGAGCAGCGCGAGCGCGTCGGGCACCGTGGTGCACTCGGTTCTGACCCTCTTCACCACCGGTGGGCAGGTGGCGCCGGGCGTCACCGTGACGAACCATGCGGTGGCGCAGGAGTGCCTGACCGACGGGGTGGCCGGCGGAGACTCCTACCGGTGCTTCACCGGCCGGGTCAGTCCCGGAGGGCCGTCCTTCGTGTTCGATCCCTGCTTCGCCGCCCCCGGCCCGGGCTCCCCGCGGGTGCTCCTGTGCCCGACGAACCCCGTGCGGGACACGGCGATCGAGCTCGAGGCGTCGACCCTGCCGCCACCGACGGCGGAGCCCGCCCGGGTGTGGGCGATGGAGCTGGCCGACCAGCAGGCCTGCGTCTTCGTGAACGCCGCCTGGGGCGGCCTCGGCCCCTTCAGCTGTTCGCCCCCACCATCGGCCGCCTCGGGTGGGAGCGGCACGACCGTCGCCGACTGCCACCCGCCGGAAGGTGGCATCCCCTGGTGGCAGGCCGACTGCCAGGCCCAGGAGCAGGAGGGCAGCCCGTTCTCGGCCGTGCGGGTGCTGAGCGTGTGGGGCTGAGACCGGCCACGGCGGGCGTCCCTCGGATGGTGGGAAAACGACATCGAAGAGCGGGTCGCACCGGCGGCCCGGGCCCGTCTTCGCTCCACCGGCACGCTCGCCCCTTGAACGGGGGTGGCAGACCGGGTCCAGTTTCGGGCAAGGTCGCATCCGACACCCATTGCGGTGCGGGCGGAGCGCGCCTCGCCTCGTGTTGCATGCTCGGGTCGGCTGGTCCACGACCGCAGAGGCATCGACGATCCGCTATCGTCTTGGTGTGGTGCGTGCTGGGGGGTTGGTGAGGGAGGCCCGCCGGCGTGCCGGGTTGTCCCAGGCGGAGCTGGGCCGTCGTGCCGGGGTGGCCCAGAGCGTGGTCAGCGCGTACGAGTCCGGCGCGCGCCAGCCGTCGGTGCCGATGCTGGCTCGTCTGGTTGCCGCCGCCGGCTTCGAGCTGGACCTGGGGCTGTCCGAAGCGGCAACGGCCCGAGCGCCCCTCGGCGAGCTTGCGGAGCGGGTCCGGGATCGGCGCGTCGAGCTGCAGGGGATCCTGGCCCGCTATGGGCTGGGCAACCCCCGTCTGTTCGGGAGCGTGGCCCGCGGTGAGGAGGGCCCGGGGAGCGACGTGGATCTTCTCGTCGAGGTGCCCGAAGGGGTAGGCCTGGTGACCCTCGCACGCTGCCAGGCGGAGCTCGAGCAGCTGCTCGGTGCCCGGGTCGACCTGGTGCCCGCTGGCGACCTCAAGGCGGCGGTGGCTGCTGAGGTGCTCGGCGAGGCCGTGCCGCTTTGAGCCGCCGGGACCGTCAACGCCTCGAGGACATCGTGGTCGCCATCGACGCCATCCGCTCCCATCTCGAGCGCGGCGACCTGCACGACGGGCTCGTCTTCGACGCGGTGCGCGTCCGGCTCATTGAGGTCGGCGAAGCGGTCAAGGCCCTCTCCCAGGAGCTGCTCGCCCATGAGCCCACTCTCCCCTGGGCGCAGATCGCCGGGATGCGGGACCGTCTCGCTCACCGCTACTTCGACGCCTCGCACGCCATCGTTGCCGCCACGGTGGACGAGGATCTCCCCGAGCTCGAGGCGGCGGTGCGCCGGCTCCTCCGGATCGTGGACGACTGACAGAACCGGGTCAGCCGGGACACAGGACCAGCGGACTGCGGTTCCAGGCTCACGACGACCCGAGTGGACGCCTCAGGGATAGCCCGGCCCTCGGACTCGCGAGTTTCCGAGCCGGTGGTGGGACTCGAACCCACGACCTGACGATTACAAGTCGCCTGCGCTACCAGCTGCGCCACACCGGCCGTCAGCCGGACGTTAGCGCCGAACCGCCGGCCGGCTCGGCGCCGTGCCGTCCCCCGCCGCCGCCCTGGGCTCGGACGCTTGCCTCGGACCGGGCCCCTTGGCAGGCTGACGGACGTGGACCGGGGAGCCGAACAGGCCCGCCGGGTCCCTCGCAGGCCGGATCCTCCCCGTGGGGCCGAGACCCCTCGCCGGTCGGCCGGCGAGGGATCGTGAGCGGGGGTCGGACCGGGTCGAGGCGGGCGACACCGGCGCGGCAGCCAGCCGTCCCCCATGGCGCAGCAGGTGATCCTCAGGCACCGACCCCCCTGGTCAGCCTGCGGGGCCTGGTCCTCCTGGCCTTCGGGGTCCTCCTCGTGGCCCTCCTGCTGCCGAGCGCCAGCCGGGGCCCCCAGGGTTCGCTGCACGGCCCCCGGCTGACGACGGCGTTCCAGGCGATCACCGCCCACCGGCGGTCCACGACCCGGCGCTCCCACGCGCCCGAGCGTCGCTCCTCGGGGGCCTCGTCGAGCAGCAGGAGCGGCACGACGTCGGCGAGCAGCGCCTCGTCGGGCTCGACCGCCACCACCGGCGGTCCGGCCCCGGCCAGCGTGCACCTGCTGGTGGCCAACGGCAGCAACCAGAACGGGCTGGCGGCCCAGGTCGGCTCCTACCTGCAGGCCAAGGGCTACGGGGTGCTCACGCCGGTCACCGCCTTGACCACCGTCCCCTCGACCCTGGTCTACCCCCTGGACCCCACGGGCCAGGCGGCCCTCGGGGAGGTGCTGGCGGCCCTGGGGCTTGGCCAGGGGGCGGTGCGGACGGCTGCCGACGGGCCCCCGCCGGTCCAGAGCGCCACCGGCGCCGACCTCGTGGTGGTCTGCGGTCCGGGTCTCGCCCTGCCGGCCAGCCCGGGGTCCACGTGAGCGGGTCGCCGGGGCCCGAGCCGGCCGTCGGGGCGGCCGAGGAGGCGCTGGTCGGGCTGCTCGGGGCCGAACCGGCCCGGGCCGGGCTCCTGACGGACTTCGACGGGACCCTGGCCAGCATCGTGGCCGACCCGGCCGAGGCCCAGGCCCTGCCGGGGGTGGTGGCCACCCTCGGGGCCCTGGCGAAGCGGCTCGGCCTGGTGGCCGTGATCTCTGGCCGGCCGGCCGGCTTCCTGCTGGAACGCCTCGGGGGTGTCGGACCCCGGGTGCGGCTGGTCGGGCTCTACGGCCTGGAGGAGGCCCGGGGGGGCGTGGTCCGGCTGGCCCCGGCCTGCCAACCCTGGCTCGGCCCGGTCCGCCAGGCCACCCTCGAGGCGACCCGCCGGGCACCGGCCGGGGTGCTGGTGGAGCCCAAGGGCGCGAGCCTGACCCTCCACTGGCGGCGGGCCCCCGACCAGGAGGGGGCCGCCCGCCGGTTGGCCGAGGAGCTGGCCGGGACTCGGGGCCTGGTCCTCCAGGAGGGCCGCCAGGCGGTCGAGCTCCGACCCCCCCTGGCGGTCGACAAGGGCAGCGTGGTGCGGAGCCTGGCCGGGGACCTGCCCGCCGTGGCCTACGCCGGGGACGACCTCGGCGACCTGGCCGCCTTCGAGGCCCTCGGCGAGCTGGCCCAGGCAGGCCGCCGGGTGCTGCGGGTGGCGGTGGTGGACCAGGAGACCCCCCCGGCCCTGCTCGAGCGGGCCGACCTCGCCCTGCCCGGCCCCCCGGCCTGGCTGGCCTGCCTGCGCCACCTGGCCCGGGCCCTGGGCGAGCCGCCCGGCTGATCAGCCCTCGGCGGCCGCCAGCTGGGCGTCCAGCCAGGCCCGGGGCGGGTGGGCGAGGACCAGCGCCCGGAGCTGCTCGGCCCGCCGCTGGCGCTCGGCCGGGGACAGGGTGAGGGCGTCGGCCAGGGCGGTCGCGGTCTGGAGGACGTCGAAGGGGTTGACCACGAAGGCGGCCTCGGCCAGCTCCTCGGCCGCCCCGGCCTCCGCCGAGAGGACCAGGCTGGCGTGGCGCTCGCTCACCAGGGGCGCCTCTTTCGCCACCAGGTTCAGGCCGTCGCGGACCGGGTTCACGAGGACCACGTCGGCCAGGCGCAAGGCGGCGAGGGACCGGTCGGGGTCGTCCCGGACGTCCACCACGATGGGCTGCCAGTCCCCCGTCGCCCAGCGCTCGTTCACCGCGGCCGCGGTCTGCTCGAGCTCGGCCCGGTAGGCGAGGTACTCGGGGAGGCGCTGGCGGGAGGGGTAGACGAAGGCCAAGTGCACGAAGCGGTCCCGGAGCTCGGGGTGGAGCTCGAGGAGCAGGTCGACGGCCCAGAACCCGCGGATCACGTTCTTCGAGAGCTCGACCCGGTCGGTGCGGACCACGAGGGCCCGCTCCCCGGTGCGGGCCAGCAGGCGTTCCCCGGCCTCCTGGCAGGCGGCCGAGCGGGCCCGGGCCAGGAGCTTCTCCGGATCGGGGGCGAGCGGCGAGGCGAAGGTCCGGGGCGGGTCCAGGCCCTGGTCGCGGCAGCAGGCCTCGAAGGCCTGGGCCCAGCGACGGGTGTGGAAGCCGCAGGTCCCCCCGGCCATGCCGGCGAGCAGCTCTCCTCGGCAGTCGGCCGGCAGGACCCGCAGGACCCCGGGGTCGGCGAAGGGGGTGTGGGAGAAGTGGACGACCCGGAGGTCCGGTCGGGCCTGGCGGACCAGGCGGGGCGCGAGGGCCAGGTGGTAGTCCTGGACGAGGACGACGCCGTCCCCCGGGGCGCTGGCCGCCACCTCGTCGGCGATCAGCTGGTTGAGCCGACGGTAGGCGGCCCAGGCCTCGGGCCAGCGCTGGTCGAAGCGGGGCCGGCGGGTGAGATCGAAGAGGTGATGGTGGCAGAACCAGAGGGTGGCGTTGGAGACCAGGTCGTAGGCCAGCTCGTAGGTCGTCTCGTCGGGCGCCACCGTGCGCAGGCGGAGGTCCGGCAGGCTGAGCAGGCCCGCCGCTTGGGCGGCCCGGTCGGCCTCGGAGAGGGCGCAGGAGACCCAGGTGGCCCCGCTGCCCTCCAGCAGGTCCCGGAGGCTGCCGGCCAGGCCGCCGCCCGGCGGGGCCGGTTCGAGCGCCCCGGCCTCGTCGCGGCGAAAGGCCAGGGGGCCCCGGTTGGACGCCACCACCACGTCAGCCAGGTCCACCATGCCAGGACCCTACCGGCTCCCCTCGAGGACCCACGGTGAAAGAGCTCGCGCGAAGCGCCCCGGACGCTGAGGACCAGGGGGTTCGGGACCGGGTGGTGCTGGCCTTCGACAGCTTCAAGGGCTCTGCCGGGGCCAGCCAGCTGGTCGCCGCAGCCGAACACTCCACGGCCGAGCTGCTCGGGGGCTTCGGCCTCCGGGCGGATCCCTGCCCGCTGTCCGACGGCGGCGAGGGCTTCCTGGAGGCCCTGGCCCCCTGCGCCCCGACCTGGCACTGGCTCGAGGTCAGCGGGCCCCTCGGCCAGCCGGTCCGCGCACCCTGGGCGAGCGGGCCCCGCCTGGCCCTGGTGGAGTCGGCCCGGGCGGTCGGCCTGCCCCTGGCCGGTGGACCCGAGGGGAACGACCCCCTCGGGGCGACGAGCGCCGGGGTGGGCGAGCTGCTGGCCGCCGCCTTGGCGGCCGGGGCTCCCCGGGTGCTCGTGGGGGTCGGGGGCACGGCGTCGACCGACGGGGGCCAGGGGGCCGTGGCCGCTTTGGACGCAGCCGGCCTCGCCGACCAGGTCGCCGGGCGGGTCTGGGTGGCCTGCGACGTCCGGGTCCCCTTCCGGGACGCCGCCTGGCGCTTCGGGCCGCAGAAGGGCGCTGGCCCCACCGAGCTTGCGGCCCTGGCCGCCCGCCTGGACCAGCTGGCCGCCGGCTACGCGACGCGAGCCGGTCGGCCGATCGACCAGCTGCCCGGCAGCGGGGCCGGGGGCGGTCTCGCCGGGGGCCTCGCGGCCCTCGGGGCCCGGCTGGTCCCCGGGGCCCCCCTCGTGGGCCGCCTTCTCGGCCTGCCCGGCCGGCTGCGCCGCGCCCGGCTGGTCCTGAGCGGCGAGGGCCGCCTGGACGGCACGAGCTGGCTCGGCAAGGTGGTGGGGGAGCTGGCCCGCCTGGCCGCTCGCCGGGCCGTGCCCCTCGCCGTCCTCGCCGGTTCCCTGGCCGGCCCGGCCGAGGAGCTCGTGCCCCCGGGGCTCCGGGGCACCGTTCGGGCCTGCTGGGCCCTGAGCGACCTGGTCGGCGAGGAGGCAGCCCTGGCCGACCCGACCGGTTCCCTCGCCCAGGTGCTCCCTGGGCTCCTGGCCGACCTCCTGGCTCGGCCCTGACCCTCAGCCCAGGGGGCGGCCGGCCAGGGCGGCCCGCTGGAGGATGGTCCGGGCCACCTCCTCGGCCTGGGGGCGCAGCTCGGCGAGTGGCCGGTTGCGGTGGACCCGGCGTCCCAGGTCGACCTCGGCCAGGGCCCCGAGGCCGGCCCGGCTGGCCACGTCGATGAGCAGGGCCACCTCGACGGCGTAGCCCTCGGCGAGGCCCAGGGTCTCGAGGACCGCCCGAGGGGCCGCGGTCTCCCCGGCGAGGGGCTGGTCGACGGCGAGGAGCTCGGGGAACAGGAGCGCGAAGAGGGGCTTGGCGGTGAGCTCGGTGACCCGGCCGCCCTCCCCGGAGCGGCCCCCCAGGGTGCGGTCGTAGCGGGGCTTGACCAGCCAGACCCCCCGGTCCTCGAGGAGGGGCCGGAGGAGGCCGGCGACGACGAGGGGGTCGAACTCGCGGAGATCCGCGTCGAGGAAGACGCAGAGGTCCCCGCTCGAGGCGGCCACCCCGAGGCGCATGGCGCCGCCCTTGCCCTGGGGGCGGGGGCTGCGGACCACCTGGGCCCCGGCCTCCTCGGCCGCCCGGGCGGTGGCGTCCTGGGAGCCGTCGTCGACCACCAGGACCTCGTCGACCAGGGCCGGCACCGAGCGGCTCCCCCGCCGGAGACCCTCGAGGGCCCGGACCACCTGGCCGACCGTCGGGGCCTCGTCCCGGGCCGGGACGACCACCGAGACCCGCCGGCCGGCCTTGGCGAGGGCCAGGCGCTCGAGCTCCAGGGGGTGGCGGGGCGGGGGGTAGCGCCGGGGTCCGGGGGGCGAGGGGGCGACCTCGGGCCGCTCGGGCAGGGCGGTCACCGCACGATCTTCCCCCGCCGGTCGGTCCCGACCGCAAGCTCGCCGCCCCGGCCAGCCCGCCGGTCGAGCCCCGGTTTGCTCGCGGGCGCCGGCGCGTCCAGGATGGTGGGGATCATCCAGAGCGGCCGAGGGACGGGCCCGACGACGCCGCGGCAACCAGTGGCCAACCGCCCACGGGCGGTCCCACCAGGTGCCAATGCCCGATCGATGAGGAGGATCCCGTGGACTTCGTCACCGGGCTCCGCTGCCGGGAGTGCGGCCGGAGCTACCCCGCAGAGGCCCTGCACGTCTGCGACTTCTGCTTCGGGCCCCTGGAGGTGGCCTACGACTACGAGCGCCTCGCCGCGGCGGTGAGCAAGGAGGCCATCGCCGCCGGGCCGGCCTCCATGTGGCGCTACCGGCCCCTCCTCCCGGTCGACGACCCGAACCCCATCGACCTGGGGGCCGGCTGGACGCCCCTGGTGCGGGCCGACCGGCTGGCCGCCGAGCTGGGCCTGCGGGAGCTGTGGATCAAGAACGACACGGCCAACCCGACGGGCTCGTTCAAGGACCGGGTGGTCTCGGTGGCCCTGACCAAGGCCCGCCAGCTGGGCTTCAAGGTGGCGGCCTGCGCCTCGACCGGCAACCTGGCCAACTCGGTGGCGGCGCATGCCGCCCGGGCGGGCATGGCGTCGGTGGTGTTCATCCCCGAGGACCTCGAGCGGGCCAAGGTGGTGACCACCGCGGTCTACGGCGGCACGGTGGTGGCCGTCCGGGGCACCTACGACGACGTGAACCGGCTCTGCGCCGAGCTGACCAGCGAGCGGCCCGACTGGGCGTTCGTGAACGTGAACGTCCGGACCTACTACGCCGAGGGGTCCAAGACCCTGGCCTTCGAGGTGGCCGAGCAGCTCGGCTGGCAGGCCCCGGACCACGTCGTGGTGCCGGTGGCCTCGGGCAGCCAGCTCACGAAGGTCCGCAAGGGATTCGCCGAGCTCCACCAGGTCGGCCTGCTGCCCGAGCCGCCCGCCGTGCGGGTCTCGGGGGCCCAGGCGGCAGGCTGCAGCCCGGTGGCCCAGGCCTTCGCCGACGGCACCGACGCCATCCGGCCGGTGCGGCCCCAGACCATCGCCAAGTCCCTGGCCATCGGCAACCCGGCGGACGGCTGGTACGCGCTGCGGGCCGTCCGGGAGACCGGGGGGGCCCTGGCCGCGGTGAGCGACGAGGAGGTCCTCGAGGGCATCCGCCTGCTGGCCCGGACCGAGGGGATCTTCGCCGAGACCGCCGGGGGGGTGACCATCGCCAGCCTGGTCCGGCTGGTCCAGCAGGGAGTCGTGCGCCCTGACGAGCGGGTGGTCTGCTTCGTGACGGGCCACGGCCTGAAGACCGTGGAGGCCCTGACCGGGGTGGTCGGGCCGACCGCTACCATCGCCCCGACCCTGGAGGCCTTCGAGGAGGCCGTCGGGGCCGAGCTCGACGCCGACCGGAGGACCCGATGAGCGTGACCGTCCGCATCCCCACCCAGCTGCGCAGCCTGACCGGCGGTGCCGGCGAGGTCACCGTCGAGGGCAGCACGGTCGGCGAGGCCTTGAAGGCCCTGGACGCCGCCCACCCGGGGATCGGCGAGCGCCTCTTCGACGAGGCCGGGGAGCTGCGGCGCTTCGTGAACGTGTTCCTGGCCGAGGAGGACGTCCGGTTCCTCCAGGGCCTCCAGACCCCCGTGGCCGACGGGCAGGTCCTCTCGGTGGTGCCGGCGGTCGCCGGGGGCTGATCGTCCCAGGGTGTTGCGCTCGCGCCCCGAAGGTGGTTTGCTGTTAGCACTCAGGTAGGTAGAGTGCTAAACGCCGTGCGGGAGCACCGTCGAGAGGCGGCGCTGCCGGCGGCCGTCGGACTTCGGGAGCGACGGAGGAGCTGGGAATGCCGAAGCTGATCGCCTTCGACGAGGAGGCCCGTCGGGCCCTCGAGAGCGGCATGAACAAGCTGGCCGACGCCGTCCGGGTGACCCTCGGGCCCAAGGGACGCAACGTCGTGCTGGAGAAGAAGTGGGGCGCGCCGACCATCACGAACGACGGCGTCTCCATTGCCAAGGAGATCGAGCTGGAGGACCCCTGGGAGAAGGTCGGGGCCGAGCTCGTGAAGGAGGTGGCGAAGAAGACCGACGACGTCGCCGGTGACGGCACGACGACCGCCACCGTCCTGGCCTGGGCCATGGTCCGGGAGGGCCTGCGGAACGTGGCGGCCGGGGCCAACCCGATGTCCCTGAAGCGGGGCATCGAGGCGGCGGTCGAGGCGGCCATCGAGTCGCTGCGCTCCCAGGCCAAGGAGACCGAGGCCAAGGAGCAGATCGCCCAGGTGGCGGCCATCTCGGCCGCGGACACCGAGATCGGCCAGATGATCGCCGAGGCCATCGACAAGGTGGGCAAGGACGGGGTCATCACGGTCGAGGAGTCCCAGACCTTCGGGATGGAGATGGAGCTGGTCGAGGGCATGCGCTTCGACAAGGGCTACATCTCGCCGTACTTCGTGACCGACCCCGAGCGGATGGAGGCCGTCCTCGAGGACCCCTACATCCTGTTGGTGGGCTCGAAGATCTCGGCGGTCCGGGACCTGGTCCCGGTCCTGGAGAAGGTCATGCAGACCGGCAAGCCCCTGGCCATCATCGCCGAGGACGTCGAGGGCGAGGCCCTGGCCACCCTGGTGGTGAACAAGATCCGGGGCACCTTCAAGAGCGTGGCCGTGAAGGCCCCGGGCTTCGGGGAGCGGCGCAAGGCCATGCTCCAGGACATGGCCATCCTGACCGGCGGCCAGGTGGTCACCGAGGAGGTCGGCCTCAAGCTCGAGAACGTCGGGCTGGACCTGCTGGGCCGGGCCCGGAAGGTGGTGGTGACGAAGGACGAGACCACCATCGTGGAGGGTGCGGGCTCCGAGGCGGACATCAAGGGCCGGATCAACCAGATCAAGGCCGAGATCGAGAACACCGACTCGGACTACGACCGGGAGAAGCTCCAGGAGCGGCTGGCCAAGCTCTCCGGTGGCGTGGCGGTCATCAAGGTCGGTGCGGCCACCGAGGTGGAGCTGAAGGAGAAGAAGCACCGCATCGAGGACGCCGTGTCGACCACGAAGGCGGCCATCGAGGAGGGCGTGGTGCCCGGCGGCGGGGTGGCCCTGCTGCGGGCCCAGCAGGCCATCTTGGAGCGGGCCGAGAAGCTCGAGGGCGACGAGGCCACCGGCTGCCGGATGGTCGCCCGGGCGGTGGAGGAGCCGCTGAAGCAGATCGCCGTGAACGCCGGCCTGGAGGGCGGCGTGGTGGTCGAGCGGGTGCGCTCGCTGAGCAACCCGGCCGAGGGCCTGAACGCGGCCACCGGGCAGTACGAGGACCTCTTCGCCGCCGGGGTCATCGACGCGGCGAAGGTCACCCGCTCGGCGCTGCAGAACGCGGCCTCCATCGCGGCGCTGTTCCTGACCACCGAGGCGGTCATCGTGGACAAGCCCGAGAAGGAGCAGGCCCCGGCGATGCCCGGCGGCGGCATGGAGGACTTCTGAGCCGACCATCGGGCGGCCCGGGTCTCCGGGCTGGCTGGTTCGACTGGAGGGGCGTCCGCGAGGGCGCCCCTCCGGCGCGTCCGTAGACTGCCGGGCATGGCAGACGAGACGGCTGCGATCGGCCCGCTGACCCCGGCCGAGGGCCTGGGGGTCCTGCACCTGTTCTGTCGGCTCGGTGCCGCGGCCGACCCCGACGCCCTCCAGCAGGCCACGGCGGCCCTGGAGGAGGCCGGCGACCAGGTGGTGCCCGTGGCCCTCCTCGGCCACAAGGCCGACCTGGGCCTCATGGCCATCAGCCGGGACCTCCGGCGGCTCCGCTGGCTCCAGGGCCGGGTCGAGCGGGCCGGCTTCGACGTCCAGGGCTCCTACGTCTCGTTGACCGAGGTCAGCGAGTACGCGGCCGGGATCCCCGCGGCGATGCGGCAGGCCCGGCTCTATCCCCAGCTGCCCCCGGCCGGCAAGCCGGCGTTCTGCTTCTACCCCATGTCGAAGCGCCGGGGGGAGTCCCGGAACTGGTACGCCCTGGAGTACGAGGAGCGCCGGGCCCTCATGTACGGCCACGGCCGGGTCGGCCGCCGGTTCCACGGCCGGGTCCTCCAGCTCATCACCGGTTCGACCGGCCTGGACGACTGGGAGTGGGGGGTGACCCTGTTTGCCGAGCGGCCCGACGACCTGAAGGCCTGTGTCTACGAGATGCGCTTCGACCCGGCCTCGGCCCACTACGCCGAGTTCGGTCCCTTCTGGACCGGCATGGTGGGCAGCCTGCCCGAGGTGCTGGCCCTCTGCGCCGGCGAGGGCAGCGTGCCCCTGGACCTGCCGGCGGCCGAGGCCGGGGCGGCCGGGGACGCCACGCTGACCGACCTCCCCGTCGGCTCCCCGCAGGGCTCGTGAACCCCCTGGCCGGTCCCGGCCTGCTCGCGACCGGGCAGTCCCCGCGGCACGGCCCCGGCGCCCCGGAGGTCCCGGCGCCGCTCGGGCGAGCCTGGGCGAACCTCGAGGAAGTGCTCCGGGCCACGGGCCCCTTGGTGGTGGCCCTGAGCGGCGGGGTGGACTCGGCGCTGTTGGCGGTGGCTGCCCGGCAGGTCCTGGGCCGGGACGCGGTGCTGGCCGCCACCGCGGTCTCCCCGTCCCTGGCCTTCGAGGAGCTCCTCGCCGCCGCCCGCCTGGCCGCCCGCCACGACCTGGCCTGGTGCCAGGTGGCGACCTTCGAGCTCGAGGACCCCCGCTACCAGGAGAACCAGGCCGACCGTTGCTACCGCTGCAAGACCGCCCTGCTGCGGGGCCTCGCACCCCTGGCCCGGGCCCGGGGGGCCACGGTGGCCCTCGGGGTCACTCGGGACGACCTCGGCGACTACCGGCCCGGCCAACAGGCGGCGGCCGAGCGGGGTGCGCGCTTCCCCCTCTTGGAGGCCGGGTTCCACAAGGCTGAGGTCCGGGCCCTGGCCCGTGCCCTTGACCTGGAGGTCTGGGACAAGCCGGCCGCTCCCTGCCTGGCCTCCCGCCTGCCCTACGGCACCCCGGTCACCCTGGGGCGCCTGCGGGCCGTCGAGGACGCCGAGCGGGGCCTGCGGCACCTCGGCTTCCGGGAGGTCCGGGTCCGCCACCACGGGACCCTGGCCCGCCTCGAGCTCCCCGAGGCCGACCTGCCCCGGGCCCTGGCCGAGCGGGCCGCGGTGGTGGCCGCGGTGCAGGCCGCCGGGTTCCGGGACGTCACCTTGGACCTCCAGGGCCTGCGGTCGGGCAACCTGAACGCGGCCCTCCGCCTCGAGGGGAGGGGCGGCCGGTGATCGTGCTCCGCCTTCGCCTCACCTTCCCCGAGGAGCTGGTCCGCCAGCCCATCGTGGCCCTCTTGGCCCGGGACCACGGGGTCCTGGCCAACATCCGGCGAGCCAACGTCGACGAGCACGAGGGCTGGATCGTCTGCGAGCTCTCCGGCGAGCCGGCCGACCTGGAGGCCGCCGTGGCCTGGCTGAAGGACCAGGGGGTGCGGGTCGACCCGCTCGGCGACCTGGTCGAGAGCTAGCCGGGGGAACCTGGCCGCCCGGGCCCCGAGCCCGCCTCCGCCTCGGGGTCGCCCCGCCAGATCGGCCGTCGGGGCCGGTCGAAGAGGACCTCGACCGGTTCCCCCCGCAGGGCCCGGAAGACGTGGGGCCCCCAGCGTTCGGCCCCGGCCAGGGGCGAGGGCAGCCGGTCGGGGCTGAACCAGCCCAGGTCGGCGACCTCCAGGGGGTGGGGCCGCAGCTCGCCCCCGACGGCCCGGCAGTGGAAGACCAGGGAGTAGAAGGCCATGCGGGTGAACCCCAGCCGGAGCCCGTCGAGCAGGGCGATGAGGCGGAGTGGCTCGACCTCGATGCCGGTCTCCTCCAGGACCTCCTTCACGACCACCTCGGCAGGGGAGTAGCCCACGTCGCACCAGCCGGTCGGGTAGAGCCAGACACCCGAGTCGGCCCGCTTGATGAGCAGCAGCTCGCCCCGCTCGTTGCCCACCGCGGCCCCCACGGCCACCTTCGGGGTGACGTAGCCCGGGATGCCCTCGCCGACCGAGTCCAGCCACTCCTCGACCACGCCCTCGGCGTCCTCGGCCCCCGCGGCCCCGGTCTCGGCCGCCACCCGGATGTCGGCGGCGACCCGCAGGACCTCCTCGAAGCGTTCCCGCTCGTAGAGGCTCCGGGTGAACCCCAGCCCGGTGCGGGCGATCCCGGCGAGGGTCTGGCTCCAGCGCAAGAGCTGGCGGGTGCTGACCGGGGGCCGCCCGTCGGGCTCGGCGGGCACCCGGGCTGGCCGGCCCTCCTCCGGCTCGGCCGCCCCAGCCGGCAGGCCACCTGGCTGGTCCACGACCCGACGCTACCGTACCGATCGGTCCGCTGAGCCAGAATGGGACGATGGCCGTGCTCGCCGACTGTCGGCACTACGTCATGCAGACCACCGGGCGGGGCGAGAAGCTGGAGCGGTGCCGGGTGGAGGCCAACGGGCAGCTGCCGTTCAGCTGCCCGGAGGGCTGCCTCTTCTACGAGCCCCGTCGGGTCTCCCAGGCCGGCTGGCACGTGGCTCCCCAACCGGAGGATCCGGGGCAGGACTGAGCAGCGCCGGGGGCGAGAGCGGTGGCGCCGGCCCCACCCCGCCGGCCTCCCAGAAGTCCAGCAGGGCCTCTGCGTTCCGCCGGCCGACGGCCAGGAGCTCCTCGGTGTGGGAGAAGTCGTCGTAGCGAGCCGGCGGCTGGAGGTCGACGGTGCAGAGCAGCAGCTCGACCTCGGGCGGGACCAGCTCCAGCTCCCGCAGGAACCGGGCGTGGACGGCGATGAAGAACCCGGTGAGCACGGCGTCGACCGGCCGGCGCAGCGACGGCGGGCCGAACTCCATGGGGCCACAGAGCAGCACGACGATCCGCCGGCAGCCGTCGGCCACCGCCCGGCCGATCGGGACGTTGTCCACCACGCCCCCGTCCACCAGGGGCTCGCCGTCGATGGTCACCGGGGGCAGCAGGGCCGGGATGGCCGCCGAGGCCAGCAAGGCCTCCACGGCCGGGCCCCGCTCCAGCCAGCGGGCCTGGCCGTCTCGCAGCGAGGTGGCCACCACGGCCAGCGGGACCGTGGCGTCCTCCAGGCGCCGGAAGACCAGGGCGCTGTCGATCACCCGCCGCAGCCCCTCGTTGCCGTGCACCGCCGCCCGGGCCTGGAAGAACCGCAGGGGGGCCGGCACCCGGCCGGGCGGGAAGACGTCCTCCCCCCGCAGCTCCCGCCAGACCGCCTCCAGCTGGGCCATCCCCGTGGCGGTCGGCAGCCCGGCGTAGCCGGCGCCGTTGATGGCCCCGACCGAGGCCCCGTAGACGCGGTCGGCCCGGATCCCCCGGGCCACGAGGGCCTGGAGCATGCCCACCTGCACCGCCCCCCGGGCCCCGCCGCCGGCCAGCACGAAGGCCGTCGAGGCCCGCCCGGGCCGCAGGCCACTGAAGCGCCGCCGGCTCGGCAGGACCAGGCCTGGTCGCTGGGTGGCGGCCAGGAGCCCCGGACGCCGGGTCCCGGCGGCCGCCCCCCCCTCGGGCTCGTCTCGCCGGGCCGGCACGCCGTGCCCTTCAGCGTCGGCGCTTCGATCCCGAACCACCGCCACCACCACGGCGCCGTCCCCCTTGGCTCCGGGACCCGCTCGGCCGGGACCCTCGGGATGGCGAGCTGCCGCTCGGTCGGTGCGCCGCCACGGCCCGCTGCGGGCGGGGGCGGGCGAGCTCCTGGGCCTCTGGGCGAGCCTCCGCCCGGTCCTGCTGTCGCGTCTCCTCGACGAACCGGGCTCGGGCCGCCCGGTCCCGGCGGACCGCGCCCCGGACGATCAGGACGCTGGCCAGCACGATGGCCACCACGAAGACGCCGAAGACCGCGTCGAACAGGGCGCTCACCGGCCCGGACCCCACCCTGGCGCCCGCCGGGTCGCCGCCCGCCGCCTCGGCGGTCCCGGCCAGCGTCCGCTCGACGAACCCACCCCGCCAGGGTACTGCGGCCCCCAGGGCCGACCCTTGGGGCTGGCCCAAGGGGCCGACCCTGCGGCTGGCCTTGGAGCGAGCTGCTGTCACAGCCGCCGGGCACCATGCGGTCCATGGCGCACCCCGAGAGCCATCCACGCCGACGGCACGACGCTCGGACCCCTGGCGAGCCGGCGGGGACCCGCTGGTCCGACCTGGGGCACGGTCCCGAGGACCTGGCTCGCCTCCTGAGGGGTGGGTCGGGTCGCCGGCCGCTGGTCGACCGGTCCTGGACCCTCGGGCTCCGGGAGCGGCTGGAGGACGTGGTGGCGACCGAGGCTTTCCCAGGGGTCGGCGACCCGAGGGGGCCATGGGTGCTGGCCGGGGAACGCGCCCCGCTCGATGCCCTGCTGGGGGTGCTCTGGCGGCAGTGGGTCGTGGCCGGCCCGCCGGCCGATCCCTGGGAGGAGGGCCTGGCGGGGCTGGTCGCCAGCGGCGAGGGGCGGGCGGCCGAGACGCTCCGGGCGCTGCGGGGCGGGGCAGCGGCCCGGGCGCGAGCCGCGGTGGCGGCCTCGGCGGCGACGCTGGCCCGGCTCGGCACCGTGGATCCCCGGTGGGACCCCCATCCGGGGGAGCGGCTGGTGGGGGCACTGGGCGGTGGGCGGGTGCTGGTGGTGAGCGAGATCGACCTCGGGCTGGGCCGGCCGGCGCGGACCCGGGCGAGCCGCTGCCTGGTGACGGTCGGGGCCTTTGGGCCGACGGCCCAGGCGGCTCGGTCGCTCCGGCGCGCTGCGCTCCTCGAGGCGCTGCGGAGCGGGGCGGCACCGTTCCAGGTCGTGGGGATCGCCCTGGCGAGCCGGGAGGCGTGGGCGTGGCCGGTCGACCGGGTCCTGCTCGGGCGGGCCCTCGCCGAGCTCGTCGCGGAGCTCAGGGCCCGACGGCGCCGGCTGGCCCGGCTCGGGGGCCCAGCGGCGGTGGGGGAGGTGGCATGGACGCGGGCCGCCTGACGGTCCTGCCGAGGGTGCCGGTGGAGGCGGACGGGCCGAGCCGCCTGACCCGGCTGCTGCTCGGCCCCTACGGGCGAGCCGACCTGGGCCCGAGCACCCGGGTCGCGGTCGAGGCAGCCCTGTGGGAGGCGATCGACCCGGTCCTCGCCGGCCGGTCCGCCACCTGGCGCCACCCCGGGGGCAGCGGCTCGGGCCCCGCGCTCCAGGGCGACGCCAGCTGGCTCGCCGGGGGCGCGTCGGGCGGGCGCCAGGGGTCCCCCGGGGGTCGTGGTCTTCGCCAGCCGATCGCTCGGGAGGCCCTGGCGGCGTTGGTCGAGGGCACGTGGGCCAGCCCGCTCGAGGCGGTCCGGGTGGTGGCGGCGCGGGCCGCGGCTCAGGCGGGCGAGGACCCCGAGGGCAGCCCGTGGTGGGCGGGCTGGCTGCGTCGAGCCGCCCCGGGTGAGGCGGCAGCGGCCCTGGCGGCGGCCACGACCTGGACCAGCACCCTGTGGGAGGGGATCCGGTGGGACGAACTGGCCGGGCGGGTCCGCGTCGTGACCCGGGGGCAGCGCTGGCGGGGGCAGGGGCCGGTGAGCCTGACCCTGCGGGCCCGTGCCGACCTGCGGGTGCAGGGCGAGGGGGGCGTGGGCCTGCTCGTGGCCCAGCCCGGGGCAGCCCCCGAGGCCTGGGCGACACGGCTGGGGGCCCCGGCGCTGGTGGCGGCCTTGGCCGGCGAGCCAGGGGACGTCCCGGCTTGGGTCGTGGGCTGGTGGCCGGAGGCCGGGCAGCTCCGGGTGGTGACGGTGGACGAGGCGCAGCTGGTGGCCTGCGCCCGCGCCGTGGGCCAGGGGGTGGCTCGGCTGCTGACCGAGACGGACCGGGCGACGAGCGGGCACCGCCGGGTGGGTCGAGGGGCTCGGGGAGGCGCCCCCGGGTGCTGAGGACACGGTTTGCTACGCTCCGCCGCCGTGCTCGAGACCGGCTCCCGCCTGGTGGGTGGGCACGAGCCGGTCGGGCCGGTGCCGGTGCCATTGTCTACCAGACGACGCGGCGCCCACCGGCGAGCCGCGGGGCCTGGCTGGTCAGTGCCCTGGCTGACCCTCGGGGTCTTCCTCGTCTACTGCGGCGTCGCCCTGGCCGCCTACTGGCCGATCCTGCTGGGGGACAGCCGCTTCGTGGCCGGGTACGGGGGCGACCCCGAGCAGCAGGTGTGGTTCTTGGCCTGAACGGCCTTCGCCGTGCTCCACGGTCACAACCCCTGGCTGACGACCTATCTGCACTACCCCCAGGGGGTGAACCTGGCCGAGAACACCTCGATGCCCCTCCTCGGGCTCCTGGGCCTCCCGGTCACCTGGGCGTTCGGTCCCATCGTGACGTTCAACCTCTTCATGTGGCTGGCCTACCCGGTCTCGGCCCTGGCCTGCTTCGTGCTGCTGCGGCGCTGGGTGCGCTGGCCGGTCGCCGCCTTCGTGGGCGGGCTGCTCTACGGCTTCTCTCCCTTCATGGTGGCCCAGGGGCTCGGCCACCTGAACCTGCTCGTCGTTCCCTTCCCGCCCCTGGTCCTGCTGCTCCTCGACGACCTGCTGGTGCGGCGCCGCGGCCGACCCCTCGCCCGGGGTCTGCTGCTGGGCGTCGTGCTGGCCGCCGAGTTCCTGGTCTCCCCGGAGCTCTTCGCCAGCACGATCCTCATGGCCCTGGTCGGCCTGCTCCTGCTCGTTCTGGTCCGGCTCCGCCAGGTGCGGGACCGGCTGCGGCGAGCCTGGCCGGGCCTGCTGGCCTGTGGCCTGCTGACCGGCGTGCTCATCGTCTACCCGGCCTGGGTGGAGTTCGCCGGGCCGCACGCCTTCCACGGCCCGCCCCAGCAGCTCGTCTTCACTGCCGACCTGCTCGGGACGGTGGTGCCCACGAAGCTCCAGCTCCTGGCCCCTGCTGCGTTGACCCGGTTGAGTGCCCGCTTCGCCGGCGGCGACCCCTCCGAGGTCGGCAGCTACCTCGGGCTGCCCCTGCTCTTCGTCCTGGCTGGCTTCGTCCTGACGCACTGGCGGCGAGGCGAGGTGCGCCTGGCAGCCGCCCTGTTCGTGGCGGCCACGGTGGTGTCCTGGGGCCCCCACCTCGAGGTGGCGGGGCACGCCACCGGCATCCCCCTCCCCGTCGACCTGGTCTTTCATCTTCCGCTGTTCCAGGACTTCGTCTACGACCGCTTCGCCCTCTACGCCGACCTCGCCGCGGCCTGGCTCCTGGCCCTGGCGGTCGACCAGGCCCACAGCTGGTGGCGGACCCGGCGATCCCGCCGCCTGGATTCCAAGGTGTCGCGCAGGCGGCGCTGGGGCTCGGGGGCCCTGCTGCTGGCGGGGTTCGGGGCCTGCCTGGTCCTCCTCGTGCCCGCCTGGCCGAACCCGATCTACCCGGTCACCGTGCCGCCCTACGCCACCTCGTCGGCGGTCCGCCAGATCCCCCGGGGCGGCGTGGTCCTCACCTACCCGTACCCCTCCGACCTCAGTCCCCAGCCCATGCTCTGGCAGGCGGCCGCCGGCATGCGCTACCGGCTCATGGGTGCCTACGCTCTGACCCGAGGGCAAAACGGGCAGGCCAGCTTGAACCCGCTTCCCCCCACCCAGCGGGCCGTGCCCGCCACCTTGCTGGCCGATGCCCTCGGCCAGCCGGTCAGCCAGTTCCTGGCCGGGGGCCAGCCGGCCACCCCGTCAGCCGTCCGGCGGTTCGTCCGCACCTACCACGTGGACGCCGTGCTCCTGCAAGTCGGTTTCGGGCAGAACTCCGGGGCGGCCCAGGCCCTCCTGACGGCGGCCCTGGGGCGGCCCCGGACGGAGGGCGGCCTCGAGGTGTGGATCCTCTCGGGTCGCTGAACGGGCCGCGGAGGGAGTGGGATTCGAACCCACGGAGGCCGGAGCCTCACGGCTTTTCAAGAGCCGCGCATTCGTCCGCTCTGCCATCCCTCCCAGGTGGCGTGCCCGACCCGACCCGCCCCGGGGTCGAGTGCCGGACGCCGGTCCTGGACGGTAGTCGACGGCGGGGGCCTCAGCCCCAGAGGGGCGACCCCGGGGCGCGGACCTGGGCCCGGATCTCGGCCATCCAGCGCTCGGCCCGGCGCCAGGCGGTGCGGGCCCGGGCCCGGCGCTGGCCAGCGTCGGCCCCCGCCTGGGGGTAGGAGCCGAGGAACTTCACCTCGGCCAGCTCGGCGTGCAGGACCCGGAGGCAGTCGGCGACGACCTCGTCGGCGATGTGGCCCTCCAGGTCGATGAGGAAGCAGTAGCGGCCCAGCTGGCGCTTGGTGGGGCGGGACTCGAGCTTCGTGAGGTTGAGGTCCCGGGCGGCGAACTCGGAGAGGATGGCGTGGAGGCTGCCGGGGCGGTCGGTGCGCTGGAAGCAGACCAGGCTGGTCTTGTCGTGGCCGGTCGGGGCCGGGACCCCCTGGCGGGCCACGCAGACGAAGCGGGTCTGGTTGTCGGGGTGGTCCTCGATGGCCGAGGCCAGGATCTCCAGGCCGTAGAGCCGGGCGGCGACCTTCGGGGCGATGGCCCCGACCGAGCCCCGCCGGCTGGCCCCGACCCGGCGGGCCGCCTCGGCGGTCGAGCTGGCCGGCACCACCCGGGCCCGGGGCAGCCGGGAGGCCAAGAACCCCTGGCACTGGGCGATGGCCACCGGGAAGGAGACGATCTCCTCGAGGTCCTCCAGGCGGGTGCCGGGCCGGGCCATGAGGTGGAGGTGGACGTCGAGGACCACCTCCCGCTGGACCAGCAGGTCGACGTCGAAGACCAGGCGGTCCACGGTCTGGTGGACAGAACCCTCGATGGCGTTCTCGATGGGCACGAACCCGAGGGGCACCCGGCCCTCGACCACCGCCTCGAGCACCTCGCCGATGGTTGCCAGGGGCAGGGCCGGGAGGGGGCCGAGGTCCGGGTCGCTGGCCAGGGCCTCCTCGGTGAAGGTCCCGGGGGGGCCGAGGTAGGCGATGAGGGGGCCGTCGCCCCCGGGCGCGGCGCCACCTGGGGTCGCATCGGCCGGCACGGCCGGGCAGGATAGTGGCTCGCCATGGACCAGCCCGCCCTGCGCCAGCTCCTCGAGGACCTCCGCGGGGGCCTGCTCGAGGTCGACGAGGCCGTCGAGCGGCTCCGGCGGCTGCCCTTCGCGGACCTGGGGGACGCCCGGGTCGACCACCACCGGGCCCTCCGCCAGCGCCAGGCCGAGGCGGTCTACGGCCCGGGCAAGACCCCCGACCAGTGCCGGCGGATCGTCGCGGAGCTGCTGGCCGAGCCGGCGGGCCTGCCGGTGGTCCTGACCCGGGCCCGGGCCGACCAGGTGGAGGCGGCCCTGGCCGCGAACCCCGGCGGCCAGGTGACGGCGAGCGGCGAGCTGGCCACGGTGGTCTGGCGCCCCGCCCCGCCCCGGGCCGGCCGGGTGCTGGTGGTGACGGCCGGCACGGCCGACCTGCCGGTGGCCGACGAGTGCCTGGCCGTCCTCAGGGCCCTGGGCTTCGCGCCCCGGCGGCTGGTGGACTGCGGGGTGGCCGGCCTGCACCGGCTGCTGGCCGACCTCGACGAGGTCCTCGAGGCGGACTGCTGCGTGGTGGTCGCCGGCATGGAAGGCGCCCTGGCCAGCGTCGTCGGGGGCCTGACGCCCGCCCCGGTCATCGCGGTGCCGACCTCCGTCGGCTACGGCTCCTCCTTCGCCGGCCTGACCGCGCTCTTGGCCATGCTGTCCTCCTGTGCCGCCGGGGTGAGCGTGGTCGGCATCGACAACGGCTTCGGCGCGGCCTGCGCCGTCGGCCGGCTGCTGCGGTGAGCCCGAGGGCCCCAGCGGGCCCAGCCGCTCCGGGCGCCCCGGCCACCACCGGGACGGGCGTCCCGAGCGCCGCCGGGGGCCGGGTGGCCTGGCTGCACTGCTTCTCGGGGATCGCCGGGGACATGCTCCTCGCCGCGCTGCTCGACGCCGGCGCGCCCCAAGACGAGGTGGAGGCGGTCCTCGGCCAGCTGCCCCTGCGGGGCTGGCAGCTGGTGGTCCGGCGGGTCGAGCGGGGCGGGCTGGCAGCCACCGCCGTGGAGGTCCTCGTCGAGGACCCCCCGGACCAGGTCCGGCGGGCCGGGGAGCTCCGGGACCTGCTCGAGGGGGCCGACCTGCCCCCGCCGGTGGCCGAGCGGGCCCAGGCGGCCCTCTGGGCCCTGGCCGAGGCCGAGGGTCGGCGCCACGGCTGCCCCCCCGCCGAGGTCCACCTGCACGAGCTGGGGGGCCACGACACCCTCGTGGACCTGGTCGGCTCCGCCGCCGCCCTCGCCGCCTTGGGGGTCAGCCGGCTCTCCGCCTCCCCGGTGGCCCTCGGGACCGGGCTGCTCGAGAGCCGGCACGGGCCGCTGCCGAACCCGGCGCCGGCCACGCTGGCCCTGCTGGCCGGACGGCCGGTCACCGGGCGGGACACCCCCCGGGAGCTGACCACCCCGACCGGCGCGGCCGTGATCGCCGCCTGGGTGGCCGATCACGGGCCCCCGCCCCCCATGCGGCTCCTCGCCGCCGGCTACGGCGCCGGCCGGGCCGAGGAGCCCGCCCCGAACTGCCTCCAGGTCCTCCTCGGCGAGCCGCTCACCTCCCCGGCACCGCCTGCTGGCAACGACCAGCCGAGCGGGCCTGGGGCCGGAGCCGGGGCGGGCGTGGAGCAGCTCTGGCTGCTCGAGACCACCCTGGACGACGTGACCGGCGAGGTCCTCGGCTGGCTGCTCGAGGAGCTGCGGGCGGCCGGGGCGCTGGACTGTTGGGCGGTGCCGATGGTCGGCAAGGCGGGCCGGCCCGGCCAGGTCCTGACCTGCCTGTGCCGGGCCGCCGACCTCGGGGCGCTGCGGGCCCGCCTGCTGGCGGAGACCGGCAGCCTGGGGGCCCGGAGCTGGCCGGTCGAGCGCCTGGCCTTGGCCCGGGCCGAGGCCCAGGTGATCGTGGCCGGGCAGCCGGTGCGGGTGAAGGTGGGGCCCTTTCGGGTGAAGGCCGAGCACCGGGACGTGGCCCGGGTGGCGAAGGAGCTCGGGTTGCCGCTGCACACGGTGGCGGCCATGGCCGAGGACGCCTGGCGGGCCCAGGCGGGCGGCCCGGGGTCCCCAGCCCCGGTCGGCCCGGGCGGGGACTAGTCGGCGGCTTCGGCCAGGGCCTCGGCGAGGGCCGGGTGGACGGGCATGGAGTCCACGATGTCCTGGACCCGGAGGCCGGCGGTGACCGCGACGGCGAGGACGGCGATGAGCTCGGAGGCGTTGCGGCCCACGATGGAGCCGCCGAGGACCACTCCGGTGGCCGGGTCGGAGACGATCTTCACGAACCCCCGGGTGTCGCCCGAGATCAGGGCCCGGGGGGAGGCCGAGAAGGGCACCTTGGTGACCCGGATCTTGCGGCCCGAGGCGAAGGCCTCGGCCTCGGCCAGGCCGACGTCGGCGATCTCGGGATCGGTGAAGATGGCCGAGGGGGCCTTGTCGTAGTTCAGGTGGCGGTGGGCGGCGGTGTGGCCCATGACGACGTGCTCGGCGATCTTGCGGCCCTGCATGGTGGCCACCGAGGAGAGCGGCAGCTTCCCGGAGAGGTCCCCGGCGGCGTAGATGTGGGGGACGTTGGTCTGGCAGTGGTGGTTGATGGGCACGTGGCCGGACTCGCTGACCTCGACCCCGGCGGCCTCGAGGCCGAGGCCCGCGCTGTTGGGGATGGAACCGACGGCGAGCAGGACGTGGCTGCCCCGGACCGCCCGGCCGTCGTGGCAGTGCACCGTGACCCCGTCCTCGTGACGGTCCAGGCCGACCGCCCGGGCCCCCTTCAAGAGCTGGACCCCCCGGCGGAGGAACTCCTCCTCCAGGGCCGCGGCCACCTCGGGGTCCTTGCCGGGCAGGACCTGCTGGCGGCTGACCACGAGGCTCACCTGGGCGCCGAGGGAGGTGAACATGTGGACGAACTCGACCCCGGTGACCCCCGAGCCGACCACCACGAGGTGCTCGGGCAGCTCCGGCGGGGGGTAGGCGTCGCGGGTGACGAGGACCCGCTGGCCGTCGGGTTCGGCCCAGGCCGGCACCCGGGGCCGGCTGCCGGTGGCGAGCAGGATGGCGTCGGCCTCGAGGGTCTCGGTCCCCTCGGGGCCCTCGACGAGGACCGTCCTCGGCCCGGTGAGCCGGCCGGTGCCCCGCAGGAGACGGACCCCTTGGCGGCGCAGGACCTCGGTGGTGGCCCGCTCGAGGTGCTCGGCGATGCCGGTGATGCGGCGCTTGAGGGCCGGGAGGTCCAAGGAGGGCTCGAGGCGCCCGAGGCCCATCTGCTCGAGACGGCCCACGTCGGTCATGGCCCCGCCGGTGGCGATCATGGTCTTGGAGGGCACGCAGTCCCAGAGGTTGGCGGCCCCGCCGACCACCTCCCGCTCGATCAGGGTCACCTCGACCCCGAGGCGAGCGGCGTCGGTCGCCGCCTGGCTGCCGGCCGGCCCGGCCCCGATGATGACGAAGTGCACGGCTGCCCTCAGCCCTCGGCCCGGGCCGCCTGGACGGCCAGGTCGAAGCGGTAGACGTTGGTCTGGCGCTGCTGGAAGCCCAGGCGCTGGTAGAGGCGGTTGGCGGCCTCCCGGGAGGGCCGGGAGGTCAGGTCCACGGTCCGGGCGCCCAGGGTGGCGGCCTTGGTGAGGGCGGCCTCGGTGAGGGCCCGGCCGAGGCCCTGGCCCCGAGCCACCTCGTCGACCACGACGTCCTCGATGGTGGCCCGCAGGCCGCTGGCCAGGGGGAGAGCGGTGAGGGTCAAGGTGCCGCGGACCTGGTCGCCGACCCGGGCGACGAAGAGGTGGACGCCGGGATGGGCGAGCACGGCGCGCAGGCGGTCCTCGGTGAGGGGCGGGGCGCTGGCCGAGAGCTGGGGCAGGAGGCGCCGGAGGGCCCCGAGGAGCTCGGGGGTGGCCTCGGTGGCCTCCTCGACCTGCACCGGTTGGTCCTCGGGGGCTCGACGGGGTTCGCTCGGCTGGGTTCCGCTCGGCTGGGCCATCGCCGTCACCCTAGCCAGCCCCTCCGGGCCGCCCCGGGTGGTCGGCGCTGGCCTGGTGGGCGGCGCCGAGGCAGGCGAGGGCCGGACCCGGGCTGAGCGCCGGGTCGCTCGGGGGTAGGCAGCGTTCGAAGACCTGCGCCGGGAGGTCCCAGGGGCGGGGCAGGTGCCGGAGCTGGGCGGGTGTCCAGACGTAGGCGTAGTCCTGGAGCTCTGGGGGGGTGCCGAGGACGGCGGTCATGGTCCCGAGGGTGACGGCCAGCTGGTCGGGGAACTCGCCGTCGGCCACGATGACCCCGACCCGGTGGCGGGCCAGGTCGGCCCGGACCCGCTCGGCCAGGGCCGGGGTCGGCCAGGGCGGTCGGCGGTCCAAGGAGATGGCCTCCAGGAACCCGAGGGCCGAGTCGGGCGGGGGGTTGGTGTCAGCTCGGCCGTCGGGGCCCGGGACGAACCCGGCGCCGACGGCGAGGCGGATGGGCATGCCGCTCATGGCCTGCCAGGCGCCGGGTTGGCTGAGGCCGACGGGGAAGACGAGGGCGACGGTCCGGGCTGGGAGCCGGGGTGCTTGGAGGCGGAACCAGGGCGGGGGGCTGACCGGGTCGACGGTGAAGGCGCTGGGGGTGACCGCGGCGAGGGGCCCGAGGGCGCAGAGGGCGCAGGCCCCGAGCACCAGGCCGGGCCGGAGGGCCCGACCGGCGAGGTGCCAGGGGCGCAGGGTCAGGTGGGCGGCGAGGCGGTCGAGGCCGAGCGCGCCGAGGAGGGCGACGAGGAGGTCGGAGAGCTCCACCAGGCGGCCGGGGCTGGCCTCCCCGAGGAGCGGCAGGCGGGCGAGCCAGGTCCAGGGCAAGAAGGGCTGGAGGGGGACCGGTCGGCTGGTGGCGAAGCCTTGGGGGGGACCGGGGGCGAGGAGGAGGTGGCCGCCGAGGGAGAGGACGAGGAGGGCGAGGAGGAGCGCCCCGGCCCACTGGACCAGGGGGTCGCGGCGGAGCCAGACGACGACGAGGACGAGGGCCAGGACGAGGACCGGGCCGAGGTAGGCCTTGGGGGGGCCGGCAGGGCCGAGGTAGCCGAAGATGCCGGGGGCGAGGGCCACCCGCCCGGCCGAGGGCCCGAGGTCGACGAGGCTGAGGAGGGGGTTGCCGGTGGTGGCGATGAAGGACCAGGGCTTGCCGACCACGTGGCGGGGCCCGGCGACGGTGAACCAGAGGGGGTAGGCGAGGAGGGCGCCGGAAAGCAGGCCGGCGGCACAAAACCCCCGCCAGGCCCGCTGCCAGGCCGGCCCGAGGAGCGCCGGGGCGCGGCGCCAGGCCCCGAGGGCGGCCAGGCCGAGGCCGAGGGCCGCGGCGAGGACGGTGAGGGCGAGCTGCTCGGTGGAGACGAAGAACTGGACGACGAGGACCAGGCCGAGCCAGGCCCCGACCCGCCAGGGGGAACGGTGCCGGTCGGCGAGGAGCTGGAGGAGCAGGAGGCCGACGAGGGGGGGCAAGGCGAGGAAGACCACGTCGAGGTGGACGTACTTGGAGCCCGAGAAGACCAGGGGGGAGCAGCCGTAGAAGAGGCTGCCGAGGGCGGCGGGGAGGGGCCGGACGACGCGGCGGAGGAACGGATAGGTGCAGAGGGCCGTCGCCGGGGGGGTGAGGAGCAGGCAGGTGTTGACGGCCGCCACCGGGCCGGCGGTGAGGGTGAGGGGAGCGAAGAGGACGGCCAGGGCCAGGGTGCTGGCGTTGTCCAGCAGGTTGATGCCTGCGGGGGCCCAGGCGCTGTGGACGAGGAAGGGGAGGTGGCCGGCGGCCAGGGCGTGGGCCGGGGCGGCGAAGAACCAGAGGTAGAGGCCCGGGTCCCCGCAGGCGCAGAGGGCGGTGCTGGCCGGGTCGGCGCCCCAGACGCCCCGCCACCACAGGAGGGAGATCCCGAGGGTCGCCACCCCGAGGGCCACGAGCCACCAGCGGTCGCGGCCGGCCGACCGGGGGGCCACGACCGACGGACGAGGGGGGGCGGGGGCCTGGAGGGCCACGGCAGGAGTGTCGCACAGCCCTGCGTCCTGGCTAGGGTCCGAGCCGGCTGGGGGGCAGCCGGACCCAGGTGGGCCCGGGGTTCCGGCCCGGGCCCGGGGACCCAGGGAGGTGGCATGGTCGAAGGACTGGGGTCGGCCGAGTGGGACGTGGCCATCATCGGGGCGGGGTTCGGGGGCCTGGGCCTGGCGGCCCGGTTGCTGGACGCCGGTCGGGAACGGTTCGTGGTGCTGGAGGCCGGCCAGGACATCGGGGGGACCTGGCGGGACAACACGTACCCGGGGGCGGCCTGTGACGTGCCCTCCCACCTCTACAGCTACTCGTTCTTCCCGGCTACGTGGCCGAGGCGGTTCGCCGGGCAGCCCGAGATCCTGGCCTACCTGCGGCGCCTGGCCGACGCCTACGGCCTCTGGCCCCGGATCCGGCTCGGGGCGGACGTCGTCCGGCTGGATTTCGACGAGACGAGCTGCACGTGGCAGGTGGGCCTGGCGAGCGGGGAGACGCTGCGGGCCAAGGTGGTGGTGAGCGCGGTCGGCCAGCTGCAGCGGCCCCGGGTCCCCGCCCTCCCGGGCCTCGAGTCCTTCAGCGGCCCTTCGTGGCACTCGGCCCGCTGGCGCCACGACGTGGATCTGCGGGGCCTGCGGGTCGGGGTGGTGGGCACGGGCGCCAGCGCCATCCAGTTCGTGCCGGAGGTGGCGAAGGTGGCGGCCCAGACGGTGGTGTTCCAGCGGAGCGCCCCGTACGTGGTGCCGAAGGTCGACCGGGCCTACCGGCCGGCCGAACTGGCCCTGGTGCGCCGGGTGCCGGTGCTGCGGCAGCTGGACCGGGCCCGGGTCTACCTCTACGGGGAGAGCCTGGGTCTCGGTCTGGTCCGCTCCCGGGCCTGGCTGGCCGTCCTGACGTGGCTGTGGCGGCGCTGGATGTGGTCCCAGGTGCCTGACCCGGCCCTGCG
Source organism: Aciditerrimonas ferrireducens (assembly GCF_023130475.1). Classification (GTDB taxonomy): domain Bacteria; phylum Actinomycetota; class Acidimicrobiia; order Acidimicrobiales; family UBA8190; genus Aciditerrimonas; species Aciditerrimonas ferrireducens. The sequence continues at coordinate 47,721 of NZ_JAKHEX010000001.1, forward strand.
GGACGCGTGCACCCCGGACTCCGTCATGGGCTGCAAGCGGATCCTGTTCTCGAACGACTGGTACCGGACCCTGCGGCGGGAGGACGTGGTGCTGGTGACCGAGGCGGTGGCCGAGGTGCTGCCCGGCGGGGTCCGGACCACGAGCGGCCGGGAGGTGGCCCTGGACGCGCTGATCTTCGGCACCGGGTTCGAGACGACCGACTTCCTGTCGACCATCGAGGTGAGCGGCCGGGGAGGCCGGAGGTTGGCCGAGCACTGGGCGGCGGGTCCCCGGACCCACCTGGGCCTGGCCAGCAGCGGGTTCCCGAACCTCTTCTTCCTCTACGGGCCGAACACGAACCTCGGGTCGAACTCGATCCTCTTCATGCTCGAGGGCCAGATCGCCCACGTGCTGGGGGCCCTGGCGACCATGGAGGCGGCCGGGCTGCCGGCCCTGGAGGTCCGGCCCGAGGTCGAGGCCGAGTTCATGGCCTGGGTGGAGGCCCAGAGCCGGCGGACGGCGTGGACCTCGGGCTGCCGGAGCTGGTACACGACGGCCGAGGGGCGCAACACGCACAACTGGCCGTCGTTCACCTTCCTGTATCGGCTCCAGGCCGACCGCTTCGACCCCCTGGCCTACCGGGCGGTGCTGCCCCGGGTGCCGGCCCCGGTGGCATGAGCGCGGATCCGACCAGCCTGCCGAGCGCTCCGCTGGCCCTCGCCGAGGAGGCCCGGGCCGGGGCCAGGGGTCGCCCGGGCCTGCTGGCCCCGCCGGGTCTCGGTCTGGGGGTGCCCCGGGGGCTGCTGCGAGGCTTCATGGGCCTGGTGGGGCGCTGGGCCTTCGACCCGGCCGTGCCCTTCGAGGCGCAGCGCCGCCGGCTGGCCCTGGCGGGCCGCAGCCTGCCTCGACCCCGGGGCCTGGGCGTGGTGGGGGAGGTCGTCGGGGGGGTGCCGACCGAGCGCCTCTGGCTGACCAGGCGCCGGGCGGCCGACCCGGCGGTCACCTTGGTGCACTTCCACGGCGGGGGCTACTGCGTGGGCGGGCCGTTCGTGGCCCGGGCCTTCGTCGGACACGTCCTGCTTGGTGCGAGCCGGCCCGTCGAGGCCCTGCTGCCCGCCTACCGGCTGGCCCCCGAGGCGCCTTTCCCAGCTGCCCTGGAGGATGCCCTGGCGGTCCTGGACGCCGTGGCGGAGCAGGGGCCGGTGGTGGTGAGCGGAGACTCGGCGGGGGCCGGGCTGGCCCTGGCCGCGACCCTGGCCCGGCGGGACGCCGGGGCCTCGTTGCCGGCTGCGGTGGTCCTGCACTGCCCGTGGCTGGACCTGGGCGCCGACCTGGGGGTGGCCGGCGGGGGGCGCCGGGACGAGGACCCGGCCCTGGTGGCCCGGGACGTCGTGCTGTCCCCGGCCTGGCTGGCGACCTGCGCCGAGGCCTACTGCGGGGGCCGCTCCCCCCTCGACCCCGCTGTCTCGCCCCTCCACGCCGACCTGCGAGGTCTGCCGCCCCTGCTGGTGCAGGTCGCGGGGGACGACCTGCTTCACCCCGACGGGCGGCGGCTGGCGGTCGCCGCGGAGCAGGCCGGGGTGCCGTGCCAGCTGAGCGTGGCCGTGGGGCTCTGGCACGACTTCGGCATGCAGGCCGGCCTGCTGGCCGCCGGCACCCGGGCGGCGAAGCAGGCTGCCGCCTTCCTTTCGGGCGCGCTGATGGCACCGGGCACCTCCTAGGCTGGCCCCCGTGGCCGAGCGGCGTGCCGACCCGGGGGCGTCCGCGGTGGTCGGCGGCCGACCGCCGAAGGGCCGGTCGGTGCTGGTGGAGCGGCTCGGGCCCGAGGGACGGGGGCGAGGACCGGACCAGTTGGCCGTCGAGGCCCCCCTGCGGGTAGTGCTGCGGGCCCCGGACGGGACGGACCAGCTCGGGGTGACCATGCGGACCCCGGGGCACGACGTGGAGCTGGTCGCCGGCCTGCTGGTGGCCGAGGGTCTGGTGCACGAACGCTGGGAGCTCCGCCGGATCGGCTACGCCTGCGGCCAGGCCGGGGAGACGGCGGTGGTCGATCTCCTGTGCCCGGTCTGGGGCCGGTTGCGGCCCCGGTCCCTGGCGGTCTCGAGCGCGTGTGGGGTCTGCGGCACAAAGGGGGATCCGGTGGCCGACCTCTTGGCGGACGCGCCGGCGCTGCCCCCGGCCGGCACCGCGGTGGTCGGCGCCGACTGGCTGCTCGGGCTGCCCGACGCGCTGGGCGCCCACCAGCAGGCCTTCGCTGCCACCGGGGCGGTCCACGCCGCTGGGCTGGCCCCCCTGGGCGGGGAGCTGGTCGCGGTGCGGGAGGACGTGGGCCGGCACAACGCCGTCGACAAGGTGGTCGGCTGGGCCTTTCTCGAGGACCGGCTGCCCCTGGGTGGCCACGCCCTGGTGGTGAGCGGCCGGGTCTCCTTCGAGATCGTCCAGAAGGCCTGGCGGGCCGGCGTGCCGGTGGTGGCGGCCGTCTCGGGGGCGACCACTGCCGCGGTCGACCTGGCAACGCGGGCCGGGATGACGATCGCCGGCTTCGTCCGCCAGGGTCAGGCCACGCTCTACTGCGGTGCCGACCGGGTCCGTGTCGCAACCTCAGCGAGATCCCCGCTGAGCAGCGTGAGAGGATCGACGCCGAGCGTAGCGGCGAAGCGTTCGACGGTCTGAAGGGTCAGGTTCCGCTCGCCTCGCTCGAGGCCCCCCACGTAGGTCCGGTGCACCCCGAGCCGCTCGGCGAAGGCCTCCTGGCTCAGCCCGGCCGCTTCCCGAATGGCCCGCAGGGAACGCCCCAGCCGCCGCTGCAGCTCGCCTTCCACGGCCCCCAGGCTGCTGTCTCGCTACGGCTCTGTCGACAGATCGATCAGTAGCAGATTCTGGCCGACGATGGTCACGTTCCGTGTTGTTTCCAGTCAGTAGGGGAGGGATGGCGTACGGGGGGGTGACGTCAGCTGGGTGCGCCGAAACCGTGGAGCCGGAGGGTCCAGTGGCCCTCGGGGTCCTCGGTGGCCTCGAGGCCCCCGAGGCAGGATCCGCCGGCCCAGACCTGCAGGGCCAGGAGGCCACCGAGCTGGGGGTCCCGGCCAGCGACGAGCACCAGCTCGGGAGTCCCGTCCCGCGGGGCGTCCGGATTCGTGGGTCCCAAGGGGCCCACCTGGTTCCCAGACACAGGGCCGGCGACCGGCGCAGCGAGGCGCAGCTCGACGAGGTGTTCGGTGGCCCGAGCGACGAGGCAGGCGCCGCCATGGCGATCCCTGAGCACCAGGTGAGCAGGCGTCCTCTCGGGCTCGTGGTGGCGGGGGAGGTCGGGCACGGCCGGGCACCTCGGGGGATGGGGCTCGCCGCGACCGGGCGCGGCGGTCTGGGAAGGGGGACGAGTACCGAAGGGCACCGCCGGGAGGTGGCGGTGGTCGGGTCGTCGAGGGCAGCGGCTGGGCTGCGTGGGCACCGTAGCGAGGGGGTGCGACGGCCGCGGGACGGGCAGGCCGGTGCGAAATTCGTCCCAACGCTTGCCACGAAGGGTAGCGACCGTTTATGCTCTGTTTGATCTCCCCGTCGGCTCGGGTTCAGCGGGCCGACGGGGGACAGGGCACCAGCGGTGAGCGACGCGAGGAAGCCCCGGCGGTAGGTGGTCGTGGAGCCGGGGGGGAGCGAGCACGAACCCACCCTCACCGTGCAGTGAGGCCAGCAAGGAAAGCGCCGGAGGGCTCGGCAGGAGGTCGGGGCCGGCGGACAGGCGGTCGGCGTCCCCCCGGGGGGCTGGCCAGAGCGGTGAGGAGGAACCGCATGAGCAAGGTGAGGCACCCATCCCGACGGCGGGTCCGACGGATCGGCATGGTGGCGGCGGCCGGGGGCCTCGGCGGGGCACTGGTCGCTGGCCTCGCCGGTCCGGCGTTCGCGGGCAGTGATGCGGCGATGAACGTGAACGTCACGAACGCCACGCTGTACATCAAGCAGCCGATCAAGGGTATGCCAGGCTACTGCAACGCTACCCTGACCGCGGACGTCTTCGTCTACAACATGTCGAAGACGACGGAGACGTTTCAGCAGGTCTACGCCGACGTCACCATCAACAACAGCACGGAGTACTCCAAGTACGACCCGACCCGTGGAAGTGCTCCCGTCGAGGTGACGTTCGTGAGCTCGGGGAACCCGGCGTTCAAGAGCGGGACGACGTTGGCGGCAGGGACGGGGCAGACCTACGACGGGGTCGAGATCGCCTTCCCTGCACCATGCACCGCCACCGGGGGAGATGTGGCCATTGGTGTCACGGACCAGTTCGGGAGCGGGAGCGGCGACGCGCCGTTCCAGTTCCACCAGAGCACGATCCCGGTCGGGGCCGTTGGAGCCGTCGGGGTCACGGCGCTGGCTGCTGGTGGGCTCGGGATCGTGACCTGGCGACGTCGGCGGGAGCAGGCTCGCCAAGAAGTGCCCACCGCCTGAGCGACGACCTGCCTGGAGTGGGGAGGGGCCGGGGCCGTTGGTCCCGGCCCCTTTGTCGCGTGGGACGGTCGGGTGCCCGGCTCGGGTCGGTCTGGCTCGATCCCCACGCCCCGCTGGTTGTGCTGGTTGTCCCGCCCCTCACGCTCCACTGATCAACGGAACATCAACAACACCGATCAACGGAACATCAACGCCGGTCGGGGAGCACGACCCTCGCTTCGCCAGACGAGCCCCAGACGAGCCGAGGAATCCCCACCCGGCAGGCGGCGGCACGAGGACCGGTGAGGGGAGCAGACGAGTGAGTGACACCCCTACCAGCTCGGCCAGCCGGGGGGCAGGGAGCCGGTCGGGGGGCTGTTCTGGAGGATTCCGGGGGGCGCCCCGAGGGACGCGAGGAGCTGGGAGAAGTTGGCGCCGAAAGCGGTGGAGTTGGCCCCGGAGAACTGGCCGTAGGCCATGGCCATGGTCTCGCCGAGGGCGGAGGGGTCGGCCCAGCCGGTCTCGATGCCGTCGGGTCCCTCGTACATGGTGCCGAGGACGGTGTTGGGGGTCACGGTCTGGCCGACGCTGACCTCGGGCTGGATGTCCTCGGCCGCGTAGACCACGAGGCCTGCGGCCGGGCCGTCGGTGAGGCGGTAGGCGATGAAGGTGCCGCCGGGCCAGCCGCTGTTCACGGTGTTGAGGACGACGCCGTCGCCGATGGCGTAGATGGGCCCATAGCCGCTGTAGTCGACCCCTTGGTCGATCCGCTCGGGGTTCAGGGCAGCGATGGCCCGGAGGGGGTTGGCGTAGGCACCGGGCGCTGCGTTGACGGCGACGGTGGGAGGTGGGCCCTGGGCGGCGGCCGCCTGGGCGGCGGCGGCCAGGGCGGCTTCGCGGGCCTGCTGCTCGGCGGCCAGCTGCTGGGCGACCTGGGCGGCGACCTGCTGGGCGATCCGCCCCTTGACCTGCTGGAGGAGGGCGGTCTCCTGGGCGAGGGCGCTTTGGGCGGCCTGGCGTTCCTGGGCGAGGGTCGTGGCGGCCTGCTGGGCGGCTTGCTGGGCCTGGGCGAGCTGGCTGGCGTCGGCTGCGGCCTGGTGGCGGGCGAGCTGGTAGTGCTCGATGGCGGTCTGGAGGCTGTTGCCGGCGATGGCCGTGTACTCCTGCTGGGCGAGCAGGGCGCTGGCCGAGCCGGTTTCGAAGAGGCTGAGGTTGGTCTGGGTGCCGGCCCCGGTCATGTAGGCGGCGATGGCCACGGCTCGGAGGTGCTGGGTGGCCTGGGCCGCCGCCATCTGGGCGAGGGCCAGGCGCTGACGGGCCGCCTGGAGCTGGGCGGTGACGGCGTCGAGGTGCGCCTGGGCGGCGTCGGATCGGGCGACGAGGGCCTGGACCACCTGGCCTTGCTGGGCGATCTCCTGGGCGAGCTGGCTGGCCTGGGCTCGCTCGGCGGCCAGGCCTGCGAAGGCCGGGCCGGCGGCGAAGGCGGCGCCGACGCCAAGGGTGGCGGCCAGCAGCACCCAGAAGGCCAGGAGGAGGCCGAGAGCCCGGCGATGGCGGGCGGGACGCTGGTTGCCGACCGGGCCAGTCGCGCTGCCGGCTGGGGCAGACGATCCGGGGCGGGCCGGGAGGGCCCGGAGGGGCCCCCGGGAGCGCCGGGCGAGGTCCACGGGGCGGGCACCCTAACGAAGCCTGGGGGACCAGGCAAGCGCTTCGGGTGTTTGCCCAGCTCAGTGGCGCGGGGCTCAGGGGGCGTCAGGTGGCCTGGTCGAGCGCGGGGACAAGGACGACGGGGCAGCGGGTGGCCCCGAGGAGACCCGGTCGGATGGTGCCGAGCAGGGCGCGGCCGAGGCGTCCGCGGGGGGTCGTGCCGACGACGAGGAGGTCGGCGTCCTTGGCTGCGCCGACGAGGACGTCGGCCACCCCGCCCAGGCGGACCACGAGGACGACCTGGGCGGCCTCGGCCTCCCCGAGGGCGTCCTGGAGCACCTGGCGGGTCCGGGCGGTGGCCTGGGCCAGCTCCTCCTTGGCCTTCTGCTCAAGGGCAGCGAGGCGCTCGGGGCGCTCGTCGAAGCTGGGCGCGGTCCCGGGGACGGCGGTGCAGGCGAGGAGGGTGCCTTGGAGGGCCTGGACGTAGCGCCAGGCCCACTGCAGGGCCAGGTGGGCCGAGGGCGAAGGATCGACGCCGACGACCACCCAGGGCCGGCGACGGTCGCCGGCGACCAAGGACGCCGGGACGGGCCCGAGGGGATCCGTCACGAGCCGCAGGCTAGCTCGCCGGGTCGGCGACCCAGGTCAGCCGGGCCTCGGGCCAGACCAGAGCCATCGTCCCCCGTACCGGTGCGAGGGTGACGGCGGCGGCGTCGCTGGTCGGGGTCGGTCACCGGGGGCGGCGAGGCAGACGGTAGCGAGCGCCCCGGCGGCTGCCCTCTCGCACCAGCCGTCCCTTGGCGACCAGACTGCGGAGGAGGTTGAGTGCCTCGGTGCGGTCGAGGTGGGCGTGCTCTCGGACGAGCCTGTTGGTGACCGGCCCTCGACGTGCGAGGTCGAGAACGATCTTCTCGAGCTCCTCGTGGGCGGGGCGGACCCGGACGGGCGCCGCTGCCCGCGGCGCGAGGACGTACTGCGCGCCGCCGCGCTGGCCGCGCTGCTCGAGGATGCCGGCGCGGACGAGGCGTTGGAGGATGGTGCGTGCATCGACGCTGTCGACACCGAGGATCTTGCGGACCTGGGCGTTGGTGATCGACCCGTGGCGTGCCACCTGAACCACCACGGGCCGGAGCGGGGGTCGAGGTGCTGCTGGTCGATCAGCTGGAGGATCGAGGCCCGTTCCAGCTGGGTCACGGTTCCGCTGAAGCGAAGGGTGATGCTGAAGAACGATCCGTCGTCCTCGAACGTGGGTGCTTCCGAGAGGTTCGAGGCCATTTGCTCTTCGATGCGGTCGATACCGAGGCCGAGGTCTTCGGCCAGTCCCATGCGGCGGAGAGCGCCCAGCAAGGTGCTGTTGCGGGCTGCCTGTTGAAAGGGGATGTTCTCCACCGTGACTGGTTCTGGGAGTCCACCTGGCGAAGTGATCCGGACGTGGTCAGGGTGGATCTCGACCCGGACGGCTGAGCCGGCATGCTGGTACGAACGGTGGGCGATGGCGTTGGCGACACCTTCACGCACGACCAGGGGAGGAAGCCTGGGCATGTCCACCCGCCGAGGGCCGAGCACCGCGGTTGTCGATCCCAGCTCGGCCAGGATGGCTTTGGTGGCCTGCTCGATCTGATCCGGGACCGTGCCCCTGACCTCCCAGGTCTTGTCCGGCTCGGGTAGATCGGCCCCGAAGCGTCGAATGTCCACATACGCTCGGCAGCCGATGGTTGCCGGATCCTTCAGGAGGAGGAGGGCGCTGGCGACTGCCAACCGCTCGGCCCCATCGACCACCGCGACAAAGCCTTCTTCGCGGAGGCGGGTCGACAGCTGGTCGTCTGCTGGCCAACTCCGGGCGTGGCACAGGCGATCGAGCGGACCGGCTTCGACGGCGTGGAGAGGGATGGCGGTCGGGGTGCTCTCGAAGGCCTGGAAAGCGTTGGCAGCGACGAAGCGCGACAGGTCGGCACCAACGAGTGCTTGGTTGCCGGCTCCTCTACGGAGGAGCACTCTCCCGTCAGAGGTCTGGGCGAACCCCTCGTGTCGGCGTTCGATCCTGACGACGAGGATCGTGTCGGTGCCGACCGTGAGCTGTCGGGTCTCGTAGCGACCGCAGTTCCTCACGCCCTGGAGCGCATGGTGCTGCTTGCGCTCTTGCTCCCCGGGCTGTGACAGGCCCTTGGGAGCGCCCGACGGGTCCACGCCAACGAGGATCACGCCCCCCTGGGCATTCGAGAAAGCCACGGCGGCCTCCTGGACCTTCTCCGTCGAGACGCTCTGCTTGAACTCGACGTAGGTCCCCTCGCCCGGGAACGCTTTCGCGAAGGCTTGCTCGGTGAGCTGTCGAGGGAGGTCCCCGACGCGCTCGGGGTGGAACAGCGGACATGACAAACTTGTCTTCATCTGAACCAGCAAGAACACGTTTGGCATAAAAAGGCGGGTGGGGGTGCCCGCCGGCGGAGTCGGGCCAGCAGGAGTGGCTGTGCCTCGTGAAGACCTCGACGACTCCGCCTTCAAGAACCCCTCGTCCAGCCTGCCGTTGACCGACTCGGTTCATGCAGGAGCGACGGGTGACGGACGTGGTCGAGGCGCCTGACGAGACGATCGAGCATCGCCACGTCGATGTCACGGAGCGACCTCCTCGGTGGAGGAGATCGGCGCGGCAAGGCCGCAGGAACACCGGCGGAACAAACCGGTTGGGGCGTCACCGGCAGGGCGAGCCGTTGGGTGGAGGGTGCTGGCCCACCACCGATCTCGTCACCTGGAGCTCTTCTGGTCATTCGACTCGTTGTTCTCCATGCCGAGCCGCTTGCTCGCGTCGAGGATATGGGAGTCGGCTCGATAGGCAAACGTGAATCGAGGCGGTCCCCCGAGCTGGACGCGGGAGCTGCCATGGTCCGTCTGGTGTGCACAGACATCGGTGTCGACACCGAGCACGGTGCAAGCCGCCCCGCGCGTCGCCCGAGCACGAGCACGAGCACACCTCAGGCACAGGATGCCGGGGGTGCCCTTGTCCAGGGCCACACGCCGCATGCGAATGGTCTTGGTCGTCCGCACCTCCAACCGGACCGGGACGTCGGCCACCGAGCGTGGGGTCGTGAGCTGCCCGGCGTCGGAGTCGACGTTGGACTGCTGACGTCCGCAGGGCTCGCCCGACGAAAGCCTGGGGTGGCGGCCGCGGAGCCAAAGGTTGCCAGGCGTCGGTCGTGCGGCGCTTTCGCCTCCACCAGGAGCTGGACCTCGTCAACAGTCGGACCGGGCGGCTCGGTGGCGGGCGCAGTGGCTTGCATAGCCGGTGACCGGTCGATAAGGGCCCAGCGCACCGCCTGGCGCGGCGCGTCCGACCAGGGTCCCAGCGATCTCGTCGACGATCCGGTGGTGCGCGTGGATGGCCGGGGGCGTCACGTCCCGATCCGGGTGTCCCGGCCCGAGCCGACGCGCCCCTGCCCGACGGCTGGTGGCGGTTCGCGTATGATGCCCCGACGGGATCAGCCTACCGGTGACGAACCGTCTCTCGACGGCGTCTGTGGGCGGTGGGTAGAGTCCCGGCTGGAGAGGTGCGAGAGCGGCCGAATCGGACTCACTGCTAATGAGTTGACCTGGGAAACCGGGTCCGAGGGTTCGAATCCCTCCCTCTCCGCTCGAAGACCCCGGCCAGGGTGAGGCGGCCACCGGCTCGGGGGCGCAGGCGACTGAGGCGGAGGAGGCCCGATGGGGGACTACGACGTGAGGATGGTCGTCCTCTCGACGGACGACCTGGAGGAGTCGATCCGCTTCTACACCGAGGGGCTGGGCATGGCTCTGAAGTTCCGGGACGGCTCCCATTTCGCCGCCATCGACGGCGGCTCGATCACGATCGCCCTGGCCACAGCGGTCGACCATCCCATGCCGGGGCAGGTGGTGGTCGGGGTCAAGACCGCCGATGTGGACCAGGCAGCCGAAAGGGTGGAGGCCCACGGCGGGGGGGTGGTGAAGGGCCCGTACACCGACGCCCACGAGCGGCGGGTCGTGGTGTACGACAACAAGGGCAACGGGCTGGTCTTCTACACGCCCCTGGCCCGCTGATCCCGCAGGGCCGCCGGACCGTGCCTGCGCCTCGGCGGTCGGCCGAGCATCGAGCCGGCCGTGCTCAAGGTGACCGCCCGGGGTGCCGATACGCGGGGTGCGGAGGGAGCGGCCCATGAGCGGATCCAGCGGTCTCCCGGGCAGCCCGCTGGCGGGCTCGAGGACCACGCTGTCACCTGACGTTCTGGCGCGTGCCCTGACGTCGCTGCCCTGCCCGGTGCTGTTCCATCGGGCCGGCATCGTCCTCTGGGCGAATCGAGCAGCCGCTGAGCTGTTCGGGGCCGATCGGCCGGAGGACCTCCTGGGGCGGGACACCGTGGACCTCGTGGCCCCCTCGGACCGGGCCTACTCCCTGCGACGCCAGATGGACCTCTTCCGTCAGGGCTGGGTCGAGGGCGCAGCCGAGGTGGCCCTGAACCGGCTGGACGGGGGGACGGTGGTGGTCGAAGTGCGGGGCACCCTCATCGACGGGGGCGACGGGCCGGTGGCCTGCCTGGTGGGGAGCGACGTGACCGGTCGGGCCAAGCGGGCCGAACGGTTGCAGTGGGAGGCCACGCACGACCCCCTGACCCGCTTGCTGAACCGGCGGGGGGTGCTCGAGGCGCTGGCCGGCTGGCTCGTCGAGCCGCCCGATCCCGTCGCCGGCTTCGGCGTGCTGCTCTGCGACCTGGACGGCTTCAAGGAGGTGAACGACACCCTGGGGCACGGCTGCGGGGACCGGGTCCTGGTCGAGGTGGCCCAGCGCTTCGAGGGGCTGGTCCTGGGCGGCCTGGTCGGGCGCTACGGCGGCGACGAGTTCCTGCTCTGTGCGGCCGCGGGCTCGAAGGACGACGTCGAGCGGCTGGCCGGTCGGGTCGCCAGGGTGCGGGTCGCCTTGCGGGAAGGCAAGGGGACGGTGGTCGGGCCGAGCGTCGGCGCGAGCGTCGGCGGGGTCTGGTGCCCCTCGGGCCGGGGGGACGTCGAGCGGCTGCTGGTCGAGGCCGACCGGGCCATGTACCGGGCGAAGCGCCAGGGCCTCGGGTGGGTGGTGGTGGAGGTCCCGGGGGCCGACGCCTGAGGGGTGCGGCCCGGCCCGCCAGGTAGCCTGCGCCAGTGCTCCCGGTGGAGGACATCGACGCGGCCCGGACCCGACTGCGCGGGGTGCTGCGGCCCACGCCGGTCTTCGCCAGCGAGTCCCTGGCGCGTCGCTGCGGTCGACCGGTCCTCTTGAAGCCCGAGCACCGGCAGCGGACAGGGTCGTTCAAGGTCCGGGGGGCCTACAACCGGATCGCCCAGCTGCCCCCGACGACGACGGGGGTGGCCGCGGCCTCGGCTGGCAACCACGCCCAGGGCGTGGCGTACGCCGCTGCGCGGGTGGGCCTTCCGGCGCTGATCGTCATGCCAGAGAGCGCGGCGCTGCCGAAGGTGGCGGCAACCCAGGCCTACGGGGCCGAGGTCCGCCTCCACGGGGATTCCCTGGAGGACGCCATCGCCCTGGCCCAGGCCCTGGCCGAGGAGCAGGGCCTGGTGTTCATCCCGCCGTTCGACCACCCTGCGGTGGTGGCCGGTCAGGGCACGGTCGGCCTGGAGCTTGCCGAGGAGGCGGCCGAGGCCGAGGTGGTCCTGGTGCCTGCGGGCGGCGGCGGGCTCCTCGGGGGGACGGCGGCGGCCCTGGCGTCCCGGTCGCCCACGACCACCGTGGTCGGGGTGCAAGCGGCCGGGGCTCCCTCGCTCGTGGCCTCCCTGGCCGCCGGTCGGCCGGTCCAGCTGGACCAGGTGGCCACGGTGGCCGACGGCATCGCCGTGAAGGGTCCCTCCACCCTCACCTTGGAGCTGGTGCGGCGCTACGTGGCCGAGGTGGTGACCGTCGAGGAGGAGGAGATCGCCGAGGCGCTCCTGCTCCTGCTGGAACGGACCAAGCAGGTGGTCGAGCCCTCGGGCGCGGTCGGCCTGGCTGCCCTGCTGGCCGGCAAGGTGCCAGGAGCCGGACCGGCGTGCGTGGTGCTCTCGGGGGGCAACGTGGACCCCTTGGTGCTCAGCAAGCTGGTCGACCACGGGCTCTCGGCGGCCGGCCGCTACCTGGTGGTGCGGGTCCGGGTCACCGACCGGCCAGGAGGGCTGGCCGCCCTCACCGCGGAGCTGGCGCAGCTGCGGGTCAACGTCTTGTCGGTCGAGCACCACCGGGCCGGCCTGGCCCTGCCGGTCGACCAGGTGGAGGTCCTCTTGACCCTCGAGACCCGGGGCCCCGAGCACGCCCGGGCGGTCCTCGCCTCGCTGCAGGCCGCCGGCTTCTCCCCCCAGGAGGTCAGCCCGACCCCCTGACGGGTCGACCGGTGCCGGGCAGAGCTCCGAGCATGGCCAGGGCCCACTGGCCGTAGCAGGAGGCCACCACCTCGGCGCTGGCCGGCCCGTCGTCCCGGAACCACTGGGCCAAGGCGGTGCACATGGTCGCGACGGCCCGGCCGAGCAGCCGGGCTTCCAACCCCATGGGTCGCCCCCGGGTCCCGAGGACCGCCTCGATGTGCTCGTCCAGGCGGTGCTGGACGTCCCGGCGCAGCCCGGCGATCCGCCGGCGCGCCCGGGGCTCGAGGCTGCGCATCTCGCTGGCCCCGATGAACGCCAGGTCCCGACGCCGCACGTGGAAGAGGGCCAGGGCCTCGACCACCAGTTGGAGCCGCTCCTCCGGGGTCCGCCCCTCGGCGCTCGCCGCCTCGAGCCGCCAGTGCAAGTCGGCCATGGTGAGCTCGAGGATCCGGACCAAGAGGTCCTGCTTGCTCGGGTAGTGGTGGTAGAGGCCGGGGACGCTCATGCCGGCCAGCTGCGCGACGGTCCGCATGCTGGCCCCGTGGTAGCCGGTGGCGACGAACGCCCGGGCCGCGGCGGCCAGGACGTCGTCCATGGGCAGGGGCGGGTAGGACCGCCAGTCGTGAGGCGGCGCCCCGCCGAGGTCGGTGACCTGGCGCGCTGCCGGGACCGCCCCGTCGGGCGGTAGCGCCGGGACCGGTTCGACCGAGGGCACCCCGACCTGCTCGGTGGGGGCGAGGAAGGCGCTGGCCGGCACGCCCAGGGCCTCGGCCACCGCGAGCAGCCGTTCCACGCTCAAGCCGGTTCGGCCCCGTTCGATGGCGCTCATGGTGGCCGGGCTGACCCCGACCCGCCGGGCCAGTTCCCGAAGGCTCAGCCCCTGGGCCAGGCGGTGCCGGCGGACCGCCAGGGCCCGACTGCCCCGACTGCTGGCCTGGCTCCCCTCCATGGATGTTTAGTTTACAAAAACACCTGGGGACCGAGGCGAGGCCGAGCCCGAGGCTGTCGCGAGCTGCCAGCCCGGTGACAGAGCCTGCCATCGTTGACAAAAATGGGCTCTTGGGGGGCATTGACGACCGCTGGGCCGCGCCGTACCATGCGGCTGAGCCGATCGAGCGATCGGTCACTCGGCAGGAGGGGAGGGGACATGGCAGACGCTCCCGCCTTGACGGAGCTCTTGAAGGACGCCCCGACGAACTGGGGGCGCTGGGGGCCCGACGACGAGCTGGGCTCCCTGAACTACCTCACGAAGGAAGAGGTCCTCCGAGGGGTGCGCAGCGTGCGCCAGGGCGAGGTCTTCACCCTCCAGCGGCTCATCGGCGACCCCAAGGGCGACCCGGTCTGGCCGGGGCGGACACCGGCGGTGCGGACCATGCTGCTGGACGAGTCCACCTGGGACAAGCCCGACGCCCCGAGCTTCCCGGGCGGCCTGCACTACGCCGACGACAAGATCGAGGCCTTCCTGCAGGGTTCGACCCAGTACGACGCCCTGGGGCACGTCTGGTACAACGGGAAGATCTGGAACGGCTACGACGCCCGGACGACGGTGGGAGGCATGAAGAAGGCCTCGGTGGAGCCGATCGCCGAGCGGGGAGTGGTCGGCCGGGGGGTCCTGTTGGACATGGCCCGGTTCCGGGGCAAGGAGAACCTGGACAAGGGCGAGACCTTCACCCACGAGGACCTGCTGGCCTGCGCCGAGCACCAGGGGGTGCGGATCGAGCGGCACGACATCCTCGTGATCCGGACGAACTTCCTGCGGCTGTTCTTCGAGCAGGGCCCGGCGTTCTACGAGGGGTTCTGCGAGCCCGGCCTGGTCTACAGCCCGGAGCTGGTCCGCTGGTTCCAGGAGATGGAGATCCCGAACCTGGTGACCGACACCATCGCCAACGAGGTCACGACCGACCCCGCAAGCGGGGTGGCCCTGGTGCTGCACAACGCCTTGATGCGGAACCTCGGGGTGGCCTTCACCGAGATCTGCGACCTGGAGAAGCTGGCGGCGTCGTGCGCCGCGGACCGGCAGTACGACTTCCTGTACGTGGCGGCGCCGCTCAAGGTCCACGAGGCGACGGGCGCCCCGGTGAACCCGGTGGCCATCAAGTGACCGCCGGTCGCCTGTGAGGAGGTGCCGCCCATGTCGATCTACGCCAGCCGTCCCTGGCTCGCCCGCTACCGGCCGGGCACCCCGAGCGACATCACCCCGGAGCACGACTCGCTGCTGGCCGCGTTCGAGGCCTCGGTGCAGCGGAACCCGACGGCGCCGGCGATCCGCTACTTCGACGGGACCCTGACCTACGAGGAGCTCGACCGCCGTTCCCGGGCCCTGGCCGCCGGCCTGGTGGCCCGGGGTTTCGCCCCCGGGGACCGCCTGGCCCTCTACCTGCAGAACAACCCGGCGTTCGTCGTCGGGCTGCTGGCCGCCTGGCGGGCCGGGGGGAGCGCCGTGATGGTCAACCCGATGAACAAGCACCGGGAGCTGACCTACCTCCTGCAGGACTCGGGGGCGAGCGCGCTGCTCTGCCTGGACGAGCTCTACGAGGCGGTGGCCGCCGACGTCCTGGCCAAGGAGGAGACCGCGGTGCGGACGGTCGTGACGTGCTCGGCCCTGGACGACCAAGCGCGCAACGACCCCCGGCTCTTCCCCGAGCCGATCCGGCGCCGGCTCGAAGGGCCGGTGGACCTGGTGGCCCTGGTCGAGGAGCACGCCGGGGCGGACCCGGGCCGGCCGCTGCCGAGGGCGGACGAGCTGGCCATGTTGACCTACACCTCGGGGACGACCGGCAACCCCAAGGGGGCGATGAGCAGCCACGGCAACGTGGCCTTCAACGCCCAGACCTACCGCGACTGGATCGGGCTTCGTGCCGACGACGTCATCTTGGGGGTGGCACCGCTGTTCCACATCACGGGCCTCATCGGGCACATCGGGGTGGCGCTCCTCGTGGGCTGCCCCCTGGTCCTGGCGCATCGCTTCGAGCCGAACGTCGTCATGGACGCCATCCGGGAGCACCGGCCGACCTTCACCGTGGGGTCCATCACCGTCTTCATCAGCCTCTCGGGGGTGGAGGGCAGCACCCGGGAGGACTGGGGCAGCTTCCGGGCGGTGTACTCCGGTGGTGCGCCGATCGCCCCGGCGGTCACCGAGCAGTTCGAGGCGAAGACCGGCCTCTACATCCACAACATCTACGGCCTGACCGAGACGAACAGCCCCTCCCACGCCGTGCCCCTGGGCAGCCGGGCCCCGGTGGACCCCACCTCGGGGGCCCTCTCGGTCGGGGTGCCGACCTTCAACACGGTGGTCCGCATCCTGGCCGAGGACGGCTCGGAGGCCCCGGTGGGCGAGGTCGGGGAGCTGGCCACCTCGGGTCCCCAGGTGGTCGCGGGGTACTGGAACAAGCCCGAGGCGACCGCCGAGTCCCTGCCCGGCGGCGAGCTGCGGACCGGGGATGTGGGCTTCATGGACGAGCAGGGCTGGTTCTACATCGTGGACCGCAAGAAGGACATGATCAACGCCGCCGGCTACAAGGTCTGGCCCCGGGAGGTCGAGGACGTGCTCTACGGCCACCCGGCGGTGAAGGAGGTGGCGGTGGTCGGTGTCCCCGACCCCTACCGGGGCGAGACGGTGAAGGCCTACGTGTCCGTGAAGCCAGGGGCGAGCGTCACCGAGGCCGAGCTCATCGAGTTCGCCAAGGCGCAGATGGCGGCCTACAAGTACCCCCGCTCCATCGAGTTCCTCGACGAGCTGCCGAAGACGGTGACCGGCAAGATCCTCCGCCGGGAGCTCCGGGAGCGGGCCAAGGAAGGGGCCGGCTGAGCGAAAGCCGGTCGGGCCGGCCCGAGGCTCGGACCCGGATCGGCATCCCCAGGTATCCCGCGGTTCAGTCCTCGGCGCCGGGGAGGCGGCCGGCGCCGCCGAGGGCGGCGAGGAGGTCGAGGGCCACGCCGAGGCCCCGCCAGACCTCGGGCTGGGTCAGGCGCCGCAGGAGGGCCCGGCCGGGCCGGAGCGGCTGGGCCAGGCCGACCCCGGGGGCCCGTCCGACCCCGGGGGCGTGGCCGTTGCTGGTCGGCCTGGCCTGACTGGGCCCGGTGGACCCGGGGCGGGCTGATCCGGTCGGCGCCCCGCCGAGGGCCGCAAGCGCCCGGGCCAGGGGGGTCGGGTCGAGTTCGGCCAGCGCCCGGAGGACCCGGGACCAGGCGGCGAGGCGCTCGTGGACCTCGGGCCGGTCGGCCCGACCGAGCAGGCGGCCGGCCCCGTGGTCGCCGTCCTCGACGAGGGCCACGAGGGCGTCGAGGACGCCGCGGCGCTCGAGGGCCAGGGCGAGTCGGCGTAGGGCCGCCTCGGGGTCTGGCACCAAGGGGTCCTGGCGGGGACGCTCGGGGGCCTCGAGAGGTGCGGCCATCAGCGGGCTCCGTTGCTCGGGGCCGGCGCTGCGGGCTCCGGCCGGCGGTCGGGGGGCAGGCGGTAGTCGGCCCGGCGCCACTTCTCCTCGACCCGGACCCCGAGCTGGGGGGTGCGGCGGCCGTAGCGGAAGTTCCGGCGGGGCAGGGGGGTGGGGCCGCTCGGCTCGAGGACCTCCAGGCTGGCGGCCAGCTCCTTGTAGGCCGGGGTGTGGGTGGCCGGGTCGGTGTGGGACGAGGTGAGGACGTTGACCGCCTGGTCGGTGCGCCGAGCGTTCATGGGCAGGTAGACCTCGCTGCCCCGGACCCGGTCGGTGACGATCGCCCGGACCTCCACCGCCCCCCGCCGGGAGCGGAGCCGGAGGAGGGCCCCGTCGCTGATGCCCCGCTCGGCGGCCAGCTCGGGGGAGACCTCGACGAAGACCGAGGGGGTCAGCTCGGCGATGCCGGCCGAACGGGCGGTGAGGTTGCCCTCGTGGAAGTGCTCGAGGAGCCGGCCGTTGTTCACGTGCAGCTCGAAGTCCCCGTCGGCCTCCTCGGAGGGCGGGGCGAAGCTGACGGGGTGGAAGTGGGCCTTGCCGCCCTCGAAGGGGAAGCGCTCGATGTAGAGCAGCGGACTGTCCTGGCCGTCGGGGGCCACGGGCCACTGCAGGGAGCCGAAGCCGGCGAGGCGCTCGTAGCTGACCCCGGCGAACAGGGGGGTGAGGGCGGCAGCCTCGGCCATGACCTCCCCGGGGTGCTCGTAGTGCCAGTCGGCCCCGAGGGCCTGGGCCACCCCCTGGACGATCCGCCAGTCCGGCCAGGCCTCCCCGAGGGGCTCAAGGGCCTGGTAGAGGCGCTGGATGCGGCGCTCGGTGTTCGTGAAGGTCCCCTCCTTCTCCAAGGAGGGAGCGGCGGGGAGGACCACGTCGGCGAAGCGGGCGGTATTGGAGAAGAAGACGTCCTGGACGACGAGGAACTCGAGCTGCTCGAAGGCCGCCTGGACGTCGAGGGCGTTGGTGTCGACCAGGCCCATCTCCTCGCCGACCAGGTAGAGGGCCCGGAGGCGGCCCTGGTGGATGGCCTCCACCATCTGGTGGTTGTCCAGGCCCGGCTCGGCCGGGATCCGCACCCCCCAGGCCGCCTCGTAGCGGCCCCGGGCCTCGTCGTCCTGCACCGGCTGGTAGCCGGGCAGCTTGTCGGGCATGGCCCCGAAGTCCGAGGCCCCCTGGACGTTGTTGTGGCCCCGCAGGGGGTAGGCGCCGGTGCCGGGCCGGCCGTAGTTGCCGGTGAGGAGCAGCAGGTTGGAGAGGGCCGTGGAGAGGTCCGAGCCGCTGTGGTGCTGGGTCACCCCCATGGCCCACAGGCAGCAGACGCTCTTCGCCCGGCCGATGGTCTCGGCCACCTCGGCCAAGGTGGCCGCCGGGATCCCGGTGGTCTGCTCGGCGAAGGCCAGGGTGTAGGGCTCGAGGGAGGCCCGCAGGGCCTCGAGGCCCTCGACCCGCTCCTCGACGAAGCGCTCGTCGGCCAGGCCGCGCTCGAGGATGTGGCGGGTGACGGCCAGCACCCAGGCCAGGTCGGTCGAGGGGCGGGGACGGAGGAAGATGTCGGCCCGCTCGGCCATCTCGTGGCGGCGCAGGTCGGCCACGATGACCTTCTGGCCCCGGAGCTTCTGGGCCCGCTTGACCCGGGTGGCGATGACCGGGTGGCTCTCCGCGGTGTTGGAGCCGACGATGAGGACCACCTCGGCCTGCTCGATGTCCCGGATGGAGCCGGCGTCGCCCCCGTAGCCGACGGTCCGGGAGAGGCCCATGGTGGCGGGGCTCTGGCAGTAGCGGGAGCAGTTGTCGACGTTGTTCGTGCCGATGACCGCCCGGGCCAGCTTCTGGACCAGGTAGGCCTCCTCGTTCGTGCACTTCGAGGAGGCGATGAAGCCGAGGGCGTCGGGCCCGTGCTGCTCGCGGACCCGCCGCAGGCCCTCGGCGACCGCGGCGAGGGCCTGCGGCCAGTCGACCTCCTCGAAGCGGTCGCCCCGGCGCACCAGGGGACGGCGGAGCCGGTCGGGGTGGTTCACGAAGTCCCAGCCGAACTTGCCCTTCACGCAGGTCGAGATCTGGTTCGCCGGCGCTTCGGGTCGGGGCTGGACCCGAAGGATCTCCCGTCCGCGGGTCCAGACCTCGAAGGAGCAGCCCACCCCGCAGTAGGTGCAGACCGTCTTGGTTCGCTTCACCAGGCTGGGCCGCAGGGCCGACTCGGCTTCGGAGACCGCCAGGATGGAGCGCAGGCCGAGGCCCGGCTCGAGGTCCTTGGTCAGGTCGATCATGGGCCGCAGCACCGAGGAGTCGAGCCCCGTGAGCAGGCCGGCCCGGCCCAGCATGGACTTTTCCATCAAGGCGTTGCACGGGCAGACCGTCACGCAGTGGCCGCAGCCCACGCAGCTGGAGTGGCCCGCGGGCACCCCGCCGTCCCAGACCACCCGGGGCCGGGGAAGGGACCAGTCGATGGAGAGGGTCTCGTTCACCTCCAGGTCCTGGCAGGCCTCGACGCAGCGGCCGCAGAGGATGCACTGGTCGGGGTCGTAGCGATAGAAGGGGTGGGAGTCGTCCACGGCGTGGCCGCTCGGCCGGTGGGGGTAGCGCTGGGTGTCGATCCCCATGGCCGAGAAGGTCTCGTGCAGGTCGCAGTCGCCGTTCGAGTTGTCGCAGACCGTGCAGTAGAGCTCGTGGTGCTCGAGGATCCGCTGCATGGCCTCCTCCCGGGCCGCCTTGGCCCGCAGGCTGCGGCTCGCCACCCGGGTCCCCGGGCGGACCGGGGTGGCGCAGGCCCGGACCAGCTCGCCGTCCACCTCGACCAGGCAGGTGTCGCAGGTCTGGGGCGAGTCGAGGTCGGGGTGCTTGCAGAGGTGGGGGAAGAAGCGGCCGTCGCGGGTCAAGAGGTCCAGCAGGGTGGCACCGCCGGGCGCCGTCACCGCCTCGCCGTCGAGCTCCAGCTGGACCGGCGACCCGTCGACCGCACTGCTGCGCTCTTCCAGCGTCGATCCGCTCTCGCCTGCCATGGCTGTACCTCCCTGGCGCCTGGCCTGGCCGAAGACGCCCGCGCTGCTCGCCGGCCTGGCGTCTTCAGTCGCAGGACCTGTCGTTTCGCACGGTACTCCCCGGCGAGGGCCATCGCAGGGGCCGGCCGGTGCCGGGGGTCCGGCCCCGGCCAGTCTGACCCCGAGTGTGGCGCGCGAGCCAAATAGTTCATGAGATATACTTCTTATGTGACGAAACGAGAGGGCGTGGCAACGAGGGAGCAGGGGGTGGACCGGGCGGCGACCAGCGGCGTCCCGGCCGGCGGCACCGCCGAGGCGGCCCGGCGGGACCAGCTGGTGGCCGAGCTGACCGAGCTGCACCCCGCCCTCCGGCGGCTCTTCGAGGTGAAGCTCGACCGGGCCCAGCGGGCCCTGTGGGGGCCCTTGACGGTCCATCAACTCGAGGCCCTGCTGGTGCTGACCCGGGGCAGCGTGACCATGGGCGAGCTCTGCGAGGAGCTGGACATCTCGGAGTCCGCCGGGACGGCCCTGTGTGACCGCCTGGTGGGCCGGGGCCTGGTGGAGCGCTGCTCGGACCCCCAGGACCGGCGAGTGGTCCGGCTGCAGATGAGCGGGCAGGCCAAGGGGATGGTCGAGGCCTTCGCCGAGGTGAAGCGGCGGCAGATGGCCCGGGCCCTCTCGGTGCTCGAGACGGCCGACCTCGAGGAGCTGGTTGGCATCCTCCGGCGGCTGGTGGCCCGATCCGAGCTGGCCGACCACCAGCGGGGGCGGGGCGGCGCCGGACGGGCGAACGAGAGGCCGGGCGTGGACGGGAAGGAGGAGCCGTGAGCGGCAACGGAACTGCGGCGGCACCGAGACGCCGGGAGCGCAGTGCGGCCTACAAGTGGATCGCCCTGTCGAACACCACCCTGGGCGTCTTGCTGGTGGCGATCAACGAGTCGATCCTCATCATCGCCCTCCCGGCCATCTTTCGAGGGATCAAGCTGAACCCGCTGGTGCCCTCGAACTCCTTCTACCTGCTGTGGATCCTCCTGGGCTTCATGTTGGTGACCGCCGTGCTGGTGGTGACCCTGGGGCGGATCGGGGACATCTACGGCCGGGTCCGCATGTACAACCTGGGCTTCGCCGTCTTCACCCTCTTCTCGATCCTGTTGTCGGTGAACTGGCTGCACGGCCCGGCGGCGGGCGCGTTCATCGTGGGCATGCGGATCGGGCAAGGGGTCGGCGGGTCGTTCTTGTTCGCCAACTCGGCGGCCATCTTGACCGACGCCTTCCCGGAGAACGAACGTGGCCTGGCGCTCGGCATCAACAACATCGCCGGCATCGCCGGGGCTTTCATCGGCCTGGTGGTCGGCGGGGTGCTGGCCCCGGTGGACTGGCGGCTGGTCTTCATCGTCTCGGCCCCCGTGGGTCTCTTCGGGACGGTCTGGGCCTTCCTGAAGCTGGAGGACAACGGGGTGCGGACCCCGGCGAAGATCGACTGGTGGGGCAACGCCCTCTTCGCCGTGGGCCTGACGCTCGTGCTCATCGGGATCACCTACGGCATCGAGCCCTCGGGCCACAGCGCCATGGGCTGGACGAGCCCGAAGGTCCTGGCCGAGCTCTCCGCCGGGGTCGCCCTCCTGGTGGTGTTCGCCGTGGTGGAGTCGAAGGTGGCCCAACCGATGTTCCGGCTGAGCCTCTTTCGGATCCGGGCCTTCCTCTTCGGCAACGTGGCCTCGCTCCTGGCGGCCATCGGCCGGGGCGGCCTGATGTTCCTCTTCGTCATGTGGCTCCAGGGGATCTGGCTGCCCCTCCACGGCTACAGCTTCAGCCAGACCCCACTGTGGGCCGGGATCTACATGCTGCCGATGACCTTCGGGTTCCTGGTGGCCGGCCCGGTCTCGGGGATCCTCTCGGACCGCTACGGGGCCCGGCCCTTCGCCACGGCCGGCATGGCGGCCGCCGCCTTGACCTTCGTGGGCTTCCTGTTCCTGCCCATCAACTTCCCCTACCCGGTCTTCGCCGTCTTGATGCTGGCCAACGGCCTGGCCATGGGCCTGTTCGCCTCGCCGAACCGGGCAGCGGTCATGAACAGCCTGCCGCCGGACCAGCGGGGGGCGGGGGCTGGCATGTCAGGGGTGTTCCAGAACGCCGCCATGGTGCTCTCGATGGGCATCTTCTTCACCCTCATGATCTCGGGGATCACGAGCGCCCTGCCCGGCAGCCTGGAACACGGGTTGGTGGCCCAGCACGTCCCGGCCCAGGTGGCTGCCGGGGTGTCCCACCTGCCCCCCATCACCAGCCTCTTCGCCTCCTTGCTCGGGTACAACCCGATGCAGCAGCTCCTGGGCTCCTCGGTGCTGGCCCACCTGCCGGCCCACTCCGCCGCCGTGGTGACCGGGCGGGCGTTCTTCCCGACCCTGCTGGCCAAGCCCTTCGGTGACGGCCTGACCATCGCCTTCACCTTCGGGGCCATCGCCTGCGCCCTGGCCGCCCTGAGCTCGCTCCTGCGGGGCGGCAAGTACGTCTACGGCCAGGACGCCAGCGGCGGCCAGGGCCAGGCGGGGACGGCCGAGCCCCAGCCCGCAGCTGCCCTGGCCGGCGCAGCCAGCGGGGCGGGAAGCGAGCTCGGTGGCGGGAGCCTTCAGGCGGCCGAGGTGCGCTTGGCCGGCCCGGAGGCGGGCTCGACGGCTGGGCACCAGAGGAGGGCCTGGACGCCGAGCGTCGGCCTGCCGACCAGCGAGGTCCGGCCCGGGACCGACCCGCAGCCCCGAAGCCACGGCTTCCCGGGCACCTCGGGGCCGCTGCCCGGCTGAGCCGCCACCTCAGCGGCCCCCGCGCCGATCCCCGACGCCGCCGGCTCGCTCCCCTCGTGGGACCGGCCGGCGGCGTTCGTCGTGGCGCCAGCGTCCGGGGCCGAAGGCGGGCAGAGGGCAGGGGAGAGCTCGACCTCGACGAGGCGGGCCCCCGGATCGTTCCAGACCAGCAGGTGGTCGGGTTGGGGTGCGGCCGCGACGCGGCCGCCATCGGCGACCGGGCAGGCCCGGCCGCCGTCCTCGGCGTAGGGGGAGACGTAGAGGACCGTGGGGGCGTGCACCGCCGGGTTCGGCACGTAGCGGAGCTCGAAGCTCCCGGTGGCCGGGTCGTCGCGGATCTCGAGGGGCCAGCCGGCCACCGCCTGGGGGTAGGTCTCGGCCAGGACCCGTGCGGTGGGCTTCAGGGTGCCGTCGTGCCGGAGCAGGCCCTCGGCGGTGCTGCCGGTCGGGTCGCGGTAGTAGCGCCAGGACCAGTAGGCCCAGCCGACCAGGTCCCGGTCCAGGTCGGCCGTCAGGGCCTGCAGGAGGGGCACGCTGGAGGTCGCCCCGAACTCCGAGACGAACAGCGGGGGCCCCCCGGGCTGGGTCGCCGTGCCGAGCCCGGCCCGCTGGTCGAGCCGGAGCGCGAGGACCCGCCGCTCGGTGGCCGCGCAGGCCGCCAGGTCCGTCGGGTTGCCGGTCACCGGGCTGCGCTGCGGGCAGTAGACGTGGACGTTGTAGACCAGCCGGGGCAGGTCCATGGGGCCCACCTCGTTCGGCTGGCCCGCCAGGCCGAAGATGTCGGGCTCGTAGAAGACCAGCTGGTGGGGGGCGGCCGCCAGGATCCGGGGGATGACCCCCACCGCCGGGTCCTGGGGCGGACAGTGGATCACGGCCGCCTCGCTGCCCAGGGCGCGGAGGTCTGCTCGGCCGAGGTAGAAGCAGGCCAGCTGGTCGGCCACGGTCCGCTGCCCGACCTGGACGAGACTCCGGGAGAAGGGCTCGTTGAAGGGGTCGTAGCCCACCACCCAGGGGTCGTCGGCGAAGTACCGGGCCACCTCCGCCCAGACCTCGTCGAACTGGCCCTGGAGGTCGCCGACCACGTCGTTGGTCCAGAAGTTGGCGTAGGCGGCATCGGCGGCCGGGGTGGCGTAGTTCTCCGACCAGCGTCCCGGGGGGTCGGAAGGGGCCAGCCCGTCGGTGCACACCGCCCAGTTCGGCGCGCCGTCCCCGTGGAAGAGGGGGCTGTAGACGTCCTGGTGCATGTCCAGGAGGGTGTAGACGTGGTACTGGCCGAGGAGCTGGACCACCTGGGCGACCCTTGCCAGGTAGGCGTCGAGGACGGCCTGGTTGAGCTGGTGGGGGTCCCCGGGGGGCCCGTGGCGGCAGATGGCCGGGTCGTTCGCCGGCGCCGTCCCGGGTTCGAGGCCGGCCCAGGAGATGCCGAGGCGGACCACGTCGAAGCCCAGGCGCGCGATGAGCGAGGCGTCGGCTGCCGTGAAGCTGAAGGGCTGTCCGGGGGTGACCTCCAGCTCGAAGGGCGGGCGCTTGTAGACGGCGTTGACGCCGTGGAGGAAGACCACCCGGCCGAAGGCGTCCTCCAAGTAGGGGCCGCCGGGGGCCGAGAGCCAGCCCGCGAGGCCGTCGGCCCCGACGGCCGGTGGGAGCGGCTCGACCGGGGAGGCCAGGGAGGGCAGAGGGGTCGGCGGGGTCACGGTCCCGGTGGCCGCCCCGGCCCGAGGCCGGCCTGCCAGCTCCCCGCCGAGGAGCACGAGGAGGCCGCCGAGGAGCACCGCCAGGGCCCGCCGCCCGAAGCGCCGCCCCGCCCCTCGTTCTGCCCGAGAGGGCGCCCCCCGCCGACGCAGCCAGCCCACGGAGCCAGTATGACGGCGGCCGGTGACAGTAGGGTGACGGTGTGGTGACAGCTGGCGGCCACCAGGACCGCGGTGGGGAGAGCGGGGCGGTGGAGTGCTTCGTGGACGTCCTCTGCCCCTTCGCCTACCAGACGTCCCGTTGGCTCCGGGCGCTCCGGGCCGAGACCGGCTTGGCGGTCACCTGGCGGTTCTTCAGCCTCGAGGAGGTCAACCGGCGGGAGGACCAGCCCCACCCCTGGGAACGGCCCTGGGCTTGGGGGTGGTCCCAGCTCCGGGTCGGTGCCCTGCTGCGCCGCCGTGACCCCGAGCTGCTGGACCGGTGGTACGAGCGGGTGGGACGGGCCCTCCACGAGGAGGGCCGCAAGCCCCACCAGCCGGCCGAGGCCCGGGCGTTGCTCGCGGAGCTGGGCCTCGACCCCGGCCTGGTGGACGAGGCCCTCGGGGCCGAGTGGACCAGCGAGGAGGTCCTGGCGGACCATCGGGCCCTGGAGGCCGCCGGGGGCTTCGGCGTGCCGACCCTCCGGTTCCCCGACGGCCAGTGCCTCTTCGGGCCGGTGCTCGTGGACCCGCCCGAGGGGCGAGCCGCCCTGGCCCTCTGGGAGCTGGTGCTCGCCATGCTGCGGTTCCCCGGGGTCTTCGAGCTGAAGCGCCCCATGACGGCCGCCGACCAGGCCCGGGTCCTCGAACGCCTCCAGCCGTACCTCCGGGCCCGGGACTGGGTGTCGATCGACCGTGGCC
This sequence comes from Aciditerrimonas ferrireducens, assembly GCF_023130475.1. Lineage (GTDB taxonomy): Bacteria > Actinomycetota > Acidimicrobiia > Acidimicrobiales > UBA8190 > Aciditerrimonas > Aciditerrimonas ferrireducens. The sequence goes on from NZ_JAKHEX010000001.1 coordinate 72,900, forward strand.
GCGTGGTGACCCTCCCCAGCCCGTCGGGTCCCAGCCCGTCGGGTCCCGGCCCGTCGGGTCCCAGCCCGTCGAGCCCCGAGGTCCAGGACGGCGCCCGGTAGATTGGGCCGGTGGCCCGCCGCTACTGGCTCGAGACCCTGGGGTGCCCGAAGAACCAGGTCGACTCGGAGAAGCTGGCGGGCGCCCTGCGGGCCGACGGCCTGGAGGCGGCTGGGCGGCCGGAGGACGCCGACCTCCTGGTGGTGAACACCTGCGCCTTCGTCGAGGCGGCCCGGGCCGAGTCGATCGAGGCGATCTTGGCCCTGTGCGAGCGGCGGCGACCGGGCGGCAAGCTGGTGGTGACCGGCTGCCTTGCCGAGCGGGCCGGGGCAGAACTAGCCCGGGCCCTGCCCGAGGTCGACCTGGTCGGCGGCTTCGGGGTGGCGCCCCAGGTGGTCCTCGAGGGTCCGCGGCCCCGTCGGCGCCTGGCGGTGGCCTCGACCCCCCGGATGGACCTCCTGGAGCTGCCCCGGCCACCGGCTGCGGGTCCGTGGGCCTACCTGAAGGTCGCCGAGGGGTGCGACCGGCGCTGCGGCTTCTGCGCCATCCCGAGCTTCCGGGGCCCTCAGCGCTCCCGATCGCCCGAGGCGCTCCTGGCGGAGCTCGAGTCGCTGGGGCCGGCGGTGCGCGAGGTCGTGCTCGTCGCCCAGGACCTGGCCTCCTACGGGCTGGACCGGCGGGGCCCGGCCGGGTCGGGCCGGCTGGCCGCGGGGCCCCGGCCCCTGGTCGGCCTGGTCGAGGCCCTGGCCGCGCTGGTGCCCCGGGTCCGGCTGCTGTACCTCTACCCCTCGTCAGTGGACCAGGCCCTGATCGACGCCGTGGTCGGCAGCGGCCTGCCCTACTTCGACCTCTCCCTGCAGCACGCCTCGGCTCGGCTGCTGCGGACCATGCGGCGGCCCGGCGGGGCCCGGCAGTTCCTGGCCCTCTTGGACCGGATCCGTGCCCTGGCCCCCGAGGCGGCCGTGCGGTCCTCCTTCGTGGTCGGGTACCCGGGGGAGACCGAGGAGGACCACGACGCCTTGTTGGCCTTCTTGGAGGAGGCGCAGCTGGACTGGGCGGGCTTCTTCCCCTTCTCGAAGGAGGAGGGGACCTACGCGGCGTCGCTGCCCGACCCGGTGCCCGAGGCGCTGGTGGCCGAACGGCTCGGCGAGCTGTCGGCCCTGCAGGCCGAGATCACCGAGGACCGCCAGCGCCGCCAGGTCGGCCGGGTCCTCGAGGTCCTGGTCGACCAGCCCGGCCAGGCCCGCAGCTACCGGGAGGCGCCCGAGATCGACGGGGTGATCCGGGTCCCCCCTGAGCTGCCCGTCGGCCAGCTGGTGCCGGTGGTGGTGACCGGCGCTGCCGGCCCCGAGCTCTTCGCCGTGCCTTTGGCCGACGGCCCGGACGCCACGAGGGCAGGGCGGTGAGCTCGACGCCCGCAGGGGGCCGGGTGCAGTTGGCGGCCGAGGGGGGCAGGGACCCCCGACCCGGGGGGTTCGGCCCGACGGCGGTGGCCACCCCGGCGAACGCCGTGACCGCGGCCCGCCTGGTCCTGGCACCGGTGGTGGTGGGTCTCGTGGCAGCGTCGGGGCCCAGCTGGACGGTCTTCGGCTTGGCCTTGGCGGTCGCCGGCTCGGACCTCCTGGACGGCTGGCTGGCTCGTCGCCAGGGCCCGACCCGAGCCGGGGCGTTCATCGATCCCCTGGCCGACAAGGTCGGGGTGCTCGGGGTCCTGGCTGCCTGCGCCGCCCGGGGCGAGGTGAGCTGGGCTCCGGTGGCGGTCATCGGCGCCCGGGAGCTCTGGATGAGCGGCTACCGGTTCCGGCGGGCCCGCCAGGGGGTCTCCATCCCCGCTCGGCCCTCGGCCAAGGTGAAGACCCTGGTCCAGGCCGCAGCCGGGGGGCTCTGCCTGGTGCCGCCCCTGGCCGGCCAGCGGGGGCTGCTCGACGCCTTGCTCTGGCTGGCTGCCCTGTTGACGGTGGTGACCGGCGTCCAGTACGCCCTCGACGGGCGGCGCCGGCCGGGGCCGGCCGAACCGTGAGGGTCGAGGTCCTGGCGGTCGGCACCGAACTGCTCCTGGGCCAGATCGCCAACACGAACGGGGCCTGGTTGGGGGAGCAGCTGGCCCTCGTCGGGGTCGACTCCCACTTCCAGCAGGTCGTGGGGGACAACCAGGGCCGCATCGTGCTGGCCCTGCGCACTGCCTTGGCCCGGGGCGACGGGGTGGTGGTGACCGGGGGACTGGGCCCGACCCACGACGACATCACCCGGGAGGCCATCGCCGAGGTCATGGGGGCCGAGCTGCGCTTCGACCCCGAGGTCTGGGCCCGGATCGAGGCGATCTTCGCGGCGAGGGGCCGTGCCCTGCCCGAGTCGAACCGGCGCCAGGCCATGGTGCCCGAGGGGGCCCGGGTCATCGAGCAGCGTCTGGGGACCGCCCCGGGCCTGATCTGCCCAGTGGGGCTGAAGGTGGTCTACGCCCTGCCCGGGGTGCCCTACGAGCTCCAGGAGATGTTCGAGCGGGCCGTCGTCCCGGACCTGCGGGAGCGCCTGGCGGCCGAGGGGTTCCACGGGGTGATCCGGTCCCGGGTGCTGCGGACCTGGGGGATCAGCGAGTCGGCCCTCGCCGAGCGGGTGGCCCCTCGCATCGAGGCCCTCGACGCTGCCGGCAACCCGACGATCGCCTTCCAGGCCAGTGGGATCGAGGGCATCAAGGTGCGGGTGACGGCAAAAGCGGCGAGCGACGAGGAGGCCCTGGCCCTCCTGGACCAGGAGGAGGCGGCCCTCCGGGACCTGCTCGGCGACGCGGTCTTCGGCCTCGACGAGTGCACCATGGAGCAGGCCGTGGCCGAGGAGCTGCGTCGCCGGGGGCTCAGCCTGGGCCTGGCCGAGTCGGTCACTGGCGGTCTGGTGGCTGCCCGACTGGTGGCCGTGCCCGGGGCGAGCCAGTGGTTCCGGGGCAGCCTGGTGACCTACGCCACCGAGACCAAGGTCCGCCTCCTTGGGGTGCCCCCCGGACCCGTGGTGAGCCCCGAGGCGGCCGAGGCCATGGCGGTCGGGGCCCGGCGGGCCCTCGGGGCGGACGTCGGTCTGGCCCTGACCGGGGTGGCCGGGCCCGAGGGGGCCGAGGACCAGCCGCCGGGCACCGTCTTCGTCGGTCTGGCCCTGCCCGACGGCCAGACCAGCGCCACCCGCCTGCGGCTCCCGGGGGACCGGGACCGGGTGCGGCAGCTCAGCGTCATCTCGGCCCTCGACTACCTGCGCCGGCGGCTCCGTCAGGACCGGGTCGGCTCCTCGGCCTGACGAGCTCTGCCCGGCCCGACCCGGAGGGCCCGATCCAGGGGACCAATCGGGAGGGGGCCCGACCCGGACGGGGGGTCCCAACAGTTGACCCGTTATCACGCTATGCTGAGTGATAGTGAATCTTCGTGAGTGGGCACTTCGCCAAGGTATCCACCCGCAGACGGCCTACCGGTGGTTTCGCGAGGGCAAGCTGCCGGTGCCTGCTCGGAAGATGGGCAAGCTCATCCTGGTCGGGGACCTCATGGAGGCCAACCGTCCGACGACGAAGCAGACGGCGGTCTACGCGCGTGTCTCGTCGTCGGACCAGAAGGCCGACCTCGACCGGCAGGTGGCCCGGGTCGTGGCCTTCGCGACCGCGCACGGTTATGCGGTCGACCAGGTGGTGACGGAGGTCGGTTCAGCGCTCAATGGGCATCGCCGCAAGTTCCTCGGTCTTCTCCGAGACCCGGAGGTCACGACGATCCTCGTCGAGCACCGGGACCGGTTCTGTCGCTTCGGGGCCGAGGAGGTGGAGGCTGCCTTGGCAGCTCAGGGACGAACACTCGTGGTCGTGGATCCTTCGGAGACAGACGACGACCTCGTGAGGGACGCCACGGAGCTGCTCACGTCGCTCTGTGCGCGGCTGTATGGACGACGGTCGGCCGCGAACCGGGCCAGGCGGGCTGTAGAGCTCGCCTGCGGGGAGGTGGCAGGGTGATCGTCCGGATGTCCACGACGCGCCAGGCACAGACGGTGGCGCAGGCGACCGGTGGGCAGCTCCTCACAACCGAGGAGGGCAAGCCCACGAACCGGGTGAGGCTGGACGGGGACTTCGAGTCCCACCGGGCCGCGGTCGAGGCGGTGACGGTGCTGTTCCAGCTCGCCACCGACGACGGCACTCCGGTTCCCTCCGGCTGGGTGCTACGAGGAGCGACATTCGAGGTCGAGTGGCCGAGGGAGCCTGGGCAGGCTCGCAAGATCAGGTCCCACTTCGGAGCGAGGCGCTTCGCCAGGAACTGGGCGCTCGCGACCGTCAAGGCCAACCTCGAGGCGAAAGCCAAGGACCCGGGCCACGTCATGGTCCCCTGGACGCTCGCAGCGCTTCGCAAGCGCTGGAACCAGGTGAAGCACGAGGTCGCCCCTTGGTGGGCCGAGAACTCCAAGGAGGCCTACGCCTCGGGGATCGCGGACCTGGTCGTCGCACTCTCGAACTGGAAGGCGTCGAAGGAAGGGAGGCGCAAGGGCCGGCGCGTGGGGTTCCCCCGCTTCGAGTCCAAGCACCGGACGCGAAACCGTGTGCGCTTCACGACCGGTGCCCTGCGCCTGGAGCCCGACCGCAGGCACATCACGCTTCCGGTGATCGGAAGCCTGCGGTCGAAGGAGAACACCCGCCGCCTGGAACGCCACGTGGCCAAGGGGAACGCCTGGCTGCTCTCGATGACCCTCTCCGAGCGGTGGGGACGGCTGTTCGTGTCCATCTCTTACGCCGTGCGGACGCGGATCGTGGCCAGGACGCCACCACTAGGGGTGGGGAAGCGGGATCGGGCCGGTGTCGACCTCGGGCTTCGGACCTACGCCACGGTCGCGGACAGCGACGGTTTGGTCACCGAGTTCCCGAACCCTGCGCCCCTTCGGGCAACGCTCGTCGAGCGGCGCAGGGTCGCCAGGCAGATGTCGCGACGCATCCCGGGCTCGAGGGGCCACCGGGCGGCGAGAGCCAAGCTCGCCCGGCTGGACCGACGGGCGGTTCACCTGCGTCGCGAGCACGTCCACCAGTGCACGCGTTTCTTGGTGGACCACTACCACGAGGTCCACATCGAGGACCTCGACCTCGCAGCGATGCGGCGCAGCATGGGCAGGAGAGCCTTCCGGCGGGCGGTCGGTGATGCCGCCCTCGGGGCGTTCCGACCCGTCCTCGCCTACAAGGCCGAGGACGGCGGCACGAGGGTCGTGGTGGCCGACCGCTTCTTTGCCTCCTCCAGGGTCCACCACAGCTGTGGCGGCGTCCTCGTCGGCTCTACCAAGCTGGCAAAGACCCTCACCTGCCGTGCCTGCGGCAGGAGCGTAGATCGCGACCGCAACGCTGCGCTGAACCTCCGCGACTGGCCGGGTCACGCCAGTCCTGGCCCAGTTGGGGCCAGCGCCCCGTTCGTTCCCGGGCCACCTCGTGGTGGTACAGGCGGCGGGTCCGACGACCGGGGGACCGGTCGCCGGACGAGGCAGCGTAAGACCCCGGTTTCCGAGGCCGCGGCCGGTGAGGCGAGAACCAAAGCCCGCGCCAAGCGGGCCGAGGAACCTCGAAAGAGGTGCAACTGACGATGCTCACTCACGTTCACTCAGTTGCAACGGTGGCCGAAAGCGCACGCGGAGGTGGCCGCAGCGGGTACGGTCCCCTCCATGCCCCGTTTCGCCCGTCACCGCCGCGCTCGTTGGCGCCGGCCCACCCCCAGCGGGGACCTGCTGCCGGCCATCGGTCGAGGTCGTCGGGGACCCGCGGATGAGGTCCAGGAGTCCGGCGACGCCGAGGAGTTGAGGGCCACGGAGCCCGAACCGAGGGGGCCGAGTGCCGAGGCCGGCGTCCCCGGCCCAGCGGGTGGGTCGGACCGGCCGAAGGTGCGGTTGTTGCGCACGGAGGCCGAGCTGCAAGAGGCCCGGGCTCGGGCGGCGGCCCAGCTGGCCCGGATCTCCGAGGCCATGGGACCCGCGGCCCGGGAGCGGCTCGGGGCCTCGGGGAGGCAGGCCGAGGCCGAGCCGGCCAGCTGGAGCTGAGCGGCGCCGGGGACGCGGACGAGGCACGAGGAAGGGAGCGCCATGGGCAGGCGAGCGGCAGACCTCCTGGTGGAGTGCCTGGAGGCCGAAGGGGTCCGGATGGTCTTTGGCATCCCCGGTGAGGAGACCCTCGACCTCTCCGAGGCCCTGGACCGCTCGAGCGTGACCTTCGTGCCGGTCCGTCACGAGCAGGGCGGGGCCTACGTGGCCGACGTGCTGGGCCGGTTGACCGGCAGGGCCGGGGTGGCCCTCGGCACCTTGGGCCCAGGGGCCACGAACCTGGTGACGGCGGTGGCCGACGCCTACCTGGACCGGGCCCCCCTGGTGGTCCTGACCGGCCAGGCCGACCTGGAACGCATGCACAAGGAGAGCCACCAGTACGTCGACGTGGTCTCCCTCATGCGGCCGGTCACGAAGTGGAACGCCCGGGTCGCCGACCCGGCCATCGTGCCCGAGGCGGTCCGCAAGGCCTTTGCCGTGGCCGAGCAGGAAAAGCCCGGCGCGACCCACCTGGAGCTGCCCGAGGACGTCATGGCCGCCGAGGTGCCCCCCGACCTCGGCCCCATGGCCCGCAAGCCACCGGTGCGGCCCGAACCCGCCGACCGGGAGCTGGTCCGGGCGGCCGAGCTCATCCGCTCGGGCCGCCGGGTGGTCTGCCTGGCCGGCAACGGGGTGGTCCGGGCGGGGGCGGCCCCCGCCCTTCGGGAGTTCTGCCGGGCGACCGGCATCCCGGTGGCCGAGACCTTCATGGCCAAGGGCCTGGTGCCCGCCGACTCGGTCTACGCCCTCGGGGCGACCGGTCTGCAGGCCGGCGACTACACCATGGCCGGGTTCGAGGAGGCCGACGTGGTGGTGGCCGTCGGCTACGACCTGGTGGAGCAGGCCCCCCGGCAGTGGAACCCGCGGGCCGACAAGACGATCGTCTGCGTGGACAGCGTGCCGGCCGAGATCGACCGGTTCTACGACCCGGCAGTCGAGCTGGTCGGCGACATCTACCACATCTTGCTGCGGCTGGCCGAGGAGTGCCGGGGCCAGGTGAGCCCTGGGGGGTCCTCCCGGCTGCGGGACGTCACCACCGCCCTGCTGGCTTCGGCCCGGCACGACCACCGCTTCCCCATGCACCCGGCCCGGGTTCTCGGGGAGATCCGGGACCTGCTCCGGCACAGTGACGTGCTGGTCTCGGACGTGGGCCTCCACAAGCTCTGGATCGGGCGGGTCTTCCCGGCCTTCGAGCCCCAGACCACCTTGATCGCCAACGGCTTGGCCGGCATGGGCTTCGCCGTGCCGGCGGCCATCGCCGCCAAGCTGGTCCGGCCCGACGCGCACGTCGTGGCGGTCAGCGGAGACGGGGGGTTCCTCATGAACGTCCAGGAGCTCGAGACCGCCCAGCGCCTGGGCACGAGCTTCGTGAACGTGGTCTGGGAGAACCAGGAGTTCGGCTCCATCACCTGGAAGCAGGAGCGGCGCTTCGGGCGGCACTTCGGCACCGAGTTCACCAACCCCGACTTCGTCCGGCTGGCCGAGGCGTTCGGTCTGGCCGCCTGGCGGGTGGAGCGTCCCGAGGAGCTCGGGGAGCGGCTCCGCCAGGCCCTGGCCGCGCCGGTGCCGAGCCTGGTGGTGGTGCCGGTCGACTACTCGGTGGACGTGGCGGTGGCCGAGGAGCTCGGGGCGGCGACGACCGCTACCTGAGCGCGCCGGCCCCGGTCGGCACCCGCCAGCTGGTGGCGGGGCCCGAGGGGCGCTCGAGGCGAACGGGCGGGCACGACGAGGACGAGACGAGAAGAAAGAGAGGAAGGCCGAGGCATGGGCGAGGTACGGACCATCGACCCCACGAGCGGGGAGGAACTGGCCAGCTACCGGACGGCCACCGAGGAGGAGCTCGACGCCGTCTTGGACCGGGCGGCCGCCACCGCCCGGCGCTGGGGCCAGCTGCCGGTCGAGGAGCGAGCCGAGGGCTTACGGCGCCTCGCTCGGGCCATGCGGGAGCGGCGGGAGGAGCTGGCCCAGCTGGCCACGGCCGAGATGGGCAAGCCGATTGCCGAGTCTCGGGCGGAGGTCGACAAGTGCGCCTGGGGCCTGGAGTACGCCGCCGAGCTGGCCCCGGCGGCCCTGGCCCCCGAGCCGGTCGACACCGGGGCGTTGGAGAGCTACGTGCGCTTCGACCCCCTGGGGGTCGTGCTGGCGATCATGCCCTGGAACTTCCCGTACTGGCAGGTCATCCGGGCCGGGGCTTCGGCCATGGCCGCCGGCAACGTCCTGGTGCTCAAGCACGCCGACAACGTCACCGGCTGCTCGCTGGCCCTCGGGGAGCTGGTGGCCGCCGCCGACCTGCCCCCGGGGCTCCTGGCCCCGATCGTGGTCGAGGTCGAGCGGGTGGCCGGCATCATCGCCGACCCCCGGGTCGCAGCCGTGACCCTGACCGGCAGCACCCGGGCTGGCCGGGCCGTGGCGTCCCAGGCCGGGGCGGTGCTGAAGAAGTCGGTCCTCGAACTGGGCGGCTCGGACGCCTTCGTGGTCCTCGAGGACGCCGACCTGGCTGCGGCGGCCGACTGGCTGGTCCGGAGCCGCTTCCAGAACGTCGGCCAGAGCTGCATCGCCGCCAAGCGGGCCGTGGTGGTCGAGTCGGTGGCCGACGAGCTGGTGGGCCGGGTGGTGGAGGGGGTCGGCCGGCTGGTGGTCGGTGACCCTCGGGACGAGAAGACCACGGTCGGTCCCATGGCCCGCCGGGACCTGCGCGACGGCCTGGCCCGGCAGGTCGAGGGGACCCGGGCGGCCGGTGCGCAGCTGCTCGTCGGTGGCCGGGTCCTGGACCGGCCGGGCTGGTTCTACGAGCCGACCGTCCTCGACCACGTGCCCCCGGGGTCCCCTGGGCGGGTCGAGGAGGTCTTCGGCCCGGCTCTCTCGGTCGTCCGGGTGCCCGACGCGGAGGCGGCCCTGGCCGTGGCCAACGAGACCGAGTACGGCCTGGGCTCGAACCTCTGGACCTCGGACCTCGAGCGGGCCCGGACCCTGGCGGGCCGGATCCAGGCGGGTCACACGGCGGTGAACGGCATGACCGCCTCGGACCCCCGGCTGCCCTTCGGCGGGATCAAGTCCTCCGGTTACGGCCGGGAACTCGCGTGGTCAACGGCCCGGCTGGCCCGCCGCCTCCGGGGGGCGCGGCCACCGAGTGAGCAGCCGGCGGTACCGGTCGGCGGTGGCCCGGTCGAAGGCCACCAGGCGGATCTCCTCCAGTCGGCTCGGGGTGGTGAGCAGAGTGCCGACCGCCACCTCGGCGGCCTCCTCCGGGGGGTAGCCGTAGGCGCCGGTGGCGATGGCCGGGAAGGCGATGGAACGGGCGCCGAGCTCCTCGGCGACGGCCAGGGACCGCCGGTAGCAGGAGGCCAGGACCTCCCGTTCCCCCCGGCCCCCGCCTCGCCAGCGGGGACCGACGGTGTGGATGATCCAGCGGGCCGGCAAGCGGAAACCCGGGGTGGCCTTGGCGTCCCCCGGCGGGCAGCCCCCCAGCGCAGCGCACGCCGCGTGGAGCTCGGCGGCCCCCGCGGCCCGGTGGATGGCGCCGTCCACCCCGCCGCCCCCGGCCAGGTGCTCGTTGGCCGCGTTCACCACCGCGTCGACCGCCTGGACGGTGATGTCCCCTTCCACCACCACGATCGTGGGTCGGCCCACCCTTCGACGATAGGCTCGGGGACGGCCAGGTGGAACGGGCCCCGGGCGAGGCCAAGGGGTGGGGCATGCGCAGCGGATCGGGAGGCGGGACGCCGAATCGCCCCTGGCGGCGGGCCCTCGGCGGTTTCCTGGCCGTCTGCGCCCTGGGTGTGGGCCTGGCCAGCGCGGGGGACAGCGGAGCTCAGGCGAGCAGCGTGACCCCGGTCGTCGCATTCGGGGCGAGCCCGACACTCGGGTGGCCGAACCCGACCACCCTTGTCGGGCCGGTGGTCGCCATGGCCCGGACCCCCGACGGCAAGGGCTACTGGCTGCTCGGCGCCGACGGCGGGGTGTTCAGCTTCGGTGACGCCCGCTTCTTCGGGTCGGCGGCGGTCGGCGGCTCGGGACCGGCGGCGGGCAACCTCCCGCCACCGATGAGCCCCTCGCCCTTCACGGCGATGGCCCCCACCCCGGACGGCCAGGGCTACTGGTTGGTCGACAGCGTCGGTGACGTCGGGGCCTTCGGCGACGCCGGCTTCTACGGCTCGATGCAGCAGGTGCCCGGCTTCGGCCTGCGGGGACCCGTCGTGGCCATCGAGCCTACCCCCGACGGCAAGGGCTACTGGCTGGCGGGGGCCGACGGCGGGGTGTTCAGCTTCGGTGACGCCCGCTTCTTCGGCTCGGTCCCTGGCTTGCCTCGATCCCTCCGACCGAGCTCGCCGGTCGTCGCCCTGGTGGCGACCCCCGACGGCCAGGGCTACTGGGAGGCCACCGCCGCTGGTGACGTCTACAGCTTCGGGGACGCTCCCTTTTTCGGTTCCCTCGGCCGGGTCCACCTAGCCGCGCCCATCGTGGCGATGGTGCCCACCCCCGACGGCAAGGGCTACTGGCTGGCGGGGGCCGACGGCGGGGTGTTCAGCTTCGGTGACGCCCGATTCTTCGGGTCCCTCGGGGCCGCACCCCCCTCCCGGCGGACGCCGGTGGTGGCCATGGCGAGCAGTGCCGGCGGGGCAGGCTACTGGTTGGCCACGAGCGGGCGCACCCTGCCGCCGGCGGCGCTGCCCGCGGTCCTCGACCGGTGCAACTTTCCCGAGTCGGGCCCAGCGATCGAGCCCGCCACCATCGTCTTGGCCTGCGGCGACGGGAACGCCTTCCTGGGCCACCTGGACTGGTCCACCTGGACCGCGACCGAAGCTCAGGGCAGCGGCCTGTTCTTCCACAACACCTGCCAGCCGGACTGCGCCGACGGGACCTTCGTCGCCAGCCCAGCGACGGTCACGCTCAGCGACCCTGTCCTGACCGGTGCGGGCTTCGAGTTCAGCATGTTGGAGTACCACAGCCCGGGCAGCGGCTTCTCGCCGCCGCCGTTCCTGATCCCCACGAACGCCGGCTGAGCCCACCGGCGAGGACCCGATGCGGCGAGGATGGTCGGGTGCCCCGGGTATTCGTCGCTGTCTACGCCGATCCCGCCGTCCGGGCGGCCCTCGAGGAGGCCCTGGCTCGATTGCGCTCGGCGCCCGAGGCGGGCCGGGTCCGGTGGGTGCGACCCGAGCAGTGGCACGTCACCCTCCAGTTCCTCGGGGAGGTTGCCGAGCTGGCTCCCCTGTCGGCGGCCCTCGACCGGCTGGCGGGGAGCGGGCCGGTCGTGGCTCGGCTCGGTCCGGCGAGCGGCTGGCTTCCCGGCGGTCGGGTCCTCCAGGTCCCGGTGGTCGGCCTCGACCCTGTGGCCGCCCGGGTCCGGGACCAGCTCAGGGCCGGTGCGCGGGTTCCCGAGGGGGGCGACCTCCCGTTCCGAGGCCACCTGACCCTGGGCCGGGCCCGGGGGAGGCCAGTGCCCGACCGGTCGCCCCAGGGGGCGGGCGGGTCCGCGTGGTGGGAGGTGCCGTGCACCGCCGAGCTCGCGGTCGAGGAGCTGCTCCTGGTCGTCTCGACCCTGGGGGCCGGCCCGCCCCGACACGAGGTGGTGCACCGGGTGGCGCTCCGAGCGTGAGCGGGACCAGGGCTGGGACGGCCAGCATGAGTGGCGTGAACAGATGTTCGGGTCTAGGCTGGGGTGGGCCGGGGAGCCCGAGGATCCACCCCCGTGTCACAGCCGCTGCCTAGGGTCGGCCCCGTCGGAGCGGTCAGGAAGGTCCGGACGAGGAGGAGTGCAGAGGCATGGAGCGGGAGAAGGCCCTGGACATGGCCCTGGGGCAGATCGAGAAGCAGTTCGGCAAGGGCTCGATCATGCGGATGGGCGAGAACCTGCACATGCAGGTGGAAGCCATCCCGACGGGGGCCATGGCCCTCGACCGGGCGCTCGGTGTGGGCGGCCTGCCGCGGGGCCGGGTGGTCGAGATCTACGGCCCCGAGTCCTCGGGGAAGTCGACCCTGGCGCTGCACGTGGTGGCGGAGGCTCAGCGCAACGGGGGGATCTGCGCGTACATCGACGCCGAGCACGCCATGGACCCGACCTACGCGAAAGCCATCGGGGTGAACATCGACGACCTGCTGATCTCCCAGCCCGACACGGGGGAGCAGGCCCTCGAGATCGCCGACATGCTGGTGCGTTCGGGGGCCCTGGACGTGCTGGTGGTGGACTCGGTCGCCGCCTTGACCCCCCGGGCCGAGATCGAGGGGGAGATGGGCGACGCCCACGTCGGGCTGCAGGCCCGCCTGATGTCGCAGGCCCTCCGGAAGCTGACGGCCAGCCTCTCGAAGTCCAAGACCATCGCCATCTTCATCAACCAGCTGCGGGAGAAGGTGGGGGTCCTCTACGGCTCTCCCGAGGTCACGCCAGGGGGACGGGCGTTGAAGTTCTACTCCTCGGTGCGGATCGACATCCGGCGGGTGGAGGCCATCAAGGACGGGTCCGAGGTGGTCGGCAGCCGGACCCGGGTGAAGGTCGTGAAGAACAAGGTGAGCCCCCCGTTCAAGACGGCGGAGTTCGACATCATGTACGGCACGGGCATCAGTCGGGAGGGCTCGCTCCTGGACGTGGCGGTGGACCTGGGCCTGGTGAAGAAGTCCGGTGCGTGGTTCACCTACGAGGGTGAGCAGCTGGGCCAGGGTCGGGAGAACGCCAAGGCTTTCCTCCGGGAGACCCCTGAGCTGATGATCGAGCTGAACGAACGGGTGCGGGCGGCGCTGGCCGCCGAGCGGGGCGGGGGCTCGACTGGGGCGGTCGAGGACCCCGAGGCCGAGGAACCCACGGGCATCCCCTCCTGACCTCGACGAGCGGGCACCCGAGCGGCGCTAGCGTCGGCCGGTGCGCGGCGTGAAGCGGGTTGAGAAGCGATGAGGGTCGACGAGCGGCCCGAACGGGCCGGTCGGCCCGGGCGGCAGTGGCTGGTGGCCCGACGGGCACGGCTGGAGCAGCGGGCTCGTCGGGCCATCGCGGCGGCGCTGCACGCCGGGTGGGCGTGGGTCGGCCAGTACGGGGCTGTGGGACCCGACCACCCTTGGGCGAAGCGCTTCGGGGCCTTCGGGGAGGGCAGCGTGCTGTGCTTCCCCCCGGGCACGGTCTACAACGAGCGCTACATCCGGATCGGCCGCGGAACGATGGTGGGCCCCTACGTGACCCTGTCGGCTGGGATCGCCCCCGGCCAGCGGATGCTGACGGACCCGGTGGTGCGGATCGGTGACCGGGTGGTGTTGGGTCGGGGGAGCCACGTGGTCGGTCACCTGGCCATCGAGATCGGTGACGACGTCCAGACCGGGCCCTACTGCTACGTGACCGATCAGAACCACGGGTACGAGGACCTGGGGGAACCGATCGGGACGCAGCGACCGACCGAGGCCCCGGTCTCCATCGGGGCGGGCAGCTGGCTGGGGGCAGGGGTCGTGGTCTTGCCCGGTGCCCGGATCGGTCGGCACGTGGTGGTGGGGGCGGGCTCGGTGGTGACCGGGGAGCTGCCGGACAACTGCGTGGCCGTCGGGGCGCCGGCCCGAGTAGTCCGGGCCTACCACGACGGGGAGGGGTGGCGACCCAGGCGACGTGCGGTGGGTTCCTGGTGGCTCCAGGCCGGGGAGGGAGGAGCCGATGGCTGACCTATGGCCACGACGATCGAGCCGGGACCCGCGCCCTGGGCGGGAACGGGGCCTGCTAGCGTCTCGGAGATCACGACGCCGCCTGCTGCTGACCGCGGCCAGTCGGGTGCGGACGACCCGACCGAGCCGCCCGGCGCCGAGCACCGCACTGTCCTTCACCTGCCGTCGTTCCGGGCCCTCATCCGTCATGCCCTGCCGGCGGTGGTGGAGAGCACGATCGGCCCGGCTGCCCTGTTCTACCTGGTCCTGAGCTTCTCGGGCTTCCGGGGAGCCCTGCTGGCTGCCTTGGCCTGGGCCTACGCCTCGTTCGCTCGCCGGCTGCTGCGCCGGGAACGGGTCTCGGGGCTGCTGCTGCTGGCGGTGGTCATCTTGACCCTGCGGACCGCTGTCTCGTTCGTCACGGGTTCGGCGTTCCTCTACTTCGTGCAGCCCTCGGCTGGCACCTTCGGGGTGGCCCTGGTCTTCGTGGTGACGGCCCTGCTGGGCCGGCCGATCGTGGAACGCTTGGCCCGGGACTTCTGCCCCTTGGATCCCGAGCTCCTGGCCCGCAGCCACGTCCGGCGCTTCTTCCAGCGGGTCTCCCTGCTGTGGGCGGCGGTCCTGTTGACCAACGTGGCCTTCGGCCTCTATTTCCTGCTGGAGAGCTCCCTGCGAACCTTCGTGCTGGAGCGCACGGCCCTCTCCGCCGGCCTGGAGGGTCTCGGGGTGGCCCTGTCGGTCCTCTGGTTCGTCCGAACCATGCGGAAGGCGGGGATGACGGTGCGGTTCTCGGGCCGGAGCCTCCACCCGGCGCCGGCCCCGGCCCTGGCGGGTTCGGAACCCGCCGATGGTCGGCTCGGCCCCGAGGCCTGACCGCCGGCCACCGGCCTCGACCCCCTCCGCTGCTCCCATGAAATGTTGCGGAGTCAAATAGTGTTGGGGGAGAGGACGGCAAGGAATGGGAGGTAGCCGATGCCTGCGGTGACCGTCGAGGACATGGGACGTCTCCCGCGGCTGGGTCCGGTCCCGGGGGCTCGGCCGCGGCGGGTCCGGCAGGTGACGACCGCCCCGGCGGGCCTCGAGGGTGAGGGGTTCCCGGTCCGCCGGGCCTTCGCCGGGGTGGCCCTGGCCGACCTGGACCCCTTCGTGCACATGGACCAGATGGGCGCGGTGGAGTACGCGCCGGGGGAGCCGAAGGGGACGCCGTGGCACCCCCATCGGGGCTTCGAGACGGTCACCTACATGATCGACGGGACCTTCGAGCACCAGGACTCCATCGGGGGTGGCGGGGTCATCACGAACGGCGACACCCAGTGGATGACGGCTGGTGCTGGCATCCTGCACATCGAGCGGCCCCCCGAGGCCCTGGTGCAAAGCGGCGGGCTGTTCCACGGCATCCAGCTCTGGGTCAACCTGCCCCGGGCCAAGAAGATGAGCCCCCCGCGCTACCAGGACATCCGGGGCACGAGGGTGGCCCTCGGGGCGAGCCCGGACGGCGGGGCCCTGCTGCGGGTCATCGCCGGATCCCTGGGTCCGCTGGCGGGGCCCGGGGTGACCCACACGCCCATCACCCTGGTGCATGCCACCTTGGCCCCTGGGGCCCAGCTGGTGGTGCCCTGGCCCGAGCGGCAAAACGCCCTGGCCTACGTGCTGGCCGGCCAGGGCACGGCGGGGACCGAGAAGGTGGGGGGACCCTCGAGCTGGAGGCGGCCCAGGCCCAGTCGAGCGCTGAGCCCACCTTCGAGGTCCTGCTCCTCGGCGGTGAGCCCATCCGGGAGCCGGTCGTGGCCTACGGCCCCTTTGTGATGAACAGCCGGGAGGAGATCGCCCAGGCCTTCGAGGACTACCAGCGGGGTCGGCTCGGCCAGGTCCCGGTCGAGCACATCGGGGGCTAGTTCGGACGGGGCTCGTTCGGACGGGGGCTAGTTCGGGCAGGCCTCGAGGACGACGGCGGCGTTGTGGCCCCCGAAGCCCAAGGAGGGCTTCAGCACCGGGGCCTCGACCGCCGCCGTCAGGCCGTCGAGGAGCCGGGGATGGCCGTGGCGGCCGAGGCGGGGGGGTGCGGGGATCACGCCGGTCTCGAAGCTGAGCAGGCTGGCCAGCACCTCGACGGCAGCCGACGCGCTCATGCAGTGGCCAACGAGGGGCTTTACCGAGAAGATCCCCTCGGCTGCCGGCAACAGCTCGTCCAAGATGGCCAGCTCGACCTGATCCGAGCGGGGGTTGCCGTTGCCGTAGCCGTTCACGTAGGCCACCTCCTCGGGCGCCAGCCCGGCGTCCTGGAGGGCCCGGCGGACGCAGCGGGCCACCTCGGGGGCCCCCGGCGGGATGGCCGTGGGGTGGAAGGCGTCGTGGCTCATGGCGCCCCCGAGCAGCCGGCCCCGGCCGGGCAGGGGGGTGCGGGTGACCAGCATGGCCACGGAGGCCTCCCCGATGCCGAAGCCCAAGGTGTCCTCCTGGAAGGCCAGGCAGGACTCCAAGGAGGGCCGGTCCAAGACGGCCGGGGCCAGGTTGGCGAGCGAGCGGCAGTTCTCGGGGGTCGAGGAGATGTCGGTCGAGATCACCAGGACGTCGTCGGCCTGGCCGGTGGCGATCCAGAGGCGGGCGGTGAGGAGGGCGGCGAGCCCCGAGGCGCACATGGCGGTGACCGCCATGGCCGGTCCGTGGACGTCGAACTCCCGCATGACCTCCATGAGGACCGTCGAGGGCATGAGCTCGAGCCACTGGCGCCGAGTGGTGCCGAGGCCCTGGCGGTGGTGGTAGGTGCGCCAGAGGTCGACCTCCCCCAGGGTCACCCCGTGGACCAGGCCCACCACCTCGCCCGGTTGCCAGCCCCGCTGGCGGGCGTCGGCCACCGCCTCCCGGGCCGCGGCCCGGACGGCCCGCATGAAGCGGCTGGGGCCGTCGTCGGGGTCCCCGCCGTCCTCCACCCGGGCGATCCAGCCCAGGTCCTCCTCGAACCAGGGGGAGAACCCGCCCTCGAGCCGGCAGGCCGGCTTCTGGGCGTAGAGCCCCTGACGGAGTCGGTCCATGCCCCAGCCGTAGCCGGTCACGGCGCCGGCCCCGGCGATCGTGACGGCCGGCCCTAGGGCCTCGGGTCGGGGGGAAGCAGCCATGGCCCGTCGTCCTTCCTACCGGCACTGCCGGTCTCGCCGATTACGCGGCCACCGTCAGCCTAAAGGAACAAGTTGTGGTTGTGAAGTGACATTACGTAGCGTGAGGTGACCATCCACCTGTTTGGCTGCACAGGGTGGTAGACAACCCGCGTTATGGGTTTTTGCCCTGGTTGGTCGGGAAACAGGATCAAGTTGGCTCCCGGAACTGCCGATGCCGGGATCCGTGGCGCTCCGAGACCCCAGACTGGACGACGCCTCCCTGGGGGGCAGGGGGGTGCGGGCGCGCCAGGACCGGCCGGCGGGGACCTCGACCTCGACGGTTGGGCTGCCGAGGCGATCGCCGGAGGTGGGCCCTCGGGCCAGTGGCCTGCCGGCGGTCCTCCTGGGCGAGCTCGCCGGGGTGGGGGTCTGGGAGCTCTGGCCCGGGGAGCCCGAGGCTCGCTGGCCGGTGCCCATCGAGCGGCTGCTCGGCCAGGGCCTGGTGGCGGCCGGTGCCTGGCTGGACCAGCGGGGCGCTCCGGCGGACGGCGTTCAGCCGGTCGGGCCCGGTGAACTGCCCAATGCGCTCCTCGCGCCGCTGGTCCGGGCCATCCGGGCCGGGCTGGCCGGGGATCGGGCGGAGCTGATCCGGGAGGTCGTGACCGTGGACCGCTTGACCCGCCGGATCCTGCTCCGCGGGCAGCGGGTGCCCGATGGGGGCGAGGGCCACTGGGTCGGGGTGGCCACCGAGCTGGCCGACCCGCCCGCCCCGGGAGCCGCCTTCGGGGAGCCGGAGATCGCCGAGCGGCTCCAGCTGCTGGTCGAGCACTCCCCGGACGGGGTGGCCGTGCACCAAGACGGCCTGGTGGTCTACTGCAACGCCACCGCCGCCCGGATGGTCGGCTACGAAGACCCCGCGGCGTGCCTGGGCCGCCCGGTCCTCTCGTTCATCCGGGCCGACTGCGTCCGAGGGGTCATCAGCCGGATCCGACGACTGCGGGTCCCGGGTGACGTCGTGAAGGGGCACCGCATCAGCCTCGTGCGGCCCGACGGCTCGGAGCTGGAGGTCGAGCTGGCCAGTGCCATGACCAGCTGGGGTGGCCGGCCAGCCATCCAGGTCATCCTCCACGATGTCTCCGAGCGGACCGCTGCCCAGGAGGCCGAGGCGGCCCGGCGGGCCACCGAGCGGCGCTACGCCGCCGCGGTGGCCGCCCTGGAGGAGGCCGTGGTGGTGTTCGACGCCCAGGGCGGGGTCCAGGCGGCCAACCGGGCGGCCCGGCGGATCCTGGGCAGCCGGCTGCAGCAGGGCGTCGCCGACGGGGTCCTGACGGGCGCCGGACGGGCTGTGGACCCCGAGGGCCAGGCGCTGGCGCCGACGGAGCTGCCGGTGGCCCGGGTGCTCTCGGGTCGGGTGCCGGTGGCCAGCGCCACCGTGGGGGTCCAGGGAGACGACGGGCGAGAGCAGTGGCTGCGGGTCACGGTCCGACGGCTCGACGAGCCGGGGGCCGACGGGGTGGCGGTGTGCTCGGTGGCCGAGATCACCGAGCACAAGCAGCTCGTGGACCGGCTGGCCTGGGAGGCCCGCCACGACGGGCTGACGGGCGTGCTGAACCGGGCCGGCCTCGTGGCCCACCTCGAGGGGGTGCTGGCCGACCCGCTCGTGGCCGAGGCGAGCTGCGTGGTGGTCCTGGACCTGGACCGCTTCAAGCTGGTGAACGACTCCCTGGGGCATGCGGTGGGCGACGAGGTCCTCCGGGCGGTGGCCGGCCGCCTGGCCGAGGCCGTCCCGGCCGGTTCCACCCTGGCCCGGATCCACGGGGACGGCTTCGCCGTGGTGATCGGCGGGGTCCACTCGGGCGACGAGGCCCTCGCCTGGGGCGACTACCTGCGGGCGGTGGTCGGCGAACCCCTTCGGCTGGCGGCAGGGCGGACCCTCGGCCTGCAGGCCTCGGTGGGGGTCTGCCGGGCCAGTGGCGGCAGCGACCCCGACCGGCTGCTGCGGGACGCCGACCTGGCCATGCTGGAGGCCAAGAACCGCCGTCGGGGCCGCGCCGCCCTCTTCGACGCCGGCCTGCGGGAGGAGATCGGCGGGCGGATGGAGCTGGAGCACGACCTGCGGGCTGCGGTGGCCCAGGGGCAACTGCGGGTCGAGTACCAGCCCGTGGGGGCCCTGGCCGACGGCCGAGTGGTGGGTCTCGAGGCCCTGGTGCGCTGGGACCACCCCAACCACGGCCGACTCCTCCCGGCCCGCTTCATCGGCCTGGCCGAGGAGTCCGAGCTCATCAGCACCCTGGGGGCCTGGGTCCTGGTCCAAAGCTGCAGCCAGATGGCCCGTTGGCGGGCCCGGCACCCCCAGGCCGCCGAGGCCTTCGTGGCGGTGAACGTCTCGCCCCGCCAGCTCGAGGGCCCCGACCTCCTGCCCGCGGTCGAGGAGGCCCTGCGGCGCAGCGGCCTGGCCCCCTCGGCCCTCGTCCTCGAGATCACCGAGTCGGGGTTCGTGGCCGAGGACCCGCACGTGGCCAAGGTCCTCGAGGACCTCCGGGACCTCGGGGTCCGGTTGGCCATCGACGACTTCGGGGCCGGGTACTCGTCCCTCGGCCAGCTCAAGCGCCTGCCGGTGGACTTCTTGAAGATCGACCGGGTCTTCGTCGAGGAGCTGGGCGCCAACCCCCGGGACGACCTGGTGGTCTCGGTGGTGGCCGAGCTGGGCCACGGGCTGGGGTGCCAGGTCATCGCCGAGGGCATCGAGGAGGAGCGCCAGCGGGCCGCCGCCTGGCGCCTGGGCTGCGACCTCTACCAGGGCTACCTCCTGGCCCGGCCCCTGACGGTCCGCCAGGCCGGGGCCCTGTGGGGGCCGGCCCGAGGGTGAGGCCCCGGACGATCCTTGCCAGGGCCCAGGGGGCCTGCCTAGGCTCTCGCCCCGTTATGCGCATGCGGACCGCGAGGCGGCCCGCCGCACCTGGGGCCAGGGGGGTCGGGGGACGACTGGCGGGTGTGGCGGCTGCGGTGCTGGGGCTCGGGCTCATCGGCGCAACGCTCGGGGCGCAGCCCGCCCTGGCCGGCGAGACCCTCCAGCAAGCCCAGAGCCAAGAGCAGCAGCTGGCCAGCCAGATCGCGGCCGAGAGCGCCAAGATCGACCACCTGGCGTTCCTCTACGACCAGGCCCAGACCGAGGAGGCCCAGACCCAGGCGGCCATCGCCACGGCCACTGCCCAGCTGGCCAAGGCCGAGGCCTCGGCCGGTGCCGCTCGGCGCCAGCTCCGGACGGACGCCCTGGAGGCCTACATGGGCGGGGCCGGGACCGGCGGCGTCCTGGCCCTCTTCCAGGACAACCCGAACCAGGCCGCCGCCCAGCAGGAGTACCAGGGGATCTCCGATGCCCGGCTCCAGGCTGCGATCGAGCAGTACCGGCTGGCCGAGGCCCAGGTGACCCGGACCCGGGAGAGCCTCGACGCCAAGGAGCACCAAGAGCAGCAGGCCGTGGCCAAGCTGGCCTCGGCTCAGCAGCAGGCCCAGGCCGAAGTGGCCGCTGAGCAGGCCCAGCTGGCCCAGGTGAAGGGCAACGTCGCGCAGCTCCTGGCGGAGGCGCACGCCATCGAGCTGGCCAAGGAGCGCCAGGCGGCCGAGCAGGCCGCTGCCCAGCAGGCGGCGCTCCTGGCCCAGCAGCAGGCCCAGGCCCAGGCCCAGCAGCAGGCCCAGGCCCAGCAGCAGGCCCCGAGCAGCGGCGGTGGGGGCGGTGGGGGGTCGGCGCCGGCCCCGGCGCCGGCCCCGTCGGGGAACTGGGCCCAGGAGGCCCAGGTGGCGGTCCAGACCGCCCTGGCCCAGGTCGGCAAGCCCTACCAGTGGGGCGGGGCCGGCCCGAACAGCTTCGACTGCTCGGGCCTGGTGATGTACGCGTGGGAGGCGGCGGGGGTGGACCTGCCGCACTACTCGGTGGCCCAGTACGACGACACGACCCACGTGCCCGAGTCGGCCCTCCAGCCTGGGGACATCGTGTTCTACAACTCGCCCTACGACGGGCCCTTGGGCCACGAGGCCCTCTACATCGGCAACGGGCAGGTGGTCCAGGCCCCGATGACCGGCATGGACGTGATGGTGACCTCCATCACGTGGGCCGGGCCGCCGGTGGCCTTCGGGCAACCCGGCTGAGCCGGTCCTTGCCGTCGCCTGGGGGGATGGTGAGCGAGGCCAGCGGGCCCGTCGAGGTGGCCTTCGGGCCGGGCACGGCCCAGTGGCGGGAGCCGATCGGGGCGGCCGTGCTGGCCCGGCTGGACGAGGTGGTGCGGGCGGTGGCCGAGGCCACCGACGGCCGGGATCCCCTGCCCCTGGACCCTGAGGTCCGGGCCACGATCCAGGCGGATCAGGAACGCTCGGCCCGCCTCGGGGCGGTGCTCTTCGGCCGGTGGCTCGCCGAGGGCCGACCGCCGAGCCGGGAGGACCTGGGGGAGCTGGGGCAGGTGGGCCGGCGGCTGGCCAAGGTGGCCGGGCCGGTCACCCGGGTGGTGCGGGCCAACCTGGCCTGGCTGGCCTGCATCCGGCGGCTGCTCCAGGAGGAGGGGGCCCAGGTGGGCGCGCCGGCCGAGCTGGT
This sequence comes from Aciditerrimonas ferrireducens, assembly GCF_023130475.1. Lineage (GTDB taxonomy): Bacteria > Actinomycetota > Acidimicrobiia > Acidimicrobiales > UBA8190 > Aciditerrimonas > Aciditerrimonas ferrireducens. Next base: position 94,308 of record NZ_JAKHEX010000001.1, read on the forward strand.
GGACAGCCTGGTGGCCTGCGCCGAGCAGTCCATGGGGGCCAGCCTGGTCCGCATCGCCCGGCAGTTCGACGAGCAGCTGCGCCAGAGCGAGGAGCAGCTGGCCGCCAAGGAGCAGGACCTGGCCCGCCAAGCCCGCCAGGACCCCTTGACCGGGGTGCTGAACCGCCTGGGCCTCTACGAGGAGCTGGCTCGCTGCTGCGCCCTCGGCGGGGCCGGCGAGGGCCAGGGGCGGGCCCCCCAGGGGATCCGGGGGCTTGGGCCGGCCCTGGTCTTCGTGGATCTCGACGGCTTCAAGGCGGTGAACGACGCCCAGGGGCACCGGGTGGGGGACGCTGCGCTGGTGGCCCTCACCCGGCGGGTCAGCGGGGCGGTGCGTCACGGCGACGTCGTGGCCCGCTACGGCGGCGACGAGCTCGTGGTGGTCTGCCGGCGGGTGCCCCACCTGGGCTGGCCCTGCCAACTGGCGGCCCGGATCCTCTGCCAGCTGGCTAAGCCGGTCGAGGTCGAGGGCCTGGAGCTGCAGCTCGGGGGGAGCGCCGGGGTCGCCATCGCCCTCGGGCCGGGCTGCCACCCCGACCAGCTCCTGCGGGCTGCCGACGCCGCCATGTACCGGGCCAAGGCCAAGGGCGGGGGACAGTTCGTCTTGACCTTCGTGGCGCCCGAACCCGCCGACAACCCGGCGGGCCTCGCCCGTCCGCGCCCCGCCACGAGCGCAACCTAGACACGTACTCGCTCGTCCTGCTTGCGATCGAGGGGGGCGGGCCGTAGGGTGGGCCCATGGGTGTCCTCGACGGTCGACGACACGGGGCGTGGGCGGCCCACGGCTCCCGGGCGCGGCGCCCGTCGCCGCGCACGACGCGGCGGGTCCTCGGCGGGGTGCTCGGGGTCGGCCTGGCCGGGCTGGCCCTGGTGGCCTGCGGGTCCGGTGGCAGCCTGGCGCGCTCGGGCCCGGCGCGCTCGAGCGCAGCCGGCTCGAGCACGGCGACGACCGGTGCGGCCAGCGGGCAGCCCCGGGGCGGGTTGGCCGAGGTGGCCTACGCCGGGGCGCTGCTGCCGCTGAACGAACAGACCATCGGCCCGGCCTTCGAGCGGGCCACCGGCGACCACTACCAGGGCCGCGGCGGGGGCTCCTACGGCCTGGCTCGGGAGATCCAGGCGGGGGAGATCCGGCCGACGGTCTTCGAGAGCATCGGGGGCGGACCGATCGAGCTGCTCGAACCCCGCTTCACCCGCTGGTGGGTCCAGGTGGCCTCGAGCCCCCTGGTCCTGGCCTACAACCCGAGCGGTCCGGACGGGCCGCTCTTCGAGAGGGCCGCGGCCGGGAAGGTGCCGCTCAAGGACGTCTTCTTGGCCATGGCCAAGCCGGGGTTCCGTCTGGGGCGGACGAACCCGGCGACCGACCCCCAGGGCCAGGCCTTCGTCATGATGATCGAGCTGGCCCAACGGGACCTGGGCCTGCCGGCCGGCATCGTCGACCAGATCCTGGGTGCCGGGGCCCGCCATGGCGGGGGGAACCAGCAGCAGATCTTCGCCGAGACGGCCCTCGACGCCCACCTGGAGGCCGGCCAGCTCGACGCCGCCTCGGCCTTCTTGTCCCAGGCGGTCCAGCTCCACCTCCACTACCTGCGCCTGCCGGCGGCCATCGACTTCGGGGACCCGGCCGAGGCCAGCGCCTACGCCCAGGCCAGCATCGTGGTGCCCGGCAGCCAGCCCGGCTCGACCGAGACGGTCCACGGGGCGCCGCTGGTGGTGGACGCCACCGTGCTGGACCAGCCCGGGACCTCTCGGGCCGATCGGGCCGCCGCCTGGGCCTTCGTGGCCTACCTGTTCTCTCCGGCCGGCCGCCAGGCCTTCGAGCGGGCCGGTTACCAGCTCGTGCCGCCCACGATCAGCGGGCCGGCCAGCGCCGTGCCGGCCCTGATCCGCCGGGCCGTGGAATCGGCCGGGTCGACGAGCGGAGCAGCGGGGTAGACGCCGGTGGCAGGCCTGGCGCTGGGGGAGAGGGCCGGGCACCGGCCGGGAGGCCCGGCGCTTTGGCGCCTGGCCGGCCTGGTCGGCCTGGGCGGCTGCCTGCTCGTCTGGCTGGTCCTCCTCGGCCCGCTCGGGGCCCTCCTGGCGCACCTGCGCCCGAGCGTCGTCGGCCGAGCCTTGAGCGCCCCGGGGGCCCTCGGGCCGCTTGTGACCTCCCTCGAGGCCAGCGCCCTGGCCCTGGCGCTCCTCGTGGTCCTCGGCACCCCCCTGGCCTGGGCCATGGCCCGTGACCGCCTGCCGGCTCCCCGAATCATCGAGGCCGGGGTGCTGGTCCCGCTGCTGATGCCCCCCCTGGTGATCGGCCTGCTGCTGGTCTTCCTGGCAGGACCGGCCACCCCGGTGGGCCGGGCCCTCGGGCTCGTCCACCTGAGCGCCTCGGACACCTTCTTCGCCCTGGTCCTCGCCGAGCTCTACGAGGCCGGCCCCTACTACGTTCTCGGTGTGGCCGCGGCCGTGCGGAGCGTGGACCCGGAGCTGGAGGCCCAGGCGGCCCTCCTGGGGGACCCCTGGCCGCGGGTGGCCCGACGGGTCACGCTGCCCCTCGCCGCCCCCGGGGTGGCCAGCACCCTGGCCGTGGCCTGGGCCCGGGCCATCGGGGCCTTCGGCGCGGTCATCATCGTCGCCTACCACCCCTACGGCCTGCCCATGCAGATCTGGGTGACCCTCGAGGAGCAGGGCCTGCCGGCCGCCTTGCCCTTCGCCCTCGTGCTGCTCGTCGTGGCCCTCCCCCTGCCCCTCCTGGGCCTGCTCTGGGCGGCCCGGACCCAGCGGGCCGCCCAGGTCGAGCCCCTGGAGGTGCCGGGGTGAGCGAGCCGGCCCGCCAGGGCCTCGACGCCCAGGTGCTGGTGGTCCGCCGGGCGCTGTCCGTGGCGGCCAGCCTGGCCGTGCCCCCGGGTCGGGTCCTCGGGATCCTCGGGCCCTCGGGGGCCGGGAAGTCCAGCGTCCTGGCCGCCCTGGCCGGCCTCGCTCCCCTGGCCGAGGGCCACGTCCGCCTCGACGGTCGGCTCCTCGCCGAGGCCCGACCGGGCCGCCGGCCTCACGGGCTGCCCCTGCGGGAGCGGGGCATCGGCATGGTCACCCAGCGCCTCGGCCTCTTCCCCCACCTGACGGTGGCTGAGAACCTCGGCTACGGGGCGCCCGGGGGGGCCCGGGACCCCGAGGTGGCCCGCCTGGGGGCGGCCCTCGGCCTGGACGAGCTCCTCGGCGCCCGGCCGCCGCGGCTCTCGGGGGGCCAGCGCCAGCGGGTGGCCCTCGGGCGGGCCCTGGCCGGCCGGCCCCGGTTGCTGCTGCTCGACGAGCCCTTCGGTGCCCTGGACGCCGCCTGGCGGGAACGGGTCCGGGCCCTGGTGGCGAGCGAGGTGGCCCGCCGGGCCCTGCCGACCGTCCTCGTCAGCCACGACCTGGCCGACCTGAGCAGCCTGGCCGACACGGTGCTCGTCATGGACCAGGGCCAGGTCCTCCAGGCCGGTCCCCTCGCCGGGGTCCTCGGGGCCCCGGCCAGCCAGCGGGTGGCCGAGCTCGTCGGCTACCGCTGGTTCCTGCCCCCAGGGGCGCTCCGCCCCCACCCGGGGGAGACGGCGAGCGGCGGACCGGGCCTGCCGGAGGGGACGAGCCTGATCGGCCTGCACCCGGCCCTGCTCGCCGGGCCCGGCGGCCCCCCGAGCGAGGTCCGGTCGGCGGGCAGCGAGGCAGTCGAGGCCGACTGGTGGCTGGTCGGGCAGGTCGAAGGGGCGAGCGACCAGGGCTTCTGGGTCGAGCTGCGCCTCGGCGTGGCGTCCCCGCTCGGCGCGCCGAGGGTCACCCTCGGGGTGCCCCTGCCCCCGGGCGCCGGGGTGCCGCCGGCCGGGTCGGCGTGGGCCGTGCCCCTGCGGCCGGCGCCCTGCTTCGACGCCGCCGGCGCGCTCGTCGGCCGGCTCGGGGCGAGGAGCGTTGCCGGTGCCCGCGGCTGAGACACCCCGGCGGCTCCGGCTGGCCCGGCTGGCGGCCGGGCTGTCCCAGGACCAGCTGGCCGAGGCGGTTGGGGTGAGCCGGCAGGCCATCGCCGCCATGGAGCGGGGCCGCCACGACCCCTCCCTGGCCGTGGCCCTGCGGCTGGCCGCGGCGCTGGGCAGCACCGTGGAAGAGCTCTTCGGGGGGGAAGCCGAGGTGCCCGGCGGCCGGGCGCGCTTGGCCCCGGCCGCCCAGCCGGGGGAACGGGCGATGCTGGAGCGGGCCGGAGGCCGGCTGGCAGTAGCCGGGGTGGGTGGCCAGCCCGTGGGCTTCGGCCTGGTGGGCGACGTGGCCGCCGGGTTCGGGCTCCGGCCGGCCTCGGCCCAGCTGAGCGAGACCGTCGGGCTGCTGGCGGAGGAGGACCCCGAGGTGACGATCCGGCCGCTTCGGCCCAATCGTCCCACGGTCGTGGTGGCCGGCTGCGACCCGGCCCTGGCGCTGCTCGCCGAACCGCTGGGCCGCCAGGACCCGCCCCTGGACCTGCTCTGGTGGCCCTGCTCGAGCCGCCGGGCCCTGGCCCTCCTGGCCGCCGGCCTGGTGCACGCCGCCGGGGTCCACGGTCCGCGCGACGCGCTGCCCGGGGTCGGCCAGGTCGGCCCGGCGCTGGCCGACCAGGGCGGGGGGGTGGTCGTGGGGTTCACCCACTGGGTCGAGGGCCTCGTCCTCGCCCCCGAGCTGGCCGAGCAGGTCGACGGGGTGGCGGCCCTGGCCGAGCAGGGGCTGCGGGTGGCGAACCGGGAGCCGGGGGCCGAGGCCAGGCGGGTCCTGGAGGACGAGGCCGCCCGGGCCGGCGTGCCCCTCGCCGCCCTGCCCGGGGCCGACAGCCAGGTGCCCGGCCACCTGCAGGTGGCTTCGGCGGTGGCCAGCGGGCTGGCCGACGCCGGGGTGGCCCTGGAGCCGGCGGCGCTCCTCTTCGGCCTCGGCTTCGTCCCCCTCGTCGAGGAGCGCTTCGACCTCGTGGTCCCCCGGGCCCGTCTCGCCGACCCCGAGGTGCGGGGTCTGCTCCAGGCCCTCGGGGGGGACCTGCGCCGCCAGCTGCTCGCCGTCCCCGGCTACGGCACCGGGGACCTCGGCGAGGTCCTGGCGACCCTCTGACCCGCCGACGGGCCGCGCCGGGGGGCGCCGGCCCGGGCCAGGGCGCGGGCCAGGCGCCGGGCCTCCTCGGCCTCGGCGGCGCCCGGTGGTCGAGGCCCGAACCAGGCCGCGGCGACCAGGTCCTCCAGGGCCTGGGCGGCCTCGGCCAGCGGCTCGGGCAGGGGTGCCAGCGCGGGCCGGGCCGCCAGGCGCCGGGCAGCTCGCCGGTGAGCCCGGGCGATCCGCCGACGGGCCTGGGCCGGGGACAGGGCCCGTCCCGAGGACAGGCCCAGGGCCCCGAGGCCGAGGAGGACGACGAGCACGAGGGCCACGACCAGCGGCCAAAGAACCCCCGACCCGCTCGGGGACGCGGCGGGCAGGGCGCTCGTCGAGGGGGCGGCCGCGTGGGCCAGGCCCAGGGGTCCCTGGAGGTGCCGGGCGGCTCGGGGGGCCGTGCCGGTGCTGCTCGGCAGCTGGCCGGGGCCCTGGACGCCGAGGGCCGAGGGCACCGTGCCGTGGAGCGAGCCGCTCGCCGGGCCGCTGCTCGCCACCGGGCCGGCACCCGGGAGGCCAGGGGTGCTGCCGACCCCCGTCGGGGCCGCCACCCCCCGCGCCGCGCTGCCGGCGGCGCCCGAGCCGCCGACCGCCGGAGGTGTCGGCTCGAAGGCCACCCAGCCGGCCGACCCGAGATAGACCTCCGGCCAGACGTGGGCGTCGGCGGCCGTCACGGCGAAGTGCCCGGGGCTGGTCTGCCGACCGGCGGTGAAGCCGACCGCCAGGACGGTCGGGAGGCCGTCGAGGCGGGCGAGGACCCCGAACGCCGAGGCGAACTGCTGGCAGTAGCCGGCCCGGGTGTCGAAGAGGAAGGCCGCCAAGGGGTTAGCGCCCCGGGGGGCCGGCGGGGGGTCCAAGGTGTAGCGGAACCGGGCCGAGGTCAGGTAGTCGACCAGGGCGACGGCCTCGTCGAAGGGGCTCTGGAGGCCGGCCACCAGGCGGTGGGCCAGGGCCACCACCGAGGCCGGGACGGCCGGCAGGCCGAGGGCCGGTCGGAGCCAGCCCGGCAAGGGGCTCGGCTCGGCCAGGCGGGCCAGGACGCTCGCCGGAGCGGTCTCGACCAGCGAGACCACCTCGTAGCGGCGGGGGTCGGGCCCGTTGGCCACGACGTCCCCCTGGGCGCCCTGGACCGTGGCGTGGGGGCCCCGGACCGACGCCGGGGTGGCCGCGGCCGGCAGCCAGGGGCTCTGGAGGTGGACCAGCTGGACCTCCTGGACCAGCCGGGTCCGCCCGAGCGTCGCCGCCCGCCGGCCCCGGGCCTTGGCCGGCGGGGCGATGGTCGGGCCTGGCACCCAGGCCGAGCCGGTGAAGCTGGCCAGGGTGGTGAGCTGCCAGTAGGTCGGGAAGCGGGCCGTGACCCGGAAGGCCAACAGGTTGGTGAGGCGGAGCTTCTCGGCTCGGAGGTCGGCGGTGGGCTGCCCCACGACCAGGCTGCTCCCCGAGCCGTGGCCCGGCGCGCTGCTCGTCAGGCGGTGGCCGGCCACCGGGGCGAGGGCCACCGCTGCGGTCACCAGGGTGGCCAGGGTCAGCGGGCCGAGGGCCGCCAGCGTGCGGGTCCGGCAGCAGAGCCCGAGGGTCAAGGCAGCCAGCACGACCCAGGCCACAAGGGCCCCGAGGTCCCTCCCGCTCGTCAGCCCGGCGCCGGCCCCGAGGAGGACCGCCGAGGGGACCAGACCGGCCAGGACCGGCCTCGGACACCCCGGCGCTCCCGTCCGAAGGGAACCCGCAGGACCTGGCAGCGCCCCGGCCAGGCCGACCGTGCCGAGGGCCCCGGCGAGCCCGGCCAGGGCGGCCAGGGCCAGTCGCAAGGGCCTGGTGGGCTCCACCGGGGGATGGGCCTGGGCCATGGCGGCGCGAACCGCCGAGACCGCCTGCCCCACGGCTCGGACGCTGCCGGGGCCCGGCAGCCCGACCAGGGTGGCCCCGGGCCGGACCACCCAGAGGGCCGCCAGGCACCCCAAGGCCCCGCCGAGCAGGGCCGCACCCACGAGCACCCCGGCGCCGTGCCGCCCAGATCGCCCGGCCCGTCGCCGGTCCTGGGCCAGTCCCAGGACCGCCCCCACCCCCGCGGCGCCGATGAGCGCGGCCGGCAGGGCAGCCAGCTCGACCCGAGGAGCCTGGTGGAACAGCGGCCAGAACGCCCCGACACCGGCCGAGGCGAGGGCCGCCGCCAGGGCCGCCCGCCCAGCCAGGGTCGGGAGCCCGCTCGGGGCACGGCGGGGGCGGCGACCAGCGGTCATGGGGCGAGGGGGGCGGCCCGAGGACGGGGCGGCGCGCTGGCCAGCCAGAGGGCGGCACGGACGAACGCCGCCGGGTCGGTGGACTCGACCACGAGGGGCGAGACGGCCGGCGCTCGGAGCTCGACGGACCGGGCCGCCTGGAGGGACCGCAGGACCAGGCCAGCGGCCACGGCGACGACCGCAGCCCCGGGGTCGGCCGGGTCGCTTGGCCCCGGTGACCCAGGGGCGACCCGGGTCGCTTCGGCCAGCTGGGCCAGGTCGACGACCGCGGTGGGCCGGGGAGCCGGGGCCGGGGGACCCGAGCGGAGGAGCAGGGTCCCGGTCCGGAGGCTGGCCGGCCAGTGGACCCGGGCCGGGGAGGCCACCCGGTCGGTCCGGACCAGGCCCGGCTCGGGGGGCGGCTCGGGCGGGCCGCCCGGGGACGGAGGGGTGAGGAGCCGATGGTCCGTGAGCCTCGGCGGGGGGAGCACCGGCACGCGGGCCGGTTCGAGGCGGCCGACCGGCCAGGCCCAGAGCCCGAGCGCGTCGAGCAGGTAGACGCTGGCGGCCGGCAGGGCCAGGATTCCCCGGTGGGCCGGCCGGGGCGGGTCCAGGAGGGCGGGGGCGAGCTGCCCGGCGGGGCCGACGAGGAGGGGCACGAGGGGCGGCCGGCGGCCCGGCCGGGGGGTGGCCAGGGGGTCGTCGGCCGCCAGGGACCCGACGGGGCCCGCCGTGCGCATCGGGACCCCGCCAGGGTCCTGCCAGGCGAGGGGGAGGGGCTGGCCGATCAGGCCGACCCCCGGCAGGGGGCTCGCCACCAGGCCACCGGGGCGCAGGCCAGCCCGGGACCGAGGTCGGGCCAGGGCGCTGGTCGCCAGCAGGGCCAGGAGGCCCGCGCCGAGACCCACGAGGGCCGCCACGGCGTCGAGCTCCCCCGCCACGACGAGGACCAGCCCGAGCGCGCCGAGCAGCCGACCCCGGGGCAACAGACGGGGCCAGCTGCTCACGGCGCCGCCCGGCGGGGACGGGGGCCGGCGCGGGCCGGGGCGACCGGCTGGTCGACGCCCGGCAGGGGCCCAGGACCGGGGGCTGGCAGCCGGGCCAGGACCTCGGCCAGCACCTCGGCCGGCCGGCGGCCGGCCAGGACGGCAGCTGGGGCCAGCTGGACCCGATGGGCCAGCACCGGCCCGGCGAGCTGCTGGAGGTCCCGGGGCACGACGAACTCCCGGCCCTCCACCAGGGCCAGGGCCCGGGCAGCCCGCTGGAGGCCGAGGCCGGCCCGCGGGGAAGGGCCGACGAGGACCGCTGGGTGGCGGCGGGTCTCGAGCAGGACCTCCAGGAGGTACTGGCGGACGGCCGGGGCCACGTGGACCTGGTCGACGGCGGCCCGCAGGCCCAGGAGCTCGTCGGGCCCGAGGGCGGCCGGCAGCTGGTCGGCTCGGCCGAGCAGCTCGCCCCGGGTCAACAGCTCCAGCTCGTCGGCCGGCTCGGGGTAGCCGAGGGCCAGGCTGAGCAAGAAGCGGTCCCGCTGGCTCTGGGGCAAGGGGAAGACCCCCTCGCTGTCGGCCGGGTTCTGGGTAGCGAGCACCAAGAAAGGCTGGGGCAGGCGGTGGGTGGTGCCGTCCACCGTCACCGCCGCCTCCTCCATGGCCTCCAGCTCGTCGGCCAGGACGATGTTCGCGAAGAGGGGTCCGGGGCGGAAGCGGAGCTCGCCGCTCCCGTCGGGCACCAGGGCGCCGGTCAGGTCCGCCGGCAGCAGGTCGGCGGTGCCCTGGACGCGGCGGACGCTCAGGCCGAGGCTCCGGGCCAGGGCGGTCGCCAGGGTGGTCTTGCCGACCCCCGGGAGGTCCTCCAACAGGACGTGGCCGCCGGCCACCAGGGCCACTAGGGCCAGGACGACGGCCTCGTGGTGGCCGACGACCACCTGGGCCACCTGGTCGAGGACCCGTCGCAGCGGCCCTGGCTCGGGCGGGCTGCCCGGGAGGCTCACGGGAGAGGGTCTAGCGGCTGGAGATGGCGGGGAGGTGTCAGTCCGGTGACGGTCCGGTTGCGGGGCCAGGGGCCGTCGCGCGGGGGGTCGCGAGCCAGTCGGCCAAGGCGGCGTCCTGGCGGTCCAAGGCGGCCTGGAGCAGCCCGAGGAGCGGCCCGGTGAGCCGGCCGCCGAGGAGGGGCACGGCCACGGTCAGCTCGGCCCGCACCCGCAGCAGCGTCGAGCGGCCGGTGTCGCTTCGAACCAGGGCGAGCCGGCCGCGCAGCTCGCCCCGGTGGGGCCCGGTGGTGGCCACCACGAGCAGCTCGGCCTCTCGGGCCCCCTCGGGGCCGGGCGGCCCCCAGTGCCGGCGGTCCTCCAGGTGGACCGCCGGGCCGACCAGGGGCCGGAACAGGCGGGGGACGGCGCTCGTCGGCAGGTCCAGCTCGAGGACCGTCGCCGGCGGCTCCCCCGGGTCCTCCTGGCGCTCGGCCCGCACCTCCCGGCCCTCCAGCCGCGCCGCCCAGGCCTCCAGGAACGCCGGGTCGGCGAGGGCCCCGGCCAGGGCGGCCGGGGAGGCGGGCAGTTCGGCCTCGTGTTCCAGCGACGGCACGGCAACCTCCTCGACCCGGTGACCTGGCGGGCGGGCCCGACCAGCATGGCAGGCTGGGGTCGGCTGGAGGACGAGCAGGAGGTGGGGCATGGGTGAGGTGCGGGCCGAGGCCCGTCAGGTGGTGCCGGGGACCCCCCAGGCGGCCTACGACCTCCTGGCCGACCTGGCGAAGCGCCGGGCGCTCCTGCCGGAGGCCTGGCGGGACCTGGTGGTCGAGCAGGGCGGCCGGGGGGCCGGCACGGTCTTCCGGGTCACCCTCGTGGCCGGCGGCCGGGAGCGGCAGTACCGCATGGCGCTCGAGGAACCCGAGCCGGGACGCCGACTGCTCGAACGGGACCTCGGCTCGAGCCTGCGGACCACCTACACCCTCGAGCCGGCCCCCGGCGGGAGCTGCGAGGTCCAGGTGGTGACCACCTGGCAGGGGGCCTCGGGCATCGGGGGGTTCTTCGAGCGGCGCTTCGCCCCCCGGGCCCTGGCCCAGGTCCACCAGGCCCTCCTGGCCAAGCTGGCCGCCGCCCTCCGAGGAGGCGAGCCAGGATGAACCGCCCCGGGCCAGGGCCCACCCGGCCGGACCCCCTCCTGGTGGACCTCTACGAGCTGACCATGGTCCAGGCCTACTGGCGGGAGGGCCTGGCCGAGCGCCCCGCCACCTTCAGCCTCTTCGTCCGGCACCTGCCGGCCGAGCGGGGCTGCCTGGTGGCCTGCGGGCTCGACGACGCCCTGGCCTGGCTGGAGGGGCTGCGGTTCGAGGACGAGGACCTGGCCGACCTCGAGGCCCTGGGCGGGTTCGAGCCCGCCTTCCTCGCCTGGCTGGCTGACTGGCGGTTCCGGGGCCGGGTCCGGGCGGTGCCCGAGGGCACCCCGGTGGTGGCCCAGGAGCCCCTGCTCGAGGTGGACGCCAGCCTGGCCGAGGGCCAGCTCGTCGAGAGCGGCCTGCTGAACCTGCTGACGACCCAGACCACCTTGGCCACCAAGGCCGCCCGGCTGCGGGCGGCGGCCGGGGGCCGGCCGGTGGTGGACTTCGCGCTGCGGCGCACCCAGGGCTTCGAGGCGGCCCTCCGCCTCGCCCGGGCTGCCGCCCTGGTCGGCCTGGCCGGCACGAGCAACGTCCGGGGGGCCCGCCGCTACGGCCTGCCGGCCAGCGGCGCAGGACGCCTTCGTGGCCTACGGCCGGCAGTACGGGTCGGGGGCGGTGCTGCTGGTGGACACCTACGACCCGCACGAGGGCATCCGGCGGGCGGTGGCGGCCGCCCGCCGGCTGGCCGAGGAAGGCCAGGTGGTCCGAGGCCTGCGGATCGACTCCGGCGACCTCGGCGCCCTGGCCCGCCGGGCCCGCGACGCCCTCGACGCCGCTGGCCTGCGCAGCGTCCAGGTGGTGCTCAGCGGCGGCCTCGACGAGAAGCGCATCGCCGAGCTGCTGGCCGCCGGCACCCCCGTCGACGCCTTCGGGGTCGGCACGGCCCTCGGGGTCGCCGAGGACGCCCCGGTGCTCGAAGCGGTCTACAAGCTCGTGGCCTTCGACGGCCGGCCGGTGGGCAAGACCAGCCAGGGCAAGGCCAGCCTGCCGGGTCCCAAGCAGCTCTGGCGCCGCCGGGACGGCACGGCGGACGTGCTGGGCCTGGCCGAGGAGCCCGGCCCCGGGGAGATCTACGAGGCCCTCCTCGTCACGGTCATGCTCGAGGGGCGCCGGACCCCGGCCGGCCTGGAGGACCTCGCCGCCGCCCGGGCCCGGTTCGAGGCGGCCTGGGCCCGCCTGCCCGAGGAGGTCCGGGCCATCGCCGACCCCGCCACCCTGCCGCTCCGGCTGGCCCCGGGCCTGGCCCGCCTCGTGGGCCTCGACCCGAGCCTCGAGCTGGACCCCCAGAGCGCGCTCGTGGTGGTCGACGTCCAGAACGACTTCGCCGACCCCCGGGGCAGCCTCTTCGTGCCCGGGGGCGACGAGATCGTGCCGCTCGTGAACAGCCTGGTCGACCGAGCCCACCAGGCCGGAGCCCGCGTGGTCTACAGCCAGGACTGGCACCCCCCGGTGACCCCCCACTTCCAGACCGCCGGGGGTCCCTGGCCGGTCCACTGCGTCCAGGGCACCTGGGGGGCGGCGTTCCACCCCGGCCTGCAGGTCGCCGGCGAGGTGCTCCAGAAGGGCGCGGGCGGCGAGGACGGCTACTCGGCGTTCTCCATGCGGGACCCGGCCAGCCAGCGCCAGGTCCCCACGGGCCTGGCCGAGCGCCTCCGGGCCGCGGGGGTCCGCCACCTGGTGGTCTGCGGACTGGCCCTCGACGTCTGCGTCCGGGCCAGCGCCCTCGACGCCCTCGCCGAGGGCTTCGCGGTCACGGTGGTCGCCGGGGCCTGCCGAGCGGTCGGCGGGAAGGAGGCCACCGCAGCCACCCTGGCCGAGCTCCAGGCGGCGGGGGCCGAGGTCCACCCCGACCCGGCCGCCGGGCCGGCCCTCGAGGCCAGCTGACCACCAGCTGACGAGCAGGAATGGCTGCGCTCGGCGGGCTGTTGCCCAGGTCATGGGAGGGGCGCGCCCTGATGCCCGGGGAAGCTGGCGGCGCTGGCTCCGGCCCGTCCTGACCCTGGCGGTCCTGGGCCTCGGGGGCTGGTTCCTCTCCGAGCGGGCCCGGGAGCTCGGCAGCGCCGTCGACCGCGTTGGCGACGCCGCGCCGCTCTGGGTGGTCGGGGCGGTGGGCTTCGAGGCTGCCTCCATGGTCGTCTTCGCCCGCCTCCAGCGCTGGCTCCTCCAAGCCGGCGGGGTCCGGGTCCCCCTCGTCGACATGGTCGAGTTGACCCTGGCCGGCAACGCCCTGGCCGCGACCCTGCCCGGCGGGGTGGCCTGGTCGGCCGCCTGGGTCTTCGACCAGCTGCGCCGCCGGGGGGTCGAGCGGTTCCTCCGGATCTGGGTCTTCCTGGTCGCCGGGGCGGTCTCCAGCTTCGCCCTCTTCCTCGTCGTCGCCGTCGGGGTCTGGGCCGCGGGCACCCGAGGCCCGGTGGCCGGCCTCCGCTGGCTCGTGGCTGCCCTGGCCGCCATCCCCCTCCTCCTGGCTCTCGTCCTCTGGCTCCGCCGCAGCCGCGTCGGCCAGGCCCTCTGGTCGACCGCCGACCGAAGCCTGCGTCGGACCCGGCCCGGGGCCTGGCTGGTGACCCAGGGCAGTCAGCTGGTCGCCCGGGTCGAGGCCATCCGGTTGAGCCCCCTCGGCTGGCTCGAAGCCCTGGGCCTCGGCCTCGCCAACTGGGTCGACGACTGCGCCGTGCTCGTGCTCGCCATGGTGGCGCTCCACGTGGCCGTCCCCTGGCGCGGGATCTTCGTCATCTACGGCCTCACCCAGATCGCCGCGGTCCTCCCCCTCACCCCCGGGGGCCTCGGGGTCGTCGAGGGCAGCCTGGCCGCCCTCCTCACCGCCTACGGGGTCCCCACCAGCCAAGCCTTCGCCGTCGTCATGCTCTACCGGCTCATCAGCTTCTGGGGCCTGGTGCCCGTGGGCTGGGGCGCCTGGCTCCTGGTCGACCTCCAGGGGCGCCGGGGCCGTCGCCACCAGCCCCATCCCTGGGCCACCCGCCAGGAGCACCACCCCCGGCCGGTCGACCGGGAGCTCGTCGACCGGGAGCTCCTCGACCGGGAGCTCGTCGACCGGGAGGGTCCCGCGCCCAGCGCCACCTCGGAGCCCGGAAGCCCAGCCGGGGCGGGAGTCGGGGCCTGCGGATGAGCCGGCGAGCTGGGCTCCTGGCGCTCTGCCTGGTCCCCAGCCTCCTCGAGGGGGCCCTGGTGGGCGCCGGCCTCGCCCCCCTCGGCGCCGCCGGGCTCGCCGCCCAGGCCAACGCCGTCCCCCCCTTCGGGGTCTTCCAGGACCTCCGCTGGCTCGTCGCCCTCGACCCCTCCTGGACGGTCCTCGCCGGCCTGGTCCCCGCCGTGCTCCTCGCCCGGGGGGTCCTCACCGGGCTCACCTTGGCGGCCGCCTGGCCCGAGGGCCTTCCCCGCCCCGGCCTCGGTCGGCTCGTGGCCCGCGGCACCCTGGCCAGCGGGCTCGGCGACCTTCTCCTCGCCCCGAGCGTCGTGGTCCTCTACGGCCTGGCCGTCGTGCCCCTCTCCTGGCTCTTCCTCGCCGCCGTGCCCCTGGCGGTCCTCCTCGCCCTCGTCGCCCACCCCCTCTGGGTCCAAGCCGGCTGGTGGCGCCGGCCGCTCTCGGCCCGGGCGGTCGGCTGGGTGCTGGCCAGCTTCCTCTGGCTCAGCCTCGCCGGCCTCGCCGTGACCGCCGCGCCTCGGTTCGCAGCCGCGCCGGTGGCTGGCCTCTTCGGGGCGGCCAACGCCCTCGCCTGGACCGGGCTGGTCCGAGCGGTCGCCGGGCAGCCCCGCCGGCGGCTCGTCGTGCCCATGGTCCCCGTGGCCCTCGCGGGGCTCGCCGCGCTCGTCGCCCTCGGCACCCTCGGGGGCTTTCGCGCCGCCCGGGCCGCCGAGACGGCCCGTCTCCGGGTGGCTCCCCCCGCGCGGACGGCCCGTGCACCCGCAGGCCCCGCCCGGGAAGCCGTCCTGATCGTCTCCGGCTACGGCTCGGCCTGGAACGGCCGCCCGAGCCGTCCCGTGCCGGGCCCCTTCCTCGAGACTCGCTTCTCCTACGCCGGTCTCGGGCCCCGGGGCCGGCCCCTGCCCTACGACGGGCCCGACACCGCCGCGCCGCTCCCCCTGCTCCTCGCCCGGCTCCGGCAGCAGGTCGTCGTGCTCGGCCGCCGCAGCCACCTCCCGGTCGCCGTGGTGGCCGACAGCGAAGGGGCCCTGCTGGCCGGCGAGCTCGTCCGCGACGACCCGCCCCGGGACCTGCGGACCGTCGTGTTCCTCAGCCCGCTCCTCGACCCGGACCGCCTCACCTACCCCCTCGGGGGTTCGGCCGGTCCCGGCGCGCCCCTCCGCCAGGCCATGACGGTCCTCGCCCAGGCCCTCCAGGGCGCTGCCCCCGTGGCGCTCTCGCCCCGAAGCCCGTTCCTCGCCTCCGTGGACCGGCAAGCTCGCCAGCTTCGCGGCCTCCTCGCCTGCCCGGTCCCCGGTCTCCGGGAGCTCGCCGTCCTCCCCCTGGCCGACGCCGTGGCCGCACCCCCCGGGGAGCGCCTCGGGATCCCCGCGGTGGTCGTGCCGGCCTTCCACGGCGGCATGCTGGCCTTGCCCGTCGTCCAGCGGGTGGTGGCGGACGAGGTGGCAGGCCGGCCCCTACCCCGACTCGGGATCTGGCGGTGGGCGGCCCACGTCGTGGCGGGGGCGGCGAACGCCTGGCAGGTGCCGACCCCCGGGGCCCCGAGCTGCGGGCGCCCCGGTCGTTGAGCAGCCGGCCGGCGCAGGGAGGTGGCCATGCCCTCATCGCCGTTGTGGAGTTTGTGTGACATGTTGTGAAAGTGGGTTCGCCGGGCCATCCCCACACCCGGGTCAGGTGGGGGGCACCCAACGCCAGGCGAGGCCGACGACCCCGGGGCCGGTGTGGGCCACCATGACCGGCCCGAAGCCGCTCAGGAACGCGGTCGTCGGGGGGACGACCGACGCCACGAGATCGAGGGCGGCTTCGGCGTCCTTCGGGCGCTCGGCGTGGAGAGCGACGACTTCGAGTCCGTGGTCCGGGCGCCGGCCGGCGAGGACCCGGCGGGCCAGGGCACGGAGGGCCCGGGGTCGGGAGCGGAGGGGTCGGAGGGGTCGGGGCCCGGCCGGGGTGAGCTCGAAGAGGAGGAGCACACCGGCCGCCAGCCCGAGGCGGGCGACCGGGGCGGGGAGGCGGCCCGAGGCCCGGAGCCAGTCGAGCTGTTCGACGAGGGCGACGAGGCGGACTTGGGTGGCGGCGCGGCGGGCGGCCACGGCCACGGCTTCGAGGTCGGCGCCGGCTCGGGCCGCCCGGGCGGCGGCGAGGACGACGAGGGCCTGGGCGCCGGCGGCCGTGCCGGAGTCGACGACGACCACGGGGAGGGTGGGGCGGAGGAGCGTGGCCGCGGCGTGGGCCGCCTGAGCGGAGGCCGAGTAGCGGCTGGCGACGGTCACGACCACCGCCCCCTCGGGCCCGGCGTGGGCCTGGAGGGCCGAGAGGTAGGCGCCGGGCGGGGGCGCGGCGGACTGGATGCTGCCGGGGGGCTGGGTGGCGAGGAAGCCGTCGGGGAGCTGGTCCTCGTTGACGGTGCGGTCGGCGAGGGCGATCTGGAAGGGCACCTGGACGACGCCGGCCTCCTCCGCCAGGGCCGGGGGGAGGGCCGCGGCGGCGTCGCTGAGGACGGCCACGGGCACGGCGGGGAGGCTAGCGGTCGTGTCCTGGGGGGTCTTGGTCGAGGAGGAGGCGCCGGAGGAGGGCCGGGAGGTGGGGGCCAGGGGGGAGCGGCCGATTGCCGGCGAGGCGCTTGGCGAGCATGGGGCCGGCGACGGCCAGGCCGAGGAGGACCCCGGGGGTACCGCGGCGGCGGGCGAGCCAGGCGGGCAGGGCGAGGGCGGCGAGGCCGACGAGGAGACCGGTCTGGCGGAGGAGGCGGCCGAGGCCGAGGCCGGCGGCGAGGAGGGCGGCCCCCTCGGGGGCGGCGAGGAGCAGGCCGCCGAGGGCTGGGGCGACGCCGCGCCCACCGGCGCCCCGGAGCCAGGGGGACCAGTTGTGGCCGGTGAGGGCCAGGGCGAGGGCAGCGGCCGCAAGGCCGGGTCGACGGGGCCCGGCCAGGGCGGGGCCGAGGGCCCCCTTGGCGAGCTCGAGGCAGCCGGCGACGGCGAGGGGACGGAACCCGGCGACCTGGTAGAGGGCGGTGCCAGAGACGGTGCCGGTGCCGACCCGGCGCAGGTCGACGCCAGCGGCGAGGCGGGCGGCGAGGCCGCTGATGGGGAGGGAGCCAGCGAGGTAGGCGGCGGGGGGGACGAGCAGGGCGCGGCGGTCCACGGGCCCCAGGGTGCCACGGCCCCGCGCCGACCCGGCGGGGGCGCGGTGCGGGGCCGACCAGCGAGCCGGCCGCCCCGAGGGCTATGGTGTTGCAAATGCGTTACGGCCCTGCTTGGTGGTGGCGCGCCGCCCGGAGTCCCCTCGGCCAGAAGCTGATTCGCTACTGCCTGGGTTCGGTGGTGACGACCGTCATCTCGTTCACCGTGCTGTCGGTGAGCTACGGGGTGCTGCACCTGTGGGACGCGGTGGCCGACACGCTGCTGGCGAACATCGTGGCCACGGTGCCGGGCTACTGGTTGAACCGGACCTGGACGTGGGGCCGGACGGGGCGGTCGGACCCGTGGCGAGAAGTGGTGCCCTACTGGGTGCTGTCGCTGCTCGGGATCGCGATCTCGATGGGCACGGCCGACCTGGCCGGCCGGTTGGCGACCAGCCACCACCTGCCGGCGCTGGCGGCGACGGCGCTCGTGGACGGGGCGAACCTGGTGGCCTGGAGCGGGGTGTTCGTCGGGAAGTACCTGCTGTTCGACCGGATGTTCCGGGGGGTGGCCGAGGCGATGGACCAGCGGGCCGGGCGGGGCGTCGCGACGGCGTTGCGGGCGCTCGAGGTCGAGGGGCGCATGGAGCCGGGGCTCGAGGCGGCGAGCCCGGCCGTGGTGGGCGAGCCGATCGGGCTGCTGCGGCTCCCAGGCGCCCTGGAGGACACGGGGGTCGGTTCGGAGCTGGACCCGCCAGCCGAGGCGGCGGTCGGCGGGCGCTAGGGAGCGAGGGGCGATGGCCGGGGCAGGAGGGCCGGCCGATCGGGCCCGCTCGACGGTCGGAGTGGAGGCGGTCGAGCCCGAGCCGCACGTGGTGGTGCTCTTCGGGGCCACCGGGGACCTGGCCCGACGGAAGCTGCTGCCAGGCTTGTTGCACCTGCAGGCGGCGGGCCTGCTGCCGCCGTGCCGGGTGGTAGGGACGGCCCTGGAGGACCTCGGGGACGACGGGTTCCGGGCCCTTGCCCAGGCGGCGTGCGAACGGTTCGGGCGGCCCGAGGTGCCCCTGGAGGCCCGGCAAGCGTTCTTGGGGTGCCTGCGCTACGTGCCGACGGGCGCAGGCCCTGAGGCCCTGGCGGCTGCGGTGGGGAAGGCCCGAGAGGAGCTGCCGGGCTGGCCCCGGCTGCTGCACTACCTGAGCATCCCGCCGCAGGCCATGGCGGCGGTGGTGGACCTGCTGGCCAAGGCCAAGCTGGTGGAGCGGGCCCGGATCGTCATGGAGAAGCCCTTCGGGACCGACCTGGCCTCGGCCCGGGCGCTGAACGAGGTGGTGCACCGGGTGTTCGAGGAGCCCCAGGTGTTCCGGATCGACCACTTCCTGGGCAAGGAAGCGGCGCTGAACATCTTGGCGTTCCGGTTCGCCAACGGGCTCTTCGAGCCGATCTGGAACCGGCACCACATCGACCATGTGCAGATCGACGTGCCCGAGACGCTGACGGTCGACGAGCGGGCCGGGTTCTACGACCAGACGGGCGCGTTCCGGGACATGGTGGTGACCCACCTGTTCCAGATCCTGGCTTTTGTGGCCATGGAGCCGCCGGTGGCCTTCGACCCGCCGAGCATCGACCAGGAGCGGACGAAGGTGTTCCGGTCGCTGCGGCCCATCGACCCGAAGCAGGTGGTGCGGGGGCAGTACGAGGGGTATCGAGCGATTGCGGGGGTGGACGCCGACTCGCAGACCGAGACGTTCGTGGCGCTGCGCTGCGAGGTGGACAACTGGCGGTGGGCCGGGGTGCCGTTCTTCCTGCGGACCGGCAAGGCCATGGCCGAGGGGGCCCGGATCATCTCGATCGCCTTCCGGGAGCCGCCGAAGAGCATGTTCCCGGCGGGGTCGGGGATCGGGGAGCGGGGGCCGGACCACTTGACCTTCGACCTGGACGACGACGCTCGCCTCTCGCTGTCGTTCTACGGGAAGCGGCCGGGCCGGGGCATGGCCCTGGACAAGCTGAGCCTGCAGTTCGCCCTGCACGAGACCGGCTACCAGCGGGACGTGCTGGAGGCCTACGAGCGGCTGGTACTGGAGGCCATGGTGGGGGACCGGACGCTGTTCGCTTCGGCCGAGGGCATCGAGCGGCTCTGGGAGCTCTCGGCGCCGTTGCTGGAGCAGCCCCCACCGCTCGAGCCCTACCCGGTGGGCAGCTGGGGCCCCTCGTCGATCGGTCGGCTGGTCGCGCCGCGGACGTGGCGGTTGCCCTTCGAGCGGCCCTGGCGCCAGCCCCGGACCAGCGGGACGGCCTGAGCCGGCACCGCACGCTCGACGCCGGGGAGCCGGCCGGGTTCCTGTGGAGGTCCTGTGGACCTCGGCGGGACCGGAATGGGGCCGGGAGCGGTCGACGTTGACCAAGGCGTCGTGGGATGCTGGCTGGGCGGACCCGGCCGGCGGAAGGAGAGCGGCGTCATGACCGAGAGCATCCGGTTGGGGCGGATCCGAGGTATTCGGCTGGGGGCCAACTGGAGCGTCCTGGTGGTCGCCGTGCTGGTCGGCGTGGGCCTGGGGGAACGGGTCCTGCCGAGCATCGAGCCGGGCCTGTCCGGGGTGTGGTACGGGGTGGCGGCCTGCGGGGTCACCCTGGCCTTCCTGGCGGGCATCGTGGCCCACGAGCTGGGTCATGCGGTGGTGGCCCGTCGGCAAGGGTTGCGGGTCGAGGGCGTGGTGATCTGGGCGCTAGGGGGCTTCACCTCGATCGACGGCCAGCCGGAGCGGCCGGGGGGCGAGCTGGCCCTCTCGGGGGTGGGTCCCCTGGTGTCGCTGGTGGTCGGTGGGGTGCTGCTGGGCCTGGGAGCCGGCGTGGAGGCGCTTGGGGCACCCCGGTTGGCCGCCGGGAGCCTGGCGTGGCTGGGCGGGTTGAACCTGCTGCTGGCCGCGCTGAACGCCTTGCCGATCTCCCCGCTGGACGGTGGGCGGGTCCTGCACGCCGGGCTCTGGCGGCTCTTCGGGGATCGGCTGCGGGCCACGGTGGTGACGACCGCCGTGGGCCAGGTGGTCGGCTACGCCACGCTGGCGGTCGGCATGGTGCTGCTCGTGCTGGGCAACCTCGAGGGACTCTGGCTGGGGGCCACGGGGCTGTTCGTCGGTGCCGGGGCCACCGCCGAGCGTCGCCAGGGGGTGCTGCTGGCCACCGTGGGGGATCGGACGGTCGGGCAGGTCATGGCGCCGGTGGCCCCGACGACGGTGCCGGACTGGTGGACGGTGGAGAGCGCCTGTCGAGAGGGGCCCTTGGCCGAGGGCTGGCCGGTGGCCGTGCTGCACGACTGGCAGGGCGACCCGTCGGGGCTGGTGGCCGGGGGGCAGTTGCTGGCCGTGCCGCCCTCCCTGCGGGACCAGGTGCGGCTGCGGGAGCTGGCGTGGCCGGCCCGCTCGGTGGTGACCACCCGGCCCGACGAGCCGGTCGTCGAGCTGCTCCAGCGCTGGACCCCGGAGACGCACTGGGCGGTGGCCCTGGCGGAGGGCCGGCCGGTCGGGGCGCTCTCGGTCGGGGACCTCGAGGCCCTCTTGGCCGGCCGGTTTCCCACCCCGCCGTGGGTCGCCGGGCCGGCCGACCGGGCCAGCCAAGGGCCGGCGCCGGTCGCCGGGAACTGGCGCTGAGGCCGGCCGCCCGGCCGGGGCCCGCCTTGCCCCAAAGTGACAGTTTCTGCAAGGCTGCAGGGCGTGCAGGATGCGTGGGAGGGCGTGGAGGTCGACCCCGACGCCCCCAGCGATGGCCCCCGGGGATTGCGGGAGCGCAAGAAGTTGGCGACCCGGCGGGCGCTGCGGCGGGCGGCCCTGGAGCTGGCCCTGGCGAAGGGTCCGGCGGCGGTCACGGTGGAAGCCATCGCCGAGGCGGCCGGGGTCGCCCCGCGCACGTTCTTCAACTACTTCAGCGCCAAGGAGGAGGCGCTGGTCGGTCCGGGGGAGCCCCTGGCGGCGGCCCTCGCCGCTGAGGTCCGGTCCCGGCCGGTCGAGGAACCGGCGCTGTGGGCCATCGGCGAGGTCATCGCCGGGCGCCTCGAGGGTCTGCGGAGCCGGCCCGAGCAGCTGGCCCTCTGGCGGGCCCAGGCCCGACTGGTCCGGGAGCACCCGGGGACGCTCCTTCCGTGGCAGCTGGCGGCGTTCGCCGCCTTGGAGGAGACCCTAGCGGCGGCCGTGGCCGAGCGGCTGCCCGTCGGGTGGGGGGGTGCCGAAGCCCGGGCGCTCGGGCGTCTGGCGGCCGGAACGGCGATGGGGGCCGCCCGGGTGGTCCTCGACGAGGTCCTGGACGACGCCGTCGGGGACCCGGGGGACCTGGGGGCGAGCTACCGGCGGGTCCTGGCCAGCCTGCCGGCTCTGGTCGGTGAGTCCCAGGGGTCCGGCGCGCCCCGCGTCCGGGGCGGTCACCGGCAAACGGCCAGGGGTCGGGGGGTCCGGGGGGCGAGGACGAGGACGAAGGAGCGATGAACCGGTTCTTCGAGCGGTTGGCCCGCACGGTGGTGCGGTACCGCTGGCTAGTGCTGGCCGGCTGGGTGCTGGTGGCGGTGGTGGCGGTGAAGACGCTGCCGTCGATGACCAGCGAGGTGAACAACGACAACAGCCAGTTCCTGCCGGCGAACGCCCCGAGCCAGCGGGCCGCGAATCTCGCGGCGCCCCTCCTGGGCCAGACGACGACCCAGAGCCAGATCCTGCTGGTGGCCTCGACCAGCGGCCGGCCCTTGACGAGTGCCGATCAGGCGGCGATCGCCCGGGAAGTGGCGCTGGCCAAAGCGGTGCCGAAGGTCACGAAGGTGCAGGTGGCGAAGGTCTCGCCGAACGACCAGGCGGCGGAGATCCTCGTCGACGCCAAGGTCGCCCCGAGCGACGTGCAGGACCAGCGGAGCGTGGTGGACGACCTCCAGGCCACCTTCGCCCGGGCCGGGCCGACCGACGGCCTTTCGTTCCACCTGGCCGGGCCGGTGGCGACCAACGTGGCGAACCAGAAGAGCTCGGACAAGACCGGCAACCGGATCCAGGGCCTGTCGTTCCTGCTGGTCATCGTCCTTCGGTGGTCTTGGCGCCCACGGGGTGAAGATCTCGGAGATCACCGACATCCTGCTCATCGTGCTGCTGCTCGGGGCGGGGACCGACTACGGCCTGTTCCTAGTCTTCCGGGTGCGAGAGGCGCTGCGGTCCGGCCAGGGTCCGAAGGAGGCGGTCGAGCACGCCCTGGTGCGGGTCGGCGAGTCCATCTCGGCCTCGGCCGGGACGGTGATCCTGGCCTTGTTGAGCCTCCTGCTGGCCACCTTCGGCATCTACCGGGACCTGGGCCTGCCCCTGGCGGTCGGCATGGGGGTCATGCTGCTGGCCGGGCTGACGCTCCTGCCGGCCCTCCTGGCCATCGTCGGTCGGGCGGCCTTCTGGCCGAGCCGGGCCGTGCCGGTGGCCGAGGAGCGCCGGGGCTGGTGGGGGCGGGTGGCCGGTCGCCTGGTGAAGCGGCCCGCCTTGACCCTGGGCATCGGCGTGCTGGTCTTCCTCGGCCTGGCCTCGGCCGCCCTCGGCTACCACTCGGCCGGCTTCGGGGGGGCCGTCTCCGCCCCGAAGGGGTCCGACGCCGCGGCCGGCAACGCCATCCTGGCCGCCGACTTCCCCCACGCCTCGGCCAACCCGGCCAACTTGATCCTTCAGTACCCCGAGCCGATCTGGCAGGACCCGGCGCGGCTGGTCAGCGCCGAGAGGGTCCTGGAGCGATCCGGGCTCTTCGCCACCCTGGCCGGGCCCCTCGACCCGAACGGCACGGCGATGGGCCCCTCGACCTACGCCCGGCTGCATACCGAGCTGGGGAACCCCCTGACCCTGCCGACCCTCGAACCTTCGGGCCTGTCGGTGCCCCGCTCCCTCTACGACGCCTACCGGGCCACCGCCTTGTTCGTGAGCCCCGAAGGGACGGTGGTGCAGTTCGAGGCCTCCTTGCGGGCCGGGGGGCAGCAGACCACGGCGGCCATGGACGCCACCCCGAAGGTGCGGGCCGCCCTGGCGGCCGCCGCTCGGGCATCGGGGGCCACGGCGAACGGCGTGGCCGGTGAGGCGGCCTCCCTCTACGACGTGAGCTCGGCCTCGAACCACGACCTGGTGCACATCGTGCCGGTGGCCGTGGTGGCCATCGGGGTGCTGCTGGCCCTGGTGCTGCGGAGCCTGGTGGCGCCGCTCTACCTGATCGTCTCGGTGGTCCTCTCCTACCTGGCGGCCCTCGGGGTCTCGACCCTGGCGTTCATCGACATCGGCGGCGAGAAGGGCCTCACCTTCA
This sequence comes from Aciditerrimonas ferrireducens, assembly GCF_023130475.1. Classification (GTDB taxonomy): domain Bacteria; phylum Actinomycetota; class Acidimicrobiia; order Acidimicrobiales; family UBA8190; genus Aciditerrimonas; species Aciditerrimonas ferrireducens. The sequence continues at coordinate 117,406 of NZ_JAKHEX010000001.1, forward strand.
TCCTGCCGTTCTTGATGTTCATCTTCCTGCTGGCCCTGGGGGAGGACTACAACATCCTGGTCATGACCCGGATCCGGGAGGAGGCCCACCGGCACTCCCTGCGGGAGGCCGTGGTCGAGGCCATCGGCCGGACCGGGCCGACGGTCACCTCCGCCGGCATCATCCTGGCCGGCAGCTTCGCGGTGATCGCCATCGCCGGCGGTGGGGGGCCGGGGGGCAGCCAGATCCGGGCCATCGGCTTCGGGCTGGCCATCGGCATCCTCATGGACACGTTCTTCGTCCGCACCCTCCTCGTCCCCTCGACCGTGGCTCTGCTGGGCCGCTGGAACTGGTGGCCGGCCCGGCTCGGCCGGCACGCCGACGACGAGGACCGGGTCCGACCCGCTGAGGCGGCCAGGACGGTGGCGACGACCGTGGCCGGGGACGGCCCAGGGAAGTGAGGGAAGTGAGGGTGGCCGCCGGGGGCGGGGCTCAGGCGATGCGGGTGAAGAGCCGCTCGAGGTCCTCGACCGAGTAGCCGGCGGCCGCGGCGTCCTCGGGGTGTTCGCTGCACCAGGCCAGGCCGGCGGCCACCAGGCGGAAGCCGGCCTGCTCCACCGCCCGGTTCGCCGCGGCCAGCTGGGTGAGGACCGTTCGGCAGTCGGCGCCCTCGCTGAGGAGGCGCTGCACGGCGCGCAGCTGGCCCTCGGCCCGACGGAGACGAACGACGACCTCGCTCACCACCGGGTCGGGCAGCCGGCTCGGGGAGGCCGGGTTCGCGTCGGTGCTGCTCGGCCCAGGGCTGCCTGGCGCGTGGCCGTCGACGGGGTTCGCCGGGGCGCTGGCCGGGGCCTGCTTCGTCGGTGCGGATCGGCGTGCTGGTGCCATGGTGCCTCGCTGGGTCGTTCCGTGGGCCGCCCCGTCGAGTTGCGGGGCTGCCCGCCAGCGTAGTGCGGCTGGCCAGGGCGGCGGCGGGGCCGGGCCCTACCCGAGGGGGTACGGACGACAGCGCTCGGTCGTCACCGACTCGGCGGTCGGGAGAGGGCCGCCCTAGGGTGAACCGGAAGAGGCCGAGCGAAGGAGAGGACGATGGCAGGCAGCGGGCTCTTGGACCTTCCGGCGTGGCGTGCCCTGGCCGCCCACCAGCGGGACCTGGCGGAGCGGAGCCTGCGGGAGCTCTTCGCCGAGGATCCCGGGCGGGTCGGCCGACTGACCTTCGAGGCTGCGGGCCTGCGGGCCGACCTGTCGAAGCACCGGGTGACGGACGAGACCCTGCGGCTGCTGCTCGAGCTGGCCGAGGCCCGGGACGTGACCGGCCGGCGGGACGCCATGTTCCGGGGCGAGCACCTGAACGTCTCGGAGGACCGGGCGGTGCTCCACGTGGCCCTGCGGATGCCCGAGGGGCGACGGCTGGTGGTCGACGGGGTGGACGTGGTGGCCCAGGTGCACGAGGTCCTGGGGCGCATGCGGGCCTTCGCCCGGGAGGTCCGAAGCGGCCGCTGGCGGGGGGCGACGGGCCGGCCGGTGCGGAACGTGGTGAACATCGGCATCGGCGGCTCGGACCTCGGCCCGGCCATGGCGGCCGAGGCCCTCGCCCACTACCGGCGTCGGGCCCACGGACCTGGCCCAGGCCCTCGCCGATCTGGACCCGGCCGAGACCCTCTTCATCGTGTCCTCGAAGACCTTCACCACCACCGAGACCCTGACGAACGCCCGGGCGGCCCGCCAGTGGCTGGTCGACCGGCTCGGGGAGGAGGCGGTCGCGAAGCACTTCGTGGCGGTCTCGACCAACGAGGCCGAGGTCCGGGCCTTTGGGATCGACCCGACCCGCATGTTCGGCTTCTGGGACTGGGTCGGCGGGCGCTACTCGATGGACTCGGCCATCGGGCTCTCGACCATGCTGGCCATCGGCCCTGAGGGTTTCGACGAGCTGTTGGCCGGGTTCCGGGCCATGGACGAGCACTTCCAGGAGGCCCCCCTGCGGGAGAACCTGCCGGTCCTCCACGGCCTGCTCTGGGTCTGGTACCGGGACTTCTTCGGCTGCCAGACCATGGGGGTCATGCCCTACAGCCAGTACCTCCGGCGGTTCCCGGCCTATCTGCAGCAGCTGACCATGGAGTCCAACGGCAAGCGGGTGACCCTGGAGGGCGAGGCGGTGGACGTGGGGACCGGCCCGGTGGTCTGGGGGGAGCCGGGGACCAACGGCCAGCACAGCTTCTACCAGCTGCTCCACCAGGGCACGGTACTCGTTCCGGTGGACCTCATCGGCTTCGCCCGGTCCCTGGACCCGGTCGGGGAGCAGCAGGACACCTTGATGGCCAACCTCCTGGCCCAGGCCGAGGCCCTGGCCTTCGGCCGGAGCGCCGAGGAGGTGCGGGCCGAGGGCACCCCGGAGGCCCTGGTGCCCCACAAGGTCATGCCCGGGGACCGGCCCAGCACGGTCCTGCTCGCCGAGGAGCTGACCCCCCGGACCCTTGGGAGCCTGGTGGCCCTCTACGAGCACAGCGTCTTCGTGCAGGGCTGCATCTGGGGCATCGACTCCTTCGACCAGTGGGGGGTCGAGCTCGGCAAGGCCCTGGCCAAGCGGCTGGTGCCCACCTTGCAGGGCGACCAGGGGGGCCTCGAGGCCCTCGACCCCTCGACCCGGGCCCTGGCCGTCTGGTACCAGCAGCACCGTGAAGCCCGGCCGGGGGGCGCCCCGGCGGTTCCGGCCGGGGGCTGGCCGACGCCGGCGGGCGGGGAGCGGCGCCTCGAGGTCCTGGCCGACGAGGAGGCCCTGGCCGAGGCGGCCGCCTCCTGGCTCGCCGAGCGGATCCGGGCGGCCCTCGCGGCCCGGGGGTGCTGTCGGCTGGCCCTGAGCGGGGGCCGGACCCCCTGGGCCATGCTGGCCCGGTTGGCCGCTTTGGACCTTGCCTGGGAGCGGGTCGAGGTCTTCCAGGTCGACGAGCGGATCGCCCCCTACGGCAGCGAGACCCGTAACCTGACCCGCCTCGAGGCCATCCTCGGCCGGGTCGGGGTCCGGCTGCGGGCCATGGGGGTGGAGTCCCCCGACCTGGCGGCGGCCTGCGGCCGCTACGCCCGGGACCTGCCAGCCCGCTTCGACGTCGTCCACCTCGGCCTCGGGGCCGACGGCCACACGGCCTCCTTGGTGCCCGGCGACCCGGTGGTGGAGGAGTGCGAGCAGCTGGTGGCCCTGAGCGGCCCCTACCAGGGGGAGCGCCGCATGACCCTCACCCGGCCGGCCCTCGCCCGGGGCGAAGCGATCCTCTGGCTGGTGAGCGGCGAGGAGAAGCGCTCGGCGCTCGCCCGGCTGCTCGCCGGGGACCAGGGCATCCCGGCAGGCCTGGTCCGGGGGGGCGAGCAGCTGGTCCTGGCCGACCAGGCGGCCGCCGGGGCCGGCCCGTCGGGGAGCTGAGCCTCGGCGACGCTGGCGTTCCGGGGTATCGGGCGGTGCCCGCCGAGGCAGCAGGTGCGCGAGAAGAGGGGGGCTCGATGGGCAAGGGCACGGGGAAGCGGACCGGCCGGTGGCTGGCCGGGGTGGGGGCGGTCCTGGTGGTGGCGCTCGGCACGGGGCTCGGGGTGGCCTTCGGGGGGACGGCCGGGGCTGACAGCCACGGCCACGGCCGTGGCCGGGACCCGCAGGCCAGCGGTGTGGACGGGCGGGACCTGGCGGTCCTCCCGGGCACCGACTACCTGGCCCTCGGGGACTCGGTGGCCTTCGGGTACCGGGAGCCGACCACGGTGCCGGCCCCGAACTACCAGGACGCCGCCAGCTTCGTCGGCTACCCCGAGGACGTGGCCGCCGCGTTGCACCTGAAGGTGACGAATGCCTCCTGCCCGGGGGAGACCAGCTCGAGCTTCATCGACGCCTCGGCGGAGAGCAACGGCTGCGAGAACCACGTGAGCTCGACCGGCCAGGTCGAGCCGGGCGGCTACCGGACCCTCTACCCGCTGCACGTCGCCTACCAGGGCAGCCAGCTGGCCTTCGCCCTGCACTTCTTGAAGACCCACCGGGACACCCGGCTCGTGACCCTGGCCATCGGGGCGAACGACGGCTTCATCTGCCAGGACACCACCCCGGACCACTGCACGACGCCGAGCGAGCTCGACCCGGTGCTGGCCCGGATCACGAAGAACGTCGGAATCATCCTCCGGGACATCCGGGACGAGGCCCACTACCGGGGCCAGATCGTGATCGTGAACTACTACTCGCTGGACTCGGCCAACCCGCTGGACAACGCTGCCACGGCGGCCCTGAACGGCGCCATGGACGCCGGGGCCAAGCCCTACGACGTGGAGATCGCCCACGGGCACGCGCTGTTCGCCGCCGACTCGACCTACTCGAAGGACGACGAGTGCACCGCTGGCCTGTTGACCCAGCTCTCCAGCGGGGGCTGCGGCGTGCACCCGAGCCCGGCTGGCCAGTCGGTGCTGGCCCAGGCAGTCGAGGAGGCCGTCCACCTGTGAGGACGATCCAGAGGAGCGGTCAGGGCTGGACCCCCGGGTGGCCGGGGGCCCCCGGCGGGGGGTAGGCGGAGCGGCACAACCCAGGCGGCTGGCGGGGCCCGGCAGGACAGCGAAGGAGGGGGCGCCATGACAGCAGCAGGCAGGCCGTGGTCGGGAGCGGGACCGGAGGGCCCAGGCACCGGGGACCCGCAGGCCGAGGCTGGCCCGGGGGTGGTGGCGGGCCTCTTGGGCGGCGCCCGGCCCGAGGAGGTCCGGGTGGTGGAGGACCAGGCCCCGCGGATGCTCACCTGGCGCTACGAACGGGAGCGGCCCCAGCTGGTCACCTTGACCAGCAAGGCGGTGAGCGCCCAGTGGAACGCCGAGACCGACGTGGACTGGTCGACCCCGGTGGACCCCGAGGCCATGGTGGTGGCCATGGGTGACGCGGCCTTGCCCCCGGTCTACCGGGTCGCCGCCCAGCTGCCCGGTTCGCCGCTCGCCGGCTGGGGGGAGCGGGAGTTCCGGCGCCTGGCGGTCGAGCTCTTGACCGCCCGCCTGAGCCAGTTCCTGCACGGGGAGCAGGGGGCCATGCTGGTGGCGGCGAAGCTGGTCGAGACGGTCCCCTGGATCGACGCGAAGTACTACGCCGCCACCCAGGCCATGGACGAGGCCCGCCACACCGAGGTCTTCGCCCGCTACCTGCAGGAGAAGCTCGGCCAGGCCTACCCCATGACCCCGTTCCTCGAGGCCCAGATCACCGATCTCCTGGCGGACGGCCGCTGGGACATCGCCTACCTGGGCATGCAGATCGTCATCGAGAGCCTGGCCCTTGCGGCCTTCGGGGAGCTGCGGCGGACCGTGCAGGAGCCGCTCATGGCGAGCCTGCTGCGCTACATCATGGCCGACGAGGCCCGCCACGTCGCCTTCGGGATCCTCAGCCTGGCCGAGCTCTACGGCGGCCTGAGCGCGAAGGAGCTGCGGGAACGCCAGGAGTTCTTGCTGGAGGCCACCTTGCACAGCCGGGCCCGGGCCACCACCCCGGAGGTCTGGGAGCGGCTCGGCATCGAGGTGGCCGACGTCCTGCCCTGCCTGCGGGAGGCCACCGAACGGACCGGGCTGAGCCCCGCCGCCCAGTTCCGCCGGGCGTTCTTCGCCAAGCTGGTGCCGAACGTGGCGAAGCTGGGTCTCCTGGACGCGAACGACGGCTGGCTCCGGGAACGCTGGGCCGAGGCCGGCCTGCTGGACCAGGTGGAGGAGCTCGACACGGCTACCGCCTGGCTGGCCGAGCAGGGCACGGGTCAGGGGGTGGGCCAGTGAGCAGCCCGGCGGCACCACGGGAGGCGACCGGCGAGGGGAGCCGCTGGCCGACCCGGGAGGCGGCGGCAGCCGAGGGCATGCTGCTGGCCTACTGGGCGGCCCAGGACCCGGGGCGCACCGCCCTCGTCTGGCGGGAGGGGCGCTCGAGCTTCGGGGAGCTGAACGCCCAGGCCAACCAGCTGGCCCGGGCCCTCGGGCGGCAGGGCCTGGGCGCGGGCTCGGCCCTGGCCCTGCTGTGCGGGAACCGGCCGGCCTTCGTCGTCACGGTCTTCGCCAGCCAGCGGGCCGGCCTGCGGCTCACCCCGATCAACTGGCACCTGCAGGCCGAGGAGGTGGCCTACATCCTGGGCGACTGCGAGGCCCAGGTGGTGGTTACCGATCCCGAGCGGCTCCCCGTGGCCCTGGCCGCTGCCCGCCGGACCGGCCGGGCCCCGCGGGTGTGGTGCGACGGCCTCGAGGCGGCCCTGGCCGCCGGGACGCTCTCGGCCGAGGACCTCGGGCCAGCCGTGGCCGAGGGGATCCTGGCCGACCTCGAGGGGGTCCTGGCCGCCGAGGACGGCAGCGACCTGGCGGACCCGGTGGCCGGCAGCACCATGCTCTACACCTCGGGGACCACCGGCCGGCCCAAGGGGGTGGAGCGGCCCCCCGCCGCCCAGGGCTCGGTCACCGCCAACCTCTACGGCTACCGCAGCGACGGCAGCGACCTGCACCTGTGCACCGGCCCCCTCTACCACGCCGCCCCCCTGGCGTTCTCCCTGGCCGCCCCCTTCGCCTACGGGGTGGGGGTGGTGCTCATGGAGCGCTTCGAGCCCCGCCGGACCCTGGAGCTGATCGAGGCCGAGCGGGTGACCCACACCCACATGGTCCCCACCATGTTCCACCGGCTCCTCCAGCTCCCCGAGGAGGAGCGCCGGGCCTTCGACCTCGGGTCCCTGCGCTTCGTCCTCCACGGGGCCGCCCCCTGCCCGGTGCACGTGAAGCGCCGCATGATCGAGTGGCTCGGCCCGGTCATCTGGGAGTACTACGCGGCGACCGAAGGGTTCGGCACCCTGGTCGACTCGACCACCTGGCTGGCCCGGCCCGGGACCGTCGGGCGGCCGGTGCTGCCCGACGGGGTGGTGATCCTCGACGAGGAGGGCCGGCGGGTCCCGCCGAGGACCGTCGGCCAGGTCTACGTCTACGCCCCGCCCCAGGCCCGCTTCCAGTACCACGGGGACCCGCAGAAGACCCAGGGGGCGTTCCGGGGCGACTACTTCACCCTGGGCGACGTCGGCTACCTCGACGAGGACGGCTACCTCTTCCTGACCGACCGTTCCGCCGACCTGGTGATCTCGGGGGGCGTGAACATCTACCCGGCCGAGGTCGACGGGGTCCTCCTGGAGCACCCGGCGGTGGCCGACGCCGCCTCGGTGGGCCTGCCCGACGAGGAGTGGGGGGAGGTCCTCGTGAGCGTCCTGGAGCTGCGGCCCGAGCACCCCGCGGCCGCCGAGCTGGCGGCCCGGGCCGGGGCCGGGGACCCCGGGCCCTACGAGGCGCCGGCCGAGCTGGCCGAGGAGGTCGTGGCCTTCTGCCGGTCCAGGCTGGCCCACTACAAGTGTCCCCGGCGGGTGTTCCTCGTGGCCCGCCTGCCCCGGCAGGACAACGGCAAGCTCTACCGCCGTCACGTCCGCCAGCAGCTCCAGGAGCGCCTGGCCGGCGAGCCGGCGCTGCGCCCGCCCTCGCCCTGAGGCGCCCAGGGGCCCTCAGGCCCAGAGGGCCTGGCCGCCCTCGGGGTCGAAGAACTGGAGGGTGGCGGGGTCGAGGCCGAACTCGACCGTGCTGCCGACCCGGACCGCCTCGTCGGGGCCGACCCGGGCGGTGCCCGTGGCCCCCGTCTGCTCCAGGCGCAGGGGGGCGGGCTCCTCCCCGGGGCGCCCGGCCCGGTCCTCGACCGGCTGGGCCGGGGCGTCGAGGGTGAAGTGGACCAGCTGCTCGGCGCCGAGGGCCTCGACGAGGGCCACCTCGGCCCGCAGGGTGGCGGGGGCGCCGGTGGCGCCGAGGGCCAGGTGTTCGGGGCGGATCCCGACCGCCACCGTGCGGCCCCGGTAGGGGGCGAGGGCCGGGCGGGTGGCGAGGACCTCGGGGGGCAGGGGGAGCTGCTGGGAGCCGAGCCGGAGGCGCTGGCCGTCCTCGGCGAGCTGGGCCCGGAAGAGGTTCATGGCCGGGGTGCCGAGGAAGCCAGCCACGAAGAGGTTGGCGGGGCGCTGGTAGAGGGCGTGGGGGGTGTCGCACTGCTGGAGGACGCCGCCCCGCAGGACCGCCACCCGGTCCCCCATGGTCATGGCCTCGACCTGGTCGTGGGTGACGTAGAGGGTGGCGGTGCCGAGGCGCCGCTGGAGCCGGAGGAGCTCGGCGCGCATCTGGACCCGGAGCTTCGCGTCGAGGTTCGAGAGGGGCTCGTCCATGAGGAAGACTGCCGGTTCCCGGACGATGGCCCGGCCCATGGCCACCCGCTGACGCTGGCCGCCCGAGAGCTGGGCCGGCTTGCGCCCGAGGACCGGCTCCAGGTCGAGCAGGCGGGCCACCTCGAGCACCTTGGCCCGGACGGCCGCCTTGGGCAGGCGGCGGGTCCGCAGGGGGAAGGCCATGTTGGCCTCGATCGTCATGTGGGGGTAGAGGGCGTAGTGCTGGAAGACCATGGCCACGTCCCGGTCCTTGGGGGGCAGGTGGGTGACGTCCCGGTCGCCGATCCGCAGGACGCCGCCGGTGGGCTCCTCGAGGCCGGCCACCAGGCGCAAGGCGGTCGTCTTGCCGCATCCCGAGGGGCCGACGAGGACGAGGAACTCGCCTTCTTTCACCTCAAGGTCCAAGGCGTCGAGGGCCCGCTGGCCTGTGGGGTAGACCTTGGTCAGGCCCTCCATGGCGATCGCTGGCACGGGGTCCACCACCTCCTTCCGGTCGCTCGGGGTGACGAGGGCCGGGGGCCCCGGTCGGGTCGGGTCGGGCTCACCGGGCTTGGAACACCAGGCCGCGGACGAACCAGCGCTGCATGGCCACCACGACGACCACCGGCGGGATGAGGGCCAAGAGGGCCACGAGCATGACGAGGTTCCACTGGGGAACGGCGAAGCTCTCCGCCGCCGCGATCTGCTCGCGGATCCCCATGACGATGGTGGCGTTGCTCGGTGAGCTGGTGATCACCAGGGGCCAGAGGTACTGGTTCCAGCCGTAGACGAACTCGATGACCGCGACGGCTGCCAGGGTGGGCCGGGCCATGGGCAGGGCGACCTCGGCGAGGAACCGCAGGGGCCCGGCGCCGTCGAGCCGGGCCGCGTCGACCAGGTCGAGGGGGAAGGCGGCGAAGACCTGGCGGAACAAGAACACGGCGGTGGCCGAGGCCAAGAGGGGCACCACGAGCCCGCCGAAGTTGTTGAACAGGCCGAGCTGGACGCTGACCTGGTAGGTGGGGAAGAAGGTGACCTCGATGGGCAGCATGAGGGTCACAAAGATCAGCCAGAAGACCAGCCGCCGCCCGGGGAACCGGAAGAAGCCGATGGCGAAGGCGGCCGGCACGGCGATGAGCAGCTTGCCGAGGGTGACGCTCGCGGCCATGAGGGCCGAGTTGAGCAGCATGCGGGGCACCGACGGGGTGCCCGGCAGGCCCCGGACCAGCACCTGGCGGCCGTTAGCCAGCAGATCCCCGCCGGGCAGGACCGGCACGCCCCGCAGGAACGCGCTGGCTGGGTGGGTGGCCGCCACCACCGCCACGTAGAGGGGCACGAGGAACAGCAGGGCGAGCAGCGTCACCGCACCGAGGCGGGCGCCGCGCCCGAGGGTGGAGGTCGCGCCGCGGGTCGGCCTCATCGGTAGTGCACCCGGCGGTTCAGGAACCGGAACTGGAAGACGGTGAGCACCCCGGCGATGACGAGCAGCACGATGGTCTCGGCCGCGGCCAGGTTGGCGTTGCTGTTCACGAACCCGTCTCGGTAGAGCTGGTAGACGAGGAAGCTCGTGGCCCCGGCGGGGCCGCCCTGGGTGACGAGGTCCACGACGGCGAAGCTGCCGAAGAGGCCGGCGAGGAGGTCCATGACGAGGAGGAAGAAGGTGGTGGGGCCGAGCAGGGGGAAGACCACCCGCCAAAAGGTCCGGAGCTTGCCCGCCCCGTCCACCTGGGCCGCCTCCTGGAACTCGCTCGGCACGCCCTGGAGAGCTGCGAGGTAGAAGAGCAGGTTGTAGCCGACCTGCTGCCAGACGAAGATGGCCATGACGAGCACCATGGCCTGCGGCCCGTGGAGGGCGAAGTTCCAGCGCACCCCCAGGTCGGCGAGGAGCCGGGCGCCGGGGCCGATGCCCGGCTCAAAGAGGAACAGCCAGAGGGTGCCCCCGATGGCCGCCGGGACCGCGTAGGGCCAGACGAACAGGGTACGGAAGAGCACCCGGCTGCGGCCGAGCTGCTCGACCTGGACCGCCAAGAAGAGCCCGAGGGCCATGGCCACCAGGGTCGTGACCCCGACGAACAGGGCGGTGACCTCAAGGGAGTGGAGCTCGTCGCCGCCGCTGAAGAGGGCCCGGAAGTTGGCCAGGCCGACGAACCGGGAGGACAGGCCGAAGGCGTTCGAGGCGGTCACCGAGTCCTCGACCACCCGTGCCGCAGGGTAGAGGAAGAAGAGGCCGACGACGACGAGCTCCGGGAGGATGAGGGCAAGGGGGAGCAGCCACCCGGGAAAGGTCCCCCGGGTGGCTGCCCGACGCCTAGCTGCCATACTGCGCGGCGAACTCGGCGAGGATCTTGTCGCCCTGGGCCTGCGCCTGGGCGAGGGCCTGGGCGGCGGTCTCCTTGCCCGAGAGGATCTCGGCGATCGCCGAGGCCTCGGCGTCCCGGATCTCGGGCAGGTAGCCCAGGCGGATGCCCCGGGTCTCCGGTGTGGGCGGCTTGTTCGTCAGCTCCTTCACCGCCACCTCGTCGGCCGGGTGGGTGGCGTAGAAGCCCTGGGACTGGAGCTGGGCGGCCGCCGCCTTCGTGACCGGCACGTAGCCGGTGTTCTCCGCCCAGTAGTCCTGTGCCTGGGGCGACATCATGAAGTGCAAGAAGGCGGCGTCCGCGGCGTAGGTGTCCTTCGGCGCGCCGGCCAGGACCCAGAGGGAGGCCCCGCCGACCACCGTGTTCTGGGGGGCGCCGGGCAGGGAGCTGTCGTAGGGCAGCTCGGTCACGCCAACCGGGAACTTCGCCCCACTCAGGATGGTGGTGAGGTCAGCCGAACTCTGCTCGTACATGGCGCAGGTGCCGCTGGTGAACAGGGGCACGGTCGAGGTGCTGAGCCCCTCCCAGCGGTACTCGCCCTTCTGGGCCAGCTGGCCGAGGAGGTTCCAGTGGTCGATGAACGGCGCGGTGTCCAGCTCGAGCTTCACGCCCTTGATGCCCTGGTAGCCGTTGTCCTCGGTGGCGTAGGGCACGTCGTTCCACACGGCGTACTGCTCCATGTCGGTCCACATGACGTAGGCCCCCGAGGAGGTCAGGGCGCAGCCGACCCCGTGGGCGGCCAGCTGGGCGGCGTCGGTCGCCACCTGCGACCAGGTGGTCGGCGGCGAGCTGATCCCGGCCTGCTGGAGCTCGGTCTTGTTGTAGTAGAGCACCGGGGTCGAGCTGTTGAAGGGTTCGGAGTCCAGCTGGTCCGCGGCGGTCTCGTAGTAGCTGGCCGCCCCGCCGATGAAGTCCGAGGTGCTGAACTGGTAGCCGTACTCCTTCATGAGGCTGTGGACCGGCACGTAGACCCCGGTGGAGTCCATGACCGTGGCCGTGCCGGCGTCGAAGATCTGGGCGATGTTCGGGGCGTTATGAGCCTTGAAGGCGGCGATGGTATCCGAGAGGACCTCGGGGTAGGTGCCCCGGTAGACCAGGTCCACCTTGTAGTGGTCCTGCGAGGCGTTGAACTCGTCCACCAGGTGCCCCAGGGTCTGGCCCAGGGCGCCGCTCATGGCGCTCCAGAAGGTGATGGTGACCGGCCCCTTCTGGCTGCTCGGGGCCGCGCTGCTCGATCCGTGGGCAGCGGCGGACGAGCTCGACGAGCCGCACGCCGTCCCCAAGAGCGCCATCGCCGTCAAGGCCGCCGCCATCCCCAACCACTTCCTGCTCCGAAATGAACGCAACGCGTCCTTGATCCCCACGACATCCCCTTCCTCTGGAAGGCTCCAATGCTCAACGGCGCACGTTGGAGCCGAGTGCCGCCGCAACCTACCGAGGTCAGGTGAACGCTCCGCGACCCGTAAGCGGACAGGAGGTGAAATCGGGGTAGCGGCTTTGTGACGAGGAGCGCTCCCGGGGGCTGGTCCAGTCGGTCGGGCGGAGCACCCGTGAGGGCGGTCGGGTGGGTCAGCTCGGGCCCCGTCAGGCGGACCGGTCGACCGTGCCCATCCGGGTCGAGCTCCTTTCGGGTCGTTGACGTCGCATCGATCTCGATCCGACGCGGCCTCGAGTGGTTGCCGAAAACGGAGAAAGGTCTCGACAGGGCGATCGCTTTGTGCCAGAGTCAAGGGGTCCCCGCCCGGGCCGTCGCCCGGTGGATCGCGGGGGACCAACCACGGCGGAGGTTGATCGTGCAACGATGGTGGCGGGAACCGTCGTGCCCGGCGGCACGGCCCAGAGGGCCGGCCGTTCGGGGCCGACCATGGCGAGGGAGGGCGGCATATGGCGGAGCCGCCCGTTCCCTCGTTCCCACCTTCGTCCTCGCACTCGTGGCCATCTCGGTGGCGGCGTGCGGCGGCAGTGGGACGTCGGGTCGACTGGCAGCCGAAAAGCGCCAGATCCTCCAAGCCTGGCGCACCGCCGAGCAAACCGTCTACCGCTACGACCGGGAGCCCTGGCCGACCATCCGCCAGCGGCTCGTCGCCGGGACCCCCATCGCGGAGGTCTTCCCTGCGCTGCCTCGGTACTTCACGGGACCTGTTTTGGATACCGTTGAGACTGCAGTAGCCGAGATCAAACTCGATCGACTCAACGGCGCAAAGATCGACCGGTTAGGCCACCCGACAGTCGTCTCGTTGGATGGCAACAGTGCCGTCGTCGAGAGCTGCATCTACGACAGTGGCACAACGACCAGTAATGGATCGCCAGGGCCGAGCGCCTTGGACGGAGGTGCAGGCTACGGCATCGGAAAATGGACACTTCGAAGAATAGACAATTCTTGGAAGATATATTCGGGAATAACAAAAAAGGTGTCTAGGTGTTGACTTGGGCGCGAAGGTGGCTTGCCTTAATTTCGATCGCAGCAGCGTTTCAAGCTGTGTTTCAGATTCCAGCTTTTGCTGCAGGATCTAATAACGACACGGCGCAATGCCAGGTAATGTCGTCAACTGTTGTCTGCAGTGCCAGCAGTCAGGGTAGACCAGGAAAACCACCTCAGAGCGAGAACGGCTATTCGGGTGGCCATTCGTCCTCCAACCAGCAGTTATCCTCCTCCCCGCCTCCCTGCGTCTACATCCCGGACCCAAATGCCGGTCCCCCGCCGCAGGGCCAGTCGTCCACGAGTGGTGGCTGGTACGTGGACTCTTGTGCGGTCGACGCCAACTCGGGTGCAAGTCCGTCGAGGGTCCAGGTTGGTTCCGGCTTGATCTGGATCCCTGCGGGTTCGACCACCCCTGGACGCACGATCGTGACGGGCACACCGCCGAGCCCAGGGGTGGCCGGGGCCAGGGCGGCGAGCGAGTTGGCCCTGCCAGCGCCCGAGCTCGGCTTGAACCCTGCTGGCACCGGCTACGTGAACTTTCCGGAGTGGCTCTGGGTGAGCCCGACGTTGTGGCACCCCTTCTCGACTTCGGCGACGGCCTGCAACGCCGCGGGGTGCGCCTCGGCGACTGCGACGGCAACACCCCTGTCGGTGACCTGGCGAACCGGGGATGGGGCGGTGGTGGTCTGCCCGGGCCCTGGCACGCCCTACCAGCCGAGCCTGCCGGCTTCGGCGCAGACCACCGACTGCTCCCACACCTACCAGCGCAGCTCGCTCGGCCAGCCGATCCCGCCGGGGGAGCCCGACGACCCGAACAACGCCGCCTACCCCATCAGCGCCACCATCACCTGGAGGGTGAGCTGGTCGGCCCCGGGCGGGGCGGGTGGGGTGCTGCCGGACGTCCAGACGACGGCGACCGGCTGGCTGCGGGTGGCGCAGATCGAGATCCTGCGGGTTCCCTCGCCCTGAGGGCCAGGCCCGCACCAGGCCGCGCCGGGAGCCTGACCTCAGGCGCCTGACCCCGAGGACGAGGGGGCGTCGGGCTCGAACTGTGCACGGAACGCCTGGAACTCGTCCCGCAGCGCCGCCAGCTCGGCCTGCAGCGCGGCGACCTCGGCCCGGAGCGCCGCCAGCGCGTCAGGGTCGTGACGGGTGGACGGCAGCGGGCCGGGATCGCCGGTCCCCGAACCAGAGGTCGTGAGGACGGTGTTCGAAGGGCGGGTCGCCGGGGCCGGCTCGGCACTCGCCGCAGCCCCGTCCTGGTTCCGGGCGGAGAGCAGCTCGGCGTAGCGCTCCTCCTTCTGGCCGGGGCGCCGGGCCAGTCTGGTCACGAGCGGCGTCGGGCGGCCGGCCAGGGCCTCGAGGGCCTGCTCGACGGCGGCCGTGGAGTCGAAGGCGACCATGCGCTCGGTCCGCAGCCGCAGCTCGCCGACCGTCTGGGGGCCCCGGAGGAGCAGCATGGCCAGCAGGGCACGCTCCTTGGCCTCCAGGCCCAACAGCTCGTCGACGACCTGCCGGTAGCGGGTCACGCTGCGGCCGTGCGAGGGGTAGACGAAGCGGACCAGGCCCCGGCCCTTAAGCCGGTCCAAGGCGTCTTGGATCTCCTGCTCCCCGAGCCCCATGACCGGTTCCCGGTTCGAGGCCTGGTTGCAGGCGGCCTGCAGCGCGTTCAGCGTCAAGGGGTACTGCTGGGGGACGGTCAGCTCCTTCTCCAGCAGGCTGCCCAGGACTCGGGCTTCCACGGCATCCAGGACCGGCGGCTCGGGCACGCCCTCGAGCATAGGAGCCCAGGTCTTGCCCCTCTGGTGGGGCCGGGTGGTGGCTCAGGTCGGCCAGCGGGGGTAGCGGCCCTGCACGGCCCGGGCTATCTGCCGCTCGGCACGGGCGGTGGCCCGCTCGGCCTCGGCCAGGCCCACCGGCACCAGCCGCACCGGGCAGCCCGGCCGCAGCTGCCCGGCCAGGGGCACGTCCACGCTCGCCAGGCACGCCGGCAGGGGGTAGCCGCCGGTGGTGGCGTGGTCGGCCAGCAGCACGATGAGCTCGCCGGAGCTTGGCTGCTGGATCGCGCCCAGCACGACGCCTCGGGGCTGGCCTCGGGCCGCCCAGGTCGGCACCCAGCTTGTCCAGCCCGCCGCCCGGGTGTCCGCGGCGCTGCCGCCGGGGCCGTCCGCCCTCGCCTGGGGCCGGAGCCGCAGGCCCACCCGGTTGCTCGCCGGGTCCACCTCCCAGAGCCGGCTCGTCAGGGCCGCCAGCGTGGACGGCTCGGCGTCCGGGCCGGCCAGCACCCGCAGGGGCACGGCCTCGTCGGTCCTCGCCCGTGGGGTGGCCAGGCCCACCCGGGCCGCCCAGGCGAGGAGCCCCGGGTCGCTGCCCGAGTCGAAGGTCAGCCGGCCTGCCGGCCAGCCCTCGGGTTCCCCGACCGGTAGCCGGTCCCCGGGCCGAAGCGGCCCGGGGCCGAGGCCGGCCAGCAGGTCGCTGCTCCGGCTGCCGAGCAGCTCGGCGCTGGCCAGTCCCCCGGCGACCGCCAGGACCGCCCGGCAGCCACGGCGGAGCGGCCCGATCCGGAGGCGCTGGCCGGCTCGCACCGGCACGGGCCCCGGGGTGGGCACCGGCCAGCCGTCCAGCCAGACCGGCCCGTCGCCCAGGACCGCCACGAGCAGGGGCCGCTCGGCGAGCAGCTCCGGCCCAGCCAGGGTGCACTCCAGGACGGCCTCGCCCGGGGCGTTCCCGACGAGCCGGTTCGCCAGGGCCGCCGCCCGGGGGTCGACCGGCCCGGCCCGGGGCACCCCCAGGTGGGCCAGGCCAGCGCGCCCCCCGTCCTCGACCAGCGACAGGCCAGGACCCGGGTCGAGCACCCGCAAGCCCGCCCCCCGCTGCCCGGCCTCGACGAGGGGCCAGCGACGGTCCTCGGGCAGCTCGCCGACCTGCTCGACCGCCACCACCTGGACCCGCTGGCCCGGTTGGAGGCGGCTGTAGGGCGGGGTGCGGGGATCGAAGAGCGCCAGGTCCGTCCGGCCGAGCAGCTGCCAGCCCCCCGGGCCGGCCGCCGGGTAGCAGCCGCAGAACCCCCCGGCGACCCCGAAGGAGCCGGCCGGCACCCGGGGCCGCGGGCTCGGCCGCCGGCCCACGCCGGCCAGGGGCGGGGGCAGGCCCCGCAGGTAGGCGAAGCCGGGGGCGAACCCCACGAAGGCCACCACCAGCTCGGCCGCCTCGACGGCCGCCACGACCTCGCCCGTCGACCAGCCGCAGCGGGCCGCCACCTCCTCCAGGTCCGGCCCGTCGAACCGCACCGGCAGGACCACCGGCGCCTCCTCGCCGGCCGCCCCCGGGGCCGACCCGGCCGCAAGGTCGTCCCCGAGCCGCGGCCCGGCCCGCCCGAGCAGCTCCGGCAGCTCCCCGAGCAGCCCGCTGGCCGACCGGGCCCCGGCGTGGCCCTCGAGGGTCAGCCACCCCCAGGTGGGCACCACCTCGACCGGGACCCACCCGGCCTCGGCCACCACGGCCCGCAGGGCCTCGGCCAGCGGACCCGCCATCTCGGGGGGCTCCAGGCAGACGAGCACCGCACGGTCCCCGAGGGGCCCCGCCGCCCAGCGCCGAAGCGGCCAAGGGCCCTGGCCCTCGAGGGGGCCGGGGGCTGGGTCGGGGCTCACCGAACGAACGGCTCGACCGGCACCCCGGCCGCCGCCAGCCCCGCCCGCACCGCCCGGGCCAGCGACACGGCATCAGGCGTGTCGCTGTGGCAGCAGAGGGTGTCGACGTGGAGGGAGCGGCGGCTCCCGTCGGCGGTGGTGACCCGACCCTCGCTGGCCAGCTCCAGGGCCTGGCGGACCACGGCGGCGGGGTCCGTAAGGACCGCCCCGGGGGTGCCCCGGGGCACCAGCCGGCCGTCGGGCCGATACGCCCGGTCGCAGAACCCTTCGGCCGCCACTGCCAGGCCCCGTCGGGCCGCGGCCTCGAGGCCCGGCGAGCCGGCCAGGCCGACCAGGACCAGGTCCTGCCCGAGGGACCGGACCGTGTCGGCCACGAGCCCGGCCAGGGCCAGGTCGTCGGCCATGGCGTTGTAGAGGGCGCCGTGGGGCTTCACGAACCGGACCACCAGGCCCTCGGCCCGGGCCACGTCCTGCAGGGTGCCGACCTGGGCGACCAGCTGGTCGGCCAGCACGTCGGCCGCCACCGTCATCGGTCGCCGCCCGAAGCCCTCCCGGTCCACGTAGGAGGGGTGGGCGCCGACCACCACGCCCAGCCGGCGGGCGCTCCGGCAGACCTCGGCCATGACCGCCGGGGTGCCCGCATGGCCCCCGCAGGCCACCGCGGCGCTCGTCACCACGGCCAGCAGCGGGTCGTCCCGGCCGTCGGCCGCCTCCCGCTCCCCCAGGTCTGCGTTCAGGTCCACCGTGCCCTCGGCCTCTCGGCTCGTCTCCTCAGTCCGTCCACCCGCCGTGTTTTCACACAAACTCCACAACGACCACGCGGGCTCGTGTGCCCGTCCGGCCGAGTCCGCGCGATGCCCCCTCTCACAGCACCGGCGGCAGGGGGCAGTGGACGAGGTGCGGGCCGGGCTCGGCGAAGGCCCGGGCGAGGGCGTCGGCGAGCTCCTGGGCGTCGTGGGCGGTGGTGGCGGGGACCCCGAGGCTGCGGGCGAGGCCGACGTGGTCGACGGGCGGGTCGGCGAGGGAGAGCAGGGCGTTGGCCACTGGCCCGGGCTCCCCGGCGCCGACGCGTCGGAGCTCGAAGTTGAGGATGCCGTAGGCCCGGTTGTCGAGGAGCACGGTGGTGACGTCGAGGCCCTCGCGGGCCTGGGTCCACAGAGCCTGGACGGTGTAGAGGCTGGAGCCATCGGCCTCGAGGCAGAGGACCGGCCGGTCGGGCACGGCGAGCGCCGCCCCGGTGGCGAGGGGCAAGCCCATGCCGATGGCCCCGCCGGTCAGGGTCAGCCAGTCGTGCGGCGGGCAGCCGGCGGTCGCCTCGGGGACGTGGAGGCCCAGGGTGTTGCCCTCGTCGACCACCACCGCCGCCTCCGGCAGGGTGGCCCCGACGGCCTGGGCCATGCTGCGGGGGTCGAGGGCGCCGTTCGGGGCCCCGGGCCGCTCGGCGCCCGCCGCCGGGGCGCTGGCCTGTGTGCCGCCGAGCAGCTCGACGAGGGCGTCGACGGCGCTCTGGGCGTCGTCGGCGGGGCCGGCCAGGCGGTGGAGCTGGCAGCCCGGGGGGGCGAGGAGGGAGGAGCGGCCGGGGTAGGCGAAGAAGGAGACCGGGACCGGGGCGTCGACGAGCACGAGGTGCTCGAGGCCCTGGAGTTGGAGCTCGGCCAGCTCGGCCAGGTAAGCGAGGCGCTCGACCGGGGGGACACCGGCGCCCCGCTCGAGCCGGGCCGGGAAGGTCTCGCAGAGGAGCTTCGCCCCGAAGGCGGCGGCCAGGGCGGCGAGCTGCCGCAGGGGCCGGCCCCGCGCCGCCCGGCCCCCGACGAGGACGGCGGTCGGCCGGCCCGAGCGGAGGGCCGCCGCGGCCCCCTCGGGGCCCGTCGTGGTCGGGGGCGGCTCCGGGTTGGGGGCGGGGGCCCGCCAGGGTGTCGGGTCGGCCGGGGGCAGGTCCGGCAGGGGGTCCCAGGAGAGGTCGGCCGGGACGATCATCGTGGCCACCCCGCTCGGCGGGCCGCTCGCCGCCTCGAGGGCCGCGTCCGCGGCCGCCAGGAGCTGGGCCGGGTCCTGCGGGCTGACCACCAGCGTCGAGACCGGCCGGGCCAGCCCCTCGATGTCGCTGGTCAGGGGGGCGTCGAGGGGCCGGTGGGCCCGGGCGTGGTCCCCGACGAGGCAGAGCAGCGGGGTGTGGGCCCGGCGGGCGTTGTGGAGGTTCGCCAGGCCGTTGCCGAGGCCCGGCCCGAGGTGCAGCAGGCAGGCGGCCGGCTGCTCCGCCATGCGGCCGTACCCGTCGGCGGCGCCGGTCGCCACCCCCTCGAAGAGGCACAGGACGCTTCGCATGCCGGCCACCCGGTCGAGGGCGGCCACGAAGTGCATCTCGGAGGTGCCGGGGTTCGTGAAGCAGGTGTCGACCCCCCGGTCGAGGAGGTGCCGGAGGAGCCGCTCGGCGCCCGGCGGGGCCGTCGGCGCGCCGGGGCCGGCCCCCTCGCTGGTCACCGGGTCGGGGGCGGGTGCGGGTCGGGTCGTCACGGCAGGGCAGCTCCTTCGGTCGAGGGCAGGGGCGGGACCGGGGGCTCCTCTCCAGGGGCATCCCCGGCGAAGGGGTCGTGGGCGGCCCAGGCGGGGTCGGGGCCCACGCCCGGGTTCAGGAGACCCTCGGGGTCGAGGGCCTGCTTGAGGCGGGCCAGGATGGCCAGGTGGAGGGGGTCGGCGAGGGCGGCGAAGGCGGCCCGCTTGGCCCGGCCGAGGCCGTGCTCCCCGGAGACCGCCCCGCCGAGCTCCTGGGCCAGGGCGAAGAGGCGGTCGAGGAGCCGGTGACGGGCCTCGGGGTCGGGCAGGAAGACCGAGAGGTGGACGTTGCCGTCGCCGACGTGGCCGCAGCCGGCAAGCAGGGCCCCGTGCTCGCCGGCGAGCCGGCCGGCGGCCCCGAGGAACCGGGGCATGGCCGCCCGGGGGACCACCATGTCGAGGATGTCGTCGGCCCCGGCGGCCTTCGCCGCGTAGAAGGCCTGCTCGCGGGCCTCGACGAGGGCCCGGCCGGCGTGGTCGGGCAGGACGTAGACGTCGAGGGCCCCGGCGTCGGCGAGGCGCTCGGCGGCCTCGGCGGTGTCCTGCTCGAGCTGGTCCTCCCGCCGGGCCTGGAGGCCGACGAGGAGCGACGCGCTGGTCCGCTCGGCCAGGTCGGCGGGCAGGCCGAGGGGGAGGTCGGCCCGCTGGGTGACGGCCGCCAGGGTGAGGGCGTCGAGGTACTCGAGGAGGAGGGGTTCGAGGCCGCTGGCGAGGAGGCCCGGGACGGCGCGGCCGAGGCGCTCGAGGTCGGCGAAGGGGGCGAGGAGGGTCCGGCGGTGCCGAGGGCGGGGCTGGAGCTTCAGGGTCGCCTCGGTGACCAGGGCCAGGGTGCCCTCGGAGCCGATGACCAGCTGGGTGAGGTCGTAGCCGCTCGAGAGCTTGCAGAGCCGGCCCCCGGTGCGCAGGACCTGGCCGCTGGCGAGGACGAGCTCGAGGCCGAGGACGTGCTGGCGGGTGACGCCGTAGCGGACGGCCCGCATGCCCCCGGCGTTCGTCGCCACGGTGCCCCCGATGCTGGCCGAGGGCTCCCCGGGCTCGACCGGGTAGACGAGGCCCCGGGGTGCCAGGGCCTCGTCGAGCTGGCCGAGGCGGATCCCGGGCTGGCAGACGGCCGCGAGGTTCTCCTCGTCGATCTCCAGGATGCGGTCCATGCGGTCGAAGCTCACCACCACGGCCCCGGGGGCGGGCACGGCGCCCCCCGAGAGCCCGGTCGCCCCGCCCCGGGGGGTGAGGGGCCGGCCGGCCCGGCGGCAGGCGGCCACGACGGCGGCCACCTCGGGGGTGCTGGCCGGGCGGACCACGCAGCAGGGCCGGACCGGTTCGACGGTCAGGCACTCGTCGTGGGTCCAGTCGGGACCGAGGTCGTCGCCGGCCAGGAGGTTGGCCGGGCCGACGATGCGGGCGAGCTGCTCGAGCAGGTCCCCCATGGCTGCACCCCCTGCTGGTCGGGCCGGTTCGACGGCCCCACCCTAGGTTGGCCGGCCCGGGCCTGCCGGGCCGATCCGCAGGGGGAACGGTAAGAATGGGGCGGTGAGCCAGCCCATCGAGGACTACGGCCTGATCGGCGACACCCACACCGCCGCCCTCGTGGGCCGGGACGGGTCGATCGACTGGCTCTGCCTCCCCCGCTTCGACTCCGAGGCCTGCTTCGCCGCCCTGCTCGGCGACGAGCGCAACGGCTTCTGGCGCATCGCCCCGGCGACCGGTGGGAAGGCGGTGCGGCGCCGCTACCGGGGCGAGACGCTGGTGCTGGAGAGCGAGTTCGAGGTCGACGGAGGCAAGGTCCGGCTCATCGACTGCATGCCGATCCGGGAGAGCCACCCTGAGGTGGTCCGGATCGTGGAGGGCGTGGCCGGGACGGTCCCGATGCGGATGGAGATGGCCATGCGCTTCGGCTACGGCCGGGTGGTGCCCTGGGTGCGCCGCTCGGGGGGCCTGCTGACCGCCCTGGCCGGTCCCGACGGCCTGGCCCTGTGGACCACGGTCCACACCCGGGGCAAGGAGGTCGAGGGCGAGCGGCGGACGGTCGCCGAGTTCGACGTCTCGGCCGGCCAGCACGTGCCCTTCGTGCTCACCTGGTTCCCCTCCCACGAGGAGCCGCCCCGGCCGACCGACGCGGTGTTCGCCGTCGACGAGACCGAGCTGTGGTGGGAGGAGTGGTCCAGCCAGTGCACCTTCGACGGCCCCTGGCGGGAGGCCGTGGTGCGCTCCCTCATCACCTTGAAGGCCCTCACCTACCAGCCGACCGGCGGCATCGTGGCCGCGGCCACCACCTCGCTGCCCGAGACCCTGGGGGGCGAGCGGAACTGGGACTACCGCTACTGCTGGCTGCGGGACGCCACCTTGACCCTCCAGGCCCTCATGCGCGGCGGCTACCACGAGGAGGCCATGGCGTGGCGGGACTGGCTGCTGCGGGCCGCAGCCGGGGACGCCCGGGACCTCCAGATCATGTACGGCCCGGCGGGGGAGCGGCGGCTGGACGAGTGGGAGGCGGACTGGCTGGCTGGCTACGAGGGCTCCCAGCCGGTCCGGATCGGGAACGCGGCCGCCGGGCAGTACCAGCTCGACGTCTACGGGGAGGTCATGTCGGCCCTCTACGACTCGGCAGTGGCCGGGGACCCCCCGAGCGAGTCGGCCTGGGACCTCCAGCGGACCCTGCTCGACTTCTTGGAGGACGGCTGGCGGGAACCCGACGACGGGATCTGGGAGGTCCGGGGGCCGAGGCGGCACTTCACCCACTCGAAGGTCATGGCCTGGGTGGCCGTGGACCGGGCGGTCCGCAGCGTCGAGCAGCTCGGCCTCGAGGGGCCCCTGGACCGCTGGCGGGCCCTGCGGGACGAGATCCACGCCGAGGTCTGCCAGAAAGGGTTCAACAGCGACGTGGGGGCCTTCACCCAGTACTACGGGGGCACGGGCCTCGACGCCAGCCTGCTCATGATCCCCCTCGTGGGGTTCCTGCCGGCCAGCGACGACCGGGTCCGCCAGACCGTCGAGGCGATCGAGCGGGACCTCACCGAGGACGGCTTCGTCCTGCGCTACAAGGCCGAGGAGGCCAGCGACGTGGACGGCCTCTCGGGCCACGAGGGCGCGTTCTTGGCCTGCTCGTTCTGGCTGGCCGACTGCCTCTACCTGATCGGCCGCCAGGACGACGCCCGGGCCCTCTTCGAGCGGCTGCTGGCCCTCCGCAACGACCTGGGCCTCTTGAGCGAGGAGTACGACGCCCGGGCGAAGCGCCAGGTCGGGAACTTCCCCCAGGCGTTCTCCCACGTGTCGCTCGTGAACGCCGCGTTCAACCTCTCGGGCCGGCCCCCGAGCGGCCAGCAGGACCCCGAGGCCCTCCAGCTGGTCCGGCGGGCCACCTTGCGTTCGCGCTCCCGCACCGCCCGCCTCCAGGGCCGGTTCCTCGGCATGGGCCGGGGGGTGCGGGCCGCCCGGGTCGCCCGCTCGAGCCGCGGCGCCCCCGAGAGCGGCAGCCGGCCGGCCGGCCAGGCCCCAGGCGGGGGGCGGCCGGGGCGGAGCCGGGGACCGGGCCGGGCCTAGGGCAGCGTCGGGACGGGCGACCGGGGCCAGGGCCCGGTGCGACGAGGAGAGCGGACGAGGAGAGCGAGGGAACCGATGCGGGCACTGACGGTGGAGCCGAAGCAGCAGGGCAGCGCCACGGTGGAGGAGGTGCCCGAGCCGCCGGCCGAGGACGGCCCGGTGCTCGTGGAGACCCTGGCGGTCGGGGTGTGCGGGACCGACCTGGAGATCCTCTCGGGGCAGTACGGCTGGGCGCCACCGGGCCGGGACCGCCTGGTCCTCGGGCACGAGTCCATCGGGCGGGTCCAGGAGGCCCCGGCGGGCAGCGGCCTGGCCGAAGGCGACCTGGTGGTCGGCATCGTGCGGCGTCCCGACCCGGTGCCCTGCCCGAACTGCGCCGTGGGCGAGTGGGACTTCTGCCGCAACGGCAAGTACACCGAGCGGGGCATCAAGGAGCACGACGGCTACTGCTCCGAGCGCTACCGCATCACCCCGGAGTACGCGGTGAAGGTGGACCCGAGCCTCGGCAGCCTCGGGGTACTGCTCGAGCCGACCTCGGTGGTGGCGAAGGCCTGGGAGCAGGCCGAGCGGATCGGGGGCCGGGCCCGGTTCGAGCCGAAGGTGGCGGTGGTCACCGGGGCGGGGCCCATCGGCCTGCTGGCTGCCCTGCTCGGGGTGCAGCGGGGCTTGGAGGTCCACGTCTTCGACCAGGTCACCTCGGGGCCCAAGCCCGAGCTGGTGGCCGCCCTCGGCGCCCACTACCACACGGGGCCCATCGAGGAGGCGGTGAAGGAACCCGACGTGGTGGTGGAGTGCACCGGGGTGGGCAGCCTGGTCTTCGACGCCATGGAGCACCTGGGGCCCGGCGGGGTCGTGGTCCTGACCGGGGTGTCCTCGGGGGGCCGCAGCATCGACGTGGACGCCGGGCTGCTGAACCGGGCCATGGTGCTGGAGAACGAGGCGGTGGTCGGGTCGGTGAACGCCAACCGGCGCCACTACGAACAGGCGGCCGAAGCGCTGGCCAAGGCGGATCGGTCCTGGCTGGAGGGGCTGGTGTCGCGCCGGGTGCCCCTCGAGGACTGGCAGGCGGCCCTCGAGCGCCAGCCCGACGACGTGAAGGTGGTGATCGAGGTGGCCAAGTGAGTGAGACTCACACCCCGGGCGCCGAGGGGGCCGGGGGGCCGAGCCGGCCCCAGGTGACCGAGATCGGGCCGGGCGTCCTCCAGATCGACACCCTCCTCGGGGGCTGGGAGCGGGTGACCGCCGGCTACCTGCTCGAGGGCCGGGCCCCGGTGCTCGTGGAGACCGGCAGCCAGTCCTCGGTGCCGACCCTGCTGGCCGCCCTCGAGCACCTCGGGGTCGGGCCCGGGGAGCTGGCCGGGGTGGCCGTGACCCACATCCACCTGGACCACGCCGGGGGGGTGGGGGACGTGGCCCGGGCCTTCCCCGGCGCCACGGTCTACGTCCACGAGAAAGGGGCCCGGCACCTGGTGGACCCGAGCCGGCTCATCGCCTCGGCCTCGATGGTCTACGGCCCCCTCCTCGACTCCCTCTACGGCCGCCTCGACCCGACCCCCGCCGAGCGGGTCAAGGTCCTGGCCGACGGGGAGACCGTCGAGGTCGCCCCGGACCGGCTGCTCACCACCGTCGACTCGCCGGGCCACGCGAAGCACCACCTGGCCCTCCACGACTCCCGCAGCGGCATCCTCTTCGCCGGGGACGCCGTCGGGGTGCGGCTGCCCGACGCCGGGGTGCTGCGCCCGGCCACCCCCCCGCCGGACTTCGACCTCGACCAGGCCCTCCACTCCCTGCGGCGCTTCGCCGAGCGCCAGCCCTCGGGGCTGGCCCTGGCCCACTACGGCCTCCTGGAGGACCCCCAGGCGGTGCTCGAGGAGGCCGAGGCCACCTTGCGCCACTGGGCCGAGGTGGCCGAGCGGGCCTGGCGGGAAGGGCGGGACATCGCCGAGGCCCTCGAAGCGGCGTTCGCTGGCGACCTCAGCCAGGCCCCGGACGAGCAGCGCCGCAAGCTCGAGACCCTGAACGGGGTCCACTCGAACGCCGCGGGCCTGCGCCGCTGGCTGGAGCAGCGCCAGAAGGCCCAAGGGGCCCAGAGCCCGGGCCAGGCCTGAGCGCGGGGTTCACTCGAAGCTCGGCTCCCGGTCCCGGGTCCGCTTGATCTCGTAGAAGCCGTCGAAGGCGGTGACGAGCTGAACCCCGTCCCAGAGCCGGCCGGCGTCCTCGCCCTTGGGGGCCGGGGTGACGATGGGGCCGAAGAACGCCCGGGGCCCTACCCCGATGACCGGGGTGCCGACGTCGAGCCCGACCCGGTCGAAGGCCAGGTGGTGGGAGTCCTTGATCGCCTGGTCGTAGCGGTCGTCCTCCGCCGCCTTCGCCAGGTCGGCCGGCAGACCGGCCTCGGTGAGGGCCTCGGTGAGCACCGCCGGGTCCTCCCGGCGGCCCTGCACGTGGAAGCGGGTCCCGATGGCGGTGTAGAGGGGGCCGAGGACCCCCGGCCCGGCCTCCTCGGCCGCCGCCTGGCACACCCGGACCGGTCCCCAGGCCTTCGCCATGAGCTCCTTGTAGCGCTCCGAGAGCCCCTCCCCCTGGTGCTGCTCGAGGTTCAGGTAGGCGAGGGACATGAGTCGCCAGGTCACCTCGATCGGCCGGACCCGCTCGACCTCGAGGATCCAGCGGGAGGTGATCCAGGCCCAGGGGCAGATGGGGTCGAACCAGAAGTCGACCGGCGTGCGAGACGGAGCGTCAGCCATGATCCTGCAAACCCCAGTCGGCCGCTCGGGATTCCCACCCGGACCGTGCCCGCCCGGACCGTGCCCGCCCGGACCGTTCCGGCCTGGGTCGCCCTGCGCCGGGCCGCGCCGCCGCGGATCGGCTGTGCCTCGGCCCGGTCGGCGAGGCTGGCGAGGGCCACGATGCCGCCGAGCATGGCGGCCGCAGCGACGGCCTCGGCCGCCCCGCCGAGGGGGGTGACGGGGTGGAGGTGTTCCCGGAGGACGGTGAGGCCGACGAGGGCCCCGACGACCGGCTCGGCGGCGCTCAGGGCCGGCTGGGCGTCGGCCAGGCGGCTCTGGTGGTAGGCGGTCTGCTGGCAGAGGAAGCCGAGGGTGCCGGCCAGGACCAGGCCGTAGGGGGGCCAGCTGGCGAGGATGGCCGGCCCGTGGTGGACGACCCCGACGAGGACGGTCTTCGTGAGGGCGTCGGAGATGCCGAAGGTGGCGCCCCCGGCGCTCGCCATGGCGAGGGCCCGGAGGCGGGGCGGGAGGAGGGGCCCGAGGGCGAAGGCCCCGAGGACCAGGGCCCCGACCCCGGCCAGCCAGGGCAGCCAGCTGCCGATGGGGGCGCTGGCCCGCCCGGCGGCCGGGCTGGCGAGGACGGTGAAGGCGAGGATGGCCGCGGTGGTGACGAGCACGGCCAGCCACTGGCGGGCGGTGAGGGGGCGGCGGTGCAGCAGCCCCGAGGTGCCGAGGGCCACCACCAGGGCCACGCAGAGCAGGGGCTCGACGACGACGAGCCGGCCGGCGGCGAAGGCGACCGCCTGGAGGCCGTAGCCGGCGAGGGTGAGGACCCAGCCGGCCCGCCAGGCCGGGGAGCGAAGAAGGTCGGCCAAGAGGCCGGGGTGGACGGTGCTGCGAGGCCGGGCCTGGCCGGCCCCCCGGTGCTCGAGGGCCATGCCGACCCCCACGACCCCGGCCGCCCCGAGGGCGGCACCGACCGCCAGGGCCTGGTCCACGCCGGCGCCGGCCCTAGGCGCTCTGGGCCCGGCGGCGAAGGAAGCTCACGAACTCCACCCCTTCCCGGAGCCGGCGGCGGAGCACGTCGGGGCTCTTCACCATCTCGGCGGTCATCTCGGCGATCTTGCCGGCCCGGAAGTAGAACTTCTTGTAGAACTCCTCGACCGAGTCGAAGATCTCGGTCCGGGTCAGGTGGGGGTAGGAGAGGGCGGCGGTCTGGATGCCCCGCTCGTCGACCAGCTGGGCCCCCTCGTCGTCCTCGGGCAGCCAGCCGTTCTCCTTCGCCTGCTTCCACAGCTGGGTGCCGGGGTAGGGGGCGGCGATGCTGACCTGGATGGTGTGGGGGTTGATCTCCTGGGCGAAGCGGATGGTCTCCTGGATGGTCTCCTTGGTCTCCCCCGGCAGGCCCACGATGAAGGTGCCGTGGATGGTGATGCCGAGGTCCCGGCAGTCCTTGGCGAACTGGCGGGCCCGCTCCACCCGGACCCCCTTCTTGATGTTCTGCAGGATCTGCTGGTTGCCGGACTCGAAGCCCACGAGGAGCAGGCGCAGGCCGTTGTCCCGCAGGACCTTCAGGGTCTCGTAGGGCACGTTGGCCTTGGCGTTGCAGGACCACTCCAGGCCGAGGCGGCCCATACCCCGGGCGATCTCCTCCGCCCGGGGCCGGTTGTCGGTGAAGGTGTCGTCGTCGAAGAAGACTTCCTTCACCTGCGGGAAGTAGCGGGGCACGAGGGCCATCTCGCCGAGGACGTGCTCGACGGAGCGGACCCGGTAGCGGTGGCCGCCGACGGTCTGGGGCCAGAGGCAGAAGGTGCACTGGGAGCGGCAGCCCCGGCCGGTGTAGAGCGACACGTAGGGGTGCTTGAGGTAGCCGATGAAGTAGTCCTCGACCCGCAGGTCCCGCTGGTAGACGTCGAGGACGTAGGGCAGGCGGTCCATGTCCTCGAGGACCGGCCGGTCGGGGGTCCAGACCACCTGGCCGTCGGGTCCCCGGGTGCAGAGGCCGGCCACCTCGGTGAGGGGCCGGCCCTCGGCCACCTCGAGGACGGTGAAGTCGAACTCCTCCCGGCAGACGAAGTCGATGGCCGGGGAGGCGAGGAGCGACCCCTCGGGGTCCACCGCCACCTTGGCCCCCACGAAGCCGATCAGCAGGTCCGGGTTCGCAGCTTTGAGGGCCTCGGCCACCTTCACGTCCCCGGGGAACGAGGGGCTCGAGGTGTGCAGGACGCAGAGCTCGTACTGGCTGGCCAGGGGGAGGACGTCGTCGAGCCCGAGGCCCGCCGGGGGCGCGTCGACGAGCTTCGAGCCGGGCACCAGGGCGGCCGGCTGGGCCAGCCACGTCGGGTACCAGAAGGAGCGGATCTCCCGCTTGGCCTGGTAGCGGGAGCCCGCGCCTCCGTCGAACCCCTCGTAGGACGGCGGGTGGAGGAAGAGGGTCTTCAGCATGGTCGCTCCGGGCCTCCTTCTGGCTGGCTGGCGGGCCGCTCGCCGCTCGGGGACCGGCCGGGCAGGGGCGCCGGGGGTCCCTCGGGCACCTCGGCGAGCGGGCGCCGACCCTGATGGCTCCCAGCCTCGCCCACCTCGGCAACGAGCGCCAAACCCGGGGGGTCGGCGGCCGCACGGGCCGGACCGGGCTGGACCGGACCGGGCCCCCCCAGGCCGGCCAGGGCCTCGGTGAGGGCCTCGGCGAAGTCCCCGGGCCGGCGGGTCCCGGCGGGGGGGCAGGGGCTCGGCGGGGGCGGGTCCGCCAGGGCGGCGAGGACCGCCTCGGCGAGGCGGCCGGGCTCGGGGTCCACCACCCCGGCCTGCCCGAGGCCGAGCTCGTGCTGGATGTTGTCCCGTCCGTGGCCGGGGACGACGTCGAGGAGGAGCAGGGGCCGGCCGACCGCCCGGGCCTCGCTGCAGGTGGTGGCCCCGGGGGTGGTGACGACCAGGTCGCTGGCGGCCATGAGGAGGGGCACCTGGTCGCTGAAGCCGAGCGAGCGGACGGTGGGCACCGCGGCGGCCACCTGGTCGAGGGCCCTGGCCGCCCGGGGGTTCCTCCCGGCGAGGGCGAGGACCCAGACCCCGGTCTGGCCGATGCTCCTGGCCGCTTCGGCGAGGGGGCCGAGCCCCCACCCGCCCCCCATGAGGAGCACCGTCGGGGTCCCCTCGGGCACCCCGAGGGCCCGGCGGGCCTCGGTCTTCGAGGGGGGGGCGAGGAACCCGGCCCGGACCGGCGGGGGCACGAGGCCGACCCGGGCCCGGGGCAGGTAGCGGCGGACCGCTTGGGCGGCCGCCGGGGAGGTCACGAGGAAGAGGTCGAGGCCCGGCTGGACCCAGAGCCGGTGGGGGCTCGCGTCGGTGCAGAGGCAGACGGTCGCCGGCCGCCTCGGCGCGCCGGCCCAGGGGCCGCCCACGAGGCGGGCCAGGGCCGAGGACCCGGTGGCGAAGCAGGCCACGGCGAGCTCGGGGGGCTCGGGTCCCAGCGCCGCGGCCAGGGCGGGGACGAGGCGGCGGGTGGCGGCCCGGTCCAGGGTCTCGGCCAGGGCGCTGCCGGGTCGCAGGTGGGCGAAGTGGAGGCCGTCGTAGAGGGCGGGGTGGGCGAGGAGGCGGCGGAACACGGCGTCGCCGGCCCGGCCGCCGAGGGAGCCGAGGAGGGCCATGCAGTCCAGGGTCCGGACCTCGTAGCCGACCGAGACCAGCCCCTCGGTCAGGACCTGGCTCACCACGTCGTGGCCGAGGCCCAGGCTGCCGGTCAGGACGACCGCTCTGGCACCCACCGTCCCGCTCCCTCCGTTCGGCCCCGGACCCTAGCCGCCGGTCCTCGGGGTCGGGGGCCGCCCCGGTCCGGTCGGCGGTGGCACCCGGGGCGTGTCGGCGTGGCGGGCCTCCGATGGGGATGGGAGGCTTC
Organism: Aciditerrimonas ferrireducens; assembly: GCF_023130475.1. Classification (GTDB taxonomy): domain Bacteria; phylum Actinomycetota; class Acidimicrobiia; order Acidimicrobiales; family UBA8190; genus Aciditerrimonas; species Aciditerrimonas ferrireducens. Next base: position 146,714 of record NZ_JAKHEX010000001.1, read on the forward strand.
TGGCATGGCCGAGCCCGCGACACTGCCGAGCAGCCCCGTGGTCCGGGTCGAGCGGGAGGGCCCGGTGGCCCTCGTGACCCTGTGGCGCCCCGAGGCCCGCAACGCCTTGAACGCCGAGCTGCGCCGGGACCTCCCGCAGGTCCTGGCCGCCCTGGACGCCGACGGGGAGGTCGGGGCGATCGTGCTGACCGGGGCCGACCCGGCGTTCTGCGCCGGCCTGGACCTCAAGGAGCTCGGGGCCGGGCAGCACCGCCTCGGCCAGACCCTGGGAGCCGGGGCGCGCCGGCTCGGCAGCGGCCCGGTGCCCGACCTCCAGACCCCCCTGATCGGGGCGGTCAACGGGCCGGCGGTCACCGGGGGCCTGGAGCTGGCCCTCCACTGCGACCTGCTGGTCGCTTCGGAGCGGGCCCGCTTCGCCGACACCCACGCCCGGGTCGGGGTGCAGCCCGGCTGGGGCCTCACGGTGCTCCTGGCCGAGGCGGTCGGCCGGCGCCGGGCCCTCGAGATGAGCATGACCGGTCGGTTCGTGGACGCCGAGTGCGCCCTGGCCTGGGGCCTGGTGAACGCGGTGGTGCCCCACGGGGAGCTCCTGCCGAGCGCCCTGGCCCTGGCCCGGGAGATCGCCGAGGTGCCCCGGGCCTCGCTGCGCCGTCTTCGCGCCACCTACCGCCGCCAGTGGGCCGTGGCGGACGGGGCCGGCCTGCAGCTCGAGGCGGAGGTGGCGGCCGCCTGGGCGCAGGGACCCGAGGCGAGCCCCGAAGCGGTGGAGGCCCGGCGGGAGGCCCTGGTGGCCCGGGGCCGGGCTCAGGCCGCCTCGGGCTCGGGGGCCGAGGGCGCCGCCGAGGGGGGCAGGGCCGGGAGGCGGGCCGAGTAGATGGAGTAGCCGTCGAGCTGGCGGGCCACGGCGGTGGCGAGCACGGTGGCGGCGATGACCGGCACCATGAGCTCGAAGCCGTTGTGGGTCAGCTCGAGGATGAGGACCAGGCCGGCCAAGGGGGCCTGCATGGCCGCCCCGATCATGGCCGCTGCGCCGATGGTGGCGTAGGCCCCGGCCGGGGCGCCGGGCCAGAGGTGGGACCAGGCGAGGCCGAGGAACCCGCCCAGGGCCGCCCCGGTGCTCATGAAGGGGGTGAAGAGCCCCCCGGAGGCCCCGACCCCGAGGGTCATGGTGGTGGCCAGGGGCTTGAGGGCGGCCAGGGCGGCGAAGAGCCCGAGGGTGCCGACGCCGAGGAACGCCTCGTGGGCCATGCCCTTGCCGTTGCCGAAGAGCTGGGGGTAGGCGATGCCGAGGGCCCCGAGGGCGGCGAAGCCGAGCACCGAGGCCGGGATCGTCCGCCAACCCTGCAGGCGGTGGTGGGAGACGATGCCGACCAGCCGGATGAGGAGCGCGGCGAGCACCCCGATGAGCACCCCGGCGGGCAGGGAGAAGGCGAGCAGGGTGAAGGCGAAGTGGTAGGTCGGGACGTTCGTGTAGGTGGCGTGGCGGGGCAGGTAGAGCCAGGCGGTGACCGTGGCCACCCAGGAGCAGGCCAGGGCCGGGAGGGCGACGGGCAGGCTGAGGGTCCCGACGAGGACCTCGGCGGTGAAGAGGGCCCCGCCGAGGGGCACGTTGTAGACGCAGGCCAGCCCGGCCCCGCCCCCGCAGGCCACGAGCAGCCAGCGCTGCTCGGGGGTCAGGCGGAACCAGTCGGCGACGACCGAGCCGGCCACCCCGCCCATGAGCTTCGGGGCGGCCTCCCGGCCGATGGAGGCCCCCATGCCGACCACCACCTCGGAGATGACCGAGGTGCCGAGCGACCGGGGCACCGACAGCCGGGCGTCGCCCCGCCAGAGGGCGTGGTCGATCTCGGCGTGCTGGCCAGCGGTCAGGCGGCGCAGGACGAACCAGGCGACGCTGCCGAGCAGCCCGGAGAGGGCCAGGACGACGACCCGGCGCAGGGCGCTGGCCCGGCTGACGGCAGCCAGGAACGAGCCCCCCTGGTGGAAGCCGAAGGCCAGGTGCTCAGTGGTGAAGAGGATGGCCATGAGACCGTCGCCGAGCAGGCCGGTGGCCACCCCGACGAGGACCACGGTCGCCCAGAACCGGGCGGTGAGGGGGGCCAGGTCGTGGGTGACGTTCGGCTGCTCCATGGCCCCCCGGCCCGAGGGCAGCCGGCGGCGGAACAGGGGCGGCGGGGTGCGTCGGCGCTGGCTCGGGGACGGCGCAGGGCGCTGAGGTCGCTGCGGGCCGGGGTCGGGCCCCGCTGGGCCGGGCATCCCTCCAGCATGGCCGACGGGGGCCCGCCGGTCGTCCTGGCGGGGCGCCGGCCCCGCTCCAGGGTCCCCGGGCGGCCTCGAGACGGGCAGGGACCGGGACCGGGACTGGGGCCTCACCCGGCCAGGACCTCGGCGAGGGCCCCGGCGCCCGGTTCCTTGCGGGCCGTCGGCTGGGCCAGGTGGGCCGGGGTCGGGGTGAAGGCCTCGCCCCGGAGCACCGAGCGGAGGGTGCCGAGGGCCACGGTGGCCCAGGCGCCGACCAGGCCGGCGTAGGCCGCCACGGCGGCGACCCGGAAGGCCGGCAGGTGGGTGAGGCCGGCCAGACGGGTCGTGCCGGTCACGAAGGTGCCGACCGGGAAGGTGAAGCTCCACCAGGTGAGGGCGAAGGGCAGGCCCCGGCGGGCGGTCCGGACGGTCAAGGCGCCGACGAGGGCGATCCAGAGGACCGCGAACCCCCAGACCGGGACCCCGAAGAGCACCCCGAAGGCCTCGAAGGCCGGGGCCAGGTGGGCGGGGGCGGCCAGGTGGGCCTCGGCGGCCAGCAGGCCGGCCGCGGTGACCGACTGGCCGAGGGGCCCGAGGACGATCCAGAGGGTCGGCACGCGGGCGGTGCCCGAGGTGCCGTGGTGGACGAGCCGGGACCAGATGAGGGTGATGACGATGAGGGCGGTCACGAGGCTCATGCCGAAGAGGGCGAAGAGGCCGACGAAGAGGGTCTGGCGATCGGGCCCGGCCGGGAGGTAAGGCAGGAGGAGCGGCCCGGTGCCAGCCGAGACCATGGGAGGCACGATCGGCATGAGCCAGCCCCCGAAGGCGCCGTCGGCCGCCACCTCGATCTGGGTGAACATCCGGTAGGGGACGACCACGCAGGCGGCGAGGCCGGTCAGGGTGCCGGCCCCCCAGAGGAGCCAGTCGAGGTCGACGCCAAGCCGCAGGCCGAGGAGGTGGCGCCCGACCAGCAGGGCCCCGGCCCCGAGGGTCAGCATGGCCATGGGCGGGGCCCCGTAGAACTGGGCCATGGCCGGGTCCCGGCCGTGGCGGCGGGCGGCGTCCCGGTGGCGGAGCCAGTGGGCGGCGGTCGCCACCAGCAGGGCCACGAAGAGCAGGCCGTCGGCCACCCAGACGACCTCCGCGGCGGCCAGGAGCCCGGGCAGGTGGAGGGGCAGGGTGGCTGCGGCGTTGGCCACGATCCCGGTGCCCATGACCGAGGCGAACCAGTTCGGGCCGACGTGCCGGAGGGCCGGCTCCTCGGCGGCCTGGTCCACCGGCGAGGCCAAGAGGCGAGCCAGGATCGGTGTTCTCGATGGCAGGTGACGCGGCGTCGGCGGCATGGTTGTAGACAACCAGCACAGGCGAGGCTCGACTAGGCCCAGGGTGCCGATGAGCTAATAGGATTCTCCTATGGCTGTGGGCAGCGGAGGGCGGGAGGAGACCGCCGGGCACGGGCGGCTGGTCGAGCCGGTCCCGAGCCTGCGGGGCCTGGCCCTGGCGGTGGCGGTGGCCGAGCGAGGGGGTCTCGGGGCCGCCGCCCGGGCGCTCGGCATCAGCCAGCCGAGCGCCAGTGGCCTGCTGGCCCAGCTCGAGGGCCAGCTGGGGGTTCGGCTCTTCGAACGGGGACCCCGGGGCACGGTGCCGACCGAGGCGGGTCGGCAGCTGCTGCCGCTGGCCGAGACGGTGGTCCGGGCCGCCGGCCTGCTCCAGCAGGAGGCCCGCCTGCTGGGAGCGGACGAGGCGCCGGAGCTGCGGGTGGCGGCCTCGACGACCGTGGCCGAGCACCTCGCCCCCCGGTGGCTGGGCCGAGTGGCTGCGGGGCGGGAGGACCTTCGGCTGGTGCTGGAGGTGGCGAACTCCTCTGGGGTGGTCCGCTCGGTGCGGGAGGGCCGGGTGGAGCTCGGGTTCGTGGAGGGCCCGACCCCCGACGCCGAGGCGTCCCTCGCCGTCCAGGCCGTCGGCCGGGACCGGCTGGTGGTGGTGGTCCCCCCGGGGCACCCCTGGGCGGGGCGGGGGACGGTCGAGGCCACGGAGTTGGCTGGGGCGCCCCTGGTGCTGCGGGAGCCGGGCTCGGGGACCCGGGAGGTCCTGGAGGAGGCCATGGCCCGCTTGGGCCTGGCGGTCCGGGCCCGCTTGGCCCTGGGGTCGGGGGCCGCGGTGCTGGCCGCGGTCCGCCACGGGGAAGGCCCTGGGGTGGTGAGCGAGCTGGTGGCGGCCGAGGCGGTGGCCGCGGGGTCGCTCGTGGCCCTCGGGGTCCAGGGGGTGGCCCTGGAGCGCCGGCTCTGGGCGATCTGGCGCCGCCAACCCGGGCTGTCGTCGCTGGCCCGGACCCTCCTGGCCCGGGTCGCCGAGGACGGCTGAGGCCGAAGCGGGCCCACAGGGGCCGGGCGGGCCGGCCGCTTGACCAGACGATCCGCGCTGGCTGGAATCGGGGTGCCGGGTCCTTGCGGGGACCTGGCACCGGGTGGGAAGCGCCCGGTCTCGGGGGGCACGGTGCGATCAGCCGTTCGACCAGTCGCGTGGGCGTCTGTGGAGGTGCAGCCGTGCATCGAGAGCGAGGCGGCGGGGGGACGCGGTCGGGCGGTACCCGCTGGCGCTGGTGGCGGGGTTCGGCCGGGCCGGTCGTGGTCGGGGCGGTCGTAGTCGGGGCGGTGCTGGCCCTGGCGGCCCCGGCGGGCTGGGCGAGCCCCGGGGCGACCGGGTCGGGAGGTCCCGGCGGCGTCGCTGGGACCAGCGGGGGGCTCCTCGGGGGCGTGCTGGGCGCCGTCGGGGGACTGCTCGGAGGCGACCCGGGAGGGACGGCCGCTGGGGGTGGGGCCAGCGGTCTGGCCGGGTCCCTGGGGTCGGTGGTGGGCCAGGTCACCCAGGCGGCGACCCGGGTGGCCGGGGGCGCGCTCGGCGGTGTCGAGGGGCTGGTGAGCGGGGTTGCGAAGAGCGTGGGGCAGCTGGCCGGACCATCGGCGGGGACGACCGCCACCGGGGCAGCGGCTCCCGCCGCAGCGCCCGCTGGCCCGCCGCCTCTGCCCGCCGATCCTTACCCGGCGGGCGGCAACGGCTACGACATCTCCTGGCCCCAGTGCGGCGGGCCCTATCCGCCGGTCGCCCCGGTGGCCGTCGTGGGGGTGAACGACGGGGTGGCCTTCTCGGCGAACCCGTGTTTTGCGAGCGAGGCGAGCTGGGCGGGGCCGGCGCTCACCACCTACCTGAACCTCAACGCCCCCGAGGGGGCCGACCCCGCAGCCTGGGACCAGGGTCCGGCCGGGGCGTGCGGGAGCGGGGACCTGACGTGCCAGGCCTTCAACTACGGCTACCAGACCGCCAGCCAGTCGATCGGCGAGGCGGCGGCGAGCGGGCACCCGAGCCGGGTGTGGTGGCTGGACGTGGAGACCGCGAACTACTGGACCTCGGACACGGCGGTGAACGACCAGGTGATCGCCGGTGCCCTGGCGGCCATCCGGGCGGCCGGCGACTGGGCGGGGATCTACTCGACGGCCTACCAGTGGGGCCTGATCGCCGGGTCCTATGACCCGGGGGTGCCGGTGTGGTACCCGACGGGGGGCAGCGCCCCGAGCTACCAGCCCTGGTGCCAGGCGACGAGCTTCGCTGGGGGGCGGGTCGACCTGGTGCAGCACGAGGCGGGACGCTTCGACGGGGACTATGCGTGCTGAGCCTCCGGTTCGGACCCGTCGAGTGGTGACGGCCCTGGGATTGCTGCTGGTGGCGGCAGCGGCCTCGTGCGGGGGAAGCGGGGCGCGCCAGGGGAGCACGGGCCCGGCGCGTGGCCCCCGTGGCGGGCCGCAGGGCCAGGCGGCGGCCCGGGTGCCGACCACCCCCGGCGAGTCGGCGCCAGGGAGCAGAGCCGGGACCTCCCCGAGCAACGGGTTCCCGCCGGCAGTGACCCGTGCCTTGGCGACCCTGGGGGCGGCCGCCGCGGGCGTGGAGGTCCCGACGCGCCTGCCCGTGTCGACGGGGACGGTGGCCGGTGAGGCGAGCGTCCTGGGCGGGGGGACCACGGTCGTCCTGCGACAGGGCACCGCCGGCCACGTGGGCCGGGAGCTGGCGAGCTTCACGACCGTGCCGGCCAGCTCCCCTGGAGCCGCCGCCCAGGCGCTAGCGAGCCTGCGGAGCCAAACAGTGGTCGGCTGCCTCGGGCCCTCGAGTCCGCTGCGGCTCGGGCCGGTCGAGGCGGCGAGCTGCCCGACGGCCGAGGGCCCCGCGATCACCTGGTCGAGCGAGGGGTGGACCGTCCAGGTCCTGACGCTGGCCGGCTCGGCGGCGGCCACGGCCCAGGCCCGCTCCCTGGCGTCCTGGCTCGTCGCCGACGGCCTCCCGGCAGCCCCGGGCGGGGGCCTGGTGAGCGACGTGGTGCCGGGCGGGAGCGCCGCCGGGGACAGCCCGACCATCCTGCTGGCCTGGCAGCGCGGCTCGGCTCTGGTCGAGGTCCGCAGCCTCGACGACCCCGAGGCCGCCGTGGCCATGGCGGCCTCCGCCGCCCCCTACGCCGTCCCGGCAGGCTGAGGGCGGGCGTCGGAGCCGAGGACGGCTCACGCGGGCTGGGCAAGGCCCGCCAGGCGGTCGCGAAGGGCGGCGATGCGGGCCTTGGCCGCCTGGGCGTCCCGGGCGGGTCGGGCCCGATGGGCCAGGGCGTCGGCGGCCTCCTCCAGGGGGGCCAGCCAGGGGCTCGGTCGGCCGGTCCAGCTGGCCAGCAGGCTGCGCTCGGCCCGGGTGCAGGCCACGTAGAACAGGCGGGCCTCCTCCTCCGGGTCCTCGGCGTTGGCCAGGGGCACCATCCCGTCCTCGAGGCCGAGCAGGACCACGTGGGCGAACTCGGTGCCCTTGGCTCGGTGGAAGGTGGCCAGCTCCACCCCCGTCCTCGAAACGGTCTGCAGGCCGTCCGGACCGCTCAGCTCGGCCCGTAGCCAGCCCCGGAGGCCCCGGGGGTGGGCCCCTGCCCGCCGCTGGTCCGCCCATTCGGCCACCAGGTCCCGCAGGACGAGGAGCTGGTCGGCGACGGCCTCGGGGTCCTGGCGAGCGGCCAGGCACTCCTCGAGGTCGGCCAGGACGACGAGCGGTGGGCGGGGACGGGCCAGGTCGAGCTGCTCGAGGACCTCCCGGACCGCTGGCTCCTCCAGCAGCGACCGGCCGGTCCGCACCGGCACGCCGGCCCGCAGCAGGGCGTCCTCCACCAGGCGGAGCCGGTCCCGGGTGCGGGCGAGGACCGCCATGGTCGACCACCCCCAGCCGGCGGCCCGGAGGAGCCGGAGCCGGCGGGTGACCTCCCGTGCTTCCGCAGCCGGGTCGGCGCAGCGGAGGAGCTCGACGCTCGCCGGAAGGTCCTGGCCGCCCTCGGCAGCCCGCTCAGCGAACCCCAGGTGCGCCCGGAGCCGGCCGGCCAGCCGCACCAGGTCGCCGGCGGCCCGGTAGTTCCGGGTGAGCCGGTGCCGGCTGGGCGCGGCCACCCACTGCTCGGTAGCGGTCAAGAAGCGTGAGTCTGCTCCGTTGAAGCCGTAGATGGTCTGGTCGGGGTCGCCGACGAGGAACAGGTCGGGGTCCTCCCCGGCCAGGCCGCGCAGGAAGGCCCACTGGGCGGGGGTCAGGTCCTGGGCCTCGTCCACCAGCAGGTGCTGGTGGCGCCAGCGCACCGCCCCGGCCAGGGCAGGGTCGTGGAGGGCCTCGGCGGCCAGGCGCGGCAGGTCGGCCGCGTCGACGACGCCCCGACGCCGTTTCAGCGCCTCGTAGCGGGCCAGGACCTCGGCGACCCGCTCGGGGTCGAGTGGGGCACGCCGCCGGGCCCGGGTGCAGGCGTCGGGGTAGTCCGCCGGCTCGAGCCCCAGGCTGGCCAGCCACGCCGCCTCGCTGGCCAGGCTCGGGGCCCAGGGCGCGTCGTCGGCCCCGGCGGCCTCGGCGAGCAGCCCCAGGGGGTCGCTGGCGAAGGCCAGGGGCTGGCGGCCCTGGTGCTCGGCCTCGTCGAGCAGGACCCGCCGGGCCAGGCGGTGCACCGTGCCGTACCACCCGCCGCCCACCTGGAGCGTCGTCGAACGCCGGCGCAGCTCCTCCGCGGCCCGCCGGGTGAAGGTCACCACGACGGCCCGGGCCGGGTCGAGGTCGCCTCGGGCCGCCCGGTAGGCGAGGCGGTGGGTCAGCACCCGGGTCTTGCCCGATCCCGGGCCGGCCTCCACCACGACCACCCTGGCGGGGTCGGTCACGCAGCGCCGTTGGGCCTCGTCGAGGCCCGCCAGTAGGGCATCGACCCTGGGAGCCGACGCCGTGTCCCGCAGGACCGTGTCCTGGCCGCTCCTCGGCGGCTCGGGGACGGCGAGGGGCAGGGCGGGGCCCTTCTGGGTGCTCGGCCGCCGGCGGCTGCCCACGGCCCTCACCTTAGGCAGCGCCGGCCGCCCAGCTCGGGCAGCAGCGCGAGGCGTTCGTTCGGTTCACGGCGCTCCTTCCTTTCCCTTTTCCGATGGTTGGCTGTTCGGCTGGCGTTCCGCCCATGGTGCCCGAGGGGTGTGACGGGTCGTTCCTGGCCAGGGCCGGGAGGCCGACCCCGGTGGCCGGGCGCCGACCGGTACCCTGCGGCGGTGGCTGAACGGGACAAGGAGCGGGGATCGGCAGGCGACCAGGGAGCCGCCCCCGGCCTGGGCGACCTGGTGGCTCAGGCCCGGCGGTCGGCGCTGGCCCTCGTGGCCCTGCCGGAGGCCGGGGTGGAAGCGCTGCGAGCCCTTGGGCAGTTGCCCCCGCGGCTGGATCGGCTCATCGAGCTCCTCGAAGCCACGAACGGCGCGGTCCGAGCCGCTGCCCTCGGGGCGGAGGCCGCGGCCAGCGGGCTGGCGAGCACCGCCGAGATCCTGCGGCGGGTGAGCGGGCTGGTGGAGACCGCGCTGCCGCCGCTGACCGGCGGGGCGGGGGCCCTGGCCGAGGTGTCCCGCCGACTCAGCGAGACTGCCGGCGACCTGGCGGCCGACCTGCCCCGGGTGGTGCGTCGCCTGGACGAGGTGTCCCCCGAGCTGGCCGGCCTGGCGACGGCCCTCGACGGCCGACTGGAGAACCTGGACAAGGCCGTGGCCCAGCTCGGCAGCGTGGTGAGCGGGGCGGTTGCCGCCATCCCCGGCCTCCGGCGATCGCTGCGGGGCTTGACCGAGCCCGGTGCGGACCAGGCGGCCCGCCCTTCGAGTGCGGCCGATACGGGCCCCGCGGGCCGAAGCCGCCCAGGGACGGCCCAACCGGGCGACGGCGGAGCCGGGACCGGGGGCCCCCAGCCGGCGGGCTGAGCGACCCGGCGCCGGGGCGCCACGCCGACCGGCCCACCCCGAGGACGGTCGCCCGACCCTCAGGGGTCGGGCAGGACGATCGGCCAGGTCGGGCCACGGGGGCGGCCAGCCAGGCCGTAGCGGCCGGCCACGAGGGCCGCAGCGAGGGCGTCGCGCTGGTCCTGGTTCGTGCGGGGCGGGAGGCCCGACAAGGGGAGGCCGGCGAGGCCAGCCCTGGACCAAGCTCCTCGACTGCGGGCCCGGCGGGGCCCGCACCAGCGGGTCCAGGCGGCCGTGGGGAACACCTCCACGACCTGGTCGCCGCGAAAGCCCGCCGCCCGGAGGGCCTGCCAGAGGGCGAAGCCCTGGATGAGCCAGCCGTAGAAGGTCGGGTTGGCGGCGATGGCCCGGGTGTCCGGGGTCCAGCGGATCCCGCAGACGAGCCGCCGGACGAGCAGCTCCGAGGGCCGGAACCGGGCCCCTGGTGCGGCGGGCTCCTCAGGCGCATCGACCCCGACGGCCAGAACCTCCTCGGGGCCGCCGTGGGAAGCCAGCACCGCCAGGACCCCCGCGGGCGTGGCGTGGCGCCCCAGGTGTCGGAGCTGCCAGCCCTGGGCGACCAGCTCGCAGACGGCGAGGTCGAAGCCCTTTCGGGGTCCGCCGACGTCGATGCCGGCCGCCAGTCGGGCGGCCGCGGGTCGGGTCACGTCCCGAGCCGGTGCTGTCGTGGCGGAGGAGGTGGGATTCGAACCCACGGTGGCCTTGCGACCACAACGGTTTTCGAGACCGTCCGATTCGTCCGCTCTCGCACTCCTCCGAGCTGGTCCTCGGGCCGCTGGTGGTCCGTCGCCATTGGCCGTCGTCCCGGGCTGTCCAAGGGGTGGACGCGTGTTCCCGGACCGAGCCGGGAACGTGCGGGCGCTCCGGTCAGGGTCACGCCAGCGACGCCCGAAACCTGGGACATCCGGGGGGAGGCTAGCAAGTTTCCGACACGCCCCCGGACGCCGAAGGGCCGGCGACGAGGGTCCCGACCTCGGACCTGGCTCGGACGTCTCGACGGCCACGGTCCGGGCTGCCCGGCAGGTGGGCGCCACGAACGGCGGGCGTTCGACCCTGGCGCGGCGTCAGCGAAGGGGGTTCTCCTGCCCCCGCTCCTCGGGCCGCCGGGGGCCGAAGATCCGCCGCTCGGCTTCCTGGATCGGGATGTCGTTGATGCTCGCTTCCCGCCGCCGCATCAAACCGTGCTCGTCGAACTCCCAGAGCTCGTTGCCGTAGCTGCGCCACCATTGGCCGTTGCGATCCCGGCTCTCGTATTGGAACCGGACGGCGATCCGGTTGCCTTCGAAGGCCCACAGATCCTTGCGGAGCGCATAGTCGAGCTCTCGCTCCCACTTCTGCCGGAGGAACTCGACGATCTCCTGGCGCCCCTGCAGGAACGTGTCGCGATTGCGCCAGACGGAGTCCTCGGTGTACGCGAGGGCGACTCGCTCGGGATCCCGGGTGTTCCAGGCATCCTCGGCGCTCTGGACCTTTTGCAGGGCCGTTTCCCGTGTGAAGGGGGGAAGCGGTGGACGGTCCTCGGGCACGGGCGATCACCTTCTTTCTGGACCGGACGATGGAAGGCTAGCGCTCGGCGCCCGCGCCCTTCGGCTCAGCGACGAGCGGCGAAGAACTGGCTGAGCAGGGCGGCCGCCTCCTCGGCTCGAAGGCCCGGTTCGACGACGAGCTCGTGGTGGAGCCGGGGATCGGCTCCGAGGTGGTAGAGGGTGCCGAGGGCTCCGGCCTTCGGGTCGGGGGCGGCGTAGACGACCCGCTGGAGCCGACTGGCGAGGAGGGCGCCCGCGCACATGGGGCAGGGCTCCAGGGTCACCACCGCGGTGACCCCCTCCAGGCGCCAGCTCCCCAGGGTGGCCGCAGCATCGCGGAGCGCCAGGATCTCGGCGTGGGCGGTGGGGTCCTGACGGAGCTCGCGCTCGTTGTGGCGGGCCGCCAGGAGCTGGCCGTCACGGACCAGGACGCAGCCGACGGGAACGTCCCCGTGGGTCGGGGCGAGGCGGGCCTGGGCGAGGGCGAGGGCCATGGCGGCCTGGTCGTCGAGCCGCTCGGTGCTGCCGAACGGTGCTGCGTCAGTCATGGTCTCCCTTCGTCCGTCGCCCGGCGGTTCCCGGTCTGCCTGGTCAGGGGTCGTTCGCGCCGGCTGGGGCGCCCGGGGCGGGCCGCCTCCCGGCGCGTGCTGACGACCGGTACCATCCTCTCCGTTCCCGGCGGGGCTGGCGAGCGCCCTCCGGCGCGCCGCGCCGCAGCCCGGGGGACGACGGTCCGAACCCGACGAGGAGTGCCGGTGGAGACTGCCATGCCGAGGATCCCGAGGACCCGCCGATCGGCCACGGGTCGACGGACCGGCCAGCCCGCGCACCGGCACCAGGACGGGGGGCGGTAGCCGGTGGCCGGGGGCTGGCGGGCACGGCGGCGGTCCCTCGACCGTCTGCGTTTTTCGAACCGCAAGCGGGGCGTCCGGCGGGTGGTGCCGAGCGGGCCGCCCCGGCCGGCCCGGCCACGGGTCCGGGTGCAGGTCCTCGGTGCGGTGGGCCTGGTGCTGCTGTCGGTGATGGTCGTGCGCCTGTGGTACCTGCAGGTGCTCGACGGCAAGCAGTACAGCAGCACGGTGGTCTCCGAGGCCTACCAAGTGGACCAGCTGCCTGCGCCCCGGGGCATCATCACCACCCGCAACGGCGTCCCACTGGTCGAGAACGCGGCGGACGAGGAGATCGCCCTGTCCCGGGCCGACGCCCAGCAGCACCCGAGCGTGGTGAGCGCCGTGGCCGCCCTGACCGGGCAGAGCGTGGCCAGCGTCGACCAGGAGCTGGCAAACCCGCAGTACACCAGCTACCAGCTCATCCCGGTGGTCCACAACGCCACGGTCCAGGAGCTGACGACCCTCGCCGAGAACCCCGGGGAGTTCCCGGGGGTGAAGGCCGAGTCGGTCTCGGTGCGGACCTACCCCTTCGGGACCCTTGCGGCGCACGTGCTGGGGTACGTGACCCCCATCACCCAGCAGGAACTGCAGCAGTACAAGAACCAGGGCTACCAGCCCGGGGACCAGTTCGGGCAGAGCGGCCTGGAGGCCCAGTACCAGCAGTACCTGCGGGGGACGCCGGGCAAGGAGCTGGTTGAGGTGGACGCCCAGGGCAACACCTTGGGGGTGGTCAGCAAGGTCCCGCCCAAGCCCGGCGACACCTTGGTGACCCACATCGACTTGGGGCTCCAGCAGCAGCTCGACCAGGACCTGGCGGGGGAGATCCACAAGCTCCAGGCGAGCGGCGTGGCCGCCCCGACCGGGGCGGCGGTCATCATGGACCCGAACAACGGTGCGGTCCTGGCCATGGCCTCCTACCCGACCTACAACCCCTCGGTCTGGGCTGGGGGGATCAGCGAGAAGAACTACCAGGCCCTGACCTCGCCGCAGAGCCACGAGCCGCTCATCAACCGGGCCATCGCCGGGCTCTACACCCCCGGCTCGGTCTTCAAGCTGGCGACGGCCACCGCCGCCTTGAACGACGGGCTGATCACCACGAGCTACACCTACGACGACGCCACAGGGACCTACACCATCCCGGGCTGCACGGCCGGCCAGTGCACTTACCACAACGCCGGCTACGAGCACCTCGGGGTGATCAACATCACCCCGGCTCTCGCCGCCTCGGACGACGTGTTCTTCTACAACCTCGGCGTCATGTTCTGGGAGCAGCGGGCGAAGTACGGCGAGGACGCCATCCAGAAGTGGGCGAACGCCTACTCCTTCGGCGAGGGCACCGGCGTCGACCTGCCCGGCGAGCAGACCGGCTTCGTCGACAGCCCCCAGGTGGAGGAGAAGCTCCACCAGCAGTTCCCCAAGGCCTACCCCTATCCGCAGTGGTACGCCGGGAACAACCTCGAGATGGCCTTCGGGCAGGGGGCCACGATCCTGACCCCCATCGAGATCGCTGACGGCTACAGCACCTTCGCCAACGGCGGGACGAAGTACCAGCCACAAGTGGCTGCCGCCATCGTGAGCCCCTCGGGCAAGGTGGTGAAGCGGATCGAGCCGAAGGTGACCGGCCACGTCGAGCTGAGCCCCCAGGACCACCAGGCCATGTTGCTCGGCTACGAAGGAGCGGTCTCCAGCCCCATCGGCACCGCCTACTACACCTTCCAGGGCTTCCCCCTGAGCCAGTACCCGATCGCGGGCAAGACCGGGACGGCCTCCCGGCGGAGCCCGACCGGCGCCCAGGAGGCCCCGAACTCCTGGTTCGTCGGCTGGGCCCCGCCCCAGCACCCCCAGTACCTGATCGCCGGGGTCATCACCCAGGCCGGGTACGGTGCCGCTGGCTTCGCCTACGTGGCCCGGGACATCTTCACCTACCTCATGCAACGGCACAACCAGATCGCCCCGCTGCGGCTGGTCCCGAACCCTCCCGCCACCAGCGGTGCCAGCGCCACCAGCGGTGGGTCGGCTGCCAGCTCCCCGACCAGCAAGCCGGCGTCAGGCGCCTCCTCGACGAGCAAGGCCTCCAGCGGGGGCACCTCGAGCGGTCCGGCTCCGAGCAGCAGCGCCTCGGCGGCGAGCTCGGCACCCTCGAGCGGTGCGTCCTCCAGTGGCCCGGTCTCCAGCGGCGCGTCCTCCCGTGGTTCGACGGCCAGCGGGGCGGCGGTCGTCCGGGGCTCGCCCCAGGAGCACCGGGCGCGACTGACGGCGGTGCAAGTGCCGTTGCTGCCGGTGCTGCCCTGGCTGGTCAGCGGCCAAGGGGGTGGCTGCGACCGGCCCCGGGCCTCTCCGAGCGCCCTGACGTAGGCGGCGGACCCGGGGGGCCGTTCGAGCGGAGGAGGTGGGATTCGAACCCACGGTCCCTTGCAGGACACACGATTTCCAATCGTGCCGATTCGGCCGCTCTCGCACTCCTCCAGCCGACCGCCCTCCCTGGGGCGACGGCGGCGCCCCCGGAGGCTATCGTTTCCTAGACGTACCGGTGCTCGGCGCGGCGGCTGGGTCCTGCGCAACGGGCGCCCGTGAACCGAGTCAGGGCCGGAAGGCAGCAGCTCTCAGCGGGTCCGCTCGTGTGCCGTAGCCAACCTGGCCGCCGCGCCGAGCACCGGTCGTTCCCCGGTCCCACTGCCGGGTCCGCCCGCCGACCCGGTGCGCGGTCCGGCAGGCAGGCGCGTGGGCGGCCGCAGGACCCGGGGAGGGGTCGCCGGTAGGCTCCGGCGCGGTGGCTCCTTCCCCTGCTTCCCCCGAGACGAGCGCTGCTGACGGGCCGGGACGCGCCGGCGACGAGGAGAACTCGGCGCTCGGCCAGGCCCTCTACCGGCGGTTCCGGCCCCAGCGCTTCGCCGAGCTGGTCGGGCAGGACCACGTGCGCCAGGCCCTCCAGAACGCGGTGCGCCGTGGCCAGGTGGGCCACGCGTACCTCTTCAGCGGCCCCCGGGGAACGGGGAAGACCTCGACGGCCCGGATCCTGGCGAAGGCCCTGAACTGCCAGGACCCCGCCGACGGCGAGCCCTGCGGACGCTGCCAGTCCTGCCGGGAGATCGCCGCCGGCACCTCCCTGGACGTCTTCGAGCTGGACGCCGCCTCGCACAACGGCGTGGAGGCCATGCGGGAGCTGGTGGCCCGGGCAGCGCTCGGGACCCCCGGGCGGACGAAGGTCTACATCGTGGACGAGGTCCACATGCTCTCCACCGCAGCGGCCAACGCCCTGCTGAAGACCTTGGAGGAGCCGCCGGCCCACGTGGTCTTCGTGCTGGCCACCACCGACCCTCAAAAGGTCCCGGCCACGGTGCGGAGCCGCACCCAGCACTTCGCCTTCCGCCTCCTGCCCCCCGAGCTGCTCACCCGGCTCCTCCAGGAGGTGCGGGAACGGGCCGGGCTGCCGGTGCCCGACGAACTGCTGGAGGCCGCGGTCCGCCGGGGGCACGGTTCGGCCCGGGACAGCCTCTCGGCCCTCGACCAGCTGGCTGCCGGGGGCGAGGCTGCGGAGGAGGGATCGGCCCTCGTCGGGGCGGTGCTGGGCGCACTGGCCGCCTGCGACGGCCCGGGCGGCCTGCGGGCCCTCGGACAGGCCCTCGCCCTGGGTCTGGACCCCGAGCGACTGGCCGGCGAGCTGGTGGAGCGGGGCCGACAGGTGTTCCTCGCCACGGTGGCCCCCGAGCTGCTGGAGGTCACGGGGGCCGAGCGGGAGGCGGTGCTGGGCTGGGCCAGCGCCCTCGGCCCGGCCCGGGCCGTCCAGCTGCTCGAGGGGCTGGGGCGGGCCCTGGTGGCCATGCGGGACGCCCCCGACCCCCGGGCCCACCTCGAGGTGACCCTCCTGCGCCTGGCGGCGGGACCCGGCCCAGTGGAGACTGCCCAGGGACCCGGCGCACCGGCCGGGGAGACGCTCGGTGCCCTCGCAGCGCGCCTGGAGCGGCTCGAGGCGGCAGTGGCTCGCCTCGAAGCAGCCCTGGCAGGCGGGGCCGGACCCGGCGCCCCCGAGACGCCCCCTTCGCCGGCGGTCACCCGGCCGCTCGCCACGGGCAGCCCGCCCACCTCGGAGGCCCGGGCCGAGCCGGAGGCCGGCGGGCCGCCGAGTGGACCGGCGCTGGCCCGTCGGACCCTCGGGGCCGTGCGCCGCCAGCAGGCCGCGGCGCTGGCCCCGACCCAGACCCCCGAGGGGCCGACGAGCGGCGCCCCGCCGGGGAGCCCCGGTGGAGGGAGCCCCGGTGGCGAGGGACCCGATGGCGGGGGACCCGGGGTTGGCCCCGCGGGGATGGCGGCCAGCACCGCCGCGGGGGCCAGTTCGCTGCCCAGCCGGGAGGAGCTCACCCGGGCGTGGGGAGACGGCCTGCTGCAGTCGCTGCCGCCCCGGCCCCGGGCCCGGTTCCGGGTGGGGCGGTTCCTGGCCGTCGAGGGGGACACGGCGGTCTTCGCCCTGCCGAACGCCACCCACCTGGGGTACTGCGAGGAGGTGCGGCGGGAGGTCGAGGCGCACCTGGCGGCCCACTTCGGCCGGCCGGTGCCCCTGCGGCTGGTGGTGGACGACGACCCGGTGCCCGGGACGGGGGCTGAGCCCCGCTCGCCGGGCAGCGGCTCAGGTGCCCCCGAGCGCGCCGTGCCAGGCCCGGGGAGCGGCGGCGCCAGTGGCGGTCCGGCGGCGCCGACCGGGGCAACCGGGGCGGAAGAGGACGAGGACGCCTTGTTGGACCGGGCCGCCCTCGAGGACGAGACCCGGCCGGCAGGCCCCCCCCAGGACGCGGTCGGCATCTTGAAGGCCACCTTCCCGGGCAGTGAGGAGGAGACCCGGTGCTGACGGCCTCCCTGCAGGCCCTGGTGGACGAGCTGGGTCGGCTGCCCGGCATCGGCCCGAAGTCGGCCCAGCGCATCGCCTTCCACCTCCTTCGCGGCGCCCCCGAGGACGCTCGCCGGCTCGCCCAGGCCATCGTGGCGATGACGGAGCGGACAACCCTGTGCAGCCGCTGCGGCAACATCGCCGAAGGGGAGCTCTGCCGGATCTGCACCGACCCCCAGCGCGAACCGGGGGTGCTCTGCGTGGTCGAGGATCCCCGGGACGTCGTGGCGGTGGAACGGACCCGGGAGTTCCGGGGCCGGTACCACGTCCTGCACGGAGCGCTGAACCCGCTGGACGGGGTGGGGCCCGAGCAGCTCAAGGTGAAAGAGCTCCTGGCCCGGATCGAGCCCGAAGGCGTCCGGGAGGTGATCGTCTGCACGAACCCGAACCTGGAGGGGGAGGCCACCGCCCTCTACCTGGCCCGCCTGCTGCGACCCCTCGGGGTGACGGTCAGCCGGATCGCCAGCGGCCTCCCGGTCGGCGGCGACCTGGAGTACGCGGACGAACTGACCCTCGGGCGGGCCCTGGAGGGTCGCCGGCCGCTCGAACCCTAGGTTGGCAAGGGGCACGACATGAGCCGGCCCGGTGGCGGCAGGGTCGGGGGGCGACCCCTGCCGACACCGGGCCCGGCGACGGGGCGGCCCACAGTCCCCGGGCCGCTCACCGAGCAGAACGTGGCAGTGGCCCGGTCCTTGCGGTCCACTCGGGAACTTCTCGCCCGGCGCCCCTTCGGACCGGGCCGATCGGCCTCAGGCCAGGCTCCGAAGCAGCATGGCGTCGCCCTGTCCGCCACCCCCGCAGAGGGCCGCGGCCCCAAGGCCCCCGCCCCGGCGGCGCAGCTCGTGGAGCAGGGTGAGGGCCAGGCGGGCGCCGGACATGCCGATGGGGTGGCCGAGGGCGATGGCCCCCCCGTTGACGTTCACGACGTCCTCGCTGATGCCGAGCCGGTCCGCCGAGGCCAGGCCGACCACGGCGAAGGCCTCGTTGATCTCGAAGAGGTCGACCTGGTTGACCGCCAGGCCGGCCTTGCCGAGGGCCTGCTCGATGGCGGCCGCCGGCTGGTAGAGCAGGGAGGCGTCGGGCCCGGCCACCTGGCCGTAGGCCACGACCTCGCCGAGGGGCGTGCGGCCGAGCTGCTCGGCCACGGCCCTGCTGGCCACCACGACCGCGGCGGCGCCGTCGGAGATCTGGCTGGCGTTGCCGGCGGTGATGGTGCCGTCCTTGGCGAACGCCGGTTTCAGGGCGGCGAGGGACTCGACGGTCGTGCCCGGCCGGACCCCCTCGTCGGTGTCCACCACCACCGGGTCGCCCTTGCGCTGGGGGACGCTGACCGGCACGATCTCCTCGGCCAGCCGACCAGCCTTGATGGCAGCCGCGGCCCGTTCGTGGGACAGGGCGGCGAAGGCGTCCTGGCGCTCCCGGGAGATGCCAGCCTGCCGGTTGTACTGGTCGGTGCCCAGGCCCATGGCGCAGTGGTCGAACTGGCAGTACAGGCCGTCGTACATCATGGCGTCGACCACCGTGGCGTCCCCCATGCGGTACCCGGCGCGGGCGCCAGGCAGGAGGTAGGGGGCCTGGGTCATGGACTCCATGCCGCCGGCCACCACGACGTCGGCCTCACCGGCTTGGATCAGGAGGTCGGCGAGGTAGATGGCGTTGAGGCCCGAGAGGCAGACCTTGTTGACCGTCGTGGCCGGCACGTCCATGGGCACGCCGGCCTTCGTGGCTGCCTGCCGGGCCGTGATCTGGCCCTGGCCGGCCTGGAGGACCTGGCCCATGAAGACGTAGCGGACCCGGTCGGGGGCCACGCCGGCCCGCTCGAGGGCGGCGGCGATGGCCATGCCGCCGAGGTCCATGGCGGAGAAGCCAGCGAGGGCGCCGGAGAGCTTCCCGATGGGGGTGCGGGCACCGGCGAGGATGACGGATCCAGGCATGTTGACCTCCGGGGTTCGGCCGCCGAGGGCCCGGCGGCGGACCAGGCCCGCCCGGGCCCTGCTGGCCGGCGGCGGTGCCGGCCCGATTGTAGGCAGGCAGCCCCGTCGAGGGCGGCGAGGCCCCTGGGGTATGGTGCGCCCCCATGGAACAGATCCGCGACGCCATCCTGGCGGGGGCCAGCGGGGAGGAGTTGGGCGCCCTGCCCTTGCCGGAGTCCTACCGGGCCGCCTTCGTCCTGCGGGAGGAGGCGACCATGTTCGAGGGCCAGGCCAGCGAGGAGAAGGACCCCCGCAAGTCCCTGCACGTGGGCGAGGTGGCCCTGCCGGAGCTGGCCCCCGACGAGGCCTACGTGGCGGTCATGGCCGGGGCCATCAACTTCAACACGGTCTGGACGTCCATCTTCGAGCCCCTGCCGACCTTCGGGTTCCTGGACCGGCTGGGCAAGGAGAGCCGCTGGGGGGCCCGCCACGCCCTGCCGTACCACGTCGTGGGGTCGGACGCCTCGGGGGTCGTGCTCCGGGTGGGCTCGGCGGTGCGGAACTGGAAGCCCGGGGACCGGGTGGTCATCCACTGCAACTACGTCGACGACCAGGACCCCACGGCGCACGACGACTCCATGCTGGCCGCGAACCAGAAGATCTGGGGCTTCGAGACGAACTTCGGGGGCCTGGCCGACCTGACCCTGGTGAAGGCCAACCAGCTGATGCCCAAGCCTGCCCACCTGACCTGGGAGGAGGCGGCCATCAACGCCCTGTGCAACTCGACCGCCTACCGCATGCTGGTCTCGCCGAACGGGGCCCGGATGACCCAGGGCGACCGGGTGCTGGTCTGGGGGGCCACCGGAGGCCTGGGCAGCTACGCCGTCCAGCACGTGCTGAACGGCGGGGGCATCCCCATCGGGGTGGTCTCCTCGCCCGAGAAAGCCGAGCTCCTGCGGGACCTGGGGGTCGAGGCGGTCATCGACCGGCGGGCCAAGGGCTACCGGTTCTGGAAGGACGAGCACACCCAGGACGAGTCGGAGTGGCGGCGCCTGGGCAAGGACATCCGGGCCCTGGTGGGCGAGGACCCCGACATCGTCTTCGAGCACCCTGGCCGCCAGACGATGGGGGCCTCGGTGTTCGTCTGCAAGCGGGGCGGCACGGTGGTGACCTGCGCTGCGACCTCGGGCTACATGATCGAGTACGACAACCGGCATCTTTGGATGCGGCTGAAGACCATCAAGGGGTCCCACTTCGCGAACTACCGGGAGGCCTGGGACGCCAACCGGCTGATCTGCGACGGCAAGGTGCTGCCCCCGTTGTCGGCCGTCTACCCCTTGGAGCAGGTCGGCGAGGCCGCCTACCAGGTCCACCACAACCTCCACGAGGGCAAGATCGGAGTGCTCTGCCTGGCTCCCGAGGAGGGCCTGGGGGTGGAGGACCCCGAGCTGCGGGCCAAGGTGGGCGAGGACCGGATCACCCTCTTCCGGCGTCACGGCGCCTGAGCGACGCGATCGGGGCCAGGAAAGCCAGGAAGGGAGGACCGGTGGGAGCCGAGGGGACGTCCGGCGGGGGGATTTTGACCGAGATCGACCACGTGGCCATCGCCGTGGCCGACCTGGACGCCGCCGTGGCGTGGTACGAGCGGGCTTTCGGGGCCCAGGTGGTGCACCGGGAGCGGGTGGAGAGCGACGGGGTGGAGGAAGCCCTGCTCGCCGTGGCCGACTCCTTCGTGCAGCTCCTCACCCCGACCCGGGAGGACTCGCCGGTGGCGAAGTTCCTCGCCAGCCGGGGCGAGGGGCTGCACCACGTCGGCTACCGGGTGGCCGACTGCGCCGCCGCCCTCCAGGCGGTGAAGGACAGCGGGGGCCGGGTCATCGACGAGCAGCCACGGCCAGGGAGCCGGGGCACGACGGTGGCCTTCGTGCACCCGAAGGCCGCCTTCGGCACCCTGATCGAGCTCGTCCAGGAGTAGCCGGCCGACGGCCCCGGGCCGGGTCGAAGCGGCCCCGGCCCGGCGGCCTCGCCCCTACGCCCGTCCCTGGTCGGGAGCCGGGCCGGCGATCGACGGCGTGAGCGGGTAGCAGCGGCCGTCGTGGAGGCGGACCGGGTGGGTGGCCCGGGAGGCCAGGGCCTCGTCGGCGGTGACCAGCAGGACCGCCAGGCCCTCCTGGGCGAGCTCCCCGAGCAGCTCGAGGATCTGGTCGGCCTCGAGGGGCGTGAGGCCTGCCGTGGGCTCGTCGAGGAGCAGCACCCGGGGGGCGGTGGCCAGGGCCCGGCCGATCTCGAGGAGGCGGCTGATGGCGGGGGGCAGCTGGTCGGAGCGCTCCCGGGCCCAGGCCCGAAGGCCGGTGCGGGCGAGGACCTCGTCGGTGACCTTGCGACTGTTCGACCCGTCCTTGGCCCAGCGGCGGCGCAGCTCGGCGGCCACCAGGACGTTCTCCCGGACGGTCAGGCCGTCGAAGGCCTCGGGCCGCTGGAAGGTCCGGGCGATGCCGAGCCGGACCCGGCGGTGGGGAGCCAGGGCGGTGATCTCCTGGTCGTCGAGCCAGACCTGGCCGGCCTGGACCTTCTGCAGCCCGGTCGCCACGTTGAAGAGGGTCGTCTTGCCGGCACCCGGCGGCCCGACCAGGCTGGTGAGGGCCCCGGCCGGCACGTCCAGGTCGGCGCCCTGGAGGACCCAGCGACTGCCGAAGCGGACCTCCACCTTGCGCACCTCAAGTCGAGCCACCACGAGCCTCCTCTGGTCGCTCCGGCCGTCGGGCTCGCCTCGGCCGGCTGGTCCTCCTCACCGCCCTGCGCGGTGACCGTTGGAGGAACGCCGGCGGAGCCGAAACCTTTCGGCCTGCCTCCCCACGAACAGCATAACGCTGGACACCCAAAGTGGTGTGCAGGGTGGTTAGCGTGGTGAGACGGCTCGAGGACGGGGCAAGGGGCCAGGTGGGGCGGGGGAGCGGCCTTGGCTAGCCTTGGCGGCCATGGACCACCCGATGTCCCAGCGCCTCGCCGAGCTGCGGGCCCGCAAGGAGGAGGCCCTGCACGCTGGTTCCCCCAAGGCGGTCGAACGGCAGCACGCCCAGGGGAAGATGACCGCCCGGGAGCGGATCGAGTACCTGCTCGACGAGGGTTCCTTCCAGGAGCTCGACATGCTGGCCCGGCACCGGGCCCACGGCATGGGCCTCGACGACCGCCGCCCCTACACGGACGGGGTGATCACCGGGTTCGGGACCATCGACGGCCGGCGGGTCTGCGTGTTCAGTCAGGACTTCACGGTCTTCGGCGGGGCGCTCGGGGAGGTGTTCGCCGAGAAGATCCACAAGGTCATGGACCTGGCGTCCTCTCTCGGGGTGCCCATGATCGGGCTGAACGACGGGGCGGGCGCCCGGATCCAAGAGGGCGTGGTCTCCCTGCACTCCTACGGCGGCATCTTCTACCGCAACGTCCAGGCCTCCGGCGTCATCCCTCAGATCAGCGTGATCCTCGGGCCCTGCGCCGGCGGCGCGGTCTACTCCCCGGCCATCACGGACTTCATCTTCATGGTCCAGGGGACCAGCCACATGTTCATCACCGGGCCGGACGTGGTGAAGACGGTGACCGGCGAGGAGGTCACCTTGGAGGAGCTGGGCGGGGCCATGACCCACGCCACGAAGTCCGGGGTGGCCACCTTCGTGGCCCCCGACGAGAAGAGCTGCCTGGACGACGTGCGCCTGCTGCTCTCCTACCTGCCGTCGAACAACCTCGAGGAGCCGCCGGTGGTGCCGTGTGGGGACGATCCCGAGCGGGCCACGCCGGAGCTGGTGGAGCTCATGCCGGCCTCCCCGACCCAGCCCTACGACATGAAGAAGGTCATCGAGGCGGTGGTCGACGACGGGGAGTACCTGGAGGTCCAGCCCCACTGGGCGATGAGCATCACCTGCGGCTTCGCCCGGATCGACGGCCGGGTCGTCGGGGTGGTCGGCAACCAGCCGGCGGTGCTGGCCGGGGTGCTGGACATCGACAGCTCCGAGAAGGCCGCCCGCTTCGTGCGGACCTGCGACGCGTTCAACATCCCCCTCGTGACCTTCGTGGACGTGCCCGGCTTCATGCCCGGCACGGACCAGGAGTACGGGGGGATCATCCGGCACGGGGCCAAGCTGCTCTACGCCTTCTGCGAGGCCACGGTGCCCCGGGTGCAGGTGGTGACCCGGAAGGCCTACGGCGGGGCCTACGTGGTCATGAACTCGAAGTCCATCGGGGCCGACCTGGCCTACGCCTGGCCCTCGGCCGAGCTGGCCGTCATGGGCCCCCAAGGCGCCGTCGAGATCCTCTACCGCCGGGAGCTGGCCGAGGCGGCCGACCCCGAGGCCCGGCGGGCCGAGCTGGTGGAGGACTACACCGAGCGTTACGCCAACCCCTACGTGGCTGCCGAGC
The DNA here is from genome assembly GCF_023130475.1 of Aciditerrimonas ferrireducens. Lineage (GTDB taxonomy): Bacteria > Actinomycetota > Acidimicrobiia > Acidimicrobiales > UBA8190 > Aciditerrimonas > Aciditerrimonas ferrireducens. The sequence continues at coordinate 169,889 of NZ_JAKHEX010000001.1, forward strand.
GGGGCTACGTGGACGACGTCATCGACCCGGCCGACACCCGGCGGGTCCTGGTCCGGAGCCTCCGGATGCTGGCCTCCAAGCGGGAGGAGCTGCCGAGGCGCAAGCACGGGAACGTGCCGCTGTGAGCCCGCCCGGCGCCGCTCCGAGGGGCGACCCCCACCTGGTGCCCGAGCCGAGCGCCGAGGAGGTGGCCGCCATGGTGGCCGCGGCGGTCGAGGCCCTCCTCGGGGCCGCCGGCCCGGCCGCAGGGATCCGCCTCGGGCAGCAGCCCAGCCACGTGGTCTGGCGTTTCAGTGGGCGCTGGTGGGCGAGGCCGACGGTGGCCCGCCGGGACCGCCCCTGGACGGCGGGCTGAGGGGTCGGCGAGCAGCGGAGACGCTGGGCCGCCGGGGGACGACAGAGGGGAGGGGCCTGATGAACGAGACAACTGGTCCGCTCGGGATCCGGGGGGTCAACCACCTGGCTCTGGTCTGCGCCGACATGGCCCGAACGGTCGACTTCTACCAGGGCGTGTTGGGGCTGCCGCTGGTGAAGACCATCGAGCTGCCAGGAGGGGCCGGGCAGCACTTCTTCTTCGATCTCGGCAACGGGGACAGCCTGGCCTTCTTCTGGTTCCCCGACGCGCCAGGGCCCGCCCCCGGGGTGGCCGCCCCCCGGGCCTTACCGGGCCTCGGGGACCTGCGCAGTGCGGTGGCCTCCATGAACCACCTGGCCTTCCACGTGGCCCCGGAGCAGCTCGACGAGGCGGCCCGCCGGCTGCGCCGGGCGGGGATCGAGGTCCTCGGGCCGGTGAACCACGACGACTCCGAGGCCGGGTGGTCCTTGGAGCTGCACCCCGGGGTCTTCATGCGCTCCGTCTACTTCTTCGACCCTGACGGCATCTGCCTGGAACTGGCCGCCTGGCTGCGCCGCCCGGGCCCGCAGGACGTCCGGCACGAGCCCCACCGGGGCTCGGCCGTCCCAGCCACCTGACCTCGCGGGCCTGGCCCGCGGGCGCGCAGGCACGTCAGAGGGGGAAGCGGGCCTCCAGCCAGGCCACGAGGCGGTCGGCGAGCTGCTCTCGGGCATCGGCCGGCTGGCGGAAGTAGTGGTCGCCGGGGAGCACCTGGTACTCCTTGTCGGCGCTGCCCAGGAGCTCGGTGAAGCGGCGGACGTCGCTCGGGAACACCCCGGTGTCGGCGTCCGCCTCGACCACGAGGCTGGGCACGCCCACGTAGGGCAGGACCCGGTCCGCCCGCAGGGGCGAGGTCTGGAGGCTCCACTGGGAGAGCCAGCTGCGCAGGGTCGAGCAGGCGGCCAGCCCGAACGCCGAGCGGTTGGCCCGGCGGGGGTCGCCGGCGAGGCAGGCCGGGACCGGTCGGTTCGAGGGGTCGAGGCTGGCGTCGACCATGCGGGGGTCGGCCCAGGTGCGGGGCACGAGGAAGAGCCGCTCGCCCTCGCCTCGGGCCCGTCGCCGGTCCCGCTCGGCGGTGACCCAGGCGGTGATGCGCCGGTTCCGGGCCTCCTGGGCGGCCCGATAGCGGGCGAGGAAGGCCGGGTCGAAGGGCGGCTGGCGGCCCTCGGCCCACAGGTCAAGGGCCGGGTCGGTGCTCGAGGGGTCGGTCTCGTCGGTCACCGAGGGATCGAGCCAGGCGGTGAGGACGTCGGGTCGCCCGAGGTGGGCGGCGACGGCCACGAAGGCCACCCCCGGGGGCAGGGCGTCGAGCCCCGGGGCGAACGGCCGGTCGTCGACCGGGGCCAGGATGCCGGCGGTGGCCTGTGCCTGGTACGCGGCGAGGAAGGTGCCGCCGCCGGAGTTGCCGAGCAGGACCACCCCCTCGACCCGGGCCTCCTCCAGCAGCCAGCGGACCCCGGCCGCCACGTCCAGCAGGGCGTGATCGACCAGCAGGGTGCTGTCGTTCCCCCGGTAGCGGGTGTTCCAGCCGAGGAACCCGAGGCCCCGGGCGGCGAGGAGGGGCCCGAGGTAGTGCTCCGAGAAGTCCACGCTCGGGTGGCAGGCGAGCACGCCGAACCGGGGACGCCGACCGCTCGGGGCGAGGTAGCTGCCTTGACAGGGGTGGCCGCCGGGGCCGCTGCGCTCAGCGGTGCCCGAAGGGAGGGCGACGAAGCGCTGCTCGAGCCGACCGGTCATCGGCCGGGCCCTGTCCCCTCAACCGCAGGTCGTGACCTGGACGCCGGGTTCGCCGATGGGCTTGTAGGGTCCGGGGCTCGGTCGGCCAGCGAAGCGGTCGGCCATCCAGTGGACGATGTCGGGCAGGGCGACGGGGATGACGCCCGCGTGGCTCTGACCCGGGTAGACCCAGCGCTTCAAGTCCTGGCCCTCGCTGCAGAGATGCTGGGCGAGCAGCTGGGTGGAGACCACCGGGATCTGGTGGTCGTCCCCGCCTTGGTAGATGAGCAGGGGAACACCGTTCGCGGGCAGGGTGGCCGGGTCGTTCTCCTCGATGACCTTCCGCCAGTTCGGCAGGTCGAAGGGGTTCACCTTCACCAGCTGCTGCAACGTGTAGTGGTCGAGGTGAGACTGGAGGTAGTTGTAGCAGCCTTGGCGAAGGAGGGGCAGGAGGCTGCGGGCCTGGCTGTCGAGGACCTCCGAGAGGGGCGCGGCCGAGCCGTAGGCCTCGTGGAAGCCGGCGGCGGCCATGAAGAGGTAGAAGCGGTAGGGACTGGTCTTCAAGAAGTCGTAGATGTACCGGAACTGCGAGGGCGGAGCGCCGGCCACGGTGCCGACCAGATGGAGGCTCGGCGCGTAGCTGGCGGCGATGTGCCAGGCGAACATGGCGGTCTGCCCGCCCTCGGAGTGGCCCCAGACGAGGTAGTCGTTGCTCAGGCGGATCGGCAGCTCGTGGGCCGCCCGGACGATGTCGATGGTGTTGCGGGCCGCCAGGTTGCCGACGAGGTAGGCGAGGAGGCCCGGCGGGGTGCCCTCACCCTGGTAGTCGCTGGCGGTCACCACCCAGTCGTGGGCCAGGAGTTCGTTGATGCCCGGGACGGCGCTGGCCGGGTCGAGGGAAGGCGCGCAGGCGTTCGTCATGCCATTGGTGCCATGCGCCCAGCTGACCACGTCGTAGCCGCCCTTGGGCGGTGCCGAGGGGGGCACGAAGACCAGGCCGGTCACCGCCACCGGCTCGTTCTGCTCGTTGGTCGAGACGTACATGACACGGTAGGTGGTGCCGAGGACCTGGGGATCGGAGACCACCTCGTACTTGAGCAGGGTGCCGGGCGCATAGTTCGCGAGGTTGCCCGGGACGGTATAGAAGGTCGGGAGGCCTGGCGGGGCCGCCTTCGCCGGGATCATGGGGCTCTGGGAGCTGCAGGCCGCTGCGGTGATGGCCACGCCCAGCACCACGGCGGCCAGGCGGAGCTTGGTCCCCCACTTGCCCATGCGGCCCTCCTCCCGGTCGAGCACCCTGCCAGAGACGATGGCCCGCACCCTAGCCAAGGGCACCCCAGACCTCGCCAGTCGGTCGGCCCTCGACGAAGGGCACCACCTGGGCGGTGCCGTCAGGCTGGCCGACGACCAGGGTGCTGGTGAGCGCCGGGGGGAACAGGCCGTGCTCGACCACCCCGGGGATGGCCTCCAGGGCGGCGGCCAGGCCGGCGGGGTCGGAGAGCTCGACGTGGAGGTCGCAGATGACCCCGCCCTGGGGGCTGAGCGCCCCAGCTCGGCGCTCCACCCGGCCGAGGCGCCCGACGGCCCGGCGGACGGCCGCGAAGCCGAAGGCGCTGAGCTCCAGGGGCAGGGGCGGGTGGAGGGCGGCGACGAGCTTGTCCGGGGAGACCATGACCACGAAGCGCTCGGCGGCCGCCGCGACGATCTTCTCCCGGGTGTGGGCCCCCCCACCGCCTTTCACGAGCCAGCCGTCGGGGGCGACCTGGTCGGCCCCGTCGACGGCCAGGTCCAGGTGGTCGATCTCGTCGAAGGACACGACCCGCAGGCCGAGGGCGGTCGCGGCCTCGGCGGTGGCCGGCGAGGTGGCCACGCAGGTGCAGTCGAGCTGCCGGCGGGCCAGGGCCGGGAGGAAGAAGCCGACGGTGGAGCCGGTGCCGAGGCCGAGCAGGCAGCCCTTGGGAACCAGGGCGGCGGCGGTCTCGGCCGCTGCCCGCTTGGCCGGGCCCTCGGGGTCCGAGGAGCCGGGGTTCGCAACCGAGGCAGCCGAGGGCACGATCAGACCTGGGCTCGGCGGTGCGCCTCGGCCAGCTCGGCGAGGTCGCTCATGATGCGGGCCAGGGCGAAGTCCTTCGGGGTGTAGACGGCGGCCACCCCGGCGGCCCGGAGGGCCTCGGCGTCCTCGGGGGGCACGATGCCCCCGACCACCACCGGGGCGTCGACCCCAGCGGCCCGCAGACCCTCGAGGATCTGGGGCACGAGCTGGAGGTGGCTGCCCGAGAGGATCGAGAGGCCGACGACGTCGACGTCCTCCTCGACCGCCGCGCTGACCACCTGCTCAGGGGTCAGGCGGATGCCCTGGTAGACCACCTCGAAGCCGGCGTCCCGGGCAGCCACCGCGATCTGCTCGGCCCCGTTGGAGTGGCCGTCGAGCCCGGGCTTGGCCACGAGCAGGCGGGGCGGCCCGCCGGTCCGCTCGGCCAGGGCCTGGACCCGCTGGCGGGCCTCGGCCAGCTCCTCGCCCCGGTGGCCCACGCCACCGGCCACCCCGGTCGGCGCTCGGTACTCGCCGAAGACCTCCCGCAGGGCGTTGGCCCACTCGCCGGTCGTGCCCCCGGCGTGGGCCAGGGCGATGGTGGCCGGCATGATGTTGCTGCTCGGGTCCTCGGCTGCCCGCCGCAGGTCGTCGAGGGCCCGGCGGACCCCCGCCTGGTCCCGGTTGGCCCGCCAGCGGGCCACGTCCTCCTTCAGCTCGGCCTCGACGGCCGGGTCGACCTTCAAGATGGCCGGGCCGCCCTGGGCGGCGAGGAGGGGCGAGGGCTCGGTGGCGGTGAAGCAGTTCACCCCGACGACCGCCTGCTCGCCGGTCTCGATCCGCCGGACCCGCTCGGCCTGGCTGGCCACGAGCCGACGCTTGAGCTCCTCGACGGCCTCGAAGGCCCCGCCGAGGGCCAGGACCTCTTGGAGCTCGGCCCAGGCGGCCTCGGCCAGTTCGGCCGTCTTGGCCTCCACCACCTTGGAGCCGTCGAAGATGTCCTCGTACTCGAGGAGGTCGGTCTCGTAGGCGAGGACCTGCTGGATCCGCAGCGACCACTGCTGGTCCCAGGGCCGGGGCAGGCCGAGGGCCTCGTTCCAGGCCGGAAGCTGGATGGCCCGGGCCCGGGCACGCTTCGAGAGGGTCACCCCGAGGGTCTCGAGGACGATCCGCTGGACGTTGTTCTCGGGCTGGGCCTCGGTGAGGCCGAGGGAGTTCACCTGGACCCCGTAGCGGAAGCGCCGGAGCTTCTCGTCCTCGACCCCGTAGCGTTCCCGGCAGATGCGGTCCCAGAGCTGGCCGAAGGCCCGCATCTTGCAGGTCTCCTCGACGAAGCGGATCCCGGCGTTCACGAAGAAGGAGATCCGGCCGACCACCGCCGGCAGCTCCTCGGGCTCGACCTTGCCGGACTCCCGGACGGCGTCGAGCACCCCGATGGCGGTGGCCAGGGCGTAGGCCAGCTCCTGCACCGGGGTGGCCCCGGCCTCTTGGAGGTGGTAGCTGCAGACGTTGATCGGGTTCCACTTCGGGACCTGGCGGACCGTGTAGGCGATGGTGTCCACCGTGAGCCGCCGGCTGGGCTCGGGCGGGAAGATGTACGTCCCCCGGGACAGGTACTCCTTCACGATGTCGTTCTGGGTGGTGCCCTGGAGGACGGCCGGGTCCACCCCGGTCCGCTCGGCATGGGCCACGTAGAGGCCGAGGAGCCAGGCGGCCGTGGCGTTGATGGTCATGGAGGTGTTCATCTCGGCCACCGGGATGCCCTCCATGAGCTCGGCCATGTGGCCCAGGTGGGCCACGGGCACCCCGACCTTGCCCACCTCGCCAGCGGCTTCGGGGGCGTCAGGGTCGTAGCCGGTCTGGGTCGGGAGGTCGAAGGCGATGGACAGGCCGGTTTGGCCCTTGGCCAAGTTGCTCCGGTACAGGGCGTTGGAGGCCCTGGCCGTGGAGTGCCCCGAGTAGGTCCGCATCACCCAGGGACGGTCACGCTTGGCGCTGGTCACGGTCACCTCGTTTCTCCCAGCTCGTCTCGCCGGGCCACCACCCGGCGTGCGGTCGGCCAGCTCGCCCGGCCCCGGCGGGCCGGCGGGCTCAGCTGCGGTAGTCGTAGAAGCCCCGCCCGGACTTCCGGCCCAGGAGCTCGGCGGCCACCATGCGACGCAGGAGGGGCACCGGGGCGTAGTTGGGGTCCCGGTGCTCCTGGTAGAGGGCGTCCAGGATGGCCACGGAGGTGTCGAGGCCGACGAGGTCCAAGAGGGCGAAGGGCCCCATGGGGAAGCCGCAGCCGCCCTTCATGGCGGCGTCGATGTCCTCCATGGCGGCCACGCCCTGCTCCAGGAGGCGGACGGCGTTGTTGAGGTAGGGGAAGAGCAGGGCGTTCACGATGAAGCCGGCCCGGTCCTTGACCTCCACGGGCTGCTTCCCGCACGCCTCGGCGAAGGCCTTGGCCGCGGCGATGGTCTCGTCGCTGGCCGTGAGGGGCCGGACCACCTCGACGAGGCTCATGACCGGGGCTGGGTTGAAGAAGTGGATGCCGCAGACTCGATCAGGCCGGCCGGTCTCCATGGCCAGGTCCACCACCGGCAGGGTGGAGGTGTTCGTGGCCAGGATGGCGTCGTCCCGGCAGACCCGGTCGAGCTCGGAGAACAGGTGCTTCTTGACCGCGAGGTCCTCGACCACCGACTCGATGACCAGGTCGCAGTCCCGCAGCGCCCCGAGGTCCGAGACCGCCTGCACCCGGCCGGCGGCCTCGTCCCGGGCCTGCTGGTCGAGCTTGCCCTTGGCGACCTGCCGGTCCAGGGACTTCTCCAGGCCAGCCATCATGGCGTCGGCCGTGGCCTGGGACCGGGACCGCAGGACGACCTCGAAGCCGTGGACGGCGGCTGCTTCGGCGATCCCCGAGCCCATGATGCCCGACCCGACGATCCCCACGCGTTGGATGGCCATGGCCGGCGATGTTACTCAGTGGGCACCGCCTTCGACTGCGTGGGGTGGCACCCCGGGGGAGGGGCGGGTCAGCCGGCCAGTTCCCGCAGGACCCGGCGGGTGCCGAGGGCGGCCGCCCCGAGCCAGGCCCGGGGCGTGGCCCGCCAGGCCCACCAGGCGGCCCGGGCGCTGGCCGGGGCCACCACCAGGGGCCGGTTCCGGGCCACCCCGGCCAGGACGTCGGTCGCCAGGCGGTCGGTGGTGTAGAGGCCGCCGGGCAGCCGCCGGAGGAGGTCCCGGCCGGGTTGCCGGCCGCCCACCGAGGGCAGGCCCGGGTTCACCCGGTCAAGGAGGGGCGTGTCGACGAAGCCCGGGCACACCGCGGTCACCTTCACTCCGTAGGCCGCGGCCTCGGCCCGCAGACTGACGCTCAGGCCGACCACGGCGTGCTTCGTCATGGCGTAGGGGGTCAAGGTGGGCGAGGGCACGAGGCCGGCCAACGACGCCGTGTTGACCAGGTGGCCCGCGCCCTGGCGGACCATGCGGGGGTAGGCGGCCAGGACACCGTTCACCACCCCTTTGAGGTTGACGGCCAGGACCCGGTCCCAGTGGGCCGGGGTCAGCCGGGCGGCGTCCCCGGCGACGGCGATGCCGGCGTTGTTGAAGAGGTAGTCCAGGTGGACCCGCTCCTCGGCGACCTCCTCGACGAGCCGCTCGAAGGCCCCGAGGTCGGTCACGTCGAGCCGCCGGGTCCGCAGCCGCTCGCCGGCACCGGGCCCGTACTCCCGGTCGACCTGCTCGAGGGCGGCCTCGTCGATGTCGGCCACGGTGACCGCTGCGCCCCGCTCGAGGAGGGCGGCGGTGAGGGCCTTGCCGATGCCCGAGGCCCCGCCGGTCACGATGGCGGTGGCGCCCAGGAAAGGATCTGCCGGGGTACGGGCCATGGGGCGCAACAATAGACAGCCACCGGCGAGGGCTCCTCGACGTCCCCGGCCCGGCTCCCCGGTGCCGGCGGCGCAAGGACCTAGAGTGAGCTCGTGCCTGAGGAGCCGGGACTGATCGCCTTGCTGGGCGGGGGCGAATGGCAGGCGGGGTGCGAGCCCGTCGACGAGGCCTTGCTGGCAGCGGCCGGCACCGACCAGGTCACGATCCTGCCCACTGCCGCGGCCTTCGAGCGCCCCGAGCGGGCGGTCGCCCACGCCGAGGCGTACTTCGCCCGTCTTGGTGCCAAGGTTCGTCCCCTCATGGTCCTCCGGCGGGCCGACGCCCAGGACCCGGCGATGGCCGAGGCCATCGGGGCCAGCCGCTTCGTGTACCTCGGGGGCGGCTCGCCGCTGCACCTGCGCTCGGTCCTGAAGGACTCGAAGGTCTGGTCGGCCCTCGTCGAGGCCTGGCAGGCCGGGGCGGTGGTCGCGGGCTCGTCGGCCGGCGCCATGGTCCTGACCGACCCGATGGTGGATCCCCGGGGCGGGGCCCTGACCGTGGGCCTCGGCCTGGTGCGGGGCCTGGCGGTCGTCCCCCACTACGGCCAGGAGAACGCCGAGAAGGTCCACCGGTCGGTGACCCTGGCCGCCGCCGACCTGGCGGTGGTCGGGGTGCCCGAGCGGACCGCCGTCCTCCGGGACCCCTCGGGCAGCTGGCAGGTCCTCGGGGCGGGCAGCGTCCAGGTCTTCGTCGGCGGGGAGCCCGCCGACCTCGACGCCCTGCCCCGGAGCTGAGCGGCGGAGGTCCCGGCGGGGCTCAGTCGGCCCGCTCGGTGATGCGGACCTCCTCGAGGACCACCTGCTCGGTCGGTCGGCCCGAACGGCTGCCGCAGGCGTCGAGGGCCGCCACCGTGTCGCCGCCGGCCACCACCGCCCCGAAGAGCGAGTACTGGGGCGGCAGGCGGGTCCCGTCCGGTCCCGAGACGATGAAGAACTGGCTGCCGTTCGTGTCGGGCCCGGCGTTGGCCATGGCCACCGACCCGACCTGGTACCGCCCCGGCGGGGGCAGCTCGTCGGCGAAGCGGTAGCCCGGCCCGCCGGTGCCGGTGCCGGTGGGGTCCCCGCCCTGGATGACGAAGCCGGGGATGATGCGGTGGAAGACGGTCCAGGGCGATGGTCAGCTCCCCCTTGGAGGTCCGCAGGAGGGCCTGGTAGCGGTGCGAGGGGTCGATGCACATGGGCGGCTCGCCCGAAAAGCTGCGGCGCAGGGGGCTCGAACCGTCGGGGGCGGGGCAGGGCTCGGGCACAAGGGCCTCCTCTCTGGCGGACCCGATCGGAACGGACCCGTCGGGTGGCGTCCGATCGGCCAGCCGGTGGCGGTCACGACGAGCTGATCGTGACCTTCAGCATGCGGTGGATGACGACGGGCGTGCCAGCGTTGGACCCGTCCTTGTTGATGCGCTCGACGACCGACATCCCCGAGGTGACCTTGCCGAGCAGGACGTAGTCGGGGGGCAGGGACTCGCCCTCGGGTCCCGCCACGATGAAGAACTGGCTGCCGTTCGTGCTGGGGTCGGTGTCCCCTTGGGGGCTGGCGTTCGCCATGGCCACCGAGCCCAGGGGGTACTGGTCGGCCGGGTTGGTGGCCGGGGGCGGGCCGTGCTCGGTGAACTCGTAGCCCGGCCCGCCGGTGCCGGTGCCGGTGGGGTCCCCGGTCTGGTCGACGAAGCCCGGGATCACCCGGTGGAAGATGTCGCAGTTGTAGAAGCCGTGGCGGGCCAGGAAGACGAAGTTGTTGACCGCCTCGGGGGCCGCCTTGGGGTCGAGGGTGATGGTGAAGGTGCCCACGTCGGTCGTGACCGTCGCCGTGTAGGTCTTGGCCAGGTCGATGGTCATGGGCGGCGGGGCGCTGTAGGTCGGCTTCGTGAGCGGCGTGTGGGGGTTCGCGGGGCAGCCGGCGGCCACCGCGGCCTTGTTGGCGGCCGCCTGGCGGGCGGCCACCGAGGCGGTCGTGGTGGTTTTGGCCGCTGTCTTCTTGTGGTGGCTCGGGCCTGAGACGGCGTAGACGATGAGGGCCACGAGGGCGGCCACGACCACCAGGCCGATGGAGAACTGCAGGTTCCGCCGCCGGCGACGGCGGCGCTCCAGCTCGGCCAGTCGGGCCTGCTTGGCCGCTCGCTTCCTGGCGCGCTTGGCACTGGGCACGGCCCTGGACGGTAGTCGACGCGAAGGGGCCCGCCGGCTCGGCTCGGGGCCCCCGGTGGGGGCCGCCCGTGCGCGCCCAGGGTCGCCGGCCGCTAGCGTCGAGCGCCGTGGGCCTGGTGGTGCAGAAGTTCGGTGGGACGTCGGTCGGTGACGCCGAGCGCATCCGGGAGGTCGCGGACCATGTCGCCCGGACCCGTCGGCAAGGCAAGGAAGTCGTGGTGGTGGTCTCGGCCATGGGCAAGACCACCGACGACCTCCTGCGGCTCGCCGACGACGTGAGCCCGGTCCAGCCAGCGAGGGAGCTGGACATGCTGCTGACCGCCGGCGAGCGGGTCTCCATGGCCCTGCTCTGCATGGCCCTGGCCGGCCTGGGGGTCGACGCCGTGTCCTTCACCGGCAGCCAGGCCGGCATCATCACCGACACCGACCACACCCGGGCCCGGATCCTCGAGGTCCGGGCGGACCGCCTGCGGGAGGCCCTGGCGGACGGCAAGGTGCCGGTGGTGGCGGGCTTCCAGGGGGTCTCGACGGCGCGGGACGTCACCACGTTGGGGCGGGGCGGCTCGGACACCACGGCCGTGGCCCTGGCGGCGGCCCTCGGCGCGGAGGTCTGCGAGATCTACACGGACGTGACCGGGGTGTTCACCGCCGACCCCCGCGTGGTGCCCACGGCCCGGCGCCTGGCCCGGATCAGCTTCGAGGAGATGCTGGACCTGGCGGCCAGCGGCGGTCGGGTGCTGCAGCTGCGGTCGGTGGAGTTCGCCCGGAACCACGGGGTGCCGCTGCACGTGCGATCGAGCTTCACCTGGGAGCCGGGAACCTGGGTGGTCGAGGAGGATGCCAGCATGGAGAACGCCGTCGTCACCGCCGTCGCCCACGACACCTCGGAAGCGAAGGTGACCGTGACCGGCGTGCCCGACCGCCCAGGCCTGGCCGCCCGCTTGTTCCGGGCCCTGGCCGATCGGTCCATCAACGTCGACATGATCGTGCAGAACGTCTCCCAGCACGGCACGACGGACATCTCCTTCACGGTGCCCAAGGTCGACGTGCCCAGCACCGTGGAGGTGGCCTCGGCCATGGCCCGGGAGATCGGCGCCGGGGAGGTGGCGGCCGACGACGGCATCGCCAAGGTCTCCCTTGTCGGGGCGGGCATGCGGAGCCACCCGGGGGTCTCGGCCACCATGTTCGAGGTCCTGGCCGAGCAGGGCATCAACATCGAGATGATCTCGACCAGCACCATCCGGATCACCTGCGTGGTCCGGGCCGAGCAGGTCGAGCAGGCCGTCCAGGCCCTCCACCGGGCCTTCGGCCTCGACGGCACCGAGCCAGCGGTGGTCGGCGGCCCGTCCCGATAGGGTGACGGCCATGGCGATCCAGGTTGGTCAGCGGATCCCGGACGTCGAGGTCCGGGTCATGGGGGAGAACGGGCCGGAGACGGTGCGGACCGGGCAGGTGCTGGGGCAGGGCAAGGTGGTGCTCTTCGCCGTGCCCGGAGCCTTCACCCCGGGCTGCTCCCGCATCCACCTGCCGGGCTACGTCGAGCAGGCCGACGAGCTGAAGGCCAAGGGGGTCTCGACCATCGCCTGCGTGGCGGTCAACGACCCCTGGGTCATGGACGCCTGGGCCGAGGCCCAAGGGGCCAAGGGCAAGATCCTCATGCTCTCCGACGGCAACGCCGAGTTCACGAAGGCCATGGGCCTGGAGCTCGACGGGGCGGTCGCCGGCCTGGGCCTGCGCTCGCAGCGCTACGCGGCCATCATCGAGGAGGGGGTCCTCACCTCCCTGGACGTCGAGCAGGGGACCGGGGTCGACGTGAGCGCCTGCAGCAACGTGCTGGCCAAGCTCTGAGCGTCAAGGGGCGGGGCTGGCCGCCCCGTAGAATCGACCCGTGCGCGTCGGAGTGGTTGGGGCCACGGGTCAGGTCGGCGGGGTCATGCTGCGGATCCTTGAGGAGCGGCGGTTCCCGGTCGACGAGCTGCGCTGCTTCGCCTCGGCCCGATCTGCGGGGCGTCAGGTCCGCTTCGCCGGTCGGGACGTCCCGGTCGAGGTGGCCGACGAAGCCTCCTATGCGGGGCTCGACGTCGTCCTCATGTCGGCTGGCGCCTCCACCTCCCGGCAGCTGGCCGAGCGGATCGCCGCGCAAGGCCCGGTGGTCATCGACAACTCCTCGGCGTGGCGCATGGACCCCGAGGTGCCCCTGGTGGTGCCGGAGGTCAACGCCGAGGCCCTGGGGTCCCGACCGAAGGGCATCGTGGCCAACCCGAACTGCACCACCATGGTGGCCGTCGTGGCCCTCGCGCCGCTGCACCGGCGAGCCGGTCTGCGCCGTCTGCGGGCCGCCACCTACCAGGCCGTCTCCGGGGCCGGTCGCGCCGGGGTCGACGAGCTGGCCGGGCAGCTGCAGGCCACCGTGGCGGGCGCTGCTGACCTCACGCACGACCCGAAGGCCGTGGCCTATCCGCCGGCCGTGAAGTTCCCCGCGCCGATCGCCCACGACGTCGTGGCCCTGGCCGGTTCCCTCGTGGCCGACGGCTCGGGCGAGACCGACGAGGAGCAGAAGCTGCGCAACGAGAGCCGCAAGATCCTCGGCATCCCGGACCTCGCGGTGTCGGCCACCTGCGTCCGGGTGCCGGTGTTCACCGGCCACTCCTTGGCCCTGTGGGCCGAGTTCGACCAAGACCTGTCCCCCGACGAGGCCGCCGAGCTGCTGGCCAGCGCCCCGGGCTGCCGGGTGGTCGACCTGCCCACCCCACTGGAGGCCACCGGCGGCGACCTGAGCCTGGTCGGGCGGATCCGGCGGGACCCGACGGTGCCCCACGGTCTCACCTTCTTCCTTTCGGGGGACAACCTCCGCAAGGGCGCGGCCCTCAACGCCGTCCAGATCGCCGAATCGTTGGCCTGAGGACCCCGGCACGCTGGGGCCCGGTCGTGGTGCGGGCCGGTCGTCGTGGGCCCCGGTCGGGCGGAGGCCCTGCGGCGCGGTGGATTCAGCTCGGGACGCCTGGGGGCTGGTCGCTTCGGTGAGCAGGACCCAAGGAGGCCACTCGGCGGGCCAGGTTCACGGCGTGGTCCCCGAGGCGCTCGTAGAACCGGGCCACCAAGGCGGCTTCGACGGCCACCGGGATGGGCAGGGAGCCGCTGGCGATCTCCGCGGTCAACAGGACGTGGAGCTCGTCGAGGTCGTCGTCGAGCCGTTCGACCCGCTCGACGGTGGTGGCGTCCCGATCGGCGTAGGCGTCGGCCGTGGCCTGCCACATGCGGCAGGCCACCTCGCCCATCTGCTCGATCATGCCCCGGGCCCGGGGGGTGAGCTCCACCCCGAGTCCCCGGACCGCCCGGCTGGCCACGTGCTCGGCGAGGTCGCCGGAGCGTTCGAGCTCGGGCAGCATGCGGAGAACGGCCACCAGGTAGCGGAGCTCGGCTCGGGAGCCGCTGTGCTCGGCCAGCTCGGCGGCGGTCCGCTCGACCTCCCGGTAGAGCTCGTCGATGGCCGCGTCGTTCGCCGCCAGCGCCCGGGCAGCCTCCCGGTCCCCGGCCAAGAGGGCGTGGGTGGCCCCGGCCAGCGCTTCGCCGACCAGGGCGAAGAGCTGGATGACCCGCCGGTCGATGCTGGCCGTCCCCCCCTCGGGCCCGGCCAGGCGGGGCACGAAGCCCTGGGAGGCCGTCCCACCCTGGCTCACGGCCCCAGGCTACCGGCCCGCCTGGGCCTCCTCGGAGATGTCCAGGAACGCCCCGTCTCGCAGCTCCTTGAAGTGGAGCAGCTCCAGGGGTTCCTGCTCGAGCTCGGCTAGAGGGTCGGCCGGCTGGAGCATCCGGCGGGCGTAGAGCTGGGCGACGAGGGCCTTGCGGGTCCCGCTCCCGGCCCGTCCCTGCAGCTCGAGGGTGGCTTGGGCCACCAAGGCAGCGGTGGCCGCGGTGCGGGCCAGGAGGGTGGCGAGAGGGAACAGGCGGGCCTCGGCCACCGGCCCCTCGAGGCGTCGCCAGGTGGCCAGGGCGGCCTCGGCCCGGGCCAGGCCCTGGGCCAACAGGTCGCGGGCGGGCCGGAGGGCCGGGTCAACCGGCGCCGCCTCCAGGGTCTCGGTCACCCAGGCCAGCAGGGGCCGGTCGGCGTCCTCTCGCTCGATGGCCCGGCGGACGTCCAGGCAGAGGATGTTGTCGGGTCCCTCCCAGACCGGGTTCACCTGGGCGTCCCGCAGGATGCGGGCCAGGGGCCAGTCCTCGATGTAGCCGTTGCCGCCGTGGAGCTCCAGGGCGTCGGAGGCCGCGGTCACCCCGAGGCGTGCCGCCTCGAGCTTCGCCAGGGGGGCGAGCAGGCGCAGTTTCGGGCCGAGGAGGCCGCTGAAGGTCAGGGCCTGGGCGGCCTCGACCGCCACCACCAGCTCGGCCAGCTTGCGCTGCACCAGGGGCTGGTCGACGAGAGCCGCGCCGAAGGCCTCCCGGGCGCTGGTGTAGCAGAGGGCCTCGACCAGGGCCCGCCGGGCGCAGCCGACCCCCATCATGGCGATGGCCAGCCGAGCCCCGTTCGTGAGGCGCATCATCTGGGCCAGGCCCGAGGGTCGCCGGGCCGAGCCCTCGGCCCCGGCGTCACCCGCCTCGGCCCCGGGGACGGGCCCGAGCAGGAAGGCCTCCGCCCCGACCAGCTCGACCTCGCCCGAGGGCACCGCCCGGGTCCCCAGCTTGTCCTTGAGGCGCCGGATCCGAATCCCGTTCGGGGTGCCGTCCAGGCGCTGGCGGAGGACGAGGAAGGGGGCGACCCCCCGGGTGCCGTCAGGCCCGCCGGCCACCTTGGCCAGGGCGATCATGGCCCCCGCCTGGACGTTCGAGACGAACCACTTCACCCCGTCGAGCCGCCAGCCGCCCTGGCCGTCGGGGGTGGCCGTCGTCTCCAGCTCCCCGAGGTCCGACCCGCCGGTCCGCTCGGTGAACATCTGCGCCGCCTCGCCGGAGAAGCCCCCGTGGGGGAACAGCTCGGCCACCCTCGCCCGGACCTCGGGCGGGGCGTAGGCCTCGGCCATGCGCAGGACCATGTCGCCCCCGGTGCCGAGCGCGCAGGTCATGCCGATCTCGGCCTGGTTCAGGAGGTAGGTCCAGGCCGCCGCCAAGGGCTCGGGGTCGACCCCTGCCTGGGCGGCCTCGGCGGCGAAGGCCGGCGAGGTGAAGTTCAGGCGGTGGAGGTCGGCCCGGTTCGCCAGGAAGCTCGGCGGCAGGACCACCTCGCTCACGTCGTGGCCCCAGCGGTCGTAGCGCCGCAGCTGCGGCGGGTTCCGGTCGGTCTCCTCCGCCCGGGCGGCGATCGGGCCGCCCATCAGCCCGCCGAGCTCCCGCAGCCGGGGCTCGGCCCAGGCCAGCTGCGCCGGCTGGAGGTACTGGGCCATGAGGAACTGCAGGGTCGGGTCGCAGTCGTACCAGTTCCGTCCGACCGCGCCCCGGTAGCGCTGGCTGTCGTAGCGCCGGCGACGGGCCTCGGTGCTGAAGGGGGTCCCGCTGGGGCTGGTGGTCGGGTCGTGCATCGCCATACCCTCAATATTACGCTGACGAAGTTCTTTCGACTAGAGCTGTAACACAACGGGCGGGGGGACTGCGCTTGGGACCGGCGTTGTGGAGTTTGTGTGCAACCGCAGGAGCTGGATCGATGACAGCGTCATCGGCGCTGCCCTGGGTGTTGTTGGAACTGTGTGAGGAAGATGGCTCGACCGTGCCGAGGGGCCGACGGAGGTCCGGTGACCGTCGCCTCAGCCCTGTCGGCTTCCGGGCCCACCGGTGACACTGGGGTGACACTGGGCTCTATCGGCAGCCCGTTCTGGCCGATAGAGGCGAGGTGGGCGACGAAGGCCTCGAGGCTGCCCTGGATGCGGCCCGCGAGGGCGACGAGGCAGGCGTCAACGCCCTCTACCAGGCCTTCCAGCCGCCCCTCCTCCGCTACCTGCGCTGGCGGTCCCCTGGGGGTGCCGAGGACCTGGCCCAGGAGACCTGGCTGGCCGTCGCTCGGGGGCTTCCCCGCTTCGAGGGCGGGGTGAGCGAGTTCCGGGCCTGGCTCTTCGCCATCGCCCGCCGGAAGCTCGTGGACGAGCAGCGCGCCGCGCTGCGCCGGCCGCGGAGCGAGCCGTGGCCGGCGCGCGACGAGCCGGGAACCCTGGTGCTCGACCCGGGGCAGGACCCCGGGGACCTGGTGGCCGGGGAGCTCGACGCCCAGCGGGCAGTGGCCGCGCTCACGGAGCACCTGAGCGAGGAGGTTGCGGAGGTGGTGGTGCTGCGGGTGGTGGCCGGGCTGAGCGTGGAGCAAGTGGCCGCCCTGACCGGCCGCTCGCCCGGGGCGATCCGGGTCCTTCAGCACCGGGCCCTGCGGAAGCTCGCCCGGGCCCTCGGGCCGACCGGCTCCCTGGAGGCGCAAGAGGCGTGAGGACGGTAACGCGATGGCCGGCTGGAGCGATCTCCCTGGTGCGATGGCTTTCCCGCCGCTGAACGACGCCACGATCGAGGCCCTGTTGGAGGGCCGGCTGCAACCGGAGGACGCACCGCCGGGCCTCCGACACCTGGCGGCCACGGTCCAAGCGGCCAAGGCCCCGGGACAGGCTGCCGAACTGGCCAGCCAGCACCAGGTGGTCTCGGCCATGGTGGCGACCCTGAAGGCGGCGGGAGGGGCATCGGTCGGCACCCAGGCGGCCAGGACGGCCGCGACGAGCGGGAGGAAGACGATGCTCGGGAAGCTCCTCACCATGAAGGCGGCGGCCGCTGCCCTCGGCACCGCGGTCGTGGCCGGCGGCGCCGCGGCGGCCGCCGGCGCCCTGCCCGGACCCCTGCAGCAGGCGGCGGCCAGCGCCGGCAAGGTGATCGGGCTGAGCTTGCCGAGCGGGACCGGGAGCAGCTCGGGTGGAACCAGCAGCGGATCGGGGACCGAAGGGACCGGACCCACGGGGAGCGGTTCCACAGGGACGGGCAGCAGCAGCGGTACCGGCACGGGATCGGGCGCCACGGGCAGTACCAGCACTGGCGCGACGTCGACGGGCACGACCAGCGGAGCCTCGAGCTCGGGTGGGACTGTCGGCGGCGGTGTGGGTCCGACCATCGGTGGTCCCTCGACCTTTGGCCTGTGCACCGCCTACCTCGCTAGTCACGGGTCCTCGGGCAGCACCGGCTCGTCGGGCAGTGCGAGCTCGTCGACGAGCACGGGGACGAGCGCCGGGGGATCGAGCACGACCAGCACGGGGAGCAGCGAGCCGGTGCCCTTCGCCAACCTGGCGCAGGCGGCCGCCGCCCAGGGCGAGAGCGTGACGGACTACTGCGAGGCCGTCGTGGCCACCCACCCGGGTGAGGACCGTGGGGCCGGCAACGCTGCGTCGAGCGGCCCCTCGACCAGCCATGACCAGGGCCAGTCCTCGGATCGGGGCCAGTCCGGTGGGCACGCAACTGACGGGACCGATCAGGGCCAGCCGGCATCGACGCCTCCTGGCGCTGGCGAGGGTCAGGCGCACGGCAACCAGCCGAACGGCGACGGCCAGCTGAGCCAGAACGCCTCGGCGGGCGCCGGGCAGGGAGCTGACGGGCGAGGTGGTGTGACGACCAGCGGTGGAGCGCCGAGCGGCAATGTGAACGGCGACGGGTCAGCTGGGGGATCGGCTGGCTCGGCGGGCGAGCCGGGGACAAGCGCCCCGGGCTCGGCCGCTCAGTCGGGCCACGGGGCGGGCCAGGGCGACGGCGCCTCGCAGCGCGGGGACCACTGAGCACCGGGTCGGCCCCGGGGGATCGGGGGGCTGGGGGGCCGGGCCGTCTTGATCCGCTCAGGCGGCCAGGACGGCCCGGGCTCCCGTCACGATGTCCTCCACCTGCGGGAGGACGGTGGCCTCGAGCTCGGGGGCGTAGGGCACCCAGAGGTCAGGGGCGGTGACCCGACGGACGGGGGCGTCGAGGGACCAGAAGCACTCCTGAGCGGCGAAGGCCGCCACCTCGGCCCCAAATCCGCAGGTGAGGACGTCCTCGTGGACGACGAGGAGCCGGCCGGTGCGGCGGACGGAGTCGGCGACGAGCTCCCGGTCCCAGGGCACGAGGGTCCGCAGGTCGATGACCTCCACGTCGGCCTCGTCGGCGGCTTCCAGGCGGCGGGCGGCCTCCAGGCAGAGCCGGACGGTGGCCCCCCAGGTGACGATGGTGAGGTCCTGGCCGGGCCGGACGACGGCGGCCTGCCCGAAGGGCAGCTGCCAGGAGGCCTCGGGGAAGGGATCGGCGCAGTCCCGCTGGCGGTAGAGGTGCTTGTGCTCGAGGAAGAGCACGGGGTCCTCGCCGGTCAGGGCGCTGCGGAGCAGACCGACGGCGTCAGCGGCCCGGGAAGGGAAGGCGATGCGGAGGCCCGGGACGTGGGCCAGGATCGCCTCGCCGCTTTGGGAGTGCCAGATGGCCCCGCCCTTCAAGTAGCCGCCGATGGGCACCCGGATGACGGCCGGGCAGGCGAAGGCGCCGTTGGAGCGCCACCGGAGGGTGGCGAGCTCGGAGCGGAGCTGCTGCATGGCCGGCCAGAGGTAGTCGAAGAACTGGATCTCGGCGACCGGGCGCAGGCCCCGCAGGGCCTGGCCGACCGCCCGGCCGACGATGTTGGCCTCGGCGAGGGGCGTGTTGTAGCAGCGGGCCGAGCCGAAGCGGCGCTGGAGTCCCCGGGTGACCCCGAAGACCCCGCCCTTGCCCTCGACCTCCGCCAGGAGGCCCTCGTCGGCGTCGGCCACGTCCTCCCCGAAGACCACGATGCGCTCGTCGGCGGCCATGCGCTCGAAGAGGGTGGCCCGGATGGCCTCGGCGAGGACCAGGGGCTCGGTGCCCTCGCCTGTGGGGGGCGCGGCGGGCGCTGGGACGGGGGAAGCCGAGGGGGCCCTCGGCGAGGAGCCCTCGGCGAAGAGATGGAGGTGGACTCGCGCCGGGTCCGGCCGCGGGGCGGCGAGGGCCGCGTCGGCTGCGGCTGCCACCTCTGCCCGTGCCTGGCGGCGGATGGCGTCGAGCTGCTCGGCGTTGGCCAGGCCGGCAGCGAGGAGGGCGGCGGCGAAGCACTCGATGGGGTCGTGGCGGGCCTCCTCGGCCAGCTCGGCCCCCGGGCGGTACTTGGCTTGGCTGTCGGCCGAGGAGTGGGAGTAGGGGCGGGTCACCCGGGCGTGGATGAGGCCCGGCCCTTCCCCGGCCCTGACCCGGGCGACGGCCTGGGCCGCGGTCCGACGGCACTCGGCGTAGTCCCAGCCGTCGCAGCGGCTGACGGCCAGGCCCCGGAAGCCTTGGACGAGCTCGGAGATCGGGGCCGGGGCCTGATCCGCGGCCCGGACCGAGATGGCGTAGCCGTTGTCGGCGACGAGGTAGAGGACGGGGAGATGGAGCCGGCAGGCGGTGTTCAGGCTCTCCCAGAACTCGCCTTCGGAGGTGGCCCCGTCGCCGAGGGACACGTAGACGACCTCGTCCCCGGCGGCGTGGAGGCCGGCGGCGAGGAGCTCGGGTCGCCGGACGAGGTAGCGGCCGGCCTCGGCGCAGCCGACG
This sequence comes from Aciditerrimonas ferrireducens, assembly GCF_023130475.1. Classification (GTDB taxonomy): domain Bacteria; phylum Actinomycetota; class Acidimicrobiia; order Acidimicrobiales; family UBA8190; genus Aciditerrimonas; species Aciditerrimonas ferrireducens. The sequence goes on from NZ_JAKHEX010000001.1 coordinate 189,591, forward strand.
GCCGGCAGGCACTGGCTGCCGGTCGGGCTCGACTGGCTGACGATGTGGCGGGCCCGGTCCCCGAAGTGGCAGGGCATCTGCCGGCCCCCCGAGGCCGGGTCGAGGGCGGAGCCGACCGCCTGGAGGAGCAGGTCGAGCGGGCTGACCCCGAGGGCCAGCACGAGCGCCCGGTCGCGGTAGTAGGGGAAGAACCAGTCCGAGCCGGGTCGGAGCGCCCGGGCCACGGCGGTCAGGAGGACCTCGTGGCCGGCCCCGGAGATCTGGAAGAAGACCTTGCTCTGCTTCTGGAGCAGGATCTCCCGGTCGTCGAGCGCCCGGGAACGGCAGCAGGTCGCGAAGTCCTCCAGGAGCTCTTGGACCGGAAAGCCGGCTAGCGGGTCGGCGACCTGGTCCGGGGCGATCACCATGGCCCACCCCCTCCCCCTCGGCATCCTCGGCCCCCGGCGGCCGGGTTGCCGGGGTGCCCCTGGGACCGAGGCTAGCCCGCGGGGGTGGGGACCGGCGGGAGCCGGGGTTCGGGGCAGCTTGACCATCTCGGTGACCGACCCCCATAGTGGGGGGCGGCCGTCACCGAGCTCTCGTCGACCCGCAGGAGGCCTGTCCATGGAGGTCCCGGCCGTGCTGAAGCGGTGCTGGCCGGCCCCCTGCTCCCCGGACAGTGGTGTGCAGCGGGGGAGGGGCGCGGGGCGATGAGCGCGTCGCTGCTCTACGCCTTCAGCCTGGGGCTGGTAGCCGCTTTGAACCCCTGCGGCTTCCCGCTGCTCCCCGCCTACCTGACCGGGTTCGTGGACGGTGGGGCCGGCGGGACCTGGACGGCCCGAACCGGCCGGGCCCTGGCCGCCGGGGCGGCGGTGACCCTGGGTTTCCTGGCGGTCCTCCTGCCCCTCGGAGCCCTGGTCGCCGGGGGGGTCCACGTGGTGCTGGGCTGGGTGCCCTGGGCCATGATCCCCTTCGGCCTGCTGCTCGTGGCCGTCGGGGCCCTGACCGCCGCGGGCCGGCCCCTCAAGGTGACCGTGCCGGTGGTGCCGGTCGGCCGGGCCCGGGGCCGGTGGTCCCAGATGGTGCTCTTCGGGGTTGCCTACGCCGTGGCCTCCCTCTCCTGCGCCTTGCCGGTGTTCGTGGCCGGGGTGACCGGCACGGTGGCCCAGCGGGGCGTGGCCCAGGGGGTGGCCGACTTCCTGGCCTACGCCCTCGGCATGGGCCTGCTGCTGGCGGTCGCCGCGTTGGTGGTGGCCCACCTGGGTGCCCCGACCCTGCGGCGGGTCCGGCGGCTCGGGCCCCTGCTGCAGCGGCTGGTGGGGGTGGTGCTGGTGGCGGTCGGCGCCTACCTCGTCTACTACTGGGCGAGCTTCGAGGCCGACGGGCGGACCGTGCCGGGGCTGGTCCGGGCGGTCGAGCGGGTCCAGTCGACCCTAGTGGCCTGGCTCTCGGGGGCGGTCCGGCCGGTGGGGGCCGGGCTCGTGGTGCTGGTGGCCCTGGCCCTCTTGGCCCTCCTCGTGCGGGGTGGCTCAGCCCGCCAGACCGAACCAGCGATCCCGGTGCGGGAAGAGGTAGCGGTCGGTGACCGTGGCCAGCACCCGGCGGGCGTCGTCGAAGCGGTCGGCCACGGTGGCGAGGACCCGCAGTGAGCGGGTGAGGGGCTCCGGCACGCTCGCCAGGGCCGCCCGGTAGGCGCGGCGGCCGATCTCCTCGAGGAGGGCCACGGCGCTGGCGTCGCCCATGCCCGGCAGGCCGGCCAAGGTGGGGGCGTTGGCGGTGTCGCCGAGCCGGGCTCCGGTCAGGCGGGCCAGGCGCTCGGCGTCGAGGGGCGAGAAGCCCCGGCGGGCGACGGCGTCGGGGAAGACCCCGGTGGAGAAGAGGGCCAGGTCGCCGAGGCGTCTGAGCACCCCGGGACGCTCAGCCGGCGGGGCCAGGGCCACGAGCTCGGCCATCCGCACCGGGTCGAGCTCGGAGAAGCGGCGGCGGCGGAGGCCCCGGCGGGTGGCCACCCAGACGGCGCCACTGGCGACGTGGGTGTAGGACGCCAGGAGCTCGGCCAAGAAGAGTCGGTGGGCGGGGTCGGCCAGGAGCTGACGGAGGGGCTCGACATCGAAGACCGGGGCACGGTGGCGGGGGCCCAGCCATTCCCAGGTGAAGCTGGCCCGTTGGAGGCTCTGCGCCACCTGCTCGAGGGCCACCGCGAAGACCGCGAAGGGCGAGCAGGCAGCGAAAGGCTCGGCCCCGAGGGGCAGGGCCTGGCCGGGGGGGTCGCCAGGGCGCGACGCCGGCGGACCGTCCTCGGGCGTAGCCGGCTGGGGACCGAGGACCAGCTGGGCGAGCGAGGGGTCCCCGAGGGCCTCGAGGAGCCGCCTGGGTTCCTGACGCAGGACCCGGCGGAGGCTGCCGACGTCCTTCGACCCGGTCCCGGCCAGGGCTCGGGTCTCGGCCAGCAGGGCCAGGTCGGCGTCCGTCAGGTGCTGGAGGTACCCCTCGACGACGCTGCGGAGCGGCACGTCCATGCTTGGGAGGGTAGCGAGCCCGGTGCGCAGCGGGGCGCTGGGCGGGGGTCAGGGGCTGTTCGAAGCCAGGTGGGTGCTGGTGCTCGAGGTGGTGCTGGTGCTCGAGGTGGTGCTGGTGCTCGAGGTGGTGCTGGTGCTCAAGGTGGTGCTGGTGCTCAAGGTGGTGCTGGTGCTCAAGGTGGTGCTGGTGCTCGAGGTGGTGCTGGTGCTCGAGGTGGTGCTGGTGCTCGAGGTGGTGCTGGTGCTCGAGGTGGTGCTGGTGCTCGAGGTGGTGCTGGTGCTCAAGGTGGTCGAAACGTCGGAAGCGACGCCAGAGGATTGGTTCTGGACGAACACGATCGTGAGCCGAGCGGTGTTGGCCGGTTCTCGAAGGCTCAGTTGGGCGACAAATGACGGGCTGAGATCCCAGGGCAAAGAAGGCTGCCCGGTCACGAACGTACCCCCGACTTGGACGACAGAGCCTCGGAACAGGAACGTTCCTTGGAGAGCAGGGGTACCGGGTTCACTAGGAGGGGTTGTCGAATCGTTCCCGACGGTCCCAACCAGGGTCCCAACAAGCTGGACGACGTCGCCATCGGGTCCAGTGAGGTCGACCGCCAAGAGACCGCCTCCCTGGCGAAAGCACGTTCCTGCGTCGACGATTAGCGTATTGCTTACTGCACTCAAAGTCGGTGAGGTGCCGAACCAGCCGACAGTCGAGAACGTCGGTTGGGTGCCGACCGACGTGAGATTGGCCGGGGTGGTCTGCACCCACTCGTCGAGTTCGCCGGATTGGATCGCCGGTGTGACCGTTGGGGTGGTGGCGAGGGTGAATCCGGGGACGTCACCGCAGCGACCCGGAGGCAGAGCGTCTGACGTCGCCCTGCCCCCGGTCTCGGGTGCCGGAGGAGCAGTGGTCCCGGATCCGGCCGAAGCAGCCGATGCGCTCGTTCCCGAGGTCGTTGTGTCCGCGACTTGGCGTTCCCCGGCTGTGGCCTGGTGGGCCCGAAGGCCGTTGGCCTGGTTGCTTGACCCGAGGGTCTGGGCGGTCGACGGTGACGTCGTGGAATTAGTGCCGGTCCCTTCGGCAGCAAGCAGAACCCACGCTGGTGCATCGCTGAGCCACTGAGTCGACGAGCTGGCCAGAGCGCTCCCGCTTGCGGACGACGACTGTTGTCCTCCCGAGGGCGATCCCGGGGAGATCAGGGGATTGTCATTCGGTGATGGGTTCCCCGACGACGAGCTGCCTGGCGAGGGCGGTGTGGCGTGCAGCGAAGGGTCCTCGGATCCAGTGACCACAGGCCGTGACGACACTGGTGCTCGAGATCCCTCGGTAGAGCGAGCGGGCCGTGCCGGGCGTGCGGGCATGACGAGGACGGAGGCCGAGGCAAGGGTTGCGGCGAGTCCGACCAGCAAGGAGCCCTTCCCCGGGGTTGCGGCCGAGAGGGCGCCGACTGCGGACTGCACAGTCGGCGAGGCCATGACCTGGGCAATGAACGGTGACCAGCCTGCACTGGCGTTCGAGGCGATCGGAGCTGCGGTGCCGACCAGTGAAGCTTGTCCCCCACCAACGCATGAGGCCGACTGCGCCACGACATGTCCCGCTACTACGGACGAGCGGCCTCCAGGACTCCCACCGGGGCACCCGCTCGGGGGTCGGTGAAGCAGGTGGAGCGCTCGCAGAAGCAGACCGCCTGCTCGGCGTGGCGCTGTCAGAACGAGCGTTCCGAGGGCTCCGACATGACCGAGTCGACGACGCAGGTTGTTCCGGGCTCGTTGCACCCTCGTACGGGCGTTGTCCTCCGAGATGCCGAGTCGGTTGGCGATGGCACGGTACGAGAGGTCATCGAGCGCTCTCAGTTGGAAGGCCAGCCGCTGGGCTTCCGGCAGGGTCGCGAGCGCCTCGCGAACCATCGCCAGCTTGACCGGGTCGCCAACGGACTCGCTGGGGTCGGTGAGGGAAGCGGGTTGATCGAGAAGAGAATGATTTGTGCTCCACGAGGTGTTCCTTGCGCGCTGCATGGCCATGTCGTTGCAGACGTGGACCAGAATTCGGTGCAGCCATGCGCCAAGGCGCCACGTGCCGTCCTGGCCGAAGTGATCGAGGGCCCGGAGAGCGCGGAGAAAGGTTTCCTGGACAGCGTCCTCGGCTTCCTCGCGCCCAAGGAGAAGGCGCCGGGCCTGGTGGTAGAGACTGCTGTAGTGCCGTCGAACCAGGTCTCCCAGAGCAGAGGGGTCTCCAGCTCGATGGGCTTCGATGAGCAGTCGATCAGCGAGGTCTGGGTCGTCGGCGTCGTTGCGACCGGCCTGACCGGTTGGACTCGCAATGAGGACCATGCTCGCCGCTCTCCGTCCCTGCCGCTCTGTGCGGGCCGCGTCTGCTCGTGCTGGCACCTCGGACCCATTCGTGGGTGTCACGGTGATGTTAGTCTCATCGACAACGAGTGGCGTGGCAGTAAGGTGCGGAACGGCTTCGCGGCCAGGAATCGATGAGGCCGGTGCTGAGCGTTCGAGCCCGGAGGATGACCACAGGTGATCTCCGATGCTAAGGCGTTGGCCCTTCGAGACCAGTGTGGGGCCCGGGGTCCTGCTGGTGGGGGACCGGGGGCTGCAGGGCGTGGTCCTCGGGTCCGAGCGGGTCGGGGGAGGCACTGGAACGCCGAGTGACCCCGGGCGACCCGGCCGGGGAGGCCGAGCCGGGGACGCCGGAGTGGTGGCGTTCGACCGGAGGATCGTCCCGAGCTGGGTCGAGCCGGCCGCCGCTGCCGTCGCCGCCCAGCTGGACGGCGCGACGCCCCGGACGGAGGACCCGCCGCTGGACTGGACGGTCGTCAGCCTGTTCACCGAGCGGGTGCTCCGAGCCTTGGGGCAGGTTCCTGCCGGGACGACCGCCAGCTACGGAAAGGTGGCGGCGGCGATCGGTGCGCCGGGGGCGGCCCGTGCCGTGGGACGGGCCCTGGCCGCCAACCCCTGGCCGGTGCTCGTGCCCTGCCACCGGGTGCTCCGGAGCGACGGCCAGCTCGGGGGCTATTCGGGGCCCGGCGGGGTGCACCTGAAGGCACGCCTGCTGGCACTCGAGGCCGGGGCCGCAGCCCTGGGCGACCCGGAGGCGTGGCGGAGGGTGCTGGCGAGCGCTCGGGAGCGGCTGGGGGCCGCCGATCCGGCCCTCGGCCGGCTCATGGCCGCGGTGGGCCCCTGCCAGTGGGTGCCCGACGGGGCTCAGGACACCTGGTCGGCGCTGGCCCGGGCCGTGGTGGCCCAGCAGCTGGCCGGGCCGGCGGTGCGGGCGGTGCGGGCCCGCCTGGAGGCTGCCCTCGGGGCAGTCGAGACCGGTTCGCCCGCGGAGCGGTACCTGCGGGTTGCCGAGGACCGGCTTGCCGGCGTCGGCCTCTCCGGGGCCAAGCGGGCCGCCCTCGGGGGGTTGGCCGAGGCTGCCCGATCGGGGGCGCTGCTCGCCATGGCCGAGCTGCGGACCATGGCCGACCAGGCGGTGATCGAACACCTCTGCGGCTTCCGGGGGGTGGGTCGCTGGACCGCCGAGATGGTCCTGCTCTTCGGTCTCGGGCGGCTGGACGTCCTGGCGACCGACGACTACGGCCTGCGGCGGGGCCTGGGGGTCCTGCGCGGGGGTCCGGCGGCCAGGCCGGCGACGGCGGCCGAGCTGGCCGAGGCCGGGGAACGCTGGCGGCCCTACCGCTCGGTCGCCTCCTGGTACCTCTGGCGACTGGCCGAGCGGCCCGAGCTGCTCGACGCGCCAACGAAGACGAGGCGCCAGGCGAGCCGCCGAAACGCGTCCTAACCGCCCGGTGGGCTGGCCCGGCCCTGCAGCCCGAGGAGGGCGGAGCACACTGGCCACTGCCCCCAACCCGCGGTCTCGGCCAACCTGGCGGCCGCCTGGTCCTGCTCGGCGGGAGGGGCGGCACTGGGGAGACCGCTGTAGCCAAGGGCCTGCCAGGTCTGGAGGGAGAACTGGTAGGCGCCGTAGTAGCCGTTGCCCGTGTTCGCCGTGTAGTCGTCGCCCGACTCGCACGCCCGGAGCCTCGCCAAGTCCTCGGCCAGGCTGCTCGGCCCGCTGCCAGTGGCCGACGAGGGGTCGCTGGTGCTGGACGTCGGCGCAGGCGGAGTCGGTGAGGGAGGGCTCACGAGCTGGGCGCTGACCGCCAACGGGGCCCCCTGGCCGGTCGGCTGGGGGCTCGGTGCCGAAGCCTGCGGGGTTGCGGCCCTGGCGGCCGCGGCCTGTTGGGCTGCGGCTTGCTGGGCCGCGGCCTCCTCGGCCGCTTGGACCTGGGCCAAGAGGGTGCGCTCCTGGGAGAGCTGGCTCGTCAGCTGCTGGTCCTGGGCCGTGGCCTGCGCTTGGGCCGCCTGGGCGCTTGCCAGGAGGGCGTCCAGGCGGGCCTCGTGGCGCTCGACGGCGACTTGCGCGACCCGCCAGCGGGCGACGGCGGTGGCCAGGTCGCCGTCGACCAGGTCCTGGTACTCGCTGCGGGCCGCGGCCTGGAGCTCGGAGTTCGCCAGCAGTGCGGTGACCGGCCCGAAGCTGCCGGCACTGCCCGCTCCGGTGACGTAGGCCCTGACCGCTACCTGGCGGAGCTGGGCGCGGGTGGCTGCGAGCCGGTCTTTGAGACGGCCCAGTTCGGCCCGCTGGTCGGCCAGGTCGGCTTCGAGGTGCTCGACCCGGCCGCGGTCGGCGGCCAGTGCCAGGCCCGAGCGGTGGAGGGCCTCGCCGAGCTGCTGGACGTCATTCGTGAGCGGCCCGAGCGAATCCGACATGGAAGCACTCGCGAGGTCGACGTCGTGGCGCGTCGACAAGACATTTGTGACCGAAGGCCTAGTCCTGGACAGGCCGACGCTGAGCACAACGATCAGCAGTGTGACGAAGAGGCACCGTCCTCGTGGCCACCAGCCTGAGCCGGACCGCACCACTGGGTCCCAGCGCACAAGCGATCAGGATAGTCTCGGGTGCTGCAGTGTGTCGCTGGTCCGGCCTCACCCCCGAAGGTCGTCTTCCGAGCCGGCACCTGCGTCAGAGGATCGAGGGAGAGCAGCACCATCTCCCTGGTTGGCAAGGTCGTTCACCACTCGGGGATCCTTCAAGTAGTGGGCAGACGGTGCGGAGGGAGGGTTGCGTGACAGCCGCCGAGGACGCGGAGGACGACAGTCGAGCCGACGATGTTGTCAGGGACCTCGTTGAAGCGTGGGAGTTCGCAGAGCTGCGAGGCCGGCAGTCAGCGGTGCTTTGGGCCGCATTGGAGGAACTTGCAGCTATCTCCGCGAAGACCGAGGGAAGGGCCCATCCGAAGACCGCTGCGTGGGGACCCGATGCCCTTAGCGACCACGAGCGCTACGCCCTCTGGGTCCTGCAGGAGGGAACTCGGGCAGGGCGGGCCGAAAAAACGCTGGCGTTGCCCTCCGTCGATCATGCGCCAACGATTTCGGTGGTCGTCCCCCTCTACCACCCTGACCTCGACCTCCTCGAGCGGGCCCTCGGCTCCGTCGAGGCGCAAACCTACGGGGGCTGGGAGCTCTGTTGCTGTGACGATGGATCGAACTCCGACGAGCTCACTGACTTTCTGGAGCGCTTTCAGCAGCGTCATCCTGGCCGCGTTCGGTGGACGGCCATCGCGAAGAACCAAGGGATCTCAACTGCAACGAACACTGCGCTCACTCTGGCGTCCGGTAGTTGGGTTGCTTTTCTGGACCAAGACGATGAGCTCGCGCCTGAGGCGCTCGAGGTGGTGGCCGAGGCGATCGCTGCCGACGACGAGGTCGACCTCGTCTATACTGACGATGACAAGATCGATCGTGTTGGCCGACGGTTCGGTCCCCAGTTTAAGCCCGATTGGGCGCCTGAGCTGCTCCTCTCCATGTGCTACTTCTCGCATCTCGTCGTAGCCCGACGATCGCTGGTCGAGGAGGTTGGAGGGCTAAGGAGTGAGTTCGACGGGAGTCAGGATTACGATCTTTGGTTGCGAGTTTCCGAGAAATGTCGCAAGATCAGACACATTTCTCGCGTGCTCTATCACTGGCGAGCGATCCCCGGATCAGCGGCGCTCAGCGCCGAAGCAAAACCGTGGGCATACGTGGCGGGGAAACGAGCACTGGAGGACACGCTACGGCGCCGTGGTGTGACCGGCGAGGTCGTACCCCATCCCAAGTACCCCGGAATTTATCGGGTGAAACCGGCCGTCCAAGGCCGACCGCTGGTTTCGGTGATCGTTCCCTTTCGGGACCGCGCTGCCCTCCTGCAGCGTTGCATCGAACACACCGTGGCTCGTGCGGGCCACGAACCGCTCGAGGTAGTTTTGGTCGACAACGGGTCGAGCGAGCCCGAGACGGAGGCGCTCCTCCGGCGACTCACTTCGGACCCTCGGATCCGCGCCGTGCGCGACCCCGGTGTGTTCAACTGGTCACGTCTCGTGAACCTCGGGGCGAAGGAGGCAGCCGGGTCCTTCTTGCTGTTCTTGAACAACGACATCATCGAGGCCAGCCAAGGGTGGTTGGCCGAGATGCTCGGCCACGCCCAGCGTCCCGAGATTGGGGCTGTCGGTGCGAAATTGTGCTACCCGGATGGCCGGCTCCAGCACGTCGGCATGGTTCTGGGCGTGAACGGACTTGCGGGACATGTGCTTCGAGGGTTGCCAGCTGATCAACCCGGTTACCTGGGTTATGGTGTCGCGATCCGAAACTGGAGCGCGGTTACTGGAGCGTGCCTTCTGACGCGCCGGTCCGTCTTCGAAGAGGCTGGTGGGTTGGACGAGAGCCTTGCGGTGGGATTCAATGACGTGGACTACTGCCTTCGCATCGCTTCCCTTGGCTACCGAATCCTTTGTGTTCCCGAGGCGCGGCTCGTCCACGTCGAGTCCTCGAGCCGGGGCCTTGGCGGTGCCGAAGAGGATCTCGCCCGTTTCGCCGAGCGTTGGGGGGAAAGGGTGCTGCAACCCGATCCCCTCTACCACCCGGTCCTTTCTCGATTCGATCTCAGCTACGTCCTAGCCCGCTCGGAGGAGGAAGAGCAATGGAGCAGACTGCTCAAGAGGCTCGAGCAGCACTCGACGAGTACCGAGGCCATCGGGAACGGCAAGGTCGTCGCTGGCGGCCCAAGCCCTTGCCGGGCCCGACCACCCGTGTCGCGCTTGCCCTGAGCCCCTCGCTGCAGTACCTGCACCAGCACTGGCGGCTACCCGGTCCGCGTCCCGTTGAGAACGTCCCTCGTTGGCGCCGAGTGCTCTCAAGGCTGCTGGCGACGGAGGTCGGACGAATCCTCTCGCAATACTTCGACCAGGAAGAGGCCTTTCGGGCGAATCTTGTCCAGACTTGCGACCTGTTGGCCCGGCAGGTCGACGAACTCGAGGGCTTGATCGAGCAGCTCGGTCGGGCCGTCCAAGCGGAGCTGGCTAGGTTGGCTCCATACGTCCCGGAACGGGCGGTTGCCCGAGCCGACGTCGACCGGCCTCTCGATTCCGAGGAAGTCGAAGCTCCAGGCGAGAAATGAGTGCAGGAGTGGCGGTGTCGGAGAGTCTGGAGCCGTGTTCCCGCGTCGTGGTCGTCACGAGCCACTGGGGAACCGAGCCGCTCGAGCCCGACGTCGTCCGCATGATCGTGGGGAGCCTGACGCTGGACGCGGACGTGGAGGTCTGGTCGCTTCTCGGTCCGGGTCGGTCGGGAGAACCAGACGGTGCCGTGGTAGTCACGGATCTCGCAGGCTTGCCGCAAAACGAGCAAGTCTGGCACCTGCTCGTCACGCTCCTGCGTGGAGCGGGCGCAGCACAGCCTTCTCCGATCCGCGAATGGGTAGAGAGGCGAGACGAGACGAGCGACGAGGAGGGGATGTTCCGGAGACTCGGACGAGGGGGTCCCGTGGGGTTGAGCGATGATGCGTTCGCTGGGCTGGCCGGCTCTCTCGCCAATGCGTGGCGGACGGCAAGGGACCGGCTTGAGGACGGGCCGCCTTCGCTCGTGCTGCTGGTTGGCGACCCAACGGCCGGGGTCTCCGCGGTCGAGCCGCTGTTGACGGAGTTGGTACGCGACGCGATCAAGACAGCAGAAGCGCGAGTTGCCATGCCGCTCATTGGAGGCAGTCCGATCCCTGACTGGTGCCGATCCCTGTCACGGGAGATCGAGACGTTCTGGGCGTTGAGTCCGCGAGAGGCCGAACGATTGGCCGCGTTCGAGAACGCCGTAACGGTCGAGGTGGGTGGCTTCTTGAGCGTGAACTCCTTCGTCCTCGCTGAACCATTTCACGAGCTGGCAGGGAAACCCTATGCAGTGTTCGCCGATGGCGAGTTCGGGCCTGGCATCCTCTTCGAGGGGATGCTCGAGCTGGCGCAGTTCGGGGACGCCGAGGAGCTGCGAGAGGGGGCCGAATGGCTTTCGGCGGGTCTCCCAGACCTGCGCGTCGTGATGCTCGGAGGGTCGGGAGAGGTCGAGATCCTTCAGCAGGGTCGAGCCCGACCGTTGCCCCCGGTAGGGAATCGTGCGGACGTCCAGCGGTTGCTTGCTCATGCCAGCTGCGTGGTGATCGGGAGGTCCGGGACGGTGGTGGGACGGACAGCACTCGAGAGCCAGCGGCTGGGTGTGCCCGTTGTCGCACCAACTGGCTCGCTGGAGGCGTCCCATCTCGAACGGTCGCTGGGTGGGATCGTCACGTGGTGGCGAGGTGAGGAGCTCGAGGCTTGCCGATGGGTGATGGAGCAGCCCGAGCTGGCGAGGAAGCTCGGAGCTGCAGGATCGAGCTGGGCGAAGGACCACTGGGGAGACGTGACTGCCTTCAAGGCTCGCCTATCCGCCGCGGTTGGGGAAGCGCTGGTGCAAGCGAGACATCGGAGCGGTGGCTAGGCATGACGGAGTTCGACCGGTCGCGACGGCAGCCACCGTCGATCTGGTTGGTTGTGCACGGCTTCCCGCCTGCCGAGTTCACTGGCACGCCGCTGATCGCCCACGGATATGCCACGGAACTCGTGCGGCGGGGCTGGCATGTCGTCGTGGTGGAGCCGTCACCGGACGGGATGGGGCGGTGCAGAGCCCGCGACGCGACGGACGGGGTCGCAGGCCGGGACGGGAGAGGACTGCTGCGTCGTCGCTTCCTTCGTCGGGAGCCGCCAGGCGGCGGACTCTGGTCCCTTGAGGCTGCGGCTCGTCGGGATCCGATGGTCGTAGCTGAGGTCCGACGGGCGCTCCTGGAGGATCGGCCCGACCTCGTCCATGTAGTCGACAACGTCGACTTGCCGCTTGTCGTACCGGAAGTGGCGGGAGAGCTCGGCATCCCGGTCGTTCGAACCGTGGCCTGCGCTGAGGATCTCTGTGCCCTCATCGCTCCGGTCTCACCCCGTTCGGACTCATCGGGTTTCTGCCGAGCTCCCCTTCGCCCCGAACGTTGCCTAGGCTGCCTTGAGGCCACCGTTCCCCTCCGGGGCCGGGGTGAGGCCGATTGGGCGATGAGGCTCCTGCGCGCCAAGCGCGCTCGAGCGGCTTGGCAATTCTGGAACGTCTACGACCGTATCCTCTTTCCCTCTCAGGGATTTCGGGCATACTTCGAGCGCAGCCTGCCGCTACCGAAGGCGCGTGTGCGGGTGGTACCGATGGGCTTCGATCATCGTCCATTCGACTGCTTGCGAAGAAGGAGTGCGGAACCCGCGAGGAAACCGCTCACGTTCCTCTTTCTTGCCACCGGCCACCCGGCCAAGGGGGTCGGAACGGTCGTCGAAGCCTTCCTCGCACCAGCGGTCGCCGAGCGAGAGGACTGGCGCCTCGTCACGGCAGGAGGTGGTGAGCGCAATCTCCTCGGACCCCTGCGGCATGATCGTCGGGTGACTGACATCGGCCCGTACGACATCGGGGCACTCCCTGAGCTCCTCAAGCGGGCCGACATTGGCATCTCGGCATCGGTCTTCGAGACCTTCCACCGGGTGACTCGCGAATACCTCCTCGGCGGACTCCCGGTCTTGGCAGCGAAGACGTTCGGGATCATGGACGTGGTGCGGAACGGCCTGAATGGCTTGTGGTTCTCGCCCAATGAACCAGGTGAGCTGACCCGGGCTATCGTCGAGGTCCTTGAGGATCCAGCGCTGGTCGAGCGCCTCAGGGCCGGAGCTGAGCAGACCGAGATCAGAAGCCTCGAGGACGAGGTGGAAGAGCTCATTTCAATCTACGCAGAGGTCGTCGACGCCAGCGGGCTTGCGAGGGCCTGAGCAATACTGTGGATTGCCAGCCGTCGTGTTGATGGAAGACCTGCGTGATGTCGTCCGCCAAGAAGCTTTGGCGGCGCGGTTCCTTGGTGATGGCCCCGCCCTGAGGGAAACCGGCCGGCTGTAGCGTGTGCGCGGAGCTCACGCTCCCGCGTGAGGAGCCTCTGCGGTCGGACCTGGGGTGGAGGTGCAAGCCGAGCGTGGCGTAGGAGACGGTTCCGAGGACGGCAACGAAGAGCAACAGGGGAACGACAACAGGGGGGTGCCAGACGCCTTGGGATCGTGAGAAGACGTCGAGCGGGCCTGCGAGGCCGACGATGTTGCGCCGCAGTGCCCAATACCACGCGAGGAGCTGCGCAGAGCAAGCGAGGATCGTGGTGAGGGCGACGAAGCGGCGAAGAAGGTTTGGCGATGAGGGCATGGTGCGGTCAGCACGAGTGGGGGTGCATGCCGCGAGGAGGGGGACACCGATCCAGAGAGGAAGGCCGTCCCGGCCCTGCCAAATCAGACCGTCGAAGCGAGCACGAGAGGCAATGAGAAGTGCTGGCAAGAGGATCACGAGGATAAGGAAGCTGCCGAAGACGATGAGTTTCCATCGCCGTCCGAGGAGGAGTGCTGTCGCCACCATCAGGGCGCCGAGCAGACCCCAGATCAGATAGGTGAGCAGCGGGGACGGGGTATCGAGCCAGCCGAAGACGCCGATGGCTTCTCGGAGGAAGAGACCCATGCGGCCGAGGGCAAGGACGAGGATCTCTTCCCGTGAGGCACGGTGGGGTACCGGCACGCCGTCGGGCAGGACGGTCAAGCTGCCAGCCGTCAGGATCCACGTCGTGGCGAGGGTGCCGATCACGACGAGGCCGGCGATCCAGCGGCGAACCAGAGGGCGGGTCAGGAGGCGTCGAGCACCCAGAGGGTTGCTCGCCATCGCCACCAGGGCGATGATCGCGACCCAGAGGGGCGAAAGCCCTCGAACACACGCGAGGACGGCAACCGAGAGGCCGCTGGCGGCGACAAGGCCAGGTGGCGGGTCGTCGGCGTGCTCGGTGATGAGGATCAGTGTGCTGGTCCACGCGGCGACAGCCGCCGAGATCTCGAGCCCCGAAGCGTTGATCACAGCGTCGAGGTAGATCGTCATCGGCGTGATGGCCACCAAGAGCGCCGGCAGCATGAGGGGATTTCTTGACCATCGGGCAACGACGGCAAATGCTAGGCCCAAGAAGAGTGCCGCCCAGAGACTGGAGAGAGCCCTCATGGCGTAGACAGCAGCGGGTCCTGAGAGCCAGAGGCTTGGCGGGCCAACGAGGAGGTAGTAGAGAGGCGGATAGTGGCCCATATACGTGAGCGCAGGCGTGGCCCGGGATGAGCGAGTGTCGGGCGGTGCACAGGCAGCCGATTGGTTAGGTCTGCCCATGTAGCAGAGGGGGAGCTGGCTCAGGTCGGCGATGCTGTCGGGTACCACGACGCCGGTTACCGCTTTGGGTTGCCCCCGCACTGGATGCCCGATCCACTCACCCCGGACGATTGCAGCAGCTCGAATCGCTTGGGACGCCTCATCAGGGGCACTCCCGAGTGGTGTGGCGAGGGACCAAGCGAGTCCGAGGAGGAGGAAGACCGCGGTGGCAGCGAACCAGATCGGAGCGAGGCGTCGGACTGATTTCGCCTGGCGGGACGAAGCGGTGTCGGTCGGCCCGAGGGCGGCGGGTGGCTTGGTGGCCATCCGAATCACGGGGGCCGAGGCCTAGAGGGACCCAGGTTCCCGACGGCAGGCGACGAGGACCGGAATGGTACGACTGGCGCGCGCTTGGTACTCCGCGTAGGGGGGATAGGTCGCCACTGCCCGCTCCCACCAGGTCTTCCGCTCCTCTCCTTCTACCTCTCGCGCGACCGCATCGAAGACCTCGGCGCTATCCTGAATGGTGAGGGCCCTGGGGTCCGCGACGATGTTCCAGTACCACTCAGGGTGGTTCGGCGCACCTCCCTTGGAGGCGATCAGGGCGTAGCAGCCCTGCTCGTTGCTGACGCGCATCACCGCGAACTTCCGGATCTTCCGAGAGCGGCGTCCTCGGGTGGTGACGACGATAATTGGTATTCCCGTGTCTCGGAGAGTATTGGCTTCGCGGCCGCCGGTCCGTTCGTAGGTTTCGACCTGCTCACGGACCCACGCAATCGGACTTGGTTCGTACTCCCCCGACAGCAGCATCGTGGCACCTCCTCGTGGGACCTCTGGTCCTCGCCGCGACGCTAGACCTCACCGAGGACCTGCCCCGTTTCCTCGGGTAGGGGAGAGTCGGACTCGAAGGAGAGTCGCGCGGAGCGATCCTCACGGGGCGTGAGTGGGGCGTGCTGGACTGACTGCAGGTCCTGGCGCGTGGCAGCTCCGCGCCGCGGACGAACGGCTCGCATCGAGCTGAGCAACAGCAGCACGGTCGTTGCTCCACTGACGCAGACCGTCTCCCAGGCAATGAGGAGTGGTCCTCGATGCGCGAAGAACACGAGGACCACGAGGGTGCCTAGCGCTGCCCACCAGCTTAGCGCAAGCGGCGAGTGGCGGCTGAGGAAGAAGTAGACAAGTACCGATCCAAGGCCGACCGCAACGCCGGCGCTCGCCAGCACGACGAGGGGTCCGGCGGCGCCTCGGTAGGCTTGGCCGAAGAACGCCCCCGTGAGCAGCCGCGGTTCGAGGGCGAGGACCGTCGCCGCTGCGCCAGCTACCAGGGCGGTGAGACCGAGGGCCTCCCGGAGGAGGCGACGCTGGTCCTCGACCCGCTGGGTCGCAGCGAGGCGAGGGAAGACTGCCAAGGCAATGGACCCCGGCAGGAACAGGCCGACACGTGCAATGGTGGCCGCTGCCGCATAGTCACCCGCTGCTCGGGGTCCGAGGAAGTGCCGTGCGAGGGCCGTATCGACGCCCAAGAACGTCGATACACCAGCCAGTGCGGCAATGGCGAGCAGAGTCGGCCCGACAACAGCCCATTGGTCTCTTTCTGCGCCCGGCACTGCGCTCGCCGACGAGGGGGTGGCCTCTGTTGCCGGGACCGTCCCTGCGACCCGTCTCGGCCGGAATGGCCACAGGAGGCAAGCCAGGGACACTGCTGCGCCGAGCATGCTCCCGGCGGTTGCCCCAGTGAGGCGATAGCCGAGGCCGACTAGCAGGGATCCGAAGGCGAGCCGGCTCAGAGCCCCGAGCGTGAGGGCGAGGGCCAGCGCGCGAAAGCGCAGTGCTCCGAACAGGACGCCGCCCGGCGCAATGCTCGCCACGGTCAGCCCGACGGTGATGGCGAGGAGGAGGGCGGGCACGGGGTCTGCGAGGTTGAGGAAGTCATCGACCAGCGGTGTGAGCAGGGCGACAGCCAGGCCGCAGGCCAGACCCGCCAGAGCGCCGCGCAGGATGGCAGGCGGAGGGGCCGAGATGGGGGAGGTGGACGCCTGATCCTGGCCTTGATGGAGCGCCACCCGCCGGCCGATGGCGGCCTGCACGGCCGAGGACGGGAGCGCCGCAGCCGTCACGAGGCCTAGGAGCGAGCCCAGGGTTCCATAGCCAGCAGGGCCGAGGAGTCTGCTTGTGGCGAGGTGGAACCCGAAGCTCGCGAGGTTGGCGATTCCCGTGGCAACCAGAAAGAGACCACCGCCGTTCGCGCGCAAAGATCCACCACTCAGAGAAGCTATATTTCCTCTCAAAGTGACGAACCGGGAGTCCTTCCTCATCATCATCGCGGTCGCTCAGCCGCCCCCAGGCCCCCATACCGGTCCCCGACTGGTGTGTCTCCGTGGTGCAGTGGTCACGAGGTGCCACCGGAGTTCGAAGCGAGCCTAGACCGGCCCCTGGAGCCGGCGGGGAGTCCGCCCCAACCCTCCCCGAGAGCTCTCAGGCCGTCCCCAGCTTCCTCACAGATTCTGGGGGCAGGCTGGTAGGTGAGGGCCTCGAGGCCCCGACGAAGGAGGTCGAAACAGTGCGAGTCCTGGTCCTGGGCGGCGACGGTTATCTGGGGTGGCCCATGGCCCTCTACCTCTCCCGGCGGGGCCACGAGGTTGGCGTGGTCGACAACTTCGCTCGGCGAAGCTACGACCACGAGATGGGTGTCGACAGCTTGGTGCCCATCGCCTCGCTGCAGCAGCGGGTCCGGCGGTGGCGGGCGGTGTCAGGGTACGACCTGGAGGTCTTCGTGGGCGACCTGACCGACGCCGAGTTCGTGACCCAGACCCTGCAGCGCTTCGGGCCCGACGCCATCGTCCACTTCGCCGAGCAGCGCTCGGCGCCCTACTCCATGATCGACCGCCGGCACGCGGTCTACACCCAGGTCAACAACGTCGTGGGGACCCTCAACCTGCTCTACGCCATCGCCGAGCAGGACCCCTCGATCCACCTGGTCAAGCTGGGGACCATGGGGGAGTACGGCACCCCGAACATCGACATCGAAGAGGGCTTCATCGAGATCACCCACAAGGGCCGGACGGACCTCCTGCCCTACCCGAAGCAGCCCGGGTCCTTCTACCACCTCTCGAAGGTCCACGACAGCCACAACATCATGTTCGCCTGCCGGATCTGGGGGCTGCGGTCCACCGACCTGAACCAGGGCATCGTCTACGGCCAGGAGACCGAGGAGACCGTCCAGCACCCCGAGCTGGCCACCCGCTTCGACTACGACGGGGTCTTCGGGACGGTGCTGAACCGCTTCTGCGTCCAGGCCGTGGTGGGCCACCCCCTGACGGTCTACGGGGCCGGTGGGCAGACCCGGGGGATGCTGGACATCCGGGACACCATGGCCTGCATCGAGCTGGCCCTGGAGCACCCCCCGGCCCCGGGGGAGTACCGGGTGTTCAACCAGTTCACCGAGTCCTTCTCGGTCCAGCAGCTGGCCGAGATGGTGGTCGACGCGTACCCCGGCCGGGCCACCATCGAGCACGTCGACCCGCCCCGGGTCGAGAAGGAGGAGCACTACTACCGGGCGGCCCACACGAAGCTGCTCGACCTGGGCCTCGTCCCGCACCTGCTGGAACCGGCCACCATCCACCGCATGCTGGCCCTGGCCGATCGGCACCGGGACCGGGTGGACCTGGCCGCCATCCGGCCCACCATCGATTGGCGGCGGACCCAGAGTCAGCTGCCCACCGCTGGCACCTCGGCACCCTGAGTGAACGGTCCCAGGGGCGGGCGCCTGGCCCAGAGCTGAAGGGCCCGCCCCTGCGGACGGACCGGGTTCCCCGCGGCTTGCGAGGGGATGCCCGGTCGCCTAAGCTGCGGGCGGTCCGGGTCACGTCTCGCGGCGGGACCGAGGCGCATCCCCCCGCAGCCTCAGGTTCAGCCCGATCGACCGCTTCCTCAGCAGCCCGGCACCAGGCCTGCTCCGTTCTCCCACACATCCCCGACCGGAGCAGGCCTCGGTCGGAGAAAGTTACTCGGTGGTCATCCTAGCCAATCCGATGGCGCCCCGCCAGCCCGTGGGGCCAGGGAACGGTCGCCCCGAACGACGTTGGACCCCGGGAGCGGGGCGCTAGCGTGCCGCCGATGCCGGGCCCTCGTCGCCAGTTCTGGGGTCGCCAGGCCTGGGGCCGCCAGTCCTGGGGGGGGCGCGGCCGGCGGAGCCGCTGGCTGCGCCGGCGTCTGCCGGCCCTGGCCGGGGTTTGCCTGGTCGTGGCCTTCGCCGTGGGAGTGGGCCTGCAGGTGCCCCGGGCCATGACCGCACCGGAGCGGGCACTGGACGACGGCTTCGGCGGCATGCTCGGCGCTCTCGGCAAGGCTTCGGCGGCCACCGGCCGGGCCCTGGGCCAAAGCCTCACGACCGCCCCCAGCGCCCAGCGGCTGGCCCTGCTCGCGAGCCTGCAGGTCGTGGACCAGCAAGCCCGGGCCCAGGCGGCCGAAGCCCAGGTGGACGGCCAAGCCGGCCCGGCCGCCGGTGCCTCGTGCCTGGTCGCCCTCGAGGACCGGGCCGATGCCGCCGGCCTGGTCGACCAGGCGGTGGGCACGCTCCTTGGGGGTGCCACAGGCCTCGGAGCCGGCAGCTCGAAGGCCCAGGCCCAGGCCCTGGTCGGCATGGACCAAGCCTTGAGCCTGGTCGAGCGCTCCGATGCCGCCTGGCGGTCCTGCACCGGCCAGCTGGCCCGGGACCCCGGTCGGGTCCAGCTGCCCGGGTCCAGCTGGCGGAACGGGGAGGGGATCTGGTCGAAGGCGGCTCTCGCGGCCTGGGTCCCGGTGGTGGCGGCGTCCCCCGGTCTCCAGCCGGCCCCGAGTCTGGCCCTCGAGGTCCCCACGACCCGGCCCGCCGCCGTGGCCGGAGGCGGCACCAGCGGCCCGTACCACCTGGTCGCGGTACGACAGCTGACCCTCCAGGCGGTCCTCCAGAACACCGGCAACGTCGCGCTGCGGGCCATCACCGTCTCGGCCCGCCTGGTCCCCACCGGCTCGCTCGGGCGGACGGCGGCCGTGAGCACCACCCTCGGCCTCGCCGCCCAGGCCCTTCGTCCCGTCACGCTTCCGCCACTCGAGGTCACTCCCGGGGCGAGCTACACCGTTTTGGTCACGGCGAGCGCATCTGGCGGTTCGGCTGGTGGTTCCGTCACCGCGAGCAGCCAAGCGATGGTGGTGTCGGTGGCCCAGGAGGCCACCGTCACGGCCGTGGTGGCCTCGGCGAACCCGGTGGCCGTGGACCAGGCGGTCACCTACACGGCGACCGTCACGCCAGCGCTGAACGGAAGCTCGCCGCCCCCAGGCCGGGTCGTCTTCGACGACAACGGGGCGCCGGTCCCCGGCTGCGGGGCCGTGGCGCTGCACCAGGGGGTGGCCACCTGCACCCTGGCCTACGCCCACACCGGCCTGCACTCGGTGACCGTCAGCTACCCGGGCACGGCCTCCCTGGCCGGCTCGGTCTCGCCGGCGATCACCGTCACCGTGACCCCGGCCCGGCGGGCCAGCTCCTGAGCAGCCGGCCGGGCCCCGGGCCTCGGGTCGGCTCCCAGCCCACCGGATCGGCAGCCCACCGGATCGGCAGCCCACCGGATCGGCAGCCCACCGGATCGGCAGCCCACCAGATCGGCGGCCTACCGGATCGGCGGACCTCGCCCTAGGATCGAGCCAGAGAGCACGAGCGAGGAGGGTCCGAGGGCCGTGACCGAGAGCATCACCATCATCGACAATCGGACGGGCAACCAGCTGGAGATCCCCATCGTCCGTGGCGGGGTATCGGCGGCCGAGTGGCAGAAGCTGCTGCCGGGCATCTGGTTCTTCGACCCGGCCTTCATGGCCACGGCAGCCTGCGACAGCGCCATCACCTACCTCGACGGGGAGGCCGGCATCCTGCGCTACCGGGGCTATCCGATCGAGGAGCTGGCCGAGCGGTCGACCTACCTGGAGGTCGCCTACCTGCTGCTCCACGGGGAGCTGCCGACCGCCGAGCAGTTCGAGCAGTGGAAGCACGACATCACCTACCACACGTTCATCCACGAGAACGTGCGAAAGCGCTTCCTGGAAGGGTTCCACTACGACGCCCACCCGATGGGCATGCTGGTCTCGGCGGTGGCTGCCCTCTCGACCTTCTACCTGGACGCCAAGGACATCTTCAACTTGGAGTCCCGCAACAAGCAGATCATCCGCCTGATTGCCAAGATGCCGACCCTGGCGGCTGCGGCCCATCGCTTCAGCGTCGGCATGCCCTTCGTCTACCCGGACAACTCCCTCGACTACTGCGCCAACTTCCTCTCCATGATGTGGAAGGTGGCCGAGCCCCGCTACGAGGCCCATCCCACCTTGGTCCGGGCCCTCGACATCCTCTTCATGCTTCACGCCGACCACGAGCAGAACTGCTCGACGACGGCCATGCGGGTGGTGGGCTCCTCGCACGCCGACCCCTACTCGGCCTGCGCGGCGGCCTGCGCCGCCCTCTACGGGCCCCGGCACGGGGGAGCCAACGAGGCGGTCATCCGCATGCTGACCCAGATCGGCTCCATGGAGAACGTGCCGGCCTTCGTGGAGTCGGTCAAGCAGGGCCACGGCCGCCTGCAGGGCTTCGGCCACCGGGTGTACAAGAACTACGACCCCCGGGCCAAGATCATCAAGCGGACCGCCGACGAGGTCTTCGCGGTGACCGGCAAGAACCCGCTGCTGGACATCGCCCTCAAGCTCGAAGAGATCGCCCTGGCGGACGAGTACTTCGTCTCCCGGAAGCTCTACCCGAACGTCGACTTCTACTCGGGCCTCATCTACCAGGCCATGGGCTTCCCCCTGGAGATGTTCCCGGTGCTCTTCGCCATTCCCCGGACCTCGGGCTGGCTGGCCCACTGGGTCGAGATGCTGGACCAGGACTCCAAGATCGCCCGGCCCCGCCAGATCTACAGCGGTGCCGAGAAGCGGGACTACGTCCCGATGGACCAGCGCAGCTGAGCCCAAGGTCCCCGAGGCTCGGCTGGGGCCCTGGGCGCTGCGTCAGGGCTCCAGCCGGGTCGAGGCCCGGGAGACCACCCGCATGAGGCCCTCTTGGACCATGGAGACGGCCAGGCGGCCGTCCCGGGTGAAGAGGAACCCCCGGGCCAGGCCTCGGGCCCCGTAGGCCGTCGGGCTGTCCATGTCGTAGAGCAGCCACTCGTCGGCCCGGAACGGCCGGTGGAACCACATGCAGTGGTCCAGGCTGGCCCCCATGAAGTCGGCGTCGTCCCAGTGGACGGCGTGGGGCGCCAGCATGGTGTCGAAGAGGGACATGTCCGACGCGTAGGTGGCGATGCAGGCGTGCAGCAGCGGGTCGTCGGGCAGCTGGCCGTCGGCCCGGATCCAGAGCCGCTGCACTGGCTCGTCCCCGGCCTCCTCGGCCGCCCAGGGCAGCCGGCCGATGTGACGCTGGTCGATGGGGTGGGGCCGGGCGAACCACTCGGCCAGGCGGTCCCGGTAGGGCTCGAGGCGCTCCCGCAGCGTGGGCAGGCTCTCGGGGTCGGGCACCTCGGGCATCGGGAACTGGTGCTCCAGGGGGCCCTCCTCCTCGACGTGGAAGGAGGTGGCCATGTTGAAGATGGCCTGGCCGTGCTGGATGGCCACCACCCGACGGGTGGTGAAGGACCGGCCGTCGCGGATCCGGTCGACCTCGTAGAGGATCGGGACCGTGGGGTCGCCGGGGCGCAGGAAGTAGGCGTGCAGGGAGTGGACCCGGCCCCGCTCGACGGTGCGGCCGGCGGCCATGAGGGACTGGGCGGCGACCTGGCCCCCGAAGACCCGCTGGCGGTGCTCGTCCGGACTGACCCCCCGGAAGATGTTCACCTCGATGGGCTCGATGTCCAAGAGCTTGACCAGGAAGTCCAGCGCGTCGCTCATCCCCTCATCCTCGCAGGTCGCCGGGGTCCTGGCGACCGGGATCAGTCGGGGATGCCCTGGCCGGGCCGCGGCTGGGCCGGCCGGCTGCTCGCCGACGAGGCCCCTGCGGGGGTCGGGTGGGTCCGGTGGTGCTGGAAGGTGCCGGGTCCCCAGCCGGTGGTGACCGTCCGCCCCAGCGCCCCGAGGGCCAGACCCAGGAGCAGGCTGCCCGCCACCAGGGTCCGGCGGGCCCGGGCGGCTCGCTGGCGGGCCGGGTCGGCCCCTGCTCGCTGGGCCTTCGCCTCTGCGGCATCCGCCGCCGCCAGCCGACTGGCCCGCAGGAGATGGCTGACGACGTGGACGGCCACGACGACGAACCAGAAGACGAACGAGACCTGGTGGATGCGCAGCAAGGTGGTGTGCCCCGGGCCGGCCAGCCAGAGGGCCACTCCCGAGGCCAGGAGGATGACGGTGGAGAGGATCACGAAGGGGCCGAGGGCCCGCAGCAGCGGGTGGGGAGGGCCGGCGGCCCGGTAGCGGGGGTCGCCGAGGTAGTAGCGGCCAAAGCGCCACAGGACCGAGCAGAGCTTCACGAGGACGGGGGGGATGAGGGCCAGGCCGATGACGATGTGCCAGGAGATCAGCCGGCTGATGAACGGGATGGTCAGGCCCTCCAGGAAGAACAGCACGACGAGCAGCAACCCCGTGGTCCCGGTCAGGCGGGCGTTCCCCTCCACGCCCGCCGGCCTCGTCTCCTGGGGCCGATCGAGGCCGATGATCTTCGCCACCTGGCGAGCGGCCGGGGGGGCGTCGAGGTAGGAGAGGGCGGCCAGTCCCTCCCCCGGCTCGAGGCCGGTCAGGTCCTCGACCGCCTCCTCGTCCAGCGTGCCGGGGCCCGCCGGGGGGTCGAGGAGCGCGGCGGGCGACCGGGCCCCACCCTTGTGGACTCGGTCCGGGTCCGCGGTCCGAAGCCGGCTGCTCGCCGGGCCGCTTCGGCGGTTCCCGACGACGGCGCCGGCCGAGGGGCGACGAGCGTGCGCTGGCCGTCCGGCCCGGCCCTCGGCCCGCTCGGGCAGGCGCCGGAGCCGGGCGAGGGCATCCCCGTAGCGCTCCACCGAGCGACGTTCGTCCGTGGCGTTGCCCAGGAGCAGGCGTCCGACCCGGGCCGCCACCACGACGGCGAGGGCGATGAGGAGCAGGACGAGGAGGGCCATGGCGTGCTATTCAACCTCCCGAAGTGCACCGAGCGGGGGCGGGTCCCCGCCTGCAGCCGGGCACGTTGGGACCTCGGCCCCGCGGCCCGGGTCTGAGGCATTCTCCCGGTAGGATCTGACGCGTGGATGACATCGTGGCGAAGCTGCGCGCCTGGCTGACTTCGCCACGAGGCCGCAAGCTGAGCCGCTACTTCCTCGGGTCGGTCATCTGCACCGGGGTGTCCTTCGGCACCCTCACCCTGGTCTACGGCGTCTTCCGGCTCTGGACCCAGGTGCCCTCGACCCTCTTCGCCAACCTGGTGGCGACCGTCCCCTCGTACTACCTCAACCGGAACTGGACCTGGGGTCGGACCGGCCGGGGCGACCTCTGGCGGGAGATGCTGCCGTTCTGGGTGGCGTCGATCGTGGGCATCCTGGCCTCCATGGCCGGGGCGCAGGGTGCCCGCGACCTGAGCCTCGACCTGCACCTCCACCACCTGCTCTCCACCGTGGCGGTCGACGGGGCCAACGTCGCCACCTACGGCGTCCTCTGGATCGCGAAGTACCTGTTCTTCAACGTGCTGTTCCGCAGCGACACCCCCAGCGCCCCCACCAGCCCGGGCCGGACCGAGCCGGCCGAGCAGGGCGGCGAGGTCGGGGAGCTGGCCGAGCTGGCCTGACCCCTCGCCGTCCTCGAGCACGGGG
This sequence comes from Aciditerrimonas ferrireducens, assembly GCF_023130475.1. GTDB lineage: Bacteria > Actinomycetota > Acidimicrobiia > Acidimicrobiales > UBA8190 > Aciditerrimonas > Aciditerrimonas ferrireducens. The sequence continues at coordinate 213,421 of NZ_JAKHEX010000001.1, forward strand.
TTCGTCGAGGAGGGCGGCGTGGCACCGGGGTTAGGGTGTCGCCCATGTCGCTGCTGGCCGCCGTCTCGAGCGCCGATCTGCCAGAAGGGGCGCAGGGGGCCTTCGAGGAGGCCCGGGCTCGCCTCGGTCCCCTGGACCAGGCTGCCCTGGCCGCCGCCTGGTCCCGTCAGGCCAGCTTGACGAAGCCCCCGGGATCGCTGGGCCGACTGGAGGACCTGGCTGCCCAGCTGTCGGGCATCGCCGGGACCTGCCCCCCGCCGCGTCCGCTGCCGGCCGTGGTCGGGGTGTTCGCCGGGGACCACGGCGTGGTCGCCGAAGGGGTGACGCCCTGGCCCTCGGAGGTCACGGCCCAGATGGTGGGCAACTTCCTCCACGGCGGGGCGGCGGTGAACGTCCTGGCCCGGCGGGTGGGAGCCGAGGTGCTGGTGGTCGACGTGGGGGTGGCCGGCGCCCTCCCCGCAGGGGCCGGGCTGGTCCGGGCCAAGGTCCGGCCGGGCACGGCGAACCTGGCCGAGGGGCCGGCCATGACCGTCGAGGAGGCCACGGCCGCCCTGGACGTGGGCGCCGCCCTGGCCAGCCGGCTGGCCGAGGCCGGCGCAGCGTGCCTGCTCACCGGGGACATGGGGATCGGCAACACCACCCCCTCGGCCTGCCTGGTGGCCGCCCTGACCGGCCTGCCCGCCGAGCGGGTCACGGGCCGGGGGACCGGGGTGGACGACGAGCGCCTCGCCCGGAAGCAGGCGGTGGTGGCGGAGGCGGTCCGGCGGCTGCCGGCCGACGCCTCGGCCCTCGAGGTCCTGGCGTCGGTCGGTGGGCTCGAGATCGCCGCCCTGGCCGGCTACGTGGTGGGAGCCGCGGCCGCCCGCCGGCCGGTCCTCCTCGACGGGGTCATCGCCGTGGCCGCTGCCCTGGTGGCGGTGGCCCTGGCGCCGGCGTGCCGGGACTACCTGGTGGCCGGCCACCGCTCGGTCGAGCCAGGGGCCGGTGCCGGCCTCGAGCACCTGGGCCTCACGCCCCTCATCGACCTCGACCTGCGCCTGGGAGAGGGCAGCGGCGCCTGCCTGGCCCTCCCCGTCCTCGACGCTGCGGCCAGCCTGCTCGCCGAGATGGCCACCTTCGAGGGGGCCGGGGTCGCCCAGGGCCCCTTGGCCTGAGAGCTCCTGACCGGCCCCCCGGTGGGGGACCCAGGTCCTCGACGTCGCCCGGGCGCCGACCGTCCGGCGGGCCACCCCCAGGACGTTGGCTCCGGGGGATCAGTCCCGAAAGTTGGTGAACTGCAAGGGGATGCCGAAGTCCTGCTCCTTGAGCTGCCGGATGACCTCCTGGAGGTCGTCGCGCTTCTTGCCCTGGACCCGGACCTGGTCCCCCTGGGTCTGGGAGGTCACGCCCTTCAGACCCAGGTCCTTCACCGCCTTGTTCAAGGCCTTGGCGTGCTCGGCGGAGATGCCCGCCTTGATGGCCACCCGCTGGCGGGCCGTGCCCTTGGCCGCCTCCTCGATCTTGCCGTCCTCCAGGGCCTTCAAGGAGACCTGCCGCTTCACCAACTTCTCCTCCAGGACCTGGTGGAGGGCCCGCAGGCGATCCTCGGTGTTGGCGTGCAGCACCAGCTCGTGGTCCCCGAGCTCGATGCGGGCGTCGGTGCCCTTGAAGTCGAACCGGGTGGACGCCTCCCGATTGGCCTGGTCCACGGCGTTGCGGACCTCTTGCATGTCGACCTGCGACACGATGTCGAAGGTGGGCATGGACCCACCCTAGCGGCCCGACCCGGCCGGCCCTCGCCGGTGGCCCGACCGGCCCGGGCAGGGCTGGCCCTGCTCAACAGGAGCAGGTTGCCGGCTTGCTAGCATCCAGCCGGGTCGGTGTCCGAGTGGCCAAAGGAAGCAGACTGTAAATCTGCCGGCGTACGCCTACGGGGGTTCGAATCCCTCCCGGCCCACGGTGCCCCGTCGGGGCCCGGTCGAGCCGTGCGCTGACCCCGGGGCTCACGGGTCGTCGGGGGTCTTTGGAGCTCCAGGAGGCGGTTCCGGCGGCGGGGTCGGCGGTTCGGCACTCGGCGCCTGGGGGAGGACCACGGCCACCACGGCCATCTCCAGGCGTTCGAGGAGGCTCGGCACCGTGCTCCCAAGAGCCAGGCGACCCTCGGCCTGTCGGCTGGTCACGCCGAGCACGACCAGGTCGGCGTCGACCTCGGCGGCCAGCCGGGCCAGGGCTTGGGCCGGCGCGTCGCTGCGCCGACCGAGGACCTGGGGTCGGAGGCCCACCTGACGAGCCAACCGCTCGGCCTCCCGGAGCACGGCTTGACCGGCTCGCTCGGCGGGCCCCTCGGGGGCGAGGGCCCGAGAGCTGGGGGACCCCCGGCGGGGCGGCGCCACATGGGCGAGCAGCACGGTGGCCCGTTGGGCGGCGGCGACGCCAGCGGCCAGTTCGAGGGCGGCTCGCGCTGCCCGGGAACCGCTGACCGGCACGAGGATGCGCTCGAAGCGCAGGTCCTCGGGGAGGGCGTGTCCGGAGCGGGGTCCGCGGCCACGCCGGCGCTGACGGGCCCGGCGGGCGACGACCACGGGCACGGGGGTGGCTGCCACGACGGCGTCGGTCTGCACACCAAAGACGTGGTCGGTCGGCGGGCGGGGAGGGGCACCCAGGCCCACGACGGCGTAGCCCAGGCGGGCCTCGGCCAGGACCGCGTCGGCGACCCGGTCGGTGGCCACCGCCCGACGTTCCACCGGTCGCCCCGGGAACGGCCAGGTGGCGGTCCGGAGGGGCGTCGGTCGAGGGACCCCTGGGTCGGCGGTCAGGACCGTGACCGGCTGGTCGGTCGGCCACGCCTGGTGGAGCACGGTGGCCGCCAAGGTGGCGTCGGGGTTGCCGTCGGAGGCCAGCAGCAGACGTCCGGGTCGGACGAGCTGGTTGGTGGCGAACCGGGCCTCGTCGGCGAGCCGAGCCCGCTCGTCGGGCGAGCCCGGCCAGCGGGCCACGAGGGCCTGGAGGGCCGGGGCCAAGGGCAGGGAGCTGATCAGGGCAAGGACGATGACCGCGCTGTAGGCGGCGGGGGTGAAGACGTGGGCGGTCAGGCCGGCTCCGGCCAGGATGACCTGCAAGGTGCCCCGGCCGTTCAGGACGACCCCGAGTGCCGTTCCCTCCCGAAGGCTCCGCCGGCTCAGCCAGGCCCCGAGCCAACCGGCGAGCAGCTTGCTGGCCAGGGCGGCGAGGACCATGGCCAGCAGCGCCGTGGCCAGGCGGGGTGTGGCCAGGTCGCGCAGGTCCACCCGGAGGCCGGCCGTGGCAAAGAAGAGGGGGGCGAACACGGCGCTGGTCAGACGCTCGAGCTCCTCGGTGGCGGCTGGCTGCTGGAAGCGGGACCGGCCGAGGGCGACGCCGACGAGGAAGCCCCCGAGGGCACCCTCGATGCCGAGGGCCTGGGTCAAGGCCGCAGCCGAGAGGGCGGCGACGAGGGCCACCCCGAGGGCGCCCTCCAGGTTGGGGCCGCTGCGGCGGACCTCCCGGAGGGCATGATCGAGGAGCCGCTGGCCGACGCTGAACAGCAGAAGGCTCAACACGACCAGGCCCCCGAGGGCCAGGGCGAGGCGGGCCGTCGGGTCCGCGTGGGCTTGGCCCCCGTGTCGCGTGAGCCCGGTGGCCACGGTCGCGAGCAGGAACGCGGTGATGTCGTTGGCCGTGCCGGCCGCCAGGGCCAGCTGGGCGAAGCTGCGCCGGAGCAGGCGGAGATCGCCGAGGATCTTCGCCACCACCGGGAGCGAGGAGACCCCGAGGGCCCCGGCGAGCAGGAGGTCGAAGGCCACGGGCGAGCCCCCCGGGGCTCGCAAGGTGGGCGTCAGCAGCATGGCCACCACCAGGCCGGCCGCCAGCGGCACGATGAGGCTGCTTGCGGCCACGGCGAGCGCACCGGGGCCGAGCGACCGGATGAGGGCCAGGTCGGTCTCACTCCCCACGGCCACCAGCAACACCAAAAGCGCCACCTCGGCCACCGCTTGCAGCAGGTCGCTGCCCGCCGGGCTGGTCGGCAGGAACCAGCGACCCGCAGCGGGCCAGAGCAGGCCGAGGACCGAGGGGCCAAGGACCAGGCCAGCCAGCAGTTCGCCGACCACGGGGGGTAGGCGGAGCCGCCGCGCCCCGGCCCCGAGGAGGCGGGCCGCCCCGAGCAAGGCGGCCAGCTGGGCGAAGAAGACCACCAGCCGTTCCCCGGGAACCGGCGGCAGCAGGACCGTGGCGAGGACGGTGTTGGACGCGGTGCTCACGGGTCGATCGCCAAGGGTTCAGTGCGCAGGGCGCGCCGGGCGCTTCGGCGCCGATGGGGTCTGCGGCCGTACCGGCGACTCAGATGGTGAACGCCAGGTGCTCCAGGACCCGCTGCGCCAGCGCCGAGTCGCCCTCCAGGGTGATCCCCCCCGCCGCCAGCAACCCTGCCGGGGCCTGGCGACCGCAGGCCAGCCGGAGGAAGTCCAGGGCGCCGAGCGTCAGCGTGGCGGTGGCTGGCGGGGCCGCTTCGGGCACGAGCCGCGCTCGGCCTCCCTGGACGGCCACCTCGAGGGTCCTGCCCGCCGGTGGGGCCAGGTGGAATCGGATCGAGGAGCCCTCGGGGGCGCCGGCCCGCTTGCCGACGATGACGCCGAGAGCCCGGACCACCTCGTCGAGGGCCTGCTCCACCGCCGCGCCCTCCTGATGGCCGGGTCGCCCAAGGGCGTCCCGGACGTCCAGCTCGTGCACGTAGCAGTCGAAGACCCGGATCTGCATGAAGCGCCGGTAGGTGGCGTGGCCGACCGGGGTCCACGACGGCGCGTCGAAGGCCGCCTCGTCCATCTCCCCGAGGGCGTCGAGCCGAGCCGCCGTCACCCGCTTCAGGTCCGCCACCAGCGCCGCCGTGCCCGCCTCCCGATAGTGCAGCACCCACTGCTCGTTGAACCGACCGATGTCGTTGCGGACGTGGGGTGCCGAGCCGAGCTGCCGCTCCGGCGCGGCCTCCCCGAGCAGGAGGCGCTCGGTGCCGACCACGTGGGCCACCTGATCGGCCACCGTCCAGCCGGGGCAGGCGGTCGGCGCCTGCCAGTCCTCAGGCGAACAGTCGTCGACCAGCTCGGTCAGCGCCCCCCACGTCTCGGCCAGTTGGTCGCGCAACGCCCCGCCACTGCTGCTGGCGCGCAGGCCCGGCGCCTCGGAGTCCACGGGACCAGCCACCCGGGCAGTGTAGGTCGGGCTGTCCGGGGGAGCGACGTCTCACGGGACTGCCTGCCGCCCGCCAGTTGCTCGCCGCCCCGAAATGTCCGTACAATAGGTGTCGTGACCCCGCTGGACCTCGTGATCCTCCTTTTCATCATCTCCATCGCTGCGGGGGTCCTGGGCTCCCTGATCGGCCTGGGTGGTGGCGTGGTGGTGGTGCCCGTCCTGACCCTGCTGTTCCACGTCGACATCCGGCTGGCTATCGGGGCCTCCATCGTGTCGGTCATCGCCACCTCCTCGGGGGCGGCAGCGGCCTACGTGCGCGAACGGATGACGAACCTGCGGGTGGGCATGTTCCTGGAGATCGCCACGACGACCGGGGCGGTCACCGGCGCCTACCTGACGACCCTGCTCCCGGCCCGGGCGCTCTTCGTGCTCTTCGGCGTGGTCCTCGCCTACTCGGCCGTGGCCACCTACCGAAAACGGCACGCCGACCAGCCCCTGGCGGTGTCCCACGACCGGATCGCGAACGCCTTGCGGTTCCACGGCGCCTACTACGACGAGGCAGTGGGCAAGGAGATCCCCTACGCCGTGACCGGGACGCTGCCAGGCCTCGGGATGATGTACGTGGCAGGCCTGGTCAGCGCCCTGCTCGGCATCGGGTCAGGCGCCTTGAAGGTCCCTGCCATGGACCTTGCCATGCACCTGCCCATGAAGGTGTCCACGGCCACCTCGAACTTCATGATCGGGGTGACGGCGGCCGCCAGCGCCGGGGTCTACTTCGCCCGGGGCCAGATCGACCCGATCATCGCCGCGCCGGTCGCCGCCGGGGTCCTCGGCGGGGCCACGGTCGGGGCCCGGGTCCTGGGCAAGATCGAGAACAAGGTGGTCCGGCTGATCTTCGTGGTGGTCCTCATCGTGATCGCCCTCGAGATGTTCCAGCGGGGTGTGCTGTGACCGAGTCCTCCGAACCGACCCAGCCAGCGTCGCCGGGTACTGGCTCCGGGGCCGCGGCCCCAGGCCCCGGGGCCCTGACCGCCACGCCCGACGTGGTGGCCGCCGCGGAGGGTGGCGTCGCCGGGGGCTCGCCCTCGGACATCCCCGACGACCCGGTCCTCCACAAGCTGGAGACGGTCGTCTCCTGGGTCCTGCGCATCGGGGTGGTCCTGGCGGTGGCCATCGTGCTGGCCGGTCTGATCATGACCTTCCTGAACCATCCGGACTACTCCCGGCTGACCCACGGGGTGCGCTACCAGGCCCTGACCAGTCCCCACTCGCCCTTCCCCCACACCGTCGGCCAGCTCGGACGGGCCCTGGCCGCTGGCGAGGGCCGGGGGGTCATCGTGCTGGGCCTCGTCGTCCTCCTGGCCACCCCGGTGCTGCGGGTGGGGACTGGAAGATGACCGCAGCGACGGCCTTCGTGCTCTGCGTCCTGCTCTTCTCCATCATCTTCGTCGGTCGTTAGCGAGCCGCACGCCTCGAGCATCGCCCCTTCTGACCGGCCGGCGGGTCAGCACCCGCCGTGTGCCATGGCGCCCGGCTCGTTACAATGCCGTTACGACGCGGCGACGGCGGTCGTGCCGGGTCCCCGGGTCTGCCGGGGACGCCGTTGTGGTGCCGCCGGTCCCCATCGAGCCGGAGACGGCCCGACTGGCGCGCCCGGGACGGGGAGCCGAGCTGACCAGCCGAGGAGGAGCGGGTGGCCCGAGGAGCCGAGGAGGAGGACCGGGGGTCGGTGGTCGCCGGTCGTTCCGGCGCTGAGGCCGAGGGCCTCGGGCTCGAGGAGCCCGGCTTCAGCCGGTGGCTCCCGGCCTGGCTGGACCGGAGCCTGGACCGGGTGACGGCCTGGGACACGGCCATGCGGAACCGCTGGCCCTTCAAGGCCATCGTCGGGCCCGAGATCGACCCTGCCCGGGTGGAGGGGAGCGGTGCTCGGCTGCTGGTCCGACCGGCCCTGCTCGGGCTGGTCGGCCTCTGCGCCATCGCCGCGGGCGCCTCCCAGCCCAGCTCCCCCTTCGCGCTCAAGCTTCCGGGCTCCTGGTTCTTCGGGGTGCCGAGCCCCGGCTCGCACCCCTCGACCACCGGCCTCTTCCTGGGCCTGGTGGCGGTCTACGGGGGCTTGCTGCTGCTCATGCGGGCCTGGTTCTCGATGGCCCGGACGCTGGCCACGGTGCCCGGGGTGCCGGTCCGGGCCGTCGGTTGGGTGCTGGTCCTGTGGTGCCTGCCGATGCTGGTGGCGCCGCCGGTCTTCAGCCACGACGTCTACGCCTACGCGGCGCAGGGCGAGATGATGAGCCGGCACATCGACCCCTACCGGTTCGGACCGAACGTCCTGGGGATCGGCGCGCCCTTCCAGCGTCTGGTCGACCCCATCTGGGGCAACGCCCCCGCTCCCTACGGCCCGCTGTTCCTCCTGGTCGACGGCTGGCTGGTCAGCCTCTCGGGCCACCACGAACTCCTGGCCATCGTCCTCTTGCGCCTGGTGGAGCTCCTCGGGGTGGCCATGATCGCCGTGGGCGTGCCCGACCTGGCCCGGAGCTACGGGAAGGACCCGGCCACGGCCTTCACCCTCGGGGTCTTGAACCCCATCGTCATCCTCTACCTGGTGGGTAGCGCCCACAACGACGCCTTGATGGTGGGCTTCTTGGTCCTCGGCATCGCCGCCTACCGCCGGGATCGGCCCCTGCTCGGCGTGCTCCTGTGCGCCCTGGGCACCGCCATCAAGGCCCCCGCTGCCCTGGGGTGCCTCTACATCGGCTGGACCTGGCTCGGTCCGAACGCCACCTGGAAGCAGCGCATCCGGCCGGTCGTCCTGGCCGGGGTGGTCTCGGTCCTCGTCGTCCAGGCCATCGCCGAGATCGCGGGTCTGGGGTGGGGGTGGGTGGCCAACCTGGACACCCCCGGGACCGTGACCTCCTGGCTGGCGCCGGCCACCGGGGTCGGGCTCCTCCTGACCCATGTCGTGCACGGCCTGGGCATCAGCGTGGCGGGCACGGTCATCCGCTCCCTCACCCGGGTCCTCGGCCTGGCCCTCGCCGGCGGCGTGGGCCTCTGGCTGCTCTGGCACTACCAGCGCTTCGGCATCCTCCGAGCCATGGGCGCCACCTTGGTGCTCGTCGTGGCCCTGGGCCCCGTCGTCCAGCCCTGGTACCTCTCCTGGGGCTTCGTCGTCCTGGCGCCCATCGCCTCCACCCGGCTCCGGCCGTGGCTGGCCGGGCTGTCCATGGCCACGGCCTTCATCGGCCTGCCCGGGGGTCGGCAGCTGCTCGGCGAGCTGCCCTCCCACCCGGCCAGCATGGCCATCGCCCTCCTGGCGCTCCTTTTCATCCTGACCGTCCCCCTCACCCCCCTCGGCCGAGGAGCCGGGCCAGAGGGTCCCGACGGGGTGCCCGGCCGGGAGGACGAGGAGCTGGCGACCACCTAGGCCCCCGGCGCGCCGAGCGGCCCGGCCCGGGCGGCGCTCAGAGCAGCCGCTGGAGGACGCAGACGTCGAGCCAGCGGCCGAACTTCCGCCCGACCTCCCGCTCGAGGCCCACCGGCTCGAACCCACAGCCCTGGTGGAGGGCGATGGACGCCTGGTTCGTGGCCTCGATCCGGGCCAGGACCGTGTGGAACCCGTGCCGGGCTGCCTGGACCAGCAGCTCCGCGAGCAGCTGGCGCCCAAGGCCCTGGCCGCGAGCTTCGGCGTCCACGTAGACCGAGTCCTCGACGGTCGTGGCGTAGGCCGGCCGACGACGGTACGGGGAGACGCTGGCGAAGCCCACCACCCGACCGGCCACCTCGGCCACGACGGCCGGGTAGGCCCCGAGGTGGTCCTGGACCCAGCGCTCCTGCTCCTCGGGGGTCCGGGGCCGCAGGTCGAAGGTCGCGGTGGAGCCCAGGACCTCGGCGTTGTAGATCCGCCGGACCGACTCGGCGTCCGCTCGCCCGAGCGGACGAATCGTGGCCCGGGGCAGCGCGGGACGAGGGGGGCGGACGGCCACGGACCCATGCTAGGGCCCCTTCCCCGAGCCCGGTTGTCCAGTGCTCACGCTCCGTGGCCCGTGGAGCGGGTCCGTGGTCGAGTCGACGCAGGCTATGCTGCGTCGGCGTCACCGGCGGCCCCGGGCGGGGTCTGCCGGGCAGTTCGGCGCCCCCTTAGCTCAGTCGGCAGAGCACAGCCATGGTAAGGCTGGTGTCGTCGGTTCGATTCCGACAGGGGGCTCCAAGGCGGCGTAGCTCAGTTGGTCAGAGCACACGGCTCATAATCGTGGGGTCGCGGGTTCGAGTCCCGCCGCCGCTACCATCGGCCCCGGAGCGGCCGCCGACGCCCAAGGAGGAGGGTCATGGCCAAGAACGAGAAGCGAGTCCAGGTGACCCTTGCCTGCGAGGTCTGCAAGCGGCGGAACTACATCACGACCAAGAACCGGCAGAACGACCGGGAGCGGATCGAGCTCACGAAGTACTGCCGCTTCGACCGCCGGCACACCCTCCACCGGGAGACCCGCTGAGGCCAGGGCGGTCCCGGCAGAGCGCCGAGGAGTCCGGGCTGGCCGGCGTGGTCCGGGCGGCCCGAGCCGGCGACGCCGGTGCCGTCGGGGCGTTGATCGCCGCCACCTACGGCGAGGTCCTCGGGGTCGCCCAGCGGATCCTCCAGGACCCCCACGACGCTGCCGACGCCGCCCAGGAAACCTACGTCCGGGCCATCCGTGGCCTGCGTCGTTTCCGGGGCGACGCCCAGGTCAGCACCTGGCTCTACCGGATCGCTGTCCGCTGCGCCCTGGATCTCCGCCGGGCCCAGGCCCGGCGGCGGGAGATCGGCTTGGACCAGCTGACCGCCGACCAGCTGGCCGCCGAGCACGGGGCCCTGCGCAGCGCTGCGCCGGACCCGGCGGTCGCTCCCGAGCGGGCCGAGCAGCGGGCCGAGCTGGCCGCCGCCCTCCAGGGACTCCCCGACCGGCTCCGCTTGACGGTCCTGCTTCGAGATGTCGAAGGCTTCTCGACCGCCGAGACCGCCCAGTTCCTGGGCATCAGCGAGACCGCGGCCAAGGTCCGGCTCCATCGGGGCCGTCGGTTGCTCCGAGAACGGCTCTTCGGCGCTCAGGACCCACGACCGGCCGCCAGGGACGCCCGGCGGCCCCGCTCCAGCGAGCGTCAGGCCCCAGGAGGGCCCCGTGCGGTGGCCGGCTGAACCCAAGTCGTGGGGCCGCTGGCCCCTCGGAGGAGCACGGCGCCGAGCGGCGGGGTTCCCTGACGATGGCGCCATCGCCGACTGCGCCCGCGTGCTCGCCGCCCTCCCCGAGCTCGTCGAGCGGCTCCCGGGCGGCCGGCCGGCCGGTCCGATCGCCGAGAGGTCGACCGGGCAGCGGGGGGAGCCGAGCGGGGAGCCGCTGCTTCGCCACCTGGCGGGTTGTCCGGCGTGCCAAGAGGAGCTCGCTCGTTACCGCTGGCTCCGCCGGGGGCTGCGGGGCCTTCGCGTCGCGTGGGCCGGGGGCCCGAGCCCGTCGGGGTGGGTCGAACAGGTCGGGGCGATGGAGGCCCGGGTCCTGGCCGAGCTCCGCCGCCGAGCCGCCCGCACCAGACGGCGTCTCTTCGCTGCCGGTGCGTCCCTCAGCGTGGTGATCGCTGGCGCGGTGGTCGTGCGGCGGGGACCCGGGCTCGTGCGCCACCGGCGCCCTCCCGCCGAGCCCGCCGGCTGGCCCGACCTGCTAACCTCGCGCATCGGCCCCGTGCGGTCGGTCCCGGCGGGGCGGACGACGGCGACCGGGCTCAGGGCCGTCGAAGGGCAGTAGCTCAAGTGGTAGAGCACCGGTCTCCAAAACCGGCGGTTGGGGGTTCGAGTCCCTCCTGCCCTGCCAGGACCGGGCCCGAGCGTCGCCGGAGACGAGAACGAAGAGAGCCGTGAGCCGTCAGAGCAACCCCACCAGTGGAGCGTCCGAGACCCTCGAGGAGGGTCCGGTCGTCTCCGTGGCTGCCGGACAGCGAGCCGCCGTCCGGGGCGAGGTCGACCACCCCGAAGGGCTTTCGCTGCCTGCTCGGGTCGCCGAGTTCGGTCGGGAGATCCGCGCCGAGCTCCGCCAGGTGGCCTGGCCCAGTCGTTCCGAAGTGGTGAACTCTGCCACGGTCGTCATCGTGACCCTCGTCGTGCTGGTGGCAGCCATCTTCGGCCTGAACTGGCTGTTCTCCCACGCCGTGACCTTCCTGCTCGGAGCATGATGGGCGACGACCTGGACCTGAGCACCGGTGGGGCCGACGCCTGGGCCCTCGTGGACCAGGTCACCGACCCGGCCTTGGCCCCCGCCGACGACCAGGGGGCCGATTCGGGCGCCTTCGAGGGCGCCGAGGTGGAGGACCTCGAAGGGCTGGAGGAGTTGGAGGAGGCGCCTCCCCAGGAGAGCCCCTACGACCGGCCCGGCCGGTGGTACGTCATCCACAGCTACGCCGGCTACGAGAACAAGGTGAAGTCCAACCTCGAGAGCCGGATCGTCTCCATGAACATGGAGGACCGCATCTTCGAGGTCGTGGTGCCGGTCGAGGACGTCGTGGAGTTCAAGAACGGCCGCAAGGTCGTCGTCCAGAAGAAGGTCTTCCCCGGCTACCTCCTGGTCCGCTGCCACCTCGACGACGACTCCTGGGCGGTCATCCGCAACACCCCTGGCGTCACCGGGTTCGTCGGTCCGGGCACCAAGCCCACGCCGCTCTCCCGTCGGGAGGTCGAGAGCATCCTGCAGGTCCCAGCGGCCGGAACGGCCAGCGAGGCGCCCAAGCGGAGCAAGCCGCGCCTGGCCTTCGAGGTGGGCGAGTCCGTCCGGGTCCGAGAGGGACCGTTCGCCGACTTCTCGGGGCAGATCGCCGAGATCAACGAGGACCAGCTCAAACTGAAGGTCCTCGTCAACATCTTCGGCCGGGAGACCCCGGTCGAGTTGGAGTTCAGCCAGGTCGCCAAGCTCTGACCCCGGCCCCCTGGGGGTCGAGGACGAGCGCGCTGGGAGAGGATCGGGAGAGGAGCACCAAGGGTGGCACCGAAGAAAAAGGTCGTGGCCGTCGTGAAGATCCAGTTGCCCGCGGGCGGGGCGACCCCAGCCCCGCCGGTCGGCACCGCCCTCGGTCCCCACGGCGTCCAGACCATGGAGTTCTGCAAGCAGTACAACGCGGCGACCGAGGCCCAAAAGGGCACCATCGTGCCCGTCGAGATCACCATCTACGAGGACCGCAGCTTCACCTTCCAGCTCAAGACCCCCCCGACCCCCGTCCTCATCCGCCAGGCGGCCGGGCTGGAGAAGGGCTCGGCCACCACCGGCCGCAGCCAGGCCGGCAGCTTGACGCTCGAGCAGGTCCGGGAGATCGCCAAGGTGAAGCTGCCAGACCTCAACACCGAGGATCTCGAAGCCGCCGCCAAGCAGGTGGCCGGCACCGCCCGATCCATGGGTGTCGCCGTCGTCGGCTGAGTCGGGGCCGACCAGGGGCTTGCAACAGCAGAGAGGAGGCGGTCCCTTCGGGCCGCAGACCGGGCGGCCAGGGCCGCTCGCCAGGAGCGTGGAGGACCGGGACGTGCACAGAGGCAAGAGGTATCGGCAAGCGGCTGAGCGCTTCGACCGCAACGCGCTCTACCCCCCGGGCGACGCCATCGACCTGGTGAAGGCCCTGGCTGCCGCTCGTTTCGACGAGACCGTCGAGCTGGCAGTCCGCCTGGGGGTCGACCCCCGCAAGCAGGACCAAGTGGTCCGGGGCACTGTCAGCCTCCCTGCCGGGACCGGCCGGGAGACTCGAGTCGCGGTCTTCGCCGCTGGCGAGGCGGCTGCCGAGGCCCGCGAGGCCGGGGCGGACGTGGTCGGGGCCGACGACCTGGTGGCCCGGGTCGAAGGGGGCTTCTTGGACTTCGACGTGGCCATCGCCACCCCGGACCTCATGGCCCAGGTCGGCCGCCTGGGCCGCATCCTTGGTCCCCGGGGCCTCATGCCCAACCCCCGCACCGGCACCGTGACCACCGACGTCGGCCGGGCCGTGCGGGAGTTCAAGGCCGGCCGGGTCGAGTACCGGACCGACAAGGTCGGCAACGTCCACGTGCCCATCGGCAAGATCTCCTTCGAGCGGGAGCAGCTCCTGGAGAACTTCCACGCCGTCATCGAGGAGCTGGTCCGAGCCAAGCCGGCCTCGGCGAAGGGCCGCTACCTCCGGGCCGTCACCGTTGCCTCCACCATGGGCCCCGGGGTCCGGGTCGACCCGGCCAAGGCTCGCGAGGCCCTCGAGCTGGCGGCCACCGCCTAGGTCTCGCCGCCAGCGGGCATGCGCTAGCATGCCTGGGCTGCACTCCGCAGCACCGCAGCAACGACCAGCGCCGCTGCCGAAGACCCCTGGCTGTGCCAACGGCACCGAAGACCCACCACCGTGGGGGCCGGGCGAGGGAGCGACTTTGCAGCCTGCTTCGCTCGGGCTTCGAAGGCGGCGCCTGCCCGTCGACGGGCAGCGCAGCAGGATCCCGAGGAGGCAGGAGCGACGTGCTCGAGCAACCCAGGCCCGAGAAGGTGGCGGTCGTCGAAGAGGTCCGGCAACGACTGGACCAGGCCGACGCCGCCATCCTCACCGAATACCGGGGCCTCACCGTGGCCGAGTTGGCCCAGCTCCGGCGATCGTTGGCGCCGGTCGGCGGCGACTACAAGGTCTTCAAGAACACCCTGGTCCGCCTGGCCGTGACCGGCCGCCCCGAGGAGCCGATCAGCGAGCTCCTCAAGGGCCCCACCGCCCTGGCCTTCGTTCGGGGGGACGTCGCGGCCGTCGCCAAGGCCCTCCGGGACTTCGCCCGAGCCAACCCGGCGCTGGTCATCAAAGGCGGCCTCGTCGACGGCCGGCTCCTCTCGGCCCCCGAGCTCTCCTCCCTGGCCGACCTCCCGCCCCGCGACGTCCTCCTGGCCCAGCTCGCCGGGGCCCTGGCGGCACCGCTGCGTCAGCTGGCCGGCCTGCTCGAGGCCCTGCCCCGCAACCTCGCCTACGGCCTCAAGGCCCTCCTCGATCAGCAGGGTGGGGCGCCCGCCGAGCCCGCCGAGGCAGCCGGGCCCGCCGAGCCGGCCGACGAGGCCCCGACGGCCTGACCACGCCGGCTGGGTTGCTGCCCGGGCGGCGACCCAGCCCTTCGACCCCCGACCGTGACCAACCGCACGAAGGAGCAAGCATCGATGGCACTGACGAAGGAAGAGATCCTCGACGGCATCGCCTCCCTGACGGTCCTGGAGCTCGCCGAGCTCCTCAAGGCCTTCGAGGAGCGCTTCGGGGTCACCGCCGCCGCCCCCGTGGCAGTGGCCGCCGCGCCCGTGGCCGCCGGTGGTGGGGAGGCCGCTGCTGCCGAAGAGGACGAGAAGAGCGAGTTCGACGTCATCCTGGCCTCGGCCGGCGACAAGAAGATCCAGGTCATCAAGGAGGTCCGGGCCCTCACCAGCCTGGGGCTCAAGGAGGCCAAGGACCTCGTCGACGGGGCGCCCAAGCCGGTCCTCGAGCGGGTCTCCAAGGAGGAGGCCGAGAAGGCCAAGGCGCAGCTGGAAGAGGCTGGCGCCACCGTCGAGATCAAGTAGCCCACCGTCGAGCCCACGGAGCCGGGCGCGGGGTCTCCGACCCCAGCGACCCGAGCGGGGCGTCTGGAGCTGGGCTCGGCGCGTTGGTCGCCGGGCCCAGCTCCGCGACCGGTGCCAACGGGAAAAAGGAAGAAGGAGTCTTCCGGCTGGGCCACCGGCGCTGGTCCGGCCGGCGCGGCAGCGTCGGGTGGTGCCGGGGCGGTGTGGGCCCGAACGCCTCAGCGAGGGGCGGACGACTCCAAAACACAACATGTCACACAAACTCCACAACGGCGGCGCGCTGATCCTCGAGTGCGGGCCCGCGCGGAGCTGGCCGATCGCCGGCGGGGGCACGCGACCCGCGAGGGCGATCAGCCGAAGAAGTGCTTGACGACGGGCCAGCGGGTCCGTACCCTGACCGTGGTCGACTGCCGGTTTGCAGTCGGCGGCGTCAGCGCGTAAACTGAGGGAGCCGTGTCCCTCGTCGCGCTCTCCCTCTCTCTCGTGCTTGCATGACGCGACTCTCGCTCGCGTCAAACCGCTGTCGAACCGTCACGCCTGGTGCTCTCCCGTTGCTGGGGGCCAGTCAGGGCGTGGTGGCGGTCCGTGCCGGGCGCGATCTGACTGGCAGGGGTGAGGAGCGCTCACGTCAGTGTGCCCGCCGGAGGGATCCGGCCGCGCCGACGAGGGGGTGGCGGTCCCACACATGCCGTTCCGCTGACAGGGAGGAGTAGGCCCGTGCCTTCTCGGTCGAAGAGCCCCGATCGGTTCTCCTTCGCCAACCTCGACGAGGTCTTGCCGCTCCCTGACCTGATCGCCATCCAGCGGGAGTCCTTCCAGTGGTTCTTGGACAAGGGCCTGGCTGAAGCCTTCGCCGACATCAGCCCAATCGAGGACTTCACCGGCCAGCTGAGCCTGGAGCTGGAGTTCGACGCCAGCGACCCGGACCTGCGGCCCCCGCCGAAGTTCTCGGTGGAGGAGTGCCGGGAGAAGGACATGACCTACGCCGCCCCGGTCTTCGTGCGGGCCCGGTTCATGAACGCCCAGACCGGGGAGATCAAGGAGCAGACGGTCTTCATGGGCGACTTCCCCATGATGACCGACAAGGGGACCTTCATCATCAATGGCACCGAGCGGGTGGTGGTGAGCCAGCTGGTGCGGTCGCCGGGGGTGATCTTCCAGCCGGGGCGAGACGCCAAGACCATCGTGACCGGCACGATCCACCCCTACCGGGGCGAGTGGATCGAGCTCGACGTGGAGGCCCGGCCGTCACGGGACGTGACCGCAGGGGCCCGGGTGGCCCGCAAGCGGCGGCTGTCGCTGTTCGTGCTGTTGCGGGCCCTGGGCTACGAGGACCCGGCCTTCTTGGAGCGTTTCGTCCGGCACTTCGACTTCCTGGAGGGTCAGTGGGACAAGGAGCGGGACCTGGCCCCGACCCGGGACGAGGCCCTGCTGGAGATCTACAAGCGGGCTCGGCCCGGTGAGCCGCTGTCGGTGGAGGCCGCCCGGGCGTACTTCGAGAACGCCTTCTTCAACCCGAAGCGCTACGACCTGACGAGGGTCGGGCGGTACAAGCTGAACCGGAAGCTGGGGCCGGAGATGGACCGGATCGAACGGGAGCTCCAGGTGGAGCTGGAGCGGCCCGACCCGGACCAGCCGGTGCTGAGCCCAGCCGAGATCCTGGCCACGGCCAGCTACATGCTGCACCTGGCCGACGGTGAGGTGGGGTACCGGATCGACGACCAGGACCACTTCGCGAACCGGCGGATCCGGTCGGTCGGGGAGTTGATCCAGAACCAGGTGCGGGTGGGGCTCTCGCGCATGGAGCGGGTGGTGCGGGAGCGGATGACGACGCAGGACGTGGAGGCCATCACCCCGCAGACCCTGATCAACATCCGGCCGGTGGTGGCGGCCATCAAGGAGTTCTTCGGGACCAGCCAGCTGAGCCAGTTCATGGACCAGAACAACCCGCTGTCGGGGCTGGCCCACAAGCGGCGGCTCTCGGCGCTGGGTCCGGGGGGCCTGTCGCGGGAGCGGGCCGGGTTCGAGGTCCGGGACGTCCACAGCTCGCACTACGGCCGGATGTGCCCCATCGAGACCCCAGAGGGACCGAACATCGGCCTGATCGGTGCCCTGGCCACCTACGCCCGGGTGAACGAGCACGGTTTCATCGAGACCCCCTACCGGAAGGTCGTGGACGGCCGGGTGACCGACGAGATCGTCTACCTGGCCGCCGACGAGGAGGAAGAGCACGTCATCGCCCAGGCCAACGCGAAGTTGGACGACGAGGGGCGGTTCGTGGACCAGCGGGTGCTGGTCCGCCGGGGGCCCCAGGGCGCGGGGGTGCGGGTGGGGGCCACCTCGACCTCCTACGGGACGACCAGCGAGGTCGACTACGTCCCGCCGAGCGAGGTGGACCTCATGGACGTGTCCACGAAGCAGATCGTCTCGGTCTCCACGGCCCTGATCCCCTTCGTGGAGCACGACGACGCCAACCGGGCCCTGATGGGGGCCAACATGCAGAAGCAGGCCGTGCCGCTGGTGGTGCCCGAGGCGCCCTACATCGGGACCGGCGTGGAGGCCCGGGCCGCCCAGGACGCCGGGGACGTGGTGCTGGCCGAGGGCGAGGGCACCGTGGTGGAGGTGACGGGCGACCACGTGGTGGTCGAGTACCGGCCGGGCGAGAAGGACCGGCTGGGCCAGGAGCTCGGGCGGAAGGTGTACCGCCTGGCCAAGTTCCGGCGGTCCAACCAGAACACCTGCATCAACCAGAAGCCGGTGGTGGACGAAGGGCAGGAGGTCGAGCGGGGGGACCTGCTGGCCGACGGCCCGGCCACCCACAACGGCGAGCTGGCCCTGGGCAAGAACCTGCTGGTGGCCTTCATGCCCTGGGAGGGCTACAACTTCGAGGACGCCATCATCCTCTCCGAGCGCCTCGTCCGGGACGACGTCCTGACCTCCATCCACATCGAGGAGCACGAGGTGGACGCCCGGGACACGAAGCTCGGTGCCGAGGAGATCACCCGGGACATCCCGAACCTGCCCGAGGAGGTCCTGGCGGACCTCGACGAGCGGGGCATCATCCGGATCGGTGCCGAGGTCGACGCCGGCGACGTGCTGGTCGGCAAGGTGACCCCGAAGGGGGAGACGGAGCAGACCCCCGAGGAGCGGCTGCTGCGGGCCATCTTCGGGGAGAAGGCACGGGAGGTGCGGGACACGTCCTTGAAGGTCCCCCACGGGGAGTCCGGCAAGGTCATCGACGTGCGGGTCTTCTCCCGAGACGACGCCCACGAGCTCCCACCCGGGGTGAACCAGCTGGTGCGGGTGTACGTGGCCCAGAAGCGGAAGATCTCCGAGGGCGACAAGCTGGCCGGGCGGCACGGCAACAAGGGCGTCATCTCGAAGATCCTGCCGGTCGAGGACATGCCGTTCCTGGCCGACGGGACGCCGGTCGACATCATCTTGAACCCCTTGGGCGTGCCGAGCCGGATGAACGTGGGCCAGGTCCTCGAGTCCCACCTGGGCTACGCGGCCCGCTGGGGCTGGGAGGACAGCCCGCTGCACAACGAGCCGATCCGGGGCACCGAGCGCAAGACCCGCCCGCGCACCGAGCCGGCGGTCTGGGTGGCCACGCCGGCCTTCGACGGGGCCCACTGGGACGAGGAGGACGAGGCTGGTCGGCACCCGACCATCAAGCAGCTCTTCGAGCGGCTGCGGCCCGACGCCGCCGACGGTCGTCGACTGATCGGGCCGGACGGCAAGGCCACCCTCTACAACGGTCGGACCGGCGAGCCCTACGACAACCCCATCTCGGTGGGCTACGTCTACATCATGAAGCTGGCCCACCTGGTGGACGACAAGATCCACGCCCGCTCGACGGGCCCCTACTCGATGATCACGCAGCAGCCCCTCGGCGGGAAGGCCCAGTTCGGTGGGCAGCGCTTCGGGGAGATGGAGGTCTGGGCCCTCGAGGCCTACGGGGCCGCCTACGCCCTCCAGGAGCTGTTGACCATCAAGTCCGACGACGTGCTGGGTCGGGTGAAGGTCTACGAGGCCATCGTGAAGGGGGAGAACATCCCTGAGCCGGGCATCCCGGAGAGCTTCAAGGTCCTGATCAAGGAGATGCAGTCCCTCTGCCTGAACGTCGAGGTGCTCTCGACGAGCGGCGAGGAGATCGAGATGCGGGAGCTGGACGAGGACGTCTTCCGGACGACCGAGGAGCTGGGGATCGACATCAGTCGGCCCGAGCGGGGGTCGGACGAGGAGGACGAGCGCCGTGCCGCGGAGAGGAGCCTGTAGATGCTGGACGTGAACGACTTCGACCAGCTCCGGATCGGCCTGGCCACCGCGGAGGCCATCAGGGCCTGGTCCAACGGCGAGGTGAAGAAGCCCGAGACCATCAACTACCGGACCCTGCGGCCGGAGAAGGACGGGCTGTTCTGCGAGAAGATCTTCGGTCCGACCAAGGACTGGGAGTGCTACTGCGGGAAGTACAAGCGGGTCCGCTTCAAGGGCATCATCTGCGAGCGCTGCGGCGTCGAGGTGACCCGCTCGAAGGTCCGTCGGGAGCGCATGGGCCACATCGAGCTGGCGGCGCCGGTGGTCCACATCTGGTACCTGCGGGGCACCCGGAGCTGGCTGGCCTACCTGCTGATGGGCACCGAGGCCCGTGAGGAGCTGAAGGCCAAGCAGCTGGAGAAGGTCATCTACTTCGCCGCCAACCTGGTCACGGCGGTGGACGAGGAGAAGCTCCACCAGGACCTGCCGAACCTGGAGGCCGAGCTCCAGGAAGAGGTCGCCCAGATCGAGCGGCAGCGGGACCTGGAGATCGACCAGCGCTTCAAGGCCCTCGAGGAGGAGCTGTCCCGTCTGGAGGCCGAGGGGGCCCGGGAGGCCGAGCTGAAGGCCCGCCAGCGGGCGGTGGAGCGGGAGATCGCCCAGGTCCGGGAGCGGGCCGAGGCCGACATCGAGATCGCCAAGCGGGCCTTCGACGAGCTCCGGGACCTCTTCCCCCGCAAGATCATCGAGGACGAGATGCTCTGGCGCGAGCTGCGGCTCCGCTACGACGAGTACTTCGAGGGCGGCATGGGCGCCGAGGCCATCGCCCAGCTCCTGGAGCGGATCGACCTGGACGCCGAGGAGCAGAAGCTGCGGGAGGCCATCGACGCCACCGACGGCCGCCGGCCCCTGTCGGCGCAGCGGCGCCAGAAGGCCATCAAGCGGTTGAAGATCGTCTCGGCCTTCAACCGCCGCGACGAGCAGGGCCGGCGGGTCAACGACCCGCGGGCCATGATCCTGCAGGCCGTCCCGGTCATCCCGCCGGACCTGCGGCCCATGGTGCAGCTGGATGGCGGCCGGTTCGCCACCTCGGACCTGAACGACCTCTACCGGCGGGTCATCAACCGGAACAACCGCCTGAAGCGGCTCCTGGACCTCGGCGCCCCCGAGATCATCATCAACAACGAGAAGCGGATGCTCCAGGAGGCGGTCGACGCCCTCTTCGACAACGGCCGCCGGGGCCGGCCGGTCACCGGTCCGGGCAACCGGCCCCTGAAGAGCCTCTCGGACATGCTGAAGGGCAAGCAGGGCCGGTTCCGGCAGAACCTGCTGGGCAAGCGGGTGGACTACTCGGGCCGGTCGGTCATCGTGGTCGGCCCGACCTTGAAGCTGCACCAGTGCGGGCTTCCCAAGCTCATGGCCCTCGAGCTCTTCAAGCCCTTCGTCATGAAGCGCCTGGTCGACCTCGAGCTGGCCCAGAACGTGAAGTCGGCGAAGCGGATGGTGGAGCGCCGTCGTCCCCAGGTCTGGGACGTGCTGGAGAGCGTCATCAAGGAGCACCCGGTCCTGTTGAACCGGGCCCCGACCCTGCACCGCCTGGGCATCCAGGCTTTCGAGCCGGTCCTGGTCGAGGGCAAGGCCATCCAGATCCACCCGCTGGTCTGCACGGCCTTCAACGCCGACTTCGACGGGGACCAGATGGCGGTCCACCTGCCGCTCTCCGCCGAGGCGCAGGCCGAGGCCCGGGTGCTCATGCTGTCGGCGAACAACATCCTCTCGCCCGCGACCGGCCGGCCGATCACGGTGCCCACGCAGGACATGGTCTTCGGTGCCTACTACCTGACCCTGCAGGTCGAGGGCGAGCCCGGCGAAGGGCGGGTCTTCCGGCACGCCTTCGAGGTCGAGCGGGCCCTCGACGAGGGTTCCTTGGGCCTGCACGCCCCGATCGAGCTGCGGCCTCAGCCGGGGACCGAGCTCTACCGGGCGGTGGCCCGCGCCGAGGGGGCCGACCCCGAAGCGGGCGAGCCGCTGCGGATCCAGACGACGGCTGGTCGCCTGCTGTTCAACCTGGCCCTCCCCGAGGGCTTCCGCTACGTGAACGACGTCATCGGCAAGCGGAACACCCCCATCGGGGCGGTGGTGGAGGAGATCTCGGCCAACCAGCCCAAGGCGGTGGTGGCGGCCTGCCTGGACCGCATCAAGGAGCTGGGCTTCCGCTACGCCGCCCAGTCCGGTCTGACCATCTCGATCGACGACGTCCGGACCCCGCCGGAGAAGGCGGCCATCTTGGACCGCTACGAGCGGGAGGCCGAGAAGGCCGAGAGCCAGTTCAAGCGGGGCATCATCACCGACGACGAGCGCCGCCAGAAGGAGGTCGAGATCTGGACCTCGGCCACCTCGGAGGTCGGTCGGGTCATGGAGCAGACCCTCTCGCAGATGCGCTTCAACCCCCTCGACATGATGGTCGACTCAGGGGCCCGAGGGAACGCCCAGCAGATCCGGCAGATCGCCGGCATGAAGGGGCTGGTCTCCAACCCCCGGGGCGAGATGATCCCCCGGCCCATCAAGTCCTCCTTCCGGGAGGGCCTCTCGGTCCTGGAGTACTTCATCTCGACCCACGGGGCCCGCAAGGGCCTGGCCGACACCGCCCTGCGGACGGCCGACTCCGGGTACCTGACCCGGCGGCTGGTCGACGTGGCCCAGGAGCTGATCGTCCGGGAGGAGGACTGCGGCACCAGCCGGGGCATCTGGCTCGACGACGTGGTGCCCGACGAGGCCGGCCGGCGCTCCTACCTGGAGACCCGGCTCTACGGCCGGGTGCTGGCCGAGCCGGTCCAGCTGAGCGACGGCACCCGCCTGGAGGCGGGGGAGCTGCTGGACGACGCCAAGGTCGCCCAGCTCCGGGACGACCCCGGGGTGCAGCGGGTCCGGGTCCGCTCGGTCCTGACCTGCGAAGCCGAGCACGGCGTCTGCGCCCTGTGCTACGGCCAGTCCCTGGCCACCGGCAAGCTGATCGAGCTCGGGGAGGCCGTGGGGGTCATCGCTGCCCAGTCCATCGGGGAGCCGGGGACCCAGCTGACCATGCGGACCTTCCACACCGGGGGCATCGTCGGCGAGGACATCACCCACGGCCTGCCCCGGGTGGTCGAGCTCTTCGAGGCCCGGACCCCGAAGGGGGCGGCCGTCTTGGCCCGGACCTCCGGGGTGGTCCGGATCACCGACGAGGAGAACGGCAAGCGGATCACGGTCGTGGCCGACGACGGCACCGAGGAGTCCACGGTGGTCAGTGCCCGGGCTCACCTGGAGGTGCGAGACGGCCAGGAGGTCCAGGCCGGCGACGCCCTGGTCGAGGGGCCCAAGGACCCCAAGGAGCTGCTCGAGGTCCGGGGCATCCGGGAGACCCAGCAGTACCTGGTGGCCGAGGTCCAGAAGGTCTACCGGGACCAGGGCGTCTCGATCCACGACAAGCACATCGAGCTCATCGTCCGGCAGATGCTCCGCCGGGTCCTGGTGGCCGAGTCGGGAGACTCCCCGTTCCTGCCCGGTGAGCGGGTCGACGCCCAGGTCTACGCCGAGGTCAACCGGTCCCTGGTCCAAGAGGGCAAGCGGCCGGCCGAGGGTCGCCCCGAGCTCATGGGCATCACGAAGGCCTCCTTGGCCACCGACTCCTGGCTCTCGGCGGCCTCCTTCCAGGAGACCACCCGGGTGCTGACCGAGGCGGCCATCGAGAGCCGCTCCGACCAGCTCTTCGGCCTGAAGGAGAACATCATCATCGGCAAGCTCATCCCGGCGGGGACCGGCATGGACGCCTACCGCCGGATCCAGGTCGAGCTGCCCGACGCCGTCACGGTGGCCCTCCGCAGCTACGGCTTCGACGAGGAGACCGAGGGCCTGGCTGCCTGGCTCCGGGACAGCGGTGAGCGTCCCGCCGACGGGCTGAGCGGCGACGGCCTGCCTGACGGGGTGCCGACCGGCTGGCCGACCGACGGCGACCCGGGCAGCGGCCCGGAGGAGGCCGGCGGCCAGCTGGAGGCTGGCGCCTGAGGTCCCGGGTCCACGGGGGCGCCGGGTTGGTCCCCCGACCGGCCCGGTTGCCCCGGGGGCCCCGAGGCACTACCATTGCTCCGCTGCGCGCCGGGCGGCCTGGCCGGCCAGGTTCCCGGCAGTCCACCACCGTCTCACCACGAGGTCACGCGTGCCCACCATCGAGCAGCTGGTCCGCAAGGGTCGGGCCACCAAGCCGTCGAAGACGAAGACCCCGGCGCTCCGTGGCGCTCCCCAGCGCCGCGGGGTGTGCACCCGGGTGTTCACCACCACCCCGAAGAAGCCGAACTCGGCGCTGCGGAAGGTCGCGCGGGTCCGGCTGACCTCGGGGATCGAGGTCAGCGCCTACATCCCCGGCGTGGGCCACAACCTGCAGGAGCACTCCATCGTCCTGGTGCGGGGCGGTCGGGTGAAGGACTTGCCGGGGGTGCGCTACAAGGTCGTCCGGGGGGCCCTCGATGCCGCCGGGGTCCGGGAGCGCAAGCAGGCCCGGTCCCGCTACGGCGCGAAGAAGGAGTCCTGAGATGCCGCGCAACGGTCCGGCACCGCGCCGGGAGCTGACCCCGGACCCGGTCTACCGCTCGGTCCTGGTCACCCAGCTGGTCAACAAGGTCCTCTCCCGGGGCAAGCGAACCCTGGCCGAGCGGATCGTCTACCAGGCCTTGGAGCTGGTCCGGGAGCGCAGCGGGAACGACCCGGTGCAGACCCTGAAGAAGGCGGTGGAGGCGACCCGACCCGAGCTCGAGGTCCGCAGCCGGCGGGTTGGCGGCGCCACCTACCAGGTGCCGGTCGAGGTCCGGCCTCGGCGGGCCACCACCCTGGCCATCCGCTGGCTCGTCGGCTACGCCCGGCAGCGGCGGGAGAAGACCATGGTGGAGCGCCTGGCCGGGGAGATCCTGGACGCGGCGAACGGCACGGGGGCGGCGGTGAAGCGGCGGGAGGACCTCCACAAGATGGCCGAGTCGAACCGGGCCTTCGCCCACTACCGCTGGTGAGCCACCAGCTGCGAACAGTGCTGACCGTTGCCTGGGGGGGTGCCGGCGGCCGGCACGACCGTTCTCCAGTCCCGAGCCCCGACGAGCGATAAGAGCAGAGCATGGCCGACGCACGCCCCATTCGAGAGTTTCCCCTGGCCAGGACCCGGAACATCGGGATCATGGCCCACATCGACGCCGGCAAGACGACGACGACCGAGCGGATCCTCTACTACACCGGCAAGAACTACAAGATCGGCGAAGTCCACGAGGGCGCCGCCACCATGGACTGGATGGTCCAGGAGCAGGAGCGGGGCATCACCATCACGTCGGCCGCCACCACCTGCACTTGGCGGGACCACTGGATCAACATCATCGACACCCCGGGCCACGTGGACTTCACCGTTGAGGTCGAGCGGTCCCTGCGGGTCCTCGACGGCGCGGTGGCGGTGTTCGACGCCGTGGCCGGGGTGGAGCCGCAGACCGAGACGGTGTGGCGGCAGGCCAACAAGTACCACGTGCCTCGGATCTGCTTCGTCAACAAGATGGACCGGGTCGGGGCGGACTTCCCTCGGACGGTGGCCATGATCCGGGATCGGCTGGAGGCCGTCCCGGCGGTGGTGCAGCTGCCGATCGGCGTCGAGGCCAGCTTCCAGGGCGTGGTCGACCTGCTGACCATGAAGGCCTTGGTCTGGGAGGAGGGCCTGGGGGACCGCTGGCGGGAGGAGGAGCTGCCGGCCGAGCTGGTCCAGGAAGCCGAGGACGCCCGGCACCAGCTGGTGGACACCCTCTCGAACTTCGACGACGACCTGACCGAGAAGTTCCTGGCCGAAGAGGAGATCACGGCGGAGGACCTTCGTCGGGCCCTGCGGCGGGCCACCATCGGGGCCCAGGTGGTGCCGGTCCTCTGCGGGTCGGCCTTCAAGAACAAGGGCGTCCAGCCACTGCTCGACGCGGTCGTCGACTACCTGCCGAGCCCCTTGGACCTGCCCCCGGTCACCGGGAGCGGCCCCGGTGGCGAGACGGTGGAGCGCAAGGCGGACGACAACGAGCCGTTCTGCGCGCTGGCCTTCAAGATCATGACCGACCCCTACGTGGGCAAGCTGACCTACATCAGGGTCTACTCGGGCAGCCTGGCCAAGGGGTCCACGGTGCTGAACGCCACGAAGGACCGCAAGGAGCGCATCGGGCGGATCCTCCAGATGCACGCCAACCACCGGGAGGACAAGGACGCGGTCTTCACCGGGGACATCGTGGCGGTCGTCGGGCTGAAGAACACCACGACCGGGGACACCCTCTGCGACCCGGCTCATCCCCTGACCCTGGAGGCCCTGGAGTTCCCCGAGCCGGTCATCCACGTGGCCGTGGAGCCCAAGACGAAGGCCGACCAGGACAAGCTCTCGAAGGCCCTCTTCGCCCTCGCCGAGGAGGACCCGACCTTCCGGGTGCGGACCGACGAGGAGACCGGCCAGACCGTGATCTCGGGCATGGGCGAGCTGCACCTGGAGGTGCTGGTCGACCGGATGCTGCGGGAGTTCTCGGTCGACGCCAACGTGGGCAAGCCCCAGGTCGCCTACCGGGAGACGATCCGGAAGCCGGTCGAGAAGGTCGAGGAGCGCTACGTCCGGCAGACCGGTGGCCGGGGCCAGTACGGCCACGTGGTCATCAACCTCGAGCCCACCGGGCCCGGCGGGGGCTACGAGTTCGTCGACAAGATCACCGGCGGGGTCATCCCGAAGGAGTACATCCCGGCGGTCGACGCCGGCATCCAGGAGGCCCTCACGAACGGGGTCCTGGCCGGCTACCCCATGGTGGACGTCCGGGTGACCCTGGTCTTCGGTTCGTTCCACGAGGTCGACTCCTCGGAGATGGCCTTCAAGATCGCCGGCTCGATGGCCGTGAAGAAGGCCGCCCAGCTGGCCGACCCGGTCCTCCTCGAGCCGATCATGGCCGTCGAGGTCGTCACCCCGGAGGACTACATGGGGGACGTCATCGGCGACCTGTCCTCCCGGCGGGGCAAGATCGAGGGCATGGAGCAGCGGGGCGCCAGCCAGGTCATCCGGGCCTTGGTCCCGCTGGCCGAGATGTTCGGCTACGCTACCGACCTGCGTTCGCGGACGCAGGGCCGCGCCACGTACACCATGCAGTTCAGCGCCTACCAGGAGGTGCCGGACTCCATCGCTCGGGAGATCGTCGCCCGGGCGAAGGGGGAGTGACCGAGGTGACCAGCGGTCCACACCGCTGGTGCCGGTGGTCCCGACCCGCAGGCGGGGGAGGACGGCCGGCCACCGAGGAACCGCCGCCCCCCACCGGGGCCCCGGCACCCGCCTGGGCCGCTGGCTGCTGAGCAGCGAGGACCACCGAAGAGCAACCGGAGGCGTCGCCCGACAGGGACCGCCTGAGACCAGGAGCCGTACCGACCGCCATGGCCAAGCAGAAGTTCGAGCGCACCAAGCCCCACGTCAACATCGGGACGATGGGCCACATCGACCACGGCAAGACCACCTTGACCGCGGCGATCACGAAGGTCCTCTCCGAGCAGAACCCGAACGTCTCCTTCACGCCCTTCGACCAGATCGACAAGGCGCCGGAGGAGAAGGCCCGGGGCATCACCATCTCGATCGCCCACGTGGAGTACGAGACCGAGAAGCGGCACTACGCGCACGTCGACATGCCGGGCCACGCCGACTACATCAAGAACATGATCACCGGCGCCGCCCAGGTCGACGGGGCGATCCTGGTGGTCTCGGCGGCCGACGGCCCCATGCCCCAGACCCGGGAGCACGTCCTCTTGGCCCGGCAGGTCGGGGTGCCCTACATCGTGGTGGCCCTGAACAAGGCCGACATGGTGGACGACGAGGAGCTGCTCGACCTGGTCGAGCTGGAGGTCCGGGAGCTGCTGAACCAGTACGAGTTCCCGGGGGACGACGTCCCGGTGGTCCGCGTTTCCGCCCTGAAGGCCCTCGAGGGCGACCCCGAGTGGACGCCGAAGATCCTCGAGCTCATGGCGGCCGTTGACGAGTACGTGCCCGAGCCCGAGCGGCCGATCGACCGGCCCTTCCTCATGCCCATCGAGGACGTGATGTCGATCACCGGGCGGGGCACCGTGGTGACCGGCAAGGTCGAGCAGGGGGTCATCAAGGTCGGTGAAGAGGTCGAGATCGTCGGCCTGCGGCCCACCCAGACGCCGGGGACAACATCGGCGCCCTGCTGCGGGGTATCAAGAAGGAGGAGGTCGAGCGGGGCCAGGTCCTGGCCAAGCCGGGCTCCATCACCCCCCACACGAACTTCGAGGCCAACGTCTACGTCCTGACCAAGGAGGAGGGCGGTCGGCACAAGCCCTTCTTCAACAACTACCGGCCCCAGTTCTACTTCCGGACCACCGACGTCACCGGCTCCATCAGCCTGCCCGAGGGCACCGAGATGGTCATGCCGGGGGACAACACGGCCATGACCGTCGAGCTCCAGAAGCCCATCGCCATGGACGAGGGCCTGCGGTTCGCCATCCGGGAGGGTGGCCGGACGGTCGGCGCCGGTCGGGTCACGAAGATCCTCAAGTAGTTCGCACCAGGGCCCGACCCGAAGGAGAACGGCGAAGTGGCCGACCAGAGCAGGCAGCGGATCAGGATCCGGCTGAAGGCCTACGATCACGAGATCCTGGACCAGTCCACGGAGAAGATCGTGCAGACCGTCCTGCGGACCCAAGCGAAGGTCCAGGGTCCCGTACCCTTGCCGACCGAGAAGCACCGGTTCACCGTGATCCGGTCGCCCCACAAGTACAAGGACAGCCGGGAGCACTTCGAGATGCGGGTCCACAAGCGGCTGGTCGACATCGTCGACCACACCCCGAAGACCGTGGACTCCCTCCAGCGCCTGGACCTGCCGGCCGGGGTGGACATCGAGATCAAGATCCAGCAGGCCTGAACCCGCTGGGTCGTGACGGCGCAGGGCCCCGGGCGGACGCCCGGGGCCCGAGCGCGTCGGGGGCCAGGACCGGCGGCCCGAGGACCGGCGGCCCGGCGTCCCGAGGCGGGGAGCCGGCCGGGGCCAGGGGCCCCGAGGGGCTGGCATGGATGCCGAGAGGGTGTATGATCTCCGCTCGGCTCGCCGGGCGGCCGGCCGAGGCTGACGCCCCTGCCCGGCAGACATGTCGACGTCCCCGGGCGCCCGCCCCTGGCGGGGACCCCGGGGCGCACCAGGTGCGGCGCTCCGCTCGGGCACCCGGGCGGAGCGTTGGCGTGCGAGGGCAGCTGCCCGGCGCAAGACGAGACGGAGAGGACCACGGGAAGGTGGCGACGAAGGCGATCGTGGGCGAGAAGCTCGGGATGACCCAGGTCTGGGACGACCAGCAACGGGTCGTGCCCGTCACCGTGCTCCGGGTCGCGCCCGCCCGGGTGGTGCAGGTCAAGACGCCCGAGAAGGAGGGCTACGCGGCCCTGCAGGTGACCTGGGGGGTCCGCCGGCCCTCCACCTTGACGAAACCGGAGCGAGGGCACTACGAGAAGGCCGGGGTGGAGCCGGGTCGGCGGCTGCTGGAGCTCCGGCTGGACGACGCCTCGGGCTACCAGGTGGGCCAGCAGCTCGACGCCGGTCTGCTGAGCGCCGGCGAGCGGGTGGACGCCATCGCGGTGTCCAAGGGCAAGGGGTTCGCCGGGGGCATGAAGCGGCACCACTTCCGGGGCCAGGGGGCAGCCCACGGCAACCACAAGAAGCACCGGGCCCCCGGGTCGGTGGGGGCCTGTGCTACCCCGGCCCGGGTCTTCAAGGGGACCCGGATGGCTGGTCGCCTGGGCGGTCGCCGGGTGACCACCTTGAACCTCCAGGTGGTCACGGCCGACCCGGAGCGGGAGCTGGTGGTGGTGAAGGGGGCCGTCCCCGGTCCGAAGGGAGCGGTGGTGATCCTGCGGAGCACCGTGAAGGCGCCGGCGGCTCGACAGGAGCGTTCGGCATGAGCGAGGGCACCGTTCTCGCAGAGCGAAGCGCCCGGCGGGCTCGGGTCCGTCCAGCCCCGGTCGCCCGGACCGTGACGAAGCGGTCTATGGACGGCAGCGCCCAGGGCGAGCTCGTCCTGGCGCCCGAGGTCTTCGGTATCCAGCCCAACCTGGCGGTCCTCCACCAGGTGGTCACGGCCCAGCTGGCGGCGGCCAGGGCTGGGACCCAGTCGACGAAGACCCGAGCCGAGGTGGCGGGGGGCGGCGCGAAGCCCTTCCGGCAAAAGGGCCTCGGGCGTGCCCGGCAGGGCTCGATCCGGGCCCCCCAGTGGGTCGGTGGCGGGGTGGCCCTGGGTCCGAAGCCCCGGAGCTACCGCCAGCGAACCCCGAAGAAGATGATCCGTCTGGCCCTCCACTCGGCCCTGGCCGACCGGGCGGCGGAGGGGCGGGTCTGCGTGCTGGACCGCTGGCAGTTCGAGCAGCCCTCGACGAAGCGGGCCAAGGCGGCCCTCGCCGCCCTGGGCCTGCGGGGCCGGGTCCTCGTGGTCGTCGGCCCCGAGGACGACCTGGCGGCCCGCTCCCTGCGCAACCTGCCGGAGGTCCAGCTGGTGGCTGCTGGGGAGCTGAACGCCTACGACGTGCTGCGCAGCGACTGGGTGCTGTTCACCGAGGCGACCCTGCCGGGCGCGGAGGGGAGGGGCGCTGCGGCTGAGCCGCCGTCCTCGGCGTCGCTGGCAGCGGCCCCCGAGGTCCCGGCCAGCGCCGAGCAGTCCGAGGCCGAGGAGGGCGGCGAGTCATGAAAGCAGCTGAGCAGGTCCTGCTCCGGCCGGTGATCTCCGAGAAGACCTACGGCCTCATGGACCGGGGGGTCTACGTCTTCGAGGTGGCACGCGACGCCACGAAGGTCGACGTCCGCACGGCCGTCGAACGGATCTTCGGGGTCCGGGTCGCCAAGGTCAACACCTTGGTCCGCAAGGGCAAGCAGCGCCGAAACCGCCGCACTGGCGTGGTGGGGCGGACGCCAACCGTGAAGCGGGCGGTCGTGAGCCTGGCGGGCGGGGACCGCATCGACCTGTTCGAGCAGAGCTGAGGAGTCGGGTCCGATGTCGTTGCGCAAGCGCAAGCCCACGAGCCCCGGCCGGCGGTTCCAGACGGTCTCGGACTTCGCCGAGATCACGCGGTCCCGTCCCGAGCGCTCCCTGGTCGTGCCCCTGCCGAGCACCGGGGGCCGCAACGCCCAGGGCCGCAAGACCGCCCGGCACCGGGGCGGTGGCCACAAGCGGCAGTACCGCATCATCGACTTCCGGCGGGACAAGGACGGCGTCCCGGCGAAGGTGGCGGCCATCGAGTACGACCCCAACCGCAACGCCCGCATCGCCCTGCTCCACTACCTGGACGGCGAGAAGCGCTACATCCTGGCTCCGGCCCAGGTGAAGGTGGGCGACGTCCTCCAAAGCGGGCAGGGGGCCGAGATCCGACCGGGCAACGCCATGCCCCTGCGCTACGTGCCGGTGGGCTCGACGGTCCACAACATCGAGCTCCGTCCCGGCCAGGGCGGCAAGCTGGCCCGGGGGGCGGGCATGAGCGCCCAACTGGTGGCCAAGGAAGGGGCGTACGCCACCCTCCGGCTGCCCTCCACCGAGATGCGCCGGGTCTCCATCGACTGCCGGGCCACCTTGGGGGTGGTCGGCAACGCGGAGGCCGAGCTGGTCTCCATCGGCAAGGCCGGCCGGAACCGCTGGCGCGGGGTGCGGCCTCAGACCCGAGGGGTGGCCATGAACCCGGTGGACCACCCCCTGGGGGGTGGGGAGGGCTGGGGCAAGCCCGAGGGGCGGACCCGTCGCCGTCACAAGCCGTCCGACCGGCTCATCGTCCGTCGCCGGCGCACCAGGGGTGCGCGGCGATGAGCCCCAGCCCGAGGTGGTCGCGGAGGAGAGGACCAGGTCATGCCGCGTAGCGTGAAGAAGGGGCCGTTCGTCGACGGCCACCTCCTCAAGAAGATCGACGCGCTGAACGCCGCCAACGAGAAGCGGGTCGTGAAGACCTGGTCGCGGCGCTCGACGATCATTCCCGAGATGGTCGGCCACACCATCGCCGTCCACGACGGCCGCAAGCACGTGCCGATCTACGTCACCGAGTCCATGGTCGGGCACAAGCTCGGCGAGTTCGCGCCGACGAGGACCTTCCGGTTCCACGCCGGCCAGGAGCGCCAGGGGAGGCGGTGAGAGTGGCCGGACCGAAGACCAACGAGCGGCCCGGCACCCGGGCGGTGCTCCGCCACTGCCGGATGTCGGCCAGCAAGGCCCGGCAGGTGCTCGACCTGGTGCGCGGCGAGGACGTCGACCGGGCCGAGGAGATCCTCCGGGCCACCCCCAGGGAAGCGGCCCGGGTCGTGGCCAAGGTCCTGGCTTCGGCGGTGGCCAACGCGGCCCACAACGACGGCCTGGACCCCGAGGAGCTCTACGTCGCGGCCTGCTACGCCGACGAGGGCACCACGCTGAAGCGCTGGCGGCCCCGGGCACGGGGTCGGGCCACCCGGATCCGCAAGCGCAGTTGCCACATCACGGTCATCGTGGCCCGCCTGCCCGAGGAGCGCCTGGCTCGGCGCCGGGCCAGGGCGGCGTCGACGGCCGCCCAGCGGGCCCGCCGGGTGGCGGCCAGCCGTCGCGAGGAGGTCCCGGCGCGGGCCCCCGAGGTCGAGGAGCCGACCCCGGAGGAAACGGCCCCCGGTGCGCTGACCGGCGAGGGGAGCGGCGTGGCGCAGACCGAGTCTGGCCCCGAGTCGACGACCGCCGAGGGCGCCCAGGCGGCCGAGCCGGACCTGGCAGAGGCGAGCGACCACGAAGAGGAGGGCCAGGCGGCGGCCGCGGAGCCGGCCGGGGCGGCCGAGGACGAGACCGAGGGAACCGAGGACTGAGATGGGTCAGAAAGTCAATCCCTACGGCTTCCGGCTGGGGGTCACCACCGACTGGAAGTCCCGCTGGTTCGAGGAGCGCCACTACCAGGACTTCGTGGTCGAGGACTGGCGGATCCGGCACCTGCTCATGACCCAGCTGGAGGCGGCGGCCGTCAGCCGGATCGAGATCGAGCGGACCCGGGACCGTCTCCGGGTCGACATCCACACCGCCCGCCCGGGCATCGTCATCGGCCGCCGGGGGGCCGAGGCCGACCGGCTGAAGCGGGAGCTGGAGCAGCTGACCGGTCTGCGGAACCGGATCCAGCTGAACATCCAGGAGATCAAGCAGCCCGAACTCGACGCCGCCCTGATCGCCCAGAGCATCGCCGACCAGCTGGCTCGTCGGGTGGCCTTCCGGCGGGCCATGAAGCGGGCCATCCAGACGGTCACGAAGGCCGGGGCCCAAGGGGTCCGGGTCCAGTGCTCGGGGCGCCTGGGCGGCTCGGAGATGGCCCGGAAGGAGAGCTACCGGGAGGGCCGGGTGCCGCTCCACACCCTGCGGGCCGACATCGACTACGGCTTCCGGGAGGCCCGGACGACCTTCGGCCGGATCGGCGTGAAGGTCTGGATCTACAAGGGCGACATCCTGCCCTACCGGCTGGCCAGCGACGAGAAGATCCGGCGGGAAGCAGCCATGGCCGTCGGGGAGACCTCCGGCCAGGCCCGGCCGCGCCGGCTGGTGACCGCGGGCGGCGGGCGGCGGCGGGCCGGGGCCGGCGAGCCGGGTTCCATCGCGGGGACGGGGGCGCCCGCGGCGCCGACGAGCGCCCCGCTGCCCGGGGCGACTCCGGCCGACGGGGCCGACGACCTCGAGCGCCTGCTGGCCGAGGAGGAGGAGATCGAGCGGCGGACCCGGGTGGAGCACCACGAGGCCCCCCACTTCCGGAAGGAGGCCGACTGAGATGCTCATGCCCCGCAAGGTCCGGCACCGCAAGCAGCAGCGGGGCCGGCTGACCGGACAGGCCAAGGGTGGGACGACCGTCACGTTCGGGGACTACGGCATCCAGGCCCTCGAGCCCGGTTGGCTGACCGCTCGGCAGATCGAGGCGGCTCGAATCGCCATGACCCGCCACGTCCGCCGAGGCGGCAAGGTGTGGATCCGGGTCTTCCCGGACAAGCCGGTCACGAAGAAGCCGGCCGAGACCCGCATGGGGTCCGGCAAGGGCAACCCCGAGCACTGGGTGGCCGTGGTCCGACCCGGCCGGATCCTCTTCGAGCTGGCCGGGGTGGACCCGGAGCTGGCCCGGGGGGCCATGGAGCGGGCCATCCAGAAGCTGCCCATGAAGGCGAAGTTCGTCGTGCGTCCCGGCAGCCACGGGACGCCCGAGGTGGAGGTCTGAGATGGTCCGGGCAGACGAGCTCAGGACCCTGGACGACGAGGAGCTCGAGGGCCGGCTGGCCGAGCTCCGCCGGGAGCTGCTGAACCTGCGCTTCCAGCTGGCCACCGGCCAGCTGGACAACGTCGCCCGGATCGGCCAGGTCCGCCGGGACGTGGCCCGGGTCCTCACGGTCCTGCGGGAGCGGGACATCGAGGTGGCCGAAGCCGACCTGGCTGCTGCGGGCCACGCGCCGGCCCTGCTGGCCCAGGCCCGCCAGCGGGCCGAGGAGCAGGCGGCGGCCCGGGCGGCGGCGGACGAGGCGGCGGTGGACGCCTCGGACCAGGGCGAGCAGGCGGCCGAGGACGACCCGGCTGAGCAGGCCGAGGAGGAGGCAGAGTGAGCGAGGACCAGGCAGCCCCGGTGGCGCCGTCGGCCACCCCGGCCTCGGGGGCGAGCGGCGCACCGTCGGCCGGTCGGGGCCAGCGGAAGGTCCGGGAGGGCACGGTGGTGTCCGACAAGATGACCCGGACGGTGGTGGTGGCCGTGGTCGAGCGGGTCCGCCACCCCCGCTACGGCAAGACCGTGCAGCGGACCACGAAGCTCTACGCCGACGACCAGCTCGAGGCCCGGGTCGGCGACCGGGTCCGGGTCATGGAGACCCGACCCCTCTCCCGGCTCAAGCGCTGGCGGGTCACGGAGATCTTGGAGCGTGCACGATGATCCAGCAGGAGTCCCGACTGAAGGTGGCCGACAACTCGGGGGCCCGGGAGGTGCTCTGCATCAAGGTCCTCGGCGGTTCGGGCCGGCGCTACGCCAGCATCGGGGACGTCTTCGTGGCCACCGTGAAGGACGCCATCCCCGGGGCGGCGGTGAAGAAGGGCGACGTGGTCAAGTGCGTGGTGGTCCGGACGGCCAAGGAGAAGCGACGGCCCGACGGGAGCTACATCCGCTTCGACGAGAACGCGGCGGTCCTCATCAACGACCAGCAGCAGCCCCGGGGGACCCGCATCTTCGGGCCCGTGGGCCGCGAGCTGCGGGACAAGCGGTTCATGCGCATCGTGTCCCTGGCCCCGGAGGTGCTCTGATGCGGGTTCGCAAGGGCGACCTCGTCGAGGTCCTCTCGGGCAAGCAGCGGGGCAAGCGCGGCCGGGTCATGGTGGCGCTGCCCAAGGAGGGCCGGGTGATCGTGGACGGGGCCAACATGGTCAAGCGCCACACCAAGCCCCGGGGCGCCACCATGCAGGGCGGCATCATCGACAAGGACATGCCCCTGCCGGTGAGCGCCGTCGGCGTGGTCTGCCCGGCGTGCTCGAAGCCGACCCGCATCGGGGTCCGGTTCGACGACCAGGGCCGCAAGGTCCGGGTCTGCCGGAAGTGCGGAGGGGACCTGTGAGCGCGCCCACCCTCGCCGAGCGGCCCCGGCTCAAGCAGCGCTACGACGCCGAGATCCGCCAGCGGCTCCAGCAGGAGCTGGGCCTGCGCAACGTCATGCAGGTCCCCCGGCTCGAGAAGATCGTCGTGAACATGGGGGTTGGCCGGGCCGCCCAGTCCCCCTCGCTCCTGGAGGGGGCCCTGCGGGACCTGGCCACCATCACCGGGCAGAAACCCTTGGTGACCAAGGCCCGGCGGTCCATCGCCGGCTTCAAGCTGCGCGAGGGCATGGCCATCGGGGCCAAGGTCACCCTCCGAGGCGACCGGGCCTGGGAGTTCCTGGACCGGCTGATCTCGATCGCCATCCCCCGCATCCGAGACTTCCGGGGCCTCTCCCCGCGGTCCTTCGACGGGCGGGGCAATTACACCTTCGGCGTGACCGAGCAGCTCATCTTCCCCGAGGTCGACTACGACAGCGTCGACCAGGTGCGAGGCATGGACATCACCATCTGCACGACCGCCCGGACGGACGAGGAGGGCCGGGCCTTCCTCCGGGCGTTCGGCTTCCCCTTCAGGCAGGAGGGCGTCTGACCCCATGGCCAAGAAAGCGCTGATCCAGAAGCAGCAGCGAACCCCGAAGTTCAAGGTGCGGGCCTACAGCCGGTGCCGGCGCTGCGGACGGCCCCACTCGGTGTACCGCAAGTTCGGGCTCTGCCGGATCTGCCTGCGGGTGATGGTGCACGCCGGCGAGGTGCCGGGCGTGACGAAGGCCAGCTGGTGAGGGGAGGGACAGGCCTGTGACCATGACCGACCCCATCGCCGACATGCTGACCCGGATTCGCAACGCCAACATGGCGATGCACGACACCGTCAGCATGCCCAGCTCCAAGCTCAAGGAAGCCCTGGCCAGCATCTTGGTCAAGGAGGGCTACATCGAGGGCTACGAGGTCACCCCGGCGCCCAAGGGGCCCGGCTCGGTGCTGCGCATCAAGATGAAGTACGCCCCCGACCGCACCCGGACCATCGGGGGCCTGCGTCGGGTCTCGAAGCCGGGGCTCCGCATCTACGCCCAGGCCGACCGTCTGCCCCGGGTCCTGGGCGGCATGGGGGTGGCGGTGGTCTCCACCAGCCAAGGGCTCATGACCGACAAGGAGGCCCGGCGGCGCCGGGTCGGTGGCGAGGTGCTCTGCTATGTCTGGTGAGGAGGTCCGCTGATGTCCCGCATCGGCCGCGCCCCGGTGCCGTTGCCGGCCGGGGTCACCGTGGGGGTGGAGG
The DNA here is from genome assembly GCF_023130475.1 of Aciditerrimonas ferrireducens. Taxonomy (GTDB): domain Bacteria; phylum Actinomycetota; class Acidimicrobiia; order Acidimicrobiales; family UBA8190; genus Aciditerrimonas; species Aciditerrimonas ferrireducens. The sequence continues at coordinate 249,268 of NZ_JAKHEX010000001.1, forward strand.
GCCGGCTGGTCACCGTCCAGGGGCCCCAGGGAACGCTGACCCATGAGCTCCCCGAGCCCATCTCGGTCCGCCAGGAGGACGGCCAGCTGCTCGTCGAGCGGGCGAACGACGAGCGGCGCAGCCGGGCCCTCCACGGCCTGACCCGGACCCTGGTGGCCAACATGGTCACCGGGGTGACCCAGGGGTTCGCCAAGGAGCTGGAGATCGTTGGGGTGGGTTACCGGGCCCAGGCCAAGGGGCAAAACGCCCTGGAGCTGGCCCTCGGGTTCTCCCACCCGGTCGAGGTGCAGGCCCCCGAGGGCATCAGCTTCGAGGTGCCCACCCCCACCCGGATCGTGGTCCGGGGGATCGACAAGTGCAAGGTCGGCCAGGTGGCCGCCGACATCCGCAAGATCCGCAAGCCCGAGCCGTACAAGGGCAAGGGCGTGCGCTACGCCGGCGAGCGCGTCCTGCGCAAGGCCGGGAAGGCGGCGAAGTGAGATGAGCCTGACAGCGAAGCACAAGCGGGAGCTCAGGCAGCGCCGGCACCAGCGGGTCCGGCGCCGGGTCCAGGGCACGAGCACCCGTCCCCGCCTGGCCGTCTTCCGCTCGGCCCGACACATCAGCGCCCAGGTCATCGACGACAGCGCGGGCCGGACCCTGGCGGCCGCCTCGACCGTCGAGCCGGCCCTCCGGGACAAGCCGGGCGGCAACGTGGCCGCTGCCCGCGAGGTCGGCCGGCTGGTGGCCGAGCGGGCCCGCCAGGCAGGGGTGGCGACCGTGGTCTTCGACCGGGGCGGCTACCGCTTTCACGGGAGGGTGGCCGCGCTGGCCGAGGCCGCCCGCGAGGCAGGACTGGAGTTCTGAGATGCTCGACGGGCAGTTCGAAGAACGAACCATCCGGGTGAACCGGGTGGCCAAGGTGGTCAAGGGTGGCCGCCGCTTCTCCTTTACCGCCCTCATGGTGGTCGGAGACGGCAACGGCCGGGTCGGCCTGGGCTACGGCAAGGCCAAGGAGGCCGGCCTGGCCGTCCAGAAGGGCATCGAAGAGGCCCGCAAGCAGATGTTCTCGGTGCCCTTGGCCGGTTCCACCATCACCCACCCGGTCATCGGCGAGGCCGGGGCCGGCCGGGTCCTCCTGAAGCCGGCCGCGCCCGGTACCGGGGTCATCGCCGGCGGGGCCGCCCGGGCCATCTTGGAGCTGGCCGGGATCCACGACGTGCTCTGCAAGTCGCTCGGCTCCTCGAACGGCATCAACGTCGCCCACGCCACCATCGCCGGGCTCCGGGCCCTCCGGCGGCCCGAGGAGGTGGCCCGGCTGCGCGGCAAGGAGCCCGACGAGGTGGTGCCCCGAGGCGTCCTGCGGGCCTACCGGGAGCGGCAGCGTGCCCAGGACCTCTTCCAGGAGGTGAGCTGATGGGGGCCATCCGGGTCACCCAGGTCCGTTCGTCCATCGGCACCAAGCCCAAGCACCGGGGGACCCTCCGGGCCCTCGGCCTCAGGGGCGTGGGTCGCAGCCGGGTCCTGCCGGACCGCCCCGAGGTCCGGGGCATGCTGGCTCGGGTGCCCCACCTGGTCAGTGTGGAAGAGCTCGAGGACGCTGCCTGGGAAGCCCAGGTGGCGGCCCGCCAGCGCCGGTCGACCGCTGGTCGCCGGCAGGAGGAGACCCAGGCATGACGGTGAAGCTCCACGACCTCAAGCCCCCCCGCGGGGCCCATCGGGCGAAGCGTCGGGTGGCCCGGGGCATCGGGGGCAAGGGCGGCAAGACCGCCGGTCGGGGCACGAAGGGCCAAGGGGCTCGGGACACCATCCCCTTGGGCTTCGAGGGCGGCCAGCTGCCCCTCACCCAGCGGATCCCCAAGCTCCGGGGGTTCGCCAACCCCTTCCGGGTGGCCTACGAGCCGGTCAACCTCGACACCCTGGCCTGCTTCGAGGGGCACGAAGCCACCCCTGAGACCCTGGCCGCGGCCGGCCTGGTCAAGAAGGGTGCCCTGGTGAAGCTCCTCGGCCGGGGGACCATCGAGCGTCCCCTCACCGTCCGTGTCCACGCGGCGTCGGCGGCAGCCCGAGCGGCGGTCGAGGCCGCGGGGGGCCGGGTCGAGCTCCTGCCCCTGCCTTTCGGCCACGGCCGGCCCCCCTCGGCGGGCAACGCCCTGGCCAACCGCTGAGCCGGCTCGGGACGACCCGCCGGACCCGGCCGCCCGAGTCCGTCCCCAGCCGGTAACCTGCGGGCCGGCGAGCCGGAGACCGGTCAGCGACCCCCTGGTGGGGGAGGAGCGGAGATGCTGTCGAGCCTCAAGAACATCTTCAAGGTCCCGGACCTGCGGAACAAGGTGCTCTTCACCTTGTTCATCATCGTCGTCTACGAGGTCGGGGCGAACGTCATCGTCCCCTACGTCAACTTCTCCGCCATCCAGCAGATCGAGGCCTCGGCGAAGTCGGCCGGCATCCTCGGCTACCTCAACCTCTTCTCCGGCGGGGGCCTCCTCCGGATGGCCGTCTTCGGCCTGGGCATCATGCCCTACATCACCAGCTCCATCATCATCCAGCTCCTCACCACCGTGATCCCGAAGCTGGAGGAGTGGCGGGACCAGGGAGCGGTCGGGCAGAAGAAGCTCACCCAGACCACCCGCTACTTGACCGTCGTCCTGGCCGTCCTGCAGGCCTCGGGCCTCGTCTACGTCTTCCACACCAACGCCGCCAGCCTCCTCGGCGGCAACGTCAACAACCTCATCCTCCACTTCACCATCTGGAAGGCCATCTTCATCGTCCTGACCCTCACGGCCGGCACCGCCCTGGTCATGTGGCTGGCCGAGCTCATCACCCAGCGGGGGGTGGGCAACGGCATGTCCATCCTCATCTTCGTGAACGTCGTCGCCGGCATCCCGGCCGGGGGGGCCGGGGTGCTCTCCGAGGGCGGCAAGGTGGAGTTCGGGGTCATGGTCCTGCTGACCCTGGTCCTCTTGGTCTGGGTGGTCTTCATGGAGCAGGGCCAGCGCCGCATCCCGGTGACCTTCGCCAAGCGGGTGGTCGGCCGCCGGACCTACGGGGGATCGTCGACCTACATCCCCTTGAAGGTCAACCAGTCCGGGGTCATCCCCATCATCTTCGCCAGCTCCCTGCTCTACATCCCGGTCCTGCTCTCCAACCTCCTTCCCTCTACGAGCTTCCGGACCTTCGTGAACGACCACATCCAGCCGACCAACTACCTCTACGTGGTCGTCTACGGCATCTTGATCTTCGCCTTCACCTTCTTCTACGTCTACGTGGCCTTCGACCCCCACCAGCAGGCGGACATCTTGCGCAAGCAGGGAGGCTTCATCCCCGGCATCCGCCCTGGGCCGCCCACCGAGCGGTACCTGTCCCGGATCCTCAACCGCATCACCGTCCCCGGTGGCCTCTACCTGGCCATCGTGGCCGTCGCCCCCAGCTTCCTCATGGCGGCCTGGCACATCACCGCCTACCCCTACTACGGGACGACGCTGCTCATCGCCGTCGGGGTTACCCTCGAGACCATGAAGCAGATCGACAGCCAGCTCATGATGCGGAACTACGCAGGGTTCCTGCAGTAGCCGGGCCGGTGGTACCCGGAGCGAGACTCGTGGTCCTCGGCAAGCAGGGGGCCGGCAAGGGAACACAGTGCGTGCGCCTTTCGCACCTCTACGTGGTGCCGCACATCTCGACGGGCGACATGCTGCGCGCCGCCGTGAAGTCCGGTTCGCCGCTGGGCGAGAAGATCCGGGAGGTCATGGACCGGGGCGAGCTGCTCTCCGACGAGCTGGTCGGCGAGATGGTGGCCCAGCGCCTGGCCGAGCCCGACGCTCGGGCCCGGGGCTTCATCCTCGACGGCTACCCCCGCACCGTCCGCCAGGCCGAGATGCTGGCCCAGATCCTCGCCCCCCTGGACATCGACCTGGCCATCGACATCGAGGTGCCCACCGAGCGGGTCTTGAAGCGCCTGGCCGACCGGCGGGTCTGCAGCGACTGCGGGGCCAACTACTCGGTCCAGGCGCCGCCGAAGGTCAACTGGACCTGCGACGTCTGCGGCGGGGAGGTCGTCCAGCGGGAGGACGACACCGAGGAGGCCATCCGTCGACGCCTGGCCCTCTACGAGCGGGAGACCGCGCCCCTCATCGCCTGGTACGCCGAGCGGGGCCAGTTGGCCCAGGTGAACGGGGTCGGGACGGTCGAGGCCGTCTCCCGACGGATCGTCCGGGCGATCGAGGAGCGACGCTCCCCCCGGCCGGCGCGGCCCCGCCGCCGGGGGACCAAGGGGGGGGCCTCGTGAGGCGCCGTCCCGAGGAGCTGGCCAAGATGCGCCGGGCCGGCCGGGTCGTGGCCGAGATGCACGAGGCCACCCGCGCCGCCATCCGGCCCGGGGTCACCACCGCCGAGCTCGACGCCGTGGCCCGGGAGGTCCTCGAGCGGCGAGGGGCCCGGTCGAACTTCCTCGGCTACCACGGCTACCCGGCGGTCATCTGCACCTCCCCGAACGAGGTCATCGTCCACGGCATCCCCGGCCCCCGGGTCCTCGAGGAGGGCGACATCGTCTCCATCGACTGCGGGGCCATCGTCGAGGGCTACCACGGGGACGCCGCCTACACCGCCCCGGTCGGGGAGGTCGACGAGGCATCCCGCCGGCTCATCGAGGTCACCGAGGCCAGCCTCTGGGCCGGGATCGACCAGCTCCGCCCGGGCAACCGCCTCCACGAGGTCGGTCGGGCGGTCCAGCGGGTGGCCGAGGCCGCTGGGTTCTCGGTGGTCCGGGAGTACGTGGGCCACGCCATCGGCACCGCCATGCACGAGGAGCCCCAGGTGCCCAACTACTGGCCCGGCAACCCCGGTCCCCTGCTCAAGACCGGCATGGTCTTCGCCGTCGAGCCCATGGTGAACGCCGGCGGGCCGGGGACCGTCCTGCTGGCCGACGGCTGGAGCGTGGTCACCGCCGATGGGTCCCGCTCGGCCCACTTCGAGCACACCATCGCCGTCACCGACGACGGCCCCGAGGTCCTGACCCTCCCCTGAGCCGGTCGTCCTGCGGTCCTCCGCCGACCCCGGGGAGCCAGGCGACGTGGCGACGTGGTAGCATCGTGGACCGTCCCGGAGCGGCCCTGTGGCGCGCCTCGGGGCCCGGTCGGACGGCCTGACGGGGCCGCGTGACCAGGCATCGGCCCCTCGGGCCGGTGGTGCGGAGCCAGCAAAGGCGAGGAGGAGGAACCTGCCCAAGCCGAGAGAGGACGCCATCGTCCTGGAGGGGACGGTGGTCGAGCCGCTGCCGAACGCCATGTTCCGGGTCGAGCTGGAGAACGGCCACAAGGTCCTGGCCCACAGCTCCGGCAAGATGCGCATGCACCGCATCCGCATCCTGCCGGGGGACCGGGTCCAGGTTGAGCTGACCCCCTACGACCTGACCCGGGGTCGGATCACCTACCGCTACAAGTGAGCGACCGGCGAACGGGCAGCCGGCCCAACGGGCAGGCCAGTCTCCGGCGCGAGGCCCTCCGGAGAGGCGAGCAGGGAGCGAGGCGATGAAGGTTCGACCGAGCGTGAAGCCCATCTGCGAGAAGTGCAAGGTGATCCGCCGCCACGGCCGGGTGACGGTGATCTGCGAGAACCCGCGCCACAAGCAGCGGCAGGGCTGAGCGAGGCAGTAGGGGACGAGGAAGGGGACCACGGTGGCACGAATCGCCGGTGTCGACATCCCCCGCGAGAAGCGGTTGGAGGCGTCGCTCACCTACATCTACGGCATCGGGCCGACCATGGCCCGGCAGGTCTGCGAGCAGACCGGCACGAACCCCGACACGCGGGTCCGTGACCTGACCGACGAGGAGGTCGCCCGCCTGCGGGCCTACATCGACCAGCACCTCAAGGTCGAGGGTGACCTCCGCCGGGACGTCGCCCAGGACATCAAGCGGAAGATGGAGATCGGCTGCTACCAGGGCCTCCGGCACCGTCGGGGCCTGCCGGTCCGGGGGCAGCGGACCCACACGAACGCCCGGACCCGCAAGGGACCGAAGAAGACCGTCGCCGGGAAGAAGAAGGTTCGGAAGCACTGATGGCCAGGACCCAGAAGAGCGCGACCGGGGGTGGCCGTCGGCCCCGCCGGCGGGAGCGCAAGAACGTGGCCTACGGCGTGGCCCACATCAAGAGCTCCTTCAACAACACCATCGTCAGCATCACCGACCACGAGGGCAACGTCCTGGCCTGGGCCTCGGCCGGCAACGTCGGCTTCAAGGGGTCCCGGAAGTCCACGCCCTTCGCCGCCCAGATGGCGGCCGAGCAGGCGGCCCGGCGGGCCATGGAGCACGGGGTCCGCAAGGTCGACGTGCTGGTCCGAGGGCCCGGCTCAGGGCGGGAGACGGCCATCCGGTCGATCGCGGCGGCCGGCATCGAGGTGGCCGGCATCAAGGACGTCACCCCCATCCCCCACAACGGCTGCCGCCCGAAGAAGCGGCGGCGGGTCTAGCGAGGAGCGCAGCCAGACATGGCTCGGTACATCGGACCGGTCTGCCGGCTCTGCCGGCGGGAGCGGACGAAGCTGTTTTTGAAGGGCGAGCGGTGCTACTCCATGAAGTGCCCGGTCTCCGAGGCGGTCACCGACCGGCACAGCCGGGCCTACCCGCCCGGCGAGCACGGTCGCGACCGGATGCGCCAGGGCTCGGAGTACCTGGCCCAGCTGCGGGAGAAGCAGAAGGCCCGGCGGATCTACGGGGTCCTCGAGCGCCAGTTCCGGAACCTCTACGCCGAGGCCAGCCGCCAGCCGGGCATCACCGGTGAGAACCTCCTGCGCTTCTTGGAGCTCCGCCTCGACAACGTCGCCTTCCGGGCCGTCTGGGGCGCCAGCCGGGCCCAGGCCCGCCAGCTGGTCCGCCACGGGCACGTCCTGGTGAACGGCAAGCGGGTGACCATCCCGAGCTACCGGGTCCGGGTCGGGGACGTGGTCGCCCTCACCCAGAAGGGCAAGGAGCTCTACGTGGTCCGGCGGAACCTGGACACCGTGGACCGGCCCCTGCCGCCCTGGTTGGAGGCCAGCGCGGACCGCTTCCAGGTCACCGTGGCCAGCCTGCCCAAGCGCGAGCACATCGACGAGCCGGTGCGCGAGCAGCTGATCGTCGAGCTCTACTCGAAGTGACCGTCACCGGGGCCCGCCTGGGCCCGCGCCCCACCGCCCGCTGAGGAGCTGTCGCCATGCTGATCATCCAGCGTCCCACCGTCGAGGCCCTCGGGGAGCCCGACCCCTACCTCCAGCGCTTCGCCATCAGCCCCCTGGAGCCGGGCTTCGGGCACACCCTGGGCAACTCCCTGCGCCGCACCCTCCTGTCCTCCATCCCGGGCGCGGCCGTCACCCAGGTGCGCTTCGACGACGCCCTCCACGAGTTCACCACCCTGCCGGGGGTCAAGGAGGACGTGACCGACATCCTGCTCAACATCAAGGACCTGGTGCTCCGCTGCACCGCCGACGAGCCGGTCCAGCTCCGGGTCGACGTCCGGGGCCCGGCCGAGGTGACCGGGGCCGACCTCCAGGGCAGCGCCGAGGTGGAGGTCCTCAACCCCGAGCTGCACCTGGCCACGGTCAACGCCAAGGGTCGGCTGGCCATGGACCTCACCGTCGAGCGGGGCCGGGGCTACGCCTCCGCCGAGCGGGTCCGCCAGGGGGGCAGCGGCACCATCGGGGTCATCCCCCTCGACGCCATCTTCTCCCCCGTCCGCCGGGTGGCCTTCTCGGTCGAGCCGGTCCGGGTGGAGCAGTCCACCGACTACGACCGCCTGGTCCTCGAGATCGAGACCGACGGGTCCGTGACGCCCCGCGAGGCCCTGGCCTCGGCTGGCGACACGCTTCGGTCCTTGGTGTCCTTGGTGGCCGACCTCGAGGAGGCCCCCCAGGGCCTGGAGCTCGGCGAAGTGGGCACCACCGCGCCGGGCTCCCCCGACCTGGACCTGCCCATCGAGGACCTCGACCTCTCCGAGCGGCCCCGCAACTGCCTGAAGCGGGCCCAGATCAACACCATCGGGGAGCTCATCCAGCGGACCGCCGAGGACCTGCTGGCCATCACGAACTTCGGCCAGAAGTCCCTCGACGAGGTGGTCCAGCGGCTCGACGAACGCGGCCTGTCCCTGCGGGTCAAGGACTGAGGAGAAAGCGGTGCGCGGGACTCCCAAGCGAGGCCAGCGGCTGGGCGGTGACGCCGCCCACCAGAAGGCCATGATCGGCAACCTCGTGGCCTCCCTCATCGCAGCCGAGGCCATCGTGACCACCGAGACGAAGGCCAAGCTCCTCCGCCCGGTGGCCGAGCGCTGCATCACCGCGGCCAAGAAGGGCGGGGTGCACCGGGAACGCCAGGTGGTGGCCCTGATCCGGGACAAGGAGATGGCCCGGAAGCTCTTCGCCGAGATCGGGCCCCGCTACGCCGACCGGCCCGGCGGCTACACCAGGATCCTGAAGCTCGGGCCGCGCCAGGGGGACAACGCCCCCATGGCGCGGATCGAGCTCGTGTGACCCTCTTCGACCTCGAGGCCCCCACTCCCGAGCCCCCGTCGCTGCGGCTCCGGCTCGTCCTGGCCTACGACGGCCGGGCCTTCCAGGGCTTCGCCGCCCAGCCGGGCCAGCGCACGGTGGCCGGGGCCTTGGCCGAGGCCCTCGGCACGGTCCTCCGCTGTCCGCCGCCGCGGATCGTCGCGGCCGGGCGGACCGACGCCGGGGTCCACGCCCTCGGCCAAGTGGTCCACGTCGACCTGCCGTCCTGGCCCGACGCGACCGACCCGGCCGCCCTCGAGCGTCTCCGGCACCGCCTCGGCCGTCTCCTGGCGCCCCACATCGTGGTCCGGGAGCTCGCCCCGGCACCGGCCGGCTTCGACGCCCGCCGCAGCGCCTCCTGGCGCCACTACCGCTACCTGCTCCACGAGGCCGACTACCCCGACCCCCGTCTGGAGGGCCTCGTCTGGTGCGTCCCGGGGCCCCTGGCCGACCGGGCCATGGCCCAGGCGGCCGACGTCCTGGTCGGCCGGCACGACTTCCGGGCCCTCTGCCGGCGTCCCCCTGGCCACCCTCCCCACGAGCCCCTCTGGCGCCGGGTCCTCTCGGCCACGGTCCGGCCCCTGGCCGGAGACGACGGCCTTGTGCCCACCTGGGGTCGGCTCCTGCAGGTCGAGCTGCGGGCCGAGGCCTTCTGCCACCAGATGGTCCGCTCGGCCGTCGCCCTCCTCGTGGCCGTCGGCCAGCGCCGCCGGACGGTGGCCGACGTGCACCAGGTCCTCCTGCAGGGCTCCCGCCAAGGCCTCCCCGCCCCGGCTCCCCCCGGTGGCCTCACCCTCCTCGCCGTCGGCTACCCGCCCCACGACGGCCTCCCGTCGGGGCCCACCCCGCTCCCCCCCGACCCGCCCGTCCCCTGAGCGGGAGGGTTGTCCAGGGGCCGCCCCGGACGCTATGCTCTTCCCTCGCCGTGGCGCCGCCCAGGCTGCCCGGCTGCCCGTCGACCGGACCGGAGTGGAAGCCGCGTGCGCACCTTCTCGCCCAAGCCCCAGGACGTGACCCGCAACTGGTGGGTGGTGGACGCCGACGGCCTGGTCCTGGGTCGCTTGGCGGCCGAGGTGGCCAGCCGCCTGCGAGGGAAGCACAAGCCGACCTTCGCCCCCCACGTCGACATGGGCGACCACGTCGTCGTGGTGAACGCCGACAAGGTGGTCCTGACCGCCGGCAAGGCGGCGCAGAAGATGGTCTACCGCCACAGCGGCTACCCCGGGGGCCTGAAGGCCGAGCGGGTCAGCGACCAGCTGGTGACCCGGCCCGAGGAGGTGGTGCGCCGGGCGGTGCGGGGCATGCTGCCGAAGAACCGCCTGGGCCGCCAGCAGCTGGGCAAGCTGAAGGTCTACGCCGGTCCCGACCACCCCCACCAGGCCCAGCAGCCCGCCCCCCTGGTCCTGCCCCAGGCCCGGCGCGACCGGGCAGCCAGTTGAGGACGCGGGCGCAGATGGCACCGGCGGTCGGGACGGACGAGTAAGGAGCACTGCGTGTCCAGGAAGCCGAAGCTGCCCGCCCCGCTGTGCCAGACCACGGGCCGTCGCAAGGCGGCGGTGGCCCGGGTCCGGTTCCGGCCCGGTGAGGGCGGGGCCATCACGGTGAACCGCCGGCCTCTCGAGGACTACTTCCCGTCGGCCACCCACCGGCACCTGGTGACCGAACCGTTGCGGGTGGCCCAGGTGCCCGAGGGCCTGGCCATCGACGCCACCATCGACGGCGGCGGCGTCTCGGGGCAGGCGGGCGCCCTGCGGCTCGGCATCGCCCGGGCCATCGTGGCCCTGGACCCCGAGCAGCGGGGTGCGCTGAAGAAGGCCGGCTTGCTCACCCGGGACGCCCGGGAGAAGGAGAGCAAGAAGTACGGCCTGAAGAAGGCCCGGAAGGCCCCCCAGTACTCGAAGCGGTAGTTCCCCGGTGGCGGTCCGTTTCGGGACCGACGGCATTCGGGGTGTCGCCAACGCCGAGCTGAGCGTCGACGTGGCCCTGGCCCTGGGCCGGGCGGTCAGCGAGGTCTTCCGGGCCCCGCGGGTGGTGGTCGGGCGGGACACCCGCCGGTCCGGCCCCATGCTCCAAGCGGCCCTGGCCGCTGGTCTGGCCAGCGGGGGCTGCGACGTCGTGGACCTCGGGGTGGTCCCCACCCCGGCGGTGGCCTGGGCGGCCAGCCGGGAAGGGGTCCCCGGTGTCGTGGTCTCGGCCTCCCACAACCCCTTCGGGGACAACGGCTTGAAGGTCTTCCGGCCCGGCGGCCGGAAGCTGACCGACGCCGACGAGCGGACCCTGGCGGAACGCACCGAGGCGTGGCTGACCGGTCCGCCGCCCACCAGCCCTCGACCCCCCACCGGCTTGGGGGTGGGGGCGGTCGAGGACGGGGCCGGCTTCGCCGAGGGGTACCTCGCGGCCCTCCAGGAGGCCCTCGAGGGCCGGGATCTCGCCGGCCTGCGGGTCGTGCTCGACTGCGCCCACGGCGCCGCCTACCGTCTCGGTCCGCGTCTCCTTGAGGCCCTCGGGGCCCGGCTCACGGTCCTCGGGGCCGCCCCCGACGGGGCGAACATCAACGACGGCTGCGGCTCGACCTGCCCCGACGGCCTGGCCCGCACAGTGGTGGCCGAGGGGGCCGAGCTGGGCCTGGCCCTCGACGGCGACGCCGACCGGCTGGTGGCCGTCGACCACCGGGGCCAGCTGGTGACCGGCGACCACCTCCTCGCCCTCTTCGCCGCCGACCTCCGGGAGCGGGGTCGGCTCCCGGGGGACGCCGTGGTGGCCACGGTCATGTCCAACCTCGGCCTCAGGCGGGCCTTGGACCAGCTCGGGGTGGGTTTGCGGGAGACCCCGGTCGGGGACCGCTACGTCCTCGAAGCCCTCGAGGCCGAGGGCCTGGCCCTGGGGGGCGAGCAGTCCGGCCACCTGGTCTTCCGGGAGCTCTCGACCACCGGGGACGGCCTGCTCACCGCTGTCCTCCTCGCCGACTTGGTGCGCCGCCGGGGACGGTCCCTGGCCGAACTCGCCGACGCCGCCCTCACGTGGGTGCCCCAGCGCCTGGTCAACCTGGCGGTGGCGGACCCGGGGGGGTGCGTCGAGGATCCCGGGGTCCGCCACGCGGTCACCGAGGCGGCCCGTCGGCTCGGCCGGGACGGCCGGGTGCTGGTCCGACCGAGCGGCACCGAGCCGGTGGTCCGGCTCATGGTCGAGGCGCTCGACCCCGAGCTGGCCGACGCGGTCCTGGCCGAGCTGGAAGCGGCGGTCCGGGCTGCCCGGCCTTCGCGAGCCGAGGGGTCGGCCAGCCCCTAGCCTGGGGGCCCATGTGCGGCATCATCGGGGTCACCGGCCGGCCCGACGCCCTCCAACTCCTCCTCCAGGGCCTGGAGCGCCTGGAGTACCGGGGCTACGACTCGGCCGGGGTGGTCCTGGCCGAAGGGCAGGGCCTCTGGCGAGTCCGGGCGGCTGGCGGCACCCAGTCGGTGGCCCAGCTCCGCAAGCTGACCGAAGGCGCCCCGCCGGCCGCTGCCGGCATCGGCCACACCCGCTGGGCCACCCACGGCCGGCCATCGGAGGCCAACGCCCATCCCCACGTCGACTGCAGCGGCCAGCTGGCCCTGGTCCACAACGGCATCGTCGAGAACGTCGACGAGCTGCGCCGGGAGGTCCTGGCCGCCGGCCACGAGCTGCGCTCGGAGACCGACAGCGAACTGGTCGCCCACCTCCTCGAGGACGCCCTGGCCGGACCGGCGGCCGGTGACCTGCCCGCCGCGGTCCGCCAGGTCCTGGCCCAGCTGCGCGGGACCCTGGCCCTGGTGGTCGTCCACGCCGCCACCCCCGAGCTCCTGGTGGCCGCCCGGCGGGTGTCCCCCCTGGTCCTCGGTCGGGCGAGGAGCGGCGCCGCCCTGGTGGCCTCGGACGTGCCGGCGCTCCTCGGGGAGGCCGAGGAGACCTGGGTGCTGGACGACGACCAGCTGGCGGTCCTCCGTCCGGGGGCCTGCGAGGTCCAAGACGCCCGGAGCGGCCGGCCCGTCGCCCCCCGGCGCCTGGAGGTCGCCTGGACCCTCGAGGAGGCCCAGAAGGGCGGCTACCCGGACTTCATGTCGAAGGAGATCGCCCAGCAGCCCGAGGCCCTGGCCGACACCCTGGTCGGCCGGCTCCACCCGGTCGAGGGCATCGGCCTGGACGAGGTCCGGATCCCCGAGGAGGAGCTCCGCCGGGTCGACAAGGTGGCGGTCGTGGCCTGCGGCTCGAGCTACCACGCCGGCCTGGTGGCCAAGCTGGCCATCGAGCACTGGGCCCGCCTGCCGGTCGAGGTCGAGGTGGCCTCGGAGTTCCGCTACCGGGACCCGGTCCTCGACGAGCGGACCCTCGTGGTCGGGATCAGCCAGTCCGGCGAGTCGGTCGACACCCTCCAGGCGGTCCGCCACGGGCGGGACAACGGGGCCCGAGCCCTCGTGGTCTGCAACGTCGTGGACTCGTCCCTGGCCCGGGAGGCCGACGGGGTGCTCTACACCCGGGCCGGTCCCGAGGTCTGCGTGGCCGCCACCAAGACCCACGTGGCCCAGCTGGCCGCCTTGGAGCTCCTGGCCCTCCACCTCGCCCAGCTCCGGGGCACCTTGGCCCCGAAGCGGGCCGGCCAGCTCTTCGAGGCCCTCGCCGCCCTGCCCGACCTCGTGGCCCAGGCGGTCGAGCGGGGGCCGGCGGTGGCGGCGGTGGCCGAGACCCTCCTCGGTGCCCGGGACGTCTTCTACCTCGGGCGCCACGTCGGCTACCCGGTGGCCATGGAAGGAGCCCTCAAGCTGAAGGAGCTGGCCTACGTCCGGGCCGAGGCCTACCCGGCCGGCGAGCTCAAGCACGGCCCCATCGCCCTCGTGGAACCCGGCACCGTGGTGGTGGCCGTGGCCACCCGCCAGCCCCTCTGGGAGAAGCTCATGGCCAACCTCGCCGAGGTCCGGGCCCGGGGGGCCCGGGTGGTGGCGCTCGCCAGCGACGGCGACGAGCGGACCGCCGAGCACGCGGACGAGGTCCTCTGGGTCCCCCCGACCGAGCCCCTCTTCTCGCCCCTGGTCGACGTGGTGCCGCTCCAGCAGCTGGCCTACGAGGTAGCCCGGCGCTCGGGCCGGGACGTCGACCGGCCCCGGAACCTGGCCAAGACCGTCACCGTGGAGTGAGGCCGGTGGTGGGCTCGGGGATCGCCGGCCAGCCCGGGGCCCAGGGCACGGGGGCTGGGGGCGGCGTCGTCGCCGGGACCCTCGTCGGGGCCATCGCCGGCGTCGGCCTCGACGCGGTGGCGGTCGAGCGCCTCCGCGCCCTGCTGGCCCGCCGGCCGGCGGTCGCCGACCGGCTGTTCCACCCGGCGGAGCTGGCCTACGTGGCCCGCCAGCACGACCCCGTCCCGTCCCTGGCGGTCCGCTTCGCCGCCAAGGAGGCGGCCATGAAGGCCCTGGGCGTGGGTCTGGGGGCCTTCGGCTTCCAGGAGGTCTGGGTGGAGCGGGTCGCCCCGGGACCACCCGCGCTGCACCTGGCCGGGCGGGCCGCCAAGCTGGCCGCCCACCGTCGGGTGGCCCAGTGGCACCTCTCCCTCAGCCACACCGCCGAGCTGGCCCTGGCCCTCGTGGTGGCCGAGCGGGGCGTCCAGGAGGTGTCCGGGTGATCCCGGTCCTGAGCGTCGAGGAGATGCGGGCCGCCGACGCGAAGGCCCTCGAACGGACGAGCCACGCCGCCTTGGTGGCCCGGGCCGGCCGGGCCCTCGGCCTGGTGGCGGCCGAGCTGCTCCGGGAGCGCCGCGGCCGGGTCGCCGGGGCCCGGGTGACCGTGCTGGCCGGGCCCGGCTCGAACGGGGCCGACGGCACCGTGGCCGGCCGGTTCCTGGCCGACCGGGGCGCGGCCGTCGAGGTCCTCGCGGCCCGGCCCGGCCCCCCGGCGGTCGGGACCGGGGCCGACCTGCTCATCGACGCCGCCTACGGCACCGGCTTCCGCGGCAGCTACGAGGCCCCCGAGCTCCTCGGTGACCCCTGGGTGCTGGCCTGCGACATCCCCTCGGGGGTCGACGGGGACACCGGCGCGGTCTCGGGTCGGGCCCTCGCCGCCCGGGCCACCGTGACCTTCGCGGCGCCCAAGCCGGGCCTGCTCCAGGGCCAGGGGGCCGAGCTGGCCGGGACGGTCCTGGTGGCCGACATCGGCGTTGACCCGTCTCGGGCCCGCGCCCAGCTCCTGGAGGACGCCGACCTGGCCTGGCTGCCGGGCCGTCCACGGGAGGCCCACAAGTGGCAGCGGGCCGTGGCGGTGGTGGCCGGCTCGCCCGGCATGCGCGGCGCGGCGGTGCTCTGCGCCCGGGCCGCCGCCCGAGCCGGGGCCGGCATGGTCCGCCTCGGCCTGCCGGGGGTGGCCGAGCCGTCCCTGCCCATCGGGGAGGCCGTGGCCTTCAGCCTGCCGGCCACCGACTGGGCCCCGGCCGCCTTGACCCTGGCGGAGCGCTGCCGGGCGCTGGTCCTCGGGCCGGGCCTGGGTCGCCAGGAGCCGACGGCGACGGCCGTCAGGCGGGTGGTGGCCGAGTGCCCCCTCCCCGTGGTCCTCGACGCCGACGCCCTCTTCGCCCTGGGCACGGCCAGCGAGGCTCGGGCCCTCGTGAACCGCCGGCCCCGGGGCGGCACCGACGTCCTGCTCACCCCCCACGACGGTGAGGCCAGCCGGCTGCTCGGCAGCGCGCCGGGGCCCGACCGACTGGCGGCGGCCCGTCGGCTGGCCGAGGCCAGCGGCTGCACCTGCCTGCTAAAGGGCAGCACGACGGTGGTGGCCGAACCCGAGGGTCGAGCCTGGCTGGTCACCGCCGGTTCGCCGGTCCTGGCCACCGCCGGCACCGGCGACGTCCTCGCCGGGGTGGCCGGCGCGTTCCTGGCCGCCGGCCTGCCGGCCAGCCAGGCCGGGGCCCTGGCCGCCCACGCCCACGGGCGAGCCGCCGCCCTCGGCTGGTCCCATGGCCTCGTGGCCGGGGACCTGCCCGAGCTCCTGGCGAGGTGGCTCTCGACCGCCGAGCGTGCCGGGCCCGCCCCCGGCCCCCTCCCGGTGGCCCCCCTCCGGACCTGGCTGGCCACCCGGCGAGGCTGGCGGTGAACGGGCCGGCGGACCCCGTCCCTGGGGCCGGGCCGCTCGCCGCCCCGAGGGCGCCGGTCGGGCCGGCGGTCTCCTGGCACCGGCCGGCCTGGGTCGAGGTGGACCTCGGGGCCCTGCGGCGCAACGCCGCCCGCCTGGCCCGCCTGGTCGCCCCGGCGGGGCTCTGCGCCGTGGTGAAGGCCGACGGGTACGGCCACGGGGCCGAGCTGGTGGCGAGGGCCGCCCTGGCTGGTGGGGCCCGCTGGCTGGCCGTGGCCACCGTCGACGAGGGCCTGGCCCTCCGGCGAGCCGGGATCGAGGCCCCGGTCCTGGTCCTCTCCCAGCCGACCCCCGAGGCCCTCCGGGCCGCCCGGTCGGGACGGCTGACCCCGACCCTGGACACCCTTGCGGGGGTCCGAGCCGCCGCCGCCGCGGCCGGGGAGGGGCCTTGGCCGGTGCACCTGAAGGTCGACACCGGCATGCACCGGGCGGGCTGCGCCCCCGAGGAGCTCCTGGGCCTGGCCCAGGCGGTCGCCGACAGCGGGCGGCTGGTCCTCGAGGGCCTGTGGACCCACCTGGCGGTGGCCGACGGGAGCGGACCCGAGGACCAGGCGTTCACCACCGGCCAGCTCCGGGCCTTCGAGGCCGCCCGCCGCCGCCTGCTCGCCGCCGGCCTGCCCCCGCTCCTGGCCCACGCCGCCAACTCGGCCGCGGCCCTCACCCGGCCCGAGGCCCGCTACGACCTGGTTCGCTGCGGCATCGCCCTCTACGGCCTGGCCCCCAGCGAGGCCCTGGCCGCGCCGGCGGACGCGCTCGGGCTCGAGCCGGCCCTCCGCTGGCGAGCCCGGGTCACCCGGGTCCAGCGCCTGCCGGCCGGGGCCCGCCCGTCCTACGGCCGTCGCCGGGCCCTGCCCCACGCGGCCACGGTGGCGGTCGTGCCGGTGGGCTACGCCGACGGGGTCCCCCGGGGGGCCTTCGAGGCCGGCTTGGCGATCCTCGTCGGGGGGCGCCCCCGGCCCCTGGCCGGGGTGGTCACCATGGACCAGCTGCTCCTCGACTGCGGCGACGACCCGGTCCAGGTGGGGGACGAGGCGGTCCTGCTCGGCCGCCAGGGGACGACCAGCCTGACGGCGTGGGACTGGGCGCGTACCCTGGGCACCATCGCCTACGAGGTCCTCTGCCACATCGGGCCCCGGGTGCCCCGGGTGCCGGTCGACGAGGAGGACCGAGGCGGCGCGGCGAGCGAGGAGGAGGTGGCCAGGTGCCAAGGACGCCCAGGCGGTCTCGGGGACGGCTGAAGCTGGCGGGCCTGCTGGCCGGCCTCGGGGCGGGAGGCGGCCTGGTCGCCGGCTACCTGGCCCAGCACCGGGCCGCAGGCCGGGCCAAGCAGGCGGCCCAGGCCCGGGCCGAGCGGGCCGCCGGGTTGGCGGTGCCCGACGACGTGGTCCAGCACCGGGTGACGCTGGACGACGGCGGGGTCGCCCACGTGCTCGAACGGGGCCAGGGGCAGCCCATCGTCCTGCTCCACGGCATCACCCTGGCCGCTCGGGTCTGGGGGAGCCAGCTGGCCGCCCTCGGGGAGCGCCACCGGGTCCTGGCCCTGGACCTGCGGGGCCACGGGGCCTCCGAGCCCGGCCGGGACGGCTTCGAAGGGGGGATGGCCCGGCTCGCAGCCGACGTCCGCCAGGTCCTTGACGCCTTGCAGGTCGAGCGGGCCGTCCTGGTCGGCCACTCCATGGGCGGCATGGTCGCCCTCCAGCTGCTCGTCGACGCCGACCCCGACTGGCGGGAGCGTCGGGTCGCCGGCCTGGCCCTGGTCGACACCTCGGCCGCCCCGACCGCCGGCTGGCCCGGCGGGGGCCGCCTGCAGGGGCCGGTCTCGGCCCTCGGTGCCCGGGCGGTCCTCCTGGCCCAGCGCTTCGGGGCGGCGGCCCTCCCGAGCGCCGACGTCCGCTGGTGGGCGGCCCGGGGCGCCTTCGGCCCTGACCCGGACCCGGTCCAGGTGGCCATGACCGACGAGCTGGCCGAGGCCACCCCCATGACCACCCTCGCCCACCTCCTGCCGGTCCTCGCCCGCTTCGACCTGGCCGACCGACTGGTGGAGGTCGACCTGCCGGCCCTCGTGGTGGTCGGCACCCACGACCACCTGACCCCCCCGAGCCACGCCCGGCGTCTCGCCGAGGGCCTGCCCCGGGCCGAGCTGGTCGAGCTACCCCGGGCCGGTCACATGCCCATGCTCGAGCGGCCCCGGGAGCTGGCCCGGCTGCTCGAGGACCTGGCGGCCAAGGTGGCGGGCAGCTGAGGGCAGGGGGTCGGCCATGACCACCGCTGCCGATCGCCTCGCCGCCCTGGCCGCCACCGCGGCCGAGTGCCGGCGCTGCGCCCTGGCCGCCGGGCGCACCCAGGTGGTCTTCGGGGTCGGGAACCCCGAGGCCCGGCTGGTCCTGATCGGCGAGGGCCCCGGGCGGGAGGAGGACCTTCGGGGCGAGCCCTTCGTGGGGCGGTCCGGCCAGCTCCTCGACGCCCTGCTCCGCCAGGAGCTCGGCGTGGACCGACGGCAGTGCTACATCGCCAACGTCGTGAAGTGCCGGCCACCGGGCAACCGGGACCCCCGGCCCGAGGAGATCACCGCCTGCCGGCCCTACCTGGACGGGCAGCTAGCGGCCATCGAGCCGAGCGTCATCGTCACCCTCGGCAAGTTCGCCAGCCAGGTCGTCCTGGCCAGCGGCGAGGGCATCCGCCGGCTGCGGGGCCGGGTCCACCCGGGGCCCCAGGGCGCCTGGGTGGTCCCCACCTACCATCCGGCGGCCGCCCTCCGGGGCGGGGCGGCGGTCGTGGCCGAGATGCGCGCCGACCTGGTCCGGGCGAAGGAGCTGCTCGTGGCCCCGGCCCAGGAGGCCCGCTCGTGAGCGGCGCCGACCTGGTGGTCCGCACGGCCAGCCCCGAGGGGACCCGGGCGGTCGGCCGGGCCCTGGCCGGCCTGCTCCAACCCGGTGACCTGCTCGTCCTGGCCGGGGACCTCGGGGCCGGGAAGACCACCTTCGCCCAGGGGGTCGGCCAGGGGCTCGGGGTGAGCGACCCGGTGGTGAGCCCCACCTTCACCCTGGTCCGCCAGTACCGCTGCGGGGCGGGGGCGCCGGTGCGGACCCTGCTCCACGCCGATCTCTACCGGCTGGACCAGCTGGCCGAGGTGCTCGACCTGGACCTGGCGGAGCTGGTCGAGGACCAGGCGGCCGCCCTGGTCGAGTGGGGCGACGTGGCGAGCGAGGTCCTCGGGCCCGAGCAGGTCACGCTGGTCCTCCAGCCGACCGCCGACGAGGACGCCCGAGAGCTGGCCCTCTGGTTGCCGCCCAGCTGGGCGGGCCGGCGGGACCCCCTGGAGGCGGCCCTCGCGGGGCTCGGGCTGCTGGCGGAGGCCAGGGTGGCGCACCGCCAGCCAGGGGGGCAGGGGCCGGGCGGGACCGGAGAGGAGCGCTGATGGCCGTGCTGCTGGCCCTGGAGTCGGCGACCGAGGGGGCCGGGGTGGCCCTGGCCGACGAGCGGGGGCTGCTGGCCGAGGTGCGCCTGGGTCGGGGTCGGCGCCACGCCGAGACCCTGGCCCCCGCGATCCAGGAGGTCTGCCGGCTCGCCCAGGTCACCCTGGCGGGCCTCGACGCCCTGGCGGTCGACGTCGGCCCGGGGCTCTTCACCGGCCTTCGGGTGGGCCTGGCCACCGCCAAGGGCCTGGCCATGGGGCTCGGCCGGCCGGTGGTCGGCCTGAGCAGCCTCCAGCTGCTCCTGGCCGGGGCCGCCGCCCTGCGGGCGCGGGGCCCGGTGCTGGCCGTGGTGGACGCCCGGCGGGGCGAGGTGTTCTGGAGCCAGGCCGAGCTGGACGGGACGGCCCCGTGGTGGCGGACCGGCGCGCCGGCCCCGACGGCGAGCAAGCCCGAGGTCGGGCCGCCGGCCGCCCTCGCCTGGGTGGTCCAGGAGCTCGTGGCCGCCGGCCGGGTCCCCCTGCTGCTCGGGGACGGGGCATGGCGGTACCGGGAGGAGATGGAGCGGGCTGGCGGGCAGGTGGCCGACCCGGCCCTCGCCGGCCTCGCCCCCGGGCTCCTCGCCGAGGTGGCCCTCGCCGAGCTGGCCGCTGGGCGGGCGCAGTCGCCCGAGGCCGTCGGCCCGCTCTACCTCCGGGAGGCCGACGCCCAGATCGACTGGGCTCGCCGGCACCCCACCCGACCCCGCGTCGAGCCCCCCGGGGCGCCCGACGGTGCGCCCCCGCCGGTCGAAGGGGCGTCGCCGTCCTGAGCGTCGAGGGACCCGAGCCGGGCGTCGCCGGCCCCACCGTGGGGGGCCGAGCGGTGGCGGTGGTGGCCATGACCCGCCGGCACCTGCCCCAGGTGCTGCGCATCGAGGAGGCCTGCTTCCCCCGGCCCTGGACCCCCGGGCTGTTCCTGAGCGAGCTGGCCCAGCGTCACTCCCGGCGCTACCGGGTGGCCCTGGCCGGCCGGCGGGTGGTCGGCTACCTGGGGCTCATGGTGGTGGTCGACGAGGGCCACGTCACCACCGTGGCCGTCGACCCCGGGGCCTGGGGTCGGGGGGTGGCCACGGCACTGCTCCTCGACGCCGCCGGGGCCGCCCCGGCCCTTGGGGTGCGGCACCTGACCCTGGAGGTCCGGGTGGGCAACGACCGGGCCCAGGCCCTCTACCGGCGCTTCGGTTTCGCCCCGGTGGGCTTGCGGCGGAACTACTACCCCGAGACGAACGAGGACGCCCTGGTCATGTGGGCCCGGGACGTCGACACCCCCGAGTACCGGGCCCGCCTGGCGGCCATCGCCGCCGAGCTGGCCGCCCGAGGCGAGGGGCCCGAGGACCGGTAGGCTGCGGCCGTGCTGGTCCTGGGCATCGAGACCTCCTGCGACGAGACGGCGGCCGCCGTGGTCGACGAGGCGGGCACCATCCGGTCCTCCGTGGTCTCCAGCCAGGTCGACGTCCACGCCCGCTACGGCGGGGTGGTCCCCGAGCTGGCCAGCCGGGCCCACCTGGCCCTCCTGCCCCCCGTGGTCGGCGACGCCCTGCACGGGGCCGGGCTGGGGGCGGACCCGGGGCGGGCCCCGGTCGACGTCGTGGCGGCCACCGTTGGGCCGGGCCTGGTCGGGGCCCTGCTGGTCGGCTCGAGCCTGGCCAAGGGCCTGGCCATGGCCTGGGACGTGCCCTTCGTCGGGGTGAACCACCTCGAGGGCCAC
Source organism: Aciditerrimonas ferrireducens (assembly GCF_023130475.1). Lineage (GTDB taxonomy): Bacteria > Actinomycetota > Acidimicrobiia > Acidimicrobiales > UBA8190 > Aciditerrimonas > Aciditerrimonas ferrireducens. The sequence goes on from NZ_JAKHEX010000001.1 coordinate 270,055, forward strand.
TGCTTCGCCGCCCTCCTCGACCACCCCGAGCTCCGCTGGCCCGTGGTGGTCGTCCTGGTCTCGGGCGGCCACACCATGCTGCTCGCCATGGACGGCCCCGGCCGTTACCGGCTCCTCGGCCAGACCCTCGACGACGCCGCCGGCGAGGCCTTCGACAAGGTGGCCCGCTTCCTCGGCCTCGGCTACCCAGGCGGGCCGGCCATCGAGCGGACCGCCAAGGCGGGGGACCCCACGGCGTTCGCCTTCCCCCGGGCCCTCCTCGACCAGGGGTTCGACCTGTCGTTCTCGGGCCTCAAGACGGCGGTGGTCCGGGCGGTGCGGGCCCGGCCTGACGCCTCGGACGCGGACGTGGCCGCCTCCTTCCAGCAGGCCGTGGTCGACGTGCTCGTGGCCAAGGGCCTGCGGGCGGCCGAGGCAGTGGGGGCCAGCGGCATCTGCCTGGCCGGCGGGGTGGCGGCCAACGGGGCCCTGCGGGCCGCCTTCGCCGACGCCTGCGCGGCCAAGGGCCTGGCCCTGGCGGTGCCCAGCCGGGCCATGTGCACCGACAACGCCGCCATGGTGGCCGCGGCCGGCGCCTGGCAGCTGACCCACCTCGGGCCCTCCCCACTCGACCAGCCGGCCGAGCCCGGGGCCGGGCTGCCCCTCGAACGGGTCCTGGCCGGGGCCTGAAGGGACCGGACACGGCCCTCGCCGCGGGCTTGTCGCGGACCGGGGTGGTTGCCAGCCGCCCCGCCGTCCGTTACTGTTAGCACTCGTAAGGTTCGAGTGCTAACGCCCAACAGGAGGCGAACCTGCGATGAAGCTGCAGCCCCTCGAGGACCGCATCGTCGTCCGGCCGGGAGAGTCCGAGGAGACCACCGCCTCGGGGCTGGTCATCCCGGACACGGCCAAGGAGAAGCCGCAGCAGGGCGAGGTGCTCGCCGTGGGCCCGGGCCGTCGGGCGGAGCAGACCGGCGAGGTCATCCCCCTGGACGTGGCCGTGGGTGACACCGTCGTCTACTCGAAGTACGGCGGGACGGAGATCACCGTCGACGGGGAGGACCTGCTGATCCTCTCGAGCCGGGACGTCCTGGCGAAGGTCCAGAAGTAACCGGGGCCGTTCGGCCCCACGCCTGGTCGCGGCGGCCCCCTGGGCGGGAGCGCCCCCCTGGGGCGGTTCGCCGCGATCGGGCCCGAGTCCGACGAGGAACGGGAGCCATGCCGAAGATCCTGAGGTTCGACGAAGAGGCCCGACGGTCCCTGGAGGCCGGGGTCGACAAGTTGGCGAACACCGTGAAGGTCACCTTGGGGCCCAAGGGCCGCAACGTGGTGATCGACAAGAAGTTCGGGGCGCCGACCATCACGAACGACGGGGTGACGATCGCCCGAGAGATCGAGCTGGAGGACCACTTCGAGAACATGGGGGCCCAGCTCGTGAAGGAAGTGGCTACGAAGACGAACGACGTGGCCGGTGACGGGACGACGACCGCCACCGTCCTCGCCCAGGCCCTGGTGCACGAGGGCCTGCGGAACGTGGCCGCGGGGGCCAACCCCCTGGCCCTGAAGCGCGGGATGGACAAGGCGGTCGAGGCCGCGGTGCGGGCCATCGCCGAGCAGGCCAAGGAGGTGGACAGCCAGCAGGAGATCGCCCAGGTGGCCGCCATCTCGGCGGCGGACGGGGCCATCGGGGAGATCCTGGCCGAGGCCATCGACAAGGTGGGCAAGGACGGGACGGTGACCGTCGAGGAGTCCAACACCTTCGGCCTGGAGCTGGAGTTCACCGAGGGCATGCAGTTCGACAAGGGCTTCCTCTCGCCCTACTTCGTGACCGACCCCGAGCGCCAGGAAGCCGTCCTGGAGGACCCCTACATCCTGCTGGTGAACGGCAAGATCTCGGCGGTGCACGACCTGCTGCCGGTGCTGGAGCGGGTCATGCAGACCCACCGGCCGCTCCTGGTCATCGCCGAGGACGTCGAGGGCGAGGCCCTGGCCACCTTGGTGGTGAACAAGATCCGGGGCACCTTCTCGTCGGTGGCCGTCAAGGCGCCGGGCTTCGGGGAGCGGCGCAAGGCCATGCTCCAGGACATGGCCATCTTGACCGGCGGGCAGGTCATCTCGGAGGAGGTCGGCCTGAAGGTCGAGCACGCCACCTTGGACCAGCTGGGCCGGGCCCGGCGGGTCATCGTGACGAAGGACGACACCACCATCGTCGAGGGTGCCGGGTCCAAGGAGGACGTGGAGGCCCGGGTGGCCCAGATCCGGCGGGAGATCGAGGAGACCGACTCGGACTGGGACCGGGAGAAGCTCCAGGAGCGCCTGGCCAAGCTGGCCGGCGGGGTCGCCGTGGTCCGGGTCGGGGCGGCCACCGAGGTGGAGCTGAAGGAGAAGAAGCACCGCATCGAGGACGCCCTCTCGGCGACCCGGGCGGCCATCGAGGAGGGCATCGTGGCCGGCGGCGGCACCGCCCTGGTCCGCAGCCGGGCAGCGGTCGAGCGGCTGGCCGAGGAGCTGGAGGGCGACGAGGCCACCGGGGCGCGCATCGTGGCCCGGGCCCTCGAGGAGCCGCTCAAGTGGATCGCCGAGAACGCCGGCCTGGAGGGCGCGGTGATGGTGCGGCGGGTCGAGGCCGAGAGCGGCAACGTCGGCCTGAACGCCGCCACCGGGGTCCTGGAGGACCTGGTGAAGGCCGGGGTCATCGACCCGGCGAAGGTCACCCGGTCGGCCCTGCAGAACGCGGCGTCGGTCGCCGGTCTGCTGCTCACCACCGAGGCCCTGGTGGCCGACAAGCCGGAGAAGAAGGAGCCGGCGGCCCAGGGCGCGGGCGCCGGGGGCGGCATGGGCATGTGAGCTCCGCGAGGAGCGCCCACGTGCGCCGAGTGGTGTGACGGGGCGGGTCGTCCAGGGAGCAGCTCCCCGGGCGACCCGCCCCGGCGCGTCCGGTCCCCGACCGGCCCGCAGCCACCCGGGTGAGACGAAACCAGTAAGATCGTCTCACGGGATGGTCCGGTGGGGCCGGGCGGTTCGAGAAAGGGGGTCGAGGCGTCGTGAAGGTCTGGATCGACCAGGATCTCTGTACGGGGGACGGGCTCTGCGAGGAGATCTGCCCGCAGGTCTTCGTGCTGTTGGACGACGGCTTGTCCTACGTGAAGGAGGGCGACCAGGTCCTCTCCGACCCCGGTGGCCAGGCTTCCTTGGCGGCCGTCCCGGCCGAGCTGGAGGACGCCGTGCGGGAAGCGGCCGAGGAGTGCCCCGGGGAGTGCATCTTCATCGAGGCGTAGCCTCCCTGGCCCCGTTGGCCGACGGTCGGTCGCCCCGTCGGCGAGAATGGGGTTGTGGCAGCGCCTGACGACGCCCAGCAGGGCCCCGCCGAGGCCGGCGGCGGCGCTCCGTTCCCGGTGAGCGGACCGGGCTGGTCCCCCGAGGGCCTCCCGGGGTCATCGGGGCCACCAGCCGGTCGGGCCGAGGAGCCGCCGGCCGAAGCGCCAAGTGGCCAAGCGGCCGAGCCGGAGGGGGCCACCCCCGGCACCGAGGTCCCGATCACGAAGACCGCCACCACCTGGGCGGTGGTCGCGGGCGCGCTGGTGGTCCTGGTGGTGGTCCTCGTCTTCATCCTCCAGAACCTCCACGACGCCACCACCCAGTTCTTCTCGGCGAAGTGGACCATCCCCCTCGGGGTCGACCTGCTCCTGGCCGCGGTCCTGGGCGGCCTGGTCGTGGCCCTGGTGGGGACCCTCCGCATCCTCCAGCTCCGTCGGCTGGCCCGCCGCCGAGGCCGGCTGCACGCCCGCCACCACCACTGAACCCCGGGGCGCGGGCCGGACGGTCAGCGGGTCGGGGCCCCATCCGATTGGCCCCGGTGCGGGTCGTCGAGGACCGTCGAGTGGAGCTTCACCGTCTGGTGCACCGGGACGAGCTCCGGACGGATCGTGGCGGTGCGGTCCCAGGACTTCGTCGTGCCCTCAGGCGGAACCGACGCGGCCCGCCTCGGCGACGAGGAGCTTTTGGGGCTGTGACCCGCGGGGCTCCGGCGGGGCGGCCCGCCCCCGGCGGAGCGGCGCGGGGTAGGCGGCGAGCAGCTCGGCTGCCAGGCCAGCCAGGACCACCAGCCACCAGGCCCACTCGGCCTGCCACCAGGTGTTGCAGAAGAGGGTGACGGCCACGGCCACGGCCACCCCGAGGACCAGCCGCCAGCGCAGCACGCTGGCGGCCAGCATGCCGACGGCCAGGCCGGGCCAGAGGTAGTAGGCCACCATGACCGACTCGAAGGCGCAGCGCAGGGCCAGGGCCAGGGCCACCCACCAGACGACGCTGGCCAAGGCGGCTGGCGCCCAGGGTCCGGGGCCGCTCGCCGGGCGACCGCCGGTGCGCTGGGCTCGCTGCCAGGAACGCCAGGCCGGCCAGGCCACGAGGCAGGCCAGGCCAGCGGCCAGCGAGCGGGCCGGGCCGGCGGCCACCGTCTGGGAGGTCAGGCGGGGGGCGAGGACCATCCAGGGGGTGGGCCGGTCGATGTGGGGCCAGTTCGGCTGGACCACCACGTGGTACCAGGTGGCCGACCAGTTCGCCCCGAGGGCCACCGCCAGGACCAGGGCGGGGGGCAGGGCTGCCCGGCCCAGGTAGGCGAGGGTGGGGCGCAGGCGAGCACCGGCGGCGGTGACGGCCAGCACCGGGACGGCCAGGGCCACGAGGGGCTGGACGGCCAGCGCGAACCCGACGAGCCAGGCCGAGCGGGCCGGGCGGCCGAAGGCGGCGGCGTCGAGGGCGAAGAGGAGCAGGGCGACGGCGACGCAGTCCTCGGGGTGGCCCCAGTAGGGCACGACGTTCCAGAGGGCCACGGTCTCGGCCCCGGCCAGCAGGAGCCGGCGAGGCCAGCTGATGCCGAGGTGCCGGGCCAGGCGGTCGGTGGCGAAGAGCACCGAGGAGGCGAGCAGGAGGGTCCAGGGAAGCAGGACCACCCAGGCCAGGGTGTGGGCCGAGGTGCCAATGGGGGGGCCCAGGGGCAGGTGGAAGCCGACGATGACCGCCGCGGCCGGCGCCAGGATGATGGCGGCACCCGGCAGGGAGACGAGGTTCGTCCCGTTGCTGTAAAGGCCGCCCAGGTCGCCCCGGACCAGGCGGGTGGCAGCCAGGGTGGTCCGCCAGAGGTCGGCCGGCTCGTACCAGACCCCGGCGTGGTCGACGTGGAGGTTCCACCAGAACGAGAAGACGAGCCCCGCCACGAGGAGGCCGGCGCTGGCCAGCACCGCCGGCAGGCGCCGGCGCAGGGCCCGGCCCAGGGTGCCTCGAGCGGCCGCAGGCCGGTCGGGCTCGACGCCCAGGACCGCGGGCAGGGACGCCACCGGGTCATCGTAGGGCCCGGGGGGACCATCGAGCCGAGCACCCGGGGCGACCCGTACCTCGACTGGTACGGTCCGAAGCGTGGCTGGGGAGCCGATACGGACGGAGCGGTCGTCCTGGCCGCCCCGGCCGGCGGCCTGGCTGCCCGGCGCTCCGGCCCCCTGGGCTGCGCTCCCGGTGGCTGCCCGGTCCCGGGTCTCGGTCGCCCAGGTGGTCGGGGCGGTGCTCCCCGGGGAGCCCCCCGTCCCGACGGTGCCGGCCGGCTGGCGGCTGGCGGCGGTGCTCGTGGCCCTCTTCGAGGAGGCCGGCCAGGCCCGGGTGGTCCTGACCCGGCGCTCGGACCATCTGCGGTCGCATCGGGGCGAGGTCAGCTTCCCCGGCGGCCAGGTGGAGCCCGGGGAGGCCCTCTCGGTGGCGGCCTGCCGGGAGGCCCGGGAGGAGATCGGCCTGGCTCCCGACACGGTGACCCTGGTCGGGCACCTGGATCCCTTGGCCACGGTCTCCTCCCGCCGGGTCCTCGTGCCGGTCGTCGGGGTGCTCCCCGGCCGACCCGAGGCGCGGCGCAACCCGGCCGAGGTGGCCCGGGTCTTCGACGTGGCCCTGGTCGACCTACTGGCCGACGGGGTTTTCCACGAGGAGCGCTGGCCGGCCCGCCCTGGGTGGCCCGAGGGGCTGCGGCCCCGGGGGGACGACGGGCGCAGCGCCCACTACCCGGTCTGGTTCTTCGAGGTGGCCGGCGAGACCGTCTGGGGGGCCACTGCCCGGGTGCTCGTCGACCTGCTCGGCCGGAGCCTCGGCCTGCGGGGCTCGACCGGTCAGCCGGGCTGACCCGGCCCGTGGGCCGGTCCGGGGCTCTTGGCCTCGCGGTACCCGCCTCGAGGTGGTCGTGCCCGGCACCGACCGTCGCCGGCGCGGGTGCAGACGATTGCGGAAGACTGGGGGGGTGGCGAGCAGACGGGTGACCCTGGCGGACGTGGCCCGGCTGGCCGGGGTGCATCCGGCGACGGCGTCCCGGGCCCTCAACCAGGTGGACGGGTCGGGGCTGGTGAGCCCGGCCACCGTGGCGCGGGTGACCGCGGCGGCCAACCGCCTGGGGTACCGGCCGAACCCGGTGGCCCGGTCGCTGCGGACCCGGCGGTCCCACACCGTGGGGGTGGTGATCCCGGACCTGGCAAACCCGCTGTTCCCGCCGGTGATCCGGGGCATCGAGGACCGCCTGGCCGAAGGGGGGTACGTGGCCTTGCTGGCCAACACCGACGACGACCCGGCCAGGGAGCGCCAGCTGCTGGAGCGGATGCGGGAGCGGCACGTAGACGGCCTGGTGCTGGCCACGGTGCGGCGGGGCACACCGGAGCCCGCTGGGCCGGGGGAGGAGGACCTGCCGGTGGTCCTGGTGAACCGGGTGGCCGAGGACCGGGCCCTGCCGGCGGTCGCCGCCGACGACGTGAGCGGGATCCGCCTGGCGGTGGCCCACCTGGTGTCCCTCGGGCACCGGCGGATCGGTCACGTGGCCGGTCCCCAGGACCTCTCCACCGGGGCCGGCCGGCTCCGGGGCTTCCGGCTGGGCATGGCCGAACAAGGCCTGGAGGTCGGGCCGACCGACGTGGTGGTGGCCGAGCGCTACCAGGTCGCCGAGGGCCTGCGCTGCGCCCGCCAGCTCCTCGCCCAGCGGCCCCGGGTGACGGCCATCGTGGCGGCCAACGACATGCTGGCCCTCGGGTGCTACCGGGCCCTGGCCGAGGCGGGCTTGGCCTGCCCACAGGACTGCTCGGTGGTGGGCTTCAACGACATGCCCTTCGTCGACCAGCTCTCCCCGCCGCTCACCTCGGTCCGCTTCGACCACTACGCCATGGGCCGGGAGGCCGCCCAACTGATCCTCGAGCGCCTGGCCACGCCCGGGTGCCCGACGAAGGTCGTCTACCTTCCCCCGGAGCTCGTGGTCCGGGCCTCCACCGGCCCGGCCCCCCGGGGGGGTCTGGGCGCCGGCGGGGGAGGGGGGCGGCGGCGGGCCGACTAGGCGGCAGGGTCCCCCGGACCGACCAGGCGGCCCCCGAGCTGCCGGGCCACCCAGTCGGCGGTGGCGTAGCGGTGGTGGGCCGGCAGGTTGGCGCAGCCGTGGTTCCCGTCCTCGAGGACCCGCAGGTCCACCGGCCCGGCCGCCTCGGCCGCCAGCCGCTCGGCCTGGGCGACCGGGAAGAGCCGATCCCGCCCGCCGAAGACGACCTGCAGGGGACAGCGGATCCGGGCCGCGACCCCCTCCAGGGTCAGTTCCCGGGCCCGCCTCGCCGCTGCCTCACCGGCGCAGCCGGCCCGGACGGTGAAGGCCAGGCGGGTGAGCGGCGGGAGCTGGTCGAAGACCGCCCCGAAGTCGTAGGGCCCGCCCAGGGTCACGCAGGCCCGCACCCGGGGGTCGACGGCCGCCACCCGGCAGGCGTAGTAGCCGCCCAGGCTCACACCCCAGACCGCCAGCCGGTCCCCGTCCACCTCGGGCTGGGCCGCCAGGGCGTCGAGCATGGCGGCACCGGGTCGCTCGAACGCCGGCTCGATGGGCAGGAGCAGTTCGGCCTCGCCCTGCCCGGGCCCGTCGACCGCCACCGTGGCCAGGCCCCGTTCCAGGAAGAGCGCCTCGGTCGCCCGCAGCTCCTCCTTCGTGGAGTCCAGGCCGGGCAGCAGCAGGACGGTCGGGAAGGGACCCTCGCCTCGCGGGGCCCGCAGGACGCCCGCCAGCTCGACACCGGCGTAGGGCACGGCGATGCGCCGGCCCGGCGGTTCGAGGTGGGGCAGGGCGGCGTCGAGGCAGGCGACCGCCTTGCGATGGGCCGCCACCATCCGCTCCCGGTCGTGGACGAAGAGGAACTTCCCGAAGTGGTAGTAGACCGCCGCCCGGGCCAGGTGGGCTCCGGCGCTCAACCCGCAGCCCTCGGCCAGGGCGGCCCTCCCCAGGGCCTCGTGGACCGCCGCCTCCTCGCACCAGGCGTCCAGCCAGTCGTCCCAGCGCTCCACCCGGCTCGTGATCCGGGCGAAGTCGTTGGGGTCGACCCCATTCGCCGTGCAGCGGGGCCCCCAGGTGGCGACCGCGATGCGCACCAGGTCGTCGGCCACGGCCGCACCGTACTGCAGACGATTGTCATCGGCAAGGGCCAGATGGGCATGTCCTCCCGTCGTCCGGCGGGCCGCGCGATCCCGTTCCTCCCACTGTCGCCGGGTAGTCGTCGGCCTTGACCCCGTTGAGCTGGGCAGAAGCGCCGGCCTTACCGAAGGCTCGGAAAGAGTCTTGACAGGAGGCTGGTTACCGGGTTATGCAAACGTTTGTAACCGGGCGGGGCCGCGGTCCCGGGCGCGGGGAGGAGTGGCATGGGGACGACGGCAGCGCAGGTCGGCTGGATCGGGACGGGTCGGATGGGTGCCGCCATGTGCCGCCGGCTGCTCGAGCGGGGCCGGGCGGTGGCCGTCTACAACCGGACCCGGGCGAAGGCCGAGGCGTTGGCCGAGCAGGGGGCGAAGGTGGTCGAGCGGCCGGCGGACCTGGCCGGGTGCGGGGTGGTGTTCGTGACGGTGGCGGGCGACGGGGACCTGGAGGCCGTGGTGAGCGGCCCCGGAGGCCTGTTGGCGGAGGAGGGGGCCCCGCGGCTGGTGGTGGACTGCTCGACGGTCTCGGCCGAGGAGTCCGAGCGGGTCCGCAAGGCGCTGGCCGAGCGGGGCTCGACCCTGTTGGTGGCTCCGGTGAGCGGCAACCCGAAGGTGGCCCGGGCGGGGCGGCTGACGATGGCGGTGTCGGGTCCGGCGTGGGCCTACGAGGAGGCCAGGCCGCTGCTGGACGCCATCGGGTCGGGCTCGACCTGGGTCGGGGAGGGCGAGGAGGCCAGGCTGGTGAAGCTGTGCCACAACCTCTTCCTGGGGGTCGTCAGCCAGGCCCTGGCCGAGGTGACGGTGCTGGCCGAGCGGGCCGGGGTGCGGCGGGCCGACTTCCTCGGCTACCTGAACCGATCGGTGATGGGGTCGGTGTTCAGCGGCTACAAGACCCCCCAGCTGGTCCACCTGGACTTCGAGGCGACCTTCACCTCGACGCTGCTACGCAAGGACTTCGACCTGGGCCTCGGGGCGGCCCGGGCCCTGGAGGTCCCGATGCCGGTGGCGGCCCTCGTCCACCAGCTGGTCCAGCGCCTGGTGGGGGAGGGGTTCGCGGACCAGGACTTCGCCGCCCTGCTGGTCCTCCAGGCCCGGGCGGCCGGGATGACGCTGACGCCCGAGGACCGGGAGGTGGAGGACGGCCTGGGCGGTGTGGTCGCCCCGCCCGCCAGGCGGGACCAGCAGGTGCCCGACGAGGCGTGACGCAGCGCAGGTGCGCACGGTGAGCGGCCCCCGGCAAGGACGGGGGCCAGAAGGAGGAGGAAGAGGTGGGGGTGAGGAGCACGACCGGGGAGGAGGGTCATGGCTGACCTGCTCGACATCCAGACGCTCGGCGAGCTGCCCCTGGCGCCCGCGCCGGGGAGGATGGCGGTGGACTTCGAGGTCCGGGTGGACTTCGACCGGCTGCGGCGGTACCGACTCGAGCGGGCCCGGGCCGCCCTGGAGGCCTCCGAGCTCGGGGCCCTGCTGTGCTTCGACGTGAACAACGTCCGGTACCTGACGTCCACGCAGATCGGCGAGTGGGTCCGGGACAAGGTGTGCCGCTACGCCCTGCTCGCCCGAGGCCAGGAGCCGGTCCTCTGGGACTTCGGGTCGGCGGCGAAGCACCACCGGCTCTACGCCCCCTGGCTGGCGCCCGAGCGTTCCCGGGCCGGCATGCTGGGCCTGCGAGGTTCGGTGGCGCCCGAGGCGGGCCTCATGGACCGGGCCGCGGCCGAGATCAGGGCCCTGCTCGAGGAGGCCGGCGTGGCCGACCAGCCGATCGGGCTGGACATCGCCGAGCTGCCGATGGTCTTCGCCCTGCAGCGGGCCGGCCTTGAGGTGCGGGACGGCCAGCAGGTCATGCTGGATGCCCGGCAGGTCAAGTCCCGGGACGAGATCGCCTTGCTGTCGACCTCGGCAGCCCTGGTGGACGGCGCCTACCAGCTCATCTCGGAGATCCTGAAGCCCGGTGTCCGGGAGAACGAGATCGTCGCCCAGGTCAACGAGTTCCTTTACGCCCAGGGCTCCGACGACGTCGAGGCCATCAACGCCGTCTCGGGGGAGCGCTGCAGCCCCCATCCCCACAACTTCTCGGACCGTATGATCCGCCCCGGCGACCAGGCCTTCTTCGACATCATCCAGTCCTACAACGGTTACCGGACCTGCTATTACCGGACCTTCTGCGTGGGCCGGGCGACCACCGCGCAGCGCGACGCCTACCGTCGGGCCCGGGAGTGGATCGACGCCGCCATCGAGATGGTCAAGCCCGGGGTGACCACCGACCAGATCGCCCGGCTGTGGCCCAAGGCCGAGGAGTTCGGCTTCGCCGACGAGATGGAGGCCTTCGGCCTGCAGTTCGGCCACGGCCTCGGCCTGGCCCTCCACGAGCGGCCCATCGTGAGCCGGCTGAACTCACTGGAGCACCCGGTGGAGATCAAAGAGGGCATGGTCTTCGCCCTGGAGACCTACTGTCCGGCCAGCGACGGAGTCTCGGCGGCCCGGATCGAGGAGGAGGTCGTGGTGACCGCCTCGGGCTGCGAGGTCATCACCCGCTTCCCCGCCGAGGAGCTCTTCGTGGCCAATGCCTACTGAGCATCCTGGATCCGAACGGGCTGGGCGGCTCGCCCCCTTGCCGCCCAGCCACCTGCCCGGCGACTGGCTGGTGGAGGAGCTCGACGAGGAGCAGCGCCTCATGCAGGCGACCTGTCGACGCTACGTCGACCGGGTGCTGCGACCGTTCGTGCAGTCGGCGTGGCAGCGCGAGTGGGTCATGGACCCCGCGGACCGGCTACCCCGCGAGATCCTCGAGGAGGCCGACCGGGCTGGGCTGCGGAGCCTGGGCATCCCGGCCCGTTTCGGCGGGGTCGAGGTCGACCCGAGCAAGGAGGCGGCCACCTTCGCCGTCATCGCGAACAAGTTGGTCCAGAACTGGAAGGTTGCGGTCCTGCTGCGGGCGCTGGCGCCCGAGGAGCAACAGGAGGAGTGGTTCGGCCAGGCGCTGGCCGAACCGGGGTTCCTCATGGCCCACTGCCTGACCGAGCCTCAGGGTGCCTCGGACCGCTGGCTGCCCTACGATGTCCCCGAGGCCGCCATGACCACCCGGGCCGAGCACCGGAGTGGTCGCTGGGTCCTGAACGGCAGGAAGCACTTCATCTCCAACGGCTACGACGCCAGCCTCTTCGTCGTGTATGCCTGCACGGATCCGAGCGTCGGCATGCTCTCGGGCACCGGCAGCTTCGTGGTCCCCCGAGGGACTCCCGGGCTGGAGGTCGTCCGCTGCAACGAGACCGTGGGTGGGCGGTTCATGAACAATGGCGAGCTGGTCCTCGAGGACTGCGCCGTCCCCGAGGACCACGTCCTGGCGGTCGGTGACGCCCTAGGCAAGGCCGGCATCTACTTTCGTCCCGGCAAGGTCCTCCAAGCCGCGAAGAACCTGGGCATCGGCCAGGAGGCCTTCGCCCAGACTGCCGAATGGGTCCAGAGCCGCGTCCAGGGCGGCCGGGTGCTCGTCGAGCACCAGGCGGTCGCCTTGCGTCTGGCGGCCATGGCGACCCGCTTGGAGGCGGCCGGCGCCCTCCTGCGGGCTGCAGCCGGCGCCGTGGACCGCCGGCAGCCCGAGGCCGAGGTCCGCTGCGAGGCCGCCAAGCTCTTCACCGCCACCGAGGTCTTCGAGGTGTGCCGGGACGCGGTCGAGCTCCACGGGGGTGCGGGTGCCATGCTGGAGGTCGGCGTCCAGAAGCACCTCCGGGACGCCGCCGTCTACCTCCACATGGACGCGACCAGCGACATCACCAGCTTCCGGCTGGTCAAGGCGCTGTTCCCGGAACGAGCCGGGACCTACGCCGGTCCCTGACGCGAAGGTGGCGGGTCCGTCGGGACGGGCAGCCGCAGGAGGCGCTCGGCGTTCCCGTGGGCCAGCTTCTCCCGGTCGGCCGGGGGCACCGGCAGGCCGTCGAGGAAGCGGCGCCCCGCCAGGGGGTCGGCGAAGGGATAGTCGACGGAGAAGAGCATGCGGTCGATGCCGATGACGCTGCGGGCGCATTCGAAGGGCGGGAGGGTGAAGTAGGCGCTCGTCGTCACCCAGAGGTGCTCGTGGACGTAGTCGGCCACCCGTCGGGCCAGGTGGGTGGCCATCGGGCTCAAGGTGGCATCGGCCCGGGCCAAGGAGAAGGGGAGGTTCTCGCCCATGTGGCCCACGATCAGCTGGAGGCGGGGATGGCGGTCGAAGACTCCGCCGACCACCATGCGGAGCACGTGCAGGGCGGTCTCGGCGTGCCAGCCCCAGCCAGGGCCGGCCAAGGTGGCGGCCACGGCCTCGGGCAGCCCGGCGTAGTAGGCGTCCCGGACTGCGGGGGGCGGCAGGGTCGGATGGAGGTAGATGGGCACGCCAAGGTCCTCGGCGGCAGCGAGGATCGGTGCGAAGCTCGGGTCGTCGAGGAAGCGCCCCTCGGTGTGGCCGTGGATCATGGCCCCCACGAACCCGAGCTCCTCGACGCAGCGGGAGAGCTCCTTGCTGGCCTCCTCGGGGGCGGGGGTCGGCAGGCTGGCGAAGCCGGCGAAACGGTCGGGGTGCGCGGCCACCACCTCGGCCAGCTGATCGTTCAGCCGGCGGCTGGCGTCGACCGACGCACCAGGGGGGAGGTGCTGGGTGCCAGGCGCGGTGGAGGAGAGCACCTGGAGGTCGATCCCCGCGGCGTCCATGGCCGCGAGACGACCCTCGCCGACGTCGAGCAGTTGGGCCGCCACCTCCTCGCCCCGGCCGGCCACCCCGGCGCGGGGAGCGCCGAGCTCCGGCGTCGTGAAGTGCTCCTCGAGGGCAACGACCCGCACGGCAGCTTCTCATCCGGGGTCTTTCGTCAGGGACCCGCTGGTGGCGGGTTCACCACCCGAGGCTAGTGGCCGTCTCCCCCGCGGGCTGGCCGCTCCCCGCGTTAGCGAGGTCGCTGCTGACTCCCCCGGCCGGCCGGCCCGCCGGTGCGGCTCGGTCGGGCTCGCCAGACTCAGGCATTGCCCGGTTGTCGGCACACGCCCTGCTCGAGAACGAGGCTGGCACGGCGGCCCGCGTGCTATCGTCACGGCGGTGGGGGCTGTGCCGACGCAACGCATCCGTTTGGATGCGCGTTTTTTTCTCGTCTCGCCCATGATCTCGCGCGGTGCCGACCAGACCCGTGCCGAACTGCGCCTGACCGAGCTGAAGTCGCTCATGCGGCTCTGGTGGCGGCGGTGGTGGTGGGGAAGCCAGGAAAGCCCGACCGTCGAGGGCTTGCGGACCGAGGAGGCCCGGCTCTTCGGGGGTCCGGATTCGCCTGGAGGTGATCCCGTGCCCTCGAGCGTCCGGTTGCGCGCGGTTCACGTCAACTTGAGGCCCGAATCACTTGAAGAGATCTTCGACGATCGTCCCCGGGCAAAGGCGCACGGTGCCGGTCGGGGGCGCCGGTCGGCGCTCGATGCCGCGAGCTGGCGCGCGCGCGGCCGGGACCGGAACCCGCAGTCGATCCAACGGGCCTGTTGCCTGCAGGGCTCGTTCACCGTCCGCTTCGAGCTCCCTGCCACCTCTGAGCGGACGCTGTTGACGGTGCTCTGGCTCGTCGATCGGTTCGGGACCCTCGGCTCGCGGGCGAGCAACGGCTGGGGCTCGTTGCGGGTCACCGAGGTGACCGGCTCCCATCCCGAGATCGACGGCGGGCCCCGAGCCCTCGTGGCCCCGGACCGAGCCCAGCTCCTCCGGGACACCCGGACCCAGGACGGCTGGCCCTCGGGCCTGATCGGCCTCCACGAGGGGGCCGCCGGCGGCCAGGTGCTGGCCCGCGACCTGCAGGACGCCGTCATGGCGCTGTCCTTGGCGCGACGCTCGGTGGCATCCATCGAGGCCCGGGGGTCGAGCCGGCCGGCGCCGACGTCGTCGCCAGCCAGCGAAAAGGGGCCCCGCCGGGTGAACGCGCTCCGGCTCCGGGTCGACACCGACCTGTCGCCCGACGGTTCGCCTCGTCCCGGGCAGCCGTGGTTCGCCCGCTGGTACCTGACCGGTCCGCCAGGGCTCGACCCGAAGGCCGTGAACGACGCGCTCGTGCGCTGCTTTCGCGCCGGGTCCGCGTCCAGAGACGAGCCCCTCGGCGCAAGGTGGCGGCCCGAGCCGTGGGACCCCTGGGGGAGCAGTGGTGGCGGCTGAGGCGGTGCGTGAGGACGACCAGGGTCGTCGCTTCCGCCGGAAGGTCTCGGCGTGGCTGCACGACCCGCTCGCGAAAGCGCTCGTCCTCGGGACCGGCCAGGCGCACGAGGGAGGCTCCGTGCGAGCCCTTCGTGAGGACCTGGGGCTCGGGCCCGTCAGCGAAGATGACCGGCTCGCGGACCGCTTCGCGGCGGGGGCAGATCGCATCCCGATGCCGAGGTCGCTGCGTCTCCGAAGCGACTTCCGCGCACAGCCCGAGCTCCGTCACCCACTGGCGGCGAGTCGTACCGTCGCGGATCCGTTGCAGGACGTGAGCCCGGAGGCACTGGAGTCCCAGGCGTTCGATGCCCTCAGGCAGCTGATCGTCCGTGCCGAGGGGTCGGTCGACTGGGTCGCCACCTCCCTCCTGTTGTGGCGGTTCGGGGCGCGACCAGAGGTCCTGGGCGAGCAGGGTGCCGCGGTTCCTCGTCTGGGGGAGGGCTGGTGGGTGCTGCCGGCGGACACCAGGGTGCCCGACCACAGCATCGTGCAGCACCTCGACCTCGCGAGCGCCTACGCCGGTGTCCATCCGCACCCGGCCCTCCTGGCGGTCAGCATCGGGCCGGTCCAGTCCTTCGTTCGGGTCGCCCGCACGACGTCGGACTTCTGGTCCGGCTCGAACCTCCTCGGCGCGCTCGCCTGGGAGGCGATAGCGGTCGTGGTGGAGCGCTACGGGCCCGACAGCATCGTGGTGCCGAACCTCCGCGGCGCCCCGCTGGCCGACCTGTGGCTCCTCTCCGTACTCGAAAGCCGCGGGGGAAGCCTGGCCAGCGGCACCCCGCTGCAGCTCGCGGTCAGCGAACTGAAGCGAGAGGAGCCCTGCTGGGAGAGCCGAAGCGGCGACCATCCACTTTTGCGGGCCAGCCTGCCGAACCGCTTCGTGGCCCTCGTCGAAAAGGACGAGGCCCCGAACCTCGCGCGGCGCGCCCAAGTGCGCTGCGCCGAGGCGGTCGAGGAGTGGACCCGCTGGGCGCTCGAGCGACACGGGCCAGTCGCCGCCGGGGCGGGGGCGGGGCGGTTCCCGACGGTTCACGCCGCGTGGGTGGACCTGAGCGGGCAGCCGGTGCAGGACGTCCGGGCCGAGCTCCTCGACGCACTCGCCGCCTTCGGTGAGACGAGGGGGGAACCCGAGCCCGTCTCGGCACGGCTCGCCGCGCTGGGCTGCGGGGGCGAGGGCCGGGCCGGCGGCGGCCTCGAGTTTTTCCCCCCAGGGCCAGGCGACCTCTACCGGCCGGCGTACGAGCTCCTCGAGCGGGTGATGGGAAGCACGAAGACCGTGCGCGTGTCCCATCAGGATCCCGTCGCTGCGCCTCCTGCGCCCCGCTGCGGCCTCTGCGGGGAGCGGCCCGCGGTCGTGGTCCCCGCGCCGGGGGGCGACGACGACCGCGAGGAGCCGCTCTGTGCCCTGTGCTGCTTGAAACGCGAGTGGCCGCGGGTCGCCGCGAAGCGTTGGCCGCCCGGGTCCGCGGCGAGCACCCTCGCCGGACCGGCGGCGGAGCGCTGGGTCCCCTCGACGATCGCGCTGGCCCAGGTCCCGACCCAGCGGGCGATCATCGACCGTCTGGGCGACCGGACGACGAAGGAGCTCTCGGCTGGGGATCACCCGGATCGCTCTGCCCGTCACGCCGTCGTCCCGGCCGTCGCCCGCCAGGCCCAGGACCGTCCCGGCCTCGTCGCCAAGTTCCGGGCGGTGATCGAGGACGGCAGCGGCCCCGAGGGGGCCGAGGGGCCAGGCACGGTCGGCGGGTCCCCGTGGCCGGGCCTCTGCGCGCTCGCCCGGGATCTCGGGATCGAGGGTCCGTTGCCGATGACCGCCTACTACGCCATCGTGCAGGCTGACGGGGATCGGATGGGGGCCTGGCTCTCGGGGACCGTGCCCGGGGTGCCCCGCAACCGGGAACGGCTCGCGACGAGCTTCGCCTGGCACCTCGAACGGCAGCTCGACCAGCTCGACGACGAGGCGTGCCGGCGGGTGGTCGACGAGTGGCTCGAGGAGCCGCGTCCGGTCTCGCCTGCCTGGCACGGGGCGATCGCGACCGCCCTCAACACGTTCGGTGCCCACGTAGTGCCGTGGCTCGTCGAGGAGGTGCTCGACGGCAAGGTCGTCTACGCCGGCGGCGACGACCTTCTCGCCATGGTGCCGGTGGACCGGGTCCTCGCGGCGCTCTGGCTGCTGCCGAGCCTGTACCAAGGGAGCCGCCTTCGGGACCCGGAGACCGGCCAGGAGGTGCCGCTCGAGGATGTCGAGGCGGTGGCGACCCGTCTGGGTCTTCAAGGGCACCCGCTGGGGCGGCTGGTCCACCTGCGCCTCGGTGGCGGCTGGGTCCAGGTGCCCCGAGGAGGCCGGCCCGGGCCGCTGCGCCTCGCCATGGGTGAGCGCGCCACCATCAGCGTCGGGGTCGCCGTCGCGCACGCCAGCTACCCGCTCCGAGCAGCGCTGCGGGAGGCGTCCCTGGCCGAGCAGCGGGCCAAGGCGCTCCGAGGAGCCTTCTGCCTGAGCGTGCTCAAACGCTCAGGGGGGATCGAACAGGTCACGAGCCGGTTCCCCGGACCGGACGGACCGGGCGCGCTCGGAGGGCTGGTCGGCTTCACCGGGGCGCTCGAGGCCGGCCTGGTCTCGAGGGCAGGAATGGCCCGGGCGGCCCAGTACCTCCGGGAGCTGCCGCCACTCGCCCCGGAGCTCGAGCTCGAGGTGCTGAGCGAGCTGGTCGCCCGCCAGAGCCTCCTCGGGGCCGACGGGCAACGCCCTGACCCCGATCAGGAGGGGACCGGAGCGAGGCGGCTGGCGGAGGCGAGCCGCGCCGCCATGACGGCGCTCGGCCCCGGCGCGGGGCGGTCTCCGAAGGATCTCGTTCCGCGTCGTCGGGCCCAGCTCTCGTCGATGCTCGCGATCGCCGAGTTCCTCGGGCGGGGCCTTCGGGTCGGCCATGGCCGTGTCGCTGGCCGAACGGAGCAAAGAGAGCGCTGATGGCCCTCTCGTGGTGGATGCTCGAGCCGGTCGACGTCCTGGCGTTTCGCGGCAATCGTGGCTTTGGCCAGTCCTCGGAGCTGGCCGAGACCGCGCTCCTGCCCCGACCCTCGGTGCTGACCGGGGCGCTGCGCTCCGCGCTGCTCGTCCGGCTCGCCGAGCAGGACCAGCGCCGCTTCCTGCGCGACGAGCCGATCACCCACCCGATCGGGGCGGCGATCGGGACGGCTCGCCGCTTCGGGACCCTCCGGGTCGCGTGGGCGAGCCTCGGACGCAGGAGCGGAGCGGGGGAGGCGGAGCCGCTGGTGCCCCTCCCCCTCGACCTCGCGGTCGCAGTGGACGACCCCGGCGGGGGGAGAGCCGAGGTGCTGCGGTTGCGCGAGGTCGGTCAGGAGGCCGACACGGTGCTCCGCCGCCGGTGGGGTTCCACGCTCGCAGAGGGCCTCCGCCCGCTCGTGGTGCCCGGAGCGCGGGTGAAGCAACCGGCTGGCTGTTGGCTCACCGGAACGGGTTGGCAGGCCTGGCTGGCCGGGAGGGAGGTCCCCCGAGGGGCGCTGCTCACGGCGGCGCAGATGGAGGCGCTGGCAGGCGTCGAGGCACGGGTCGGGATCGCCCTCGACCGGCGCTCCCGTCGGGCGCAGGAGTCCAGGCTCTACGTCAGCCAGTACGTGCGCTTCCGCGAGGGCGTCGGCATCCTCGTCGGCCTGGCGGGGCTGCCGGAGCCGGGCGAGGGCCAGTTGGACGGCACGCTGGTGCGCCTCGGCGGCGACGGGCGCGCCGCGCGGCTGAGGAGCGTGCGCTGCCCGTCCCTCGAGGCGCCCACGCTCCCCGAGGAGCCGGCGAGCATGTCACTGGTGGCGGTCACCCCCGGTGTCTTCCGCCGCGGCTGGCTCCCCGACGGTGTCGACCGGGATCCAGTTGAGGGGGGGTGGGTGCTGGCCTGGGGCGGCCTGCGGGCACGCTTGCGTGCCGCGGCGGTCGGGGCCGCCGAGGTGGTCACCGGGTGGTCAATGAGCGAGGGGCGCCCCAAGGCGATCGCCGCAGCGGTCCCGCCGGGCAGCGTCTGGCGTTTCGAGCTCGAGTCGGGATCCAGGGAGGACCTCGAACGGCTGGCTGGAGCGCTCCGCGAACGCTCGGTGGGCGAGGTCCTGACGGGGCGACCGGGGAGTCGAGACGGGGAGGGGTTCTCCTCCTGTTGGCTCGCCGGGGTGGGCTGAGCGGAACGAGGAGCAGCGGGAGGAGGGAAGGACGAGGTGTTCACGGAACGGGCGGTTCTTTGGGCGTACTGTCTGGCGCCGACCCACATGGGGGCCGGTCAGGGACTGGGTTACGTCGACGCGCCGGTGGCGCGGGAACGGGCCACGAACTACCCGGTCCTGCCCGCGTCGGGTCTCAAGGGCGCGCTCCGGCACGCCATCGAGACGGAACAGGACGCGGCCAACCCCTTGGTGTCCGTCGACGTCGACGCGGTTTTCGGCAAGGACGTGGCCAGCGAGGAGGATGCCGCTGCGGGGGCGATGTCCCTCGGTGACGCCAGCCTCGTCGCCTTCCCGGTGCGCTGCCTCGAGGAGGCCTTCGTCTGGGTGACCTCACCGAGCGCGCTGGCCCGCCTGCGGCGCGTCGTCGAGCTCGGTGGTTCCCCCGTGCCCTGGGAGATTCCTCGGCCGGACGAGGGAACCGCCCTGGTCGCTGACACCCGGGGGCGCGCGCACGTGCTGCTCGACCAGTACCGCTTCGAGGCGCGCAGCGCCGATGCGGTCGCCCAGGTGGGGAGGATCATCGGCGACGGCATCGGCCAGGAACCGCTCGGGCGCCTCGTGGGCGCGGACCTCGCCGACCGGCTGCGGCGCGACCTGGTCGTCGTACCCGACAGCACCTTCGGCTTCTTCATGGAGGGCCTCTTGCCGGTCGACCCCCACGTCCGGATCGCCGAGACCGGCACCGCCGTCGAGGGTCAGCTCTTCTTCGTGGAGCAGGTGCCGGCCGAGACGGTCTTCGCCGCACCGCTGCTCATGGCGCCGCGCATCGAACGACGAGGCGACGGGACCGCCGGTCAGGGTCGAGGATCGGCTACGGGCGCGCTCGCAGCGCTCGCGAACACGGTGCAC
The DNA here is from genome assembly GCF_023130475.1 of Aciditerrimonas ferrireducens. GTDB lineage: Bacteria > Actinomycetota > Acidimicrobiia > Acidimicrobiales > UBA8190 > Aciditerrimonas > Aciditerrimonas ferrireducens. The sequence continues at coordinate 289,763 of NZ_JAKHEX010000001.1, forward strand.
GACGGGCTCGGCGGGCTCCTCCAGATCGGGGGCCGAGCATCCTCGGGAAGCGGGCTCGTCGGCGTCCGGATCGAGAGCCAGGGGGGCCAGTGATGCCGAAGGAAGGGTATCGGCCCGAAGCGGTGCAGGCCTGGTCCTTGGTGGTCGAGGCGCGAAACCAGCTCGATGCGCGGGGCTACCGGGCCTATCGCGGCGACGTCAAGGCGACCCCCGGGCTGCTGGCGAGCAACGGGCTCATCGTGACCCTGTGCTACCTCGACAAGCGCTCCTACGGCTCCAAAAAAAGCCTGCTCGCGAGGCAGCTCGCGAAGATCGCCACCCCTGTGCTGCGCGAGGTCGGGGAGCGACCAGTGACGGGGACCGACGTGGACGCCGTCGTCGAGGCGCTGGTCCAGGGGCGTTCGCTGACCTTGGCGCACGTCTCGAGAACCGTCCTCGAGCACCTCCGCTGGATGCGCGCCTTCGTCGACCTCGACGGGGGTCCGACCGGCCCCGGCGGGACGCTCGTAGAGGAGCGCCGATGAGCCCCCGGTCGAGCCGGCCTCGCCCCGGGGGGAAACGGGCACGTCCGGCCCAGGGGGAACGGGGAGGTGAGGTGCCTCGCTGCCGGCTCGTGCCCCGGGACGTGGAGGAGGCGGTGGCCGAACACCTCGGACGTGGGCAGGGGGGCAGCACCCCGGGCCCGCCACCGATGCCCTTTGGGCACCTGTGGGGCCCGTACCTGCCGTGGTTCGGCGGGAAGTGGTGGATCGAGCAGGACCGAAGCGGCGAGCCCTCCCGGGAGGCCACGAAGGTCGGCGAGGCCGCGAGCAGTCAAAAGGCTGGGTGCCCGTCCCGTCCTGTGCGCTCCCGGGAGGCCACGAAGGTCGGCGAGGCCGCGAGGGCAACGGCGGAGGCGACGAGGGTCCAGGCCGAGCGGCTCTCGACTCGTGCCAAGAGGGTGCGGGAGGTCGTCTCGAGCCGGCGTCGCGCCGTAGGTCTCCAATCGGTGCCGCTCCGCCTGGAGGCACGCCTGGCCTTGGGGATCGGGAGTCCGCACCCCGAGGGCATGGGGATGTCGTTCAGCTACCCGCATGGCACCCCGAGGATCCCCGGCTCGGCCCTCAAGGGGGTGCTGCGCGCCGCCGCCGACCGGGTCCGGCGGGAGGGGCCCCCGCCTGGGACGGGTGAGGGGGTCGAGATCGACGACGAGGTCTGCCGCCAGCTCTTCGGCTGGGCTCCTGAGGCCGGCGACGGTGCCGAGCTCGACGCTCCCGAGGAAGGAACCTCCCCCAGCCAGCGCGGGCACCTCTGGGTGCTCGACGCGTACCCGTACGTGGAGGGTTCGGAGGATACGGGCCCGGCGTCTCGACACCTGGTGGAGCTCGACGTCGTCACGCCCCACCACAGCGGCTACTTCACCGGCGGTGGCCCGCCGGTCGAGACCGAGAGGCCGACCCCGGTCCTCTACCCGGTGGTCGCCGCAGGAGCACTGCTCGACGTCGACGTGCTCCACGACGGGCCCTGCGTCGGGGGGCCGGGCCGGTGCCACGCCCTGGTGGCGCTCCTCTGGCGGACCGTGTGCTCCTCGGGCGCGATCGGTGCACGATCGGCGCTCGGCCTCGGAGTCGTCGCCATGCGTGAGGACCCGGTGACGACTCGTGTCGGGGATGGGGAGCGGGCACCTGTCCAGCGGGTCGACGAGGCCGTCGCAACCGAGGAAGCTCCAGCCAACCCACCTGAGCTCCTCTCCCGGTGGCTCGGCCGCCTCGAGGTTGGGGGCGGGGCCGAGCCCGCACTGCGAGCGGTCCTCGCCAGGCTGGCGGCACAGTTCGAAGGGAATCCGGCCGGCCTGACCGAGCTGGTGGTGGTCCGCGCCGTCCTCGACGCCATCGAGGGCGGTGACGAAGCGCTCGGGACGACCGAGACGCTCGACAAACTCCAAGGCCTCCTCGAGGAGCAGGGACTCTGGCTCCCGGATCCGCCCCAGGCTGGGAAACCGTACAAGCAGCGACGGGCGAAGGGGCACGAGCTCTCCCTCCGGCTGCGGGCTCTGCGGAGCGAGTGATGCAGCGAGTGCTCGTCACCCGGCACCGCGGAACGGTCGAATGGGCCCGCCGCCACGGGCTCGTGGTCGACCGGGTCATTGACCACCTCGAGAGCACCGCGACGCTCCAGGCGGGCGACGTCGTGCTCGGCAACCTGCCGGTGCCGATCGTCGCCGAGCTGACGGCCCGTGGCGTGCTCTATGTGCACCTGGATCTCCGCCTGCGCCGCTCCCAGCGGGGCCAGGAGCTCGACGCGGACGAGCTCGTCATCGACCCGCGGGTCTTCGAGGCAACAGAACGCACCGATCTCGATGTGCACCGGCTGATCGACAGCGGCGGCACGAAGGGAGCACCATGACAGACGTCCTCGTCGTGAGCACGGTCGGCACCTCCATCCTCACGAACGCGGCCGACGACGACGAACTCCGCGAGTTCATCAAACGCAACGCGAACGTTCGCACGTTCGTCGGCGATGAGGACAGGGCAAGCCTCGAGGCGATCAAGACCCAGGTGCAAGCGGAGCTGGGGAAGGTCGACCCAACCGACCAGCACCAGGTCGGCCGGCTTTCGGCGGAGCTGAAAGTCCTCTCCCTCTGGCGTCGAACCGAGCCGGCAAGGCGACACCGGCACCTGCTGCTCGCGACGGACACGGCACTCGGCCAACTGGCGGCAGCGTGCGTCCGCGACGCGCTCGAGACGCTCCTCGGGATCAAGGCGGAGGTCGAGCAGATCGGGGGCCTGCAAGTCGCCTCGTCCAATGGGCTCCGGGAAGCCCTCCCGGGGCTCATGAAGGCGATCGACGACCGTCGCGACGAGCAGACGGCGGTGGTCTTCAACCTCGCCGGCTCGTTCAAGTCAGTCTCGGGGTTCCTCCAGCAGGCGGCAGCGCTGTGGTCGGCCGAGGTGCTCTACAGCTTCGAGACCGCCGACGAGCTGGTGCGGATCCCGACCCTGCCGCTCGACATGGCGCTCGGCGACGTCGCCCTGCAGAGCCTGCGGCGGGCAGAGATCCTCCCGGAGGGGATCCCGACGAGCGAGGTGGAGGGGCTGGCGGGGGCCAGCGTCCTCTTCACCGAGGCCGACGAGGGGAGGATGCTGCCCTCCGACTGGGGACGGCTCCTCTGGGTGCGGCAAGCGACGCAGATCTACCGGGCTCGGCTCCTCGATCCGCCCACCGACCGGGTCGTATTCGGTGGACAGTTCCCGGACGAGGTGGCACGCCGGGCCGCAGGACAGCCCGAACTCTTTGTGCGGGTGAACGAGAGGATCGACGATCTCAGTGCGTGGCTCGAAGGCGGGCGGCAGGCCTTGCCGAAACGAAGCACGGTGAAGAAGTTGAGCGGATCGTTCGCGCCGGCGACCCACGAGGCCTACGCCACGAGCGACGGGCCTGCGTACCGGATCCTCTTTCGCGACGAAGGGCAGAAGATCGTCCTGCTCGAACTGCGGGAGCACCTGTGAAGCCATGGGAGCGACCGGTCGGACGGCGGGAGGACCAGGGGAGGGTTCCCTGACGACGGCCCCCGGTGGTGTCGGGGAGCGTCGGTTGGAGCCCATGGGGAGGTCGGGGCACCTCCCGGCCTCCAGGTGGTTCGGTGCCCCCGAACGAGGGGAGTCGCCCCGGCCGACGGTGCTCCGCTGGCGCTGCAGTGGCACGACGGTCGCCCTGGTCCACGCCGTCGTCCTCGGCGACCTGCTGCACCGTGCGGCGGTCGGCAGGCTGGCCCGGATTCGGAGGGTGAGCGACGGCTGGGCCGTCATCGGTCGAGGCCCCGACGGCGAGCCGCTGCGGGAGCACCGGCACGCCCACTGGCTGTCGTTGACCGGTCTCGACGACGACTACCGCGTGACCACGGTGGCAGCTTGGGCACCGGGGGGATACGACGTCGAGGAGACGGCGGCCCTGGCATCGCTCAGCATGCTCCACGGGACCGTTGGCGGGCGACCGTGCACGGTCCACCTCGAGCTGACCGGGGTCGGCGACAGCCCGAGCGTCCTCGGCGACCTGGCCCGGCCTGCGCGAACGTGGCGGACCCTCACGCCCTATGCGCCGCCGTCCCACCCCCGCCCGGGTCAGACCCTCCGGGACCACGTGGCGCGCTACCTGCAGCGCGACCTCGGCGCGCTGGGCTACGACCCGCCGGTCTCGATCCGGCTGATCGGGCCGGAGGGCATCTGGCGGTCGTTCCAGTCGAGGCGACCCCGGGAACCTGAGCAGAGGGCACGGTCCGTCTTCGGCGTCGAGATGACATTCGAGTCGGCAGTCGCCGGCCCGATCGTGCTCGGGGCGCTTCGCCATTACGGCCTCGGCGTGTTCTGGCCTCGCAAGGAGTGAGGCGTGAGGGACCCTGGGGACACGAGAGGACCGGAACGGCTCGAACCGATTCCCGTCGAGCAGCTGCGAACCTATGAGTACTGCCCGAGGCGGTTCTATCTCGAGTGGGTGAACCCGGAGGGCCCGGCGTCCGAGGAGGTCTCCGCGGTGGATCCAGCCGATGCCGCTTCCGAACCGACCGGTCCCGAGAGAAGCTCCGAGAACGGCGTCGAGGAGCTCCGCACGACGACCGTCTCGGTCCGCTCCGAGCGGCTCGGCCTGCGGGGGGCTGTCGACGTCGTCGAGGACGCCGACGGCCGGGTGATCCCCGTCGAGATCAGGCCAGGAGCAGGGCGAGACGAAGGCCGTTCGGCCTGGGAGAGCGACGTCGTGCTCCTCTGCGTGAAGGCCCTGCTGCTCCGCGAGATGGGCTACGCCTGTGAGCGGGGCGTCCTCCACTACCTGGCCAGCAACACCCGCGTGCTGGTCGCGTTCACCGAGGAGCGGATGGCCGCGGCCCTGGCCACGGTCGAGGCCGCCTGTGACCTGGCCGAAAGCCCGAACGCCCCGCAACCACTCGTGGACAGCCCGAAGTGCCCTCGGTGTCCCGTGGTGAGCGTGTGCCTCCCCGACGAGGTCAATCTCCTGCTCGGGCGCACGGACCGGCCGCCTCGTCGGCTCGTCCCAACCGACGAGGACGCCAAGCCGCTCTACGTCGGCGAGCAGGGGAGCACCGTGAGGGCCCACGAGGGCCGCCTGGTCGTGACCTCGCGCGAAGGCGAGCTCGCCTCGTTCCTGGAGCTCGACATCTCGCAGCTGTGCGTCTACGGCGCAGTGCAGGTCACCACCCCGGCGATCCAACGACTCCTCGCTCGGGGCGTTCCGGTCTGCTGGTTCTCCTCGGGTGGCTGGTTCTACGGCATGGCCACAGGACTCCCGTCGAACAACGTCCAGCTCCGCATCGCCCAGTATCGGCTGGCGTCGAGCAGGGAGGCGCTCAAGGTTTGTCGGGAGATCGTCGCAGGCAAGCTTCGCAACGCCCGAACCCTGCTTCGGCGGAACGCCCGGGGCGACGTCAGCCAAGCCCTCGCGAGGATCGATGCCGCGCGGACGGCTGCCGAGACCGCCTCCAGCATCGACCAGCTCCTCGGAATCGAAGGGTCTGGGGCTCGGGCCTACTTCTCCGCATTTCGACAGATGATCTCTGTCGACAGCACAGGCACGAGACGAGGTCAACGCCCTGCTCTCCTTCGTCTACAGTGTCCTCGTCAAAGAGGCAACCGTTGCATGCCTCACCGTTGGACTCGATCCTTTGCTGGGCTTCTACCACCAACCTCGGTACGGGAGGCCAGCACTTGCCCTCGACCTGGCGGAGGAGTTTCGTCCGCTCATTGGGGACTCGGTCGTCATCCAGGTGATCAACAACGGAGAGGTTCAGAAGAAAGACTTCGTGAGGCGGGACGGGGGGGTGTACCTGGCTCCCCGCGGGAGGAGGAAAGTCCTCTTGGCCTATGAACGACGAATGGGGCACCAGGTCAGGCATCCACTCTTCGGCTATCGAATCAACTATCGTCGCGCCTTGGAAGTGCAGGCAAGGTTGCTCGCAGCATGGTGCCTCGGCGAAACAAGGCGTTACCAGGCATTCGTGACACGGTGACGAGTGATGCGTCGACGGTATCTCCTCGCCTATGACGTGAGAGACCAGAAGCGTCTCTCCCGTTGCACTCGAATCGCGAATCGCTTCGGCTGGGCAGTCCAGTATTCGGTGTTTGTCTGCGATCTCTCTCCTGGCGAGGTCGACATGCTGCTTCACGCCTTGGGGGAGGTGCTGGCCAAACGAGAGGACCGCCTCATCCTGCTCGAGCTCGGGGAGGCCGGGAGCCTGAGAAGGCGGCGACAGCTGTTCTGGCTCGGGGAGCGCCCGGCGGCACTCCTCGACGAGAAACCGCCTCAGGTCGTCTGATCAAGAGAGCCATGAGCGGCACCGCCTGCGAGCGCTCCGGGGAGCTCCAGCTTGCGGGGAGCGCTCGACCGGCCTTCAACAGGAAGAACGCTGGGCGCTTCGACCGGTGGGGCCCTCAGACGAGGCGCCGCCGAGTCAGCGCTCGCAGCGGCTTGCAGAGGCCCAGGTAGACGGTGGTAACCTAGGGCCAGGCTTCTGCGGGGTGATGAACCCCGCCTCTATTGCGACGGCGCTTGGGTCAACATCACAGCAAGCGCCATCCCCGCTTCTGCGGGGTGATGAACCCCGCCTCTATTGCGACCCGGTCGTGGCCTGCGGAAGCGTGGACCGAAGCGAGGCGCTTCTGCGGGGTGATGAACCCCGCCTCTATTGCGACTAGTTCGCGACCTCGTAGAGGGGCTCATGGTCCGCTCGCTTCTGCGGGGTGATGAACCCCGCCTCTATTGCGACACGTCTTGCAGCCGCTGCATGTCCTGCCACGTGAGCGCTTCTGCGGGGTGATGAACCCCGCCTCTATTGCGACGATTTTGCAGCTGCTCAAAGCGCTTCGTCGCCCTAGTCCTTCTGCGGGGTGATGAACCCCGCCTCTATTGCGACCACCCAGGTCGTCGTTACCTTGAAGCCCCGTCACACTTCTGCGGGGTGATGAACCCCGCCTCTATTGCGACGGCCTCCCCCCAGGACGACTCAGGCCGAGCCCTCCTGCTTCTGCGGGGTGATGAACCCCGCCTCTATTGCGACATGTACGCGGCCGCTGCTTCAATCCCCGCGGCCCTCGCTTCTGCGGGGTGATGAACCCCGCCTCTATTGCGACGGGGAGCGCTCGGCCAGGCCGGCGACGTGGGTCCGCTTCTGCGGGGTGATGAACCCCGCCTCTATTGCGACCCCGACACCAGCCGAAGGACTCGCCCCCATCTCCGCGTGCTTCTGCGGGGTGATGAACCCCGCCTCTATTGCGACGTGAAGTGCTCGCCGGCGAAGGAGGCCCAGTCCCAGCTTCTGCGGGGTGATGAACCCCGCCTCTATTGCGACGCGGCGAGCCGCCTTGCCCCGAGCGACCTCCTGGCCGCTTCTGCGGGGTGATGAACCCCGCCTCTATTGCGACTCGAGCAGCCGCGACGCTTCGACCGTGGTCAGCTCGTCCGCTTCTGCGGGGTGATGAACCCCGCCTCTATTGCGACTTGCTGGATGTCGCTGCGTGCTGCTCGGTGTCGTCATGGGCTTCTGCGGGGTGATGAACCCCGCCTCTATTGCGACGCCCACCGGCGCACGAACGTCCCTGCGCCGATGACAACCTTTTGCGGGGTAATGAACCCCGCCTCTATTGCGAAGGGTTTGTTTGTTTTCCCACATCCGGGGTCGGGTGTGTCTTGTGCGGGGCAACGATTGGCGGCGTCTGGGGGTTCGGGCAGGGGATGGTGTGGTCTGGACGGCATGGCCTCGCAGACTCCCGGGGGCCGGTGGGCGGGGCGGTATCCTCGGGGGGCGGCCGTCGATCGGGGTGCCTGCGGGCGCGAGGGCCGCTTCGCCGGAGGTGGCGCGAGTCGAGGAGGCCTGGTGGCTGAGATCGAGATCGGGATCTACAAGTCGGGCCGTCGGGCCTATGGCTTCGACGACATCGCCATCGTGCCGAGCCGACGGACCCGGGACCCCGAGGACGTGGACATCTCCTGGGAGATCGACGCCTTCCGCTTCGAGCTGCCCCTGATGGGAGCCGGCATGGACGGGGTGACGAGCCCCCGGACGGCCATCGAGCTGGGACGGCTGGGGGGGGTCGGGGTCCTGAACCTGGAGGGCCTCTGGACCCGCTACGAGGACCCCGAGCCGCTGTTCGCCGAGATCGCCGAGCTGCCCGACGAGAAGGCCACCTTCCGGATGCAGCAGATGTACCAGGAGCCGGTGAAGCCCGAGCTGGTCACCGAGCGGATCCGCCAGATCAAGGCGGCCGGCGTGGTGGCCTGCGCGTCGGTCACCCCGCAGCGGACCCAGGAGCTGGCCCCGGCGATCCTGGCCGGGGAGCTGGACCTGCTGGTCATCCAGGGGACGGTGGTCTCGGCGGAGCACGTCTCGCGGACCACCGAGCCGCTGAACCTGAAGCGCTTCATCCGGGAGTTCGAGCTGCCAGTCATCGTGGGCGGCTGCGCCTCGTACCAGGCGGCCCTCCACCTCATGCGGACCGGGGCGGTCGGGGTGCTGGTGGGGGTCGGCCCGGGCAACGCCTGCACCACCCGGGGGGTCCTCGGGATCGGGGTGCCCCAGGCCACCGCCATCGCCGATGTCGCCGGGGCCCGGATGCGGCACCTGGACGAGACCGGGGTCTACGTGCACGTGATCGCCGACGGGGGCATGAGCAAGGGCGGGGACATCGCGAAGGCGATCGCCTGCGGGGCCGACGCGGTCATGCTGGGCTCGCCGCTGTCCTCGGCCGAGGAGGCCCCGTGCAAGGGCTTCCACTGGGGGATGGCCACCTTCCACCCGACCTTGCCCCGGGGCACCCGGGTGCGGACCGGGGTCCGGGGGACCCTGAAGGAGATCCTCCTGGGCCCGGCGCACGAGAACGACGGCCGGATGAACCTCTTCGGGGCCCTGCGGACGGCCATGGCTACCTGCGGCTACGAGACCCTGAAGGAGTTCCAGAAGGCCGAGGTCATGGTGGCGCCGGCCCTGCAGACCGAGGGCAAGGCCCTCCAGCGGGCCCAGGGCGTCGGCATGGGCCACTGAGGTGGCCGCCCTCCCCGCCGGGCCCCCGGCGGCCGACGGGGCCGTCGTGGTGGTCGACTTCGGCGCCCAGTACGGCCAGCTGATCGCCCGGCGGGTGCGGGAGGCCCGGGTCTGCTCAACGCTCGTGCCCTGCACGGCCAGCGCCGAGGAGATCCTGGCCGCGAAACCCCTCGGGATCATCCTCTCGGGCGGCCCGGCCTCGGTCCACGCCCCCGGGGCCCCCCGGGTCGACCCGGCCCTCTGGGACGCCCCGGTGCCGATCCTGGGCATCTGCTACGGCGCCCAGCTCATGGCCGAGGCCCTCGGCGGCGAGGTGGCCCGGACGGGCAGCGGCGAGTACGGGCGCACGGCCCTGACCCGGCGGGCCGGGGTGGGGACCCTGCCGGTGCTCGGCGGCCCCGAGGGGCCGGCCGGCGACGTCTGGATGAGCCACGCCGACGCCGTGGTGGCCGCCCCGCCGGGCTTCGTGGTGGCCGCCGAGACGGCCGGCACGCCGGTGGCCGCCATGGCCGACCCCGAGCGGGCCCGCTACGGCGTCCAGTTCCACCCCGAGGTGGCCCACACCGAGGGGGGCCAGGAGCTCCTCGAGCGGTTCCTCTTCGAGGTCTGCGGGGCCTCGCCCACCTGGACGCACCTGAGCATCGTCGAGCAGGCCACCCGGGCGGTCCGGGCCCAGGTTGGGGAGGGCCGGGTGCTCTGCGCCCTCTCGGGCGGGGTGGACTCGGCGGTGGCCGCCGCCCTGGTCCACAAGGCGGTCGGGGACCAGCTGACCTGTGTTTTCGTCGACACCGGCCTCATGCGGGCCGGGGAAGGGGAGCAGGTCGAGGCGACCTTCCGGCGGCAGTTCCAGGTGGATCTGGTCCACGTGAAGGCCGCGGACCGCTTCCTCGGGGCGCTGGCCGGGGTGGTGGACCCCGAGGCGAAACGGAAGATCGTCGGGGAGACCTTCGTGCGGGTCTTCGAGGAGGTGGCCCGGGACCTGGGGGACGTCCGCTACCTGGTCCAGGGCACCCTCTACCCCGACGTCATCGAGTCCGGCAGCGCCCACGCGGCCAGCATCAAGTCCCACCACAACGTCGGGGGGCTGCCGAAGGACATGGCCTTCGAACTGGTCGAGCCCCTGCGCTGGCTCTTCAAGGACGAGGTCCGGGCCGTGGGGGAGGAGCTGGGCCTCCCCGAGGAGCTGGTCTGGCGCCAGCCCTTCCCCGGGCCGGGCCTGGCGGTGCGGATCGTCGGCGAGGTCACCCCCGAGCGGGTGGCCATCCTGCGGGCCGCCGACGCCGTGGTTCTCGAGGAGGTCCGGCGGGCCGGCCTGGAGCGCCAGCTCTGGCAGAGCTTCGCCGTGCTGCCGGCCGTGCGGACCGTCGGGGTGATGGGCGACGAGCGAACCTACGCCTACCCGATCGTCATCCGGGCCGTGACCTCCGAGGACGCCATGACGGCCGACTGGGCCCGGCTGCCCTACGAGCTCGTCGACCGGATCGCTCGGCGCCTGGTCAACGAGGTGCCCGGGGTCAACCGGGTCGCCCTGGACGTGACCTCGAAGCCGCCGGGCACCATCGAGTGGGAGTGAGCAGCCCTCCGCTACGGTGCTGCCGGTGCCTCCCCTGAACCCCGCCGCGCTCCTCGCCGACCTCAACGAGCCCCAGCGCCGGGCCGTGGCGCACCGGGGCAGCCCCCTGCTGGTCGTGGCCGGGGCAGGCTCGGGCAAGACCCGGGTGCTGACCCGGCGGATCGCCCACCTGGTGGCCTCGGGGGACGCCCGGCCCGAGGAGGTCCTGGCCATCACGTTCACGAACAAGGCGGCCAGCGAGATGCGCAGCCGCCTGGTCGAGCTGCTCGGCCCGGGCGCCGAGCGCATGTGGGTCTCGACCTTCCACAGCGCCTGCGTCAGGATCCTGCGGGCCCACGCCGGCCGCCTGGGCTTCAAACCAGCCTTCTCCATCTACGACGACGGGGACAGCCGGCGGCTCATCGAGCAGGTCGAGCGGGAGCTCGGGGTCGACACGAAGCGGCTGCCGCCCCGGTCGGTGCAGGCGGCCATTTCGGCCGCCAAGGCCGAACTGCTTGGCCCCGAGGACCTAGCCGCCCGGGCCCTCTCCCTCCTGGACCGGCGGGTGGCCGAGGTCTACGAGCACTACCAGACGACCTGCTGGTGCGGACCGTGGAGCTGCTCCGGGGCTGCCCCGACATCCTGGCCGCCTACCGGCAGCGGTTCCGCTGGGTCCTGGTCGACGAGTACCAGGACACGAACCGGGCCCAGAACGAGCTCGTGGTCCTCCTGGCCGCCGAGCACCGCCAGCTCTGCGCCGTCGGGGACCTGGACCAGGCCATCTACGGCTGGCGGGGCGCGAACCTGGCGAACCTGGCCGAGCTGGAGCAGGCGTTCCCCGGGACGACGGTCATCCCCCTGGAGCAGAACTACCGTTCCACCCGGACGATCCTGGACGCCGCGAACGCGGTGATCGCCCACAACCAGACCCGGGTGCCCAAGCGCCTCTGGACCGACGGGGAGCAGGGCGAGCCCATCGTCCGGTACCAGGCGGCAGACGAGCGGGACGAGGCGGCCTGGGTGGCGGCCGAGATCCGGCGGCTGGTCGAGAGCGGAGGCCGGACCCTGGGGGAGGTGGCGGTCTTCTTCCGGACCAACGCCCAGAGCCGGGTCCTGGAGGAGGCCCTGGTGCGGGCCGAGGTGCCCTACCTGGTGGTGGGGGGGACCCGCTTCTACGACCGCAGGGAGGTCCGCGACGTCCTGGCCTACCTGCGGGTGGTGGCCAACCCGGCCGACGAGGTGGCCCTGCGGCGCATCCTGAACGTGCCCCGGCGGGGCCTCGGGGAGACCTCGGTGGCCAAGCTGGCGGCCCACGCCCAGGCCGAGGGCCGGACCCTGGCCGAGGTGCTGGCCGACCCGGCGGTCGCCGGGGTGAGCGGCCCGGCGGCCCGCGGGGCCCGGAGCCTGGCCGAGCTCCTCGGCGCCCTCGGCCAGCTGGTCGAGGAGGGCGTCGGTCCAGGCCAGCTGGTGGCCGAGGTGGTGGCCCGGACCGGCTACGACGCCGCCTTGGCGGCCGAGGGCACCGTCGAGGCCCGGGGCCGGCAGGAGAACCTGGCCGAGCTGGCCGGGGCGGCCGGCGCCTACCCGACCCTGGAGGAGTTCTTGGCCCAGGTAGCCCTGGTGGCGGACGTCGACGAGCTCGAGGAGGACGCCGGGCGGGTGTCGCTCATGACCCTCCACGCCGCCAAGGGCCTGGAGTTCCCGGTGGTGTTCCTGGTGGGCATGGAGGACGGGGTGTTCCCCCACTCTCGGACCCTGGACGACCCGGCCCAGCTGGAGGAGGAGCGGCGGCTCTGCTACGTCGGCATCACCCGGGCCCGGGAGCGGCTCTACCTGACCCACGCCTGGAGCCGGACCCTCTTCGGGACGACCACCCCGGCGGTCCCGAGCCGGTTCCTCCGGGAGATCCCCGAGGCCCTGGTGGTCGAGGCCCCGGGGGGGCACGGGGCCCTGCGGGGCTGGCTGGCGGCCCGCAGCGCGAGCCCCGTGGCCCGTGCCCGGCGCGCCCTCAGCGGGCGCTCCGGGGGCCTGGACGAGGTCGACAGCCACTTCGGCGATCCCCACGAGGACCCGGCGGCGGCCGGCGACTGGGACGGCTGGGACCCCGACGAGGCGGCGGTCCGCCGCGCCGCCAGCCGGGGAGCCCGCGAGCCCTGGGTGCGGCGCTCCCCGGCCCGGCGCCCGGGCCGGCTGCCGAAACTGGCCGAGGAGCGGTTCCGCCGGGAGGGTCGGGCCTAGGGGCCCGCCCGGGACCCCGGGGGCGGCGAACCGGGGGCCAGGTCCGCCCAGGGGCGGGCCGGCCGGTCGGCCCCCACGAGCCGACCGGGCCCGTCGGGGCGGGCAGGGAGACCGGCCAGGGCGGCGAACCGGGCCGCCTGGGGGTCCTCGGGGCCGAGGAGGTGGCGGAGCCAGGCCAGGACCCGGTCGGCCTCGAGGGCCCCGGCCTCCAGCATGGCCTCGATGTCGAGCCAGTCCTTGGGCCGGTTGAAGAGGGCCTTGAAGACCGCCAGGTGGGTCGGGGAGATGACCGGGATGCGGGTGCCGGCGAAGGGCACCTCGGCGATCTCCCGGGCGACCTCCTCGTGGAAGGGGTGCTGGGGGAAGAACAGGTCGAGGGCGGTGCGCTCCTCCTGCCAGCGGAGCCGGACCTGGCCGTCGCGCCCGAGGATCGCCAGGTCGTCGGGGCCCCAGGGGATCGAGGGGGGCAGGGCGCCGAGGACCCGCGGGGCCTCGGCGACCGGGACGCAGACGTTCACGTCCACGTCGTCGGTGGCCCGGGGCTCCAAGACGGCGTAGGCCAAGGCGATGGCCCCGCCGAAGCCGTGGGGCACCCCGGCCCGGCGGAACGCCTCGTGGAGCTCGAGGACCTGCTGGACGAAGGTCCGCACCGGACCCCGGGCGAGGGCTCAGCCCGCCCGGACCAGCTGCCGCCACGGGGGCGGTGGAGGGCGCCGGCCGGCCCGCTCGGCAAGCGCGGCGAAGGGCGCGGCATCGGCCAGGCTGAGCAGGCGGACGAGCGTGGCTCCGTTGCGCACCGGGTCCACCCGGCCGGCTCGCCCCGCCGGCCGGGCCTCGGCCCGGGTCTCCCGCACCACAGGGCGCCTGGCGTCGACGGGGACGGCCACCCGCCCATGCTACCGCCCGGTCTGGCGCGACCCCCCAGGTCCCTGCCTATGCTCGGGCGCCGATGAGACGTCCCTACCGGGTGGTGGTGGCCAAACCGGGCCTCGACGGCCACGACCGAGGGGCCAAGGTCATCGCCCGGGCGCTGCGGGACGCCGGATTCGAGGTGATCTACACCGGGCTGCACCAGACCCCGGAGCAGGTCGTCCGGGCCGCGCTCGACGAGGACGCCGACGCCGTCGGGCTCTCGCTGCTCTCGGGCGCCCACCTGACCCTGGTGCCCAAGGTCATCGAGGGGCTGCGGGCCGAGGGTCTCGGCGACGTGCTGGTGGTGGTCGGGGGCATCATCCCGGCGGCCGACGTGCCGGTGCTGAAGGACGCCGGGGTGGCCGAGGTCTTCACCCCCGGCGCCCCCCTGCCGGACATCGCCGCCTGGCTCGAGCAGGCCCTCGACGCCCGGGAGGAACGCCTGAGCGGCACGGCCGGATCGGCCTGAGGCCAGCCGGACCGGTCCGGGGAGACCAGCCCCGGGGAGACCGACCCCGGGGGGACCAACGAGGAGCACCGGGACGCGCCGTCCCGGCCGACCAGGGAGGAGGAGCGGGTCCGGTGGACTTGTTCGAGTACCAAGGCAAGCAGTACTTCGCCCGCTTCGGGATCCCGACCTCGCCGGGGGCGGTGGCCGACAGCGTCGAGGAGGCCGTGGCGAAGGCCGAGGAGCTGGGCTACCCGGTGGTGGTCAAGGCCCAGGTCAAGGTGGGCGGCCGGGGAAAGGCCGGCGGGGTGAAGCTGGCCGCGAACGCCGAGGAGGCCCGCCAGCACGCTCAGGCGATCCTCGGCATGGACATCAAGGGGCACGTGGTCCACCGCCTCTGGATCGAGCGGGCCTCGGACATCGCCAAGGAGTACTACGCCAGCTTCACCCTGGACCGCTCGGCCAAGCTCCACCTCTGCATGGTCTCGGCCAAGGGCGGGGTCGACATCGAGGAGGTCGCGGCCACCGACCCCGGGGCCATCGCCCGGCGCCACGTCGACCCGGTCGACGGCTTCCCCCTGGAGGCCGCCCGGGAGGTGGTGGCCGCCGCCGGGCTCGACGAGGCCGCCCGGGAGCCGGCCGCGGCCTTGCTGGTCCAGCTCTGGGACTGCTACGACCAGGGCGACTGCGACCTGGCCGAGATCAACCCCTTGATCCTCACCACCGACGGCCGGGTCCACGCCCTCGACGCCAAGGTCTCCCTGGACGACAACGCCGCCTTCCGCCACCCCGAATGGGCCGAGTTCGCCGGCACCGAGACCGAGGACCCCCGGGAGAAGCTGGCCAAGGAGAAGGGCCTGCAGTACGTCGGGCTCGACGGCGAGGTCGGCATCATCGCCAACGGGGCCGGCCTGGCCATGAGCACCTGCGACGTCGTCGAGCAGGTGGGGGGCAAGCCGGCCAACTTCCTCGACATCGGCGGGGGGGCCAACGCCGCGCAGATGGCCAACGCCCTGGAGGTCATCAACGCCGACCCCAAGGTCCGGGCCATCTTCATCAACATCTTCGGCGGCATCACCCGGGGCGAGGAGGTGGCCAACGGGATCGTCGAGGCCCTCGGCCGGGTCGAGATCGCCTCGCCGATCGTCGTGCGCCTGGACGGCACGAACGCCGAGGAGGGCCGGCGGATCCTGGCCCAGGTGCCCCCGGACCGCCTGGAGTCCCGACCCACCATGATCGAGGCGGCCCGCCGGGCCGCGGAGCTGGCCAGGCAGCGGGCCTGAGGGCCCCGGATCACGAGCGACAGGAGCGACTGGCATGAGCATCTTCGTGAACGCCGAGACCACCGTGGTGATCCAGGGCATCAGCCCGACCAGCCAGGGCCTCTACCACGGCCTGCGGAACCGGGCCTACGGGACCAAGGTGGTGGCCGGCACGAACCCGAAGCGGGGCGGCGAGACCATCGAGGGCATCCCGGTCTTCGCCAGCGTGGCCGAGGCCGTCAAGGCCACCGGGGCCACCGCCTCGTTCATCTCCGTGCCCCCGCCGGCCGCCCCGGCGGCCATCCTCGAGGCGGCCGAGGCCGGGGTGCCCTTCATCGTCTGCATCACCGAGGGCATCCCGGCCCACGACGAGGCCCGGGTCTACAACCGGCTCCGCCGCGAGTTCCCCGGCACCCGGCTCCTCGGGCCCAACTGCCCGGGGATCATCTCGGCCGGCCAGTGCAACATCGGCATCACCTCCGGGGACATCGCCCTGCCCGGGGGGCCCGTCGGGCTGGTCAGCCGCTCGGGCACCGTCTTCTACCAGGCCATGTACGAGCTGACCCAGAAGGGCATCGGGCAGACCACCGGGGTCGGCATCGGCGGGGACCCGGTCCCGGGCACCAGCTTCATCGACGTCCTCCAGGCCTTCGAGGCGGACCCCGAGACGAAGGCCATCCTCATGATCGGCGAGATCGGCGGCTCCGCCGAGGAGGAGGCCGCGGCGTTCATCAAGGAGCATGTCTCCAAGCCGGTCGTGGCCTACATCGCCGGGGTGACCGCCCCGCCGGGCCGCAAGATGGGCCACGCCGGCGCCATCGTCTCGGGCTCCAAGGGCACCGCCAAGGCGAAGATGGAGGCCCTGGCCGCGGCCGGGGTCCTCGTGGCCCAGAATCCGACCGAGGCCGGCGAGAAGATGGCCGAGGTGGTCCGCCACCTGGGCTGAGGCCGGAGGCCCTGCTACCCTCCGGCGGGTGCGGCTGGCGGTCCTCGTCTCGGGCTCAGGGACCATCTGCGACGCGCTCTTGGCCGCCGGGCTCCCCGTGGCCCTGGTCGTGGCCGACCGGCCCTGCCGGGCTCTCGAGCTGGCCGAGCGGCGGGCCGCGCCGACCGTGCTGCTCGACCGGCACCGCTTCGGCGGGTTCGGGCCTCGCTTCGACCGCCCCGCCTACAGCGGGGCCCTGGCCGGCCTCCTCCAGGAGCACGACGTCCAGCTCGTCGCCATGGCCGGCTTCGGCACGGTCCTGGCCGAACCGGCCCACCAGGCCCTCCCGGGCCGCCTGCTCAACACCCACCCGTCCCTCCTCCCGGCGTTCCCCGGCTGGCACGCCGTCGAGGACGCCCTGGCGGCGGGCGTGGCGGTGACCGGCTGCACGGTCCACGTGGCCGGCCTGGCCGTGGACAGCGGGCCCGTGCTGGCCCAGCAGGAAGTGGCCGTCCTGCCCGGCGACGACCCGGTCAGCCTGCACGAGCGGATCAAGACGGTCGAGCGCTGGCTCTACCCGGCCACCATCCAGCGGGCCCTGGCCGCCCTCGGGTCCGGGCAAGAACCGGCGGAGCTGCCCTGCCTGCGGGGCAGCCTCGCCGAGCCGCTGGACCCCGGGGCCCTCCGGGGATGGCGGGACGGCCGAAGAGCGCCAGCCGACGCGACGAGCGGGACCCGGCGGCCGGGGAACGGCGACACCGGGGGACGAGAGGAGGCGACCACGTGAGGGCCCTGCTGTCGGTCTACGACAAGACCGGGGTGGTCGAGCTGGCCCGGGGCCTCGTGGCCCTGGGCGCCGAGCTCGTCTCCTCGGGGGGGACCGCCCGGGCCCTCCAGGAGGCCGGGGTGCCGGTCCGCCAGGTCGAGGAGCTCACCGGCTTCCCCGAGATCCTCGGCCACCGGGTCGTGACCCTCCACCCCAAGGTCCACGGCGGCATCCTCGCCGACCGGGACCGCCCCGAGCACCGGGCCGACCTCGACCGCCACGGGATCGAACCCATCGACCTCGTGGTCGTCAACCTCTACCCCTTCGCCCAGGACCCCTCGGTGGAGCTCATCGACATCGGCGGCCCGGCCATGGTCCGCGCCGCCGCCAAGAACCACCAGCACGTCACCGTCGTGGTCGACCCCGCCGACTACCAGCCGGTCCTCGACGAGCTCCGGGCCGCCGGCCAGGTCGCCCCGGCCACCCGGCGCCGCCTGGCGGCCAAGGCCTTCGCCCTCACCAGCGCCTATGACGCCCGGGTCGCCGAGTGGCTCGCCCAGCCGGCCGGGACCTCTGGCGAGTCGGCCGAGGGGTCCGGCGGGCCGGCCTCGGCCCTCCTGCCCGAGCGCCTGACCCTGGTGCTCGAGCGCAGCGGGGAGGCCCTGCGCTACGGGGAGAACCCCCACCAGCGGGCCGCCCGCTACCGCCTGGTCGGGGAACCGGGCTTCTGGGACCAGGTGGTCCAGCACGCCGGGGTGCCCCTCTCCTACCTGAACCTCTACGACGCGGACGCCGCCTGGACCCTCGTCCACGATCTGGCCGCCTGGTCCGGGCAGCCCGCGGCGGTGATCGTGAAGCACGCCAACCCCTGCGGGGCGGCGGTCGCCCCCAGCCTCGCCGAGGCCTACCGCCGGGCCTACCAGGCCGACGAGCGCTCGGCCTTCGGGGGCATCGTCGCCCTCTCGGCCCCCCTCGACTCCGAGACGGCCGCCGCCATGGTCCAGGCCGCCCAGGCCGACGTCGTCCTGGCCCCCGGCTACGAGCCGGGGACCGTGGCCGAGCTCCAGGCCCGCCGCAAGAGCACCCGGGTCCTCGAAGCCCCGCCGCCCAGCCCGCCCCTCCGGCACTTCCGGCAGATCGCCGGGGGCTTCCTCGTCCAGGACCCCCCGGGGTGCCGGGCCCCCCGGTCGACCTGGCGGGTGGTCACGAAGCGCCAGCCGGACGAGGCCGAGTGGCGCGACGCCGAGCTGGCCTGGCGGATCTGCGCCCAGGTGAAGTCGAACGCCATCGTCCTCGTGAAGGACGGCCAGGCGGTCGGCATCGGGGCGGGCCAGCAGAACCGGGTCCAGGCCGGCGAGATCGCCGCCCAGAAGGCCGCCGGCCGGGCCGCCGGGGGGGCCTGCGCCTCCGACGCCTTCTACCCCTTCCCCGACGGGGTCGAGGCGGCCGCCGCCGCCGGGGTGGCGGTCGTCGTCCAGCCCGGCGGGTCGGTCCGCGACGAGGAGGTCGTGGCGGCCGCCGACCGGCTCGGCCTGGCCATGGTCTTCACCGGCGAACGGCAGTTCCTCCACTGATGGCCGCCGAGAAGCTCGACGGGGAAGCCATGGCCGCCCGGGTCCGCGCCGAGGTGGCGGCCGAGGTGGCCGCGCTCGGTGCCCAGGGCCGCCAGGTCTGCCTGGCCACCGTCCTGGTCGGCGACGACCCGGCCTCCAGCCGCTACGTGGCCATGAAGCAGCAGGACTGCGCCGAGGTCGGCATCGTGACCAAGAGCCACCACCTGCCCGCCGACCTGGGCCAGGACGACCTCCTCGCCCTCCTGGGGGCCCTCAACGCCGACCCCACGGTCCACGGCATCCTCCTCCAGCTGCCCCTGCCTGCCCACCTCGACGAGCAGGCCGCCCTCTTGGCCATCGACCCGGCCAAGGACGTCGACGGCCTCCACCCCGTCAACCTCGGCCGGCTCGTCATGGGCACCCCCGGTCTCCTGCCCTGCACCCCGGCCGGCATCGTCGAGCTTTTGGCCGCCCACCAGGTGCCGGTGGAGGGCCGCCACGTCGTGGTCGTCGGCCGGGGCCTCACCATCGGCCGGCCCCTGGCCCTCCTCCTGGCCCTCAAGCGGCCCGGCTGCAACGCCGCGGTCACCGTCGTCCACACCGGGGTCCCCGACCTCGAGGCCTACGTCCGCCAGGCCGACGTCCTCGTGGCTGCAGCCGGCCACGCCAACCTGGTGAAGGCCGCTTGGGTGAAGCCCGGGGCCGCCGTCGTCGCCGCCGGGACCTCCTTCGCCGGCCGCCGGCTCCTCTCCGACGTCGAGGAGGAGGCCGCCGAGGTGGCCGGCTGGATGACCCCCCGGATCGGCGGGGTGGGGCCCATGACCCGGGCCATGCTGCTCCGCAACACCCTCCTCGCCGCGACCGGGGCCGGCCGCTGACCGCCCGGGTCGGCCCGGTGCCGAGCCGCCTGGGGGTCTGGCCCAGGCTCAGTAGGCTCCAGGGGCCATGACCAGCATCGCCGAGCTCCTGGCGGCCGGGCGGACGGTGTCCTTCGAGTTCTTCCCGCCCCGGACCGACGCCGAGCAGGCCCGCCTGGTCCGGACCCTCCGGGAGCTCGAGCCCCTCCGACCCTCCTTCGTCTCGGTCACCCAGCGCGGCGGGCCCAGCGCCCGGCAGCGGACCTTCGACCTGGTCACCGGCATGCTCCGGACCACCACCCTCCTGCCCATGGCCCACCTCACCTGCGTCGGCCAGACCCGCCTGGAGCTCGCCGAGGCCCTCGTCGCCTACCGGCGGGCCGGGGTCGAGAACCTCATGGCCCTTGGCGGGGACCCCCTCGAGCAGCCCGGGGCCCCCGAGGGCGAACTGCGCCACGCCCTCGAGCTGGTCGAACTGGCCCGTGCCATCGGCGGCTTCACCATCGGGGTGGCCGCCCACCCCCTCGGCCACCCCCGCAGCCCCGACCTGGCCACCGACCGGCGGTTCCTCGCGGCCAAGCTCCAGCTCGCCGACTTCGCCGTCACCCAGTTCTTCTTCTGCGCCGACGACTACCGCCGTCTCGTCGCCGACCTGGGGGAGCTCGGGGTGGCGAAGCCGGTCCTGCCCGGCATCATGCCGGTCACCAGCCTCCGCTCGGTGCCCCGCATGGCCGAGATGGGTGCCGCCGTGCCCGGGGCACAGGTGGCCCGCCTGGAAGCGGCCCACGCCCGTGGCGGCGACGAGGCTGTCCGGGCCGAGGGCCTGGCCCTGGCCCGGGCGCTGTGCGAGGAGCTCCTGGATCTGGGGGTGCCGGGCCTGCACTTCTACACCCTCAACCAGTCCCGGGCGACCCGGGAGCTGGCCACCGCCCTGGGCCTCGCCCCGGTGGCCTGAGGGTCGGCCGGGGCCGGGGCCGGGGGGCCGGGGCGGGGTCCGCTCCGGCCCACCACGAATCACAACGCTGCACACAAACTCCACAACGGCGCCGAGGACCGGTCGGTCCTCCCCCCTCGGTTCGCCCCGCCGCCACGGCGGGTCGCCGGAGCCCGGCCGGTAGGCTCGCCGCCATGGCCGAGCGCATCAGCATGGGTCCCGACGGGCAGCTCCAGGTCCCCGAGGAGCCGATCATCCCCTTCATCGAGGGGGACGGCACCGGGGTGGACATCTGGCCGGCCGCCCAGCGGGTGTTCGACGCGGCGGTGGCCAAGCACGGGCGGAAGGTTGCCTGGAAGGAAGTCCTGGCTGGGGAGAAGGCCTACGAGGAGACCGGGAGCTGGCTGCCCGAGGAGACCGTGGAGGCCTTCCGGGACCACCTGATCGGCATCAAGGGCCCCTTGACCACCCCGGTCGGCGGGGGCATCCGCTCCTTGAACGTGGCCCTGCGGCAACTGCTCGACCTCTACGTCTGCCTCCGGCCGGTTCGCTGGTTCCAGGGCGTGCCCTCCCCGGTGCGGCACCCGGAGAAGGTGGACATGGTGATCTTCCGGGAGAACACCGAGGACGTCTACGCCGGCCTGGAGGTCGAGGCGTTCACGCCGGAGGCTGAGCGCCTGGCGGGCTACCTGCGGGAGGCCTTCGGGTGGGAGATCCGGCCCGGCTCGGGCATCGGGGTGAAGCCCATCTCCGAGGAGGGGTCGAAGCGGCTCATCCGGGCGGCGATCCAGTACGCGCTGCGCCACGGCCGGCGGAGCGTGACCCTGGTGCACAAGGGCAACATCCAGAAGTTCACCGAGGGGGCCTTCCGGAACTGGGGTTACGAGCTGGTCCGGGAGGAGTTCTCGGACGTGGCGGTGGGCTGGGACGACTGCGGTGGCCAGCCGGGGGACAAGCTGCTGGTGAAGGACGCCATCGCGGACATCACCCTCCAGCAGGTCCTGACCCGGCCCGAGGAGTTCGACGTGATCGCCACGATGAACCTGAACGGCGACTACCTCTCGGACGCCCTGGCCGCCCAGGTTGGCGGGATCGGGATCGCGCCGGGGGCCAACATCAACTACGTGACCGGCCACGGGGTCTTCGAGGCCACGCACGGCACCGCGCCGAAGTACGCCGGGCAGGACAAGGTGAACCCCGGTTCGGTCATCCTCTCGGGGGCCCTCATGTTCGAGCACCTGGGCTGGACCGAGGTGGCGGCCGACATCGTGAAGGCCCTGGAGGCCACCATCGCCGAGAAGATCGTCACCTACGACTTCGCCCGGCTGACCGAGGGGGCCACCGAGGTGAAGTGCTCGGAGTTCGCCTCGGCCATCGTCGACCGGCTCTAGGGGACCGGTTCGGGTCGAGCACCCGGGGCTGGTGGGCGCCCCGGCCACCGACCGCCGGTCTGGCCGCCCGACGAGGGGCGCCGCTAGCCTCCAGGGCATGGCCAGCACGAAGACCCCCATGCACGTGACGGTGACCGGCGCTGCCGGACAGATCGGCTACGCCCTGCTCTTCCGGATCGCTTCGGGCCAGCTGCTCGGGCCGGACCAGCCGGTGGTGCTGCGCCTGCTGGAGATCGAGCCGGCCATGGCGGCCCTAGAGGGGGTGGTGATGGAGCTGGAGGACTGCGCCTTCCCCCTGTTGGCCGGGATCGAGACGACCTCGGACCTGAAAGTGGCCTTCGAGGGGACCTCCTGGGCTCTCCTCGTGGGCTCGGTGCCGAGGAAGGCCGGGATGGAGCGCAAGGACCTGCTGACGGTGAATGGGGGGATCTTCGGGCCGCAGGGCGAGGCCATCGCGGCCCACGCCGCCTCGGACGTGCGGGTGCTGGTGGTGGGGAACCCGTGCAACACGAACTGTCTGATCGCCCGGTCGCACGCCAAGGACGTGCCGGACGACCGGTGGTTCGCCATGACCCGGCTGGACCAGAACCGGGCCGAGACCCAGCTGGCCAAGCGGGCAGGGGTGCCGGTGACGGAGGTGGCCCAGATGGCCATCTGGGGCAACCACTCCTCGACCCAGTTCCCGGACTTCGAGAACGCCACCATTGGGGGTCGGCCGGTGCCCGAGGTCATCGCGGACGAGGCCTGGCTGCGGGGCGAGTTCATCACGACGGTGCAGCAGCGGGGGGCCGAGATCATCAAGGCCCGGGGGGCGTCCTCGGCCGCGTCGGCCGCCAACGCGGTCATCGACTCGGTCCGCAGCATCCTGGAGCCCACGCCGGCCGGGGACTGCGTGTCGCTGTCGGTGGTCTCGCACGGGGAGTACGGGGTGCCCGAGGGGCTGGTCTTCGGCTACCCGATCCGATCGGACGGCAGCCGCTGCCAGGTGGTGGAGGGCCTGCCGCACAGCCCGTTCGCCCAGGAGAAGATCCAGGCCACGACGGCCGAGCTCCTGGAGGAGCGGGCGGCCATCGCCGACCTGCTGGCCTGAGGGGCCAGGGCCCGCCGGGGGGCGGGCCGAGCGCGCCGCCCCCGCGACCCGAGGCGGGTCAGCCCGCTCGGGCGGGCTCGGGGAGGCTGATGCCGAGGCGCTGGAGGAAGTCGAGCTTGGCGGCCAGTGCTCGTTGCCAGGCGGCGAAGTCCAGCTCGAAGTGGTCCCGGTCGCCGTCCTCGCAAGCGTGCTCCAGCTCGTCGAAGGCGGCGTCCTCGGCGTCGAGGAGCTCCCGGTAGCGCCGCAGGGCGTGGTCGTCGAGCACAGCCGGAAGGGTCATCCGGACCTCCTCTGTCCCGGGCGGGCCCTCCCCGCCCCGCGCGCACCCTACTCCTGGCGGGCCTCGCTGTCATGGGTCGGGGCTCCGGGCGACCCGCTGGGGGGCCGGAGGTCGCGGCGAAGGGGGTGGTCGGCGGGCACCTCGACGAGCACGATGGGCAAGCCTTCTGGGTCCTGGATCCAGGCCTCGAGGAGGCCCCAGGGCTCCAGGCGAGCCTCCCGGACCGGTTCGAGGCCGGCGGCCTGGAGGCGAGCGAGCTCGGCCCGAAGGTCCCGGACCTGGAGCCAGAGCCTGGTGGCCGGGGTGGGGCCGGGCCGGTCGGGGGGCCGGCGGCCACTGACCTCGAGGTAGCCGCCGCCGAGGAAGAAGACCACGCCGCGCTGGTCCCCGTCCCCGAACTCGCGGTAGACGGGCAGGCCGAGGACTTCCCGGTAGAAGTGCAGGGTCGCTGGCGGATCGGCGGGGTGGAGCAGGAGGCGGGAGGCGAGGACCTCCACGGGCCGGGCCCTGGCCCTCAGTCCTCTGCGGGCCCCGGGGTGGCGACCGTCTGGGCCGGGGGCCGGAGCGCGGGTCCGAGGGCCGCCAGGATCTGCTGCCCGGCGAGGAGGACGCCGAGGTCGCCGCGCACCTTGACCTGCCCCTCCAGGAGGGCCTGGGCTACGGCCGTGCGGCCC
>NZ_JAKHEX010000001.1:313705-415916 GCF_023130475.1 Aciditerrimonas ferrireducens
GGGATGCGGGGGGATCGGTGGCCTGGAGGCAGACCACGAGGCGCCCGTCGCTGGCGGCCAGGGGTCCCTCGGGGCCGGGCAGGGGCGGGGTCAGCCCGGCCATGCGCTGGTTGGCGGCGGCCAGCCAGGCGGGCCCGAGGACCGGGCGGGGGAGGGGCTCCACCGGGATCGGGACCTCAGGCCCGGCCGGCGGTCTCGGGCACGGCCCGGCGCTCGCCCAGGTCCTCGCTCGTGGGGGCGTAGGCCGCCGGGGCGTCGGCCGCCACCTCCCGGGCGCTGCGCTTGGTCCGCCGGAGGATCTTGCGGCCGAGCCAGGCGATGGGGTCGTAGGCCCCGTCGACCACCCGCTCCTTGAGGGGGATGATGGCGTTGTCGGTGATCTTGATGCCCTCCGGGCAGACCTCGGTGCAGCACTTGGTGATGTTGCACAGGCCGATGCCCATGCGCTGGCGGAGCAGCTCCCGGCGGTCGTTGGTGTCCAGGGGATGGGACTCGAGCTCCATGTAGCGGATGAAGAACCGGGGCCCGGCGTAGTGGGGCTTGTTCTCCTCGTGGTCCCGGATGACGTGGCAGACGTCCTGGCAGAGGAAGCACTCGATGCACTTGCGGAACTCCTGGCCCCGCTCGACGTCGACCTGCTGCATGCGGTAGGTGCCGTCGGGTTCGGGGTCCCGGGGCTTGAGGGGGGGCAGCTGGCGGGCCATGACGTAGTTGAAGGAGACGTCGGTGACGAGGTCCCGGATGATGGGAAAGGTCCGCATGGGCGCAAGGACGATGGGCTCCTCGGTGGGCAGCTGGTCCATGCGGGTCATGCACATGAGCCGGGGCTTGCCGTTGATCTCCGCCGAGCAGGACCCGCACTTGCCGGCCTTGCAGTTCCAGCGGCAGGCCAGGTCCGGGGCCGGCCCGGCCTGGATGCGGTGGACGACGTCCAAGACGACCTCGCCCTCGACCTCGGGGACCGTGTAGTCCACGAACTGCCCGCCGTTCTGGTCCCCTCGCCAGATCCGCATGGTGACGTCGCCCATCAGCGGCCCTCCTCGGTCGTCTGGGTGCTCTGCTGGCCTTCCCTCGGCTGGCCGTCCCGGCCGTCGCCGGCCGTGGCGGCCCCGGCCTTGCCGTCGGTTGCTGCCCCGTTGGCCGACGTCGACGCCCCCTCGTCGAAGAGGGCTGCCAGCTCGGGGGGCATCTGGGGCAGGGGCTCGGGGGTCAGGACCCACTGGCCCCGCTCGTCGAGCCGCTGGACCATGTTGACCTTGCCGAGCTCGGGGTCGGCCTTCGGATAGTCGTCCCGGGTGTGGCCGCCTCGGCTCTCTCGGCGCTCGATGGCCCCACGGGTGACGAGCTGGGAGACGGCCAGCATGGAGGGCAGGTCGGTGGCCAGGTTCCAGCCCGGGTTGTAGGCCCGGCCGCCGCGGACGGCCACGTGGCTGGCCCGCTCCTCCAAGGTGGCGAGCTCGTCGAGGGCCTGGCGGAGCTCGGACTCGGTGCGGATGATGCCGACCAGGCTCTGCATGGTCTCCTGCAGGGCGTGGTGGACCTCGTAGGGGTTCTCGCCGTCCTCCCGGCTGAAGGGGGCCAGCGCGTCGGCTACCACCTGGCGGGCCTCGGCCTCGTCGAAGCCTGGCTGGCCGACTCGGCCCTCGGCGAAGTCGGCGGCCGCCATGCCGGCGCGGCGACCGAAGACCAAGAGGTCCGAGAGGGAGTTGCCGCCCAGGCGGTTGGAGCCGTGCATGCCCCCGGCGACTTCCCCGGCGGCGAAGAGCCCGGGAACCGTCGTCGCGGCGGTGTCGGCGTCGACCCGGACCCCGCCCATGATGTAGTGGCAGGTCGGGCCGACCTCCATGGGCTCCTGGGTGATGTCGACCCCGGCCAGCTCCTTGAACTGGTGGTACATGGAGGGGAGGCGCCGGCGGATGTAGTCGGCCGAGCGCCGGCTGGCGATGTCGAGGAAGACCCCGCCGTGGGGGCTGCCGCGGCCGGCCTTGACCTCGGCGTTGATGGACCGGGCCACCTCGTCCCGGGGGAGCAGCTCCGGGGGCCGCCGGTTGTTGATGTGGTCGTCGTACCAGCGGTCGGCCTCGGCCTCGGTGTCGGCGGTCTCGGCGGCGAACATGGCCGGGATGTAGTCGAACATGAACCGCCGGCCCTCGCTGTTCCGCAGCACCCCGCCGTCGCCCCGGACGCCCTCGGTGACCAGGATGCCCCGGACCGACAGGGGCCAGACCATGCCGGTGGGGTGGAACTGGACGCACTCCATGTCGATCATGTCGGCGCCGGCCCACAGGGCCATGGCGTGGCCGTCCCCGGTGGACTCCCAGGAGTTCGAGGTGTACTTCCAGGCCTTGCCGACCCCGCCGGTGGCCAGCACGAAGGCCTTGGCGGTGAAGGCCACGAACCCGCCGGTCGGCCGCCAGTAGCCGACGGCGGCCGAGACCTGGCCGGTGGAGTCCTTGAGGAGGCGGAGGACCTTGCACTCCATGAAGACCTCCAGACCGAGGGCCACTGCCCGCTGCTGGAGGGTGCGGATGAGCTCGAGGCCGGTCCGGTCGCCGACGTGGGCGAGGCGGGCGTAGCGGTGGCCGCCGAAGTCCCGCTGGAGGATCCGGCCGTCCTTGGTCCGGTCGAAGAGGGCCCCCCAGCGCTCCAGCTCGTAGATCCGGTCCGGGGACTCCTGGGCGTGGAGCTGGGCCATGCGCCAGTTGTTGAGCATCTTGCCGCCCCGCATGGTGTCCCGGAAGTGGACCTGCCAGTTGTCCTCCGGCCAGACGTTGCCCATGGCGGCGGCGGCCCCGCCCTCGGCCATGACCGTGTGGGCCTTGCCCAGGAGGGACTTGCAGACGAGGGCGGTGCGCAGGCCCCGCTGCTTGGCCTCGACCGCGGCCCGCAGCCCGGCGCCGCCGGCGCCGATCACCACCACGTCGAAGTCGTGCAGCTCCAGGGTCTCGCCCCCGGCCAGGTCGATGGTCGTGCTCACGGTCGGGCTCCTTGCGCGTCCGGGGAAAGGGGCATCAGAAGAGCTTGGGGTCGTGGATCCAGCCGGCGGCCACGATGCGGACGTAGACGTCGGCGAGGACCACCATGAAGAGGCTGAACCAGGCGAACTGCATGTGCCTGCCGTTCAGGGGGGTGACCAGTTTCCAGAGCCGGTGGCGGATGGGGGCCTTCGAGAACTGGTCGACGTGGCCGCCGCAGAGGTGGCGGCAGGCGTGGCAGGAGAGGGAGTAGAGCCACAGGGCGATGGCGTTCACCGTCAGGATCAGGCTGCCGACGCTCACCCCGATGCCGCCGTCGCCGGGCATGCGGAAGGCCATGACGGCGTCGATGGTCAAGATGACGTTCCAGACCAGGGCCAGGCCCCAGGCGTAGCGGTGGAGGTTCTGGAGGATGAGGGGGAAGCGGGTCTCGCCGGTGTAGCGGGCGTGCCCGTCGGCCACCCCGCAGGCCGGCGGGGCCTGCCAGAAGGAGCGGTAGTAGGCCTTGCGGTAGTAGTAGCAGGTGGACCGGAAGGCGGCGGGGACGCTCAGGGCGAAGATGGCCGGGGTGATGGTCCACCAGTGCAGGACCAGGAAGGTCCCGTGGGCGCCGGGGACGCAGCTGCCCATGATGCAGGGCGAGTAAAGGGGGGAGATGAGGTCCCGGTGCATGTTGACGCCGACGTAGTAGTCGGCGTTCTGGAAGACCGCCCAGGCGGTGTAGGCGACGAAGAGGGTGAGCACGGCGTAGGTGAACGCCGGGCTGGCCCACCAGCGGTCCCGCCGCAGGGTTCGGCGCTCCGGGCCGCCGCGGACCCCGCCCAGGGTGACGGGGACCGGTTTGACGTCCTCGATGGTGCTCACGCTCGCTCGGACCTCCTCCTCGTCCCCTCGGTCCCGCCTGGCCTCGGCCGGGCGCGCCGACGCCGCAGCACCGGGTTGCCGAGCCGGGCCCCGGCGGGCCGGGGGATCACGACGGGGTTCACCGTCGGGTCATTGTTCCACCAGTGGTCGGGAGCTGGCGAAACGGCAGGACGGGGCGTGGTGGGCGGCACCAGAGGGGGCCTCGGGGCGTAGGCTGCGGGTATGGCACTGGTCGAGCTGCCGCCGGACCCGCCGCCCGACCTCCCCCGGACCCTCGGGGACCTGCGGGCCTCGGGCTGGCGGAGCGAACCGGTCCACGAGGAGCTCCGGCGGAACGCCGCCGCACGGATCGCCGCCGGCCAGCCCCTGGTGGAGGGCGTCCTGGGCTTCGAGGACACCGTCCTGCCCCAGCTGGAGAACGCCGTGCTGGCCGGCCACGACATCATCCTGCTGGGCGAGCGGGGCCAGGCGAAGACGAGGATCGTCCGCTCCTTGGTCGGGCTGCTCGACGAGTGGCTGCCGGTCGTGGCCGGCTCGGAGCTCCGGGACGACCCGCTGCGGCCAGTCTCCCGGTTTGCCCGGGACCGGGTGGCCGAGGAGGGCGACGCCACGCCCCTGGAGTGGGTCCACCGCTCCCTGCGCTTCGCCGAGAAGCTGGCCACCCCGGACACCTCGGTGGCCGACCTCATCGGTGAAGTGGATCCCATCAGGGTCGCCGAGGGCCGCTACCTGGCCGACGAGCGGACCATCCACTTCGGCCTGGTCCCCCGGTCGAACCGGGGCATCTTCGCCGTGAACGAGCTGCCGGATTTGGCCGAGCGGATCCAGGTCGGCCTGCTGAACGTCCTCGAGGAGCGGGACGTCCAGATCCGGGGCTTCACCCTGCGGCTGCCCCTGGACGTCGTGCTGGTGGCCACGGCCAACCCCGAGGACTACACGAACCGGGGGCGGATCATCACCCCGCTGAAGGACCGTTTCGGGGCCCAGGTCCGGACGCACTACCCCCCCGACGTCGACACCGAGCTGGCCATCGTTCGCCAGGAGGCCCAGGTCCCCGAGGCCCTGCCGGGGGGGCCGCGGGTGCTGGTGCCGCCCTACATGGCCGAGATCGTGGCCGAGCTCTCCCAGGTGCTGCGACGCAGCCCCCAGGTGAACCAGCGCTCGGGGGTCTCGGTGCGCCTGAGCATCGCCAACTACGAGACCCTGGCGGCGAACGCGCTGCGGCGGGCCTTGCGGCTCGGGGAGCCCCAGGCCGTGCCTCGGGTGAGCGACCTGGTGGCCCTCCAGGCCTCGTCGCAGGGCAAGCTGGAGATCGAGGCCCTCGAGGAGGGCCGGGAGGACCGGATCTGGCAGGCGGCCCTGGCCCAGGCGGTGAGCGAGGTCTTCCGGCGCCGGGTCGACCAGTCGGGGCTGGGTCAGGTGGTGGCGGCCTTCGGGGAGGGCCGGGTGGTCCACGTGGGCGACGACCTGCCGGCCGAGGCCTACCGCGAGGTCCTGGCGGCCGTGCCCGCCCTTCGGGGCCCGGTGGCCCAGCTGGCCGGAGGGGAGGAGGACCCAGCCGAGCTGGCGGCGGCGGTGGAGCTGGTCCTGGAGGGCCTGCACCTGGGCAAGCGGCTGAACAAGGACGAGGCGGGGGGCAGGGCGGTGTTCCGGGGGCGGGGATGATCCCGGACCCCGAGGCTCGGGGCCGCCCGAGCCGGCGCTGGGCCTACCGGCGTTGGGACGGCAGCCAGCGCTCGCCGCTCGAGGAGGCCGACGAGCTCTTCGCCAGCCTGGCCGACGAGCTGCTCTACCACGGCGACCCCCAGACGGCCCTGCGTCGGCGGCTGCTGGAGGGCTTCGAGGGGGCCGACGGCGAACGGGTCCTCGGGCTCCGGGAGCTGCTCGAGCGCCTGCGGGCCGCCCGGGAGGCCGAACTGGCCCGAGGGGACCTCGGCGGCGCCTACCGGGAGATCGCCGAGCAGCTCGAGGAGGTGGTGGCCGAGGAGCGGGCCGAGCTGGAGCGGCTGCGGGCCCAGGCCGACGCCGGCGACGAGCGCCAGCGCTCGGTGTCGCTGCCGGCGCTGACCGAGCGCCAGCTGGCCCTCGACCTGCTCCCGGACGACCTGGCCGGCCGGTTCCGGGGCCTCCAGCAGTACGAGTTCACCTCCGCCGAGGCCCAGCGCCGCTTCGAGGAGCTCGCCGAGCGGCTCCGCCAGGAGCTGGCCCAGAGCTGGTTCCAGGAGATCAGCCAGGCCCTGGCCAACCCGGACCCGGCGGCCCTGCAGCGGACGCGCGAGATGCTCGACGCCCTGAACCGCATGCTGGAGCAGCGGGCCCGGGGCGAGGAGCTGGACCCGAGCTTCGAGGCCTTCATGGAGCGCTTCGGGGACCTGTTCCCCAGCCAGCCGACGAACCTTGACGAGCTGCTCGCCGACCTGGCCGCCCAGCTGGCCGCGGCCCAGGCCGCCCTGGCCTCCCTCTCGCCCGAGCAGCGGGCCCAGCTCGAGGCCCTGGCCGAGGCCCTCTTCGAGGACCTGGACCTGGCCTGGCAGCTCGACCGCCTGGCCGCCAACCTCCGCGAGGCCCTGCCCGACGCCGGGTGGGGCCGGTCCTACCGCTTCCGGGGCCAGGATCCCCTCGGGCTGGCCGAGGCGGCCGAGGCGGCCCGCCGGCTCGGCGAGCTGGACCAGCTCGAGCAGTTCCTCCGGGGGGCGACCGCCCCCGGTGCCCTGGCCGAGGTCGACCTCGAGCAGGTGGCGCGGCACCTCGGCGAGGACGCTGCCCGGTCCCTCGATCGCCTGGCCGCCCTGGCTCGGCGGCTCGAGGAGGCCGGCCTCATCGCCCAGCGGGAGGGCCGCTACGAGCTGACCGCAGCCGGGGTCCGGCGGATCGGCCAGCGGGCCCTCGGCGAGCTCTTCCAGCGGCTGGAGGCTTCTCGCCTGGGCAGCCACCCGGCGGCCCGACTGGGTCAGGGGCACGACCGGGAGGGCCAGACCCGCCCCTACGCCTACGGCGATCCCTTGAACCTGGACATCGAGCGGACCCTCCGCAACGCCCTGCGGCGCCGGGGGCCCGGGACGCCGGTGCGGCTGGCCCCCGAGGACTTCGAGGTGGCCGAGACTGAGGCGCTGGAGCGGACCTCCACCGTCTTGCTGGTCGACCTCTCGCTGTCCATGCCGATGCGGGACAACTTCCTCGCAGCCAAGAAGGTGGCCTTGGCGCTCCACACCCTCATCAGCACCCGCTTCCCCCGGGACTTCCTCGGCCTGGTGGGCTTCTCCGAGGTGGCCCGGGAGCTTCGGCCCGAGGACCTGCCGACGGTCTCCTGGGACTTCGTCTACGGCACCAACATGCAGCACGGTCTGCTACTGGCCCGCCGCATGCTGGCCCATCGGCCCGGGAGCCGGCAGGTCATCATGATCACCGACGGCGAGCCCACTGCCCACTTGGTGCCGGAAGCCAGCGGGGACGGCTACGAGGTCTTCTTCAACTACCCCCCGGTGCCCGAGACCGTCCGGGCCACCTTGGCCGAGGTGGTGCGCTGCACCCGGGCGAGCATCCGCATCAACACCTTCATGCTCGACGCGTCCCGGGGCCTGCGGGGTTTCGTGGACCAGATGACCCGGCTGAACGGTGGCCGGGCCTTCTACACCACCCCCGAGGACCTCGGCGACTACGTCCTCGTCGACTTCCTCGAGCACCACCGCCGCGCCCGCCGGCTCCGGGGAGCCTGAGCGCAGCGACACCACGACGCTCGGTCCTTACCGGGCGGCGCGATTTCACGATACGTGGTGAGACCGGCGAAAAAAGTGGGAAAACCGCCTGCCTGCCGTCTCGCGATCGGTCAGGATGACAGCAGTGTAATTCCACCGATGCCACGACGTGGCGAGGGGAGGCGGTGCGGTGGACGTCGTGACGCTGCTGATCGACCGCCAGGATCGTGCCTGGCAGCACCGGGCGAACTGCATGGGGGTGGATCCCGACCTCTTCTTCCCGGAGCGGGGGGCGTCCACCCGGGAGGCCAAGGCGGTCTGCCGTGGTTGCGTCGTCCGGGAGGAGTGCCTGGAGTACGCCCTGGCGAACGGCGAGAAGTTCGGGATCTGGGGCGGGCTCTCGGAGCGGGAACGCCGGCGGCTGCGCCGGCAGCGGGTCCTGAGCGCCCAGCAGCGCACCGCCCTGGTCTCCTAGCCGGTCTCGACGTCTCGCCCGGGTCGTCCCGCTTCGTCGTTGGCCCGCCCCTGGGGCAGCGTCGCCGCCAGGCGGGCTTCGACGGTGCGCTCCAGGTCCAGGTCGAGGGCCGCTCGGCGCTCGGCGGGCACCGCGGTCACCACTGCCTGGGGAGCCAGGCCGACCAGTTCGGCCCGGGCCACGTGGCAGCCCTCGGCTTGGGCCAGTTCGGCGACCCGGTCGGCGACGACGGCGGGTCCGGTGCGGGTCGGGGCCACGAGGTTGCAGGACACCTGGGCGACACCGCCGACGGGGAGGCCCAGGGCCCGGACGTCGGGTCCCCGCAGGGCGGCGGCGATGCGGCGGGCGGCGGGGAGATCGGGCCGGTCGAGCCAGAGGTTGTAGGCCACGAGGGCGGGGCGGGCCCCGACGGCCACGGCCCCGGCGCTTGGGTGGGGCCGGCTCGGGCCGAGGTCAGGGGCAAGCTCGGCGAAGGCCCTCCGGCGCACCTCGGGCAGGCTGCGTTCGGGGCCGTAGCGGAAGCAGGGCACCCCCAGCTGATCGGCGACGAACCGGCAGAACCGCTCCCGGGCCACGAGCGCAGCCTGGAGGTCGCTGTCGGGGCCCGCTGGGGAGCCAGCAGCGTCCAAGGGGACGAAGGGCACGACGTCGACGACCCCGAGGCGGGGGTGGACGCCCTCGTGGTGCCGAAGGTCCAGGCGGGCCAGCGCGGCTTCGGTCAGGGCCTCGGCAGCTCGGAGCACCCGCTCGGGGTCCAGGGCTCCGAGGGTGACCACCGCCCGGTGGTGATCGGGGTCCCGGTGCAGGTCCAAGACGACCGGCCCGACGGCCGCTTCGACGGCGGCCACGAGGGCCCCCAGCACGGCCGGGTCTCGACCCTCGCTCAGGTTGACCGGGCAGAGCAAGCCGGCATTGGCCCGCGCAGCCCCGGTCGGCACGGCACCCGACGAGGCGGCCGGGCTCAGTGCGGGGAAACGGTGCTGCTCTCGGCGAGCCGCCGTTTGCGCAGGAGCCGGCGACGCTCCCGTTCCGAGGCCCCGCCCCAGACCCCGTGGTCCACCCGGTTGACCAGCGCGTACTCCAGGCACGGTTCCTTCACCGGGCATTCGGCGCAGATCTTCTGCGCCACCTGCACGCCGACCCCGTCGTTCGGGAAGAAGATCGCCGGGTCCATGTCCCGGCATCGTCCTTGGCGCATCCACTCGGTGTCCATGGCACCCTCCAACGGGTCGTCGGTGGACCCCTCCTATCGTACCAGCCCATTTGTCCGGTCAAAAGGGTTTGGGCGAAGTTCTCAGGGACTCCACAGCCTCCACGGCTCGTTACCTGGGCCCAGTGGCCCCCCACTGGGAGGTCCAGCTCGAGGAGGGACCCGAGGGGCTCCTCGAGGCCTTCCGGGACCGGACGCTGGCCCGGCTGACCCTCCTGCCGCCCCACGACCCCCAGTACAAGCGAAACCGGGAGCGGGTGATGCGGGACGCCGAACGGGAGCGGATCGAGGTCACCTGGGACCTGGGGATCCCGGAGGAGGAGGCCCAGGCCCCGGCCTGAACCGGTCGGCGCGGGCCAGGGTTCCGCAGCCGGGCGTCCTTGGCCGCTGGCGGTGTTGCGCTCAGCGCTCGGGGTCCCTCGGCCCGGTCCCCTCCGGCCCGTCGCCCTCCGGCGGCGTGGCTCCTTCTGGCCCGGTCCCTTCCGGCGTGGCTCCCGGGGGCAGCTCGCCGGCCAAGCGGACCCGCTCCAACCAGAGGCCCGGGGCGTCGAGCTCGGCCGGGGTGGGCACGGTGGCCCCGGAGCGCCAGAGCCAGGCGACGGCCTGCTCACCGGCCCGTTCGACGACGCCTCGGACGAACTCGCTGCCCCGGTCGACCCGCTGCGGCCCCAGGTCCAGGCCGAGGAGCTCCTCGGCGGCCCGCTCGGCGTCGTCTCGCTCGACCTGGCGGCGCCGCCAGGCCTCGGCCAGGGCCAGGCGCCCACCGAGCAGTCGCTCGGCGGCCCGATCGAGGACCCACTCGACGTAGCCGGCGAGGGCCGAGGTGGCTGCGGCGAGCTCCTCCACGGCCTGCTGGCGGGCGGGCGACACCTCGGCGGCCCCGAGCAGCTGGGTGGGGTCGGCGAAGAGTTGACCCAAGGAGGCAGGGTCGGAGAGATCGACGTCCTGGAGGCGCTCGAAGAGCCTGCCTTGGTCGATGGCAGTGGCCAGGGTCACCTGCCGGAGCAGCTCCCGGAACCGTTCCGCCACCGCGGGCCGGCGCAGGGCGGCGTGGACCGCCAGGTCACGCAGGAGGACCCAGAGCCGGACGTCCTCTGCGGGCAGGGACCAGTCGCCGGCGAAGCGGGCCAGCGCCCGGGGGCACAGCAGCAGCCGGTCGGCCCGTCTCGACGGTCGGGGCACCGGCAGCTCGTACTGGCCGAGGGCCACCCGGGCCAGGTGCCCGACCGCCGACCCGAGCTGCATGGCGGCCAACAGGGGGCCCATGGTCGCCAGGGCCTGGCTGACGAATCCTTGGAGGGCTGCCATCTGCTCGTCGAGCTCCTCGCTCCCGGGGGGCCCGAGACGAGGCGGGGGTGGTTCGACCTCCAGCAGGAAAGCCCAGTCCTCGACCGTTCGTGCTGCCCATTCCCCGGGGGGCACGACCTCCAGCGTCACCCGGCCGTCGGCCACGGCGAGACCGGTCAGCTCGGCCACGTGCAGCTCGGCGACCGGCAGCAAGGCCTCGAGGGCCATGCGCTCGGCCGGGTCGACGTTGGGTTCGTCGTCCTCGGCGGCGACCTGGCGGGCCATGGCCTTGGCGGTCTCCAGCCGAGCTGGGCCCCCCGGCCCGCCGCTCCCCATCATGCGCAGCAGGTCGGCGAGGAACTGCTCGAAGAAGCCGCCACCGGACCCGCTTCCTGGGCCGCCAGGGAGATGGGGGAGCTCCACCCTCGGCATGCTAGGCGCCAGCGCCCATCGAGCGGCTCGCAGCAGGGCGGCTGGCTGCCCGCGACCCTGGGCCCGACCGGCGCCGAACCCCGGGCACCGCCCGATCGGGGGGCGGAAGACGGCGTGCGGGCCGATGGTTCAGCCGGGTGAGCCGCTCAAGGCCACGGTGTAGGTCTCTTCGGCTGTCCCGTCCCGCACCTCGAGGGTCACGAGCTGGCCCGCCGGCTGGACGTAGAGGCTGGCCTGGAGCTCGGGCCAGTCGCAGACCGAGCGACCGTCGACCGCCTCGATGACGTCCCCGGCCGCCAGGACGGTCGACGCCGGCATGCCGGACACCACGCCGGTCACCAGGGCGCCACAACCGCCGGGCAGGCTCGTGCCCATGACGCCCAGCCAGCCGTGGGTCACTGCGTGGTGGGCGGCGAGCTCCTCGGCCACCCCAGCCGCCAAGTGGGCGGGCACGAAGACGTCGACCAGCTCGCCCCGGCTGGTGGTCTGGCCGGCCAGGACCCCGGCGACCGCCCCGGTCCCGTCCACGAGGACCCCTCCGAGAGGAGCCCCGTGGCTCGGCATGGCGTCGGTCTCCAGGGCGTCGAGCAAGGTGCCGTGCCCGTCGGGGGCCCGGACGCCCACCGCCTCGACCCGGCCGACAGCCACGACCGGCGCCACCGTGTCGCCTTGCCGCTGGCAGAG
Organism: Aciditerrimonas ferrireducens; assembly: GCF_023130475.1. Classification (GTDB taxonomy): domain Bacteria; phylum Actinomycetota; class Acidimicrobiia; order Acidimicrobiales; family UBA8190; genus Aciditerrimonas; species Aciditerrimonas ferrireducens. Next base: position 325,328 of record NZ_JAKHEX010000001.1, read on the forward strand.
GCAGGTGGTCATGGTCAAGGTGCCAGGGCTCAGGCGCCGGTTCGTCAACCGGGCGGGGACCAGGGATTTCTTGACGGCCAGGGCGGCCACGCCCGAGGTGGGGTCGACCCCGAGCACGGTGGCCGGCAGCAGCCGGCCGGCCTCGTCCAGCACCGACACCTTCAGGTCGGCGTTCCCATGCCCGACGAGAAGGCCCGGTGCTGCGGTCAGCACCAGGTGCCCTCGGCCGATCACCACGCCGGTCAGCATCTCCCGGTGCCCGTGCTCGTCGACGAGGACGCCGACCAGGGACCGCTGGATCCCCGCCAAGGTGGCCGAGACCTGCGGCGCGGGAGCCACGGTCGTGTCGGTGGTCAGCCGGGCCGGGGTCGCCACCAAGGTGGCTTCGGGCTGCCCGGACCCGTGGACCCGCAACCCGGTCGCGCTGACCAGGGCTAACAGCGCGACGAGGGCGACCAGGGCCGTGACCGTCCGAGCGCCGGGGCCCAAGCGGACAGGCCCCGCTCGGCCGGCCCCCGCTCGGCCGGCCCCCGCTCGGCCTGCCCCCAGCCGGCCCGTTCCGGGGCGTCCTGCGTCGAAGAGCCGGGTGCCGAGCAGGGGGTGGTCGCCCGGGCCCGGGTCGTTGGCGGCGGCGAGCTCGGCCAGGGTCTCGTCGAGGGGTGGCAGCTCCGAGGGGTCCAGGCCCTCCTGGCTTCGCCGCTCGGGGCTGGCCTGGTTGGCGAGCTCCGAGGGGTGCCGCCAGAGCCGGTCCTCGGGAGGCAACCACCCCCGCAGGGGCTCGTCATCGCCCTGGTCCTCCGGCAGCTCACCGTCGGTGAACGGATCGCCGCTGGCCATCGGTCGAAGGATACTGGCGGGGGTGGCGCGGCGGCGGTCGCCCCTGGATGGCGACGGGGGGTGACGACGACCGAGCGAGGTCCTAGCATGGCCCGGACCGGGGCCGAGCCCCCACGAGGACCAGACGCCGCGACCGGGGAGGACGTCGCCCGTGGCCAAGGACATCGCCATCGACCTCGGAACGGCCAACACCCTCGTCTTCGTCCGGGGCAAGGGCATCGTCTTCAACGAGCCGACGGTCATCGCCCTGAACACCCGGTCGAACGAGGCCTTGGCGGTGGGCCACCAGGCCTGGCAGATGATCGGCCGGACCCCCGGCTACGTGGTGGCGGTGCGGCCGCTTCGGCAGGGGGCCATCACCGACTTCGACATCACCGAGCGCCTCATTCGCCTCGTCTTGGAGCGGGCCGGCGTTTCGCGCCTGAGCCGGGCGCGGGTCCTGGTCTGTGTGCCCTCGGCCATCACCTCCGTCGAGCGCCGGGCGGTCCGGGAGGCGGCGCGGCGGGCCGGGGCCTCGACCGTCTTCCTCATCGACCAGCCCATGGCCGCGGCCATCGGGGCCGGCCTGGCCATCGAGGAGCCGGTCGGCAACATGGTGGTCGACATCGGGGGCGGAACCTCCGAGGCGGCAGTGATCTGCTTGGGCGGCGTCGTCTCTTCGCGGGCCATCCGCCTCGGGGGGTTCGACCTGGACGCCGCCGTGCAGGGCTGGATCCGGCGGGAGTACGGCCTGGCGGTGGGGGAGCGGACGGCCGAGGAGATCAAGATCGCCATCGGCTCGGCCGCGCCCTACGACGGCGAGGCCAAGGCCGAGGTGCGGGGGCGGGAGCTCATGACCGGCATGCCCAAGACGATCGTCCTGGATCCCGCGGATGTCCGTGAGGCCCTCGAGGACCAGGTCCGCCAGATCGTGGAGGCCGCGGTCAACTGCCTGGGCGACGCCCCCCCCGAGCTCGCCCAGGACATCATCGTGCAGGGCATCTACCTCCTCGGGGGCGGTTCGCTGCTGAAGGGCTTGGCCGGCCGGTTGGCCGACGCCACCGCCGTGCCGGTCCACGTGGTCGACGCCCCCCTGGAGTGCGTCGTGCTGGGGGCCGGTCGGTGCTTGGACACGTTGGACGCCGCCCGGGGGCTGTTCCTCGAGGACGAGTGAGTCGGCCCTCCGCCCGGCGACTCGGAGAGGTCGCCCCCTGGACGTTCGCCCGGCCCCAGGCCGAGCAGCTCCTCGGCCACCTCCCGCACCTGCCAGTCCCGGTCCTCCAGGCAGCGGCGCAGCGCCTCCTCGACCACCGGATCGTCGAACCCGGCCAGGGCGACCGCCGCCCGTCGGCGCAAGGGCGGCCGGCCGCCGAGTGCTTCGAGGACCGCCGGCAGGCCCTCGGGGTCCCCGATGGCCCCCAGGGCGGCCACGGCCGTCTCCTGGCGGCGGGGGTCGCTCGGGTCCCGGGCGACGACCACGAGCGCCGTGACCACGTCGCTGCGCAGGGCAGGGGGAGGGTCCGCAGCGGGGTTGTGCCAGTCGTCCTCGGGGGGCTGGCCGATCAATTCGCCGAGGGCCCAGGCCGCTTCCTCCCCGACCAGGGGGTCGGGGTCGCCCAGGCAGGCCACCAGGGAGACGATCAGGTCCCGCTGGATCCGCCGTTCGGCGCCCCCGGCCTGCCAGGCCAGGCGGCAGGCCCGTCGTCGCACCAGCGGGTCGGCGTCCTGGAGGGCCCGGCCGAGGGCCGAGGGATCCAGGCGACCCAGGCGGCCCAGGGCCCCGAGGGCCGCGGCGCGCACCGTCGGGTCCTCGTCCTCGAGCAGGCGTCGGGCCTCGGCCTCGTCACCGCGGTGGCCGGCCAGCACGGCGACCCGCCGACGGGCCGGTGCGCTGAGGCTGGCCGACGAGGCGGCAGGCGGGTCGCCGCCAGTTCCATCGGGCCCAGCCCCCTGCGGTGCCCCCGCGTCCTCAGCCACCGATGACCACCCCCTCGAGGCTAGTGAGCCCGACCCGCGGGCGGGCCCGCCACCGGCAGCGGCGACGCGCCTCGCGCTGGCTCGTGGTCCTCGTCGTGGCCCTGGTGCTCGTCGTGCTGGCCGGCGCAGTGGCCAGCCGGATCCAGCTGGGGGACTACGCCCTCGTCCCGGGGGTCGCGCAGCCGGTGACCGGCCTCATTTCGGTGCCCGGTGGCCAAGCTGCCCGGGTCCAGGGCCAGCTCCTGCTCACCGACGTGGGCGTCGAGCCGGTCACCGCCCTGTCCTGGTTCTGGGACCAGCTGAGCTCCACCACCCAGGTGGTGCCGGCCAGCGCCTTGACCGGGGGCTTGCCGAGCAGCGAGCTGGTCGCCGAGGGCCAGGTCGACATGGCCGAGGCCCAGCTGACCGCCGAGGCGGTGGCCCTGCGGCAACTGGGCCTGCCGGTGCCCGAACGCGACGTCGGCGTGGTCCTCTTCGCCTTGGTGCCCGGCACCCCGGCCTACGCCCATCTGGCGGTCGGCGACGGTCGTCCTGGAGGTCGGCACCGTGGCCCACCCCACTCGGCTCCGCCCGATCCGGCTCCGACTGGGTCGCCAACGCGTCGACGGCCGGGTCGAACCGCTCCTCGGGGTGCCCTACGACACCGGACCGGCCGCAGACGGCATGGGCACCCAGCCCCTCTATCAGCTCCCCCGGCGCCTGGTCCTTGCCAGCGACGGCATCGGGGGACCCTCGGCCGGTCTGGCCTTCACCCTCGGCATCCTGGACCGCTTGGCTGGCGGCGACCTGACCGGCGGGCAGGTGGTGGCGGTGACCGGCACCATCGACCCCAACGGTGCCGTGGGGGAGATCGGGGGCCTGCCCCAGAAGACCGTGGCGGTCGAGCGGGCCGGTGCCCGCTACTTCCTCGTGCCAGCGGCGCAGGTCGGCCAGGCCGAGGCGGTGGCGCACCGGGGTCTTCGGGTCCTGGGGGTCCGCTCCTTGGCCCAGGCGCTGGCCGACCTCCGGCGGCTGGGTGGGCGGCTGGGGCCAGCGGCCCACGGACCCCCGCCAGGCCCCGCGGGCCACGCCGTGCCCGCCCAGTGGCCGTCCTCGCCGTGGTCCTGAGCCGAGGCGGCCCCTGGCCGGCCCGGAGCAATGGTCGTGTTCCGCTCCGGGTTCGCACCGCGAGGTCCCGGGCCTGCGGGTCGTCGCGTCGTAGGCTGGACGGCCATGACCGAGGACCCCCGGCCCCTGGTGGCCTCCCTGGGCCGGCTCAGCCCCGAGGAGGTGCGAGCGAGGACCTTTGCGACGGCCCGCCGGGGCTACGACCCGGCCGAGGTCCGGGCACTCCAGGAGCAGGTGGCCCGGGAGCTCCAGGCCGCGGCTGCCCGGGAGGCCGAGCTGCAGCGAGCCTTGGCCGATGCCGAGCGGCGGGCGGCGAACCCGCCAGTGGACGAGGAGACCTTGACTGCGGCCCTCGGCCGGGAGGCGGCACGCCTGCTCCAGGCTGCCAGGGCCTCGGCGGCCGAGGTGGTGAAGGAGGCAGAGGAGAAGGCCGCCCAGATCCGCCAGGCTGCCCAGCGGGAGGCCGAGGCCAGCGCGGCGGAGGCCAAGGCGTCGGCCGAGGCCCTCCTGGCACGAACCCGGGAGGAGGCCCGGGCCATGGTCCAAGAGGCACAGGAGCTCCGGAACCGGGTCCTGGCCGACCTGCAGCGCCGCCGTGAGCAGGCCCGGGCGGAGCTGGCCCGGTTGCGCTCGGGGCGCCAGGCCGTCGCCCAGGCGGTCCGGGCCGCCCGAACCGCGGCCGAGGAGGTCCTCCAGACCCTCGAGGCCGACCCGCCAGCCCTCGAGGCCGAGGCCGAGCCGATGCCTCAGGAATCCCAGGGAGGGGCCACGGGCCCCGGGGGGGCCGAGCGCAGCGCCCCGCGTGCCGGCGGGCCTGGGCCTCGCCGCGCGCAGAGCCAGGCCGAGCGGCCCGACGCCGCCGAGCTTCGGGCGGCCGACCCCAGCCCGGCACCCCCGAGCCCGATCGACCCCGAGGCCGCCGGTTCCGAGACTGCCGGTTCAGAGGCCGCTGCCCGAGGGGCCGTTGCCCCGGAAACCGCTGCCCCGGAGACTGTCGGGCCGGAGGTCGTCGGGCCCGGCACGGCCAGCGACGAGGCGGCGGACGCAGCTGACCCGGCGGCGAGGACCGATCGGGGCGTCGGGCGATTGCCCCAGGCCGAGGAGCCGGTGTTCGCACCCGGGGGGGAGGATCCGGCCGGGGTGGCCGACGAGGCGGCCGACGACACGGGCGTCGACGGCGGAGCGACGCCCAGGGGCGCCGGTGGGGCCGAACCGGCGGTCGGGGCAGGGCTTCGGGGCCGGACCCGTGGTGGGCGCCCCGAGGTCGACGCCCTCTTCGCCCGGCTCCGGGCGGGCCGCCAGCGGCGGCCCGGGGGCGTGGCCCTGGCCGAGGACCCCGCGGAGCCGAGCCCGGCACCGGCGGTCGAGCCGCCGGGGGGGGAGGAGCCGGCGGTGCGGCTCCTGCAGACCGGGGCGGTCCCTCGGCCGCGGCGTGCTGTCGGCCTCGCGTCGGACGGCCAACCCGAGACGGAGGAGCCCGCCGGCGGGGGAGCGGCGGCGGCGACGGCCGAACCGCCCAAGGAGCAACCGGTCGAGACGACGACCATCGAGCCCGCGGCGACCGAGCCCCCGGTCGCCGAGACGGCGACCACCGAGACGGGGGGCGCTCCCGCGGGCCCCGGCGTGGCCGGCGACGACCTGGCCATCCTGGGCCAGCGGGACGACCTGCTGCGACCCTTGGAGCAGCTGCTGGCCCGGCGGCTGAAGCGCTGCCTGCAAGACGACCAGAACGACGTCCTGGACCGTCTGCGGCACGCCACCGGTCGGGCGGTCCGCAGCGAGGAGCGGCCGGCTCTGCTCCCGGCCTTGGAGGAGCACCTGGCCCGCTACGTCGAGGCGAGCCGGGGCCCCCTGCGGGAGGCACTGGTCGCCGGCTACGGGTTCCAGCGATCGGCCAGCGACGACTCGGTCCACGCCGAGCGGGCCCGGTTCGAGCATCGGGCCGAGGAGGCCGCCCGGGAGCTGGCGGGGGCGCTCGTGGCCAGCCTGCGACGGCGGCTGCTGGACGAGGCCGAGTCGGGGGAGGCGCTGCCGGCCCCGGAGGACCCCGAGGCGGCCCAGGGCCTGGCCGAACGGATCGGCGCAGCCTTCCGGGAGTGGAAAGGCGGCCGGGTGGAGGCCCTGGCGGTGGACCACCTGGTGGCGGCGTTCAGCGCTGGCCAGCTCGAGGGCGCCGGGACGGGCACGCTGCGCTGGGTGGTGGACGACGACGGTGGGGCCTGCGCGGACTGCGACGACAACGCCCTGGCCGGCCCGATCGGCGCCGGGGCCCCGTTCCCGACCGGGCACGCCCGGCCCCCTGCCCACCCCGGCTGCCGCTGCCTGCTGGTGCCGGCCTCCTCGTAGGCTTGCCCGCCGTGCGGGTTCCCGAGGACCTCCCGACCCCGGGACGGGTGGGCCACCGGGCCGGCAGCGTCGTCCTGGTGGTCGTCGTCCTGCTCGTCCTCGTGGGGCTGCTGGCCCACCGGGCAGCCGAGTCCTACACCGAGGACCTCTGGTTCGCCGCCGTTGGCCAGGGCGCCGTCTGGCGGCGCACCCTGGAGACCCAGCTGGTCCTCTTCGGGGTCTTCGGTGGCCTCTTCGGTCTCGCCACCGCCATCGCCCTCGGCGCGCTGGTGCGTCACGCCCCGAGCGAGGCGGCGCTCGGGGGGAACCCGCCCCGGGGGGTGCGAGCCGCTCGGGCATGGGCTCTCGGGCATCCCTGGGCCCTACCGATCGTCTGCGGGCTGCTCGGCGGTCTGCTGGCCGGCTGGTCGGCAGCCGGCCAGTGGCAGGCCTTCTTGCTCTGGCGGGACGGGACCGGCCTGCCGGCAAGGGAAGCCCAGTTCCACCTGCCGGTGGGCTTCTTCGTCTACCGGCTGCCCTTCCTCTCCTTCGTGGCCGACTGGGTGCTGGCGAGCAGCGTCATCCTGGGTGTCCTGAGCGCCCTCGTGGCCGTGGCCACCGGCGGGATCGCCCTGGGGCGAGGGGTGCGAGCACCCCGGAGCACCCCGGCGGTCCGGGCGGAGCTCTCGGTCCTGCTGGTGGTGGCCGCCCTGGCGAAGGGCGCCGGCTACTGGCTGGCCCGCTACCGCCTCGCCCTGTCGTCCGACGGGCCGCTGCACGGGGTGGGCTACACCGACGTCCACGCCCGGATCCCCGCCCTGACCCTCCTGGCCCTGATCTGCGGGGGCATCGCCCTGGTGGCCCTCTGGAACCTCTGGCAGCGGACCTGGCGATTGCCGGTGGTGGCCCTCGGGGTGTGGGTGATCGGGGCCCTGGGGGCAGGAGCGCTCTACCCGGCGGTCCTCCAAGCCTTGAAGGTCGATCCGAACCCGCTGGCCGCCGAGCGGCCCTACGTGGCCCGGGAGGTCGCCGCCACCCGCGCCGCCTACGGTCTGGGGTCGGTCGAACAGGCGACGTTGCCGGCTGGCAGCGGCGTGAGCCAGGCCGAGCTGGACCAGGCCATGGCCAGCCTGCGCGACGCCTGGCTCTGGGATCCGGCCGAGACCGCCGGGGCGTTCCGGAGCCGAGCGGCACCGGGCACGACCGTGGTCGGGCTCAGCCTGGAACCGGGGTCCTCGGGCGGGGGTGCCCCCGTGGTGGTCGGGGCGGACGAGGCCGACGACGCCACCGTGAAGCACGCCGGGTGGGCCGCCACCCACCTGCGGGACACCCACGGGGACGGTCTGGTGGAGGCCCCGGCCACCGAAGCCGGCTCGGCCGGTCAGCCCCTGTTGGAGACCGACCCCAAGGCCCTGCACCTCGTGGACCCCACGGTGAACGTGGGGGTCGCCGTGCCCGGGGCCCAAGCCTCCTACGTGGTCGTGCCGGCCACGCAGGCCAACGGGGGCGGGGTGGCTCTCGGGTCGTTCCTCGTCAAGGCGGCCTTCTCGTTGCGCTTCGGCGACCTGGACCTCCTGCTGTCGAACGGGGTCACCGCCCGCTCGCGTCTGCTGCTCCACCGGGACGTGGCCGCCGCCGCCCACCTGGTCGCTCCCTTCTTGACCCTCGACGGCAGCCCCTACCCGGTGGTGGTGGACGGGCACGTCGACTGGGTCCAGGACGCCGACACCACTTCGGCCAACTACCCGGGCGCCGCCCCGGTCGGCAGCAGCCTGCTCCCGCCGGGCACGGGCCTCCAGCCGGCGTCGGACCTCGTGCGGCCGGCGGCCGTGGTCGTCACCGACGCCGTGACCGGCACCGTGCGGCTCTACGACCTGGCTCCGCACAACCCGCTGCTTGCCAGCTGGCGACGGGCCTACCCGGGCCTCTTCCTGCCGGCTCGGGCCCTGCCGGCGGCGGTCCGCAGCCGTCTCGTCTACCCCCCGGGCGCGCTGCTGGTGCAGGCCGAGATGGAAGGGATCTACCGTCTCGGCACGGCCAGCGCCGTCCTCGAGGGCCAAGGCACCTGGACGGTGGCGCCCGACCCCGGGGCCGGCCCCCCGAGCAGTGGCAGCCAGCCGGTCGAGGTGCGGGATGGTTTCGGGCTCCTCGTGCCGACCGGCCAGCTCGAGCCCATGCTGCCCCTCCCCGAGGTGGTCCAGCTGCCCGGTCAGACCCGGCCCAGCTTCCAACAGCTCGAACCCCTCGTGCCGGTCAGCACCGGCGGCGTCCAAGGCGAGACCCTGGCCGGCCTGCTGGCCGCGGAGTCCGGACCGTCGGCGTTCGCTGACGGCCCCGGCGCCCTGCGGCTGATCGGCCTGCCCCGGGGCGCCCAGCTCGACGCCCCGGCCCTGGCGGCCGCTCAGGCCCGCTCGGCCTCGGCGGTGACCAGGACCATCGGCCAGCTCGATCGGGACGGGGCCACCGTGCTCCTCGGCCGGCTCGAGTCCGTCCCCCTCGGGCCTGACGTCGTGTACCTCCGTGCCCTCTACGTCCAACCGGCCCACAGCACCACCCAGAGTTTCCAGGCGGTCCTGACCGTCCTCGCCGAGCCGACCGGTGGCCAGCGGGTCGGGATCGCCAGCACCCTCGACGACGCCCTGGCCCAGGTCCTTCCCGGCCTGCAGGTCCCTGGGGCGACCCAGAGCACCACGAAGCCCCGGACCCAGCAGGCCCACCCGGCCCCGAGCAGCCACAGCACCACCCAGACGGCCGAGATCCAGCACCTGGTGGCCGAAGCCCTGGCCGATGAGCAGGCAGCCCAGCAGGACCTGCGCAACGGCAACTTCACGGGCTACGGCCAGGAGCAAAGCGCCCTCGAGGCCGTCCTCCAGCAGCTGGCTGCTCTCACGGCCACCCCGAGCAGCAGCAGCAGCACCAGCCAGGCCAGCAGCGCAAGCAGTGCGAGCTCGCAGCCGAGCAGCCAGGGCACGACCGCCGGCGCCTCCACGAGCCAGGCGTCAGCCACCAGCTCCGAGCCGAACAGCTCGGGGAGCGCGAAGAGCAGCGCGGCAGCTCCTGACTCGGGGGCCACGACCAGCCCTGCCGCCAGTGCCGCCGCCAGCAGCGGCACCAGCGGGCAGACCGGGAGCAGCACCTCTGGCACGGGCAGCAGCGGCGCCCGAAGCGGTCTGTTCCAGCCCCAGCCCGGGGAGGCGGCGAGCCTCGTCGGGAGGGGCCGCCCAGAGCTGCTAGAGTAGAACTCGTCGCCGCGGGGTGGAGCAGTCTGGTAGCTCGTCGGGCTCATAACCCGAAGGTCGCTGGTTCAAATCCAGCCCCCGCCACCAAGACCGCTGGTCAGGCGTGCACCTCGTGGAGGGGCCTGACCAGCGGTTTTTCGTTTCGGCGCTCGGCGGAGATGCGGGTTTCTCGGGCGGGTCTTGCGGGGCGGGTCAGGGTGCCTTCTGGACAGGTCCGCAGGGAGGACGCCCGAGACGATTGAGCCCATGAGGCATCGCGGCTCGGCGACCGGCGGGTCGACGACCTCCTCCCGGCTGCTCGTGCGTGGGCGCTCCTTCGGCGCCGGGATGCACGGCACGGATCAACGAGAGCTCGACGGGACCGGGCCCGGACGTGGTCCGCCAGATGCTGCGGTGGTGTCTCCCTCGGCGTCAGGGGGATGTGAGCCTCCCCCACCGGTGGGACACGCTGGGGGCGTGGCTGGAGGACGATGGCGGGGATCCAGCGGGCGTTCGGCCTGCTGCTGCGGGGCGGGGTCGATGCCCGGAGGCTCTGTACGCGCCGGTCAGCGCTCGAGTTCGCCGTGCGCGGGTTCGCCAGTCGTGGCGGACCAGCTTGCAAGCAAGGTGAGTGCGTCTGCCGAGGAAGACCCCGGCTCGGCGGTGTAGACGAGGATGCGCTGGCCGCTGTCGTCAGGGAGCTCGAGGGCTTCGACTCCGAGGGAGAGGTCTCCGACGAGGGGATGGTGGAGCCGTTTGGTGCCGCTGCAGTGGAACTTCACGTCGTGGGCTGCCCAACGGACCCGGAACTCATCGCTTCTGGTGGACAGCTCGCCAATGAGGTCGAAGAGCCGGCGGTCGTAGGGGTCGTGGCCGGCTGCGGCTCGGAGGATGGCGACCGCGTCGCTGGCGACGATGTCCCAGTCTGGGAAGAAAGGGCTCTTCCGGCATCGATGTGGGTGCCGGTAAGGAACCGGTGAGCATGGACATCGCCTGATCACTGGAGTTTGGGAGGGAGGTGGGGGGTAGCAGCCGGCGCCATGTCGGGTCCAAGGTCGTTCGTCCTCGGCTACGCCTGGGGGCGCTCCACCTTGACTCCGACCCGCCGGCTGCTCTGGGGCATCCAGGCAGGCTGACGGGCCAGCCTGCCGCAGGTCACTGCCCGATCCGACAGGGGTGACGCGCTCGGGGGCTCTACTTTCGGCGGTGCTTGGAGCCGACCGGAAGGAGCTGGCCCCCGATGCGCGTCACCGCCGCATTCTCTCGCCTTCTGAGCCTGGAGGGCGTGTGGGTCCGCCTCGTGGCGTTCGGGCAGAGCACGGTCGTTGTGACCGTGGCGCTGCGCCGCAGGTTGCTGTGCTGTCCGCACTGTGGTTTCAAGACCGCCAGCCGCCACGACACTCGGCCGGTCAAGTCGCGCTGGCGCCACCTGGACCTTGGCGCCTGGCGCCTCGAGGTCCGCGCTCGCCTCCGCCGGCTCTCGTGCCCCGCCCATGGGGTGGTGACCGAGGGGGTGCCCTTAGCCCGGGCAGGATCGCACTTCACCGGGGACTTCGAAGACCTGGTCGGCTTCCTGGCGACGACGGCGGACAAGAGCACCATCTGCCGGCTGGTGCGCATCGACTGGGACACCGTCGGGCGGATCATCACCCGGGTGATGGGCGACAAGCTCGACCCCGCCCGCTTGGAGGACCTGTTCGAGATCGGGGTGGACGAGGTCTCGTGGCGTCGGCACCACCGGTTCTTGACCCTCGTGTCAGATCACCGCAAGAACCAGGTCGTCTGGGGAAAGGAGGGCCGGGACACCGCCAGCTTCGACAGCTTCTTCGACGAGCTCGGTGAAGGGCGCGCCGGGCGGATCAGGGCGGTGTCGATGGACATGATGGCGGGGTACGCGAAGTCCGTCCGCAAGGAGCACCACGCGCCGAAGGCGGTCATCTGCTACGACCCTTATCACGTCGTCGCACTGGCCACCAAAGCCCTCGACCGGGTCCGCCGTCAGCACTGGCAAGAGATGCGCAAGGTGGACGAAGGAGCTGCCAGACGGTTCAAAGGGGCCCGGTGGTGCCTGCTCAAGAACCCCGAGAACCTCTCCGACGAGCAGGCGGCGACGCTGCGACGCCTGCGCCGCCACGGCGGGGCAGTCTGGCGCGCCTACGGACTGAAAGAGGCCCTTCGGGCCGTCTTCCAGGGGGCCTGACGCCCGACGAGGTCGGCCAGCTCCTCGACCGCTTCTGCTCGAAAGCCCAACGCAGCCGCGGTTCGCCTGGGGGTGAACAACGCGCGCCACGAGGCGCTCAACCGGCGCGTCCAGATGATCGTCAACCGCGCCTACGGCTTGCACTCCGCCAACGCTGCGCTCGCGCTCGTCATGCTGACGGTAGGCCCGATCAAGCATGTCCTGCCACATGAACGTGCCGGCAATCCCAGCGGATGACCCACATCCATGCCGGGAGGCCCCGAAGAACTCCCGCGCCCCGATGTGCGCGCCGACGAAGGAGGCGAGGTCCTGGCTGGCCGTGGCCTGCACGTAGAGCTTGCCCGAACAGCCCAACACGGCCACGAACACCTCCGCGTCGTGACGCTCGCCGCTCTTAGGATCGAACCAGGAGGCTCGATCACCCGAGAAGTCCACGGACATCCGCTCCCCAGCCGCGTAGGACAGGCGCATCACCACGTCCTGGGCGCCCAACCACTGCTCGTAGTGCCAGCAGAACTGGCTGTAACCCCACCCGTCGGGATGCGTCTCGCGCCACTCGAGCCACAGCAGTCGGCGGGTGACGCCCTTGCGGGCCTTCAGCTCCCGGTGCACCTCGCGCCAGTCAGGCACCGGGCGAAGCGCGCCCGGCGCCGCCACCGGCGGCGGGAACAGCCGGGCATCGAGCTCCTCGGCGCCAACACCCTCGGGCAGCGGCCAGGCCAGCCCGGCCGCCTCTGCCCGGCGCAGGTACTCGCCCACCGTGGTGCGCCCCGCACCCACGCTCTGGGCGATCTCCCTGATCGAGAGGCCCTCCGCCCGCAAGCGCAGAACCTCGCTGATCTTCCTCATCGGTAGCCTCTTCCCGGGCACGCGGACCTCCTCAACACGACGAACCTGACAGCCCGTTACTGTTGAGGACCGCGTGCCCAAACTGGTGGACCACCGCCACCGCCCAACCGTCCGGGATCAGCCGGGACGCGTGTCCGTCTTCAGTCGGAACCCGTGTCCGGGATCATCCGGAATCGGTGTCCGGGATCGACCGGACTGCGCACGAAAGCATTCGCACGCTGTCCGTCGACCACCTCGACGAGCACAGCGGGCAGGAGCAGAAAGCGGGGAGGCCGGTGCCGCATCCCGCTCCCGTCGGCCCGGGCGCCGGTCGGTGCCGCGCGCTGTCGGTGAGGGTGGCCGACCCAGCGGTGGAGGTCCAAGGGAGGTCGAGGTGCGGCGGGTGGCGGATGGCGGTTGGGACAGGGTCGGGGAGCGGCGCAGGCGGCGAAGCGCCCACCGCCCCGGGCGGCACGCCGGGGTAGCCGTGGCCATCCGACAGGTCGAAGAAGCACGGCTCGGCGGTGCGCTCATCCATGGGCACCAGCGGCAACCTCCCTGGCCTGGTTGCCTGGAGCGCAATACAGACTATGATTCTGGTCGATGACGACGTTGCCGCTGTCCGAGGTGAAGGCCCGGCTGTCCGAGATCGCCGAAGAGGTGGCGACCACCCACGAGCGGGTGCAGATCACCAGGAATGGGCGCGCATACGTGGTGCTGCTTGCCGCCGAGGATCTCGAGTCGATCGAGGCCACCTTGGAGCTGCTCGCTGATCCTGACGCCCAGGACCGTTTGCGGGCAGCAGAGCGGGACATCGCCGCGGGGGAAGTGCTCGATGAGCGAGCGGTCCGAGACCTCGTCTCCCGCCACCATCACCAACGGTCCCGGTGAGCCACCGGGTCGTCGTGGCCCGGAGTGCGGCGCGGTGCTTGGCCGAGGACCTCCCCGAGGCGGTCGCTGCGGCCTGTGTCGAGTTCGTCTTTGGCCCGCTCGCACAGGACCCCCGTCGAGTAGGGGCACCGCTTCGAAAACCCTTCGACGAGCAGTGGCGGGCTCGGCGCGGCGAGTACCGGGTCCGCTACCGCATCGACGACGAGACCCGGACCGTGTACGTGCTTGACATCGACCACCGTCGCGATGCCTATCGGAGGCGAGGGTGGTGACTGGGCGTCCTCCCACCGAGACCCGGACCGCCAGAGCCAGCAGCCTGGGCCTCGGGCAGGAGGCCCTTCGCAGCAATCCGGCCGCCGGTCGCCTCGCTGTCAGCGGTGATCGCCGCCACCGTCTCGAGCCGCGGGATCCCCCCGATGGATGGTTCGGCACGGGGCCTTCGCTGGACCCTCGACGGGGAGGGTCCCGGGGGCCCCGGCCGTCCTGGCCGGAGCCCCCGGGCCGCACGGTGGGACGGGAGCGGAAGCAGGACTCAGCGCCAGGCGACCTCGAAGCGGTCGGCCATCATGACCTTGTCCCAGGCGGCCACGAAGTCGGCCACGAACTTCTCCTGGGCGTCGCTCGCGGCGTAGACCTCGGCGATGGCACGGAGCTGGGAGTTGGCCCCGAAGACCAGGTCGACGGCCGAGGCGGTCCAGCGCAGCTCGCCGCTGGCCCGGTCCCGGCCCTCGTAGACGTGCTCCTCGGTCATCGAGGGTGACCAGACGGTGCCCATGTCGAGCAGGTGGACGAAGAAGTCCGTGCTGAGCACGCCAGGCCGGTCGGTGAGGACCCCGAGGGGCCGGTTACCGCTCGTCGCACCGAGGACCCGCAGACCACCGAGCAGGACGGTCATCTCCGGCGCGCTCAACCCGAGCAGGGAGGCCCGCTCGACCAGCAGGTGCTCGGGCGGCAGCTTCTCGCCGGGCCGCAGGTAGTTCCGGAAGCCGTCGGCTCGGGGTTCGAGCACGGCGAAGGACTCGGCGTCGGTCTGCTCCTCGGTGGCGTCGGTGCGTCCGGGCACGAAGGGCAGGGAGATGCGCTTGTCACCCCGCTGCTCTTGGTCGAAGCCGGCCTTGATGCCCTCGAGGACCGACAGCACGGCCGCCAGCTCGGCGGGGTCGTTCACCGGCCAGTCGCGCTGGGGGGCGAGGCGGATGCGGGCACCGTTCGCCCCACCCCGCTTGTCGGTCCGCCGGAAGGTCGAGGCGGAGGCCCAGGCGGTCCGGACCAGCTGGGCGATGGTCAGGCCCGAGGCCAGGAGACGACCCTTCAGCTCGGCGATGTCCCGTTCGTCGACCAGCTCGTGGTCCACCGGGGGCACCGGGTCCTGCCAGATCTGGGGCTCTTCGGGCACGAGGGGGCCGAGGTAGCGCGACCGCGGTCCCATGTCCCGGTGGGTCAGCTTGAACCAGGCCCGGGCGAAGGCCTGCTCGAGCTCCTCGGGGTGCTGGTGGAAGCGCTCGGCGATGGGGCGGTAGATGGGGTCGACCTTCAAGGCGATGTCGGTCGTCAGCATCATCGGCGGGGTCCGCTTCGACGGGTCGTGGGCGTCGGGCACGAGCTCCCGGGCGGCGGGGTCCGTCGGGACCCACTGCTTGGCCCCTGCCGGGCTGGTGGTGAGCTCCCAGTCGTAGCCGAACAGGTTGTCCAAGTACCCCGTGTCCCAGCGGATCGGGTTCGCGGTCCACGGCCCTTCGATGCCGCTCGTGTAGGTGTACGGGCCGTTGCCGGTCCCGTAGGTGTTCTTCCACCCGAGGCCCTGCTGCTCGAGCGGCGCGCCCTCGGGCTCCGGACCCACGTAGCGGGCCGGGTCGACCGCCCCGTGGCACTTGCCGAAGGTGTGGCCGCCCACGATCAGGGCCACGGTCTCCTCGTCGTTCATGGCCATCCGGGCGAAGGTCTCCCGGATGTCCTTGGCGGCCGCCAGCGGATCGGGGTTGCCGCCTGGGCCCTCGGGGTTCACGTAGATCAGGCCCATCTGCACCGCCCCGAACGGGCCGGCGATCTCCCCGGGCTGCCCGGTGCGCTCGTCGCCCAACCAGGTCCGCTCGGGGCCCCAGTCGATGTCCTCCTCGGTCTCGAACACGTCGACCCGGCCCCCACCGAAGCCCATGGTCCGAAAGCCCATGGACTCCAGGGCGCAGTTGCCGGCGAAGACGATCAGGTCGCCCCAGGACAGCCGGCGTCCCCACTTCTGCTTCACCGGCCAGAGCAGCCGCCGGGCCTTGTCCAGGTTGGCGTTGTCCGGCCAGCTGTTCACCGGGGCCAGGCGCTGGGCGCCGGTGCCCGCCCCGCCCCGGCCGTCGGCGACCCGGTAGGTGCCAGCTGCGTGCCAGGCCATCCGGATGAAGAGCGGCCCGTAGTGTCCCCAGTCGGCCGGCCACCAGGGCTGCGAGGTGGTCATGACCCTTTCGATGTCGTGGCGCAGCTCGGCCAGGTCCACGGTCGAGAAGGCGGCCTTGTAGTCGAACCCCTCGCCGAGGGGGTTCGCCCGGGGGGAGTGCTGGTGGAGGATCCGCAGGTTCAGCTGGTTCGGCCACCAGTCCAGGTTCGAGCCGTCGCCGACGGCGGTGTGCAGGAAGGGGCAACGGGCCCCGTCGGACGCTGCTTCGGACACGAGACGCCTCCAGTGCTGCTGGGTCGTGGTGGATCGGGCACCAGTCGCTCGAACTGGCTGACGAGCCGGGCTCGGCGGGGGCGTTCACCGGCTTCTTGCTGCCACCGACCTCCGGCTCGCCTCTCACACTAGAACGGATCTGAGATTGGAGTCAACCAAGAAAAGTGGCGGTGCGAAGAATGGCGCGCTCCTGCGACGGGTCTTCGGGAGGGGACCTCGTCGGGCGCGCCCCGCCAAGTGGTTGGCCGCACGGGGTCAGGCTGTGGGCAGCGGGCCCGAGCGCCGGAGGAGGGGTCGAGGCACCAGCCGGCGGGGACGGCACTGGGGCTGGCGAAGGGACATGACCGGAGGGCCCGCCACCGGCTCGTCGGGACGCCAACGGCAAGGGACAGAAACGCCTGGGCGAGGCGGCTCTCCGGCCCGTGCGCCTCGGGGGATTCGAACCCCCAACCTGCGGATTAAGAGTCCGTTGCTCTGCCGTTGAGCTAGAGGCGCGTCGCCATCTTAGGCGCGTCGCCGAAGGGCTCTAGGAGGGCAGCGTCCGCAGACGGACCGCCCGGGGGCGTCGGGGTGACCGAGGGGACTTGAACCCCCGACCTCCAGGGCCACAACCTGGCGCTCTAACCAACTGAGCTACGGTCACCAAGTCCTCCCAGCATGGCACATCTCCGACGGTCCGCCGGGCCGGCGGCCGGACGTGGGAAACTGAGGAGGCCGGCTTTGCCGGTCCGGGCCTCCGTAGCTCAACTGGACAGAGCGGGTGGCTTCTACCCACCGGGTTGCGGGTTCGAGTCCTGCCGGAGGCGCGAACGGCTCCGTGGGGCTGCCTTCGACGGTGCAGTCGGGCTGGCTAGGGTGAGGGCACCCCAGGCGACCCGGCCGCTGGTTCTGGCGCCCTGGCGCGCGCCGGAGCGGCGACGCGCATGCCGGCGCTCTGGGCGGCATGCCGGGTGTCGCACGGCCGGAACCAGGAGCGAGTGGCGAGGTGGCGCGGATGCAGCGAGGCCGAGGAAGACGGCGGGTGGTCGACGGGCGATCCGTTTCCGACGGGACGGTCGGCGGGGAGCAGGGCTGAGCGTGGCAGGGTCCACGGCACCCCCGAGCTCGGCCCGCCGATCCCGCCCTGGCGAGCCGACCTCGCCGGCCGCTGCCCGGGCGCTGGCGAAGGCGGCGGCCCGTCGGCGAGCTGCCGTGCGGCGGCGGCGCACCGTGCTCGTGGCGCTGGTGGCGGTCCTCGTCGGGTTGCTCGTCGTCGTCTGGCCCTCGGGGCGGGCGGCCGTGGCCGTCCACCGGGTGGCCAGCGCCGCCCCGGTCCCCGCCGTCGTCGCCACCAGCCCTCCGATGGACGGGGCGCCCGTCCCTCCCACCGAGGCGGTCGAGCTGCGGACGACCACCGAGTCGGGGGTCGAGGTGGCCGATGCCCGCCTGAGCCCCCCGGTGGCGGGCAGCTGGCGCTGGTGCGAGGAGGACCTGCTCTGCTTCCAGCCCTCCTCCCCCTACCCCTTCGGGGCCCGAGAGACGCTCTCCTTGCCCCTCCGGCAGCCAGCGAGGGCCGGCCACCCGGCGCACGAGACGACCTTCGAGCTGACGTTCCAGGTGGTGGCCGGCGAGTCGATCGGCTTGGCCCAGGACCTCCTGGCCCAGCTCGGCTACCTGCCCCTGCGGCCCCCGGGCACCCTCCAGCCCCTCCCGGGGTCCTCCCGGCCCGGCGACGCCGACGGGGATCCCGACGACGTGGGGGTCCTCACGAGTGCGGCCGGCGAGGGCATGACCCTGGCACAGTCCCTCGGCTGGCGCTGGCCGTCGGTGCCCTCGAGCCTGCGGGCCCTCTGGACCCCGGGCACGAAGGGGGTCATGACCGACGGGGCGATCGTCCAGTTCGACCGGGTCGAGGGCCTCGAGAGCGGGAGCTACCCGCCCTACCAGGCCACTTTGACCCCGGCCTTCTGGCAGGCCCTGTTGCGCGCCGCCCTGGCGAACCGGCGGGACCCCGACGACTACGCCTACGCCATGGTCTCCGAGCAGGAGCCCGAGACCCTGGTGGTCTGGAGCGACGGCCAGGACGCGTTGCGGACCCTGGTGAACACCGGCATCCCGGGCGGGGCGACCCCCGTGGGCACCTGGCCGGTCTACCTCCGCTACCCAGAGCAGACCATGCGGGGCACCACGGTGACCGGCCAGCCCTACGTCTACCCTGACGTGAAGGACGTGAACTACTTCACCGGGAACATCGCCATCCACGCCTTCCCCCGGGACCGCTACGGGTTCCCCCAGAGCCAGGGCTGCGTCGAGGTGCCCCCGTCGGTGGCCCCCGAGGTCTACGCCCTGCTCCACTACGGCAGCCTGGTCACCGTCCAGGCGTGAGGGAAAGGCCAGCCCCGACCAACCGCCCCGACGTCCCCGGAGCAGCAGCCTGGGCGCCAAGGGCGGAGGCAGTCGGCGAGGGGGGCGGGCTCAGCTGGCGCTGCTGCCGGCTGGCTCGGGGAGGACGGTCACGACCGTCCCGTAGTGGATCCACTTCCAGGCCACCGCGGCGTTCGCCGGGGGGAGCTCCACGCACCCCAGGCTCTGGGGGAAGCCGTAGGCGGCGCGGACGAACCCGTGGATGGCCACCGACCCGTCGAAGTAGTTCACGTAGGGCACCCCGGGGTCGACGTAGGGCTGGCCGTCGGGATTGACCCCCCGCATGGTCTGGGAGCGGTAGCGGAGATAGACGAAGAAGGTGCCGACCGGTGTGGGGGTCTGCGGGATGCCCGTGTTGGCCACCGAGGTGAAGACCACCTGCCCGTCGTGCCAGAGGGTCAGGGACTCGGGCTCCTTCTGGGAGACCAGGGCGTAGGTGTAGCCCTCGGGATTCGTAGTCCCGTCCGAGAGGGCGGTCAGGAGGGTGGGCCAGAGGATCGGCCGGATGGAGGT
The DNA here is from genome assembly GCF_023130475.1 of Aciditerrimonas ferrireducens. Lineage (GTDB taxonomy): Bacteria > Actinomycetota > Acidimicrobiia > Acidimicrobiales > UBA8190 > Aciditerrimonas > Aciditerrimonas ferrireducens. Next base: position 344,265 of record NZ_JAKHEX010000001.1, read on the forward strand.
GTAGGCCGGCAGCCCGTGGGTCCGCTCGAAGGCCACCATGGCCCCGGCCGTCACATGGTTGTCCACCCCGACCTGCCAGGCGGCCTCCAGGGTGGGGGGCGTGTTCGGCCAGCGCCAGCTGAAGTGACCCGCCGGCGGGTCGTAGAGGGCCTCGACCTGGGCGACGGTGTCGGTCGCTGGGGGCGTTTCGCCGCTCGGCGTCCAGGTGACGGGGAGGTAGCCCAGCTGGGCCAGCAGTTCCTGGAGCCGCAGGATCGACCCGTTCCGGACTTCGAAGCTGCTGGTCACGGTGGACGCCAAGGTGCCTCCCGTGGCGCTGTGGACCCCGCTCGGTCCCCCCGGCACGCTGACGGTCACGGTCGTGAGGGGCAGCTGGTCCTGGCTCGGGATGAAGCGCAGGGTCCGGTCGCCCAGTCGCTCCCAGCGGCCCGGCACCGAGGGCGAGAGGGTCGGCAGGGGCACCCGGTGGGCCAGCGGGGCCGAGAAGCGCACCGTCACGGCGCTGTTCGGGGCCGCGCCGGTCGTGCCGTTGGACGGCGTAATGGCGACCACCCGCAGACCGCCGGTCGTGGTCTGGTGTCGGACGGCGCTGGCCGCCAGGGTGCCGCGCCCGTGGCCTTCAGCGCTCAGCTCCTCTTTCGATCGCCGCGGGACGACCAGCCGGACGCCGACCAGAGCCAGGACCGCGGCCAGCCCGCCGACCACCAGGATCTCCACCGCCCGGACCACCCGGTGGGCCCAGCGAGCCGCAGGGCTGCCCCGCACGACCCGCGCGTGCCCCCGATGCCGAGCCCCCCGATGTCGAGCACCGTACGCCACGGACCCACCCTACGGTCCGGCTGCGGCGACCGGGTCGCGCCCGGGCGGGGCAGGGACCGACGGTCCTCGCCGGCCACACCGCTCGGCGCTCGTCCGAGGTGGCGGCGGCCCGCGCCGAAGGCGACCACGGCCACGACGGCCAGGGCGGCGCACAGCGCCCAGGCCACGTGGAAGCCCAGATGGTCGGCGACGAGGCCGAAGCCCAAGGGACCGACCATGCCGCCCACGTAGGTGCCGACCTGGGTCACCCCGGTCGCTCGGGCCGGGTTCTCGGGGTAGGCCCGGACGACGGCCAGGTTGAACAAGCCGTTGTAGCCCCAGCCGGCGCCGTAGGCAACCAGCACGCCGGGCACCAAAAGGGGCAGAGTGCCGGTGGCCAGGCAGGCGTAGCCCAGGGCGCCAACGGCGATGAGGCGGCCGACGGTGCCCAGGTGGGCCAGGGAGGCCTGCCGGCCTCGCACCCCGCTCCGGTCGGCTCGCCAGCCGAAGCCCACTCGGGCCGAGAGGCCCACGGCGCTGCCGGCGGCCGAGAGGACCCCGGCGAGGCCCGGACTGACCCCGTCGTGCACCGCGCCGGAGACCACGAAGGCCCCCATGGCGTTCGAGGCGGCCACGGCGCAGGCCATCGCTGCCGCCAGGGGCACGAGCGGGCGCGGATCGAAGCCCCGGGCGGCGGCGAGACCCCCAGAGCGGGGTGTCGGGACGGGGCCCGCTCGGGTGGGATCGGGCATTGCCGACCGGGTGCTCGTGTCTCGGGTCGTCGTCCCCGGCCGGGTCGACGCGCCGGGCACCAGCTGCCGGCCGGCGCTGGCCAGGACCGCCCCGACGAGCAGGACCAGACCGGTGGCGGCCAGGTAGGCGGCTCGCCAGCCGAGGGTCAGGGCCAGGGCTGGCACGGCCAGGCCCGAGAGGAGCGTGGCGCTCGGGATGGCCGCCTGCTTGATGCCGAACGCCAGTCCCTGACGGTGGTCCGAGACGGCGCGGGAGAGCAAGAGGTTGACCGCCGGCTGCATGGCCCCGTTCGAGAGTCCGCCGATCCCCAGGGAGACCAGGAGCACCGGCAGGTCGACGGTGGCCAGGCCCGCCCCCAGGAGGCTGGCGACGGCCAGGCCGATGGCTGCCAGCATGACCTGCCAGGAGCCCACCCGTTCGGCGAGCTTCCCGGCCCGGACCGAGCTCAGCGCCGAGGTCCCGAAGAACGTGGCCACCGCCCCGCCGATGGCCGTGGCGTTCACGTGCAGGCCGGCCTCCAGCTGCACCGCGAGGGCTCCGGTCAGGAACACCGGCATCACACCGGCCGCAGCGGCGGCGATCGCCAAGGCCACGCTGGCCGACTGCCGGGACGGGCGGTGTCCGGGAACAGCCGGGGAGGGACCCGACGGGGCGGGCTGGTCGAAGCGCGAAGGAGGCACCCTGCCCGAAGAGGCTACCGAGTGGCGCGCTCCAGCGGCGCTACCACGGAGTTGGGGCGCTATTGATGGGCTGTTGGGCTATCACTTTGTTAAGTTCGACCCACGGTTCCCGAGTGGGGATGCCTCGGGTGGTATGAGGCCGGGTGTGGCGGCCTCTGCTGACTCGTGGCTGGGAGGGGGTGAGCGTGGTCGAGCGACAGGGGAGCGACCTGGCAGCTGCTCGCCTGCGCTCGGTCCTGGCGGCTGCTCGGGACGCCTTCGTGGAGTGCGACGCCGAGGGGCGGGTCTCGGCCTGGAACCGCCAAGCCGAGGTGCTCCTCGGCTGGCCAGCCCACGAGGTCCTCGGGCAACCGGTCGCTGAGGTCCTTGTGCCCGAGCGCTGCCGGGCTGCCTTCCTGGCCGACCTCCAAGGCCTTCGACCGGGGGACCTGGCCGTGGCTCGGGAGTTGACGGTTCGCCGACGGGACGGGGCTGAGCTGGAGGTGGCCCTGGTGGGCTACGTGCTGGACGGCCCGGAGGGTCGGGTGGTGGGCGGGTTCCTGCGGGACCTACAAGCCGACCGGGCGGCCGAGGAGGCCCTGGCCCAGGCGTACCTCCACGACTCCCTGACCGGCTTGCCGAACCGGACCCTCTTCACCTACCGATTGGCCTACGCCCTGGCTCGCCGGACCGGCCAGCCCGGCACGGTGGCCGTCTCGGTCATCGACCTGGACCGGTTCAAGGCCATCAACGACGCGCTGGGCCACGAGGTGGGGGACGAGGTCCTCGTGGCCGTGGCCGAGCGACTCCGCCGGGCCGACGGCTCGGCCGAGGTCATCGCCCGGCTGGGGGGCGACGAGTTCCTGGTGCTCTTCGACCGGGAGGACGCCGAGGCCGAGGCCCTGGCCTTCGCCGAGCGGGCCCTGGCCCTCTTGGCCGAGCCCTTGGTCGTGGCCGGGGCCGAGGTCTTCGTCTCGGCCAGCATCGGGGTGGCAGCCACGGACAGCTCCTCCCCGGAGGCCACGGCCCTGCTCTCGGACGCCGACTCGGCCATGTACCACGCCAAGCGCCAGGGCGGCGGGGTCGTCTCGGTGTTCGGCCACGCCCTTCGGACCGCGGTGGTGGACCGCTGGGCCACCGAGCACGGCCTGCACCGGGCCTTGGACCGGGGGGAGCTCCGGGTGCACTACCAGCCGGTGGTGGAGGTCCGGACCCTGGTGCCGGTGGCCCTCGAGGCCCTCGTCCGCTGGGAGCATCCCGAGTGGGGCCTTGTGGCCCCCGACCGCTTCGTGCCGGTGGCCGAGGAGAGCGGCTTGATCGTGCCCATGGGCCGTCTCGTCCTCGAGCAGGTCTGCCAGCAGCTGCGCCGCTGGGTCGAGGCGCTCGACCTCCACGGCGAGGGGCCGCAGACCCTGGGCAGCGGGGTGGTGGAGGTGAACCTCTCGGCTCGGCAGATCGACCATCCCCAGCTGGTGCCCACGGTCGAGGCCGTGGTGGCGGCGGCCGGGGTGCCCCCCTCGTGGTTGACCTTCGAGATCACCGAGAGCGCCCTCATGCGGGACGCCGCTCGGGCCCTGGGGGTGCTGCGGGCCCTGAAGGACCTCGGGGTGTCCCTGGCCGTCGACGACTTCGGCACCGGCTACTCCTCGTTGAGCTATCTCCAGCGCTTCCCCCTCGACGTCTTGAAGGTCGACCGGAGCTTCGTCGCCGAGCTGGGTCGGGACGGCGGAGCCCGGGCCATCGTGGCGGCCGTGGTCGGGCTGGCCCACAGCCTGGGCCTGGCCGTGGTGGCCGAAGGGGTCGAGACCGAGGCCCAGCTGCAGGTCCTCGACGAGCTGGGCTGCGACTACGCCCAGGGGTTCCTCTTCGCCCGCCCCGCAGCGCCCGAGGACCTCGCCGAGGAGCTCCTGCCCGGGTTCCGCGCCGGCCTGCCCCTCGCGGCAGGGGCGTGGCCCGGTCCGGCTGCCTGAACCGCCGGGCCGCTACTCAGCGCGCCGGCTCCTCGGTCCGACCGTCCATGGCCCTGGCCAGCTGGGCCATGCGCTCGGGGGTCCAGCGCCGCACGCTCATGGACTGGCTGGCGGTCGCCAACAGGGTGCCGTCCTCGGCGAAGAGGTTGGCCCGACCATGGGCGAACCCGCCGACGGTGGCGTCGATGGCCACATCAGCCAGGATCCACTCGGTCGGGACCAGGCGCACCACCCGGATGGTGTTGTCCAGGCTCCGGCTGCCGGTCGGCACGCCGACGGCGTGGCTGACCCCCCCGGTGACGTAGTCCCCGAGGACCGCCAAGGTGGCGGCCGACGGTTCGAGGTGGCCCGGGACCCGGAACCACCAGGCGCTCCTGCCCTCGCTGGGCTGGCCGTCGAGCTCGGCCATGGCCCGGCCGCCGGCCAGGCGCTGCTCGACCCGGGCGAAGACCGTCTCGCCGGGGAAGGGCAGGCGGTCCTGGGGCGGACAGGCCCCTGGCGGGGGCACCTCGGGCGGGGCGGCGAACACCTGGTCGGCCACGTCCGGTTCGGCCACCTGGCCGAGCGCGGCGTTCACCGTCAGGACCTCGGCGTCGCCCAGCACCGCCACCGCCCGGGCCTGGGTGGTGGCCCGGCCGACCGCCGCCAGGGTGACCTGCCATCGCAGCTCCGCCCCGACCGGGGCGTGGGCCAGGTACTGGGCGGCGGCCCAGACCGTCGGCCGCTTCGCCGCCCCCTCGATGGCCACGATGCCCGCAGCCAGGCCGCAGCCCCCGAAGAGGAAGCGGCCGGGGGTGGAGATGGCCGGGGTGACCCGAAGGCGCCACCAGCGCCGGTCGTCGCTGACCGGCTCGATGCCCAAGAACCGCTGCGCGTCCACCCTCGACGTGCCTCCTCCTCGCCGACCGGCTGCTCCGAGCGGCCCCGCCGCCGACCGGTCCGGGCCGCCCCCTGCTCCCCCCTGGTCTAGTTCACCAGCCGGTCCCGCCCCGCCCAGTACTCGGCCCGGAGCTTGAACTTCTGGAGCTTGCCGGTGGCGGTCCGGGGCAGGCTCTCCCGCAGTTCCACGCTCGTCGGGCACTTGAAGTGGGCAAGGCGGTCCCGACAGTGGGCGATGAGGTCCTCGGGGGTGGCCGTCGCCCCCTCCTTCAGGACCACCAGGGCCTTCACCGTCTCGCCCCAGCGCTCGTCGGGGACCCCGATGACCGCAGCCTCGGCCACCGCCGGGTGCTGGTAGAGGCAGTCCTCGACCTCGATGGACGAGACGTTCTCCCCGCCGGTGATGATGACGTCCTTCTTGCGGTCCGAGATCACGAGCGAGGTCCGGCCCGCCGCCTGCCCGTTCTCGGGGCCGTCGACCTCGAAGTGGCCCCCGTCGCCGGTGTGGAACCACCCCCCGGCCAGGGCCTCGGCGCTGGCCTCGGGCTGGCGCCAGTAGCCGGCGAAGACGTGGTTGGCCTGCGCCAGGACCTCGCCGTCGGGGGCCAGCTGGAGCCGAACCCCGACCGCCGGGGTGCCGGCCCGGGAGAGCCGCCGGGCCCGCTCGGCGCTGTCCAGGCCCGCCCACTCGACCGGGGCCCGGTTGACGGTCAGCAGCGGCGAGGTCTCGGTCAGGCCGTAGATCTGGATGAACTCCCAGCCCAGCTCGGTCTCCAGTCGTTCGATGACCCGGGAGGGCGGGGGCGCGCCCGCCACCACCATCCGGACCCGGTCCCGACCCGGGAGCGCCTCGCCCCGCTCGAGGCGGGCGGCCGCCGCCCCGAGGATGGCCGCTACCACCGCCGGGGCGCCGCTCAGCAAGGTGACCCCCTCCTGCTCGACGCGCTGGAGGATCTGCTCCCCGTCGACCTTCCGCTGGACCACCTGGGGACACCCCATGCCGGTCAGGCCGTAGGGCATGCCCCAGCCGTTGCAGTGGAACATCGGCAGGGTGTGCAGGTAGCGGTCCCGGTCCGAGAGCTGGGTGTGCCAGCCCAGCACGACGGCGTTCAGCCAGCAGTTCCGGTGGGTGAGCTGGACCCCCTTGGGCCGGGCGGTGGTCCCCGAGGTGTAGTTGATCGAGCAGGTGTCGTCCTCCTCGACCACCGCGTCCTCCTCCCCGGGCAGCGGCGCCGCCCAGGTCGGCTGGACGGCCTGCCCGTCCAGGACGATCCGGTGGCGGACCGGCAGACCGGCCGTCAGCGACTCCTGGTCGGGGTCGACCAGGAGGACCTCGGCCCCGCTGTGCTCCACGATGTAGCCGATCTCCTCGGGCTGGAGCCGGTAGTTGATGGGCACGAGGACCCGGCCGTAGGCCGAGACGCCGAAGAAGGCGGTGAGGAACCGACCGGAGTTCGGGCTCACGATGGCCACCCGCCCGCCCCGGGGCACCCCGAGGCGCTGGAGGCCCTCGGCCAGGCAGCGGGCCCGGCCGGCCAGCTCGGCGTAGGTGATCCGCCCCAGGGAACCGGCCACGCCCGGCTCGTCGACCAGGGCGGTCCGCTCCGGGTAGACCTGGACGGCGCGGTCCAGGAAGTCGGCCACGGTCAGTGGCAGGCGCATGGTCTTCCCCCTCCCTCAGTCCCGGCCCTGCTCGGCCCTCAGCGACCCCCGATGACCACGGCCGCCTCGGGGCCGTGGTTCGAGAAGGTCAGCAGCTCGTCGAGCAGCAGGTGGACCCGCTGGTCGTCGTGGGCTACGTAGCCCAGGCCCAGGTCCTCCCCGACCTGGAGCTCGAAGTCCCCGCCCCGCAGGGAGAGGACCACCGCTCCCTCGAGGGCCGCCGCCGGCACCACCGGGCCCTGGGTCACCAGGCGGACGTGCTCGAGGACCGGGTAGCCCCCGTGCTCGCTGGCCTGCAGCAAGGACGCGTGGAGCTGGGGGCTGAGCGCCACCCCGTAGGGACCCTCGACCCCGGCCCGCTCCAGCTGCCCGACCGCCTTGGCCACCGCCTTGGGGAAGCTGGCGGCGTCCCCGGCGAGTTCCACCGGGGAGTGGGGGCTGCCGGGGAGGATCCCGACGATGCCGGCCTCGGGAAGGCCGTGGAAGACCAGCCGGTCCTCCGCAAGGGCGATCCGGCCCGCGGCCTCGTCGAGCGCCCCGAGGTCGGGGTCGGCCCCACCCCGGTCCACTACGGCCAGCTCCTCCAGGGCCAGCGCGCAGCGGACCTCGAGCTCGACCATGGGCCGGACCTCCCGGCGCCGGGCCACCACCCCCTCGGCCGGCTCCGGCAGGGCGGCCACCCGCCCGAGGGCCACCCCCGGGTGGCCGTACCCCAGGGGGCCCGAGAAGTCGACCAGGCGTCGGGCCGCCAGGCTGCCCCGGAGCCGGCGGGCGGCCTGCTCGTCGAGGACCGCCCAGACGGCCTCGGTGACGGGCGCCAGGTGGCGCCGGCGCCGGCTCACCGGGCCCCCCGGAGGCTGCGGATCCCGAGGTCCCCGTCGGCGCTCCCCGCTGCCGTCCCTGGGGCCTCGGGGCTGGCGTCGTTGCTCTGGGCCGCCTCGACGGCCAGGACCGACCCCTCGGTGAAGAGGTAGGTGCGGAGCATCTGGTCCAGCACCGGGTCGTGCCGTCGGAGCCACTCCAGGGTCATGGCGGCGTGCTCCTTCTCCTCGTCCCGGTTGTGGGCCAGCACGGCGGCCAGCTCGGGGTCGCCGGCCGCGTCCACCCGCTGGTCGTACCAGTCCACCGCCTCGAGCTCCTCTTGCAGCGAGACGATGGCCCGGTGGCGGTCCACCGTGGCGGGCTGGAGCACCTCGCGCTCCTCGTGGAGACCTTGACTGGAGGCCATGGGGCCGTTCTAGCCGTTCCGGGGACCCACGGCCAAGGGGTCAGGGGTCCTCGTCGCGCTCGTGGTGCACTCGAGCCGGGGTCGGCCGACGGGGGTTGGACGGGCAGGGGTGCTCGTGGCCCTACGCTCAAGCCCCGGCAGTGGGGCGGGCGCCCCACCGGGCCGTCGCGTCGGCGCTGCTCGGCCCGGGAACGACGAGGGAAAGGTGAGGAGATGGCCGAGCAGGCTGGTGTCGGGGGCGAGCTGGTAGTACCCGAGCCGGGGAGCGACGAGGACGCCGTCGAGGTGGTCGTCGAGATCCCGGCCGGCAGTCGGAACAAGTACGAGTACGACCATGAGCGGCACCTCATCCGGCTGGACCGGCGGCTGTTCTCGGCCACCGTCTATCCGGCCGACTACGGCTTCGTCCCCGACACCCTGGCCGAGGACGGCGACCCGCTCGACGCCCTGGTCCTGGTCGAGGACCCCACGTTCCCCGGCTGCCTCGTCGTCGTCCGGCCCCTCGGCCTCTTCATCATGCGCGACGAGCACGGGCCCGACGCGAAGATCATCTCGGTCCTCGCCCACGACCCCCGCTGGGACGGGGTCGAGGACGTCGAGCAGCTGCCCTCCTCGGTGCTCGACGAGATCGAGCACTTCTTCAGCGTCTACAAGGACCTCGAGCCGGGCAAGCTCACCGAGGTCGGGGGGTTCAGCGGCCGGCGGGCCGCCTGGGAGGAGCTGGCCAAGAGCCGGCGCCGCTACCAGGAGGCGGCGGTCACGAAGGCCCGCTGACCCCGGCCCCCGGGGGACCGCAGCGGGCCGGCTCGCCGCCCGTCCGCCGGTCAAGGCCGCCGGGCCATCTGCCGATGGCCTTCGGTGGAGGTGCCCAGGGCCATGCCCAGCCAGCAGCGTCCAGGCGGGACGACGGCGGTCCTCCCCGGGTCCGGGCCCGAGCGACCCGGCGCCGAGCGGCCCGGGGCCGCCGAGGGTCTCTTCGACGTCGTCGCCGATCGGTTCCCCGGCCTGGCCGGCCGCCTGCACGGGGAGAGCTGGTCGCTGCGGCCCCGAACCGGTCGCGCCCGGGCTCAGGGTCGGCGCCGGCCGGCGCCGCGGGCCCGGTCCTGGCGCAGCCGGGGAGGGATCCGGGCTCCCCGGGCCGGCGCCCTGGTGATCCTGGGCCTGGTGGTCGCTTCGGCCCTGGCGGGCAGCCTGGCCTCGGTCGGGGTCCTCGGGGGGAGCCAGGTGGCTCGGGTGACGCGGCGGGACGCGGGTTCGGCCACCGGGGCTGCTGCCCGGAGCGCGCCGCCCTCGCACGCCGGGGCCGGCGGGACCAGACCGCCGAGCGAAGAGGGGCAGCCTCGCTCCAGCCTTCCCCCCGGTGCCCTGCGTCCGCCGTCGTCGGCGAGCACCCTGGGCTCGGCCCCAGGGGCTTCGACCCCGGGCAGCTCGGTCGGGGGGCAGGGCAGCGGGCAGGGCGCAGCCGGCGCGGCGACCGGCACGGGGCCGAGCCCCCTCGCCGTGCTCCAACAGCTCTGGACCGCTCGGGACGCTGCCCTGGCCGCCCACGACCCGACCCGCCTGGCCGCCGCCGAGACCGGGCCGGCCCTCTGGGCCGACACCGCCGGGCTGCTCGACGGACATCCCCTCCCGACCCCGCCGGCCAGCCAGCTGACGCTCCTCGGGACGCCCCAGGACCCGTCGCTGGTCGACGGCGTCATCGGGGCCGGGGTCGCCAAACCTGGTGCCCAGGTCACCCTGGTCCAGGCGGCCCCGGTCGGCCAGGGCGGGGCCTGGCGACTCACCCTCCTGGTCCAGCTCACCGTGCCCGCGGTGCCCTCGGGCCAGGCCACGACCGTCCCCAGCGGCGCCCTCGCCCAGCTGGCCGGCCTCTGGCAGGCCTGGGGCCGCTCCGGCCAGGCCCCGGCCCCCGGCAGCACTCCCTTCGCCCTCGGCGGCGCCCTGGTGAACGAGGGCCAGGTCCTCGCCGGCCAGGTCGGGCTCGCCGAGCTGGCCGGTGCCCGGGTCGACCTGTCCCTGGCGGCCGTGCCCGGGGCGGCCGAGCAGATGACCCTCGGCCAAACGGTCTGCGGGGCGATCGGCGAGACCCTGGTCCTCGACCCGACCACCGGCAGCCTGGTCCAGCCCGCCAGCCGCGACCGGTTCGGTTCGCTCGTCCCCCCCGGCACCTACCAGCAGGTCCAGGAGGACGCCGTCCTGCCGGTCTGCGTCCTCGGCCCGCCGGAGGCTTGACCGTGGTGAGCGGGGCCGGGGGCTTCTGGCAGGCGCAGACGACCCCGGCGGGCTGAGCGGGGCCGGCGAACGGGGCGGGGGTCCAGGGACCTCCGGTTCCCTGACCCGCCCGGCATGTCCTGCCTGGTGCGTCGAGCGGCGCAGCATGGGCGTCATCCCGCTCATCCGGACAGGGCGTTCCGATCCTGGTGCAACCTTCTGAGGGTTTGACGCGTGTGGGGTGGGTGCGGTCGGGCGAGGTGAAGGGGATGCCGGGTGGCGAGCGGAGGCGAGGGGGGCTCAGACGGCAGGGAGGGGTTCGAGGCCGTGTACCGGGCTTCGTACTCGAGGCTCGTGGGCCAGCTCTCGGTCGTCACCACCAGCCGGGCGGAAGCCGAGGAGGCGGTCCAGGAAGCCTTTGCTCGCCTCTGGGTTCGCTGGGATCAGGTGGGTGGCTACGAGAACGTCGAGGCGTGGGTCCGGCGCGTCGCGATCAACGTCGCGATCGGGCGTTGGCGTCGTGTCATGCGTGAACGAGCACTTCCGGTGGCCTCCGGTGCTGCGGGCGGTCCCACGGGACCGGATCTCGACCTGCTCCGCGCCCTGCGAAGGGTCCCCGTCCAGCAGCGTTCGGCCTTGGTCCTTCACCACGTCGTCGGCTTGTCGGTCGAGGAGGTCGCTGAGGAGCTCGCGAGCAAACCAGGAACGGTGAAGTCGTGGCTCAGTCGGGGCCGGGCTTCCCTCGCCGGCCTGCTGGGGTGTGCCGACGACGAGCAGGGTGGCTCGTGAAGCCGAGGAGGGGCCGTGATGGCAGTCGACCCGGGTCGTGATCCCGTCGCGTCGTTGCTCGGGGCCTTGGCTGCCGGTGTCGAGCAGACCGTGGCGCCGCCGGAGGTGGGGTTCGTCGTCGATCGGGCCCGCCGGGTCGAGCGACGCCGTCTTCGCCGTCAGCGGCTGGCGCTGGCAGCCGCGGTCGTCGTTCTCGCCGCAGCAGCCCTGGTGAGCGTCGCAACCCTTGGGCACCGCCACCGCGTCGGGTCCGGGCCCTTCGCCGCGCTCCCCAGCCATGTGGTGCGCTTCGGGGAGGTTCGGTTCGTCGTCAAGGACCTGCCGCTCGTCGCGCGGGACACCGCGTCGGTCCCCGCTTCTGGCGTGACCACGTTGCACCTGCCGGTGGTGAGCCCCGACCACGCCGACATCGCCTTTGGGGCCGGGCGCGTCTGGGTCCTCGAGCACGGCGCTCCAGCATCCTCGACCGCCTGCGGCCGGCTGGTCGCGCTCGATGCCACCACTGCCCAGGTGGTCGGCTCGGTGCCGATCGGCTTGTGCCCCAACGCCCTCGCCTACGGGGCAGGGTCGGTGTGGGTGCTGGCCTCCCAGATCGGCGTGGCGGGATACCAGCTCCTCCGGGTCGATCCCGCCACGCTGCACATCTCCTCGACGACCGTCATCGACGGCGGGCCTCACGGGATCGCCCCGCAGGGCGACACCGGTGTGAAGGACCAGTTCGTGACCGTGAGCGACGGCCACGTGGTGATCGCCGTGCGGGAGCCAACCGGTGCCGCTCAGCTCAGCGTCCTCGACCCGAGGACCGGAACGGTGACGCGATCGGTGATCCTCACCCGGCCCGATGGACCGGTCACCGGGCTCGGAGCGACGGGGGGGACCGTGTGGGTCGGGACGGCCAACGGCTGGGTGATGGCCTTCGACCCGAGGAAAGGGGCCCTCTCGCGTGCTCGGCGGCTCGGCACCCGCGTCGTGAGCCTTTCGGCGGCAGGGCCCGAGCTGTGGGTGACGCTGAACCTGCCGGTCCCCCCGAACGCCAGGTACCCGGGACTCGACCTCGTACGCCTCGATCCGACGACGGGGGGGATCGCCCAGGACACGGGTCTCCCGATCGCCTTCGTCGCCACCGACGGCACGTCGGTCTGGGCGCTGGGCAGCGCCCCTCCCTACAGGTCCGATGGTGGTCTGGTCGCCGAGCTCGACCTGAGGTCGGGGACGCTGCGCGCCCGAACGCAGCTCCCGGCCTCGGGCTACGACCTGCCCGACACGCTCGGCGTCAGTGATGGCGCAGCATGGGTGCTCAACGACACCGCTGGCACCCTGACCAGGATCCGGCCGGACACCAGCGGGAACGGGGCCTGAATGCGACCTCGGCGTCCGCCTCGGTGTCCCCCTTGCGAGGTCCCGGCGACGAGCCGGCCCGAACCGCTGGCGCCTGGGGCTGAGGAGGCAGGCGTGCGCTCGTTCGACCAAAGCGTCGTCCGCGCCGGCCGGCGGCGCCCCTAGCGCAGCTGCCGGGGCCGGGTGCCGAGCGGCTCGGCGGGTTGGGCGAAGACGGCCATCTTGGCCCCGAGGACGAGGGGGCCTTCGGGGGTGGCGAGGACCGGGTTGAGGTCGATGGTGGCGATCTCGGGGAGGTCCTCGGCGAGGCGGCCGAGGCGGAGGAGGAGCTCCTCGAGGCCCTGGGTGTCGGCGGGGGGCCGCTCGGGGCCGCCGGCCAGGAGGGACGAGGTGCGGCGGCCCTGCACGAGGAAGCGGGCGTCGCTGCGGCTGAGGGGGGCGACACGGGTGGCCGAGTCGTCGAGGTCCTCGAGGGGCCCGGCCGCGGCGAGGACGACGAGGGCGCCGAAGGCGGCGTCCCGGAGCACCCCGGCGAGGAGGGGCAGGCCACCGGAGGCGCCGGCCTTGGCGGCGGCTGCCGCGGTGGGGTCGGGCAGGGGGTGGCCGAGCACCCCGGGGAGGCGGTAGCGGCCGAGGACCTCCCAGGCCACCTCCGGTGGCACCCACCACAGGGCCCCTTCGTCCTCGTCTGCGTTCTCGTCGCTCGGCGCCGACCGTCGGTCCCCGTCGGCTCGCTCGGCGGCTTCGGCGAGGAGCTGGCGGGCCCCGTTCGGGTCGAGGTCGTCGAAGGTCGCCGGGGGGTCCTCGGGGGTGGCCCGCCAGCGGCTGTAGCGGACGGCGTGGGCCACGGCCCGGGCGGCCGACTCGGGGTAGGTGAAGGAGGGGATGGGCCGGACGGCGGCCTGGAGGCGGTGGCGGGCCCGTTCGGTGCCGAGGAACGCGGCGACGACCGGCACGTGGGTCGCCTCGGTGTGGTCGACGGCGTGGACCAGGGCGGCGGCCACGTCCTCGGCGGTGGTGGTGAGCGGCGGGGTGAAGATGACGATCACCGCGTCGACCTCCCCGCTGGCCAGGAGGAGCTCCAGGGCCTGGCGGTAGTGGTCGGGGGTGGCACTGGCCACCATGTCGACCGGGTTGGCCACCCCGGCCTCGGGGGGCAGGAAGGCGTGGAGCCGGTCCTGGAGGCCGGGGGAGAGCTCGGGGACCTCGAGGCCCCAGCCGGCCACGGCGTCGGCGGCCAGCACCCCCGGTCCGCCGGCGTTGCCGAGGATGCCGACCCGGGGACCGGCGGGCAGGGGCTGGTGGGCGAGGACGGCCCCCACGTCGAAGAGCTCCTCGACCGTCGAGACCCGCAGCACCCCGGTCTGCTCCAGGAGGGCGTCGACCGCCCGTTCGGGGCTGGCGTGGGCCGCGGTGTGGGAGCGGGCCGCCCGGGTACCGGCCCGGCTGCGGCCGCTCTTCACCGCCACGATGGGCTTCGCCCGGCTGAAGCGTCCGGCGAGGCGCCGGAACTTTGGGGGGTTCCCGAAGGACTCCAGGTAGAGCAGGGCGACCTTCGTCTCGGGGTCGTCGAGCCACCACGAGAGCAGGTCGTTGCTGGAGACGTCCGCCTTGTTGCCCATGGAGACGAAGGTGGAGATGCCGAGGCCCCGCTGGGCCGCCTCGGCCAGGATGGCGATGCCGAGCCCCCCGGACTGGGAGGCGAAGCCGATCGGCCCGACCCGGGGCGGGTCGGGGGCGAAGGTGGCGTTGAGCTTGGCAGTTCGGGCCGATGAGCCGCATGCCGTGGCGGTGGGCCGCCCGCGTGACCTGACGCTCCAGCTCGGCGCCGGCCGGCCCGGTCTCGGCGAACCCGGCCGAGACCACCACGAGGGCCCCGACCCCGGCCCGGCCGCAGGCCTCGGTCACCTCGAGGACCGCGGGGGCCGGCACGCTCACGACCGCCAGGTCCACGGGGGCCGGCACGGCCTCGATCGAGGGCCAGGTCGGCAGGGCCGCGATGGCCTGGGCCTCGGGGTTGACGGGGAACACCGGCCCGGTGAACCCCGAGGCCACGAGGTTGCGGAGGATCTCGTGGCCGATGGTCCCGGGCTGGCGGCTCGCCCCGATGACCGCCACCGACCGCGGGCGCAGCAGGCGGAGCATGGAGCGGACCGTGGCCTGGCGGTCCCGCTCGGCCGCCGCCGCCAGGGCCTCCTCGGTCGGGGCGATGTCGAGCACCACCCGGGTCACCGAGGCGTCTCGCTCGTACTGCCGGGCGAAGCCGGCGGCCCGCAGCACCCCGAGCATCTTGGCGTTCACCGAGAGGGTCTCGACGACGAAGCGCTGGACACCGGCCTGGCGGGCCCAGGCGGCCAGGTGCTCGAGGAGCAAGGTGCCCGCCCCTCGGCCCTGGTGGGCGTCGGCCACCACGAAGGCCACCTCGGCCTCCCCGGCCCCCGGCCGCCGGTCGTACTCGGCCAGGGCCACCAGCTCCTCCCCGACCTCGATGGCCAGGGCCGCCCCGTCGACCCCGTCCAGCCCGCAGATCCGCTCGATCTCGGCGTCGGTTACCCGGTGGGGCCCGAAGAAGCGCATGACCAGGCTGTCCCGGGACAGCCCGGAGAAGAGCCGCCGGACCGCCTCGGCGTCCCCCGGCCCGACCGGCCGGAGCCGCGCCGCGGTCCCGTCCGCCAGGAGGACATCGACGGCTGCCTGAGCCGAGGGGCGGGGCGGCGGGGACGGGCTGGTCAGGGCCACGGCTCGCCCCTTCAGGCCGGGCCGCCGGGCACCCCGCCGACCGGCACCGGCCCCGCCGCGCTTAGGGCCTGCAGGTCGGCGCTGATCCGGCCGGCGCAGCGCAGCAGCCGAGGCACCAGCTCCTGGCGGATCTTGGCCAGGTCGGCCCGGCTAGCGTGCACCGAGACGTTCACCGCCGCCACCACCCGCCCCGAGCGGTCCCGGATGGGGGCCGCGGCGGAGCGTAGGCCTTCCTCGAGCTCCTGGTCGACGATGGCGAAGCCCTGCTCGGCCACCTCGTCGAGGACCTCGCCCAGGGCCTCGGCGTCGACCAGGGTGTTCGGGGTCAGGGCCTCGAGCCGGACCCGCTCGAGGTAGGCCCGGCGCTCCTCGGGGGGCAGCGCGGCGAGCAGGACCCGGCCCATGGAGGTGGCGTAGGCCGGGAAACGGGTCCCCACGGCGATGGTGACGGTCATGATCCGCTTCGTGGGCACCCGGACCACGTAGACGATGTCGTCGTCGTCCAGGACCGCCACCGACGAGGACTCCTTCACCTCGGCCACCAGCTCCTCCAGGTGCGGGGCGGCCACGTCGGCCAGGCCGAGGGTCGAGAGGTAGGCGTAGCCCAGCTCGAGGATCCGGGGGCGCAGCCCGAAGACCCGGCCGTCGGTGTGGACGTAGCCGAGCTCCACCAGGGTCAGGAGGAACCGGCGGGCCGCGGCCCGGGTGAGCCCGGTGCGCCGGGCGACCTCCGAGAGGGTCAGCTGGGCGTGGTCCGGACCGAAGGCCCGGATGACCGCGAGGCCCCGCTCCAGGGACTGCACGAAGTCGCCGCGGGGCCGCTCAGCCATTCAGCCGGCCCTCCTCGGCGAGGACCTCCCGGGCCACGGCCACCGCGGCGTTGGCCGCCGGCACCCCGCCGTAGGCCCCGGCGTGCAGCAGCACCTCGATCACCTGGTCGGGCCGCAGGCCGTTGCGCAGCGCCCCCCGGACGTGCAGGGGCAGCTCGTGGAGCCGGCCCAGGACGGTGAGGACCGCCAAGGTGACCGCCGAGCGGGTCGGCCGGTCCAGGGCGGGGCGGACCCAGACCTCCCCCCAGGTGGTCCGGGTGACCAGGTCCACGAAGGCCCGCTGGGCCAGGTCGGACGCGGCGGTCGAGGCGTCGACGTGGGCGTCCCCCAGGACCGCCCGGCGCACCGCCTCGCCCCGCTCGGCCGGCGAGCCGAGGAGGTGGTCGAGGAGGGCGTCGGTGGTCCGCCGGGGCTGCTCGACCGGGGCCAGGTGGGCGGCGTGGGGCAGGACCGCCAAAGCGGCGCCCGGGATGGCCTCGGCCAGGGCCAGGGCGGTCGCCGGGGGGGTCACCGGGTCCTCGGCGCCGGTCAGCACCAGGGTCGGGGCCTCGATGGCGCCGAGGCGCTCCCGGTGGTCGAAGGCGGCGATGGCCTCGCAGCACGCGGCGTACCCCTCGGGGTCGCAGGCGGCCAGCATGCCGGTCACCCACTCGGCCAGCTCGGGACGCGCGGCCCGGCCCTCGGGGGTGAACCAGCGCTCGACCAGCATCGGGGCCAGGGCCGCGGGGCCCTCGCTGCGGGACCGGGCCGCCCGCTCCAGCCAGGCCTCGGCCGGGGGCAGCTGGGCGGCCGTGCAGGCCAGGACCAGGCGCTCGACCCGCCCGGGGTGCTCGCTGGCCAGCCAGAGGGCCACCATGCCCCCCAGGGAGAGCCCCACCACCGAGCAGCGCTCGACCCCCAGGTGGTCCAGGAGCCCGACCAGGCCCTGGCCGAGCTCGGCCACGCTGCCCGGCAGGGGATCGGGGCGGGGGGTCCCACCGTGCCCCGGGTGCTCGACCCGCAGCACCCGGCGGTAGGGGAGCAGGGCGGCGACCTGGGGGTCCCACATGGCCCCCGAGGTGCCCAGGGAGTTCAGCAGGACGACGACCGGGGCCTCGGGGGGTCCCTCGAGGCGGTGGCTGGGCAGGTTCACGGGTCTTCGGGCTCCTCTCGGCTGGGGCGGTCCACGGGGCGGGCCTGGAGGACTTCCTCATCCTGCCCTGTTCCCCGGTCCTCCGCAGGGGGGTCCATCGGTGCCGGCCAGGGCCAGGTGGCCTGGCGGTCGAGGACCCGGGCGACCCAGGTGGCGGCCGAGCCCAGGGCCCGGCGAGGGTCCAGGAGGGCCCGGAGCTCCTCGGGGCCGAGGACCTCGGCCACCTCGGGGTCGGCGGCCAGCGCCTCGGCCACCGGGTCCCGGCCCGGCTCCCGGCAGTGGTCGTCGAGCCGCTTGCCGGGCGGGTCGGCCGGGGCCTTGCCAAGGGCCCGGGCCATGACCGCCGCGGCTCGCTCCCGACCGAGGCGGGCTTGGAGGGCCAAGGTGACCCCTTCGGCGAGCAGCCCGGCGCCTCCGGCGTCGAGGTGCCGGGCCATGGCCGCCGGCTGGGGCTGGGCGTGGGCCACGGCCGAGGCCGCGTGCTCGGCGGCCGCCCCGGCCAGGCCGAGGAGCTCGGCCAGCGCCGCCCACTCGGCCTGCCACGCCCCCGCGGCCCGCTCCTGCTCGCCGGGGAGGGAGGCGAGGACCACCGGCACCAGGGCCGCTGCCCGGGTGGCCGCCACCCGGGCCGCCACGGCGTCGACCGGGTTGCGCTTCTGGGGCATGGCCGAGGAACCCCCGCGGCGGGCCTCCTCGGGCTGGGCGGGCTCCGATGGATCGGAGCCTGGTCGGGCGGGCGCCGGGTCGGGCCGGTCGGTGATCTCGCCGACCTCGGCCTGCTGGAGGAGGGCCAGGTCCCCGGCGACCTTGGCGGCGGTGCCCGCCACCCCGGCCAGGGCGGCGGCCAGGCGGGCCGGGCGTTGGCGGGCCCCGTGCCAGGGCACCGGGGGGGCCGGCAGGCCGAGGCGGCTGGCGAAGGCGTCGAGGACCCGGGGGCCCTCGGTCCCGAGGGCCGCAAGGGTGCCGACCGCCCCGCCGAGCTGGACGCCCGTGGCCCCGAGGGCCTCGCGGAGCCACTCGTCGGCCTGGTGGACCCCGTCGAGCCAGCCAGCGGCCTTCCACGCCCAGGTGGTGGGCAGGGCCGGCTGGAGCAGGGTCCGGCCCACCAGGAGGACCTCCTGGCCGTGCCGGGCCCACTCGGCGAGGCCGGCAGCCAGGGCCGCCAGACGCTGGCGGACGAGCCGGCCGGCCCGGTGCGCGACGAGGACCAGGGCGCTGTCGAGGACGTCCTGGCTGGTGGCGCCCCGGTGCAGCCAGTCGGCGGCCCCCGGGCAGGCCCGGCGGAGGGCGGCGACGAGGGGGACGACCGGGTTGGCAGCGTTCGCGCCCAGGCGCCCCAAGCGGACCGGGTCGAAGAGGTCCCAGCCGGGCCGCTCCGGGTCGGCCCACCAGGCGGCTAGGGCCTGGGCCGCCGCGGGCGGGGCCTGGCCGCAGTCGGCCAGCGCCCCGAGGTAGGCGACCTCGACCTCGACCATGGCCGCCACCCAGGCCGCCCCGCCGGTGGCCGCCAGGAGGTCCTCGGGCACGACGAGGGCGCTGAAGAGGCCGGGTTCCTCCACGGCGCTCAGCTGGTCCTGTTCCCGGGTAGCTGGCCGCCCACGGGGCCAGTGTCCCACGGGGTCCGACGTCCTGGCCCCACTCGTCCGGGTCGCACCGGTCCTGGTCTCACCAGGCGAAGAAGACCGTCTCGTCCTCGCCCGCGAGGTGGACGTCGAAGCGGAGGGTGCCTGGGCCCTCGGGCTTCGCGAGGAGCGTGGCTCGCCGCTCGGGGGGGACGGCGGCGAGGACCGGGTCCCGCTCGGGGTCGGCGCCAGGGAAGTAGACCCGGGTGAGGAGCCGCTGGACGAGCCCCCGGGCGAAGACCGAGAGGTCGGCGTGGGGGGCCTGCCCGGGTCCCACCGGGCCGGGGACCACGGTGGTGAAGGCGAAGCGCCCCTCCTCGTCGGTCGGGCAGCGCCCGAACCCGGTCCACCCGGGGGCGCTCTCGGGCGGGAAGCGACCCTCGGGGTCGGCCTGCCAGAGCTCCAGGACGGCGTCGGGCACCGGCCGGCCCTCGGCGTCGAGGACCCGGCCAATCAGGCGCAGCGCCCCGGGGGAGCCGGGCGGCACGAGGTCGGGCCGAGTGAGCCAGCGGAGGCCGATGGCGAAGTAGGGGCCCACGGTCTGCGACGGGGTGGGCAGGAGGGCCGGGTGCTCGGGTGCCGAGGGGCCCTCGGTGGCGGTGCTTGGGGTCGAGGTGGTCATGAGGCGGGCTCCAGGGGGGTGGCGAGGTGGCCGCCGACGACGACGTCGAAGCGGTAGCCGAGGCACCAGTGGTCCTCGGTGTGCTCCCAGTCGAACCGGGCCACCATGCGTTGACGGGCCTTGGGGTCCCGGACCGATCCGGCGATGGCGTCGTGCTCCAGGAGGGGGTCCCCGGGGAAGTACATCTGGGTGACCAGGCGCTCGGTGAAGGCCCGGCCGAAGACCGAGAAGTGGATGTGGGCCGGTCGCCAGGCGTTCGGGTGGTTCCGCCAGGGGTAGGCGCCGGGCTTGATGGTGAGGAACGAGAACCAGCCCTGGTCGTCGGTCAGGCTGCGGCCGGTGCCGGTGAAGTTGGGGTCCAAGGGCGCCGGGTGCTGGTCGACCTGGTGGGCGTAGCGACCCGCGGCGTTCGCCTGCCAGATCTCCACCAGCTGGTGGGCGATGGGCCGCCCGTCGCTGCCGAGGAGCCGACCGGTGACCCGGATGCGCTCGCCCAGGGGCTCCCCGGGGTGCTGGTGGGTGAGGTCGGCGTCCTCGGGGCGGACCAGGCCCTCGCCGAAGAGCGGCGCCGCCCGCTCGGTCGGGCCGTGGGGCAAGGGCACGAGCGGCTGCCGGGGGCAGCGGGCCAGGCTGGAGCGGTAGAGGGGAGCCCGGTAGGGCGGGTCCATGGGCAGCGTCGTGGTCCCCACCTGGACCGTCGGCTCGGGCACCGGGTCGGTCGTGATGGGGTGCAGCCCCCGGGTGGCGTCGGTCGGGGGGTCGTAGCGTTCGGTCACCGCTGTCATCGCGCCTCCTGTTCGTCGTGGTTCATCGAGCGCTTCGAGCCACCGGGGCCCGGTGACCGGGGCCGGGGCTCCTCAGTCCGAGGTCAAGGACCCCTTCGCCTCCCGGCGCTGGAGGGCCCGGAGGGCGGCCAGCTCGGCGTCGCTGGGCGGTTCGCTGACCGTGAGCTCGTCGGCCACGGCCAGGTCCCAGCCGGTCCGGGCCCGCACCTCGTCGAGCTGCACGCCCGGGTGGAGCTGGCAGAGGACCAGCTCGCAGGTCGCGGGGTCCGGTCGGAGGATCCCGAGGTCGGTGATGACCAGTTGGGGGCCGCCGCCTCGCAGGCCGAGGCGCTCCCGGTGCCCCGGGCCGTCCCCGAAGCCCACCGACGTGCGGAAGTCCAGGCGGTCGACGAAGGTCCGGAGGTTCTGGCGGATCAGCACGATCACCGACCGGCAGGCCGCGGCGATCTCGGGCGCCCCGCCGGCCCCGGGCAGCCGGACCTGGGGGCGGTCGTAGGGGCCGATGACCGTCGAGTTCAAGTTGGCGAACCGGTCGATCTGAGCCGCACCGAGGAACCCGACGTCGATCCGGCCGGCCTGGAGCCAGTAGGTGAAGATCTCGGGCACCGAGACCACCGTGTCGGCGGTCTCGGCCAGCTCGCCGTCCCCGATGGACAGCGGCGGGACGCTGGGCTTGGCGCCAATGGTGCCGGACTCGTAGACCAGCACCAGATCGGGGGCGTGGGTGCGCCGAGCCAGGTTGGCGGCCAGGCTCGGGGCCCCGATCCCGACGAAGCAGACCGTGCCGTCGGCGAGGGCCCGGGCGGCGGCCACGGTCATCATCTCGGTGGGGCTGTAAGGCGTCGCCGGCCCGGCCCCGTCCGGGTGCACCTCGGCCCCGGTCACCGGCCCTCCCCCCCGTTGCGCGCCACGCCGTCGCCCACGGTGCTCTCGCCCACCGTCGCCGGGGCCCGGAGCACGTGCTCGGCCATCCAGGCGGCGAAGCGGTCCCGGTCCCGGCTGATGGCGTCCCAGGCCTCGTAGAAGGCGTTGTCCCGCTCGTAGTAGCCGGCCGCGTAGGACGGGGCCGCCCCGCCAGGGGCCAGGGCCACGGCGCTCACCACCCAGCTCGGCAGGACGACGGCGCCGGGCCGGGGCTCGAGGCGGTCGACCACCTCCTCGACGGTCACCAGCGACCGGCGAGCGGCCAGGACGGCTTCCTTCTGGACCCCGCTGATGCCCCAGAGCTGGACGTTGCCCCGCCGGTCGGCCTGCTGGGCGTGGACGATGGCCACGTCGGGCCGCAGCGCGGCGACCGCGGCCAGTTCTTCGCCGGTGAAGGGGCAGCGGATCGTGGCCAGGTTGGCGGTCCTGCCCACCAGGTCGGTGCCCGCGTAGGCCCGAAGCGGCAGGAACGGCAGGTCCTGGGCGCCGGCCACGTAGCGCATGGTCAGGCCGGCGTGGGTGTGCTCCTCGATCGTCACCGGGTTCGGCCAGCCGCGCTCCACGGCGTCCCGGAAGCGGTGCAGGGACCCGACCCCGGGGTTGCCACCCCAGGAGAAGACGAGCTTGGCGCAGCAGCCCATGCCGATGAGCTGGTCGTAGAGGAGGTCGGGGGTGAGACGGACCAGGGTCAGGTCCCGGCGGCGCTGCCGGATGACCTCGTGGCCGGCGGCGAAGGGGATGAGGTGGGTGAAGCCCTCCATGGCCACCGTGTCCCCGTCGTGGACCAGGTCCGCCACCGCCTCGGCCAGGCTCATCAGTGCCGCCACCAGCACCTCCCCGCCGGCACCGATCGTTCGTGCAACGCACACTCGTGCTGCATGTGCACCACCCTAGCGAGCCGGCGTGCTGCCGGCAATGGTCAGACAGAGCTCGACGAAACGGTCGGCGATCCGGTCCCCGTGCTCGCTCTGGACGGCCTCGGGGTGGAACTGCAGCCCGATGGTGGGGTGGGACCGGTGCTCGAGGGCCATGACGGTGCCGTCGTCGGCCAGGGCGGTGACCCGGAGGTCCTCGCCGGGGCGGGCGGGGTCCACCGCGAGGGCGTGGTAGCGGGCGGCGAGGAACGAGGGGGGCAGGTCGGCCAAGAGGCGCGGTGCGCAGGTGCGCACGACGGACAGCCGGCCGTGGAGAGGACGGCGGGCCCGCACGATCCTCCCGCCGAAGGCCTGGGCGATGGCCTGGTGACCCAGGCAGACCCCGAGGATGGGAAGCCGACCGGAGAGGGCCCGGACGGCCTCCTGGCTGAGGCCGGCATGCTCGGGCCGGCCGGGGCCAGGGGAGAGGACCAGGCCGGAGGGTCGCTCGACGAGCAGCTCCTCGAGGGCGGTGCCGTGGCTGGGCAGGATGCGGACCTGCGCCCCGGCCTGCTCGAGGAGGTGGGCGAGGGTGTGGACGAAGGAGTCCCGGTTGTCGAGGAGGACCAGGCGGCAGGCGCCGGCCGGGCGCCGGGCGGGCCTCGGCGGCCGGTTCGCTCGGCGCGGCTCGGGAGCGGGGCCCGGGGCCGGGGCGGGGCGGGGCAGGGGTGGGGGCCCGAGCCGGGCCTCGTGCTGCCAGCGCTCGTCGACGAGCCGCTGGAGGTCCGCCACGAGGTCCGGGCAGCGGAGCCGGTAGCCGGTGCCGATGAGGTCCCGGACCGGGACGACGCCGCGCAGGGCGTTGGTGAGCAGGATGGCGTCGCTCGACTCGAGGAGGGCCGGGGTGAGGGGGCGGTACTCGACCGAAAGGCCCCGGTCGGCGGCCACCTCGAGGAGGACCTCGCGGCCCACCCCCGGCAGGGCCTGCCCGTCGTCGGGCGCCACCACGAGCCCGCCGTCGCGGAGGACGGCGACGTTGGCGATGTCGGCCTCGGTCACCTCGCCGTGGGGGGCGAGGAGCAGCGGCCAGGTCCCCTCGGCCCGCAGTGGGGCCACGAGCGCCTCCAGGTGACGGCGGTCGACGAGCTTGTGGGGGCCGAGGGGGCCGGGGACGGCCAGGAACCCGGCGGCGACCCCGAGGAGCTCTGGGCTTGCTGGGAAGGGCGCCACCTGGGTGCGGAGGGTGCCCTGGGGGTCCAGCTCGACCCGAAGGCGAGCTCGACGCCAGCCGGCCGCCGCCTCGAGGAGGGTGCCTTCGATGCCCTCGGGCAGGGCGATCCCGTAGAGGGCTTCGGCCGACCAGGCCAGGCGCCGGAGGTGGCGCCAGGCTTCGACGGGCACCCCCTCCAGGACGAGCAGGGTCGAGAAGACCCCCTGCTCGGGGGAGCCGCCCCAAGGCCTGGCGGCCCGGACCGGCGTGCCCGCCGGGTCGTCCTCGGCCAGGGCGAAGCCCATGGCCTTCGCCAGGGGCCGGGCCTTGACCAGGCACTCCTCCCACTCCTGCCCGGGGAGGGACTCGGCGGTGATCCCGCCGCCGACCCCCAGGCGGACCCGGTCCCGGTGGCGCTCGAAGGTGCGGATGGCCACGTTCCACTCGCCCCGACCGTCGAGGGGACAGAGGTAGCCGATGCTGCCGGTGTAGACGTCCCGGGCGGTGGCCTCGACCTCGGCGGCCAGTTCCAGGGCCCGGGCCTTCGGGGCCCCGGTGACCGAGCCCGGCGGGAAGGCCCGCCGCAGGGCGTCGGCGAGGTCGGTCCCGGGGGCCAACCGGGCGGTCACGGTGGAGACCAGGTTCCACACCCCCGGACCCGGTCGGGGAGCGGCCAGGGCCTCGACCCGGACCGTGCCGCTTCGGGTCGAGGCGGCCAGGTCGTTGCGGAGCAGGTCGACGATGGTGACGTTCTCTGCCAGGTCCTTGCCCGAGCCCCGGAGCGCCGAGCGGGTGGCCTCGTCGCCGGCCGGGTCCTGGCCACGGGGCCGGGTGCCCTTGATGGGCTCGGTGCGCAGCGAGACGCCGTCGCAGCTCAGAAAGAGTTCCGGCGAGAGGGAGGCGATCTCCACGGCGCCAGTGTCGAGGTACGCGGCGTAGGCCGGTTCGAGCCGGCGGGCGGCGCCGACGAAGCGACCGAGGAGGCTCCCGTCGAAGCGGGCCTCGAAGCTCGTGCAGATGTTGGCCTCGAACAGCTCCCCGGCGTGGATGGCCTGCACGCAGCGCTCGACCGCCACGACGTGGCCCCGCCGGCCCGACCGGCAGCGCAGGACCACCGGGGACCGGCCGTCGTCGCCCCCGTCCCCCGGCCCGGCCGGCACCGCTTCCGGGGCACCGAGGGCCGAGAGGCGTTCGGCGAGGTCGGCCGCCCGCCGGCGGACGAAGGGCAGGCGCTCGTCGTCGCACGCGCCCTCGAGGTACCAGCGGCCCTCGGCGGCCACGAACCGCAGGACGTGGTCGTAGCGGGCCAGGAACGCCAGGGGCGCTGCCGGATCCGGCCGGCCGACGCCGAAGAGCCGCTCCCCGAGCCGGTAGGAGAGGGAGCCGACGGTCAGCGCCCCGAGGAACTCCCCGAGGGCGAGGGGCTCCGTGGTGCGTCGTTCGGGTGCCAGCAGGGCGAAGGGGTCCTCGTCGTGCTCGACGGCGCGCGCCCAGAGCGGCTCGGAGCCGAGCAGCGCCCCACCCCCGGCCCACTGGCCGAGCAGGGCGAAGGGGTAGCGGTCACCGGCCAGGACCCGAAGGGCCTCCGTCGGGGCCACCTCGACCGGCAAGGGGATGCGCAGGGTGTGGAGCCCTGCGCGGTGCGCGGCGGCAGGGGCAGCGGTGCCCGTGGTCGACCCCCGGTGGCCCCGGGTGCCGGCCTGGTCAGTGCTGCTGGTCGAGCCGCCAGAAACCCGGGCCACGGGCAGCCTCCAGTTCCGCCAGGGCACGTCGATGGACCTCTCGCGCCTGGGCCGGGGTGACGACCTCCTCGGGAGGCACCGGCTCGATGACGAGGCTGGTCCGGTCCTCGTAGAGGTGCTCCCCCGCCAGCAGGGCTCGGGGGTCGTAGGGCCAGATGAAGGCTTGGCGGCTGGCGACGTGGTAGTGGGCGTCGGGGTCATCGACCTCGTAGCCCACGGCGCGCAGCGACGCGCCGGTGGCGAGCTGGTGGAAGGTGATCTCGTCGCAGATGCCCCAGTCCGCCACCGCCAGGTTGTCGTCGGAGTGCCAGAGGACCGTCTCGCCCACGCCCCGGTAGAAGGCGAGGACCGCGTCCCGGCCCTCGACCACCTGGGCACCGTTGCCCCAGCTGACCCGGTACACGGGGTGCTCGACGGTCATGTCGTCAGCCACGATGGCCTGGTACTCGCCGGCACCCTCGAGGTGCACGTGCCGCCAGAAGTTCAGGAGCATGGCTCGGTGGAGGGGCTTCTCGGTCCGGGCCAGGAGCGCCGCGGTGGGCTCCATGCACCGCCGGATCTGATCGAGGAAGTCGGTCATTGGGGTCGCTCCTCTCTGTTTCACTTGGGGCCCGTCAGGGGAAGGGTCCTCGAGGGTCACGCAGCCTGGACGTGGGTCCGCCGGGCGGCGAGCTGGGCGGCGTGCAGGGTGTTGCGCAGCAGCCAGACGTCGGTGACCGGGCCTACGCCGCCGGGGACCGGCGTGAGGGCGCTGGCGACGTCGCGGACGTCGTCGGAACGGACGTCCCCGACGAGGCGGGTCTGGCCGGTGACGGGGTCGGCGACGGGGTTGATGCCCACGTCGATGACGATGGCGCCGGGTTTGAGGTGCTCGGGGCCGATCAGGCCGGGGACGCCGGCCGCGACGACCAGGATGTCGGCTTGGCGGGTGAGCTCGGCGAGCCGGCCGGCCTGCGAGGTGTGCTCGTCGCAGGAGACGACGGTGGCGTTGCGCTGCATGCCGAGGAGGACCGCGGGCTTGCCGACGTTGTTCGAGCGCCCGACGACCACGAGCAGGCTTCGACGGTAGAAGGTGCCAGGTTCGGTGCCGCTCCGCTGGAGGTGGCGGTCGAGGAGGTGGAAGCAGGACGCCGGGGTGGAGGGCACGAAACGGGGGGTGCCCAGGGCTAGGAGGCCGGCGTTCTTCGGGTGGAGGGCCTCGATGTCCTTGGCCGGGTCCAGGCTCCGGAAGACCTCGGCCTCGTCGTGCGTCTTGCCGAGGGGGCGCAAGACCAGGATCCCGCTGATGCGGGGATCGGCGTTGCAGCGACCGATGCTGGCCAGGAGGTCGGCCTGCTCCGCGTCGGCGGGGAGGTGCTCGCGATGGTAGAGGCAGTCGAGCTCCTCCGCGAGGCGCCGGACCCGGCGCTCGTAGGCGCTGGCAGCCGGGTCGTCGCCGACTTGGATGGTGGCGAGCCCCGGACGGGTCCCGTGCCGGCGCAGCGCGTCGATCTCTCCGACGAGGTGTGCCTTGAGCTCCTGGGCGGCGGCCCGCCCGTCGATGAGGGTGGCGGCCATGGCTCAGGG
This sequence comes from Aciditerrimonas ferrireducens, assembly GCF_023130475.1. GTDB lineage: Bacteria > Actinomycetota > Acidimicrobiia > Acidimicrobiales > UBA8190 > Aciditerrimonas > Aciditerrimonas ferrireducens. The sequence goes on from NZ_JAKHEX010000001.1 coordinate 370,578, forward strand.
GAACACCACGGTGCGGTTCTCGTAGGCGATGACCTTGGCCTCGAGGTGGCGGCGAACCGCCCGGGCCAGGGTGAGGCGCTCGATGTCCTTGCCCTTGCGCACGATCTCCTCGAGGGAGTCCCGGTGGCTGATGGGGGCCACGTCCTGGGCGATGATCGGTCCCTGGTCCAGCTCGGCGGTCACGTAGTGGGCGGTGGCCCCCACGAGCTTCACCCCGCGGGTGGTCGATGAACCAGTCGCTCAGGATCTGCATGTAGCGGGCGAGGACCACCAGGTCGACCTCGTGGGAGGCGATGAGCTCGACCAGCTGCTTCTCCTGGCTGGCCTTGTCCCCCGCCACGATGGGGACGTGGTGGAAGGGGACCTCGAAGAACCGGCAGACCTCGGCGTGGTCCGGATGGTTCGAGGCCACCAGGGCGATCTCGGCCGGCAGGTCCCCGGTCCGGGCCCGGTAGAGGAGGTCGACCAGGCAGTGGTTCTGCTTCGAGGCCAGGACGGCCACCCTCGGGACCCGGTCGAGGTCCCGGAACTCGACGCTGGCCCCGAGGGCCTCGGCGACGGGCTCGAAGGCTCCGGCCAGGGCCAGTCCCGATCGCGACGGATCGGTCATGGTGAACTCGATCCGCTGGAAGAAGCGGCCGGTGTCCCGGTCGACGTGCTGGTCGACGCTCTCGATGTTGGCGCCCTGCTCGAACAAGAACCCCGAGACCCGGGCGACGATCCCGGGCCGGTCCTGGCACATGAGCAACAGCACCGTCCTGGCCCCTCGGACGACTTTCGGATCAGACACGAGCAACCCCTCTCAGTTCGACGGACGACAGATCACGGGACGATCGACCACCTCGGGGAGTGGGTACGTGGACAGCGATCCCCGGACGTCGTGGAACGGGGCGATCACCGGACCCCGCCTCGTTCCAACGGGCATCTCAGACCTCCTCCGGAGTCGTCGGGGGCGTCGCGGTCACCAGGGCAGGTGGGAGGCGCCGGAGCGCTTCGATGACGTCCTCGAGGTGGGACCGCATGGCTGCCTCGGCTTCGACGGCTCGACCGGCACAGATCGCCTCGACGATGGCTCGATGTGCCGGACCATCTGTGCCCGGAAGTGGGCAAGGAGGCGGATGCACGTCGTGTTCTGGGCGGCCTCGTAGATCTCGTGGTGCAGGACCGCGTTCAAATCGTGGTAACGCTGGGTGTCCCCCCGGCGCACGGCCTCCTCCATCTCCCCGAGCACGGTGCGGAGTCTGCCTCGCTGTTTCGCCGTGGCCCGCTGGGCTGCCAGGGATGCGCAGAGGCCCTCGAGAGCCATCCGCACCTCGGTGACCTCGACAGCTTCTTCGACGGAGAGCGCTTTGACCCGAGCGCCGCGGTTGCGCTGCAGCTCGACCAGGCCCTCGAAGGCCAGCTGCTGGAGGGCGGCCCGCACCGCTGCCCGCGAGGCGTCGAATCGGTCGCAGAGCTCGGCTTCCACCAGGCGTTCTCTCGGGGCGAAGGCGCCCTCGAGGATGGCTTCCCGCAGCTGGTCGACGACCGACCGGGATCGAGGGCGGCCGACGACCGAGGCGAGATCGGCACCCGTCGCTGGTGACACGGCATCAGGGCCGGGGTGCTGTCGTGCGGGCATCCGTGGCGCCTCGGAGGTCATCGCGACACGCCTGAGGGTTCGGTGGTTCCCTGCTGGAGATCGCGCAGGACGGCTGCGGCAGCGGTGCTGACGTGCGGTTCGAGGCCGAGCTCCGCCACGAGCTGGGCGGCGGCCTCCATCTCCTCCGTTCGTCGGCGGGCGTGTCGTCTCGACCCCTCGACCAGTCGGTCGAGGACACGGGCATCGGCTTCGTCCAGCTCCTTGGCGATGTGCGCTGCCAGCCAGGGTCGAAGACCGCAGGCCTCGGCGGCCGCGAGCGCCTCGAGGACCGCGGCGGCCATGCCCTTGTAGAAGACGCTCCGGAGGAGCTTCCGAGTGGCGGCGTCGCCGGGTTCCTGCCCGACCACTTCGACCTGGGCCCCGTAGGTGCCCAGGCGTTCGGCGACGAATGGGCCCCAGCGGCCCGAGGCGAGCATGGGGACCCGCAGACCCCGGCCGGGCACGGGGGCCATGATGGCCAGGTCGACGAAGGTCCGGCCGGCATCCTCGCACCGCTGGGCCAAGGACCGCTTGAGGGCCGGTGCAGCCGTGTTGGCGTCCGCCCAGACCGCCCCGGACCCAAGCGCCGGGAGGGCGGCGACGAGCGCCTCCTCGGCATGCTCGGCGGTGGTCAGGCTGAGGATGAGGTCGGCGCCTTGGGCGGCCTCGCCCTCGCTCTCGCAGGCCCGTGCGCCAGCCGGCGCAGGGACGACGGGGTCGTAGACCCGGACCTTCGCTCCAGCGGCGACCAGGTCTCGCGCGAAGGCGCCGCCTGCCTCGCCCAGACCGAGGACGGTCACCTGCACGGGTCGGTCACTCCGCGCGCCGCTGCCCTCATCGGAGAACACGATCCACCCCCCTCCTGCGTCGGTCGAGGCACGGCGGCCAGGCTGCCACCGGGCACGACCCAAGAAATGGCGCCGAAATTGTTGACAAGATTGTAGCGATCAGTAGCATTCGCATCAAGACCAGCTGTGCGAATGGCGCTGAGAAAGGGAGGCAGAAGGGGGGCAGCGCGGCCAGGGCTGAGCCTGTGGAGCGCCCAGCGGACCTCCGAGAGGGGTGGCTGGGCCACCGTTCGCCGGCACCTGCCGACTGGAGTGAAATTCGTCGATCTTCGGCGCTGCAAGAGGGCATTGGCATGTTTCGGTCGCGACTCGACCGTCCGTCGTTGACGAACTGTACCAGCGCCACTACAGTGCCGTTCTGAAAGCGCCAGAGTGTGCGTTATACGCACACCGAGGGGATGAAGAGGGTTTTGCCGAGGGCGGATTCGCCGCCTGGGGGAGGGTGACCGTGAACGGACCGGGGGGTCGGGGTGTCGCCGGGAGCTGGTGAGGCGCGGTGGGCCGTGCGGGCCGCGGGTCTGGCGAAGCGTTTCGGGGACCACGTGGCTCTAAAGGGGGTGGACCTCGAGGTCGAGGCCGGGGAGGTCGTGGCCCTGTTGGGGGAGAACGGTTCCGGGAAGTCGACCTTGGTCAAGATCCTGGCCGGCTACCACGTTCCCGAGCCGGGCGGTCGCCTCGAGGTCGGCGGGGTCCCGGTTCCTCTCCCGGTGCCGACCGGTGCATATCACGAGCTGGGGCTGGCCTTCGTCTTCCAGGACCTGGGGCTCGCCAGTGGGCTGCGGGTAGTGGAGAACCTCTTCGTCGGCGACCGCCGCCACCTCGGCGCGGGCGCCTTGCGGCCGATCTCGTGGGGTGGCGAACTCCGGCGGGCGCGCCAGGTGCTGCGTCACTACCAGGTGGACGTCGACCCGAGGAGCCTGGTCAGGGAGCTGACCCCCACCCAGCAGGCGCTCGTGGCGATCGTCCGCGCTGCCGAGGAGCTCGAAGCGTTCCGCCGCCACGGCGCCGATCGGGGTCCTGGGCTGCTCGTCCTGGACGAACCGACGGTCTTCCTCCCGGAGGACGAGAAGGTCTTCCTTTTCGAGCTGGTCGATCGGGTCACGAGCCGGGGCACCGGTGTGCTCTTCGTCTCCCACGACCTCGTCGCCGTTCGCCAGATCGCCAGGCGGGCGGTGATCCTGCGGGACGGCGCGGTGGTCGGGACGCGCATGGTCGCCGAGGTCAGTGACGAGGAGCTGGTGGGGCTGATCTCGGGTCAACGCAGCATGGGCGACGCGCACGAGGGGCACCCGGCGACCGTTCGACTTCCGGACCAGCGACAGCTCGCCAAGGCCAATACCGGAGCGCTCGACGCTGGGTCGGTCGTCCTGGAGGCCCGGGGCGTTCGGGGCGGCCACCTGGCCGGACTGGACCTCGCCGTCCGACGCGCCGAGATCGTCGGCGTCGCCGGACTGCTCGGGTCCGGGAGCGACGAGATCCCGTACGCGCTGTTCGGAACGTTGTCGGCAGTCCAGGGGACAGTGGCCGTCGAGGGCCGGGAGGTGCCCCTGGCCAGGCTCAGGCCCCACCACGCCCGCCGTCTCGGTCTGGCGCTGGTTCCCGGGGACCGGAAGGTCCAAGGTGCTGCTCTCTCGTTGCCGGTCCACAAGAACCTCCTCTCGTTGGTGACCGAGCACTACTTCCGAGGTGGCGTGCTGCGGCACGGGACCATGCGATCGGTCGCCGCCAGGCGGTGCGAGGAGTTCCGGGTGCATCCCCGAGACCCGGACGCCGACATGGCCACCTTGAGCGGGGGGAACCAGCAGAAGGTGGTGTTGGCGAAGTGGCTCGAGCTGTTGCCCAAGGTGCTGTTGTTGCATGAGCCCACCCAGGGGGTCGACGTGACGACCCGGGCCGAGATCTATCGCCTGATGCGGTCGCTGAAGGAGCAGGGCCTGGCGATCCTCTGGGTGTCGAACGACTACGAGGAGTTGGCCGAGGTGTCCGATCGAGTCCTGGTGTGCGCAGCAGGTCGAATCGTTGGCGAGCTGACCGGAGAGGAGCTCTCCCGGGACCAGATCACCAGCCAGGTGTACCTGGCCAGCGCGTTGGAACAGCGGGGGGCATGAGCCGTGACGGTGCCCGTGCAGGAGCCGAAGGCCCCGAGCGTGGAGTCGGGGTCGGGCAGCCTTCCGTCTCGTCGACAGCGTTTGCTGGAAGGTCGCCGAGGCCGGGTCGTGGAGAGCGCGATGTTGCCCTTCGCATGGCTCCTCGTCGTGGTGGGGTTCGGCGCGGACGACCCGAGCCACTTCCTGACATTGGCCAACTTCTCGACCATCTTCGGTTCGCAGGCCGTCCTGTTCGTCCTCACGATGGCCTTATTGGTACCCCTGACGAACGGAGACATCGATCTGTCCGTGGGGTCACTCTCCGGCCTGGTGTCGATGCTGGTGGTCGTGCTGAACGTCGAACACCACATCGCGATCGTGTGGTGCTGCCTCATTGGGTTGGCAGCCGGCTTGGCGGCGGGAGTATTGAACGGGGTGGCGTGTATCCGCTTCAAAGCGGATCCGTTCATCATCACGCTCGGCACGGGCACGGTGTTCGCCGGTCTGACGGAGTTGCTCTCCAACGAGCAGACGATCACCGGCGTGTCGAGCGGGCTGACGAAGGTGATCTTCACCGACGAGTTCCTCGGGATCCCACTGGAGTTCTACTTCGGTCTGGCGATCATGCTCGTCGTCTGGTACGTGTTGACCTTCACGCCGTTCGGGCAGCGAGCCCTCTTCGTAGGGCAGTCGCGTGACGTGGCTCGCTTGAGCGGTTTCCGGGTCGACCGAATCCGCTTGCAGGGTTTCGTGGTGGCCGGGTTCGTGAGCGCGATCGCTGGGATCTTCTTCGTGGGCACGACCGGGTCGGCGAGCCCGGGAACAGGCTCCCAGCTGCTGCTCCCGGCCTATGCCGCCGCGTTCCTCGGGCTCACCACGATCCAGCCTGGTCGGTTCAACGCGATCGGGTCGGGGATTGCCGTGTACTTCCTCGCCACGGGTGTCGCCGGTCTGGAGCTGCTCGGAGCCCAGAACTACGTCCAGGACCTCTTCTACGGAGCGATCCTGGTGATCGCGGTGATCATCTCGCGGCTCCTCGCCATGCGTCGATTTGGCAGAGGAACGGCCTGAGCGAGTGTCCAGCCCCGAGAAGCGCCAGCCATCGTTCTGCGGGGCTGAGAAGGGCAGTGGCGAAGCGGACAGACTGAAAGGGTGCGGAGCGTTGTCGTCGAGAGAGCAGGAGGACAGATGAGGACACGGGAAGGAGAGAAGAGCATGGTTCGAGGCCGTGGTGCGATCGGCAAACGAGAGGCGAGAGGACGGTCGGCCCTGGAAAGGGGCACAAGGCGGTTCCTCGGGGCGTTGAGCCTGGTCGGAGCCGGGGCGCTGTTGCTGGCGGCCTGTAGTTCGAGCAGCTCGAGCAGTTCGAGTGTCTCGTCGGCGAAGGCGTCGTCGACGGCCGTGCCGAGCGGCACGGCGGTCAGCGCTTCGACCCTCGCCTCGATCAAGAGCACCCTGGCGAAGGCCGAGCAGGTGCCGACGTGGACCGCGCCCGGCCCGGCGGTGAGCGCCTCGGTGCTCAAGGGCAAAGGCATTCTCGTCATGCCGATCAACTCGGAGATCGGTGCTTGCAACACGCAGGCCCACGACTTCCAGGCCCTGGGGACGAAACTTGGGGCGAACGTGACGCTGTTCCCGACGTCGGGCCAGCCTTCGCAGTGGGAGACGGGCATCGAGGACGCGGTCTCGGCGCACGACGCCGCGATCGTCATGCTCTGCGGCATCATCCCCGGTGCGGTCGCTCCCCAGCTCCAAGCCGCTGAGAGCGCCGGGATCGCCGTCGTCGACGGCAACTACAACGAGACGAACAACTACCAGTACCTCGACGGCGAGACGGCAGTCGAGGTCACCCAGGGCATGCAGGACGACGTCGACTATGCCATCGTCCACCTCGGCAACAAGCCAGTGCAGGCCCTGATGATCACGTCCAACTCGGTCATCCAGGGACCGGCGGCAAGCGCCGCGGTGTCGAGCCAGATCTCGAGCCTGTGCCCGTCGAGGTGCTCCGTCGTGGACACGCTGGACGTCCCGATCCAGGACTGGGCAACCCAGCTGGAGAGCGACGTCGACAGCGCACTGGTGGCACACCCCAACATCAACGCCATCTTCATCGCCTTCGACGGCATGACCCAGTTCGTGCTCCCGGCGGTGGAGCAGGCGCACCGGCCGGGACTGGCCATCTACACCTGGGGAGGATCGCGGTCGGTCGAGAAGCTCATGACCGAGCCGAACTCCCTCGTGGCCTCGGACTCCGGGCCGAACGAGGACTGGGACGCCTTCGACGCCATGGACCAGGTGATCCGCCTGCTGGGTCACCACCCCGCGGCTCCGGTCAGCAAGGAGATCGACCCGAACCGCTTCTGGATCCCGTCGAACGTCTCGCAGTTCTTCGGCCCAGGGGACACCTACGGGAACGAGGGCTACGGCGGGAACACCTTCGAGAACGACTTCTTCAAGCTCTGGGGGGTTCCCCAGCTGGCCAGCAGCTAGCTGACGCGGATGGTGCTGACAGTGCACGGTGACGCAGTGCACGGTGACGAGCCTGGGGCGTTCGCCCTTTGCGCGGCGCTGGGCCGGGATGGAGTCCCGGCCCAGCGCCGCGGGCCCCGCTGGAGTTCGGCCGGGGTGGCGAGGTGACCCCCATTCGCGTCGTGCTGGGTCCGTACCCGGCGACGGCCCGGGCACGGACGAGGAACCGGTTCGGCGGGGCCGACGTCGAGTGGTGCGAGGTGCGACCGGTGCACCGGGCGTTCGGACCGATGATGCTCGAGCAGGCGTACGACGTCTCGGAGCTCGCGCTGCTGGCGTTGCTGCAGGCGGTCGAGGCGGGAAGGCCCTTGGTGCTGCTCCCGGTGGTCCTGACGGGGGCGCTCCCCCAGCAGTGCGTGGTCGTCCGAGAGGGGACCGGGAGGCCGGGACCGGCCTGGCTCCGGGGCCGGCGGGTCGGGATCCGCTCCTACGGGCAGACGACGGGGCTCTGGGTACGGCAGGCCCTGTGGGCACAAGACGGGGTGCACTGGTCGGAGCTGGCCTGGGTGACGGAGGAGGGTCCGAGGCTGCAGGAGTACCCGGATCCGGAGAACGTCGAGCGTTCCAGGGAGGCACTTCAGCGGGTGTTCGAACGGGGGGGCCTGGACGCCCTCGTGGTACCGGGGGGGCAGGCGTCCTCGCTCGGGGAGCCCCTGTGGCCGGACCTGGCGGGGGCCGCAGCCGCCTGGCTGGAGCGGTTCGGGGTGGTGCCGGCCAACCACATGGTGGTGGCGACGCGACGGGTCCTCGAGGAGCGGAAGGAGGTGCTCTGGGAGCTCTACGACGCCTTGGCGGAGGGTGTGGAGGCAGAGCGGGCGGAGCGGGCGTCAGCCGGTGCGCTCGGCGGCCCGGTGGTGCGCTGCGGCTGGGACGAGGTGTGGCCGGTGGTGGAGCTCGCCATCGAGGCCGGCGTTGTCCAGGGGTCGCTGCACGGTACGGGATTCGCGAAAGAAGGGTTGCGGGCATGGTGAGGAGGTCGTGGTGCCGCTGAGGCCACGGGTGGTCGAGGATGTGACCCGAGCCGATCCGACGGTGGCGAAACGCCTCGGGGAACTCGGTGTGGCGACGGTCCACGAGGCGGCGGGTCGGACCGGGCTGATGCACGGGATCGGGGCGGTGACACCGGGTTTGGCCATGGGCGGCACTGCCGTGACGTGCCTGAACTACGCCGGGGACAACTTGATGGTGCACGCGGCTCTGGCGCTGTGCGAGCCGGGGGACGTCCTGGTGGTCGGGGTGCTCTCGCCGTCGAGCCACGGCATGTTCGGGGAGCTGCTGGCCACCTCCGCCCGGGCCCGGGGAGTCCGGGGCGTGGTCCTCGATGCGGGGGTGCGGGACGTCGCGGCGCTCCGAGCCATGGGCTTCCCGGCCTGGGCCAAGACGATTGGGGCGGCGGGCACGGAGAAGGCGCTCCCGGGATGGGTGAACGTGCCGGTGAGCTGTGGCGGGACGGTGGTGTTCCCCGGGGACGTCGTCGTCGGGGACGACGACGGTGTCGTCGTCGTGGGCCGGGAGGACGCTGCGGAGGTGCTGGAGCGGGCTGAGGCACGGGTCGCCCGGGAGGAGGGGACCAGGGCCCGTCTGCAGGCGGGAGAGCTGGGACTGGACATCTACGGTCTGCGGGAGCGTCTCCCTCAGGGGAACGTCGGGGGCGTGGGGTGATCATCGACTGTCACGGGCACTTCACGACGGCACCGGCGACGCTGGGGGAGTACCGGCGAGCACTGCTTGACTGGGCAGGCACGGGTGGTCGGCCTCCCTCGGCCCCGGTCTTCGATGATGGGGAGGTTCGAGAGGCCCTGGAGGGCTCGCAGGTGCGTCTCCAGCGGGAACGGGGCATCGACCTGGTGCTTTTCTCGCCGCGGGCGTCGGCGATGGCGCACCACGAGGGTGGGTTGGCGGTCGGCGTGGCGTGGTCCCGGGCCTGCAACGACCTGGTGGCCCAGGCGGCAGCGCTCTTCCCTGAGCGGTTCGCCCCGGTATGCCAACTGCCCCAGGCGCCAGGCGAGCCGCTCGACGCTGCCGTCCAGGAACTGCGCCGGTGCGTGGAGGAGCTGGGGTTCGTCGCTTGCAACCTCAACCCGGATCCGTCGGGTGGCCGGTGGAGCGAGCCGCCCCTCGGCGACCCGTGGTGGTACCCGCTCTACGAAGCCATGGTCGAGCTGGACGTGCCGGCCATGGTGCACGTGAGCGCCTCGGCGAGCCCAGCGGTGCACGCGACCGGCGGCTACTACCTGGCAGCGGACACGATCGTGTTCATGCAGCTGCTGCTGTCGGGGGTCTTCGAACGGTTCCCGACGCTGCGGTTCGTCATCCCCCATGGGGGCGGGGCAGTGCCGTTCCACTGGGGGCGGTTCCGGGGCCTGGCGCTGGACGCGAAGCGACCGGACCCTGAGGAGAGCGTGCTTGGGAACGTGTTCTTCGACACCTGCGTGTACCACCAGCCGGGGATCGACCTGCTGCTGGAGGTGATCCCGGCGCGGAACGTGCTTTTTGGGTCGGAGATGGTCGGCGCGGTGCGGGGCGTGGACCCGGTGAGCGGTGAGGCGTTCGACGACACCCGGCGCTACGTGGAGCGGAGCGGGGTCATCGGGGACGAGGAACGTCGGCTGATCTACGAGGAGAACGCCCGCCGCGTCTACCCGCGGCTCGAAGCGCGGCTCGGTTCGCGAGCCGGAGGGAGGGTGTGATGAGCGAGCTGGGTTTCGACATCGAGGAGCTCCGGCAGTGCCAGCGGCCGAAGGGGGTGCCGTTTCGGATCCAGAAGATCGGGCACGTCGTGTTGAACTGCCGGGACATCCGCCGGTCGGTGCGCTTTTACACGGAGGTGCTCGGCTTCAGCGTCTCTGACGTCTATCCGGAGGAGCTGGCCCGGGGCGGCATGGTGTTCATGCGCTACAACCACGACCACCACGGGGTGGCCCTGGTTGGGACGCTGCCGGACCGATCGGAGGCGATCGAGCTGAACCATCTCGCGTTCGAGGTGGCGACCCTCGACGAGCTCTTCGCGGCCCGGGACCACCTGCTCGCCCACGGGGTCGAGATCGACTTCGAGGGCCGCCGGCGCGCGGGGTGTCAGATCTCGGTGGAGTTCCGGGATCCCGACGGGCACCGGCTGGAGCTGTTCTGGGGGGTCGACCAGGTGGGGAGCGACGGGGCGGTGCGGCCCTCGTCGGAGTGGAAGTGGTCCTTCAGCCTCCGGGAAGCCGTCTTGGACCCGGTGCGGGGCCAGGACACGACGCTCCTCGACCGGAGCCGGCTGGACCGGGAGGACCCGGTCCGCCTGGAGCGACTGACGGCGCGGAGCCGGGAGACCCAGGAGCGGAAGCTGGGTCACTGACGGGTCGTCCGCTGCCGGCCCGGCGGTGGTCGGCTCGGAGGAGAAGGCGGGCAGGGGACGGCGGCTTCGGCCCCTGGGCACTGGACGTGAGCAAGGAAAGGAGAGGTTCGGTATGGGCAAGCGAAGCCTGCAGGAGGTGCTCGACCAGGCGGGTGACGTGGTCGGGCTGTTACGGAACTCCCAGATCGGGGCGTACATCTACCCGGTGGTGCCGTCGGAGTTCACGAACTGGCGCCGCGAGCAGAAGGCGTGGCGGGAGACGGCCGTGCTCTTCGACCAGTCGCATCACATGGTGAACCTGTTCATCGCCGGGAAGGACGCGCTGCGGCTGTTGTCGGACACGGGGATCAACAGCTTCGCCAACTTCCCGCCGGGACGGGCGAAGCAGTTCGTGCCGACGTCGCCCTCGGGTCACGTCATCGGGGACGGGATCTTGTTCCACGAGGAGCAGGACCAGCTGGTGTTCGTGGGGCGGGCGCCGACGGCGAACTGGTTGCTGTACCAGGCCGAGGCGGGGAAGTACGACGTGGAGGTGGTGAAGGACGACCGGTCCCCGAGCCGTCCCTACGGGAAGGCGGTGCAGCGGCGCTACTGGCGGTTCCAGATCCAAGGCCCTGCGGCGTGGCAGATCATCGAGAAGATCAACGGCGGGTCGCTGGAGGCCCCGAAGTTCTTCCACATGGGGTGGCTGACGGTCGCGGGGCTCCGGGTCCGCACCCTGCGGCACGGGATGGCCGGCGCCCCGGGCCTGGAGCTGTGGGGGCCCTACGACTCCTACGAACGGGTCCGGGAGGCCATCTTGGAGGCCGGCCGGGAGTTCGGGCTGGAGCCCTGCGGTTCTCGTGCCTACTCGACGAACACGCTCGAGTCGGGCTGGATCCCCTCGCCGCTCCCGGCGATCTACACGGGTGAGGAGTTGCGCGGGTACCGGGAGTGGCTGGACGAGGACTCCTACGAGGCGACGAACGCCCTGGCGGGCAGCTTCGTCTCGGACGACATCGAGGACTACTACCTGAACCCCTGGGAGCTCGGCTACGGATCGTTCGTGAAGTTCGATCACGACTTCATCGGCCGGGACGCCCTCGAGCAGATCGACGGGAGCTCGCAGCGCAAGAAGGTGACCCTGGCCTGGAACGCCGAGGACGTCGGCAAGGTGCTCACCTCGATCCTGGACACCGAGCACCGGGGATACATGTTTTTCGACCTGCCGAACGCCAACTACGGGTCGTCGAACTACGACGCGGTGGTCGACGCTGCGGGACACGTGGTCGGGCTCTCGTTGTTCACGGGGTACAGCGCGAACGAGCGGCGGGTCCTCTCGCTCGCGACGGTCGACCACGACATCCCGCTCGGGACCGAGCTCCGGGTGGTGTGGGGCGAGCCCGACGGTGGTTCGAAGAAGACGACGGTGGAGCCCCACGACCAGGTCGAGATCCGGGTGGTGGTGAGCCCGGCACCCTACTCGGTGACCGCTCGCCTGGAGTACCCGGGCGGCTGGCGGCGCCGGGCGGCGGAGCAGTGAGCGTGCCCGGGGAGGGCCAGGCCCCGCGGGGGGCCTGGCCCGAGGCCCTGCGGGCCTTGGTGGCGGGGGCGGACTACGAGCTGATCCCCCTGCGGAACCTCGAGGAGCAGGTGGCGGGCCTGCCGGCGTCGGTCCCGGTGACGGTGACCGCGTCGGTGAAGCTCGGGTTGGACCGGACCGTGGCCTGGTCGGTGCGGCTCGCGGAGCGAGGGCACCGGGTGGTGCCGCACCTGCCCGCCCGGCAGCTCGAGGGGCCGGGGGAGCTGGCGGACCGGGTCGCGCAGCTGGCCGAAGCCGGGGTCCGGGACCTCTACGTGGTGGGCGGCGACGCGACCGAGCCGCGTGGCCGGTTCCGCGAAGCCCTCGACGTCCTGCGGGCCCTCGGGGAACTGGGGTATCGCTTCGAGTCGGTCGGGGTGGCCTGCTACCCCGAGGGCCATCCGGCGATCCCTGAGGAGCGGCTCTGGGAGGCGTTGCTGGCGAAGCAGGAGCTGGCGACCTACATGTGCAGTCAGCTCTGCTACGACGCCACGGCGCTGGCGGCCTGGCTGCGGGACGCCCGCGCGAGGGGGGTCCGGCTCCCGCTGCACCTGAGCGTCGCGGGACCCCTGGGGCTTTTGAAGCTGAGCGAGCTCTCGCTGCGGATCGGGGTGGGGGAGTCCGTGAAGTACCTCGCCAAGCAGCGCGGGCTGGTCGGGGCGTTGCTGCGAGGCCGGCGCTACGCCCCGGAGGCTCTGCTGGAGGAGCTGGGCGAGGGCCTCGTGGACCCCGAGCTCGGCATCGAGGCCCTGCACCTGATCACCTTCAACCAGGTCCACGAGACCCTCGACTGGCAACGAACGCTCCTCGGCTCCTCGGGCAACGAGGACCGTCACCGCAGAGGAGGATGAGACCGTGGCGAGCGACGAGAGCCTGGAAGACGCCCTTCGGAGGGTCGGGGACCCGGTGCGGTTGCTCCGGGACGCGATGGCCCGTCCCTACACGTTCCCGGTGACCCCGGAGTTCAGCAACTGGCGGTCCGAGCAGCGCGCTTGGCTCGAGACCTGCGTCCTGTTCGACCAGAGCCACCACATGGCCGACCTCTTCGTGCGAGGACCGGACGCCGTCCGGGTCTTCGCCGACCTCGGGGTCAACAGCTTCGAGCGCTTCCGGCCCGGCATGGCGAAGCAGTTCGTGGCCACGAACCCGGACGGGTTCGTGATCGGGGACGGCATCCTTTTCTACCTTGACGAGGAGGAACTGGACTTCGTCGGTGCCCACCCGGCCATCGTGGACTGGGTGCACTACCACTGCGAGACCGGGCAGTACCGGGTGAGCGTCGAGCGGGACGAGAACTCCTACGACCGGGAGGGTCCGCCGATGCTCTACCGCTACGAGCTCCAGGGGCCCCGGGCCCTCGCGGTGGTCGAGCGGTTGATTGGCGGTCCGGTGCCCGAGGTGCCGTTCTTCCATCTCACCCAGCTGCGTATCGGGGGGCGACCGGTGCGGGCGCTTCGGCACGGCATGGCCGGCCAGCCGGGCTTCGAGCTCTTCGGGCCGTGGGCCGAGGGCGAGGAGGTCCTGGCCCGCATCCTGGAAGCTGGCAGCGACCTGGGACTGGTGCGGGCCGGGGCCAGGGCCTACTCCTCGGCGAACCTGGAGTCGGGCTGGGTCCCCTCGCCGCTGCCGGCGATCTTCACGGGCGAGGAGCTCCGGCCGTTCCGGGAGTGGCGGCGGGCAGCCCGCATGGGCTCCCTCGGGGGCAGCTTCCTGGCGGAACGGATCGAGGACTACTACCTGACCCCCTTCGACCTGGGCTACGGTCGCCTAGTGGCCTTCGACCACGAGTTCGTGGGCCGGCGCGCCCTGGAAGGCCTGCAGGGCCAGGCGGCTAAGGAGAAGGTCACGTTGGTGTGGGATCCTGACGACGTCGCCGCGGTGTTCCGGTCGCAGATGGAGGACGACCCCCCGGCGAAGTACCTCGAGTGGCCGAAGTCCCGCTATGCGTTGTTCCAGTACGACGACGTCCGGATCGAGGGCCGTCACGTCGGGGTGTCCCTGGACTGCGGGTACGTGGCCAGTGTCCGGGCGATGCTCTCGCTGGCCGTGGTGGACCGGCAGGTCGCACGACCTGGCCAAGAAGTGGAAGTGCTCTGGGGGGAGGAGCCGAACTCGGCGAAGCCCCAGGTCGAGCCCCACCGACAGGTGCGAATCCGGGCACGAGTCGCCCCTGCTCCCTACTCGGAGGTGGCTCGGGGCGCGTACCGCTCGGCCTCGACCAGCGAACTGCGCCGGGCTGGCTGAGTCCGGGTGGCGCCCCGCGCGTGAGCACGACGCGCCGAGTGCAGGTCGCGGTCGTAGGTGGTGGTCCTGCGGGGTCCCTCCTCGGCATCCTCCTGCACCGAGCGGGGCTCGACGTGGTGGTGCTGGAGCGGCGCTCGGTCGAGCACGTGCGGGGCAGGATCCGGGCGGGGGTGCTCGAGCATCCGAGCGTGACGATGCTCCGGGAACACCGGTTGGCCGATCGGGTGGACCGGGAGGGCATGCGGCACGAGGGCGTGGTGCTGTCGGACCGGGGGGATCCCCTGCGGGTCGACTTCCAGGGTCTCACGGGGCACGGGGTCGTGGTCTACGGCCAGACCGAGCTGCAGAAGGACCTCTTCGCCGCCATCGAGGCCGAAGGGGTCGAGTACCTCGACGAGATCGAGGAGCTCGCGCTCGGGGACGTGACGAACAGGCCGGTCGAGCTTCGCTATCGGCGTGGCAGCCGCGAGGAGACGCTCCTGGCCGACGTGGTGGCGGGCTGCGACGGGGCCCACGGCGTGACGGCGGACGCGGTCCCGAGGGGTGTCCGCCGGACCTACGAGCGGTACTACCCGTTCGGGTGGCTCGGCATCATGGCCGAGACGGCACCGGTCCACCCGGAGCTCATCTACGCCCGCCACGAGCGGGGGTTCGCGCTCTGCTCGATGCGCCACGCCCGCCTCAGCCGGTACTACCTGCAGGCGCCGCTGGACACCGATCTCGGGGCGTGGCCCGACGACCGGTTCTGGGACGAGCTCCGGCGCCGCATCCCACCGGCAGCGGCCGAGCGCCTCGAGACCGGGCCGTCGATCGAGAAGTCCCTGACACCCCTGCGCAGCGCGGTGGGTGAGCCGATGGCGTACGGCTTCCTCGCGCTGGCCGGGGACGCGGCGCACAGCGTCCCGCCGACCGGAGCGAAGGGACTGAACCTGGCCCTCGCGGACGTGGTGGACCTCGCCGAGGTGCTCCTCGAGGCGAAGGACCCCGGCCCCGAGGCCCTGCAGGCCTACTCGGACCGTGCCCTGCGGCGGGTCTGGCGAGCGGTCCGCTTCTCCTGGTGGATGACCACGGTCCTGCACCGCTTCCCCGACGACGGCCCCTTCGCCGAGCGGATCCAGGACGCCGAGCTGGCGCTGCTCCGATCCTCCGTCGCGGCCCGCCGGGCAATGGCTGAGCAGTACGTCGGGATCCTTCCCTGACGCCCGGCCCGCTGCCCCGTGCGCCGAGCCTCGCGCCGGGGCTGGGCGATCCTTATGCTGGCGCTGGTTGCCACCAGGAAGGGAGGGTCCTGTGCGGCTGGCGACGTTCCGAGTCGACGGTGTGGTGAGGGTGGGTGTCGTGGACGGCGACCACCTCCAGGCAGTGGAGGCCCCCGACCTGCTGAGCGTGCTGGTGGAGTGGGAGCAGTCGGGCCCTCCTGAGCCTCGGGGGCAGGTGTGGTCCCTGGCGGCCGTGGAGCTCCTCGCCCCCCTGCCCCGCCCGCCACGGAACGTCTTCTGCGTCGGGAAGAACTACCGGGATCACGCCCGGGAGTTCTCCCGCAGTGGCTATGACCGCTCCGCTGGGGGGGAGGAGCTCCCGAGCGCCCCGGTGGTGTTCACGAAGCCGCCCTCCGCCGTCGTGGGGCCGGGAGCGACGATCGAGCGGCACCCGACGGTGACGAAGGAACTGGACTACGAGGCCGAGCTGGCGGTCATCATTGGCCGGCCCGGCCGGGACATCGCCCCGGAGGACGCCCACCGTCACGTCTGGGGCTACACCATCGTGAACGACGTCACCGCACGGGACCGCCAGCGGGCCCACCGACAGTGGTTCCTCGGCAAAGGGCTCGACAGCTTCTGCCCCATGGGCCCGGTCGCGGTCAGTGCCGACGAGGTCGACCCCGAGGGGCAGGCCCGTCCCGCGCTGGAGCTGTCGTGCTGGGTGAACGAGGAGCTGCGCCAGCGGGCCAACACCGCCGACCTCCTCTTCGACATCCCCACGCTCATCGCCACGATCTCGGCCGGCCTGCGCCTGGAGACCGGGGACGTCATCGCCACCGGCACCCCCGCTGGCGTGGGGATCGGCTTCGACCCGCCCCGCTTCCTGGATCGGGGCGACGAGGTGACCATCACCATCAGCGGTATCGGGACGCTTCGCAATCGTGTGGCATGACCGGACCTGGTGGTCCGGCGGGGCTGCCATGATGGGCGGGTGCAGGTGGCGGTGGTGCGCCACGCCGACGCCGGTCGGCGCAGCGAGTGGACCGGTGACGACCTCGAGCGGCCCTTGAGCCCGTTGGGTCGGGCCCAGGCCGAGGCCCTGGTCGGTCCCCTGCGAGCGGCCGGGGCCGCTCGGCTGCTCAGCAGCCCGGCCCGCCGGTGCCGGGAGACCCTGGCGCCCCTGGCCGCGGCCCTGGGCCGGCCGGTCGAGGTGCATGAGGCCCTCGGCATCCCCGGTCCGTCGGGCGTCCCGGGGATCGAGCGGCTCGCCGCGGCCTTCGCCGCCGGCGACGGCCATGACGGCGCCCGGGCACCGGCGGAGGAGCCGCCCCTGGTAGTGGCCTGCACCCACGGGGAGGTCATCGAACGGCTGCTCGGCCCTCTGGCCCGCCCCCAAGGCCTGGCCGTACCAGGCCCGAAAGCCGGGATCTGGTGGTGCCGGCTCGATCCGGCCTCGCCGCTCGGCCTGCAGCTCGAGGGTTGCACCCTGCCCGAAGAGCTTGGCGAGGGCCTCGGGCACGGGGGAGCGGAGGCCGAGCCTGACAGAGGGCAGCTCAGCGGGCGCTGAACGGGTCGGGGAAGGGGGCGAGCTCGGCTGGCGGGGCCGTTCCCGCTGGCCCTTGGCGGACGTCGACCCGCTCGACCTCGGCCAGGGGCGGGCCCTGGCGGCACCAGGCCACGAGGCTGGCCAGGGCCGCGTCGGGCCCGATCGCCAGGACCTCGACGCTGCCGTCGGCCAGGTTCCGGACCCAGCCAACCAGGCCGAGCTGGCGGGCGACCTGCTGGCAGGACAGGCGGTAGCCGACACCCTGGACCCGGCCGAGGACCCGCAGGTGGCACCAGCCCGCCGTCGGGCCGGTCGCCGGCGACCCCGGGGTCCCGTCGGGCTCCAGGGGCCGACCGGTCATCGCGTCCTCAGGCCTCCTGGGGCGACGCCCAGGGCCACTCGGGGCGCTGCCCGGTGGCCACGAGCTCGGCGATGGCCGCTTTGGCCAAGGGCAGGTCGGCCTGGTGCGTCACCCCCACGCAGCGGGCCTCGGTCCGCAGGACCCGCACCGCCTGGACCTCGCCGGGCAGCTTGCCGGCCACGAGGGCGCAGAGCACCTCGGGGAGGAGGACCTCGGTGGGGCTCGGGGGCTCGGCGTCCGCTGGCAAGCTGCCGTCCGGGCGGACCTGGGGGTGCACCTCCGCCACCGCCTCGGCCACCGCCGGCCAGATCGCCGGGGTGCAGCCGAAGAGGTTCACCGACACCGGGGTGCTCGGGTCGAGCTCGGCCGGTTCTCGCCCGTCGGCGGCCTCGAAGCGCCCGTCGGGCCGGCGCCGGACCTGGCGACGCTCATCGATCCAGGCCAGGAGCCCGTCCTCGGCTACCTGGACGGTGCCCCGGGTGACCGGCCCGTCCCCCACCAGGCTGCGGGCCAGGTCGTAGGCGACCAGGGCGTGCTCGGCTGGGCCGCGCCGGAGGTGGTCGACGACGAGGGCCAGGGCGTCGGGACCGTAGACGTCGTCGCCGTTCACCACCACGAAGGGCCGCTCCCCGAGGACCGGGCGAGCGCAGAGCAGGGCGTGGGCCGTCCCGAGGGGTACGGGCTGGAGGACCTGGTGGACGGTGAGGTCGGCGGGCCAGGTCCGGGCCAGGTGGTAGGCGATGGCCGGGCCGGTGCGGGGACCGAGGACGGCGACGACCTCGTCGATGCCCGCGGCCCGGGCGTCCCCCACCGTGAGGTCCACGACCGCCTCCCCGTGGAGCCCCAAGGGCGCGAGCGGTTTCACGCCACCGTAGCGGGTGGCCAGCCCGGCGGCCAGCAGGACCAGGACCGGCCGGTCGCCCCGGGTAGCCGAGGACCCGCCGGCGCTGCTCATGCGCCCCAGCGGAGGACGGCGCTCGCCCAGGTCATGCCGCCCCCGAAGCCCGAGAGCAGGACGGTCGACCCTTCCCGGAGCCGGCCGGTCTCGAGCGCGTCGGCCAGGGCGAGGGGGATCGACGCCGACGAGGTGTTGCCGTAGCGGTCGATGGTCACCACGTAGCGCTCCGGCGCGATCCCCAGGCGCTCGGCCGCGGCGACGATGATCCGGGCGTTGGCCTGGTGGGGCACGAAGAGGTCCACGTCGTCGGGGGTCAGCCCGGCCCGCTGCAGGGCGACGAGGGAGGACTCGATGACCGCCCGCACGGCGTGGCGGAAGATCTCCTTGCCGTTCATGGCCAGGTAGCCACCGTGCTCGCAGTAGAGCAGGTGACGCAGCGAGCCGTCGGCCCCGAGGTGCCAGCCGAGGAGCTCCGAGGGGCCGTCGGTGGCCTCGAGGACCACCGCCCCGGCGCCGTCGCCCACCAGCACCGCCAGGGTCCGGTCGTCCCAGTCGGTGATCTTCGAGAGGGTCTCGCTCCCGACGAGCAGGATCCGCCGGGCCCCGGTGGCGATCAGGCCGTGGGCCGTCACCAGCCCGTAGACGAAGCCCGAGCAGGCGGCGTTCAGGTCGAAGGCACCACCCCCGATCCCGAGGCCCTCCTGGACGGCGGCCGAGGTGCCCGGCACGATGCCCTCGGGGGTGGTGGTCGCCAGGATCACGGCGTCGACGTCCTCGGGCCGGACCCCGGCCCTGGCCAGGGCGGCCCGCCCGGCCTCGATGGCGAGCCCGGAGGTGGTCCCGCCGATCCGGCGCTCCTTGATGCCGGTCCGCTCGGTGATCCAGGCGTCGGAGGTGTCCAGGCGGGCCGAGAGGTCCTCGTTGGTCACCACCTTGTCGGGCAGGGCGATCCCCCAGCCGGTGATCCGGGCTCCGCTCATCGGTCCGCTCCTCGTGTGCCTCTCATGCGCCGACCAGGACGTGCGCGGCGGCCAGGGCCGCGTCCCCGCCGATGATCCCGCCGGTGTTCACCGTCAGGGCCACTCGCGCCCCGGGCACCTGCCGGGCTCCGCAGCTGCCCCGCAGCTGCCACGTGGCCTCGACGACCTGGGCCAGGCCCGTGGCGGCCAGGGGGTGGCCCCGGCCGACCAGCCCGCCGCTCGGGTTCACCGCCAGCCGCCCGCCCCCGGGGGTGGTGCGGCCGGCCTCGGTGGGCGTAGAGCTCCTCGGCCGAGGTGGCGTCGTGGAGCTCCACGAGGTCCACGTCCCCCGGTCCGAGGCCGGCCTGCTTCCACGCCTCCTGGGCCACCTCGGCCAGCCGGTCGTGGTAGTCCCGGTCCCCGTTCCCGGAGCGGGCCACGCTGGCGGCGACCCGGGGTCCGCTCGCCCCGGGGTCGGCCCGCACCACCACGGCCGCCGCCCCGTCGGTGAACGAGGAGCACATGGCCCGGGTCAGCGGCCCGGCCACCGGCCGGTCCGCCAGGACCTCCTCGACGCTGACCGGGGTCCGCCACTGGGCGAAGGGGTTCACGGCCGCCAACTGCCGGGCCTTCGCCGCAGCCGCAGCGATCTGCCGGACGGTCGCCCAGCCCCGCTCCAGCTGGCGGCGCACCCAGGAGGCGTTGAAGCCCATGAGCACGCTGCCCGCCTCGCTCGGGTGCCGATCCCGCAGGCCGGCCCGCTCGTCGGCCGGGAGCCCGTCCTCGATCGCCGCCAGGGTCGCCGACCGGTCACCGGTCCACATCTTCTCCACCCCGACGGCCAGGACCGGTCCCTGGCCGGCCGAGGCCGCCAGGACCGCCAGGTGGAGCGCACTGGAACCCCCGGCGCAGGAGTTGTCGACGTTCACCACCGGCGCTCCGCCGAGCCCGAGGCGCCGCAGCCAGGTCTGCCCCCGGATGCAGCCCTGGTCCAGCAGCCGACCCCCCGTGGCGTTGGCGGCCACCACCAGGCCGACCCCTCGGGGCTCGAGGTCGGCGTCCGCCAGGGCCCCGGTCGCCGCTTCGAGGGAGAGCTCCTCGACGGAACGGTCCCTCGTCGACATGGGGGTCATGGCCGCGCCGACCACCCGCACCGACCGCGTCATCTGGGCCTCCTCGAAACCGGCCTCCCGGCGGCCTGGCTGGTGGGCAGTCTCCGCATGGCTCTAGGCTGCTGCAGCGGTTGCTCGTCTCGAACGGGCCAACCCGGGCGACCGAGCCGGCGGAGGGACACACGAACTCCACGACGCCACGACCCGTTTGACGCCTGGGGCGTGACGGCGGGCAGCCTAGCAGTCGCCACTCGCCGCTGACAGGACGAGGCCGTCCCTCGGCGGCGCCGGCCCGTCCAGGGGGACCCACCCGGCAGAATGGACACGTGACCGCAGCGGAACGCGACCAGGCCAGGGCCCACGACGGCGCCGGCTCGATGCCCGGCCCCGAGCCGCCGTCCTCGGTGCCGGTGAGCGTCCCCGTGCCCGCCCCCCGGCGAGCTGCCCCCGGCGGGGCCTCCGCCCGAAGCACCGGGGAGCCGACCCGGGACGACGAGCTGGCTGCTCGACGGGCCGCGCTGGAGGAGCTGATCGAAGCGATGCGGCCGGCCGTCCAGGCTGATGGGGGGGACCTGGAGCTGGTTGACGCCGACGTGGCGGCGGGGGTGGTGGAGGTGCGGCTCAGGGGGGCCTGCTCGACCTGCGCCATCGCCTCGGCCACCTTGCAGGGCGGGGTCGAGCGGATCCTCCGGGACCGTCTCCCCTGGGTCGTGGAGGTCCGGGGCGGGGTCGACGAGGAGGAGGACCCCTTCGCTTCCCTGGCGGCCGGACGGGGGGCGTACGTCCCCCGGTTCTGAGTCCCCGTCGTCGGCGCACCCGCGCTCGAGCCGGGGTGCCGGGTCGCGCTGGCCCGTCGCCCTCGGCGCGCTGGGCGCCCCGGTCCTCGGCACCGGCCTGCTCCACGGGCTTCCGGCCCTGAGCGTCCTCGGGGCGCTGGCCCCCTGGTCGCCGCCGTCCCTCGGGCGGTGGTGCCGCTGGCGGGTCGCCCCGGCGGTGGCCGGGGACCGGGTGGCCCTGACCTTCGACGACGGTCCCGATCCCCGCACCACCCCGCGGGTCCTGACCGTGCTGGACGAGCGGGGTCTGCGGGCGACGTTCTTCGTGCTCGGCGCGGCGGTCGCCCGGTCCGGGTCGCTCGCAGCCGAGGTGGTGGCCGCAGGGCACGAGCTCGGGGTCCACGGTTTCCGCCACGAGCACCACCTGTTGCGAGGGCCGGGGTGGGTGCTCGAGGACCTGCGGCGGGCCGTCGGGGTGGTGGGGGAGGCGACCGGGCAGGCTCCCCGGTGGTTCCGGCCCCCCTACGGCCAGCTGGCCGCCGGCTCGCTGCGAGCTGCCCGTGCCCTCGGGCTGGAGGTGGTGCTCTGGTCGGTCTGGGGCAAGGAGTTCGCCGACCCCGAGCTCGAGCGCATCCGCCGACGGCTGGCCTCGGGGCTGCGGCCTGGGGCGGTGGTGCTGCTCCACGACAGCGACCTGGCTGCCCCGGCAGGAACCGGGGCCCGTACCGTGGCGCTGCTGCCGGGCTTGGCCGAGGACCTGGCTGTCCGGGGTCTCCGTGCCGAGCGGCTGGATCGGGTGGCAGCATGATGCGCGAGGGGCCGTGGCGATCGAGGGACGGGGCACGAAGGGCGTGGCGGTGACGACGCAGGGGGCATCGGGCGAGGCCGCAAGGGGCACGGTGTCCCGGGCCCTGGTGGTGAGCGGCTCGATCGGCCGGGGCCACGACACCGCGGCCGAGGCTTGCCGGACGGCCCTCGGGGCGGCCGGGGTGGCCAGCGACGTCGTGGACGCCATGGCGCTCCTCGGCGGGGCAGCCGGCCGGGTCGGCGAGCTGGTCTTCCGTCGGACGGTGGCCGCCGCCCCGGTCTACGACGCCCTGCACTTCTCCCAGCTGCGGGGGGGCAGCCCGCTGGCCGATCGCATCGAGCGGGCCGCGGCCCAGCGGCTGGTGCCGAAGCTGCGCCGCGAGGTGGAGAGCCGGGGAGCGGAGCTGCTGGTCTCGGTCTTCCCCACCGGGGCCGGGGCCCTCGGCCGCCTGCGGGACGAGGCGCCGGGACGGCGGGTGGTGGTGGTCTGCACCGACGCCGCCGCCCACCGGCTCTGGGCGCATCCGGCGGTGGACCGCTACGTGGTCTGCTCGGAGATGGCGGCCGGCACCATCCGGCAGTACCTGCCGGCGGCCGACGTCGTGGTCCTGCCCCCGCCGGTCCTGCCCGGGTTCTTCGCCGCGCCGGGCCGGGCCGAGGCCCGCGACGCCCTGGGGGTCGACCGGGCGGTGCCCTGCGTGCTGCTCATGGGGGGGAGCTGGGGACGGCTGGGGCTGGAGGAAGCCGCCCGGGCCCTGGCCGACAGCGGCTACCACGTGCTGGCGGTGGCCGGGGCCAACGCCGCCCTGCGGCGCCGGCTCGAGGCCCTCGCCCGTTCGGTTCCCCGGCTCGGGGGTGCGGGGGTGACCGTCTTCGGCTTCACCAGCCAGGTCCCGACCCTCATGGCGGCCTGCGACGTGGTCGTGACCACGCCCGGCCAGAGCTGCCACGAGGCCCGGGTGGTGCGGCGACCCCTCGTGGTGCTCGACGCGGTGCCGGGCCATGGCCGGGAGAACCTGCTCTGGGAGATGGCCCGGGGCGGTGCGCTGGCCTGCACCCCCCGGCCCGCCTCGGTGGTGGCCGGGGTGGCGGCCGCGCTCGAAGGTGCCGTCGACGCCGACGCCCCCTGGCCGGTGCGGAGCGCGGAGGAGTGGGGGAGGCAGTTCGTGGCCGCCGTCGGCGACCTGGCGGGCATGGGGACCCCTCGCCCCTTCGCCAGCTTGCTGCCCGGCGAGCTTCAGGTCGAGGCCTCGGCGGCCCGCCCCGGGGTGGCCCCCGCCTGACCCGGGCTGCCCGCCGGTCGTGCAGGCACGCCAGGGGCCGGCCACGCTCGGCGGTTTGCGCCGGCCGCCGGCGGCGGCGAGGCTGGGAGGCCATGGTGCGACCCTGGCGGCGGAGGAGCCGTGGCTGAGGAGGGGGGCTGGGCCCGGCGCTGGCGGGAGCTGCAGGCCTCGTGGGAGCGGAGCCGCCAGCTGACCGTGCCTTCGGCGCGCCCGGCCCCGGCGCCGACCGGGCCGGAGGCGCTGCGGATCGCCTGGCTGGTCTACCGGGGCAACCCTCGCTGCGGCGGCCAGGGGGTCTACACCCGGCATGTGGCCCGGGAGCTGGCGGCCATGGGCCACAGCGTGACGGTCTTCGCCGGCCAGCCCTGGCCCGAGCTCGACGACGGGGTCGGCTTCGTGCCGGTCCCCAGCCTCGACCTCTACCGCGACCCGGACCCGTTCCGGCTGCCCCATCCCCGGGAGCTGCGCAGCCTGGCCGACCTGGCCGAGCTGGCCATCATGTGCTCGGCCGGCTTCCCCGAGCCCCGGACCTTCTCCTGGCGGGCCCATCGGCTCCTGCGGGAGGCCCGGGACCGCTTCGACCTGGTGCACGACAACCAGTGCCTCGGGTCGGGGCTCCTGCGGATCCTGGACGACGGCTGGCCCCTGCTCACCACCATCCACCACCCCATCACCGTGGACCGGGAGTTGGCCCTGGCCCACGCCGAGGACTGGCGCCAGCAGCTCGCCCAGCGCCGCTGGTTCGGCTTCCTCGGCATGCAGGCCCGGGTGGCCCAGCAGCTGCCCCGGGTGGTGACGGTCTCGCGCTCCTCCCGCCGGGACATCGCCGGGGAGCTGGGGGTCGACCCGGCCCGGACCGCCGTGGTGCCGGTCGGGGTGGACCACACCGTCTTCCGGCCCCGGCCCGAGGTGCGGCGGGTGCCGGGGCGGATCATGGTCACCTCCTCGAGCGACGTGCCCATGAAGGGCCTCGTGCCCCTGCTCCACGCCGTGGCCCGCCTGCGGGCCGAGCGGCCCCTGGAGGTGACGGTGATCGGGACGCCCCGGCCGGGGGGGCTCGTGGCCCGGACCATCGAGGCCCTGGGGCTCGGCGGGGCGGTCTCGTGCCTCCAGGGCATCTCGGACGAGGAGCTGGCGGTGCGCTACGCCGAGGCGGAGGTGGCGGTGGTGCCGTCGCTCTACGAGGGGTTCTCGCTGCCGGCGGTCGAGGCCATGGCGTGCGGGGTGCCCCTGGTGGCCACGACCGGCGGGGCCATCCCCGAGGTCGTCGGCGCCTCGGGCCGCACCGCCCTGCTGGTCCGCCCCGGGGACCCCGAGGCCCTGGCCGCCGCCCTCCGGGAGGTCCTCGACCGCCCCGAGCTGGCGGCTCGCCTGGGGGCGGCCGGTCGGCAGCGCGTCCTCCAGCGCTTCACCTGGCGGGCGACCGCCGAGGGCACCGTCGAGCAGTACCGCCTGCTCCTCGAGCAGCAGCGGGCCGGTCGTGGCGGGCGGCAGGCCCCCCCGCCCCGGCGGGTCCGGGCCCGGTGGGCGGCCGAGGCCCGGCGCTGCCGGGACCTGGCGGTGGCCGGGCGGCCGGTGGTGGCCCCCGAGGACCTCGAGGACGACCCGACGTGCCCCGTGCCCGAGGGGACCCCAGTGGCCGAGAGGGTCCCGGTGCCCGAGGTGGTGAGCGGGTCCGGGGAGCGGCCAGGGTGCTGACGGTTGACTACGGCCGCCTGGGTCTGCGGCCCGGCGAGCGGGTCCTGGACCTGGGCTGCGGCGGGGGCCGGCACGCCTTCGAGGCCGCCCGTCGGGGGGCGAGGGTGGTGGCCCTGGACGCGGGGGCCGAGGAGGTGGCCCAGGTGCGGGCCACGGCCTACGCCATGGCCGAGGCCGGCGAGCTCGCCCGGGGCGGGTCGGTGGTGGCGGTGCGGGGCGACGCCCGGGCGCTGCCGTTCCCGAGCGGCAGCTTCGACCGGGTGGTGGCCGCCGAGGTCCTCGAGCACATCCCCGACGACCAGCGGGCCATCGGCGAGCTGGCCCGGGTCCTCAAGCCGGGCGGGGTCCTGGCGGTGACCGTGCCCCGCTTCGGCCCCGAGGCCCTCAACTGGCTGCTGTCGCGGGAGTACCACGACGTGCCCGGCGGCCACGTGCGGATCTACCGGCGGGGGCAGCTGGCGGCGAGGCTCCGTCTCGGCGGGCTCCGGCCGGTCGAGCGGCACCACGCCCACGGCCTCCACAGCCCCTACTGGTGGCTGAAGTGCCTGGTGGGGGTGGGCCGGGACGACCATCCCCTGGTCCAGGCCTACCACCGGCTCCTGGTGAAGGACATCGTCGAGGGGCCCCGCTGGACCCGGGCCGCCGACCGGCTGCTCAGCCCGCTGTGGGGCAAGAGCCTGGTGGTCTACGCGGTGAAGCTGGCATGAGGCCGGCCCGGACCACGACGGGGGAGGGGCTCGGCCTGGAGGACGCCCAGGCCAGCGCCCGGAGCATCGCCGTCTGCCAGCGGCCCGACGGCATGATCCCGTGGTTCGAGGGCGGGCACGCCGACCCGTGGAACCACGTCGAGGCGGCCATGGCCCTGGACGTGGCCGGGCTGGCCGAGGAGGCCTGGGCGGCCTACCAGTGGCTCGTCCGCCGGCAGCTGCCCGAGGGAGGCTGGTTCAACTACTACGCGGCCGACGGCTCGGTCGAGGACCCCCGGATCGACACGAACACCTGCGCCTACCTGGCCACCGGGGCCTGGCACCGCTATCTCCTCCACGGCGAGCTGGCCGAGCTGGGCGCGCTGTGGCCGGCGGTGGACCGGGCGGTGGAGCTCGTGCTGCGCTGCCAGCGGCCCGACGGCACGATCCGCTGGTCCATCGACCCCGACGGCCGCCCCGGCCGCTACGCCCTCTTGACGGGCTCCTCGTCGGTCCTCTCGTCCTTGCGCTGCGCGGTGGCCTGCGCCGAGGCCCTGGGCGAGGAGCGGCCGGCCTGGGAGCTGGCGGCCGGGCGGCTGGCCCACGCCATCGCCCATCGGCCTGGGGCCTTCGAGCCGAAGGACGAGTTCGCCATGGACTGGTACTACCCGGTGCTCTCCGGGGCCCTCGAGGCCCCCCGGGCCCAGGCCCGCCTGGCGGGGGGCTGGCGGCGCTTCGTCATCGAGGGCCGGGGGGTGCGCTGCGTGGCGAACCAGCCCTGGGTGACCGCGGCCGAGACCGCCGAGTGCGCCATCGCCCTGGCCGCCCTCGGCCAGCGGGCACGGGCCGAGTCCCTCCTGTCGTGGACCGCCAGCCATCGGCAGGCCGACGGCAGCTACCTCACGGGCCTCGTGGTGCCCCACGGGGTGAGCTTCCCCCGCGACGAGGCCACGACCTACAGCGCGGCGGCGGTCGTGTTGGCCGGGGACGCCCTGGCTCGCTGGACCCCCGCCGCTGGCTTGCTGCTCGGCGAGTCGCTCCCCGAGGTGGTCGACCTCGAAGCCGTGGTGGGGGTGGACGGGGAGGACGGGGCCGAGCCCGAGACGGACCGGGGAGGGGCTCAGCGGCGCTCCAGGGCCCGGAGCGAGCCCCAGGTCCCGAGCTCGCTCCAGTCGCCCGAGGCCACGGCGTCGCACCACAGCTCGTAGGGGGGGCGGCCGCCGTCGGCCGGGTCCGGGAAGACGTCGTGGATGGCCAGGACCCCGCCGGGGACCACCTTCGGGGCCCAGCCCCGGTAGTCGGCCCAGGCCGGTGCCTCGCCGTGCCCCCCGTCGATGAAGCAGAAGTGGAGGGGCTGGGCGAAGTGGGCGGCCACCGTGGGCGAGTCCCCCACCAGGCCGACCACCGCGCCCTCCAGGTCGGCGTCGGCCACCGCCCGACGCCAAAAGGGCAGGGTGTCGATCCGACCGGTCCGGGGGTCGAGCACCTCGGGGTCGTGGTGCTCCCACCCGGCCTGGTTCTCCTCCGAGCCCCGGTGGTGGTCCAGGCTGTAGAGCAGGGCCCCCTCGGCGGCGGCCGCCGCTCCCAGGTAGAGGGTGGACTTGCCGCACCAGGCCCCCACCTCGAGCAGGGTCGCGCCGGGGAAGCGCCGACCGACCTCGTGGGCCAGGGCATGGAGGGCCAGGCCCTCGGGCTCGGGCATGAACCCCTTCGTGGCCCGGGCCAGGGCCAGGCGGGGCGGGCAGGTCGGGTGGTCGCAGGGGCCGGCGGTCACCGGCCAGCGCCACCCCCTCGGCCTTCGCCCAGGCGCGCCGTGGCCGCCTGGAGGGCCGCGGGGGCCGGGCTCCGCAGACGCTCGACGGCCCCGACGTGGACCCAGAGCCGCTCGAGGGCTTGCTGCACGGTGCGCTGACCGCTGCGCAGGGGGTGCGCCGCCAGCCAGTCGGTGACCCGCTCCGCCAGGGCCCGGTCCCGGCACAGCCAGCGGACCGCCTCGAGCATGCGGGGGGCGAGGTTCTCCGGGGTGCGGGCGAGGACCTCGTCCCAGCGGGCGGTCAGGCGCTCCCAGGTGGCCGGCCCGTGGAGCCGGCTGCCGAGCAGCGCCGCGAGCACGAAGGCGGCGTTCTGGGTGCGGACCTCGCTGAGGGCCAGTTCGAAGACCTCGGCGGCCACCTGGGGGTCGGGCACGTCGGCCAGGGCCACGAGGAACCGCATCTCCTCCTGGGGGGTGGCCGGGTGGCGGTAGCGGTCGAGGAGCTGCTCGTAGGTGGACCGGTCCCCGCTGGCCGCCACCACCTGGACCACCGCCGGGGCCAGGTCGGGGTCGAGGTCGGCCCGGCCGGCCTGCTCGGCGGCGAAGAGGGCCCGGCAGCGCTCCTGGACCTCGGGGTCCTGGCCCACGGTGCCGGCCAGGGCGACGACCAAGGAGCGCAGGGTGAGGGTCCGCTCGTCGTCCCCCGGCTGGCGCTCGAAGCCGAGCTCGGCCAAGGAGGGGGCCACGATGGCCCGGGTGCAGGCCGCCAGGGCCCCCAGGTCGGCCTCGTCGAGGAACCGCTCCAGGCTCCGCAGGGCCCCGGCCAGCTGGCCGAGCACGTCGGGGTCCTCCCGGGGGGCCAGGCCCCCGGCCAGGGTCAGGAGGTCAGCGAAGTCGGCCTGGCCGGCGAGGACCGCGGCCCAGGTGTCCCCGATGAGGCCGAAGCGCTCGAGGACCGCCAGCTCGCCGAGACGGCCGGCCAGGGTCTCGAGGGTCGACCGGGGGTAGCGGACCCGGTAGAAGCCCCAGCCGCCGGCGTTCAGCACCGGGACGCCCCCCCCGGGCAGGGGCGGCAGGGCGGTGGGCTCGGCGCCGAGCAGGAGCCGGGCCTCCCCGTCGCCGCCCGACCCGCCGGGCTCGGCGCCAGTCGCCGGGCCGGGGGCTTCGGGCAGGGCTCGGACGAGGAGGGGCACCTCCCAGTGCCGGCCGATGGCGCTCGGTTCCCCGGGCAGGGGCGGGCCGTAGGCGAAGGGCTCCTGGCGCAGCTCGGGGCCCGAGGGCCCCTCGGCGAGGGTGACCAGGGGATGGCCGCCTTGGAAGATCCAGCTCTCCATCACCTGCCGGACCGGCTCCCCGCTCGCCTCCTCCAGGGCGTCCCAGAGGTCGGCGGTCTCGGTGTTCGCGTAGCGGTGCCGGGCCAGGTAGCGCCGGATCCCGTCCCGGAACCGCTCCTCGCCGAGGTAGCGCTCGAGCATCCGCAGGACGCTCGCCCCCTTCTGGTAGGTGAGGACGTCGAACATGCCCTCGGCCTCCTCCGGGGACCCCACCGGGTACTCCACCGGCCGGGTCCGGTGCAGGCCGTCGACCGCCAAGGCGGCCTCCCGCTCCAGGCCGAAGGAGACCCAGCGGCGCCAGGCCGGGCGGAAGTGGTCGACGCAGAGCAGCTCCATGAAGGTGGCGAAGGCCTCGTTCAGCCAGATGCCGTTCCACCACTTCATGGTCACCAGGTCCCCGAACCACATGTGGGCGATCTCGTGGGACACCACGTCGGCCACCCGCTGGAGCTCCAGCTGGGAGGCCCGCCCAGGGTCCACGAGGAGGGCGGTCTCCCGGAAGGTCACGCAGCCCAGGTTCTCCATGGCCCCGAAGGCGAAGTCCGGGATGGCGACCAGGTCGAGCTTGTCGGCCGGGTAGGGGAGGCCGAACCAGTCGGCGAAGAAGTCCAGGGCGTGGGTCGCCGCCTCGAGGGCGAAACCGGTGAGGCCCTCCTTGCCGGGCACATGGACCACCCGGAGGGTGGTGCCCCCGGCCCGCACCGGCTCGGTGGCCACCAAGGGGCCGACGACGAAGGCCACCAGGTAGGTGGACATGGGCATGGTGTCCCCGAAGCGGACCCGCCGGCCGCCCCCCGGCAGGGGCTCCTCGTCGACCACCGGGCCGTTGGAGACCGCCAGGAGCCCCTCGGGGACGTCCAGGGTGATGGCGAACACCGCCTTGGCGTCGGGCTCGTCCAGGCAGGGAAAGGCCCGGCGGGCGTGGGTGGCTTCGAACTGGGTGGTGGCGATGGTCCGGGTCCGGCCCTCGGGGTCGGTGTAGGTGGACCGGTAGAAGCCGTGGAGGCGGTCGTTCAGCTCCCCGCTGAAACGCAGGTCCAGGCGGAGGGGCCCTGCGGGCAGGGGCTCGGCGGGCCGCAGCCGAAGGCGCTGGTGCTCGGGCTCGAGCTGGACGTCGCAGGGCACCGCCGGGCCCTCGGCCGCGCTGGCGCTGGCCTCGGCGACCTGGAGGTCCACCGCGTGGAGCAGCACCTCCCGGACCTCGCTGGCCGCCTCCCCGCTGATCCGCACCGTGCCCTCGAAGCGGGCCTGGTCCAGGTCGGGGCGGAGGTGGAGGTCGTAGCGACGCGGGACGAGCGCGCGAGGCAGCCGGTGGGCAGCGGAAGGGTCCACCGGCCCCTCGCCAGCGAAGGAAGCGGGCCTGGGCACGAGGGCAGGCTAGGGGTCGGGCCGCGGGGACCGCAATCGGCGCGGACCAGGGCGGGGAGCGGGCCTACAGGGCGCTCTCGGCCGGGGCGCGGGCCGCTAGGGTCCAGCCGTGCCGCCCGCCCAGAAACCCCGACCGTGACCGCCCGGCCGACCGCGACCCGCTCGGCGGCCGAGGAACCCGGGCAGGGGCGAGCCGGGGAGGACGGGCCCCTCGACCTCGTGGGGGTGGGGTCGGCCCTCGTGGACCTGACCGCCCAGGTGCAGCCCGAGGACCTCGCGGCCCTGGGCCTCGAGCCCGGCACGATGACCCTGGTGGACGAGGCCGGGGCCGGCCGGCTCGCCGAGGCGGTCCGCCCCGAGGCCCGCAGCTCGGGCGGCTCGGTGGCCAACACGGTGGTCGGGGTGGCCGCCCTGGGCGGCCGGGCCGGGTTCCTCGGGTGCACCGGCGACGACGAGCTGGGGCGGGTCTTCCGCCAGGACCTGGCCGCCGCCGGGGTGGTCCTCGGGGACGGGGCGCCCCGGGCCGGCGGCGCCACCGGCCGCTGCCTGGTCCTGGTCACCCCCGACGGGCAGCGGACCATGGCCACCTTCCTCGGGGTGGCCACCGACCTGCGCCCCGAGGACCTCGACCCGAAGGTGCTTCGGCGAGCGGCCGTCGTCTACCTCGAGGGGTACCTGCTGGACGTGCCCGGGGCAGCCGAGCTCCTCGAGCGGGCGGTGGCCCTGGCGCACGAGGGCGAGGCGGCGGTGGCCCTCGGGCTCTCCGACCCCCTCCTGGTGGCCCGCCACCGGGACCGGCTCCTCGGCCTGCTGGAGGCCGGCAGCGTGGACGTGGTGGTGGGCAACGCCGAGGAGGCCCGGGCCCTTGCCGGGAGTCGCGACCAGGAGACCGCCCTGGGGTTCCTGGAGGAGCTCGGGGTGCTCGGCGCCGTGACCCTCGGCGAGGAGGGGGCGGTGGTGGTGGCCCCCGAGGACCGCTACCGGGTGCCGGCCCGGCCGGTGCCGGTGGTGGACACCACCGGGGCCGGGGACCTCTTCGCCGCCGGCTTCCTCTACGGCCTGGCCCGGGGGGCCGGGCCCGGTGATGCCGCCCGCCTCGGCACGGCGGCCGCCGCCACCGTCCTCGGGCACCTGGGCGGCCGGCCCGAGGGCGACCTGCGGGCCCTGGTGGCCGAGGTGCTCGGGGCGCCGGCCCCGGCTCAGGGGGCCTCGTCGGGCTCGGGCTCGGGCGGCAGGTAGGGGAAGTCGAGGTCGGCCACCCGGACGAGCAGGGAGGCAACCCAGGTGGCCAGCTCGCCCACCCCGGCGGCCAGGCGGCTCGGGTCCTCCAAGGTGGCCTCGTCGAGCACCACCGAACCCTGGTAGGTGGTCTCCACCGCCCACTGGCTGGGCTCGTCGGTGCCGAGGACCTCCTCGACCACCGGGGCCGAGCGGACCAGCCGGTCCCCGGCGAGCTCGGGGCTCTCGCTGGGCAAGGTGGCGAGGACCGCGTCGAGGTCCGGGCGGGCGGCGAGGCGCTGCTGGCGGATGGTCAGCTCGAGGAGCACCTCGGGGGCCTCCTCGGCCGGTTCGCCGATGGACCAGGAGCGATAGAGGCTCTGGCTCCAGGTCGGCCAGTCCAGGCTCACGTCGGCCCGGACCCGGGGCGGCTGATCCTCGCCGGGCAGCGAGTAGGACGTCTCCCAGGAGACGTCGCCAAGGAAGACGTCCACCTGGAACCGCTCCTCGATGGCCTGCCGCTGCAGGAGGGAGCCTTCCAGCGCCGAACGGAGCTGGGAGATCAGCTCCACGAGGATGTGGTCCAGCATGGCGGGGCCGAGGCTAGCGTTGGCCCGTGCCGAAGACCCAGCGAGCGGCCTCCCCGTGGCTGGCCCGGCGGGTCCTGGCCTACGCCCACCAGGGCGGCGCCCACGAGGCCCCCTCCTCGACCCTGGCGGCCGTCGAGCACGCCCTGGCCGTGGGGGCCACGGGCATCGAGCTGGACGTCCACGCCAGCGCGGACGGGGTGCTCGTGGTCTGCCACGACCGGACCGTGGACCGGACCACGAACGGTCGGGGCCGGATCGCCGAGATGACCTGGGCGGAGCTCGCGGCGCTGGACAACGCCTACTGGTTCGTGCCCGGGGAGGAGCATCCCCGTGACCGGCCGGCCGACGCCTACCCGCTGCGGGGCCGAGCCCCGGCCGACCCCACGCTGCGGATCGCCCGCCTCGAGGAGGTCCTGGACCTGCTGGACGAGCACCCGGGGGTGGTGCTGAACCTCGACATCAAGGCCACCGCCCCCGAGGTGGCCCCCTACGAGGCTGCCCTGGCCGAGACCCTGCGGCGCCGGGGCTACGAGGAGCGGACCATCGTGGCGTCGTTCTGGGACGTGGCCACCGAGCGTTTCCGGGCCCTGGCCCCCGAGATCGCCACCTCGGCCGGGACGGTCCAGGTGGCGAGCTTCTGGCGGGCGGTGCACCGAGGCGAGCCGGTCGGCCCCCTGCCCTACCAGGCCCTCCAGGTGCCCGCCCGGCACGGGTCCTTGACCGTGGTGGACGAGCTGCTCGTCCACGCCGCCCACGAGGCAGGCCTGGCCGTCCACGTCTGGACGGTGAACGACCCCCTGACCATGGGCTCGCTGGTGGACCTCGGGGTGGACGGGATCATCACCGACCGGCCGAGCGCCCTCGTCGGGATCCTGGCCGCCAAGGGCTGCGCCTACGACCCCACGGCCCCGGGGGCCCGGGGGGACCAGCGGGTCGCCCCGCCCGACCCGGCCTGAGGCCGGCCAGCCTCAGCCCCGGCCGCAGTTCGGGCGCTTGCCGTGGTTGGCCTTCTTCTTGGCGCGCAGCTTCCGCTTGACGGTCCGCTTCGACATGGCTGCCCATGGTAGCCGGGACCCGGTCGGCTGCCGACGGGCCCGGCCGCTAGCCTCGGCTCGTGGAACGACTCGGCCTGGTCGGCCTGCCCAACGCCGGGAAGACCTCGCTCTTCAACGCCCTGACCGGGGCCCGGGCGCCGGTGGCCCCGCACCCGTACACGACCACCGAGACCAGCCTCGGGGTGGCGAGCGTCCCCGACGAGCGTCTGGGACGGCTGGCCGAGATGAGCCGGAGCCGCAAGGTCGTGCCGGCGGGGGTCCAGGTGGTGGACATCGCCGGGCTGGCAGCCGGGGCGTCCCAAGGGGAGGGGCTCGGGAACCGCTTCCTCGCCGGCATCCGGGAGGTCGACGCTCTCTGCCTGGTGCTCCGGGCCTTCGAGGACCCCGAGGTGCCCGGGGAGAGCGACCCGGTGGCCGCCCTGGAGGCCCTGGAGCTCGAACTGGTCCTGGCCGACCTGGCGAGCGTCGAGGGCCAGCTGGAGCGGCGCCGCAAGCAGGCCCGGGCCGACAAGTCCCTCCAGCGGGAGGTGGCCGCCCTCGAGGAGGTCCACGAGGCCCTGGCCGCCGGCACCCCCCTGTACCGGGCCGCCCTGGACCCCGAGGGGGCTGACGCCCGCCGAGGCCTGTTCCTCCTGACCGCCAAGCCGGTGCTGGCGGTGGTGAACGTGACCGAGGGCGACCCCGAGGGGGCCGCCCGGGCTGAGAAGGCGGTGGGCGAGGCCCTCGGGGGTGCCGGGGAGGTGCTGGCGGTGGCCGCCCGGCTCGAGGCCGAGGCGGCCGAGCTGGAGGAGGCGGAGCGGGCCGAGCTGCTCGAGGGCCTGGGCCTCGGGGCCGGGGCCCTCGCCCGGGTGTCGGCCGCCGCCTACCGGCTCCTCGGCCGACGGGTGTTCTTCACCACCGGGGAGAAGGAGACCCGGGCCTGGAGCTTCCGGGCCGGGGCCAGCGCCCCGGAGTGCGCCGGGGTGATCCACTCGGACCTCCAGCGGGGCTTCATCCGGGCCGAGGTCATCCCGGCCGAGGAGCTCCTGGCCATCGGGTCCTGGCAGCGGGCCAAGGCGGAGGGCCGGGTGCGGCTCGAGGGCCGGGACTACCAGGTGGCCGACGGGGACGTGCTGGAGATCCGGTTCAACGTCTGAGCACCATGGCTGGGCAGCGCCACGCCTACTGGTTGCTGCGGGCCGGTCAGGTCCTGGCC
The DNA here is from genome assembly GCF_023130475.1 of Aciditerrimonas ferrireducens. Lineage (GTDB taxonomy): Bacteria > Actinomycetota > Acidimicrobiia > Acidimicrobiales > UBA8190 > Aciditerrimonas > Aciditerrimonas ferrireducens. Next base: position 404,649 of record NZ_JAKHEX010000001.1, read on the forward strand.
AGCGCCGAGGTGGCCGAGGGGCCCCTGGCCCGCTGGGTCGGCCTCCTCGGGCGGTCGTCGCTCGAGGGGGCCCTGGTGCTGCCCCGGACCCGGGCGGTCCACACCCTCGGCATGCGCTTCGCCATCGACGTGGCCTACCTCGACCGCCAGCTGCGGGTCCTGGAGGTCACCCCGGCGGTGCCGCCCTGGCGGATCGGGCGGCCCCGGTGGTGCTGGGCGGTCGTCGAGGCTCCGGCCGGGGCCTTCGAACGCTGGGGCCTCGCACCCGGCGACCAGCTCGAGCTCGAGCGCTGCCGGTGAGCGGGGCGACGGCGGGACGATGAGCACGGAGCCCTCCCGCCCCGAGGGGCTCTCCCGCCCAGAGGGACGGGGGCGCCTGGTGGTCGTGGCCACCCCGATCGGCAACCTCGGGGACCTCTCGCCCCGGGCCCGCCAGGCCCTGGCCGAGGCGACGGTGGTCTGCTGCGAGGACACCCGGCGGACCCGGGCGCTGCTCGCCGCGAGCGGCGTGGCCGCCCCCCGGCTCGTCTCGCTGCACCGGGACAACGAGCGTCGGCGCATCCCCGAGGTGCTCGGCTGGCTGGCCCAGGGCGCCGAGGTGGCGCTGGTCAGCGACGCCGGCACCCCGGGGGTGAGCGACCCCGGGCAGGCGCTGGTGGCTGCTGCCGTCGCCGCCGGGGTGCCGGTGAGCGCCGTGCCAGGGCCGAGCGCGGTGCTCTGCGCCCTGGTGGTGAGCGGCCTGCCGATGGACCGCTTCTGCCTGGAGGGCTTCCTGCCCCGCCGGGGGCCCGAGCGCCGGGCCCGGCTGGCGGCCCTGGCCGTCGAGGAGCGGACCAGCGTGCTGCTGGAGTCGGCCCGCCGCCTGCCCGGCACCCTGGCCGAGCTCGGCGAGGCCCTGGGGCACGACCGGGCCGTGGTGGTGGCTCGGGAGCTGACGAAGCTCCACGAGGAGGTATGGCGGGGCACCCTCGGGGCCGCCGCCCGCACCTTCGCCGAGCGGGCTGAGCAGGGCGCCCTGCGCGGCGAGGTGGTCCTGGTGCTCGCCGGGGCCCCCTCGGGGCAGCCCACCGGACGGGTGCCGCCGAGCGAGGAGGACCTGGCGGCCGCGGTGGCGGCCGAGCGGGCCCGGGGAGCCAGCCCGAGCCAGGCCGCTGCCCGGGCGGCCCGGGCGCTCGGGGTGGCGCGGCGTCGGGCCTACCAGGCGGCGCTGGCGAGGGACCCGGAGGCGGCACCCAGCAGGGTCGGTCCGGGCGAGGCGGGTGGGAATGGGTGAGGTCCGGAGGAGCGTTGGCAGGGGACGGACAGGAGGCGACGATGGGGTTCTTCGGACGATCGGGCGGCGAGGCGGAGCGGGCGGCGGCCCTGGCGCAGCGGCCGCCGGTGGAACCGGGCCAGGCGCCCCCGGGGCTGGCCCTCGCCACCTTCGCCGCCGGGTGCTTCTGGGGGGTGGAGGACGTCTTCCGGAAGGTCCCCGGGGTGGTGGAGGTGGTCTCGGGCTACACCGGGGGGCACGTCCCGGCCCCGACCTACGAGCGGGTCTGCCAGGGCGACACCGGCCACGCCGAGGCGGTCCTGGTCACCTACGACCCGACGAAGGTCCGCTACGAGGACCTGCTGGAGGTCTTCTGGCGCCACCACGACCCCACGACCCCGAACCGCCAGGGCCCCGACGTCGGGACCCAGTACCGCTCGGCGGTCTTCTGCCACGGGCCCGAACAGCTGCGCCTCGCCCAGGCCTCGAAGGCGGCGATGGCCCCGCGCTTTTCGCGGCCCATCGTGACCGAGGTGCAGCCGGCCAGCACCTTCTGGCCCGCTGAGGAGTACCACCAGCGCTACGTCGAGCGGACCGGGCGGGGGGCCTGCCACGTGGCGAACTGGTAGGGCGGAGCGGGTCGACGGCTGGCCCCCGGGCCCGATCGGGGCGGTGCGGGGCCGGTAGCCTGAGGCGGTGGCCCGGTTCTACGTCACCACGCCGATCTTCTACGTGAACGACGCGCCCCACGTGGGGCACGCCTACTGCACGGTGAACGCCGACGCCGTGGCCCGCTGGCATCGGCTGGTGGGCGACGAGGTGCTGTTCCTGACCGGGACCGACGAGCATGGGCAGAAGGTGGCCCGGGCGGCCGAGGAGCACGGCACCACGCCCCAGGCCTGGGCCGACCAGCTGGCCCCCCGCTTCGCCGAGGCGTGGGAGGCCCTGGCGGTCAGCAACGACGACTTCATCCGGACCACCGAGCCCCGCCACTACCGGGCGGTGCAGCGGTTCTTGACGAAGATCTACGAGAACGGCTGGATCTTCAAGGACCGCTACGCCGGCTGGTACTGCGTGGGGTGCGAGGCCTACAAGGACGAGGCCGAGCTGGGCCCAGGCCGCGTCTGCCCGGACCACCAGCGGCCCGTCGAGTGGCTCGAGCAGGAGAACTACTTCTTCCGGCTGAGCGCCTTCCAGGACCGGCTGGTCGCCTGGTACGAGCAGCACCCCGAGGCGGTGCGGCCCGAGGCGAAGCGGAACGAGGCGCTGAGCTTCGTGAAGGGCGGGCTGCGGGACATCTCGATCACCCGGACCCAGATCAGCTGGGGGGTGCCGGTCCCCTGGGACCCCGAGCACGTCTTCTACGTCTGGTACGACGCGCTGGTGAACTACCTGACGGCTATCGGCTACGACCAGGGCGACGAGGGCCTCTCGACCTGGTGGCCCGCCGTCCACCACCTGATCGGCAAGGAGATCCTGCGCTTCCACTGCGTCTGGTGGCCGGCTATGTGCATGGCGGCGGGCATCGAGCCGCCGGCGCACGTGCAGGTGCATGGCTTCTTGCTGGTGGGCGGGGAGCGGCTCTCGAAGACCCGGCTGGCGGCGGGGGAAGGCCCGGTGAAGGTCACCGAGATCGCCCCGGCTGCCCTGGTCGCCGACTTCGGGGTGGACGCCGTCCGCTACCACCTGCTCCGGGAGGTGCCCCTCGGGGCCGACGGGGAGTTCTCCTACGAGGGGATCGTGGCCCGCTACAACGCCGATCTGGCGAACAACCTCGGCAACCTGCTGGCCCGGGTGGCGACCGTGGTGGAGCGCAAGTGCGGCGGGGTGGGGCCAGCCCCCCGGCCTGAGAGCCCCCTGGCGCCGGTCGCGGAGGAGGTGGTGGCCGCCACCAGCGCAGCCTGGGACCGCTTCGCCCCCCACGAGGCCCTGGAACAGACCTGGCGGCTGGTGCGGGAGGCGAACGCCGCCCTGGAGGCGGCCGAGCCGTGGCGGGCCGAGCCGGGCCCGGCCGTGGACGGGGTCCTTGGGGACGCCCTGGAGGTCCTGCGGATCGTGGCCCTGCTCGCCAGCCCGGCCATCCCCCTCGCCTCGGCCGAGATCTGGCGCCGGATCGGCCTCGAGGGCCGGCCCGAGGACCAGCGGCTGCCGGCGGCCGCCGCCTGGGGCGGCTACCCGGGGGGTCGACCCGTGGTGAAGGGCGAGCCACTCTTCCCTCGTCGGCGATGAGTCCGGACACTGTTCCGTCCATGGCCGAGTCGGTGACGCCGGGTCCGGCTGGGGCCGCCCGCGTGGAGTGGCTGGACGCCCACTGCCACCTCCAGGACCGGTTCCTGGAGGACCAGGACTGGGCGACGGCCCTCGCCGAGGCGGCCGCCGCCGGGGTGCGGGGCGTGGTGTGCGTGGGGACCGACGAGGAGACCTCCCGGGCCGCGCTGGCCGTGGCCGAGGCGGCTGATCCGACGACCCTCGGGTGCGAGGCCTACGCGGCGGTCGGCCTGCACCCCCACGAGGCCCGGCTCGGGACCGAGGCCGTCGTGGCCCTGGCCGAGGGGGCGGCTGGGCGGGCGGGAAGCCGGCTGGTGGCCATCGGGGAGTGCGGGTTGGACTACCACTACGACCACTCGCCCCGCCCGGCCCAGCGCCAGGCCTTCGCCGAACAGATCGACCTCGCGAAGCGCCTCGGGCTGGCGCTGGTGATCCACACCCGGGAGGCCTGGGGGGACACCCTGGACATCCTGCGGGCCGAGGGGCCCCCGGCGGTGACGGTGATCCATTGCTTCACCGGGGGGCCGACGGAGGCCCGGGCCTGCTTGGACCTCGGGGCTTTTCTGTCCTTCAGCGGCATCGTGACCTTCAAGAACGCCGGGGAGGTCCGGGAGGCGGCCGTCCTCTGCCCGGCGGAGCGGCTGCTCGTGGAGACCGACGCCCCCTTCCTGGCCCCGGTGCCGCACCGGGGCCAACCGAATCGGCCCGCCTGGGTGCGGGTGGTGGGGGAGGCGGTGGCTGCCTTGCGCGGCGTCGACCCCAGCGAGCTGGCGGCCCGGACGACGGCCAACACGAGGGCGGCCTTCGGCCTGCCGGCGTCGGCGAGCGGTGCCGGCTGACCCGGTGGTGAACGATCCGGCGCCCACGCCGGCGGGGGAGGCGACCCGACCCCCGTGGGACGTGCCGTTCTGGCTGCGCAGCGCCGGCCTCCGGCCGAGCCGGGCCCTCGGGCAGCACTTCTTGGCGGACGCCAACACCGCGCGGCGGATCGTCCGGCTGGCGGCCCTGACCCCGGGGGAGCGGGTCCTGGAGATCGGACCTGGGCTCGGGGCCCTGACCCGGGCCTTGGTCGAGGCGGGCGCCCAGGTCCGGGCCCTCGAGGCCGACCGGCACCTGCTGCCGGTCCTGGCCCAGACGGTGGCACCCCTGGGGGTGGAGGTGGTCCTGGGGGACGCCTGCCAGGTCGACTGGACGACGCTCGCCCCGCCGCCGGGGCCGTGGGCGGTGGTGGCCAACCTGCCCTACAACGTGGCGGTGCCGATCGTCATGGGGCTCCTCGAGACCGCCCCGCAGGTCACGCGGCTGGTGGTGATGGTCCAGCGGGAGGTGGCCGACCGGCTGGTGGCCGGGCCGGGCAGCAAGGCCTACGGGGCGGTCTCGGTGCTCGTCGCCTACCGGGCCCGGGCCCGGCGGCTCGGGGCGGTGTCGGCCACGGTCTTCGTGCCCCGGCCGAAGGTGGCCTCGGCCCTCGTGGCGCTGGAGCGCCGGGAGCAGCCGGCCCTGGACCTGCCGGGGCCATTGGAGGCCCGGCTGGTCACCCTGGTCCGGGCCGGTTTCGGCCATCGCCGCAAGACCCTCCGGCAAGCCCTGGCCGGGCTGGTGCCCGAGGACGGGTTCCTGGCCGCCGGGGTCGATCCCCGGGCCCGGGCCGAGACCCTGGACCTCGAAGCCTGGGGGCGCCTCGCCCGGTGGTCCCCGGTGCCAGCCGGCCTCGCTCCCGAGGGAGTCCCGTGAGGCCGACCGGGCCGACAGGTGGGCTCCCGTGCCGGCTCGTCGCGCCGGCCAAGTTGACGGTGAGCTTGCGGGTCACGGACCGACGCCCCGACGGCTACCACCTCTTGGACGCCGAGATGGTCAGCCTGGACCTCGGCGACGAGCTGCTGCTGGCCCCGGGGGACGGGCTGGTGGTGGAGGACGAGGTGATCGGCGGCTTGGGCCTGGGCCCGATCGACCCGGGACCCGACAACCTGGTCGCTCGGGCCCTGCGATCGGTTGACCGTCGGGCCCGGGCGGTGCTGCGCAAGCGGATCCCGGCCGGCGCCGGTCTCGGGGGCGGCTCGGCCGACGCCGCCGCCGTGCTCCGCTGGGCCGGGGTGCGGGACGTGGCGGTTGCGGCCAGGCTCGGCGCCGACGTGCCCTTCTGCCTGCGGGGGGGGCGGGCCCGGGTCACGGGCGTCGGGGAACAGGTCGAACCCCTGCCGCTTCAGCCCCGGACGTTCCTCCTCCTCCTGCCTCCCCTCGGGGTGAGCACCGTCGCCTGCTACCGGCGGTGGGACGAGCTCGGGGGACCTGAGGGACCTGCGGGCAACGACCTGGAGCCGGCTGCCCTGTCGCTCGAACCGCGCCTGGCCGCCTGGCGGGACCTCCTCGGGGAGCTGAGCGGTCACGAGCCCCGGCTGGCTGGCAGCGGCTCGACCTGGTTCGCCGAACTGCCCGACGAGACGAGCGCGCAGCACCTCGTGGCCGAGGGGAACCGGGTCGTGACCGGCCCCGACGGTCAGCCAGGGCTGCTCGTCATCGCCCGGGCGGCCGACCCCGAAGGGCGCCCCGTCCGGGCGGTCGTCGACCCCGCTGGTTGAGGCTGGTCACGTCACCCGGGGACAGCGCCCTGGCAGGAAACCGTTCCCACCGGGAGCCGCCACGAGAGGAGCGCGTGCTCGCCTACTTCCCGGCAGCGCGCCGCTGCCAGCGGGTGGCCTTCAGCATCTTCTTGTGCTTCTTCTTCCGCATGCGCTTGCGGCGCTTCTTGATCAGCGATCCCATGGCCCTGGGAACACTAGCGGCTCGTTCCCAGCGGGCGCCAAGGTGGCCGGTCCTGGTCCGTGGCGGGGCAGGAGGGCGTCGCGCAGACGCTGCCAGGCTGCGAGGGCTCGGGCCCGATCGAGGGTCAGGATCACCTCGTCTCAGTAGCGGCCTTCCCAGTAGTGGACTTCGCGCCGTCTGCCCTCACAGACGAAGAGGTCTTGACGGGCGGCCGACTGGTACGCAGGCAGGACGAAGGCCGGGACCTCGAGGTAGAGCTTGCGGAGGGGATAGGTGGAGAAGAGGTGGGTGACGAAGAGGCCGAATGCTTCTCCTGCCCGGCGGGTGCGCCGGGCCCGTTCGCCGAGGAACATGGCGAGATGGGCGGTGCCCGAGTGGAGGTTGGGGGCGAAGGCCGTGAGCAGGCCCACCACCTCCTGGGTCCCTCGATCGGTCACGACGTGCTGGGCGAGCACGTCCCGGTCGAGCACGGCCTGGAAGACCTCAGGGGTCGGCAACGCGCCGTGAAAGCGCCAGCCGAAGCCGATGGCCTCGTCCTCGATGACGAGGTGGTAGAGCGTGGCGAGGTCGTCGGGCCGCACGGGCCGGAGGCGGACCGTTGCTCCCCGGAGGCGACCGGGAGCGTCGGCCGGAGCGCTGTCCCCGGGGTCGCCGGCGTTGCCGTCGCCCGCAGCTCGCGGGCGTTGGACGAGTTCGCAGTACAGGAGGTAGAGCTCGCCGACCGTCGCCGCAGGGTCCGGAAAGCTGACCGGCAGCTGGCACCCGTGGGGTTCGAGCAGGGCGTCGACGGCGACCACGAGCTCAAGGACGGCCAACGAGTCCAGGCCGATCTCGGAGACGAGCCCGGCGTCGTGCGGAGGACCTCCGGCTGGAGCGAGAGCTCCGTCGCGAGGTAGCGGCAGAACGCGTCGAAGTCGAGCACCGCTAGCTCCGATGACGGGCGTGGTCCCACGGTCACTCGGTCCCGTTGGGCGGCCGGGGCGGCTGCTGTTCCCAGCTCAGGGGTGCCGGCCGACCCTGAAGGAGGTAGAAGACCGCGACGAGCACCCCCAGGAACGGGAGGAAGAGCGAGATCGCCAGCGCAAGGAGCCACGCCCATCGTCGGCCACCGGCGGCAGCCCAGCGTTGCCGGGAGAGCACGGTGGCGTCGACGAGCCCGGCCAGCGGGAAGAGCTCGAGGACGAGGGCCACGGTGAACACCCAGTCCGTCTGGGTGACGGCGAGAAGGGTCATGGTTTCAGGATCCGAACCCGTTGCAGTCCAGCTGCACCTGCTTCGAGGACTGCCCGTCCCCGTGGACGAGGAAGGCGATGCGGTAGGTGTTGCTCTGCACGAACGGCGGGATGCCGATGCCGGCGATCCAGGTGAAGACGGACTCGACCTCGGTCTGTCCGTCGCCACCGTAGACCTGGTCGGTGACCGGCGAAATGGAGCTGAAACCGAGGGCAGTCTTGGGGTCCTCGTAGGGAGGGGCGACGTTCGTGATCACGTTGCCGCTGACCGAATAACCGTTGGCCACGTCCAGACTGCTCACGATTCCCAGCGGTGTCGTGCAGCCCGCGTACTCGTTCAGCACGATGTTCTGCGTGCCGGCATCGTCCGGGCTGGCGTGGACCGCCTCCGGTGTCGCCCCGGGGACCAGGGACCCTGCCCCGGCCGGCGGTGTTGGCGACACGAACGCCGCCGTGGGGGCCGACTCCGGTTCGGCTCGCTCGTTGGGGGTCAGGCCCGGGAGTGCGAGCGCCCGCTGGAGGAGGGTGGCGTCGCCGAGTTGCACCGTCTGGGGCCCTGCCCCGTCGAAGGTCACCGTCTGGCTCGCCATCGCCCGGGCCTCGGCGAGCAGCCGCTCCACGGTGGCTGCGGTGCCGTCGGAGGCTGCCGGCTCGGGGGATTGCTGGTCGGCCAGTGCGGTCGTCGGGCGCGCTCCGGCGTGCAGGCCGACGAGGGACGCGCCGGCCAACAAGGGAAGGACTGCCAGTCCCTGGGCCCGGTGACGGCCCGGCTCGGGCGGCCCGACTCGCCGGGGCCCCCGCTGGCTGCCCTTGGGGTCGTCCCGATCGTCATCGTCGACCATCGGTCGACGTGTTGCCATTCCCGCCTCTTTCTGCTCGTCGTCGAGAGCTGCTCGGCGCCGGACCTGAGCTGCCTGTGTCGGGTCGCATGACCCTTGGACCAGGGCGCTTTCGCCCTCGAAGGTTCCGCCGCTGCGTATCGATAGCACAGCGGATCCCGTCGCACAAGGGTGGGTGCGAGCCTGTCCGACCAGACGCGCGTGTGTCCCGCCCCCGATGCCGGAGGGTGGCGGAGCGAGACGCCCAGGTGGCCTAGGCTGGTCGGGTCGCCGTCGGGCTGGGACTGGCTCCGCCGCCGACGACGATGGCGGGTAGTTCAACCGGCAGAACGCCTGACTTTGGATCAGGAGGTTGGAGGTTCGAGCCCTCCCCCGCCAGCCAAGAAAACCCCAGCTCAGGCCGGGTCTTCGCCCCCTTCCTCACCCTCCCGCCTCCTGCCTCGTGCCACTACCGTCCGGCCATATGGCGTCGAGCCGCCCCCGCACCTCTATGGCGGCCCGCGGATGGACGCCCTGGCCGACCAGCCAGGATTCGCAGGTGTGCCGCAGGTCGTGAAACCGTAGGTCAGGCCGCCCGATCCGCTCGCAGGCAGGTCGGAAGAAGCGGCGGCAGAACCACGAATGGCGCCGCGGCCCGTCGCGCTGCCCGTGGAATACCAGCCCTGTCGCCGCCTTCCCCGTTACCTGCCGCTCGAGGAGCGGCACGAGCCGTTCAGGCAGCGGTACCGTGCGCACCCGGCCAGTCTTGGTCTCGCCTGCAACGAGCGCCCCGTCGACTTCCGCGACCGCCTCGGCCAGCGCCTCAACCCCGGCGGGGGTGAGCACCCGCGGCTCCCGCCGCGGCAGCCCGAGCCGGCCTGGGTCCGTGCCGGTCAATCCATGATCGACGTAGATCCGCTCGACAGGCACCTCGAGCGCGACGAGGGCGTTGCGTTGAGAGGTGAGGACCTGGGCCTCCGTAGAGACCCGGGCGTTAGCCGATCTTGAGCCCGCTCACCCGAACAGGGCCACGTCCGCTGGAGTGGTGTACGCGACCACCGCGTGATCCGAGGGTGAGTTTCCGCTATGGGGGTCTCGGGGAGCTCGAGTGAGGTGGCGTGCTCGGTGTCCAGGGGGGCGGCGAGTGGCTGGTCGATCTTGTTGAAGACCTCGATGCCCATGGAGCGGCGCGCCTCGGTTCACTCGTCGGTCTGTTCCATGAGCACGGCGCCGATGAGGCGGATGATCGAGCGGCGGTCGGGGAAGATCCCGACCACATCCGTCCTGCGTCGGATCTCGCGGTTCAGCCGTTCTTGGGGGTTTGAGCTCCAGACCTGGCGCCAGGTTTCCCTGGGGAACGACGAGGGCGCGAGCAGGTCTTCTCTCGCCTCCTCGAGGTGCTCAGCGGCTTGGGGCAGCTTCGCCCGGAGGGCGGCTGGTTCCACCGGTGGTTGCTTTCTTCGGCACCGACCATCATGGCCGGAGTGTCGCAACCACCGGTGGAACCAGCCGACCTCGCCGAGTTGCCGCCTCGGACTGCCGAACCGTCGAAGCGCCCGAAGCGTCCGGCCCCCAATGGCCGCGACTGGCGCCTGTGCTACCGTAGGGTATCGGAACCCGAGCCCCAGGAGGCGCCCATGGCTTTCCAGAATTCGCCCCCCGGCCACGATCTGGCGCTGGAGGACCGAGAGCTGTGGAATCGGCTGAAGAGCGCCGAGTCCGACCAGCGGCTGCTGGAGCGGGTACAGCAGCAGTCCAGCGGATACGCCGGGTGCCGCGAGGAGCAAGTGCTGAGGGCCCTCTGCGAAGCGTTCGAGCAGCTCAGGGCACCCGAGCGGGTCCGGGTGTTGAGGGTCCTCGGGCTGGGCGAGACTGCCGAGCGGCTGGGGGGGAAGGCGGGTGCAGAACCTGGTGCTGCAGCCGGTACGGGACGGGGAGAGCCGGTGCCGGCCCGACCTGGCGCTGGTCGAGCCAGCTCCGGACCCCGACGGGCAGGACCTGGTCTGGGCGGTGATCGATGCAAAGACACGCAGCGAGGCGGCCTGCAACAGCGCCCAGGTGCGCAGCGCCTTCCTGACCCAGGGCCCCGAGCAGCTGCCCGAACCGGCACGGGGCCTGGCCTTCTGGGCCCCGAACCGGCGCGGCCAGTGGTGCTGGCTGATCCAGCAGCACGACGCCTACCGGTTCTCGAAGCTGTGCTACCCCTCGTACTGGGACCTGAGCCGGGTCCGCTGGATCCTGCTGTCGCCCAACGAAACCTACTACTGCCCCAACAAGTACTGGGAGCTGGCTGACTTCGAGCTGCTGGTGGAGCAACTGCTGGAGCTGGCCTGGGAGAGCCCCCACCCCCGGCCCGCGCTAGAGGCGGCGATCGGGGCCTACCTGGCCGGGCCGAGCCGGCACCAGTACCGGGCCCTCCCGGTCACCGGGAAGCTGCGGTCCGCCTCCCGCCTGTCCCGGCGCTGGACCGACCTGCTGTGGAACAGGGAGCTGCGGTGGGTGGCCCACCGGTCCCGCGGGCTGCACCTGGTGCTGGACGACCAGCGGGGGTGGGCGCTGCAGGACCCGGGGGGGCGGATCGTGGACCCGCAGCGAGCCCCGGACGCCGAGCGCGAGGCTTGGGAGCGGGACCTGCGGGACATAGGGGAGCGCCCCTCCTGGGCCCCCTGCCCGGTGCAGGGGTGCCGCGGCGGGGCGTGCGGGCACGTAGACCGGTACGGCAGCCAGCTGCGGGACCGGCCCGCCGCCTGAGCCCCCCGGGCGCGACCGGGCCCCCGGCGCCGAGGCGGCTGGCCGGGGGCCCGGGCTTGCTTGGGGGCAACCCCCCGGGTCTAGGCCGAAGTTACGGCCACTTCTCTGGCGCCGTGTGCTGCTGAGCAGGGAGGATGGCGGTCTCACACTCGTTGGTTGTAGGTACTAACGTGTTGACGGGTGC
>NZ_JAKHEX010000010.1:0-20811 GCF_023130475.1 Aciditerrimonas ferrireducens
GGCGACCGACCCGGTAGCCCGGAGACGAGCCGGCCCGGTCGGCGCGGCGTGCGGAGGATCGCCTGCCGGTGGTCATGCCTCTAGCATTCTGGACGCCACCTCCGGAGGCAACGCCGGAGCCCGGTCCGTAACCAGCTGTTCATCTCGCGGTTGCGTGACTATTGCACGTGGGCGCGATAGAGTGCCCGCTGTCGGTGACGGCGTGCCCGTTCGGGCCCAGACGGAGGGAGGTGGACGCGATGCGCACCATCGAGCGAAGTAGCGAGCCTCCCAGTCGTCGTCCGAGCGCCTGAGGCCCCAGGGGCTTCGCGCTCGGTCACCCGACCGACGGGCGCCGCGTGAGGCGCCGGCGCCGGTCGTCCACTGATCTTCCGGAGGAGGGTGTCGCCGACGTCCCACAGCCAGGGCCGGCGAACTCCCCGGGCAAAACAAACCAGTTCTTCCATGCCCCTCGTCGCGAGCGGCGCTCGATGCGGCTGGGGGTCTGTTGTTCCACGTGTCGCCACGTTGCCTGCCGTCGTGCCGCGGCACAGCCGGCGGGCAGTGCACGTGCGCAGGACCGGGCACATGAAGGGAAAGGAGGTGAGACCATGGCACTGCGGGGCCTGACGGTAACGGGGGGAACGACCGAGACCCAGGACGAGGTCTGCGTCCGGGGCGCTCTTGGGACGCTCCGGGAGCGGCACCTGGTGGCGAGCCGGGCACCGCGCTGGATGATCCGGCTGTTCGCCTTCCTGGTCGTCATGGGGCCGGGCATCATCGTGATGATCGGGGACAACGACGCCGGTGGGGTGACCACGTACGCCCAGGCCGGCCAGGCCTACGGGTACAGCCTTCTGTGGCTCTTCCCGGTCCTCCTCGTCGTCCTGTTTGTGGCCCAGGAGATGGTGGGCCGTCTGGGAGCCGTGACCGGGGTGGGCCACGGCAAGCTGCTTCGTTCCCGGTTCGGCAAGTTCTGGGCCGCCTTCAGCGTCTTCGACCTCTTCCTCCTGAACTTCTTGACGCTGCTCACGGAGTTCATCGGGGTGGACCTGGGCGGTCGCTACTTCGGGGTGCCGGCGACCGTGTCGGTCCCGGTGATGGCGCTGCTGCTCTGCGCCATCGTCCTCGGCCGCCAGTTCTACCGCTGGGAGCGTTTCGTCTTCCTGCTGATCGGCGTGAGCATGCTCATGCTCGTCCTGCCCTTCCTGACCGGTCGGGGCCGCGTCGCCGACTGGGGCCAGGTGGCGCACAGCCTCGTGGTGCCGGGGGTGACCGGGGGCCTCTCGACCACCGCCATGATCTTCATCATCGGCATCGTCGGCACGACGGTGGCCCCCTGGCAGCTCTTCTTCCAGCAGGGCAGCGTGGTCGACAAGCGGATCGGGACGCGCTTCACGAACTACGCGCGGGCCGACACCTTCCTCGGGTCGGTGCTGACCAACCTCCAGGGAGCGGCGCTCGTGGTCGTCGGGGCGATGGCTTTCGTCGGCACGAAGCTCTTCGGCCAGCAGTCCAACGCCCTGCATCTGGCCCGGGGCTTCGCCCACTTCGTGACCCCGGCGCTCGGCACGGCGTTCGCCATCGTGCTGCTGAACGCCGCGCTGATCGGGGCGGCCACCGTGACCCTGGCGAGCTCGTACGCCATCGGGGACCTCTTCGGGGTGAACAGCTCGCTGAACTCCCGGTTCTCCGAGGCCAAGGGCTTCTACCTCTCCTACGTGGCGTCGGTGGCCCTGGCCGGGGGCATCGTGCTCCTGCCCCACCTGCCCCTGGGCCTCGTGAACCTGGGCGTGCAGGTCCTGGCCGGCATCCTGCTGCCCTCGGCGCTGGGTTTCCTCGTCCTGCTCTGCAACGACCGGGAGCTGCTCGGCCCGTGGCGGAACTCGCCGTGGCTCAACGTGCTGGCCACCATGATCGTGGGACTGTTGCTCCAACTCTCGTTGGTCCTCACCATCGGGACGGTCTGGAGCTCGGTGGACATCACCGTGGTCACGGTGCTGACCAGCATCCCCGTGCTGCTGGCGACGGTGGCCGTCGGGGTGGTGCAGCGCCAGCGGGAGGGCCGTTGGCGGGCCGACCCGGTCGACCTGGCCCGCCGGCAGGACTGGGTGACCCCGCCCGACGTGCTCGAGCGGCCGCTGCCCCCCTCGAAGGGGCGGACCGCGGTCCTCGGGGTCATGCGGGCCTACCTGGTGGTGGCCATGGTCCTCATGGTGGTGAGCTTCGTCAGCCTGGCCCACTGAATCCTGCGGGACCAAACAGCCTCGTCGGACTCGCCAAGGGGGCCCCGGTCGGGCGTCGGTCGCCGGCCCGGCCGGGGCCCGGGAACCCTGAGGAGCGAGCATGCACCCCTTCTCCCAGTCGGTCCCCGCCGGGGAGCTCGCGGTGTTCCTCGGCCGGGCGGTGATCGCCCTGCTGCTCGGGGGACTGATCGGCGCCGAGCGCCAGTGGCGATCCCGGATGGCCGGCCTGCGCACCAATGCCCTCGTGGCCCTCGGAGCCGCCCTCTTCGAGTTGCTCTCCTTGCTGCTCGCCGTCAGCCCGACCGCCAGCCTGGAGCACGGGGCGGTCGACTTCACCCGGGTGACCGCCTACATCGTCTCCGGGGTGGGTTTCCTCGGTGCCGGGGTCATCATCCGGGACGGGGTGAACGTCCGGGGCATCAACACGGCCGCCACGATCTGGTGCTCGGCCGCCGTCGGGGCCCTCTGCGGCACCGGCTACCTCCTCCCGGCGACCATCGGTGCGCTGGCAGTCGTGGTGGGCCATGTCGCCCTGCGGCCCGTTGCTCGGCGGATCGACCGGCGGCCGGCCGACCAGGCCACCGAGGTCGAGACCGCCTACCGGTTCGAGGCGGTCTGTGCCGCCGCCGAGGAGGCCCACGTCCGGGTGCTGCTGACCCAGGCCATCAGCGGCAGCGACTTCCGGTTGCGGGCCGTGCTCTCCGAGGACCTCGATCACGGGTCGGGCCGGGTGAAGGTGACGGCCGACCTCGTGGGCAGCGGCCGGGACGACGTGGCCCTGGAGGCAGCGGTGAGCCGGCTCAGCCTCGAGCCGGCCGTCGCCGCGGTGAGCTGGCGGGTGGCCGACGACCGGCGGCTCGAGGACCTCGACGGCTGAGCCAGCGTCGGCACCGGGACGGTCCACGGCCCGCGGCGGCGGTCGCAGGCGTCGCCGCTCCCTCGTGGCCGAAGGTTCGACGAAGGTTCCCCTCGTCGTCACCTGTCGTTCGCCCTCTGTTCACCAAGGCTCCGTAGCGTTCGCCCCGTGGTGCTCCACCACGGGAGACTGGCGGCGGCGGTGGGCTGGTGATCCTCCAGCGACGCCCAGGGCGGGCGCACCTCCTGGTGGTCGACGACGAGGAGTCCTACCGGACCGCCCTGGAAATCGGCTTGGGTGCCGAGGGCTACGAGGTCCGGACGGTGGAGGACGGCCGTTCCTGCCTCGCAGCCGTGGAGCACGAGCCGGTCGACCTCGTGGTCCTGGACATGATGCTCCCCGACCTCCCTGGCCTCGAGATCTGCCGGCGGCTGGCGGCGACCGGCCTGCCGGTCGTCGTGGTCAGCGCTCGATGCGCCGAGGTCGACGTCGTGGCCGGCTTGGAGGTGGGGGCTGCGGACTACCTGACCAAGCCGTTCCACCTCCGGGAGCTCGTGGCCCGGATCGAGGCGGTCCTCCGCCGGACCTGCTCGGCGGACCGGCGATGTGGCGTGCTGGCCAGTCCCGGCGACCCCGTGCCAGTCGGGGCGGCGGTTGTGGATGTCGAGGAGCTCTCTCCCCGGGTGGTCCAAGTGGGTCCGATCGAGGTGGATCTGGTGAGTCGTGAGGTCCGATTGTCGGGCCGACCGGTCGCCCTCACCCGGCGGGAGCTCGAGTTGGTGGAGATCCTTGCCTCGCCCCCCGGTCGGTTGCGGAGCCGGGAGGAGCTCCTGGCCCGCCTCTGGGGCGACCAGGAACTGGTCGACGACCGGACCCTCGACGCCCACATGCGGCGCCTGCGCCGCAAGCTCGAACCGGACCCGGCCAATCCCCGCTACCTGCAGACGGTCCGCGGGGTCGGGTTCCGCTTGGACGAGCCTGACGGCTCGAGCGCCCTCGGGGCGTGAGTCCCGCCCAGCGGCCCGAACATTTCACCCTTGACATAGATACGCACATACGCAGATAGTGAAGACGAGTCGCGTGCGTCCGGCTCGACGCTCCTGGGGTCGGGGGTCCCCGGGGGCGCTCTGCTGGGCGAGCGCGCTCGGTGGCGGGATCGGGGGGTGGAAGCCAACAGGCGGCGGTGGTCATGCCCCCGGGTGCACGGGGGCCGGTGGCCAACCGCCGGGCGGCGCGGGCCGCCGCAAGGGGGAGGGAAATGCCATGGCCTCGACGACCAATCGGGCGCGCACGTCAGCGAGCTGGCCCCTGTGGGTGATCCTGGTGCTCGGTGTCCTCCTGATCGTGGCGCCCTTCGCCATCTCGCTACCGAGCAAGGCGAGCGCCGGGCAGAAGATGCTCGACGCCTTCCACCCGATCATGGCGCCTTCGCACGTCAAGGAAACCGTCGCATACTACGACCAGACCTTCACCCCCCTCGGCCCCTTGGCCTCGGGCGCCGTCCAGGCGACGAGTGAGCTCCCCGGCCTGGTCGGCACGCTGGCGACGGCGTTGCACACGACGCCGAGCGGGGTCGAGCACCTCCTCGAGACCAACTTCCCAGCGATGGCCCAATTGATCCTGAGCTTCCCGAAGCTCGTGCCGATCTTCCAGAAGGTGCCCTCGGGCTTGACCTTCTACAAGCCGCTTGTCGACACCATGCAGGCCCAGGAGGCGAACTACCGTAGCGTGGACGGCCTGCCGAACTTCAACCTCTTCACCTGGTTCTTCGTGGTGCCCGGCGCGCTCTTCGTGATCCTGGCGGCCATCGCGCTCGTCGGTCGGGCCCGGGCGGCGAAGGCCGCTCAGACGGCCTGAGGACGACGCCGCTGGGGGCTCGCCGGGAGCTCGCGTTCCCCGCCCGGCACCCGGCCCGGCCTCAGGCCGACCGGAGCTGGTGCTGGCGGCCGATCTCCTCGTTCAGGACCTCTCGGAGCAGGTCGATGGCAGCGATCACCTTCGGGTAGCGCAGCGAGTAGATGACGCGGTTGCCCCGCCGCTCGACGTCCACGAGACCGCGGTCCCGGAGGACGGCGAGGTGCTGGGAGGTGTTCGACTGCGGCGCGTCCAGGTACGCGGCGAGCTCCCCGACGCTGCGGGGCCGCTCGGCCAGGGCGTAGAGCACCATGAGCCGCTTCGGCTCGTTCAGCGCCTTGCACATCTCGGCCACGAGCTCCTCGAGCTCCTGCCGCAGCCTCGGCTCGATGGTCTTGGGCCGCCCCGCCTCGCTCGTCGTGTGCTTGGCCATCCTCGTTCACTCCCCCGTCGGCTCGTCCCGCCAGTCCATTGCTCGTTCGTCCGCGCATGAACGAACTCGAGAGCAGCATAGCAAGTCCTCCACGAATATACGCCAGTACGAATGTCCGTGAAGGGGCCGATGCCCTTGACAGATCAACTCCATTCGAATATCGTCACAGACGCAGATAGGTGTAGGTCCTGTCCGGGTGGGGCATCGGGGCAGGCGCACCGCTCGCTCGGGGAGGGGAGCACGATGGGCGAGTACGAACCGGCCTCGGTCCTGGACTGCGAAGGCCTGCAGTGTCCTTTGCCGGTCGTCAAGACGGCTCAGGCGATGCGGCAGCTGGAGCCGGGACAGGTCCTGGAGCTCAAGGCGACGGATCCGGGCGTGGAGCCCGACATGAAAGCTTGGGCGTCCCGGACCGGGAACGAGCTCCTGGAGATCCGGCAGGAGCAGGGCGTCTACCACGTCTTCATCAAGAAGGCGGGCTGAGATGGCCAGCGTCGCCTGGGACCCCGAGGAGGGGGGCAAGGTCCTCTACGTCCAGACCCACGGGGTCGCCGACCCGGGGCGGTCGGCAACCCCGTTCTTCCTGGCAGCCTCGGCGGCCGCCATGGAGTGTCAGGTGGCCATCTACTTCACGATGTACGGCCCCCAGCTGCTCCAACGCGACGTGGTCGACAAGATCGGCCCGAAGGGCGACCGGGGCCAGCCGCTCTCCTACTTCATCAAGCAGGCCACGGATCTCGGGGTACGGCTCTACGTCTGCCAGCCGTCCCTCGACCTGAACGACCTGACCATCGAGCAGCTGATCGACGGGGTGGAGATGATCGGCGGCGCCGCTTTCAACGACCTGGCCATGACGGCCGACGCCGTCATCTCCTTCTAGGGGACGCAATGAGCACCAGCGTCGTCGACCCGTACCTGAAGGCCCCCGAGGTCGCAGGCTATGCCGACGTGTCCTTCGAGGAGAAGCGGAAGCTCTTCGAGGAGGTCAAGCAGGACGCGCGGTACCCGGACTACCTCTACGGGTGCTACGAGTGCGGCGTCTGCGTGGCCGTCTGCCCCTCTGCTCGTTTCTACGACTTCAGCCCCCGCCGGATCGCCCAGGCGGCGGCCAGGGAGGACGTGGAGCTGCTCTACCAGCAGATGCAGGAGGACATCTGGGAGTGCTCCCAGTGCTTCTCCTGTCTGCGCTGCCCTCGGGGCAACAACCCGGGCGGGATCGTGACGATCATGCGGGAGGTGGCGGTCCGCCACGGCATGGCCTCGGCGCGAGAGGCCCTCGAGGGCTACTCCAGGATCATCTACAAGATCATGTCGACCGGGACCCAGGTCTCCCCGGACATGCTGCAGCCCGACGCGTTCCCCGACTGGGGTCCGGAGGTCGCCGACGTCTCGGAGCACCTGAAGCTCTGGCGCCGGGCCCTGCCACCCGAGACGTTGCACACCACCTCCACTGGTTGGGACGTCTCGGACCGAACCCTCCTCGAGCTCTACGTGATCTGGCTCGAGACCGGCGTGCTGGACATGATCCGCGAGGTCGACGAGGGGCCGGCCGACCCTGCGGGGCCGGTCGGTGGTCGTCTCCGAGAGGAGGTGTCATGCCGATCCCGGTGGACGTGATTCTGCGGAAGAAGGAGCGCTTCGTGCGGGACCCCGACCGGGTGCCGCCGGACTTCCACGAGGAGCTCGACCGCCTGGAGGAAGCGGGGGAGCTGGTGGTGCAGCGGATCCCCGAGGGCGTCGAGGTGGTGGAGGTCCCCACGAAGTACGGGCGGCCCAAGCGGGTCCCGAAGTCGCACCTCTGGCACCACAAGTCCTGCGGCCAGTGCGGCCACATCCCGGGGTACTCGACCTCGATCTTCTGGGTCATGCGGAAGCTGGGCTACGACTACCACGACCCGAAGGACCAGACCTCCTGCACCGCCTGGAACTACTACGCGAGCGCCACCTCGAACGACGCCGCGCAGGCCGCGGTGGCGGTCCGCAACTTCGCCGCCGCCCACGAGACTGGCTACTTCCCCCTCATCCACTGCGGCACCTCCTACGGGCACTACAAGGAGGTCCGGGCGGAGCTGCTCGAGCACGCCGAGCTGCGGGCCCAGGTGCGGCGAGTGCTCGAACGACTGGGCAAGCCCCTGGTGCTGCCCGAGGAGATCGTGCACTACTCGGAGTGGTTCTACGCCTTGCGCGACGAGATCGCCGCCAGGCAGGTCCGGGACTTCAGCGGCATCGCCGTGACGGTCCACCCGGCGTGCCACTACTACAAGCTGGTCGAGGGAGACGCCATCTACGACCCCGACGTCTACGGCGGGCAGCGGACGGCCGTGGTGACCGCCCTGGCCGAGGCGCTCGGCGCCGAGGTCCGGACCTACTCGACCTGGTTCGACTGCTGCGGCTTCGGCTTCCGGCACATCCTGGTCCAGCGGGACTTCACCCGCTCCTTCGCCACGCTCCGGAAGATCGAGGTCATGAAGGAGGAAGCCGACCCGGACGTGGTCCTGACCCACGACACCGGGTGCGTGACCACCCTGGACAAGAGCCAGTTCGCCGCCCAGGCCCACGACCGCAACGTCGGCGTGGCCGTCATGTCCGAGGCGCAGTTCGCCGCCCTGGCGATGGGGGCCCATCCCTTCAAGGTCTGCCAGCTGCACTGGCACTCGGCCAACTACCGGCCCTTGCTGGAGAAGATGGGCATCGACTGGGAGGCGGCCTGGGCGGAGTTCCAGGAGGACGTGGAGCGCCTGCGGCGGGGGGAGCAGGAGTACTTGACCTGGGAGGACGTCGACGCCTGACGCGGTCGGCCCCGCAGGGGCGCTGACCGGCGGGATCGAAGACCGGGGGACGAGGAAGGGGAGGGGCCAGATGGGCAGAGTCGTGGTCATCGGGGGCGGGCCTGCCGGCTTGGCGGCGGCGACGAGCGCCGCCGAGCTCGGGGCGGACGTGGTGCTGGTGGAGCAGGAGTCGTTCCTGGGTGGCACCCCCATCCGGGAGCACTACGCCTCGATCACGCCGAAGATGGAGTCCGCCGAAGAGGCGATCGGTCGTCGGGTGGGGGCGGTCGAGGCCCACCCGCGCATCGAGGTGCTGACGGGCTCCCGGGTCACGGAGCTCAGAGGAGAGGTCGGCTCCTTCCAGCTCCAGGTGGAGGGACCGAAGAGCCAGGAGCTGAGCTGCGGGGCGGTCGTGGTGGCCACCGGCTTCCAGCACTTCGACCCGGGCCGGGAGACCCAGATGTACGGCTACTACGAGTTCCCCGACGTGCTCGCCCTGCAGGACCTCGAAGCCATGTTGAAGGCCGGCCAGGTGGTGCGCCCCTCGAACGGCCAGCCCCCGCGTCGGCTCTGCTTCGTCCAGTGCGTGGGCAGCCGGGACCGGCGGATCGGGAACGAGTACTGCTCGAAGGTCTGCTGCGGCGTGGCCTCGAAGGAGGCCATCGAGGTCCGCGAGCAGCTCCCCGACTGCGAGGTGTTCATCTTCTACATCGACATGCGCATGTACGGCTACTGGGAGAGCCAGATCTACTGGCCGGCCCAGGAGAAGCACCACGTGCAGTACGTGAAGGGGATCGTGAGCGAGGTGCTCCCGAAGGGGGACCAGCTCCTCGTCCGGGGCGAGGACACGACCCTGGGGCGGCCCATGGAGCTGACCATGGACATGGTGGTCCTCTCGGTGGGCATGGAGCCCTCGCCGGGGACCCGGGAGATGGCGAGGGTCCTCGGCATCGCCCAGAACAAGTACGGCTTCATCGAAGCCGCGGATCCGCCCCTGGACACCGTCTCGACCAGCCGGCCGGGCATCTTCGCCGCTGGCGCCGCCCTCGGCCCGGCCGACCTCGAGGACTCCGTCTCGACCGGGGCGGCGGCGGGCAGCCGCGCCGTGGTGGCCGCTGCGAGCCAGCCGGCGGTGGCCGGGTGACCCCGATGGTGGTCGAGGGGCCCGCCGTGCTCGACGAGGTGGCCAGCCAGGATTTCCTGGCCGCGGCGCTGGCAAAGGTCGACGCACCCGCACTCGACGAGCTCGCGGAGGGCGTCTGGCGCAAGCACGAGCGGGTACGGACGCTCCTCGACGACCTGCGGGCCGGGGAGCCGCGGTCCCTCTCGGCGCTGCTCGGGCTGGTGTTCGCCTGCCGTCGGCACCAGGCCGAGCTCCTCGGGGCGGTGGGCGAGGAGGCCCTGGCAGCGGGCCTGCTCGACCTCGTCGACGGGGACGGTTCGCTGCCCGAGCGGATCGACCGGACGGTCGACCTGTTGGCGCCGGCTGGCCCCCTCGGCTTCGACCTCCCGGGGGAGGTCCTGCACTTCGCCGACCCGGCTCGGTTCTGGCTCTGGACCCGCTGGATGTGGGACCCCGAGCGGGAGACAGGTGCCCTTGCACTCGTCGCCGCCGAACCGCCCGACCCGGACCTCGGTCGAAGCGGTGAGGCCTACCTGGCCGTGGGTTCGCTGGTGGGAGCGGTCACCTCGTGGCTGGGGGATCGGGGCGTCGCCCTCGGCTCCCCGGCCTGCCCGCCGTCGGTCACCGTCGACGTGCTCCTGGCCTGTGTCTACGCCGTGTACCTCGGCACGGTGCTGCGGCTGCGCATGACCCAGGAGTTCAACCGCCTCGTGCCCCCGATGCCGGACCTGGTCAGCCGGCTGCTCGGGGTCCGCTACCTGGAGGGCTGAACCATGCCGATCGCCGGCCGGAAGGAAGCGCCCGTCGTCGTCGAGAAGGAGGTGGCGACCGTCGCCTCGACCATCTCGGGACGGACGACCGAGCTGCCCGCCAGCTGGAACCGGATGTTCGAGCCCCGGGTCCTCCGGGAGCACACCTCCTCGGGGTTCGCCGCGCTCCGGGCCGTCGAGGGCGGCGAGTCCCTCGAGTGGTGCTACGGGTGCGGCAAGTGCGTGCCGGTCAGCGGGGCGGAGACCTCCTCCACGACGACCTGCTCTGGCTCTGCACCACCTGCGCCAACTGCCTCCGGGTCTGTCCGAAGGAGGTGAACATGGTGCGGGTCATGCCGGCGGCCCGGGAGCAGGCCGTCGGCCAGGGGGCCGTGCCCCGCGAGCTCCAGGACGTCTTCGAGAAGACCTTCCGCTACGGCAACTGCCTCGGGGAGAACCCCCGGCGCAGAGCCCTGTGGACCCGGGGAGCAGGTGTGCCGGTCCGGGTCCTGCCCCAGGACCCCGGGCCAGTCGACGTGCTGTTCTACGTCGAGGACTACTGGAGCTACCATCCCCGGGGCCAGCAGGCCGCCCAGGCCTTCGCTCGGGTGGCCACCGCCCTCGGGGTGGACTTCGCGATCCTGGGCCCAGAGGAGCGGACGGTCGGCGACTCCCAGCGGCTGGCCGGGGAACGGGGGCTCTTCGAGGCCTTGGCCGAGCAGGTGATGGCCACCCTGGCCAAGTACCAGTTCGCCAGGATCGTCACCCCCGACCCGCACGCCTTCAACGCCCTCTTGAAGGAGTACCCGAAGCGAGGCGGGCACTACGAGGTCCTGCACTACACCCAGCTGCTCGCCCCCCTTGTCGACCGCCTCCCCATGCGGTCCGATCTGCCTCCTCGCCGGGTCACCTTCCACGACCCCTGCTACCTGGGTCGCCACAACGGGGAGTACGACGCCCCCCGGAGCCTGCTCCGGGCCATTCCCGGCGTGGAGCTGGTCGAGATGGCTCGCTGCCGGGAGAACGGCTACTGCTGCGGCGGCGGCGGGGGCGGCATGTGGCTGGACGGGCTGAGCGGCAGCCACACCAGGGAACGGCTCTCCGAACGCCGGGTCCGGGAGGCCGCGGCGACCGGTGCCGAGGTCCTGGCGGTCTGCTGCCCCTACGAGGTCTCCCGCTTCGAGGACGCGGCGAAGTCCACGGGCAACGAGCAGCTGGTGGTGCGGGACATCGTGGAACTGCTCGACGAGGCCATGGTCAAGAGCGCCGACGGGGGAGGGGGCGATGGGGCCTGAGGCGCTCCTGGAGACCCCGGCGCGACCGGGGAGCCGAGGCAGCCGGCGGGCCGGGCGAACCCTCGGGACGCTGCGGGTCCTCGACTTCGGTGCCGTCTCCCCGGTGCGCTCCCAGAGCCTCTGGCACGCGCTGGCCTGTGGCGTGGGGCGAGGGTCGCCGGCTGCCCTCGCGCTGTGCCGGCCGGCGCAGCCCTACGTCTCCCTCGGGTACCACCGGCCCCTCGCCGACCTGGACCTCGGGACCTGCCGGCGTCGGGGTCTGCCGGTCCTGCGGCGCCTGGTCGGCGGCGGGACGGTGTACCTGGACCCGCGGCAGCTGTTCTTCCAGGTCGTCGTGCCGCCCGACGCCGTGCCGGCGGCCCGTTCCCAGGCAGTGGCCGAGCTGCTCGGGCCGGCCAGGGCGGCGTTCGAAGCCGCGGGCCTCCCGGCCGACTTCGACCAGGGCGAGTTGGCGGTGGCGGGCCGAAAGGTCTGCGGGCACGGGGCCGGGCTCGTGGGCGGTGCCGTGGTGGTCGTCGGCAACCTCCTCGAGCGCTTCGACGCCGCTGCGGCGGCCGGGGTGCTCTGGGCCCCCGACGCCGAGAGCCGTCGGCGTCTCGCCGGGCGCATGGCCGAGTGCGTCGGGCCCGACCCCACCTGGCCGGTCGACGCCCAGGCCTTCGCCGAGGGTCTGGTGAGCGCCTACGCCGAGGCCTTCGGGGTCACGCCCGAGCCTGGCGGGCTGACCCCTTTCGAGGAGCGGGTGGCACGCCGTTTCGACCGGCTGCTCGGGTCCCCGGCGTTCCTCTGCGGGCCCGGCGGCCAGTCCGAGACCCAGCTGACCGAGCGGCGACGGGCCGAGATCTGGACCGTGAAGGTCCGCGCCGGCGTGGTGGAGGCCCGGGTCGTCCTCGACTCGACGGTGCTGCGGGCCGCCCTCGTAGGGGGACGGCTGCGGGACGTGGTGGTGGAGGACCCCGAGGGGGACCAGGACCCGGGCGTCGCAACGGCGCTCGAGGGCGTGACCGAGGGGAGCCCAGCCCTGGAGGCGCTGGCCCGAGGCGGTCCGTCGGCGGCGAGGGCGGCCGCAGCGGCGGCGCGGCTCTTGGCGAGAGCGCGAGGAGGTGGCGAATGAGCGAGGACGACGCGGTGGCCGGACCGACCGACGACGGGCAGCTGGTCCGGGTCGAAGGGTTCCTGGTGCGGCTCGACCTGGCCTACGAGCCCGACGGGCACCTGTGGGTGGCCCCTCCGGACGGGTCGACCGGGAACGTCCGCATCGGCCTGGACCCCCTCGGGGTCGAGACGACCGGGACGGTGGCCCACCTGGTGGTGGGGTCGGTCGGGACCCGGGTCCGCCGGGGGGAACCCCTCGGTTCCCTGGAGGCCGAGAAGTTCGTGGGTCCCCTCGTGGCTCCCCTGACCGGTGTGATCCGGGCGGTGAACCCGGCGTTGGCCACGCCCCGACAGGTGGTCGAGGACCCCTACGGCACCTGGGTGGCGGAAGTCCTGCCCGAGGCCTGGGAGGAAGAGTCCGCGCAGCTGGTCCGTGGTGCCGATCGGCTGCCGGCCTGGTTCGCGGACGAGGTCCGCCGGTTCCGCCTGGAGGGAGTGCTGGCCCAGTGAGCGGCCTCGGACGGACGACAGGGGCCGGGCCGGCTGGCCGGCCCATCCACTTCTACGCCCCCGGCCTCAAGAGGTGGCAGAGCGCGGAGTGGCAGCCGACGAACCCCCGACGCTTCCTCCCCGTCTCGGTCACGGGGGGCAGCTGCGCCCTGCAGTGCGACCACTGCCAGGCGAAGGTGCTCGAGGGCATGGTGTCGGTCCGCGCCGGTCGGGACCTCTACGAGGTGGCCCGGGCCCTGCACCAGCGGGGAACCCAGGGCATCCTGCTCTCGGGGGGCTCGGGGCGGAACGGTGCCGTGCCGCTCGAACGGCACCTGCGGCTGGTGCCCCGGATCCGCGCCGAACTGGGCATGCGGGTCGTGGTCCACTGCGGGGTGGCCACCCCGGGCTTGGCCCGCGCCCTGGCCGATGCCGGTGTCGACGGGGTCATGGTCGACCTCATCGGGGCACGGGAGACCCTGCAGGACGTCTACCACCTGGACCTCGGGCCGGAGGACGTCGATCGGGCCCTCGGGCTGCTCTGCGACGCCGGTCTGCGGGTCATCCCCCACATCGTCCTCGGCCTGCACTACGGCCGGTTCCTCGGGGAGCAGCGGGCCCTGGCCATGGCCGTCGAGCGGGCGGTCGGCACGCTGATCCTGGTCGTGCTGGTGCCCCTGGTCGGCACCCCGATGGCGGACTGTGCGCCGCCGGAGGCGGCCGAGGTCACCGCGTTCTTCGAGACGGCCAGGGACGCGCTGCCCACCGCCACGGTGAACCTCGGGTGCGCCCGGCCCATGGGTCAGCTCAAGCGAACCCTGGACGAGGCGGCCGTCGACCTCGGCCTCGACGGCATCGCGTATCCCGCCGAGGGCATGGTGGCCTACGCCCGTTCGCGCGGGCGTCCCGTCGAACTCCACGAGTGGTGCTGCTCGATGACCTGGGAGGAGGAGCCCGTGCCCTTCCCGGCCGACGCCGTCCCCCTCGGGTTGCCGGTGCGCCGGCCGGTCGCCGAGGTCGGTGCTCGATGAGCCGGTCGGCGGGCCCGTGGCGGTTGCTGGTCGACGACGGGGTCGGCGCTGCGGAGGGCCTGGCGGTGGACGAGGCCCTCATGGCCAGCTACGGCCGCGACCGGCCGCCCCGGGAGCCGACGGTGCGCCTCTACACCTACCGGGACCACTGCGCCCTGGTCGGCCGGTACCAGCATCTGGCGGCCGAGGTGGACCTGGAGCGGGCCCGGGCCCTCGGGGTCCAGGTGAACCGGCGGCCGACGGGAGGCGGCGCCATCGTGATGAGCCGAGGGCAGCTCGGGGTGGCCGTCGTCACCCGGGCGCCGGCGGCCGAACGGCCCCGGGACCTGCTGGAGCGCTACGCCGAGGGCATCCTGCGAGGGCTCGCCTCCTTGGGCATCGAGGCCGGGTTCCGGGGCAAGAACGACCTCGAGGCCGGGGGACGCAAGATCGCCGGCCTGGGCCTGTACCTCGACGGGAACGGGGCGCTGCTCTTCCACGCCAGCGTCCTCGCCGACCTGGACGTTCCCCTCATGCTGTCGGTGCTCCGGATCCCCGCCGCCAAGCTGGCCGACAAGGCGGTGGCCGCAGTGGCCGAGCGGGTCACGACGGTGAGCCGGGTCCTCGGGGAGCCCTGGGACGGGCCCCGCCTGCGGCCCTGGGTGGCGGCGGGGATCGCCGAGGCCACCGGGGCCGAACTCGAGCCCCGCTCCGTCGAGCCCGAGGAAGCCGAGCTGGCGAGCCGCCTGGTGGAGGAGAAGTACACCAGCGCCACCTGGCTGGAGCAGCGCAGCCCGCAGCCCGACGCCACGGCCAGCGCCCTGGTGAAGACGCCCGCCGGTCTCCTACGGGCCTATCTGGCGGTCAGCGGGGACGTGGTGAAGAGCGTCGTCTTCACCGGGGACGGCAGCGAGCTCGGACCGGCGTTCGCCCGGCTGGAAGCCGCCCTGACCTGGCAGCCCCTCGAGGAGCGGGCAGTGGCGGCTGCCGTGCGCCGGGCCGTCGGCGAGGACCCGAGCGCCGAGGGCGTCGACCCCGAAGCCCTGGCCGAGGCCCTGGTCGAGGCCGGTCGGCGGGCTGCCAGCCGGGAGCTGGCCGCCCCCATGCGGACCGGATCCTGCTACTTCCCGGAGGTGACCACCCGATGAGCGCACCCACCACGAGCCCCGCTGCTCCGACGGTCCCGGTGGCCCTCGGACGGCCGAGCGGGAACGGGTCCCAGGAGAGCCCGACCTGGGTCCGGGTCTCGGGGGCGAGCGCCATCGCCCTCCGGCTGCGCTCGGGCCGTTTCGGTCGGTCCTTCGCCTTCGGCGGCATCAACCTGCTGCTGACCTACGACGACGGGTGCCGCTCGGACTGCGCCTACTGCGGACTGGCTCGGACCCGGCCCGGGACGTACGACGAGAAGTCATTCATCCGGGTGGAGTGGCCCCTCGTGGCCACCGACGAGCTGGTGGCCCGGATGGCGGCGCACGAGGAGCGGCTGACCCGGCTGTGCATCTCGATGGTGACCCACCCGCGTGCGTTTCGGGACACGGTGACCATCACCGAGGCCATCCGCTCCTCGGTCCGGACGCCCTTGTCGGTCCTCGTCGCCCCGCCGACCCTGAACCGGCGGAAACTCGAGCGCCTGGCCGACCTCGGCGTCGACATGATCGGGGTAGGCCTGGACGCAGTGACCGAGGACCTCTTCCGGTCGCTTCGGACCGAGGTGCCGGCAGGCGGCGCCGGCCTGTCGTGGGACAAGTACTGGTCGGTGGTCAGCGACGCCCGGGACCTCTTCGGCCCCTGGAAGGTGAACTGCCACCTGCTGGTCGGCCTGGGGGAGCGGGACCGGGACCTGCTCGAGCTCATCACCGCCCTGCACGACCAGCAGGTGCTCAGCTACCTCTTCTGCTTCAATCCCGAGCCGGACTCCCGTCTCGGGGAGAGGGAGAAGACGCCGCTGCGCCGGTGGCGACGGATCCAACTGGCACGGTTCCTCGTGCAAGAGCGGGGATTTCGCCTCCAGGACTTCGGGTTCGACGACGAGGGTGGTCTGCGGGCCATCCTCGGACCGCCCGAGGTGGTGCGCGACGCGATCCGGAGCGGCGAGCCGTTCATGACGAACGGCTGCCCGGGCGAGCAGGGCGAGCCCGGCTGCACCAGGCCCTACGGGTCCTACCGCCCCTCGGAGCCCTTCCGGGACTTCCCGTTCCTCCCGAACGGCGAGGACCTGGCAGTGCTGGAGGCCGAGCTGGCGGTCGAGGAGTTGCTGGAACGAGGCAGGAGGTAGCTGGCCATGCGGATCGTGGTGCCCATCAAGCAGGTGCCGGACCTGGTCGAGGAGCTGGAGCTGCTCCCCGAGGGGACCGACCTCGACCGGGACCTTTTGACCTTCAAGCTCAACGAGTACGACGATCACGCCGTCGAGGAGGCCCTCTGCCTGAAGGAGGCGGCCGGGGCCGAGGTGGTGGTCGTCGGGCTGGACGAGCCCGAGATCGACCAGTCCCTCTACACCGCCCTGGCCAAGGGTGCCGACCGGGCGGTGAAGCTGACCGGGGACCTCGAGGGCTGGATCGACACCCATCGGCGGGTGGCCGCCCTGGCCTCCTGGCTGGCTTCGGAGCCCTTCGACCTCGTCCTGGTGGGGGTCCAAGCGGTCGACGACCTCGACGGCCAGGTGCCGGCCCTGCTCGGGGCCCGCCTCGGGGTGCCCCACGTGTCGGTCGTCACCCGGGTGGAGCCGAGCGGGGACGGCGCCGCGCTGGTCCACCAGGAGTACAGCGGCGGGCTGGCGGCCGAGCTCGAGGTCCGGCTGCCGGCGGTCGTCGGCGTCCAAGCGGCTCGGCAGGCGCCTCGCTACGCCTCGATCACCCGGGTGCGCCAGGCCATGCAGGAGGGCTCGATCGAGGAGGTGGCGGCGACAGGGGCCGACGAGGCGGCTGGGCTGCGGGTGCGGCGGCTCTTCGCCCCCGAGGCGAGCGGGCACGCCGAGATGCTCGAGGGCAACGTCGGCGAGGTGGCGGAGCGGATCCTGGAGCTGCTCCGGACCCGGGGCCTGCTGAAGGCCTGAAGGACGGAGCAAGGAGGGAGGACGACGATGGCGAACGACGTGCTGGTGGTGGTCGAGGAGCAGGACGGGACGGTGACCGACGCGACGAGGGAGCTCCTCGGAGCCGGGCGTGCCCTTTCCGGCGAGCTGGGCGGCGAGGTCCTGGCCCTGCGCCTGGGCCCGGGCAGCCTGGCGGAGCAACTGGCGGGGGCCGACCGGGTCCTCCACGTGGAGCACCCGGCACTCGAGCCCTACAACCCCGAGGCCTGGGAAGTGACGGTGGCCGAGGTCGCCAAGGAACGAGGCGCCCGGGTGGTGCTGATGGCGACGACCACGGTCGGCATGGACCTGGGGCCGGCCGTGGCGGCGCGCCTCGGGGCGCCGGTCGTCTGCTACGTGGTCGGGGCAGCGGTCGACGGCGGTCAGTTGGTGGCGACCGCGAAGATCTACGGGGGCAAACTGCTCGCCGAGGTCGAGGTGCCGGGCGAGGCGGCGGTCCTCGTGGCCATCGGCGGGTCCTTCGCCCCGGCGAGCGGCGGCAGTGTGCCCGAGGTCGAGCCCGTCCCCGCCCCGGCCGCCCTCGACGGGCTGCGGACCGCGGTCCGCCAGCGGATCGAACCGGACCGCAGCGACGTCGACATCACCGCCGCCGACCTGCTCGTGGCAGTGGGCCGGGGCATCGGGGACCGGGACAACCTCGAACTCGTCCAGGAGCTGGCCGACGCCCTCGGGGCGCCGCTGGCCTCGTCCCGGCCCCTGGTCGACCAGGGCTGGATGCCGAAGTCCCGTCAGGTCGGCAAGTCCGGCCTGAAGGTCAAGCCGAAGGCCTACCTCATGTTCGGGATCTCGGGCGCCCCGGAGCACATCGAGGGCATGCGGGACGCCGAGCTCATCGTGGCCTGCAACACGGATCCGAACGCCCCGATCTTCGAGGTGGCCCACTTCGGGACGACGGCAGACCTCTTCGACCTGGTCCCGGCCCTGGTGGAACGGGTGGGCTGATGCCCCTGGGCCACGCCCCGATGCTGCTGGCCCTGCCAGCGAACCGGATCACCCGGCCGATCTTCGGCGGGGAGACCGAGACGGCCAAGACGGTGTTCTACGTCCTGGCCCTCCTCACCGTGCTGGTCTTCGCCTATGGGTGGTTCCGCCGGGTAAGGAAGTACGAGCGGGGCCGGCGGACGGTCCTCCAGCGGCTCCGCCGCGACGAGCAGGTGCCCAGTCCCTCCCCGGTGGTGGCCCCGCCTCGCCTGGGTGTGGCGCTGTGGCGGGTCCTGGCGAACACCCCGGTCCGACGGCGGAACCGGGCAGTGGGAACGGCTCACCTCCTGCTGTTCTGGGGGTTCACCGGGCTCTTCCTCGCCACGGTCATCCTGAGCGCCGACTACGACGTCTACCGGAACGTGAGCCGCTGGATCACCGGTTCCAGCCACACGTTCTTCGACGGCACCTTCTACGAGGCCTACAACGCCGTGTTCAACGCCGCCGGCCTGCTCGCCGTCGTCGGCCTCGTGGTCCTCATGGTGCGCCGAGCCCGGTCCCGAGGGGTCCGGCTCGACTACCGGCGGGCCGAGCAGCCCACGAGCGGCTACTCCCGGGTGTGGTTCGTGCTCGGCGACTGGGTCTTCAGCGGGTCGCTGCTCGTCATCCTGCTCACCGGCTTCGGCATCCAGGGACTCCGGATCCTCCACGAGCACCTGCCCGGCTTCGAGCGCTGGACCTGGTTGGGCTACGCGGTGGCCGAGGCGTTCCGGGGCATGGGCGTCTCCCCCGCTGCCGCCGGCGGGGCCCACGCGATCCTCTGGTGGGTCCACGTCGGCTTCGCCCTGGCCTTCGTGGCCTACGTGCCGTACTCGAAGGCCATGCACATGCTGACCGCCCCGGTCAGCCTGCTCGCAACGAACCCGGGGGCCACGAGGCGCCTCCCGCCACCGCCGGAAGGCAAGCCCGGGTACGTGACCCTGGCCGACTTCAGCTCCAAGGAGCTGCTCGACCTCGACTCCTGCACGAAGTGCGGGCGGTGCCACGAGGCGTGTCCGGCTCGGACCTCGGGCGCACCCCTGTCCCCGCGGGACCTGATCCTCGACCTGCGCCAGTGGGCCGATCACCAGGGGGGGACGGTGAGCCTGCTCGACTGGGAGACCCGGCCGGAGCCCTCGGGACCCGTCGCCGGTGCGCCGAGCGAGCCGGTCGCGGGGACGGTCGTGCCCGAGCGGACCCTGTGGGCCTGCACGACCTGCATGGCCTGCGTGGAGCTCTGCCCGGTCGGCATCGAGCACGTGCCCCTCATCGTGAACCTCCGCCGGAGCCTGGTTGACCAGGGCCGCATGGAGCCGACGCTGCAGACCGCCCTGCAGGCCCTCTCCCAGCAGGGCAACTCCTTCGGCAAGTCGGCCCGGATGCGGGCCCGGTGGACCAAAGGACTGTCCTTCGAGGTGCCCGACGCCCGGAAGGAGCCGGTCGAGTACCTCTGGTGGGTCGGGGACTTCGCCTCCTTCGACGACCGGGTCCAGGGGGTCTCCCGGCAGCTCGCGGAGCTGCTCCACGCGGCGGGGATCTCCTTCGGCCTGCTCTACGAGGACGAGCGGAACGCCGGGAACGACGTGCGACGGGTCGGGGAAGAGGGGCTCTTCGAGCTGCTGGTGGAGCGGAACCTTGCCGCCATGGCGAAGGCCGACTTCCAGACGGTCCTGACCACCGACCCCCACACCTTCAACACGATGCGGAACGAGTACCCGCAGTACGGTTTCGACAAGCCCGTCCGGCACTACACCCAGCTGCTGGCCGAGCTCCTGGAGAGCGGTCGGATCCCGGTGAGGCCGCTCGGGCGCCGGGTCACCTACCACGATCCGTGCTACCTCGGACGGTACAACCGGATCACCGATCCGCCCCGCCGAGTCCTCGCGGCCATCGGCTGTGAGCTCGTCGAGATGCCCCGGAACCGGGAGGCCACCTTCTGCTGCGGGGCGGGCGGCGGCCGGATCTGGATGGTCGACGATCCCCAGGTGCAGGAGCGGCCGAGCGAGAACCGGATCAAGGAGGCCGCGGCGCTCGGGGTCGACACCTTCGTGGTGGCCTGCCCGAAGGACTTCACCATGTACTCCGACGCGGTGAAAACCACCGGGCACGAGCAAGACATGACGGTGGTCGACCTGGTCCAGCTGGTCGCCGAGGCCATGGCACCGACCCTGGCCGAAGCCGTGGCTGGCTAGGAGGGTCGAGTGGAGTGCCCCTGGTGCCCCACGGAGGCCGAGCCTCGCGGCCTACACCGGCACCTCGTCGAGGTGCACCCGGAGGTGGTGGCACTCGTCACCCAGGGCAGCCAGGCCCGCTACGAGCTGGCCTGCCCGATCTGCGGCGAGCGGCTGCACCGGGCAGTGAAGCCCTTCGGCGCAGGGGCCGCGTTCCTCGCGGAGCATCGAGAGCAGGTGCTCCTGGTGGCTTTCGACGTGCTCGTCCACCACCTCCTGGTGATGCACGGGGACGGCGAGGGCAGAGCGGTCGGGAACAGCTGAGGACGACGAGAGAGGAGGCGGCGTCATGGCCGAGGTCCGGTCCTGCAACATCCCCGAGGACCTCTACTACCTCGTGGAGAAGCACGTCTGGGGACGACGCGAAGGGGACGAGATGGTGGTGGGCCTCTCCGACGTCGCCCAGCACCTGGCGAAGACCATCATCTCGGTCACCTTGAAGGAGCCCGGCAAACCCATCCGCAAGGGTCGCAGCATCGCCACCGTGGAGAGCGGCAAGTGGGTCGGCCCGGTGCCCTCTCCGGTCAGCGGCTCGATCGTGGCGGTGAACGAAGCCCTCCGGGACGACCCGGCCACCTTGAACCGGGATCCCTACGGGGCGGGGTGGATCGCTCGGGTGGCCTGCGCCG
>NZ_JAKHEX010000010.1:20831-78286 GCF_023130475.1 Aciditerrimonas ferrireducens
GGCTGCGCCTTCCCCGAGGACCTGCTCTACGACGTGGAGGCCGACGTCTGGGTCCGGCTCGAAGGCGACGAGGCGGTCCTCGGGATGACCGATCCGGCCCAGACGAGATGCGGACGACTCGTCGGGGTGACCTGGAAGCGGCCGGGGACGAGGGTCCGGCGGCACCGGCCCCTGGCGGTCGTGGAGAGCGCCAAGTGGGTCGGTCCCATGCCGAGCCCCCTGTCGGGGGCGATCGTCGCCGTCAATCGGGAGGCCTTCGAGGCCGACATCGCCGTGGCCAACCGGGACCCCTACGGCGTTGGCTGGTTCTACCGGCTCGCTCCGGAGGACCTCGCCGGCGAACAGGCCTTCCTGCTCTCGGCGACCGAGGCCTACGAGCACTACCGGCGCTTGCTGGACGAGCAGGGGATCACGTGCATGCGGTGTGCCGACTGAACCGGGCCCGCCTGCACTGGGCCCGGAAAAAGCCGGGCCCGCGCAAAGCCGGGCGGCTCCTGCCCTGGGAAGGCTGGTGCGCCCCCCGGCCCCTAGCCACTGGCGTGCTCGTCTGCTAATATTCAAAGTGGCGAACACTAGCTGCCAGGCAGCAGTAAGGCGCCGCCATCGGGGGAAAAGCGGCCGTTCGCTGGCGGGAAGGGCCACCTCGAGCGAACGGCATCGGAAGGCAACGGCGGGCGCGAGAAAAGGGGGAGGGTATGTCCGACGAGCTGTCTGAGACGCTCGAAGCCCTTGGCCGCGAAGGACCGGCAGGCAACCGGCCGAAGCGGATGGCCATGGTCTGCTGGAGCTCGGACTTGGACCGGGTGTGGCCGGTGCTCATCTTGGCCACCACGGCCGCCGCGTCGGGCCTGGAGGTGAACGTCTTCTTCACCTTCTGGGGCCTGCGGGTGCTGCAGAAGAACGACAAGCGGGTGACGGGCCAGAACTGGATGCAGATCGGGGAGTCCCTCATGGACCGAGGCGGCACCGACCACCTCCGGTTGGGCAAGATGCACATGGGCGGCATGGGCACCGCGATGATCAAGAAGCTGGCCAAGCAGTACAAGGTGGCCTCGCCGAGCGACCTGCTCGAGATGGCGAAGGACCTCGGGGTGAAGCTGTACCCGTGCCAGATGACCATGGAGCTCTACGGCTTGACGAAGGACGACTTCATCGACGGCCTGGAGCCGAGCATGGGGGCGGCCAGCTTCATCGAGATGGCCTGCGAGTCCGACATCACCCTGTTCATCTGAGGATCGCCCTGCCGTCGACCGATTGCGACGAGGTCCCGGCCGGAGTGGACCGGGTGGCTCTCGGCGTGGCCGACGGGCTGGTCGAGCGGGCGGTGCGGCGCGCCGCAGGACGACGAGGTGCCGAGGTCGTCACCGTCGCTGCGGGCCCGTCGGGGCTGGGCGACCAGGACAGCGGTCCGCTCGTCGTGGTCCTCGACATCGAAGCCCCCGGCGTGGCCGCCGACGTGGCCGCCTGGCGCGATCGCTGGCCGGAGACCCTGGTCCTCGGGGTCGCCAGCCGACCCGATCGGGACCGGTGGCTCTCGGCCGAGCGGGCCGGTTTCGACCGGGTCGTGAACCGGGGCGCGGTCGGCCGAGCCCTCGAGGAGCTGCTCACGGCCGGAAGGGGTCGTCGCTGGTTCCCGGTGCTGGCGGACGCGGACGCGGCGGGGCACCTGGGGTTGGTGGCGCGGCTCGGGGACTCCCCGGTCGGACCGTTGGCCGTCTACCGAGTCGAAGGGGCGATGGTCTGCTTCGTGGATCGCTGCCCCCATGCGGGCCGAGCCCTCGCCGAGGGCGTCCTGGAAGGGTCGGTCCTGACCTGTCCGGGCCACGGGAGCCAGTTCGACCTCAAGAGCGGCGCTCGGCTGCGGGGACCGGCCGACGAGGGGATCGCCCTGTGGCGGCTGGTGCTCCGCCAAGGCCGGTGGTGCCTGCCCCTCGGGCCGACGAGCTCCCTGGCCGAGTTCCCGGCAGCGAGTGCCGCCGGGGTTCCCGGGGACGCTGGACCCTAGGCGGTGGGCTCCTCCCCTCCCGGCGGCAGGTGGACGGCCAGCCAGGCGGTGCCCGGCTCGACGGCCAGGAGCCGATGGGGGCGGTGGGCGGGGAGGAGGAGCCAGTCGCCGGGACCGAGCACGGCCTCGGTGCCCTCGACCGCCAGCCGAGCCCGCCCGGCCAGGACGAGCACCCACTCGTCGTGGTCCTGGTCGTAGTCGAGGGGCAGGGCGAGCTGGCCGCTCAGGATGTGCTCGACCCGGGCTCCCGCCGTCTCGACGAGGACCGTCACGGTCTCGCCGGTGGCCGGGGCCGCCTGGGGCTCGGCGAGGCGACCGAATGGGGGAGGCACG
The DNA here is from genome assembly GCF_023130475.1 of Aciditerrimonas ferrireducens. Classification (GTDB taxonomy): domain Bacteria; phylum Actinomycetota; class Acidimicrobiia; order Acidimicrobiales; family UBA8190; genus Aciditerrimonas; species Aciditerrimonas ferrireducens. The sequence continues at coordinate 23,170 of NZ_JAKHEX010000010.1, forward strand.
GGGTCTCGAGCGGGCATCTTCCCATGGGAACCCAGGGTCCTTGCTCCGGGCAAGGCGCCCGGCCAGGCCCTCGGCGGGGCGCCGTAGGCTTGGGACGGTGGCCGAGCTGCACGCGGGAACGATGCCGGGCGCGCCGCTCGGCTGGTACAGCGCCAGCCGGGAGGATCTCGCGGCCCTGCTGGCGGGGGAGCCGGCCTACCGGGTGCGGCAGGTCTGGGACGGCCTGTACCGGCGCCTGACCCCCCCGGACGCCATGACCGAGCTGCCTGGGGCGCTCCGGGCGCAGCTGGCCGTGGCCCTCGTTCCCCAGCTGACCCTGCGACGGGAGACGCCGGCTGACGGGGGAGCCACCCGCAAGTGGCTCTTCGAGCTCCAGGACGGGGCGACCATCGAGACCGTGCTCATGGCGGCGGGGGCGCGGACCACGGTCTGCGTCTCCAGCCAGGCCGGGTGCGCCATGGCCTGCCAGTTCTGCGCCACCGGCCAGGCCGGTTTCGTCCGGCACCTGGACCCGGGCGAGATCGTCGAGCAGGTGGCCCGGGCCATGGCGGCGAGCCGACCCCGGCGTCTGACGAACGTGGTCTTCATGGGCATGGGGGAGCCCCTGGCCGCCTTCGACCGGACCTGGGCCGCGCTGGAGCGGATCGTGGGCGACCTGGGCCTCTCCCCCCGGCGGCTGACCCTCTCGACCGTGGGGGTCGTGCCCGGGATCCGGCGGCTCGCCGAGACCGGTCTCCCCCTGACCTTGGCGGTCTCCCTCCACGCTGCCGACGACGAGCTGCGCAGTCAGCTGGTGCCGCTGAACCGGCGCTACCCGCTCGCGGCCCTGCTGGAAGCCTGCGAGTTCTGGGTGGCCCGGACCGGTCGGCGGCTGAGCTTCGAGTGGGCCCTGATCGACCAGGTGAACGACCGGCCCCAGGACGCGAAGCGGCTGGCCGGCATCGCCCGGCGGCTCAAAGCGCACGTGAACCTCATCCCCTTGAACCCCACCCCGGGCTACCCGGCCACGGGCAGTCCCCCGCAGCGGGTCCGGCGGTTCCGGGACGACCTGGTGGCCCGGGGGGTGAACGTCACCGTCCGGGTCACCCGGGGTCGCCAAGCCAGCGCGGCGTGTGGGCAGCTGGCCACCCTCGAGCGTCGACGAGATTCCAGGAATCTTCACAGCATCGTCACAGGGAGGTCCGGCACGATGGGGGTATGACCAGCACCCTGGCTGCCGGCCAGACCTCGGGCAGCTCGAGCGGCCCTGCTCCCCGGATTCTGGTGGTGGACGACGAGCGGAGCATCACCGACCTGCTGTCGATGGCGCTGCGCTACGAGGGGATGGAGGTCCGGGCGGCGGCCAGCGGGCAGGAGGCCCTTCGGGCCGTGGCCGAGTTCCGGCCCCACCTGCTGGTCCTGGACGTCATGCTGCCGGACTTCGACGGGTACGAGGTCCTGCGGCGGCTCTCGGGGCTGACGGACCAGCCCCGGCTCCCGGTCCTCTTCCTCACCGCCCGGGACGCCTTGGACGACAAGCTGCGGGGTTTCACCCTGGGGGGCGACGACTACATGACGAAGCCCTTCAGTGTCGAGGAGTTGATCGTGCGGGTGCGGGCCATCCTGCGGCGGGTCCGACCCGAGGACCAGGACTCGGGCCGACTGGTGGTGGGGGACCTGGAGCTCGACGAGGAGGCGCACGAGGTGCGCCGAGCCGGCCAGGTCGTGGAGCTCACCCCTACGGAGTTCAAGCTGCTGCACTACCTGATGCTGAACGCCGGCCGGGTGGTGTCGAAGGCCCAGATCCTGGACCGGGTCTGGAACTATGACTTCGACGGCAACGCGAACGTGGTGGAGATCTACATCAGCTACCTGCGCCGCAAGATCGACGGCCTGGGCCCCCGGATGATCGCGACGGTGCGGGGCGTGGGGTACAGCTTGCGGCCCCCGAGGTGACCGGCGCTCCATGACCCTCCGGACCCGGCTGCTGCTGGCCTTGTTGGCCCTCCTCGTGGTGGGCCTGGCGGTGGCCGACGTCTTGACCTACACGGAGCTGCGGACCTACCTGGTCGGGCAGGTCGATCAGCAGCTCGAGGCCGTGCCGCTGCGGTCGGTGGCCCGAACGGTGGCGTTCTGCCGGCAGCAGGCCCTGTTCTCGGCCGGCCAGAGCTGCCAGGTGCCGCTGGACTCCTCGGGCACCTTGCCGCCCGGGGACTTCGCCCAGCTGGGTGGGCCGGGCGGGGTCGAGGCGACGCTGTGGTTCGGGCCGCCCCAGCAGCTGCCGAAGCTGCCGGCGGACCCGCCGGACGGTCCCTTCACCGCGTCGGTGGCCAACGGCCCCGCCTACCGGGTCCTCGCCGCGCAGCTGCCCGACGGGGAGACCGTGGTCGTGGGCACGCCGCTCACCGCTGTGGACCACGACCTCGGCCACCTGCTCCTCGTCGAGGTGCTCGTGAGCGCCGGCGCCCTGGTGGCCCTGGGGGTGGCAGCCGGTCTGATCGTCCGGCGCGGCCTGCGCCCGCTGCGGGCCATGGCGAAGACGGCCGGGGCCATCGCCGGTGGCGACCTCAGCCGTCGGGTCGACGACGCCGACCCGAGGACCGAGGTCGGGCAGCTGGGCGAGGCCTTGAACGTGATGCTGACCGAGATCGAGCGGGCCTTCGCCGCCCAAGCGGCCTCGGAGGACCGGCTGCGGCGCTTCCTGGCCGACGCCTCCCACGAGCTGCGGACCCCCTTGACCTCCATCCGGGGCTACGCCGAGCTGTTCGACCGGGGGGCCCGGGACCGGCCGGAGGACCTGGCGGTGGCCATGGGCCACATCCGCTCGGAAGCCGAGCGGATGGCCCTGCTGGTCGAGGACCTCTTGCTCTTGGCCCGCCTGGACCAGAAGCGTCCCCTGGAACGCCAGCCGGTGGAGCTGGTCGAGCTGGCCCAGGAGACCGTGGCGGCTGCCCGGGCCGCCCACCCGGACCGCGAGGTCCGGCTCGTGCATCTCCGAGCTGCGGTCCAGGTCGAGGGCGACCGGTTGCGTCTCCGGCAGGTCCTCGACAACCTCGTGGCCAACGCCCTGGTGCACACGCCGCCGGAGAGTCCCGTGGAGGTGACCGTGGGGGAGGAGGCCGGCTGGGCGGTGCTGATGGTCGCGGATCGCGGCCCGGGCATCCCGCCCGAGGAGCGCCAGCGGATCTTCGAGCCCTTCCAGCGCCTCGATCCTTCTCGTCAGCGCGCCACCGGCGGCCTGGGGCTGGGCCTGGCCATCGTGGCCGCCCTGGTCCGGGCCCACGGTGGCCAGGTGGCGGTGGAGGACCGACCGGGGGGCGGTGCCCTGTTCAGGGTCCGGCTCCCCCTCCTGCCGGCCAAGCGGTTGGCGGGGGGCGACGGGCCGGGATCCGAGCCAGCCGAGGCGCCCCCCGGGCCCGGGCTGGCCGCTGCGCCCGCGCCGCCTGCGCCGGCAGGGGTCGAGGCAGCGCCGTGAGCCTCGCAGGAAACCCGGGAGGCGCGAGCGACGAGGAGCGCCGCCAGGTGCTGCTCGACGCCGTCCGGCGACACCGGGCGGGGGACGACCGGGAGCGGGCCAGCCAGGCCCGGATGCTGGCCCTCCTCGCTGCACTCCCTGCGCCGTTCGACCGGGAGGCCGGGCCGGAGCACGTGACCGGCTCGGCGGTGGTGGTCGGGCCCCGGGGTGTGCTGCTCCACCGCCACCGGCGCCTCGGCCGCTGGCTGCAGCCCGGCGGCCACCTCGAGCCCGGGGAGTGGCCGGTCGAGGCGGCGCTGCGGGAGACGCTCGAGGAGACCGGAGTGGCGGTGCGGCACCCCGCCGGTGGGCCGCGGCTGGTCCACGTGGACGTCCACCCGGCGGGCGAGCACCTCCACCTGGACCTGCGCTATCTGCTCCTCGGCGCCGACCAGGACCCGGCGCCAGCCCCGGGGGAGAGCCCCGCCGTGGCCTGGTTCGACTGGCCGACGGCCCTGGCCCTGGCCGACGAGGCCCTGATGGGGGCGCTTCGAGCCGTCGAGGGGCTCCTGGGCGGCCGCTCGGGGCTCGACCCCCACCCGCTACGGTGAGGTCGCCATGAGCGCTGGTGAACCCGGGGAGCTCGGCGAGGAGGTCCTCGCCCTGGCGGCGCTGGACGAGGCCCTCGACCGGCTGGCCCACGAGCTGGCGGGTCTGCCGGCCCGACGAGCCCTGGAGGCCCTGGACGCCGAACTCGAGGCGTGTCGCCGGCGGCAGGCCGGGCTGGCAGCCGAACGAGACCGGCTGGCGGGCGAGCAGGCTGCGCTCGAGGCCCAGGCCGAGGCGGCCCGGGTCCGTCGCGACCAGCTGGAGGCCCGCGCTCGAAGCGGCCAGATCCGAGCTGCCCGGGACCTGGCGGCCATCGACGAAGAGATGCAGCAGCTGGCCCGCCACGTGGCCGGCCTGGAGGACCAGGAGCTGGCGCTCATGGAGGCCCTGGAGCCCCTGGAGGCCGAGCTGGCCGGCCTGGCGGCCGAGCTGGCCGACTTGGAGGAGCGCCGGGCAGGCCGGGCGGCGGAGCTGGCGGCAGCGGAGCGGGAGGTCGAGGCCCAGCAGGTTGCGCTCCTGCCCGAGCGGGAGGCTCGGGCCCGCGCCCTGCCCGACGAGGTCCTGGCCCGGTACGAGGCGATCCGCCGGCGAGTCGGAGGGCCGGGAGCGGCCCGGCTGGTCGGTGGGCGCTGCGAGGGCTGCCACTTGACCCTGCCGGCGATGGAGGTCGACCGCTTGCGGCGGGCCCCGGGGGGCACCCTCGGGACCTGCGAGCAGTGCGGCCGGATCCTCGTGCCGGTGCACTGAGGCCAGCGATGGTCGTCGACGGGGGCGGGTGGTCGTGATCGTGCTGGCCCGGCACGGCGAGTGCGAGGGCAACCGGGCGAAGCTGCTGCTCGGCCGGACGGAGTCGCCGCTCACCGAGCGGGGGCGGGCCCAGGCCGCAGTGCTCGCCGCTGCCGTGGCTGGCCGGGTGCAGCGGGTGCTCTGCAGTCCCCTGGGGCGGGCGAGGGAGACGGCAGCCGCCATTCGGGCAGCCGGTGGTCCACCCATCGACGTGGACGACCGCTGGGCCGAGGCCGACTACGGTCGCTTCGACGGCCAGCCGCTGAGCGCGGTGCCGGCCGAGGAGTGGCGACGCTGGCAGGCCGACCCGGAGGCCGCCCCGCCGGGTGGGGAGTCCCTTGCCGCGGTCGGCCGGCGGGTCCGGTCGGCGCTGACGGAGCTGGTGCACGAGGGCGGGTCGGGCCACGTGCTGGTGGTGAGCCACGTCAGCCCGATCAAGGCGGCGGTGGCCTGGGCACTGGACGCCGGCGACGACCTGGCGTGGCGGCTGCACCTGGCGCCGGGCGCCGTCACGCTGCTCGACCAGGGCCCGAGGGGTCCGGTCCTGTCGGTCTTCGGGGTGCCTCCCGGCCCTTGGCTGGCCGAGCTCCTGGCCGGGTCCTGAGGCGGGAACGTCGCCCGCCCGGCCCGATGGGTCCCCGGGACCCCGCTCAGCCCGAGGCGCAGGGGTGCCCGGCAACCGAGGGCGCGGGCTGCTCGGCTTCGGCCCCCACCCCCCGGGCCCGGTCCCCGAGGAGCATGGCGCTGGTGACGATGGCCGCAAGGGCGAGCGCTTCGACCCCGAGCCGCCACCCGCCGGGGAGGGCCTGGTGGAAGAGGAGGAAGCCCGCCACGATGGGCACGGCGTTCGTGACCAGGTTCGCCGTCCCCGCAGCCACCAGCACTCGCCCGTGTTGGAACGCGCTTTGGAGCTCGAGCGAACCGAGGCTGTAGCAGAGGACGAGGGGGACGGCCGCCAGCAGCCAACCCCCGCCCTGGACCACCAGCTTCGCCGAGGTGTCCCCGCCGGCGAAGAGGAGGCCGGCGGCCGCGCCGAGCGAGGAGGCCTGGAGGAGCCGAGGCCAGCCGGCGGCGAGGAGGAGAGCCAGGCCGAGGGAAGCCCCGAGCCAGAGCGCGGCGGGCACGGCCCGCGGGAGGCGCTCGGAGGGCAGGGTCCCGGCCAGGGAGGCGCCGAGGAGCACCAAACCCCCGACCGCAAGAAGGACGGCGGTGCGCTCCCGGCGGGAGAGCCGGCCGAGGTGGCCGCCGACGGTGAGGGCGGCGAGGAGGGCGACCCCCGAGGCGCTGACCGCCTGGACCAGGGCCAGGGGGGCCAGGCGGAGGGCGAGGAGGTAGACCACCCAGCCCCCACCTTCGGCGGCGAAGCCGACCATCCAGCGCCGGTCCGTCACGAGCAAGCGAGCCGAGCGCAACGGGTGGGCGGCCGACACTGGCGGCAGCGACGTGGCCGCGTCGTGCTCCCGGGTGTAGGCCCAGGCCACCACCAGGGCGGAGCAGAGCGCCAGGACGAGGCCCAACCAGGTTCGAGCAGCAGCACCCACGACCTGCTCAGTGTCGCGCAGCCGTCCCGGTCCCGCACCCGGGCCGAGCGGGCTGAGCAGGGCCGGGGGCAGCGAGTCGGCCTGTAGGCGGGATTCTGTGACGCCGCCAAAGCGGCGCCGGTGGCCATCCATCTACGCGGCCGACCTGGGGGCTGCCGGTCCAGGACCGGCCGGACGGGCCGCCCATGCCCCCTGCTTGGCCTTGCTCCGGGTGGGGTTTGCCGAGCCGACCGGGTCACCCCGGCCGCTGGTGCGCTCTTACCGCACCGTTGCACCCTTGCCTGTGCGCCGCTGGCGCCATCGGCGGTCTGTTCTCTGTGGCACTGTCCTGCGGGTCGCCCCGACTGGCCTCTCGCCAGCACCCTGCCCTGCGGAGTCCCGACCTTCCTCGACCCGGCGCCGGGTTGCCCCGGCCCGAGCCGCGGCCACCCGGCCGACTCGCTGCCTCCCGCATTCTGGCAGCTCCCCGGCGCTGCTCGTGCCAGGTAGCGTGAAGGCGTGGGCCGACCGAGGCGGCAGCCGCTGGCCGGGACCGAGGGCGGGCTGCTCGACCTGCTGTCCGAGGCGGAGGAGGGCGGAGAGGGCGACGCCGCCCGGGAGGTCCTGAGCGTCGGGGAGGTGCTCCTCCGGGCGAAGGAGGCGGTCGCCCGGGTTTTCCCGACCACCGCCCGGGTCTGGGTCCGAGGCGAGCTCCAGAAGGCGACCGAGGCCCAAAGCGGCCACTGCTACCTGGACCTCGTGGACCCCGAGGCGGAGGGCAGCCACCCCCCGGTCCTGAAGGCCAGCTGCTGGCGCTCCACCTGGCAGCCCCTCAAGCGGCTCCTGGCCGAGGAGGGCGTGACCCTGACCGCAGGCATGGTGGTGGTGGTGCGGGGGCGGGTGGAGCTCTACGAGGGCCGGGGGCAGCTCCAGCTGATCGTGGACGAGCTGGACGTCGACGCCCTCCTCGGGCGCCTCGCCGCGGCCCGACGGGCCCTCGTCCGGCAGCTGGCCAAGGAGGGGCTCTTGGAGGCCAACAAGCGCCGGCCCCTCGCCGCGGTGCCCCTCCGGGTGGGGCTCGTGGCTTCGCCCGGCAGCGAGGGGTGTCGCGACTTCCTCGGACAGCTCGCAGAGTCGGGCTTCGCCTTCTCGGTCCGGCTCTGGCCGGTAACGGTGCAAGGCGCCACCGCCGCTGGCGAGGTGGCAGCGGCCGTCACGGCACTCGGCGAGCAGGGGTGTGACGTGGTCTGCGTCGTGCGGGGCGGGGGCGCCCGGGGCGACCTGGTGGCCTTCGACGCCGAGGCGGTGGCCCGGGCCGTGGCCAGCTGCCCGGTGCCGGTGTGGACGGGCATCGGCCACAGTGGCGACGAGTCGGTCGCCGACCTGGTGGCCCACCAGGCCTGGCGGACGCCGACGGCCTGCGGGCGGGCCCTGGTCGATCGGGTGGGCAGCTTCTGGGCTTCGGTGGTCGAGCGGGCCGAGCGGGTGGCCCGAGGAGCCGAGCGGGCTCTGGCCGGGGCCCAGGCGGCCCAGGAGTTGCGTCGGCGCCGGCTGGCCGGGTCGGTGCGGGGCCAGGTGGGCCGCCAGCGGGACCTCCTGGCGGTCCGGGCCGAGCGGGTGGCCCGAGCGGCGCCCCGGCAGGTCGCCGAGGCCCAGGCCCGGCTGCGGTCCCAGGCGGGCCGGCTGGCGCCGGGGGCCCGGATGGCCGCGGCGCGCCAAGCCGACCGAGTGGCCGCCTGGCGGCGTCTGCTGGCCGCCTACGACGTGCAGCGGCAGCTGGAGCGGGGCTACAGCCTGACCTACGGTCCCGACGGCCGGCTGGTGCGGCAGGTCGCCGACGCGCTGGCCGGAGGGCGCCTGCGGACCCGGTTGGCCGACGGCTCGGTCCTGTCGCGGGTGGAGGACGAGCTGCCTGCCCGAGGATCGGGCGGGGCGAGCGAACCAGGAGGGGTCGGAGGATGAGCGGGGAGCGAGCGGACGAGGCGCCGGTGAAGCCGGTGGGCGAGCTGAGCTACGCCGAAGCCAGCGGCGAGCTGGACCGGATCGTGGCCTTCTTCGAGGGTGCCGAGGTCGACGTCGACCAGCTCGTGGCCAAGCTGGAGCGGGCCACGGCCCTGGTGGAGGAGCTCGAGCGGCGGGTCCGGGCCGCAGGAGCCCAGGTCGAGGAGCTCGTGCCGCGGCTGTTGGCCCACGCGTCGCCACCGGCCGACGAGCCCCCGACGGCAGCGGGGGCCGGGCGCGTCTGAGCGGGCCCCTCAGCGGATCCGGCGCTCGTGGCCCTGCCAGTAGGGCTCGCGGAGGACCCGCTTGAGGACTTTGCCGGTCGGGTTGCGGGGCAGGCTGGGCACCAGGTCGACCGAGGTGGGGCACTTGTAGTGGGCCAGGCGCTCCCGGCAGTAGGCGAGGAGGGCCGGGGCCAGCTCGTCGGCCGGCGGCGCCCCGGGGGCGGGCACCACGACGGCTTTCACCGTCTCGCCCCAGCGGTCGTCGGGCACCCCGATGACCGCGGCGTCGGCCACCTGGGGATGACCGAGGAGGACGTTCTCGACCTCGGCCGGGTAGACGTTCTCGCCCCCCGAGACGATCATGTCCTTGATGCGGTCGTGGAGGAAGAGGTAGCCCTCCTCGTCCAGGGAGCCGGCGTCGCCGGTGCGGAGCCAGCCCTCGGGGTCGATGGTCGCCGCGGTCTCCTCGGGTTTGCGGAAGTAGCCGAGCATGGTGAAGGGGGACCGGGTCTGGACCTCCCCGACCTGGCCGGGGGGCAGCAGCCGGCCGTCGGCCGGGTCGACGACGCGGAGCTCGACCCCCGGAAGGGGCCGGCCGGCCGAGCGCAGGAGGTGGCGGCGGGGCCCGCTCGGGTCGTGGTCCTCCGGGGCCAGCATGGTGATGGCCCCGGTGGTCTCGGTCATGCCGTAGAGCTGGGCGAAGCCGCAGCCGAAGCGGTCGAGGCAGCGGACCAGGACGTCCTCGGCGATCGGTGAGGCGCCGTAGAAGACGGTCCGGAGGCTCGAGAGGTCGGCGTCCTGGATGCGGGGGTGGGCGAGGAGGGCCATGAGGACCGCCGGCACGACGAAGGTCTCGGTGACCCGGTGGCGCTCGACGAGGTCCAGCACGACGCCCGGGTCGACGTCCCGGAGGACCACCGAGGTGCCGCCCTGGGACATGGCCGCCAGAGCCCAGCCGATGCCGCCGATGTGGAACAGGGGCATGGCCACGAGGCTCACAGTGTCGGCCCGGATCCCGAAGACCCGGCGGGCGGTGGCCATGGCGGTGGCGAGGTTGGCCTGGCTGAGCACCACCCCCTTGGGCTGTCCGGTGGTGCCCGAGGTGTAGAGCTGGATGGCCGGCTCGGCGAGGGCCGGCTGGTGCCCGGGGTCCTCGGCGGGCCGGTCGGCCAGCCAGGCCTCGTAGCCGACCACCGGGACGTCGGGGGCCGAGCCCTCGGGCAGCGGACCGAGGAGGACCAGCCGGCGGGCTCCGGTGGCGGCCAGCTGGTCGGGCAGGAGCCGACCTCCCACCCCTCCGGCCCCCGGGTCGGCCACCACCACACGGGCCTGGGCGTCGGCCAGGACCGCGCCGACCTCGCCGGGGGCCAGGCGCCAGTTCACCGCCACGTGGACCGCGCCGAGCAGGGCGCAGCCGAAGAGCGTCTCGAAGTGGGGGAGACCGTTGCGGTCCACGAAGGCCACCCGGTCCCCCGGCCCCACCCCCTCGGCCCGCAGGGCCTGGGCCACCTGGGCGGCCCGCGAGGCGAACTCGGCCCAGGTCCGCTGGTCGTCCCCGGCCAGGAGCATCGGGGCCTCGGGGTGGGCTTCGACCTGCTGACGGAGGAACGTGGCCGGCGCGAAGGGCGCGACGTCCTCGAGCATGGCTCCAGTCTGGCCGGTCGGCAGCCGGGTTGCCCGGCGACCGCTCGGCGCGCAATGTTGTGCTTCTCGTTCGCTGGCGAACGAGGGTCCTGACCAGGATGGTTCCCCGACCAGGGCCGATCCGGTTCTCGGCGCCTTGAATCAAGACCATCCCAAGGTTGACTACTTGGAGTGGTCATCGTAGAGTGCGGACGTCGGGTCGGGAACAGCCCGGCAGCGTGGGAGCGGGGCACAAGGGGTGTCCCGGCGGGGAGCCCGAAGGGGGGATGCCAAGGCAGGACGTCTGCGGGGGCCGCACCGGCGGTGCGGAGCACGAGATCGCAAGAACGACGGAGAACGACACAGCACCCGCCCGTTGCCGAGGAGGCGAGCCGGCAGGTGCCGAAGCAGGAGGTCAGAACGACGATGGGGAAGCCCACGAACGGCGGGAAGCGACTGGCCCGCCGGACGATCCAGGGAGGCATGGCAGCGGTCGGGGCCCTCGGCCTCGCGGCCGGCATGGCCGGGGTCGCGGGTGCCCAGACCAATGGCGGCACCCAGAGCATCACCGACACCTTCGACTACACCTGCACGGTGTCGACCCCAGCTATCACCTTGACCGACCAGACGGCGACGGTGGTCTTGGACGTCACCGCCCCGCAGGAGGTGAGCCCCGGGCAGAGCTTCACGGTCCAGGCCACCTCTCAGACGACGCTGCCGTCGATCATTGCTGCGACGGCCTCGGGCCTCGGGATCACGAGCGTGACCGTCCAGTCGGTGAAGGCCGAGGTCGACGCCACCAACGTGACCCCGACGAGCACGACGGACACGAACACCCAGACCCCGACGGTGACGACCTCGGAGCTCACGAGCCCGATCTCGGTAGCCCTGGCACCCCTCAGCTTCACCGCAGGGAACACCCCGGGGACGGCCACTTTCACGGCTGGTGACATCACCGTCGTGTCCGTCATCAGCGGTGGTTCGCTGAACGGGGACGACGCCACGCTGACGTGCACCCCGCCGAGCAACAACACCATCGGCACCGTCGACATCGTGTCGTCCGGCACGTCGACCGTCCCGGTCGGTGCTGTGGGCGGCGCTGCGCTGGCCGGTCTTCTCGGCGTCGGCGGTGGCGTGGCCTACGTGGTGCGGCGTCGGCGGACCAGCCCGGTGGCCAACGGGATCCGCTGAGGATTGATGCAAGACGGGCAGTGGGGTGCCGTTCACGGACGAGCGGCACCCCACCTGCTCGGCGGGTGAAATCGCTAGGGACGGCATGGTTACAACACGGGAAGTGAGCGGGATCTGATGGCGATCACGGGAATCCGGTGGCAAGAGGAGCGAACCTCGCCGACCGTGGTTGCCGAGCAACTTTCGTTGGTTCGGCGGGGACTCCGACTGTTGCGGGCAGAGCGACGCTACACCTGGGTCCTGCTGGCCATGGCCGGCCTGGGAATCCTCGGGGTGGCGGTCCTCGGCGTCCCGACCATGGGATCGCTGATCGGTTCGGTCCTGCTCGTCTTGTTCATGGCCTACTTCGTTCGGCACTTCTCGTTCGCCGTGGCCGCGCTGAAGAGCGGTCCTGCGGATCTTGCTGGGGCGTCCTTGCCGCTGCTCGAGGACCCAGCCCGGCTCCCGACCGTATCGGTGCTGGTTGCGTGCAAGAACGAGGAGGCTGTGCTCGATCGGTTGCTCGACGCTCTGCTCGCGCTGGAGTACCCGCGAGACCGCATGGAGTGGATCCTGGTGGACGACGGTTCGAGCGACGGGACGGGGTGGCGCCTGGATCAACAAGCCCGCCGTACGCCTCGGTTCACCGTCTTGCACCGTCCGCCAGGGAGCACCGGGGGGAAGTCGGGGGCATTGAACGAGGCCCTCGCCGTGGCGAGCGGTGAGATTGCCGTGGTTTTCGACGCGGATCACCGGCCCCGGCCGGATGCCGTTCGGCGGCTCGTTCGCCACTTCGCTCATCCCAAGGTTGCGGCTGTCCAGGGCCGCTGCGTGATCTCCAATGCCCAGGACTCCCCCCTCGCTTCCCTGGTGGCCTTGGACTACTACGGCGGCTACTTGGTCAACGAGTACGGCAGGCAAGCGGTTGGCGGTCTTCCGGCCTACGGCGGGGCAAACGGCGCGGTGCGGACGTCGCTCCTCCGCTCGATGGGTGGCTGGAACGAGGACTCGGTCACCGAAGACACGGACCTGACGATTCGGCTGCTGTTGCACGGCTACCTGGTTCGCTACGACGTGACCGCGGTCGACGAAGAGGAAGGCGTCGTCACGTTCCGCCGTTTCTGGCGGCAGCGCTACCGCTGGGCTCGGGGGCATCAGCAGTGCTGGCGGGACTACCGACGGGCGGTCTGGCAGTCCCCCCACCTGGGGCTCGCGGAGAAGATCGAGACGACGATGTTCCTCTACGCCTTCCACATGCCGGCGGTCGCTGCCCTGGGGCTCGTGGTGATGATCCTCTGGGGCCTCGGGATCGCGGCGCCGGCGGTGGCATCGCTGCTCTTCGTCTACACGATGATGCTGTTCCTCGGGCCGCTGGTCGAGATCGGGGGCGGCATGATCCTGGCTGGCGAGACCAAGCGGTCGGCAGCATCGTTGGCCTGGTTCCTACCGTTGTTCTTCGTCTCGATGGCGATCTGCACCAAGGCTTGGTTCGACGGCATCGTCGGTCGGCACTACTCCTGGGTGAAAACGGCTCGGAGCGCCGAACGACACGGGGCGGGGATCCAGCGGGTCGGTGAATCCGGCTTCCAGCCACGGACCGCTGGAGCAAGTGCCTTCGCGGCGGTGCCGGACGAGCNCGGTCGTCACGGCGACAGAAAGGATGCGAGGAGCATGAGCGGGCTGCAGGTTGTAGCGGTGGGAGCCCACCCCGATGACATCGAACTGGGCTGCGGGGGAGCCCTGCTGGCCCATCGGCGGGCCGGTGACCAGGTGACCCTCTTGGTGATGACCGATGGTTCGATCGGACCTCAGGGGACGAACTCCCGACGCGAGGAGCAAGCCGAGGCGGCCCGTCTCCTCGGTGCCGAGCTGGTCTGGGGCGGGTTCCGGGACGGGGCAGTGCCCGATGGCGTCGAGGCGGTTTCGCGCATCCAGAACCTCATCGACGAGGTCGGCGCCGACATCGTCTACACCCACAGCCTGCACGACACCCACCAGGACCACCGGGCGACCGCCCGAGCCACCTTCGCCGCGGCGCGGCGGGTGAGCCGGGTCCTTTCCTACGAAGCACCCTCGAGCGTGGACTTCACACCGGTGGTCTACCTGGACATCGACGGGCTGGTTGAGGCCAAGCTCGAGTTGGTCCGGGCGCACTTGTCCCAGGTCCTCGGCTGTGGCCTGGTCGACCTGGACGCCGTGGAGGCCCAGGCGCGCTACCGGGGCTTCCAGGCCCGGGGCAGGATGGCGGAGGCCTTCGAAGTCCACCGCTTTCTCTGGAGCCCGGATGAGAGCAGCGGGGCCCTGGCCGAATCGTCGCTGGGCGGTACGACCAGCGCGATTGGTGATGTCCCTGCCGTGGATGGGGCGTTTCCCGCAGCGGCTCCGGCACCCGCCAGGCCCTGACCCTCGACGTCCCGAGTCCGGTTCACGGCGAGCTGGCGAGTCGGCGAGCCGGCGAGCCGGGAACCGGTGCCCGTCGTCCGCGCTGCTCATGGGGATGGCAGGACCATTCATGGTTCGATGTGCTGTGCGGCTCCTCAGAGCACGCCGGGACTCGGGGATGCCAGGCAGAACGAAAGGTGGCTCTGCGCAATGATGTGGCCACGCTATGTGGTGAAAGTAGACCGCATCCCTGCTAGCATGGTCGTCCATCGAACCCGCTTCTGGTATGCAACCGGCGACCGTTGACTCCCCAGGGGTCCTGGTCCTCGGCGCCAGGTCGAGGACGGCAAGCGAGCGGCAGGTCGAGGAGCAGCGGCGTCGGTGGCCTGCCAAGGTTGGGCGGCTCGCCCTTGACCTCGTCCTCCTCGCAGCGCTGCTTGTTGCGACCTGGGAAGTGGGGGTTCGCTCGACGGACTTCGTGGGGACGCCCAAGGGAGCTGACGCCCTCGATCACGCGTCGACGGTGAAGCTCCTCATGCAGGACTTCCCCCACGTCCTGTGGAACCCAGCCTGGTTCAGCGGCATGAAGCTGCTCCCTGGCATCTACCCGCCGCTGTACCACTTGATCATTGCGACTGCGGTCGCCGCCTCGGGCACGACGATCGAGCACGCCATGGTGGTGTGCACCGCAGTCGCTTTCCTCGTCATGACGGCGAGTGCCTACGGCTTCGTCCGGCTCATCTCCCGCAGCTCCGCCGCTGCGGCCGTCGCCGGTGCCGTGGTGCTCGCCGTGCCGGCGTTCTGGCAGCCGTCCCTGCGATCAGGTGAGTACCCACGCCTGATCGCCATGGCATTCGCCTGCCTAGCGACATTCTTAGCCGCTCTCTACACGAGGAAGCCGGGCAGGCTTCGCCTGACGGCTGTCATCATCGCAGCGACGTGCGGCATGTCGACGCACGACCTGACCGGCGGGCTCGGTGTCCTGCAGGTGCTCGGGGTGCTGCTGTTCGTCAACTACCGGCCCCTCGCGGAGCGCATCAAGGTGGTTGCCGGGGTGGCCGCAGCGGTCGCTGCCATGGTGCTCTGGCTGTACCTCCCCACCCTCGTCGGATTCCACGCGTACTACCTCATCCCCCAGCCGAGGTTCGTACCGAACACGGGCACGTCGTATCGACGGCTCTTCGAGACCGTTGGCAGCTCGTTGAAAGCCTTCTCGCCTCTTCTCCTCCCTCTTACCTTGCTGCTCATGGCAGCCGCCGCATGGTTCGCGTGGCGGCGCTCCTCGTTCTCGTCGAAACGATTCAGGCAGTGCGTCGGTGCGTCGGCCGCGATGCTGATCGTGGCACTCGTCGTCCTCACCTACGCCTACATCGGCCGGTTCACACACGCCGACCTCGAGATCGTCGGGATCTACCCGAACGACATGTTCACCTATGCGGCGTGGCCGCTGGCCACGACCTGCGGTCTGCTCCTGGCGGCGTTGGCATCGGAGCTGCGGAGCCGGCTCCGCTACCTCTGGCGGAGCGCGCTCTACGTGGCACCAGCCCTCGCAGCAGTGGTCTGTCTGGTTGCTACCGTTCCCGTCCTCAAGCGGGACGCCTTCTCCTACCAGCAGACCGCGGAGATCCAACTCCCGATCATGCCCGGGAGCAACGGCACGAAGCAGTATCGGTTGGCATTGACCGACGCGACCGAAACCAGCTGGATCAACTTCTTCACGAACGTGCCCGAGGTCGGTGGACCATTCAACCAAGGAGCGGTGAACTTCACCTGGTCGTTCTGGGCTGAAAGCGTGCTCTCCAACGATCCGCCGAGCGTCGCTGAGATGAAGTTCATGCTTAACTGGAACGCGGTTCGCTGGATCCAGGCGGGCTCCGGACCGAGTGCGTACGGCTTCTATCAGGACCACCCCGCGTTGTTCCGCTACGTCGGTCCGAGCGCGGACAACACCTACCACAACTTCGTCGTTCGCCAGACCAGTCCCATCCTCGCGGCGACCGACGCGCCACCCGTCCTGATCGTCGGGAGCGCGGAGAACTACAACCTCTTACTTCGTGCGTTGGCTTTGACCGACGTCGGACCGAACACTTTGATCCCGGTCCAGGGTGAGGCAAACCTGAACGACTACAGCCTCAAGGAGCTGGAGCAGTTCCCCGAGATCTTCCTCTACGGCTTCCAAGCCTCGAATCCGCGGCAGGCAGCGAAGCT
The DNA here is from genome assembly GCF_023130475.1 of Aciditerrimonas ferrireducens. Lineage (GTDB taxonomy): Bacteria > Actinomycetota > Acidimicrobiia > Acidimicrobiales > UBA8190 > Aciditerrimonas > Aciditerrimonas ferrireducens. Next base: position 39,126 of record NZ_JAKHEX010000010.1, read on the forward strand.
CCTCCGTGGTTACGTGCGCCATGGCGGGGGGCTGGTGATCGACGTGGGTGGCGCGGCCGGGTTGGCAGCCGAGCTGGCCAAGGACGGGGCGCCCCTTCCCGTGACCAAGTGGCGGTCTTTCGAGCTCTACCAGTCGTGGCACTTCGCCCCGTCGAAGAGCTCCTTGCTGCGCGGCATCGACTTGGCCAAGTTCTCCCCAGCCGTCTACGCCCAGACGTTCCCGTACCTCGTCGAGGGCGCGAGCCAGCGATCCCCCGGTTCGAGCGTGGACCTGTTGTCGGACGGGCGGCCGGTCCTGGTTGACGAACACGTCGGGAAGAGCACGGTCATCGAGAGTGGGCTGAACCTGCCCTATCACGACGACACGTTCTCCAACACGACCGAGTCGTCCCTCTTGGCTCGCCTGCTCCTCTCGTCGATCGCCCGCTCGTGACCACGGACGCCGATCTCCTCCGGACCGCCGGGGCCGAAGGCGTGCTCTTCAAGGAGGACGACAGCCCCGGATGGCATGCCTACGTCGACGGACGACCCTCATCGGTCTACCCGGCTGGTCTCGGGTACATGTATCTCCGTTTGGAGGGCTCGTCGTCGCCAGCGACCGTGCGCTTCCAGTACGAGCTCTCGGGGAGCGAATGGGCGACGATCGTGACGGCGCTCTTGGCGCTGGTCGTGCTTGGTGCGTACCTCATCGGCGTTCCCCTTCCGCGAAGGATTCGTCGGCGCCTTGAACGGGCGAAGAAGGACATCCGGGCGACCTTCCGGGGCAAGAGCGACGCGATCCGGCTCCAGCGGGCCCGGGTGGCGGAGCTGCTCGCCGATCCTGCGCCGGACGTTCGGCTGCAGGGGCTGTCCCTCCTCCGAGGAGAACCTGCGCTCCAGCCCTACGGGGACCTCCTCCTCGAGGAGGCACGGACCGAGCGTGACGACGAGTGCATCCAAGCCCTCGTTGCCCTGGTCGCGGCTTTCCAGTGGGAACCGATCGCCTCGCCAGAGATCGCCAAGCTCCGGCGCTGGGCCGCCTCGGTCCACCGCGCCACCAGGGTCTAGCGACCCCGGTCGCCAGGGCCGACCATCGGTGGTGACGCAGCGTCGGATCACGGTGTAAGATAACTACGTTGCGTGGGAGACGTTGCGAACGCTGCGCGTTGCATTGTCGAGTCGGGGGATCCGCGAAGGAGAAGCGATGAGCACAGGGCGGATGGCCATGCGGCAGGTGTTGCTGGTCATGGTCTTCGTCGGGGTGGGGTTCTTGATCCTCGAGATGCCCTTCCGCCTGATGGAGGTTGCGCTGTCCGGCGGCCTGCTGGCGGCGCTGCACGTGCCGGACGTGCTCGGGACAAGCGGCGTGGACATGTTCGTCCACCACGCCGGGACCTCCCAAGAGATCGAGCTGATCCTCGCGCCCCAGTGTTCGTCGCTGCCGGCCGTGCTTGCCATTTTCGGCTTGGCCTACCCGATGGCCCGGGTCACCGGTCCCCGGATCTACAAGGGAGCGGCGCTGGCCTCGGCGATCGCGCTGGTCGGCAACATCGTGCGGACCGACGCAGTGATCTTCGTCGGGGTGTTCTTCGGGTTCATCGCTTTGGTGCTGTTCCACACCTGGGTGGCGGCGATCTTCGACTTCGCGGCGGTGCTCCTCGGCTGGATCCTGATGGTCCGGATGCAGTTGCCCGCCGACCGGGACGTGGCTGGATCGGGGCGGCCGGGTCCACCGCCGGCTGCTGGCGGACCGGCTGGTCGGGTGCTTCCCCTCTCGGAGCGGCCCTGAGCGAACCCCCGAGGACCTGGCGGCGTACCTCGGTGGGAGTCGGGCATGGATGACGTCACGATCGCCAGCGCCGGTGTCGGCGCGGTCTTGATCGCGAGCGCCTGGCAGTGGCGTCGGGCTGTCCACCGCCGGCTGCGGGCCGACGTCGATGCCGGGCTGGCCTCCGCCGACCCGAGGGCTCGCCTGGAGGCGGTCACCCTGGCCCGCCAGCTGGGGGACGACGCGGTCCTCGGCCGGTTGGCCGTCGCCCTGCGATCGGAGACGGACCATGAGGTGGCGCGCGCCCTGCTCGACGCCCTGGCGTTGCACCGGTGGTCGCCCGCGGGCGCTTCGGCCCTGGCCGAGCTGGTCGCCGGGGGTGCTGCCGTGGCTCGGGGCCCTGGGTTCCTCGACGGTGTCCGTCGCGAGGTGCTCGTCCCCTCGGGTGCCGATGAGCGCTCGAGGGGACGGGTGATCGTCCTGGATGCGGGGAGCGCGGTCGGCCAGGTGGTCACGGCGGCGCTGGCGCGCCTCGGCCTCGAAGTGCGCGGGGTGTCCTTCGAGGCGTTCGACGCTGCCGGGGTCCGGGCCCTGGGCGTCCGGCGGCCCCGGTCCGACGGGAGGGGCCCGGCGGGGTTGTGGCTTCTGGCCCCCACCGGTCGGAGCGTCGTCCAAGCCATGGACCGGTCGCGGGAGCTGCGCAGTCTCGGGATCGCTGCGGTGCTGCCGGAGCGCCTTGGAGCGGCGAGCTCGTCCGCTGACCTCCCCGTGGCCGGTGAGGGACCGCTGGTGCGGGGGGAGGTCCTGGACCGCGGGTGGGACCGCTCCCGGGTGGATCGTCTCGCCGTTGCACCGAAGGAGCGCCTGCCCTGTGTCGTCGAAGCGGTCGTCGGGGACCGGGGCCTGCTCGGGGCGGCCACCATCGCCTTCGTTCCCGAGCGGCCGACGGGGCCCAGCGGCGCGGCTGTCCATCCCCTCCGGGCAGTCGTGCTCGAAAGCCCCGAGGCGGTGACGGTGCTCGACGCGTGCGTCCAAGGTCGTGGCTATCGGGGGCCGATCCATGCCCTGGCGTGGGTCGGGGGCGGGCGACCCGTTCGGTTGGTGGCGCTCGCCGCTGGCTTCTCGCCGGCGCTGGAAGCGGCCGAGCGGGCTGGTGCGGGGCTGGTCGGGACGTGGTGCCGGGCCGTGGTGGGTGCCGACCACCGCGCACCGAACGCCGTCCTGGCGCCCACCATTGTCGTCGGCCGACCCCCGGCGAAGCGGGTGAGCCGCCCACTGGCCTCGGTCGGATCCCTCGCCGGGGCCCCTCGCTGGCGAGTGGCGAGCGGTCCGGCGGATGGGTTGGGGTCGATCGGCCGAACCTCGGTGGACGGCTAGGGTCCGCCCAGTGACCCTGGCTGACGGGCAGGTCGAGGAGACCGGGCCGGTCCTCGTGACCGGGGCCGGGGGGCCAGCCGGCGTGAGCGTCGTGCAGGCCCTTCGGCGAGCCGGGGAGCGAGTCCTGGCCGTCGACTGCGACCCGGGGGCGGTCGGTTTCCACCTGGCCGATGCCTGGGCGGTGGTGCCGGCCGCCAACGAGCCGGGGTTCGGCGACGCCCTGGCAGCCGTGGCCCGGACCCACGAGGTCGCCGCGCTCGTGCCGACCGTGGCCGAGGAGCTCGCGGCCCTGGTGGCGGCCGAACCTGCCCTGCGGGACCTGGGCGTGGCCACCTGGTTGCCCCCCCTCGGGGCGGTCGAGACCTGCCTCGACAAGTGGCGCTTCGCCGAGGTCCTCGTTGACGCCGGTGTGCCGGCCCCAGCGACCGCCCGGCGGGTGGGGGGGGCCTGGCAGGTCGCGGGTCAGGGCGAGGTCGGGGGACCGGCCGAAGCGGTCCCCGGCCCCTGGGTCGTGAAGCCCCGGGCCGGCCGAGGCTCCCGGGACGTCCTGGTGGCCCGCGACGAAGAGCAGCTCCGGGCTGCCCTGGCCCTGGTGCCTGACCCGATCGTCCAGCACCGGGCCCCGGGCCGGGAGTTCACCGCCGACCTCCTGGTCGGGCAAGACGGCAAGCTCTGCGGGTGGGCCGCCCGGTGGCGCCTGGAGACCCGGGGCGGGATCTCGACCCGAGGCGAGACCTTCGAGGACGCCGCCGTGGTCGAGGTGGCCCGGGCCGCTCTCGGGGCCGTGGGCCACCGGGGCCCGGCCAACCTCCAAGGGTTCGCCGACCCGGCGACCGGGCAGGTGCTGGTGACCGAGATCAACCCTCGGTTCTCCGGGGGCCTGCCGCTCTCGTTGGCAGCCGGGTGCGATCTCGTCGGGGAGTACCTGCGGGCGGTGCGGGGCCAGCCGATCCGGCCGGAGCGCCTGCGGGCCCGGCCCGGGGTCCGCATGACCCGCTACTTCGCTGAGGTCTTCGAGGGCCTGGCGGGGCCGTCGGCGAGCGCCCGAGGCGCCGCCACCGGGCCGGCGGAGGCACCGTCGTGACCACGGCAGGGTTGCGCGGCGTGCTGTTCGATCTGGACGACACCCTGGTGCCCCAGGCGACCTGGCTGGCCGGCTGCCTGGAGGCGGTGGTGGCCGAGGCCCAGACCCAAGAGCCCGGGCTCGACGCCCAGGCGTTCCGGCGAGCCCTCGCCGCCGAGGCCGCCGCCGGATCGGCCCGAGGCGGACTCATCGACCGGGCCCTTGCGGCCGTCGGGTCCGTCCAGCCGGTCGGGCCGCTGGTGGCGGCCTTCCGGGCCTACCGCGCGCCCGAGCTCGCCCCGTTCCCCGGCGTGGAGGACCTCTTGGACCACCTGGCCGGCCGATGGGCCCTGGCGCTCGTGACCGACGGGGACCCGGGGATCCAGCGGGCCAAGCTGGCGGCCAGCGGCCTGGGCCGGTGGTTCGAGGTCGTGGTCCTCGCCGACGAGCTGGGCCGGGCCAGGCGCAAGCCCCACCCCGAGCCCTACCGCCGGGCCCTGGCCCAGCTCGGGCTGCTGCCCGGCGAGGCGGTCTTCGTGGGAGACCGGCCCGAGACCGACCTCCTCGGGGCCGCCGCCCTGGGGCTGGCCACGGTGCGGGTCACCCAGGGAGAGCACCAGGGGACCCCGGACGTCGTCCGTCCCGACGCCACCGTCCGGGCGGTGGCCGAGGTGGGCGAGGTCCTGGCCCGCTGGTCGACCGGGGACCGACCGGGGTCAGCGGCGGCGCGACCCAGCGAGGTCGGGGTCGGGTGACGGTGGGCGGTCTGCAGCGCGTCCTCGTGCCCTTCGGGACCCGGCCGGAGGTCATCAAGCTGGCGCCGGTGGTGGCCGCCCTGCGCTCCCGGGGCCTCACGGTCCGCACGGTGGCCACCGGCCAGCAGGCCACGGCGACGATGGCCGACCGGTTCTACGAGGAGCTGGGCCTCGTGCCGGACCAGCGCATCGAGCTGCCCGAGGAGCCCGCCGCCCGCCTGGGCGAACTGCTGCATCAGGCAGCCCGGGTGGTCGAGGACGAGGCCCGAGGGGGCGCCGAGCTGGTGCTGGTGCTCGGCGACACCTTCACCGTTCCGGTCTTCGCCCTGGCAGCCCGCCGGAGCCGCCTGCCGGTGGCCCACCTGGAGGCCGGCCTGCGATCCTTGAACCCCACCTCCATGGAGGAGGTCAACCGGCGGGTCGGGGCGGCCTGCGCCTCGTTGCACCTGGCACCGACCGAGCTGGCCGCCGGCCTGCTGCTCCTCGAAGGGGTCCCGGCCGCACGGATCAAGGTGGTCGGGAACCCCGTCCTCGACGTCGCCCGGGCCACCGGCGTGACCCGCCAGCCCCCCGAGGCCCGCCAGGGGATCGTGGTGACCGCCCACCGGGCCACGAACGTCGACGACCCGGCCCGCCTGGCCAACCTCGTGGCCCTCCTCGAGGCCCTCGGCCGCCGGCACCCCCCGGTCCGGTTCCCCGTCCATCCCCGGACCGCCGACCGCCTGCGGGCCTTCGGTCTGGCGGACCGCCTCGCCCAGGCGCAAGGGGTCGTCCTGAGCGAGCCCCTGGGCTACCAGGCCATGCTCGAGGCCATGGCCGCCTGCCAAGTGGTGGTCACGGACTCCGGCGGGATCCAGGAGGAGGCCGCCTACCTGGGGGTGCCGGTGGTGGTCCTGCGGCGCTCGACGCCCCGCTGGGAAGGAGTGGCCCTGGGCGCTGCCGTGCTGAGCGGCCTGGACCCCGAGGAGGCCCTCGCCGCGGTCGAGCGGCTCGCCACGCCGGCGGAGCAGGCGCGGGTGGCCGGGCTGCCCTGCCCCTACGGCGACGGCCGCGCCGCCGAACGGGTCGCCGACGTCCTCCAGGACCCGGCCACGAAGGACTTGCTGGCCCTCGAGGAGCCCGACTTCCGCCGGGGCCTGCCCGAGGTGGTCCAGGCGGCCCTGGACCAGGTGGCCGCCCAGGGCGCGAGCCTCTGGGTCCCCCGGGGCTGAGACCGGCCCCCCGGTTTGCGTCGGGCCGTGGCCGGTGGCTCCCCCGGCCCCTACCATGGCCGGCGTGGCCGACGCCCCCGACGATCGCCTCTACTTCCGCCAGCTGCTGGCCGGCCGGGACCTGGCCGTCGGCGACCCCCTGGCGACGCAGATGGTGAACTTCGTCTACCTCATCGGGGACCGGGTGAGCGGGGAAGCGCTGGCGGTCGACCCGGCCTACGACCCCGAGGGGCTCCTGGCGGTCCTGGCTGCCGACGGCATGCGCCTGGTCGGCGTCCTCGCCACCCACTACCACCCGGACCACGTCGGGGGGGACCTCATGGGCCACCACGTGGCCGGCGTGGCCGAGCTGCTCGGCCTGGTCGACGTGCCGGTCCACCTCCAGGCCGAGGAGGTGCCCTGGGTCCAGCGGGTCACCGGCCTCGGGGCCAGCGAGCTCGTGGGCCACCGCTCGGGCGACCGGGTCCGGGTCGGCGACGTCGAGGTCGAGCTGGTCCACACCCCGGGCCACACGCCGGGCAGCCAGTGCTTCGCCGTGTCGGACCGCCTGGTGGCCGGGGACACCCTCTTCCTGGACGGCTGCGGCCGGACCGACCTGCCCGGCGGGGACCCCGAGGCCCTCTACGAGTCCCTGACCACCCGCCTGGCCCGCTTCGACGACGGCACCGTCCTCTACCCGGGCCACCGCTACTCGCCGGCCTCGGCCGCCACCCTGGGCTCGGTCCGGGAGCACAACGTCGTCTTCCGGGTCAAGGACCCGGCCCAGTGGCTGGCCATGTTCGGGGGCCGCTGACCCCATGCCCCCGCGCCCCCTCGAGGACCCCCAGGCCTGCGTCGCCGTCGTCGGCGCCGGCCTGGCCGGCCTGCGGGCCGCCGAGGCCCTTCGCCGGGAGGGCTACCGAGGCCGGCTGGTCCTCCTCGGCGACGAGGACCACCCCCCCTACGACCGTCCCCCGCTCTCCAAGGCCTACCTGGCCGGGAACCTGCCCCCCGAGCGTCTCGCCCTCCGCCCGCCGGAGAAGCTGGCCGAGCTCGACCTCGACCTCCAGCTGGGCCGTCGGGCGGCCGGGCTCGAGGCCTCGGACCACCGGCTCGTGCTCGAGGACGGGGAGGAGCTCGCTGCCGACGGTCTGGTGCTGGCCACCGGGGCCTTGCCCAAGACCTTCCCTCTGCCCCCGCTCCGGGGCCTCCATGTGCTCCGCCGGCCCGAGGATGCCGACCAGCTGGCCGCCGCACTCTTCGACCCGGCCCCCGCCGGAGCACCCGAGCGGCCCCGCCGGCTGGTCGTCCTCGGTGCGGGGTTCATCGGCTGCGAGGTGGCAGCCACCGTGCGGGAACGGGGGGGCGTGGCGGTGACCGTCGTCGACCCCTTGGCGGTCCCCCTCGGCCGGGTCCTGCCCGAGGCCTTCGGCCGGGCCCTCCAGGCAGTCCACGAGGCGAACGGGGTGCGCTTCCTGCTCGGCAAGGTGCCCCAGTCCCTCCTGACCGACCACGGCCGGCGTCTGCCCCTCGGGAGGCCGAGCACCCTGGTGGCGGCAGGACCCGCGCCGGCGGCCGCCGGCGCGAGCCCCGCCGGGGGCGGGTCGGCGCGGGCACCGCAGGGCCAGGAGCGGGTGCAAGCCGTCGTCCTCGACGACCAGGAGGTCGAGGCCGACGCGGTCCTGGTGGCCGTCGGGGTGGCGCCGGCCACCGGCTGGCTGGCCGGCTCGGGTCTCGAGCTCGACGACGGCCTGGTCCTCGACCCCGCCCTGCGGGCCGCCCCGGGGATCGTGGGCTGCGGCGACCTGGCCCGCTGGCCCCACCCCGACGGCCAGGGCCTCGTCCGCCTGGAGCACTGGACGAACGCCGCCGAGCAGGGCACCCAGGCCGCCCGGGCGCTGCTGGCCGAGGCTGCCGGCGCCGAGCCGCCCCCCTTCCAGACCGTGCCCTACGTCTGGTCGGACCAGTACGACCTGAAGATCCAGGTGCTGGGCTGGCCCGGGCCGGAGGACGAGCTGGTAGCCCTCCAAGGGTCCCTGGACCCCGAGGACCTGGTCGAGACCCGTCGGCTCCTGGCGGGGGTCGTCCGCCGAGGTCGGCTCCAGGGAGCCATCGGGATCGGCTTGCCGCGACCCCTCATGCTGCTCCGACCCCTGGTGCAGCGTGCTGCGCCCCTGGCCGAGGCGGTCGAGCTGCTCAGCCAGGGCGCTCCCGGCCCCCGCCCCGGTCGAGCCGCTCGCTGAGCGCGCGGAGCGCGGCGCAGCCCTGGGCGGCCGCCACCACCAGCTCCACGCAGGTCGCCAGAGGAAGCACCGTGGCGTCCAGCCAGAGGTGGTACAGCCGGGGGTCCTCGAGGTGGACGTGGTGCAGGCGCTGGACGTAGCGGTGCCGGGCCCCGTCGGTCTGGCGCTGGGCCCGCCGGGCCTCCTCCAGGCCGATGCCCAGCAGGTCGGCAGCCTGGGCCACCCGGCGTTCCACCGGCCCGTCGAGCCGGACGTGCAGGGCCCGAGGGTGATCGGCCAGGACCACCTGGGCCCCCCGGCCCAGGATCACCGCCCCGTGCTCCGCCACCTCGGCCAGGACGGCCGCCACGTGGCGCCGGTAGGCGTCCTCGTCGAGGGGACCGACGACCGGTCCCGGGAGACCCGTCCAGGCGGCCCCCATCGGCGCGAAGAACGCCAGCCAGTGGCTGGCCCCGCCGCTCAGCTCCCCCTCGACCGCCAGCACCTCCTCGGGGTCCTCCGCCAGCTGGGCCGCCACCGCCGCCGGGATGGCCCGGTCGACGAAGGCCACCCCCAGGCGCTCGGCCACCCGGGGTGCCACCAAGGCGCCGCCCGCGCCGTAGGCGGCCGAGATGGTGACCACGGGCGGGCCGCTCGGTGCCCAGCGCCGTGCCCCACCCCCAGAATGTTTCATCACACTATATAGTTTGCCCTATACTGATGGGCGTGGGACGACACAGGAAGGGAAGCGGGCCGCTGCCGGCCGGAGCCGGGGCGCTCGGCGCCCCAGAGGTGTCCACGGGGAGCGACGCAGCCGAGGCCGTCGCCGAGGCGTTGACCGCGCTGGCGGTCAACCTGGTCCGTCGCCTGCCCCGGGAGCTCAGCCTGACCTCCCTGGCCACCCTCGGGGACCTCCAGCGCTGCGGTCCCCAGCGGCTGACCCAGCTGGCCCAGCTCGAAGGGGTGGCCCAGCCCTCCATGACGGCCCTCGTGAGCCGTCTGGAAGAGGAGGGGCTGGTGGCCCGCAGCCCCGACCCGGCCGACGGGCGGGCCGTCCTGGTCGCCATCACGGCGGCGGGCGAGGCCCTCCTGGCCCGGCGACGCCACACCGGAACCCAACTGCTGGCAGCCCGGATCCGGGAACTGGCGCCCGCCGAGGCAGAGCGCCTGTCCGCCGCCCTCGGGGCCCTGGAGGATCTCGCCGAGATGGACCTCGCTCCCCGGCACCTGGTGGCCGTCCCCGGGGGAGCCCACCGCGCGGCGGGCACCGGGACGTCCCCACGACCTTTCTCGAACGACACCGACGACGAGGACAGGGAGGCGCGATGAGCACCACGACCACCGCCAGCCCGCCGGCGGGGCAGGCCCCGGGCGGCAGCACCTCCGGGGCCACCCATCCGGACCGCTACAAGTGGATCGCCCTCTCGAACACCACCCTGGGCATCCTCATGGCGACCATCAACTCCTCCATCATGCTGATCGCCATGCCCGACATCTTCCGGGGCATCCACCTGAACCCCCTGGTGCCCTCCAACACCAGCTACCTGCTCTGGCTCCTCATGGGGTTCATGGTGGTCACGGCCGTGCTGGTGGTCAGCTTCGGTCGCCTCGGCGACATGTACGGCCGGGTCCGCATGTACAACCTCGGCTTCGTCACCTTCACCTTCTTCTCGATCATGCTGTCGGTCACCTGGCTCTCGGGGACCACCGGGGCCCTGTGGCTCATCGTCATGCGGATCCTCCAGGGGGTCGGCGGCGCCTTCTTGATGGCCAACTCCTCGGCCATCCTCACCGACGCCTTCCCCGAGGACCAACGGGGCCTGGCCCTCGGCATCAACAACGTCGCCGGGATCGCCGGCTCGTTCATCGGCCTCATCCTCGGCGGCCTCCTCGGCCCGGTGAACTGGCACCTCGTCTTCATCGTCTCGGTGCCCTTCGGCCTCTTCGGGACGGTCTGGTCCTACCTGAAGCTCGAGGAGCGGGGCGTCCGGGTGCCCTCGACCATCGACTGGTGGGGCAACCTGACCTTCGCCGTCGGCCTCGTGGCCGTCCTCGTCGGCATCACCTACGGGATCATCCCCTACGGCCACTCCACCATGGGCTGGTCCAACCCCATGGTCATCGGCTGCCTGGCCGGCGGAGTCGTCGTCCTCATCCTCTTCGGCTACATCGAGACGAAGGTGGCCAACCCCATGTTCCGGCTGCCGCTCTTCCGCATCCGGGCCTTCGCCGCCGGGAACTTCGCCAGCCTCCTCGCCTCCCTGGGTCGAGGCGGCATGATGTTCATCCTCATCATCTGGCTCCAGGGCATCTGGCTGCCCCTCCACGGCTACAGCTTCAGCCAGACGCCCCTGTGGGCCGGCATCTACATGCTGCCCCTGACCGCCGGGTTCCTCGCTGCCGGTCCCATCTCCGGCTACCTCTCCGACCACTTCGGGGCCCGGCCCTTCGCCACCGGCGGCATGGTCGCCGCCGCGGTCAGCTTCCTGCTGCTGACGTTCCTGCCGATCAACTTCGGCTACGTCTGGTTCGCCCTGCTGCTGCTCCTGAACGGCCTGGCCATGGGCCTGTTCGCCTCGCCGAACCGTGCCGGCATCATGAACAGCCTCCCCCCCAACCAGCGCGGCGCCGGGGCGGGCATGGTGGCCACCTTCCAGAACTCCGCCATGGTCCTCTCCATCGGCATCTTCTTCACCCTCATCATCACCGGGCTGGCTGCCCGCCTCCCGGGCGAGATGTTCGCCGGCCTCGTCCACCAAGGCGTCCCGGCCAGCTCGGCGGCCAAGATCTCCCACCTGCCGCCCACGGCCACCGTCTTCGCCGCATTCCTCGGCTACAACCCGATCAAGAACCTGCTCGGTGGCTTGCTCCAGAAGCTGCCGGCCCAGCGGGCCGCCTACCTGACCGGGCGGTCCTTCTTCCCCCACCTCATCTCCCACGCCTTCGGCAACGGGCTCCACGAGGCCTTCTACTTCGCCCTGGCCGCCTGCGCGGTGGCCGCGGTGGCTTCCTGGCTGCGGGGTGGGAAGTACCACTACGTCGAGGGCGCTGAGCTCGGCGCGAAGGCGGCCCCGGCCGCCGCCAGCCCGAGCGAGCCGGTGACCGGGCCGGTGCCGGCCCTCGTCGGGGCCAGCACCGAGGCGGGCGGCAACGGCCACGCCGGCAACGGCCTGGGCGTGCTCGCCAGCACCAGCACGGGTGCGAGCCAGACCAACGGGACGAACGGGACCAACGGGAACGGCCACCGGGTCTCCGAACCGGCACCCCTCGGCGACTTGACGAGCGACCGCTTGCACAACGTTGCACACAAACTCCACAACGACCACGGCGGGTCGGCCACCACCTCGGGGACCGAGCCCGAACCGGGTGGCGCCGGCACGGTGGCCCTCGCGACCCGTGCTGGAACGGCATCGCGCGACACGAGCGAGATCCCGGCCGGCCCTCACGCCCGAGTCGCCCTGCCGGCCCTCGTCGGCCGGGTGGTCGGGGCGGATGGCGAGCCGATCGTGAGCGCCAGCGTGACGGTGGTCGACCCCGAGGGGCGAGAGGTCGCACGGCAGGCCAGCTCGGACGACGGGAGCTTCCTCCTCCAGGGCTTGCCGGCGGGTCGCCACACCGTGGTGGTGGCGGCCAGCGGCTTTGCCTCCCAGGTCAGTGCCCTGGAGCTGGGCAGCTACCGGGCGACCCTTGAGGTGGCCCTGCGGCCCTCGGGGGTCCTCTCCGGCTCGGTGCGCGACGTCAGCGCCACGAATGGCAAGAGTGGGGTGGCCGGTGCGCTGGTTGCTCTCGTGGGGGCCGAGGGGCGGGTCCTGGCCCGGACCACCACGGACGAGCGCGGCGGCTTCCGCTTCGAGGAGCTGGCGGCCGGCGACTACACGGTGGCGGTGACCGCGCCGGCTCGGGCGGCGGCGGCCACCACCGTGGTGCTGGCCCCCGGGGAGACCCGCGAGGTGGCGGTGGCCCTTGGTCCGGCCGGCCGTCTGGAGGGACGGGTGACCTTCGACGGTGGTCGGCCCTTGCCGGGGGCGCCGGTGCGGGTGCTCGACGCGCAAGGACGAGAACTGGCCCGGTCGGTCAGTGACGCCGAGGGTCGCTACCGGATCGCCGAGGTGCCCCCGGGCCGGGTCCGGGTGGTCGTCGACGGGCTCGGCCCCGCCAGCGTGGAGGCCGAGGTCGGCGTGAGCGACGAGGGCGCCCTCGGGGTCGACCTGGCTTTGCCCTGGCAGGGGTAGTCGCCCCCGAGGGGCCTGGACCTCGCCCTGGGCCCGTTGACAGTGCACCACCCCCTTGCTCTACTCATCGGTAGCGACCCGACGGACGGGGTCGGGCGCGAAGGGAGGAGCAGTGGTGGCGGTGATGGCGGGCGGGGAACCCGGGGAACGGGGCCCCCGAGACGATGGCGGGTGGGAGGTGCGGACTCGCCTGGCGAAGGTGGTCGGCCGGGGTCTGCTCGCTCGAGGCATCCAGGTGTCGGCGAGCCGGCAGGGCCGGCAGGTCGACCTGGCGCTCGGTGAGACATCGGGCGGTGAACCACTCCGGGTCCAGACGGTGGTCGGGCTGGGCGAGGGGGCGTTGCCGGCGCTCGGGGTGGGCGCCGGCCTGTTGGTCCAAGACGGTCGGCTGCACTGGGACGCCCCGGTGGGCGGGCGCGACGGGGCCGGTTGGGGCCTGCGCGACGTGCTGGCCGGCGCGAGCGACCGGTGGTGGGCTGCCCGAGCCGACGAAGAGGTGTCGACGGCGCTGGCCGACGGGCACGCACCGGCGGGGGGCGCGGGCTGGGCGGCCGTGTGGGGTCTGCTGGCCAGGGCAGCGGGGGCGGGCTCGGAGGCGGAGGCCCGGCGGTGGTTCGAGACGGTCGTGGCCCGACCCTGGTGCGGCGGCGAGCTGTGGCCCTCGGCCGACGGGGTCCCGCCTGGTCGGGCGGTCGGCTGGGAGGAGGCCCCGGCGGGGCCGGTCGGCACGGCCCGGGCCCTCCAGCGCCTCTACCGATGCCTGCTGGGGGTCCTGGCGGGACAGCACCCCGGTCCCTTGGCCCGGGGGACGCTCGTCCGGGCGATGCTGGCTCCCCCGGCGGGGGTGGCCCCCCCGGCCCGCGGGGGCGGACCAGGTGCGGGGGCCGGCATGGTGAGCGGGTGGCGGCTCCGGGCCGCCGGGGTGGTCTCGCCGCTGGCCTTCGGCTGCCAGGACCGGGAAGGGACGGTGGTGGGCCTTGCCGACCCGGTCGTCGACCTGGCGCTCGCCGTGGTGCTCGTGGGGCCCTGCGCCGCCGAGCGAGCCCTGGCCAGGCTCCGAGACGAGGTGGTGCGGACCCTCTACGACGAGCTGGTCGAGGACGGCTCGGCGTGGGGCAGGACGAGCACCTTGCCGACCGCCCCCGCCTCGACCGCGCGCTGGGCGTCGGCGACCTGGTCGAGGGTGTAGCGGTGGAGGGGCAAGGTGGTGAGGGCTTGGTCGTCGACGGCCCGGCGGACCCAGGCGAGGGCCGCGGCGAGGGCCGCCGGGCGGACCCCGTAGAGGAGGACGAAGGCGAGGGTGACGTTCGCGGTCATGCAGCGACGGACGGGGAGGACCGGGTCGGTGGGCTCGTTGGCGTAGACGGCGATGGTGGTGCCGGCGTCGCTGACCGCCAGGTCGAGCTCGAGGTTGGCCCCGAGGGCCAGCTCGACGATGCGGTCGACCCGGGGGGCCGCGGCCCGGACCTGCTCGACGGCGTCGGGGGCGCGGTAGAAGACGACGGCGTCGGCCCCGGCCCGGCGGGCCAGCTCGGCCTTCTCGTCGGTGCTGACGGTGGCCACGACCCGGGCCCCGGCGTGGCGGGCGAGCTCGATGGCGGCGTGGCCGACGGCACCGGCCCCCCCGGCGACGAGGACGGTGGCGCCCCGGAGCGCTGCGGGGTCCCCGCCGAGGCAGTGGGCGGCGGTGAGGGCCGGGACACCGAGGGAGGCCCCGAGCTCGAAGCTGGCGTGGTCAGGGAGCGGCACGGTGCGTTCGGCGGGCACGAGGCAGTACTCGGCGGCGGTGCCGTAGCGGTTGTTGGCGGCGGCCAGGTAGACCCAGACCCGCTGGCCGGGCTGGCGGTCGGTGACGCCGGGCCCGACGGCGTCGACGATCCCGGCCCCGTCCTGGTGGGGGACCTGGAAACCGTCGGGCGGGCCGGCGGTGCGGCCCGAACGGCTCTTCCAGTCGGTGGGGTTGACCCCCGAGCAGACCACCTTGACCCGGACCTGGCCCGGGCCGGGCTCGGGCGTGGGGATCTCCTCGACGCTGAGGACCGACGGGTCGCCGAGCTGGCGGTAGAGCGCGGCTCGCACCGGCGGGACCTCCTTTCGCTCGGGATGGTGGGATGAGGTGGGGTAGGGCGGTCCTAGAACTCGAGGGCGCTGAGCTCGGGCACGGTGGCCTCGGCCCGGGCCCGGGCGGCCAACCAGCGGGCCCGGCGCTCGGATCGCTGGGCCTCGGACAGGCGGGGCTCGACGAGGCGGGCGGGCCGGGCGCAGGCCTCGAGGTCCTGGGCGTCGGCCCAGGTGCCGACGGCGAGCCCGGCCAGGAAGGCCGCGCCCTGGGTGGTGGCCTCGAGCTCGGCGGCCACCGCCACGGGCCGGCCGATGCTGTCGGCGAGGGCCTGGAGGAAGGTGCCGTTCGCCGCCATGGCCCCGTCGACCCGCAGCTCGGGGACCCGGAGGCCGCTGTCGGCCTCCGCAGCCTCCAGCAGGTCGGCGCCGGCGTGGGCGACCCCCTCGAGGACCGCCCGGACCACCTGGGGTCGGCCGGTGCCCCGGGTGATGCCGAGGAGGAGGCCACGGGCCCCGTAGTCCCAGCGGGGGGTGGCCAGGCCGAAGAGGGCCGGGACGAACCAGAGGTCGCCGCTGTCGGGGCACTGGGCGGCGACCTGGTCGGCGGCCGCCGGGTCGGGCAGGAGGCCGAGGTCCTCGACCAGCCAGCTGACGCAGGCCCCGGCAGTCAGGAGGACCGCCTCGACCCCCCAGGTGTCCTGCCCCTGGCGGCGCCAGGCCACGATGGGCACGGTGCCCTGGGGGCCCAGGCGGGCGAAGGCCGGCCGGTCGGGCCCGACGCAGCAGTCCAGCATGGCCCCGGTGCCGAAGGTGGCCTTGGCGGTGCCGGGCCGCAGGCACCCTTGGCCAACCAGGGAGGCCTGCTGGTCACCGACCAGCCCGGCCAGAGGCGGGGCGCCGGGGAGGGCGGCGGCCGGGCCGAGGGCGCCGCTGGAGTCGACGATGCGGGGCAGCACCCCCGGGGGGATGCGGAGGGCCTCGAGGACCGTCCCGTCGAAGCCGCTGGCGTCGGGGGTGAGGAGCCCGCTGACCGCGGCGTTCGTGGCGTCGGTCACGTGGAGCTGGCCGGCCGAGAGGGTCCAGGCCACCCAGCTGTCGATGGTCCCGAAGCAGAGGTCAGCGTGCCGATCGGGGTCCACGGCGTCGAGGATGGCGGCGAGCTTCGTGGCCGACTCGCTGGGTCCGACCCGGATGCCCTGCTCGCGGAGGGCCAGGCAGGTCCCGACGGTCCGGAGGTCCTGCCAGCCGATGGCCGGGGCCACGGGCTGACCGCTCCGACGGTCCCAGACGACGGTCGTGGCCCGCTGGTTGGCCACCCCGACGGCCTCGACGGGGCCGGCCTCGGCCAAGGAGGCCTGGGCGGCCTCGAGGACGGCCCGGGCCAGGGCAGCGGCGTCGAACTCCACGAGACCCGGGGCGGGGCTGCTCGGCGGCATGGGCCGACGGACCACCGCGTCGAGGCGCCCGTCGGGCCGGACGACGGCGGTGCGGACCGAGGAGGTGCCGACGTCGACAACCAGGATGCTCACGGCTGCCTCCGGGGGCTCATGGGGTCGAAAGGGGCGTCGAGGTGCCGGCCGGGGGGCCAGGCCACCTCGCCGAAGGGCGAGGCCAGGCCGAGCTTGCCGGGGTTGCAGATCCCCCGTGGGTCGAGGGCCTGCTTCACCGCCTGGAGCAGCCCCAGGTCGACCCCGGGGGCGGCCCCGAGGAACTGGCCCCGGTGGAGGCCGACCCCGTGGTGGTGGCTCAGGGCCCCCCCGGCCCGGATGGTCTCGACCATGACGGCTTCCCAGCAGGCCTGGTAGTAGGCCTCGGCCCAGGCGTCCGGGTCGGCCGGGGGTGGGCCGAGCAGACCAGGGTGCCGGGCACGGTGGCCACCGCGTCCCGGGCGGCCTGGTAGAGAGCGGGGAGGGCGGCCCAGGGGGCGGCGACCTCCACGGTGTCGACCACCAGGCCGGCCTGCACCAGGGGCACGAGGGCCGAGACGTCGTTGCGGCTGGCCAGCCAGTGCTCGACCCACGCCGGGTCGCCCGGCTGGCCCCCGGCCGCCCCCACCGCTTGGTCGAGCAGGGCAGCGGTGGCCTCGAGCAGGGCCGGCTCGGCCTCGTCGAGGACGACCAGGCAGGCCTCTTCCGGGTCGACCTGCTCGGCACCGAAGTGGCGGGCCGACTCGGCCGGGTCGTAGAGCCGCAGGACCGCCGGGGTGGCCCCGGCGCGCAGCGCCAGCCGGCAGGCCTCGAGGCCAGCGGCGAACCCGGGCAGGCGGTAGGCCCGGCGCAGCTCGGCAGCGGGCCGGGGCCGGAGCTGGAGCTGGAGGCTGGCCAGGACCCCCAGGGTGCCCTCGGACCCGACGAACAGCTGGAGCAGGTCCGGGCCGAGGGCGGCCCGGGGCCCGTGGCCCCCGAGGCGGCTGACCCGGCCGTCGGGGAGGACCACGGTGGCCCCCCGGACCAGGTCGGCCAGGGTGCCGTAGCGGGTCGAGGCCTGGCCGGCTCCCCGGCAGGCGGCCCAGCCCCCGACCGTCGAGATGGCCAGCGACTGGGGCCAGTGGCCGAGGACCAGGCCGGCGCCCTCGAGGGCCTCGACGAGGTCCGGGCCGCTGGTCCCGGCCCACACCTCGGCAAGGAGGGAGCGCTCGTCGAGGTCCTGCACCCCTTGCAGCCCCCGGAGGTCCAGGGCCACACCCCCGAAGACCGGCACGGCACCCCCGCAGACCCCCGAGCGGCCCCCGGCCGGGGTGAGGGGCACCCGGGCGTCGTGGCAGACGGCCATCACCCCGGCGACCTCCTCCAGGGTTCGGGGCCGGGCCACCACCTCGGGCAGGGCGGGCACGAGGCCCGCCACGGCCCAGCGGACCGCCAGGGGCCACCAGTCGCGCCCCGCCTCGGCCCGGGCCTCGGGCGCGTCGTCGACCTGGTCGCAGGCCTCGGCCAGCCGGCGCCGCACCGGCCCGGGCACCGGGACCCGGGGGGCCACCAGGCGCTCGGCCGGGAGCTGCCCGGGGCCGCCCAGCGGTGGCAGCTGGCCGACCTGGGCGGCGGCGGCGCCCCGCTCGCCGGTCACCGGGCACCCCCGGTGGGGGACGCCGTGTCCTGCGTCGCGGGCCCCGGCCGGCTGGCCTCCACGCCGGCGAGCGCCCGTGCCAGCTCGGCCCGGATGGCCGCCGCGCTGGCACGGGCCTCGTCGAGGAGCTCCTCGATCGGCCGTCCCTGGGCCTCGGCCAGGAGCCGAGCGACGTCTTCGGCGACCGCCGCGGCCTGCTCGGCCCGGCGGAGCCGGAGGCGGGTCCGGCGGGTGAGGACGTCCTCGACGGTCAGGGCCATCTCCTGGCGGGCCGCCCAGAGCACCTCGACCCGCCGGTCCGGCAGGCCCGGAACGAGGGGTTCGAGCAGCTCGGGCCGCCCCTCGGCGAGGGCCAGGACGGCCGGGGCCTCGCTGCCGTAGCGGCTGTGGAGGTGGCGGGTCAGGGGATCGGCCTCGGGGCCCGGCCGGGGGCTGGCGGCCCGGAGGCGCAAGCGGCGGGTCGGGCAGCGGCGGACCCCGGGGGGCGCGGCCGGGCCCAGGCGGCGGACCACGAGGTCGACGGTGTCCTCGGCCATCTGCCGGTAGGTGGTGAGCTTGCCGCCGGTGACCGTGACGACCCCCGAGGGGGCCAGGAGAACCCGGTGGCGGCGGGAGAGATCCGCAGTCCGGGCCGCCTTGGCCGCCGCCCGCCGTCCGCCGGGGGCCCCGCCCTGCTCGGGGGCGAGGAGGGGCCGGACCCCGGCCCACACCCCGGTGACGTCGCCCGGGCCGACCTCGGCGGTGGTGGCCTCCTGAAGGGCCGAGAGCAGGTACTCGACGTCCTCGGGTTCGCAGGCCGCGTCGTCGAGGGGACCGTCGTAGGCGGTGTCGGTGGTCCCGACGTAGGTGTCGGCCCCGTCGGGGAAGGGCACCACGAAGATGGTCCGCCGGTCGCCGGGCACCGGCAGGACAGCGGCCGCCTTCGCTGGCAGGCGCTCGGCCGGCAGGGTGAGGTGGACGCCCTTGGCCGGCCGGGTGGTCCGGGGATGGGTGCCCTCGTCGAGGGCCCGCACGTCGTCGGCCCAGGCGCCCGTGGCGTTCACCACCACGCTCGCCCGGACCTCGAGCTCGCCCCGCTCGCCGGGTCCCCGCAGGGCCAGGGTGGCGCCGCAGGCCGCCCCGGTCTCGTCGTGGCGGATGGCCACCGCCTCGCAGTAGTTCGCCACGGTCGCCCCGAAGTCGCAGGCCGCGGTCCGGGCCAGGCTGAGGGCCAAGCGGGCGTCGTCGGCCGTGGCGTCGTAGTAGAGGAAACCGGCCACCAGGCGGTCGGGGCGGAGGCTCGGCAGGAGGGCCTGGGCCTCGTCGGCGCCGACCCGCCGGTGGACCTTGCCGATGCGGATCCCGCCGGCGAGGTCGTAGAGCCACAGGGCGGTCCCGATGGCCCGGCGGACCGAGGCGCTCACCACCCCGCCCCGGCCGAAGAGGGGGATGAGGAAGGTGAGCGGCTGGACCAGGTGCGGGGCGTTGCGCAGGAGCCGCTGGCGTTCCCGGAGGGCCTCGGCGACCAGCCCCAGGTCCCCTTGCTGGAGGTAGCGCAGGCCGCCGTGGACCAGCTTCGAGGAGCGCGACGAGGTGCCCCAGGCGAAGTCCCGGCGCTCCACCAAGGCGGTGCGCAGGCCCCGGGCCGCCGCGTCCAGCGCGACCCCGCAGCCGGTCACGCCCCCGCCGACGACCAGCACGTCGAAGGGCTGCTCGGCCAGCCGTCGGAGGGCCTGGGCGCGGTCGAAGCCCGAGCTGGGCGGCGGGGGAGCGACAGGAGTAGGTGCCACGACCCCAGCCTCCCACAGCCGGGCCGCCCCGCCCCAGTGCCCCGGCCCCCTTGTCGACAACGAGTGTCAAGAGGAAAACGCTGCCCCATAGACTGGCGGCGTGCGGACTCCCGGGGAACTGGTCGAGGCCTTCCGGGCCCAGGGTCGGCGGGTGACGGCCCAGCGGCAGTGCATCTTCGAGGTGCTCCAGGGCGACGCCAGCCACCCCACGGCCGAGGCCGTCTACGAGCGGGTCCGGGCCCGGATCGGGACGATCTCCCTGAAGACCGTCTACCAGACCCTGCACGAGCTGGTGGACCTCGGGGAGGTGGCCGCCTTGGACCTGGGAACCGGCCGGGTGCGCTTCGACCCGAACGTGACCCGGGCCCACCACCACCTCGTCTGCCGGTCCTGCGGGGAGGTCCGGGACCTCCACGCCGAACTGGCCGACCTGCCCGAGCTGCCCGCCGAGGCCGCCCAGGGCTTCGTGGTGGGTCCGGCCGAGGTGGTCTTCCGGGGCCTCTGCCCGGCGTGCCAGGGACGAGACGGCCGGGCCGAGCCACGACCCGACGGGGCGCCGCACAGCGAGACGGTGGACGGACAGGAGCACGAGCAGGAGGAGGTGCCGTCGTGGCACAGCTGAAGGGCAGCAAGACCGAAGCCAACCTGAAGGAGGCCTTCGCCGGGGAGAGCCAGGCGAACCGCCGTTACCTCTACTTCGCCCAGAAGGCCGACGTGGAGGGACACCCGGACGTCGCCGCCCTGTTCCGGTCGGTGGCCGAGGGTGAGACGGGCCACGCCTTCGGGCACTTCGACTTCCTGAAGGAGGTCGGCGACCCGGTGACCGGCGCACCGGTGGGTTCGACCGTCGAGAACTTGAAGTCGGCCATCGAGGGCGAGACCTACGAGTACACCGAGATGTACCCGGGGTTCGCCAAGACGGCCCGCGAGGAGGGGTTCGACGAGATCGCCGAGTGGTTCGAGACCCTGGCCCGGGCCGAGAAGAGCCACGCCGGCCGCTTCAGCCAGGGGCTGAGCGCCGTCGGCGGCTGAGGGCCGACCGGCCGGGTCCCCCGGCCGACGTGGGTGCACGGGCCGCTGGCGCGGGGGCGTCGACCCCCGGCCAGCGGCCTTGCGTCCCGGGGCGGCCCGCCCGGGCAGCACCAACCGGGTAGCACCAACCGGGCAGCACCAACCGGGCAGCACCAACCGGGCAGCACGGGTCGGGCCAGCCCCGGTGGGGGGAGCCCCGGTGGGGCCAGCCCCGGTGGGGGGAGCACAGCGAGCAGGAGGGAGGAACGGGCATGGCTGGGCGGCAGCTGACCCTGGAGGACATCGCGGACCTGCGGGCCTACGAGCGCGAACGGGACGCCTTCCGGCAGCGGATCATGGCCCTGAAGCGCCGCCGGCGGGTGGCCCTCGGACCCGTGGCCTCGGTGGTGTTCGAGAACCGGGAGACCGTGCGGTTCCAGGTCCAGGAGATGGCCCGGGCGGAACGGATGATGAGCGACGAGCAGATCCTGGGCGAGCTGGCCGTCTACAACCCTTTGATCCCGAACCCCGGCGAGCTCTCGGCCACTCTCTTCCTGGAGCTGACCGACGAGGCGTCGCTGCGGACCTGGCTCCCGAAGCTGGTCGGCATCGAGCGGTCCCTGGTCCTGCGGCTGGCCGACGGCCAGACGGTCCGCTGCGTGCCCGAGGCGGGTCACGCCGAGCAGCTGACCCGGGAAGACGTCACGGCCTCGGTCCACTACGTCCGCTGGCAGCTGACCGAGGCGCAGGTGGCCCGCTTCGCCGAAGGGGGCGTGGTGCTGGCCTCTGACCACCCGGCCTACCAGCACGAGACCGCCCTGGCGGCCGAGACGGTCGAGGAGCTGCTCGGCGACCTGCGGCCCTAGGACCACCGGTGGTCACCAGTCGGGTCCAAGTGGTGGGGATCCCTGGACAGGGAGCTGCGGATTCGCGATAATCGCGCTTCCGCTCCCGAGGCTGGTGGCGAGCATCGGCATCCCTCGGGACGGGTCCTGACCACCGTTGGAGCCGAGACGGGTACTGCACCCGAGGATGTGATCCCGATGACCGCCCTTTCGACCGCCAGCTGGCGCAAGCGAGCCGCCTGCCGGGGCATCGACCCGGAGGTGTTCTACCCGGCGTCGGACGAGGACGCCGAGGAGGCCAAGGCCATCTGCGGTGTCTGCCCGGTGCGCGAGGCCTGCTTGGAGCACGCCCTGGCCCACCGGGAGCGGGAAGGGGTCTGGGGCGGGGCGACCGAGCGGGAACGCCGCCGGATCCTCCGCCAGCGTCGGCGCTCCGCCTGACCCGGGGCCTCTGCCCCCGGCCGGGTCTCGACGAAGGGGCCTTGGCGTCGCCTGCGGTCGGCGGGCCGAGGGTCAGTCGCTCTTGGAGAACGCGGCCACCGCGGCGCCGAGGAACAGCGCGGCCAGCAGGGCGGTGAGCCCCAGTTCGACACCGACCGGCACCCGCCAGCCGTCCCAGGTCATGGCGGCGCCGAAGAGGCGGCGGACGGCCGGCGAGGTGTGGACGTGGGCGAAGACCGCCCGGCGCATGGGGTCGACGACGTAGGCCAAGGGGTCGATCTTCGTGAGCGCCGCCAGCCACGCCGGCAGGGCCCGGAGCGGGAAGAGCGCGCCCGAGAGGAAGAAGAGCGGCAGGACGACGAACTGCATGACCACCTGGAACGACTCGACCTGAGCCATGCGGGAGGCGAGGAGGGTGCCGAGGGCGGTGATGGCCAGGGCCGCAAGGAGCATCTCGCCCACCAGGGTCAACAGCAGCAGGGGGTCGTAGGGCACCCCGACCAGGCCCGCCAGGGCCAGCATGATGACCGCCTGGACAGTGGCCACGGTGGCCCCGCCCAGGCACTTGCCGGCCACCAGCGCCCCGCGGCGCACCGGGGCCACGAGCATCTCCCGGAGGAAGCCGAACTCGCGGTCCCAGACGATCGAGACGGCCGAGAAGATGGCGGTGAAGAGGACCGTCATGGCGACCACGCCCGGGAACATGAAGGTCCGGAAGCTGGTGGTCGTGGCCCCCGGGATGCCCCGGGCCACGAGGGTCGAGAGGCCGGTGCCGAGGACGAAGAGAAACAGGACCGGCTGGACCAGGGAGGTGACGATCCGCAGGCGGTTGCGGGCGAAGCGGATGAGCTCGCGGCGCCAGACCACCCGGACGGCCCGGAGGTCCTCCCGGAGGGTGCCCCCGGCCACGTGGACCGCCACCGGCGCCAGTCGAGGGGAACCGACCTCCTCGCCGGGCGGGACGGCCGCCGGGGGCAGCGGCGGACGGAGCTCGGTCATCGGCGCCTGGCCCGAATCCAGGGGGACGCGCCGAGGCGCTCCCCGGCGGAGGCCTCGGCGTCCCGGATGCTCCGGCCGGTGTAGGCCATGAAGACGTCGTCGAGGGTGGGCCGGGCGATGCGGACCGAGGCGATGGCCACCGGCAGCTCGGCGAAGAGGCGGGGCACGAAGGACTCCCCGCCGGCCACGTGGAAGGTCAGGCCCTCGCCGCCCCTGGCGGCCTGGATTCCGAAGCGCTCGGCCAGGGCCTCGGCGGCCCGGGCGTCGTCGGCGGTCTGGATCTCCACCCGGTCCTGGCCGACGCTGGCCTTCAGGGCCTCGGGGGTGTCCATGACCACGATCCGGCCCTGGTCCACGATGGCGATCCGGTCGCAGTGCTCGGCCTCGTCCATGTAGTGGGTGGTCAGGAACATGGTGAT
Source organism: Aciditerrimonas ferrireducens (assembly GCF_023130475.1). Classification (GTDB taxonomy): domain Bacteria; phylum Actinomycetota; class Acidimicrobiia; order Acidimicrobiales; family UBA8190; genus Aciditerrimonas; species Aciditerrimonas ferrireducens. Next base: position 62,320 of record NZ_JAKHEX010000010.1, read on the forward strand.
GGCCTCGGCCTGGCGCAGCTGGTCCACGTACTCCCAGATGTGGGCCCGGGTCTGGGGGTCGAGGCCCACGGTCGGCTCGTCCAGGAACAGCACCCGGGGCGAGTGGAGCAGGCCCCGGGCGATCTCCAGGCGGCGCTTCATGCCGCCGGAGAAGGTCCGGACGATGCTCCGGCGGCGGTCGGCCAGGCCGACCATGGCGAGCACGGCGTCCAGCCGCTCGGCGGCCTGCCGGCGGGGCAGGCCGTAGAGCTCGGCGTGGAAGCGCAGGTTCTCCTCGGCGGTCAGGTAGTCGTCCAGGGTGGTGTCCTGGAACACCAGGCCGATGCGCCGCCGGACCTCGGCCCGGGCGGCCACCACGTCGTAGCCGCCCACGAGCGCCGTGCCCGAGGTCGGCCGCAGGAGGGTGCAGAGCATGGCGATGGTCGTGGACTTCCCGGCCCCGTTCGGCCCGAGGAAGCCGAAGGTCTCACCCGGGGCCACGGCGAAGCGGATGCCCCGGACCGCCTCGAAGCTGCTGAAGCGCCGGGTGAGGTCCCGCACCCAGACGGCCGCCTCGGCCGGGTCCGGCAGGTCGGCCGGTGGGCTCCCGAGGAGCGAGCGGGGCCCGGCACCGCCCGGGGCGACCAGCGCGGGCTCGGGGGCACCGGAGGGACCTGCCACGAGGCCAGCGTACCGGCGGGTCCGTTCGCCTCGGGGGCCACCCAGCCTCGCAGGGCCGGTGGCGGGGGCAATAGCCTTCGGGCCCATGGACTTCGAGCTCACCCCGGAGCTGGCCGAGCTGCAGCGGACCGTGCGGCGCCTGGCCCAGGACAAGGTGGCGCCCCGGGCCCGGGAGATCGACCGGACCGGCGAGTACCCCCAGGACCTCTTCGAGGTCTTCCGGGACGCCGGGCTGCTCGGGCTCTGCATCCCCGAGGCCTACGGGGGCTCGGGGGCGGGGATCCTGGGCCTGACCATCGCCATCGAGGAGGTGGCGAAGCACTCGAACACCGCGGCCCTCATGCTGCTCCTCACCCGCCTGCCCACCGGGCCGGTCATGATCGCCGGCTCCGAGGAGCAGAAGCAGCGCTACCTGCCGGGCATCGCCGCGGGGATCAGCCGAGCGGCCTTCGGCCTCTCCGAGCCCCAGGCCGGCTCGGACGTGGCCGGGATGCGGACCCGGGCCGTGCCGGACCCCGACCGGCCCGGCGGCTGGATCCTCTCGGGCACCAAGTGCTGGATGTCCGGGGTGCGGGAAGCCGACTGGTACACGGTGTTCGCCAAGACCGGGGACCCGGCCAGCCGGGCCCACGATGCCATCACCGCCTTCATCGTCGAGCGGTCCTGGCCGGGGGTCTCGGTCGGGCGGACCGACCGGAAGATGGGGGTCCGGGGGGTCGACACCGGCGAGCTGCTCCTCGACGAGGTCCGGGTGCCCCCGGAGAACGTCATCGGGGAGGTCGGCGGCTTCCGGCTGGCCATGCTGGGCCTGAACGCCATGCGGCCCATCGTGGCCGCCCGGGGCATCGGGCTGGCCGAGGGGGCCCTCATGTACGCCACCCGCTACGTGAAGGATCCAGTGGGAGATCGCGAAGTGCGCCGTCGAGATCGAGGCGGCTCGCCTCCTGACCTACCGGGCGGCCTGGCTGGCCGACCAAGGCAAGTTCACGAAGGAGTGGGTGCCGTTCCTCTCCATGGCCAAGTACCACGCCACCGAGCTCGCCGTCCGGGCCTCGGGGCTCGCGGTCCAGCTGCTCGGCGCAGCCGGCTACATGGAGGACCACCCCACCGAGCAGTGGTACCGGGACGCCCGGCAGCTCACCATCGTGGAGGGCACCAGCCAGGTCCAGCTGGGCCTCATCGCCCGGGGGGTCCTGGCCGGCGACCTCTGGTGGGACTGATCCGGCGGCGCCCGAAGGGCCCGGTGCAGTGAGCGCCGCGCCGAGCATGGCCGACCTGGGCGGCTGGCCCGGGGTGCTCGGGCGGCTCCTGGCCCGCCAGGACCTCTCGGCCGAGGAGGCGGCCGTCGCCCTCGGGGAGGTCCTCCGCGGCGAGGCCACCCCGGCCCAGATCGCCGGGTTCGTCGTCGCCCTGCGAGCCAAGGGGGAGAGCGCCGAGGAGATGACCGGCCTGGTCCGGGCCATGCTCGACCACGCCGAGCCCCTGCGGCTCGGGGTGGAGGTCCTCGACACCTGCGGCACCGGCGGGGACCGCAGCGCGTCCATCAACGTCTCGACCCTCGCCGCCCTGGTCGTCGCGGCCTGCGGCCAGCCGGTCTGCAAGCACGGCGGCCGGGCGGCCTCCTCGGCCACCGGCTCGGCCGACGTCCTCGAGGCCCTCGGCGTGGCCATCGACCTCGGGCCGAAGGGGGTCGAGGCCTGCGTCGCCGAGGCCACCATCGGTTTCTGCTTCGCGCCCCGCTTCCACCCGGCCATGCGGCACGCCGCCCCGGTCCGGCGGGACCTCGGGGTGGCGACGGTCTTCAACCTGCTTGGCCCCCTGGCCAACCCGGCCCGGGCCCGCCTGCAGCTCGTCGGGGTCAACGACCCGGCCCTCGCGGAACGGATGCTGGCCGTGCTCGTGGCGAACGGGGCCCGGCGGGCCATGGTGGTCCACGGGGCCGACGGCCTCGACGAGCTCTCCACCACCGGGCCGAGCCACGCCCTCTTCTATGACCGCGACGCCGCCCCCGGGGGGTCGACCACGGCGCTCGTGGTCGACCCGGCGGCCCTCGGGCTGGCCCCGGCCCGCCTCGCCGACCTCCGGGGCGGGGACCCGGCCACGAACGCCCGCTTCGCTCGGGAGGTCCTGGCCGGCGCCCCAGGGCCCCGGCGGGACGTCGTGCTCCTCAACGCCGCCGCTGGCCTCCTCGTCGCCGGCCAGGTGGCCGACCTCGCCGACGGCCTGGCCCGTGCCGCCGAGGCGGTCGACAGCGGGGCCGCAGCGGCCACCTTGGACCGCCTCGTCGAGGTCTCCACCCGGGAAGCGGCCGCCGGCCACTGAGCCGGCCACTGGGCCGGCCACGGGGCTGGCTCCTGGGCCGGTCACGGGGCCGGCTCGGTCCCTCAGGCCGGGCCGAGGTCCCAGAGGGCCTCGAGGTCGTGGCGGCTGTAGGCCTGGAATGCGACCAGGGTGGTGGTCCGGCGGACCCCCGGGACAGCGGTCACCCGCCCGGTCACCACCTCGACCAGCTCCTCGTGGGCCCGGACCCGCACGATGGCCACGACGTCGCAGACCCCGCCGGCCACCGAGAAGACCTCGGTCACCCCGGGCACCTCGGCCAGCTGCTCGGCCACCCGGGCGATGTCCGGCGGGTCGGCGTGGACCAGGACGAAGGCGTGGAGCACGCCCCGAGCCTAGGGGTGCGACGGCCGGCCGGCCCGGCCCCAGCGGACCGCCCGGGCCCACGCTGGGGAGCGCTGGAGGTCCGAAAGGGTGCGCACGCCGTGCTCGGCCAGGCGATCCAGCAGGAGGTAGAGCAGCTCGGCGGTCGCCAGGACGTCGCTCGCCGCCCGGTGGGCCGGCTGGTGGTCGAGACCGAGGGCCTCGGCCAGCGTGGCCAGGCGGAAGTTCGGGACCTGGCCGGCCAGGGCCCAGCGGGCCAGGACCAAGGTGTCCAGGCGGGGGTGGGGCAGCGGCGGGTGCCGCACGGCCGTGAGGGCCGCGTTGAGGAAAGACAGGTCGAAGGGCAGGTTGTGGCCGACCAGGACGCAGCCCTCCAGGCGCCGCAGCACCTCGGGCAGCACCGCCGCCACCGGCGGGGCCCCGGCCACCATGGCCGCCGAGATGCCGGTCAGCTGGGTGATGAACGGCGGGATCGGCACCTGGGGGTCGATCAGCTGCTCGTAGAGCTCCAGGCAGTGGCCGTCGACGAAGACCCCGACGGCGATCTCGGTGAGGGCCGCCTCGCTGGGCGAGCCCCCGGTGGTCTCCACGTCGACCACGGCGAAGCGGGCCTCCCGGGGCGGCCGGTCGGGCAGGAGCGGGTCGGCCTCGGGGGCGACCGGCGGGCCGGGGACGGGGCGGCCGAACGGTGCGGGCACCCGGCCATGGTAGGAGCAGGCTGGCGCGCCCAGCTGGCTGGTCTGCCAGCATGACCGGGTGCCTGAGCGTTGGCGGGCCCGCCACCTGCTGGTGACGAACGACTTCCCCCCGAAGGTGGGCGGCATCCAGAGCTACCTCTGGGAGCTCTGGCGGCGCCTCGACCCCGCCGAGTTCCTGGTGCTCACCGCCAGCTCCCACCCCGGGGCCGCTGCCTTCGACCGGCAGGCCGCCGCCAGCGGGGTCCGGGTCCTTCGGGCCCCCGGCCCCGTGCTCCTCCCGACCCCCCGGACCGCCGAGCTGGTTCGCAGCGTGGCCCGACGGAGCGGGGCCCGGGCCGTGGTCCTCGACCCGGCCCTCCCCCTGGGCCTCCTCGGCCCGGCCCTCGGCCTGCCCTACGCCGTGGTCCTCCACGGGGCCGAGGTGACCGTGCCGGCCCGCCTGCCCCTGGCCCGGGGGCTCCTGGCCCGGGTGCTGGCCGGCGCGGACCTGCTGGTGGCCGCCGGGGGCTACCCCCTGGCGGAGGCCCGCCGGGCATGCCGGACCCTGCCGCCGGTGGTCGAGGTGCCCCCGGGGGTGGACCTGGCCCGGTTCTCGCCCCTCGAGCCGGGGAAGCGGCCGGCGGCCCGGGCCGCCCTGGGGCTGCGCCCCGAGGGTCCCCTGGTGGTGAGCGTGAGCCGGCTGGTGCCCCGGAAGGGCATGGACGTGCTGATCGAGGCGGCGGCCCGCCTCGCGGCGGGGTTCCCGGACCTGGAGGTGGCCATTGCCGGGGACGGGCGGGACCGCCGGCGGCTGGCCGCCCTGGCGGCCCGCCGGGGCGCGCCGGTGCGGTTCCTCGGCCGGCTGGCCGACGAGGAGCTGCCGGCCCTCTACGGGGCGGCCGACGTCTTCTGCATGGTCTGCCGGGACCGCTGGGGCGGCCTGGAGCAGGAGGGGTTCGGCATCGTCTTCCTGGAGGCCGCGGCCTGCGGGGTGCCCCAGGTGGCGGGCCGCAGCGGCGGTGCGCCCGAGGCCGTGGCCGACGGCGAGACCGGCTGGGTGGTCGACCGCCCCGGGGACCCGGCCGCCGTGGCTGCCGCCCTGCGCCGGGCCCTCGTCGACCCCTGCCGCCGGACGGCCATGGGGGCCGCGGCCCGACGCCGAGCGGAGCGGCTCGCCGACTACGACCGGCTGGCACGTAGGCTTGGGGCGGCCCTCGCCCGGCTCAGCCAGCCCGGCTGAGGACCTCCGGCCGGGGAGCGCCAGCCGCCCGGCCGGGCAGCCAGGAGCGAGGGGGGACCCGGGGGCCGGCGGGCCGGCTCCTCGGGCCGAGGGAGCGGGAGGAGCGCAGGTGGCCGAGCAAGCCGTCCAGCGGATGGTCGTGTCTGCCGATCCTGAGGCCTGCTTCGCCGTGGTGGCCGACGTGGAGCGCTACCCGGAGTGGGTGGCCGACGTGAAGGCCGTCCAGGTGGAGTCCCGGGACGAGGAGGGCCGACCGGCGGTGGTGGCCTTCCGGGCCGCGGCTTTCGGCCGGAGCACCAGCTACCGCCTGCGCTACGACTCCTGGAGCCAGCTCGACGGGGACCTGACGAGCCGCATGGACGGCTCCTACACCTTCCGGCCCCTGCCCGAGGGAGGGACGGAGGTGACCTACAGCCTCGAGGTCGCCCTCCGGGTGCCCCTGCCAGGCTTCATCAAGCGCCGGGCCCAGAGCCGGATCGTGCACGCCGCCCTGGCCGAGCTGAAGAGCCGGGTCGAGTCCCAGATCACCGCCTGATGGGCGAGGGTCCCTACTGGCTCGGGGTCGACGTCGGGGGGACCAAGCTGCTGGGGCTCGCCCTGGCCGAGGACGGCACTGCGGTGGCGAGCGCCCGCCGGCCGGTCCGGCCGGACCACGGGGGGGCGCAGCGGCTCGAGGACGGGGTCCAGGCGGTCCTGGAGGACCTCCTCGGCCAGCTGGGCGGGCCCGAGGGGGTGCGGGGCGCCGGGCTGGGCCTGCCGGGGATCGTCGGGGCCGACGGGCGGCTCCGGCGGGCCCCGAACCTGCAGGCGGCCGAGGGGGTCCCGGTGCTCGACCTCTTGGAGCGGGCCCTCGGGGCCGTCGGGGTGCGCGACGCCGAGGTGGCGGCCGACAACGACGCCACCTGCGCCACCCTGGCCGAGTGGCGCTTCGGGGCGGCCCGGGGGGCCAGCGACGTCGTCGTGGTGACCGTGGGCACCGGGATCGGCGCCGGGCTGGTCGTCGGGGGTCGCCTGGCCCGGGGGGCCCGGGGGGCGGCCGGGGAGGCCGGCCACCAGGTGGTCCACGCCGGGGGCCGGCGCTGCCCCTGCGGCAGGCGGGGCTGCTGGGAGCGCTACGCCTCGGGGACCGCCCTCGGGTGGATGGCCCGGCGGGCGGCCCGGGCCGGCCGGCTGCCCGGACCCCTGGCGGCCGCCGGGGGGCGGCCCGAGCGGGTGACCGGGGAGCTGGTGGGAGCGGCCGCCACCGCCGGGGACCCCGACGCCCTGGCCCTCGTGGACGAGCTGGGCCGCTGGCTGGCCATCGGGGTGGCCAACCTGGCCGAGGTCCTCGACTGCGCCCTCGTGGTCCTCGGCGGCGGCGTGGTGGCCATCGGCGAGCCGCTCCTCGCCGCGGTGCGCCGGCACCTACGGGACCCGCTCGTGGCCGGGGAGGGTCGTCTGGACGTGGAGGTGGTGGCGGCGGCCGTCGGGCCCCTGGCCGGGGCCCTCGGTGCGGCGGCCCTGCCCCGGGAGCAGCGGGCGGCGGAGCCCGCGTGAGGCCCGGGGCGCCCGAGGACCGCCCGGCCCGGCTCCGGGTCGGGGTGGCCCTGCCGACCTTCCGGGACGACGAGTTGGCCCTGACGGTGGCGAGCGAGGCCGAGGCGGCCGGGGTGGACGGGGTGTTCGTCTACGACCACCTCTGGCCCATGGGCCGACCAGAGCGCCCGGCCCTCGCGGCGTTCCCCGTGCTCGGAGCCCTGGCCGCCCGCACCGAACGTCTCGTGCTCGGCCCGCTGGTGGCCCGGGTGGGCATGGTGCCCGGCCCGGTCCTCGAGGGGCGCTTCGCGGCCCTCGAGGACCTGGCCCCCGGCCGGGTCGTGGCCGGCCTCGGCACCGGGGACGCGAAGAGCGCCGCGGAGCACCGGGCCTACGGCGTGCCCGCTCGCTCGGCCGCTCAGCGGCGCCGGTCCCTGGCCGCGCTCGGCGCCCGGCTCGCCGACCGGGGCCTGCCGGTCTGGGTGGGGGCCGGTGCCCCGGCCACGGTCGAGCTGGCCCGGCGCGCCGGCTTCACCGTGAACCTCTGGGCCGCCCCCCCGGCGGCCGTCGCCGACGCGGCCCGGGCCGGCCCGGTGACCTGGGGGGGCAGCCTCCGGCCGGGCCCGAGGGCCCAGCGACGCCAGCTGGCCGAGCTGGCCCGGGCCGGGGCCCGCTGGGTCGTGGCCACCTGGCCGGTCGACCTGGCGGGCCTGGTCGACGCCGCCGCCCGCCTCGCCGACTGAGCCCGGCGCCGGCGGACGCCGGCTGGGGGACCGGGGGGCGGGGGGCGCCGGCGGTATCCTGCGGGGATGGAGTTCCGACGGATCACCGGGCTGCCGCCGTATGTCTTCGCCGAGATCGACGCGCTGAAGCTGGCCGCCCGGCGAGCTGGTCGGGACGTCGTGGACTTCGCGTTCGGCAACCCGGACATCCCCTCGCCCGAGGTGGCGGTGGAGAAGTTGGCCGAAGCGGTCCACAACCCCCGGAACCACCGCTACTCGGCCAGCCGCGGCATCCCGAAGCTCCGCCAGGCGGTCGCCGCCCTCTACCAGCGGCGCTTCGGGGTCGACCTGGACCCCGAGACCGAGGTGGTGACGACCATCGGGGCGAAGGAAGGGCTCTCCCACCTCATGTGGGTCCTGCTCGGCCCGGGGGACTCGGCCCTCGTGCCCTCGCCCTCCTACCCGATCCACATCTACGCCCCGCTCTTCGCCGGGGCCGAGGTCCGCCACGTCCGACTGGGCGAGGTCCCCGAAGGCGGCGGGGACACCTCGGAGGTCTTCTTCGGCAACCTCATGGAGGCCTGGGAGTCGGCCTGGCCCAAGCCCCGGGTGGTCATCCTCTCGTTCCCCCACAACCCCACGACGGCCTGCGTGGACCTGGCCTGGATGCAGCGGATCGTGGACTTCGCTCGGGAGCACGGGATCGTCCTGGTGCACGACTTCGCCTACGCCGACATCGCCTTCGACGGCTACCGGCCCCCCTCCATCCTCGAGGTGCCCGGGGCCAAGGAGTGCGCCGTGGAGCTCTACTCCATGACGAAGTCCTTCTCCATGGCCGGCTGGCGGGTGGCCTTCCTGGTGGGCAACCCCCAGATCGTGGCGGCGCTCACGAAGCTGAAGAGCTACCTGGACTACGGCACCTTCCAGCCCATCCAGATCGCGGCCATCGTGGCCATGAACGAGGCCCCCGAGTACCCGGCCGCGGTGAACGAGGTCTACCGCTCCCGTCGGGACGCCCTCTGCGACGGCCTCGGCCGGATCGGCTGGCCGGTGGAGCGGCCCCGGGGGACCATGTTCCTCTGGGCTCCCATCCCCGAGCCCTACCGGGAGCTGAGCTCGCTGGAGTTCGCCCGCTTCCTCGTGGAGGAGGCCGAGGTGGCAGTCTCGCCCGGGGAGGGCTTCGGCCCGGGCGGGGAGGGGCACGTGCGCTTCGCCCTCATCGAGAACGAGCAGCGCATCGGCCAGGCGGTCCGGAACCTGCGGCGGACCTTGACGAAGCTCTGAGCCGTCCCGGCTCCCCGGGACGCCCGGCCCGGGCGGGGCGTTCAGCGGAACGCCAGGCGGGCCCGGGCGGCTGCCGGGGAGACCAGACCCTGGAGGCAGAAGGCGACCGCCGCGTCGGCCACCGCCTCAGCGGGGCGGTCCTCCTCGAGGACCAGCACCCGGGTCAGGCGGTCCACGACCCCCAAGATGGCGTAGGCCACCACCAACGGGTCCTCCCGGCGGATCAGGTCGGCGTCCATGCCAGCCACGACGTGGGGCAGGGTGTCGGCCACGGCCTGCTCCTCCCCCCGGCGGATCACCGGGGCGAAGCGCTCGTCGGCCCGGGCCAGCTCGAAGAGGGTGAAGAGGTGCCGGTGCTCGTCGAGCCAGGCCACCGAGGCCCGCACCCCGGCCTCGATGCGGCGAAGGGGATCGGGCTCGTCGGCGATGGCGGCCCGCTGGGTCCGCCGCAGGTCCCGCTGGGCCTCGACGAGGATCTGCTCGAAGAGCTCCTCCTTCGAGGCGAAGTACCAGTAGAAGACGCCCTTGCCGACCCCCACCGCGTCGACGATGTCGGCGATGGAGGTCGGGTGGTAGCCGGCGACGGCGAAGCGCTCGGCCGCCACCTCCATGAGCTGGCGCCGCCGCCGCTCTCCCCGGGCGGTCAGGCGTCGGGCCACGCCGGGAGGCTAGCGCGAGGGGGCCGGGGCGCCCGGAGGCTCGCAACCCACCATCGGCCACCGACGGCAATCGCCCAGAAACACAGGGAGAGATCCAGGTCGAGGGGCCGAAGCCGGCGTCGTCCCTGGGGTAGCGTCCGCCCGTGGCCTACTGGGCCCTCAAGGTCCTCCTCACGCCCCTCTTCCGCCTGCTCTGGCGGGTCAAGGTCAATGGCGCGGCCTTCGTGCCGCCCCGGGGGCCGGTCATCCTGGCCGCGAACCACATCTCGTTCTGCGACTCGCTCTTCCTGCCCCTCGTCGTCCGGCGACGGGTGACCTTCGTCGCCAAGGCCGAGTACTTCCAGTCCTGGAAGACGGCCTGGTTCTTCCGGGCGGTCGGGCAGATCCCGATGCACCGCGAGGGGGGCTCGGCCGCAGAGCGCTCGCTCGCCGCCGCCCGGGAGGTCCTGCGGGCCGGTGGGGTCCTCGGCATCTACCCCGAGGGCACCCGCTCGCCCGACGGCCGGCTGTACCGGGGCCACACCGGGGTGGCCCGGCTGGCCCTGGAGTGCGGCGTGCCGGTCGTGCCCGTCGGCATCCGCGGCACCCGGGAGGTCCAGCCCGTCGGGGCCCGCCTGCTGCGGCCCTTCCGGACCGTGGAGGTCCGGTTCGGCCCGCCGCTGGACGTGCGGCGGGCCACCGCGGGGGCCGCCGGCCCCCTGGCCCATCGGCGGCTGACCGACGCCCTGCTCTTCGAGATCCAGCAGCTGAGCGGGCAGGAGTACGTCGACCAGTACGCGAAGAAGGCGGCGGCCCTGGTCAGCGAAGGCGCGGCGGACCGCTCGCCGGCCGCCTAGGGTCGGGGGCCCGGCCCCCTCGTCGCCCCGGGCACGAGTGCGAACCTTCGCGAACGGGGGCCGACCTGGGCCGATGTCCGGCCCCGATAGTTGACCCCGCCGAATGACGATGCTGTAATTGCCCCTAGATCTCGTGGCTCGGCGGCCCCAACCCACAAGATGTTGTGGTCGGGGCCGCGCCCTGTCCCCGGCCGACGAGGCCGGCAGGCGAGCCCGGGAGGCGAGGCCCGCAGCGAGGAGGACGAGATGGCCATCGCGCCGCAGCGCAGCACCCTGGGGATCCGACGGCACTTCACCACCGAGGGCACCCACCCCTACGACCTGGTGGCCTGGGAGCGCCGGGACGCCCGGATCACGAACCTGCGGGACGGGACGGTGGCCTTCGAGCAGCCCGACGTCGAGGTGCCGGCCAGCTGGAGCCTGAACGCCACGAACATCCTGGCCCAGAAGTACTTCCGGGGGCCCCTGGGTTCGCCGGAGCGGGAGCGGTCCTTGAAGCAGGTGGTGGACCGGGTGGTGGACACCATCACCGCCTGGGGCGTCCAGGACGGCTACTTCGAGGACCGGGCCGAGGCCGAGGCCTTCCGGGACGAACTGAAGTACCTGATCGTCACCCAGCGAGCGGCGTTCAACTCGCCGGTGTGGTTCAACATCGGGGTGAAGGGCGTGCCCCAGCAGGCCTCGGCCTGCTTCATCCTCTCGGTCGAGGACTCGATGGACTCGATCCTGAACTGGTACCGGGAGGAGGGGATCATCTTCAAGGGCGGCTCGGGCGCCGGGGTGAACCTCTCTCGGATCCGGGGGTCCATGGAGCCCCTCCAGGGCGGGGGCACGGCCTCGGGGCCGGTGAGCTTCATGCGGGGGGCCGACGCCTCGGCCGGCACGATCAAGTCGGGCGGCAAGACCCGCCGGGCGGCGAAGATGGTGATCCTCGACGTCGACCACCCCGACGTGGAGGACTTCATCTGGTGCAAGGCGGTCGAGGAGCGCAAGGCCCGGGTGCTGCGGGACGCCGGGTTCGACATGGACCTCGACGGCAAGGACAGCTTCTCGATCCAGTACCAGAACGCGAACAACTCGGTGCGGGTGACCGACGAGTTCATGCAGGCGGTGGTCGAGGACCGGGAGTGGCAGCTGCGGGCGAGGACCACCGGTGAGGTGGTGAAGACCCTGCGGGCCCGGGACCTGTTCCGGCAGATCGCCCAGGCCGCCTGGGAGTGCGCCGACCCGGGGCTGCAGTACGACACGACGATCAACCGGTGGCACACCGCTCCGAACGCGGGCCGGATCAACGGGTCCAACCCGTGTTTCCCGGGCTCGGCGCGGGTCCACACGAACAAGGGCCTGGTGCCCTTCGTCGAGCTGGTCCGCCGGGTGGCAGAGGGGGAGCAGTTCCTCGTCTATACCCACGACGCCACGAACGAGCAGGAACCAGCGTCGCGGGTGGAGCTCACCTCGCCCGAAGCGTTCATGATCACCGGCTACAACCCGATCGTTCGCCTTCGTTTCGACAACGGGGCCGAGCTGCGATGCACGCCAGGCCATCGGATCTTCACGGTCAATCGCGGATTCGTGGAAGCCAGCCAGCTGACGACGGACGACGAGGTGCAGCTGCTCGACGTCGAGGCTCCGGCCGTCGACGCTGACCTGGTCTTGCCGGTCCCGACGGATCATGATCACTACCGAGCCAAAGGCGACCACGGCGAACCGCTCAGCTTCCCCGAGACGTGGAGCGAGGAGTTCGCCCACTACCTCGGCTGGCTCGTCGGCGACGGGAGCACCAGCGGTTCCACCGTTGCCACGATCTATGGCTCACCCGATGACCGCAGCGAGATCCTTCCCCGTCACCAGGAGCTGATCGAGCGAATCAACTGCGGTCGTCCACTCAAAGTCTCCGAGCAGCAAAACGGTACTGTCCAGCTGCGCCTGGGCCGCCGGCAGTTCAAGCGGTTCCTCGAGGCCCTCGGCGTCAAGAGCGTGAAAGGACCGCAGAAGGCGGTCCCGTGGGCGATCGAGCAGGCCCCGGCTCCTGCTGTCGCTGCGTTCCTGCGTGGCTTGTTCGACGCGGACGGGTGCGTGGTGGTCAACCAGAGCATGGGGTCCTATGTCGGTCTCGGCTCGTCGTCGGTGACGCTGCTGCGGGGCGTCCAGAAGCTGTTGACGACCTTCGGCGTCTCGAGTCGCATCTACCAGACCAGGGGCCCAGAGAGCGAGGGGCGCTTCTCGTACGTCACCCGCAGCGGAGAGCTGCGGAAGTACGGCTCGTCGCCCCTGTACGACCTCCGGATCACCTCGAAGTCCATCGAGGGATTCGCGAAGCACATCGGCTTCACCCTCAGCCGCAAGCAGGAGCTCCTGGCCGATCTGGTCGGCGGGACCCAGTGGTACGAGGTTCGGCGCACGGCGCGTCTCGTCGAGCGGACTGACGAGGGGGTCGAGCTCACCTTCAACTTGAGCGAGCCGCGGAACCACTCCTACATCGTGGACGGCGTCGTCGTGCGGAACTGCTCCGAGTACATGCACCTGGACAACTCGGCTTGCAATCTGGCGTCGCTGAACCTGCTGGCCTTCCTGGGGGAGGACGGGGTGTTCGACGTCGAGGGGTTCCAGGCCGCGGTGGAGGTGGTCTTCACCGCCCAGGAGATCCTGGTGGGCAACGCCGACTACCCGACGGAGCGGATCGCCGAGACCAGCCGGCGCTACCGGCAGCTGGGCATCGGCTACGCCAACCTGGGGGCCCTGCTCATGGCCCAGGGGCTGCCCTACGACTCGGACGAGGGGCGGGCCTGGGCCGGGGCGGTCACTGCGCTGCTCACGGGGCGGGCGTACGCCACCTCGGCCCGGATCGCGGCCCGCATGGGGCCCTTCGCCGGTTTCCACCAGGACGCCGAGGCGATGCTCGGGGTGCTGCGGATGCACCGGGCGAAGGCCGCGGAGATCGACGAGGACCTGGTGCCCCCTGAGCTGCTCGGGGCCGCCCAGCAGGCCTGGGACGAGGCGGTCGAGCTGGCCGAGGAGCACGGGGTGCGCAACGCGCAGGCGTCGGTGCTCGCCCCGACGGGCACCATCGGCCTGCTGATGGACTGCGACACCACGGGGGTCGAGCCCGACCTGAGCCTGGTGAAGACGAAGAAGCTGGTGGGCGGGGGAACGATGGCCATCGTGAACCAGACCGTCCCCCGGGCCCTGCGGCGCCTGGGGTACGGGCCGGAGCAGGTGGAGGCCATCGTGGCCTACGTGGACCAGCACAAGTCCATCGTGGGCGCCCCGCACCTGAAGGCCGAGCACCTGCCGGTCTTCGCTTGCTCGATGGGGGACAACACCATCCACTACCTGGGCCATGTCCGGATGATGGCGGCCGTCCAGCCGTTCATCTCGGGCGCCATCTCGAAGACGGTCAACATGCCCGAGGACGTGACGGTCGAGGACGTCGAGCAGCTCTACCTGGACGCCTGGCGGATGGGCATCAAGGCCGTGGCCATCTACCGGGACAACTGCAAGGTGGCCCAGCCCCTGCAGACCACGAAGAAGGAGGGCGCCGAGGCCCCGGCGTCGACGGTCCCGGAGACCGCCGAGCTGCGGCGCCGGCTGGCCGAGCTGGAAGCGGCCCTGGCGGCGGCGAAGGGCGGGCAGGTGGAGCCGGTGGTGGTCGGGGCGGTCCGGGAACGGCTGCCCCGGCGGCGGCGCTCGAGCACCTTCGCCTTCCGGGTGGCCGACTGCGAGGGCTACGTGACCGTCGGGGAGTACGAGGACGGGCGGCCCGGCGAGGTGTTCATGAAGGTCTCGAAGCAGGGGTCGACCCTGGCGGGGATCATGGACGCCTTCTCCATCTCGGTCAGCCTGGGCCTCCAGCACGGCGTGCCGCTGTCGACCTACGTCCGGAAGTACACGAACATGCGCTTCGAGCCGGCCGGCATCACCGACGACCCGGACCTGCGGATCGCCACCAGCCTGGTCGACTACATCTTCCGCCGGCTGGCCCTCGACTACCTGAGCCGGGAGGAGCGCGAGGAGCTCGGGGTGCTCTCCACCACCGAACGCACCCAGCCGCCCCTCCCCGGTCTGGACGAGGCGGCGACGGTGAACCAGCCCCTGGTGGACGACAGCGGGGTCAGCCCCGTGCCCCCCTCCCCGGCGACGGCCCGGCCGGTCCCCGGGGCCCCCGGGGTCCAGGCCCGGCCCGAGCAGCGGGACGCCCCGATCTGCTACCAGTGCGGCATGGTCATGCAGCGGGCCGGCTCCTGCTACGTCTGCTCGAGCTGCGGCACCACCAGCGGGTGCAGCTGAGCTGAGCCTCTTGCCGGTTTCCCCGTTTCGGTTTGCGAGTTTTGCAGAAGGAGCGAGGGATCCTCGAGGAGGGAGGCTGAAGAGGGGAGTCGCCCGGTGGGCGGCTCCCCTCTCGTGCTTTCAGACGTGCCCAGGCACGTTGCAGGTCCAGTCGGCGCCTCGTCGTCGTCACTCCTCGATGTGCAGGGCGACCCGCGCCGCCAGCTCCGCGGTGCTGACTTCCCCGGTAGCGACACGGACCATCATCGAGACGATCTCGTCGGGGTCTTCCAGGGTCCATCTTCGACCATTGATGACGACGAATCACCACATGGTCGCGTAAGCCGCACGCTTGTTCCCGTTGGGTAACGGGTGATTCTTGACGAGGTGCTCGAGCAGCACGGCGACCTTCTGCTCGAACGCTGGATAGAACTCGACGCCGCCGAACGACGCTTGGGGTGCCGCGAGAGCAGAATCGGCCAAGCCGATACCCGCGCTTTTGGACAATGTCTCGCCGTCGATACCGAGAACGATCTCCGCGATCGCCAGGTAGTCTCCGAGACTCAGATATTGAGTCAAAGCTGAGCGAGCCTCTCGAACACCTCGCGTTGGGAGTCGAGCAGGCGACGGAGGCTCTGCTGGAATTCCGGATCCGCGCGTCGCATCCGAATGTGTTCGACAACGGCCTGCCGAACAGCCTCGGAAACCGACTGGTTGTCGGCTCGGGCAACGATCTCCAGTGCCTCGGCTATCGGGCCGGGGAGCCGCAGGGTGGTGGTGCGTGTATCCATGACATCACTCTATCACCTGTACAGCGTCGTCGACCTCGTCCAACTGACCATCTGGCGCTTCTCTCTGCCCTGGGACGGCGGTGAGGGTCTGGGAGCATGAGGACCCCGAGAAGGCCGTGGCAAGGATGAAGATGCAGGTACGACGACGCGACGGGAAGCGCCCCCGTGACGGGGACGACAGGCCCGGGGCATGGGAAATCAGCGCTTCCCGCATGGAAAGCGCCTGCCTAGAGTGCCACGGATGTGCACCGTGACCAGGACGAACGGAAACTCGCAAATGCCACGAGCTGAGCCTCTTGCGGGTTTCCTCGTTTCGGTTTGTGAGTTTTGCGGCCGAAGCGGGGGGCCGTCGAACAAGAGTGGTGATCGGGGGGCCGTCCGGTGGGCGGCTCCCCCTTCTGCTTGTTCGGAAGGCCTTTCCCCGTTGGCTCTAGGGTGGCTCTGCGGACGGTGGCCCTTCTCGGTAGTCGTACCGTCCCACCCTGAACAGTGAGATGCTCCCGCAGGCAGAGTTGAGCTGAATGGTGTCGTCGAGCTCGACGTGGCGGCCTCGGGGATAGGGCCCCGCCACGTGGTGGGAATCCGAGTGTGGTCCTCGGTGTGGTCAGCTCGAGAGTTCGGGCTGACGGTCGACAGTTTCGCGCGGTCGGTTC
>NZ_JAKHEX010000011.1:0-5000 GCF_023130475.1 Aciditerrimonas ferrireducens
CCCGACCTGCTGGACCTGGCCTCCGAGACGACCACCGGGGCACCCGGCGCCCCCGAGCCCGCTGGCGGCGAGGTGGCGGACCTCGGTGGCCTGCTGCGCCGAGGCCTGCGGGTCTTCGCCGAGAACAAGCTGGCCCTCGTCGGCGTGGCCATCATCGTGGCTGCCGTCCTCTTCAGCTGGGTCGGCCCGCTGCTCTACCACACGAACCAGACCAACGCCCAAGAAGCCCTGCTGAACTCCACCCAGAACGCCCCGCCGAGCGGCGCCCATCCCCTGGGCACCGACGAGAACGGCTTCGACATCCTGGGTCGGCTGATGGTCGGCGGCCAGATCTCCCTGGTCGTGGGTTTCGCCGCCGCGGCGATCGCCAGCGTGGTCGGGGCCCTCTACGGCGCGGTGGCCGGCTTCTTCGGCGGCTGGATCGACGCCGTCATGATGCGGATCGTCGACGCCTTCCTCTCCATCCCGGTCCTGTTCCTCGCCATCGTCCTGGCGGTCATCTTCCGGCCGTCCTTGCCGGTGTTCATCTTCGTCATCGCCTTCGTCTCCTGGCTCGTTCCCGCCCGGCTGATCCGCGGCGAGACCCTGTCGCTGCGGGTCCGGGAGTACGTCCAGGCGGTGCGGGCCATGGGCGGGAGCCGACGCCGGGCGATCCTGCGGCACGTGATCCCGAACACCATCGGGACCATCATCGTGAACGCCACCTTCAACGTGGCCGACGCTATCTTGCTGCTGGCCGCCCTCGGGTTCATCGGCCTCGGGGTGCCTGCCCCCCAGACCGACTGGGGCTCCATGCTGTCCAATGGCGTGAACTTCGCCCTGGATGGCTACTGGTGGGAGATCTTCCCCGCCGGTCTTTGCATCGTCCTCGTGGTCGTGGCCTTCAACTTCATCGGGGACGCTCTCAGGGACGCCCTGGAGGTCCGCCTGCAGCACCGCTGACCCCAGCAGCGGCCGAGGTGGTGGTGCCGTCGGCGCCCGCCGGTGCCCCGAGGGCCGGCACCAGCGGAGTGTGGCAGGCGGCCACGTGGCGGGACCCGAAGGCCCGCAGGACCGGCTCCTCGACGGCGCAGCGCTCGCTCGCCCGAGGACAACGGGTCCGGAACCGGCAGCCCGAGGGCGGGTGGACCGCCGAGGGCAGTTCCCCTTGGAGGTGGTGCCGCTCGAGGCGCCGCTCCCGAGCCGGGTCCGGCTGGGGCACGGCGTCGAGGAGGGCCTGGGTGTAGGGGTGGGCCGGTCGGTCGAAAACCTCCTCGGCCGGGCCGACCTCGACGAGCTTGCCGAGGTACATGACCCCGACGCGGTCGGCCACGAAGCGGGCCACGGCCAGGTCGTGGGTGACGAAGACCATGGCCAGGCGGTAGCGGCCCTGGAGCTCGGCCAGCAGGTTGAGCACCTGGGCCTGCACCGAGACGTCCAACGCCGAGACCGGCTCGTCGGCCACGATGAGGCTCGGTTCGAGGACCAGGGCCCGGGCGAGGCCGACCCGCTGGCGCTGCCCCCCGGAGAGCTCGTGTGGGTAGCGGTCCAGGGCCGTGACCGGCAGGCCGACCTCATCGAGGATGGCCCGGATCCGCCGTTCCCGCTCCTGGCGGTTCCCGATCCCCTGAATCGCCAGGGGCTCCTTCAGGATGGTCTCGACCCGCATCCTCGGGTCCAGGGACGAGTAGGGGTCCTGGAACATCATCTGCAGGCGCCGCCGGGCCTCCCGTCGCCGCTCGCCCCGGAGGCGGCCCAGGTCGGCTCCCTCGAAGCGGATGGTGCCCCGGGTCGGCTGTTCGAGGGCCACGGCCAGGCGACCCACGGTGGTCTTGCCGCACCCCGACTCCCCGACCAGGGCCACCACCTCGGCCGGGGCCACGGCCAGCGACACCCCGGAGACGGCGTGGACCACGCCCCGGCCCCGCCGCAGGGCCCCCCCGAGGGGGTACTCCTTCACCACCGACGCCAGCTCGAGGAGCGGCGTCGCCCGCTCACCGTCCTGTTCGCCCGGAGCCGACCCGTGGGCGGCGGCCGGGACGGCCACCTGGTCCCCGGCGACGCCTGGCGCCCCGACGGCCGACTCGATCGGGATGGCCCCAGGCGCCCCGTCCCTCGTCGCCTCCGAGCTGCTCGCCTCCTCCTCGGCGGGGGCCACCGGGTGCCGGCAGGCCACCAGGGCCGGACCAAGGGGCACCAGGGGGGGCTCCCCCGCCAGGCAGTCGGCTTGCGCGGCGGGGCAGCGAGGCGCGAAGCGGCAGCCGTCGAAGGCCTTGGAGAGGTCCGGAGGGAGGCCCGGGATGGCCCGGAGCCGCTCCCCCCGAGGCTGGTCCAGGCGGGGAACGGACGCGAGCAGCGCTTCGGTGTAGCGGTGCCGGGGGGAACGGAAGAGCTGGTCGGTGGCAGCCTCTTCGACCACCTTGCCGGCGTACATGACCGTCGTCCGCTCGGTCCTCCCGGCGATGACCCCCATGTCGTGGGTGACCAGGACGACCGCCATGCCGAGCCGCTGGCGCAGGTCGTCGATGAGGTCCAGGATCTGGGCCTGGATGGTCACGTCGAGGGCCGTGGTCGGCTCGTCGGCGATCAGCAGCTTCGGCTCGCACGCCAGGGCCATGGCGATCACCACCCGCTGGCGCAGGCCGCCGGAGAGCTGGTGCGGGTACGCCTCGAGGCGCTCCTCGGGTCGGGGCATGCCGACCAGTTCCAGGACCTCCAGGGCCCGGGCAGAGGCGTCCCGCCAGCTGCAGCCCCGGTGCACCCAGACCGCCTCCGCGATCTGGCGGCCGATGCGCATGGTCGGGTTCAAGGAGGTCTGGGGGTCCTGGAAGACCATGCCCACCTCGGCCCCCCGGATCTGGCAGAGCTCCTGCTCCCGCAGCCCCACGAGCTCCCGGCCTTGCAGGCGGATGGAGCCGCCCACGATCCGCCCACCCACCGGCAGCAGCTGCATGACCGCGAGGCCGGTGGTCGTCTTCCCGCAGCCCGACTCCCCGACCAGGCCGAGGGCTTCGCCCGCCCGGACCTTGAGCGACACCCCGTCCACCGCTCGGACCCGGCCGCTTCGCATCGTGAACTCGACTTGGAGATCCTCGATCTCCAGCACGGCCGGCTGTTCCACCTGGCCTCCTCCCCTTCCTGCGCCCGCCGAGCCCTTCACCCCTGACTGGTCAGCCTAGAGGACCCCGGACGCGCCGGTGGGGCCAGCGCCGCAGCACTGGCCCCACCCTGCGTCGAGATCCGGCGACGTCCTACTCTCCCAGGGGATCCCTCCCCAAGTACCATCGGCGCTGGTGGGCTTAACTTCCGTGTTCGGAATGGGAACGGGTGTTTCCCCACCGCCATGGTCACCGGACAGCCGTCGCCGCAGTGGCTCCCCACTGCGCCAACTCGGGCCGCCTGGACCCTGAGCCCTCCATTGCGAGCACGAGCAACGACGCTCTCCAAGCCCTCGGCCGATTAGTACCGGTCGGCTGAACACGTTGCCGTGCGTACACCTCCGGCCTATCAACGTGGTCGTCTAGCCACGGGCCTTACCAGGTTACCCTGTGGGAGACCTCATCTTGGAACGGGCTTCGCGCTTAGATGCTTTCAGCGCTTATCCCAGCCGTAGGTCGCAAACCAGCCGTGCCCTTGGCAGGACAACTGGCACACGAGAGCTACGTCCGTCCCGGTCCTCTCGTACTAGGGACAGCCTTCCTCAGGTCTCCTGCGGCTGCATCGGATAGGGACCGAACTGTCTCACGACGTTCTAAACCCAGCTCGCGTACCGCTTTAATGGGCGAACAGCCCAACCCTTGGGACCGGCTTCAGCCCCAGGATGCGACGAGCCGACATCGAGGTGCCAAACCTTCCCGTCGATATGGACTCTTGGGGAAGATGAGCCTGTTATCCCCGGGGTACCTTTTATCCGTTGAGCAACGGCGCTTCCACACGCAACCGCTGGATCACTATGCCCTGCTTTCGCACCTGCTCGACTTGTAGGTCTCGCAGTCAAGCTCCCTTCTGCCATTGCACTCGACGGCTGATTGCCAACCAGCCTGAGGGAACCTTTGGGCGCCTCCGTTACCTTTTAGGAGGCGACCGCCCCAGTCAAACTACCCACCTGACGCGGTCCCTGACCCGGATCACGGGCCCAGGTTAGGGGCCCGGCACGAAAAGGGTGGTATTTCAACGGCGACTCCACCCCGACTGGCGCCGAGGCTTCACAGTCTCCCACCTATCCTACACAATCCGTACCAAACCCCAACATCAAGCTGTAGTAAAGGTCCACGGGGTCTTTCCGTCCTGATGCAGCGAACGAGCATCTTTACTCGTACTTCAATTTCGCCGGGTCTGTGGTTGAGACAGTGGGGAAGTCGTTACGCCATTCGTGCAGGTCGGAACTTACCCGACAAGGAATTTCGCTACCTTAGGACCGTTATAGTTACGGCCGCCGTTTACCGGGGCTTAGGTTCAGAGCTTCGCCCGAAGGCTAACCCTTCCCCGTAACCTTCCGGCACCGGGCAGGCGTCAGAGCGTATACATCGTCTTAGGACTTCGCACGCTCCTGTGTTTTTAGTAAACAGTCGCTTCCCCCTGGTATCTGCCACCCCCTCGAGCTCCGGACGCGAGGTCCTTCACCCTAACGGGGCCATCCTTCTCCCGAAGTTACGGATGCAATTTGCCGAGTTCCTTAACCACAGTTCTCCCGATCGCCTCGGTATTCTCTACCTGCCCACCTGTGTCGGTTTGGGGTACGGGCACCGTGCCAGCTCGCTAGAGGCTTTTCTCGGCAGCATGGGATCAGTGACTTCACCTGGATCGGCTCGGCGTCGCGTCTCAGGCTGTGTGAGGCCCGGATTTGCCTAGACCTCGCCCTACACGCTTACCCCAGGACAACCAGCGCCTGGGTTCACCTACCCTCCTGCGTCCCCTCATCGCTACCCTCCCCAGGATCGGTCGGTTCGACCCGAAGGTCAGCCCCTTAGGACACCTGGCTTGGGTTGGGCGCGGGCACGGTGGTACCGGAATATCAACCG
>NZ_JAKHEX010000011.1:10000-77359 GCF_023130475.1 Aciditerrimonas ferrireducens
ACCACAAGACGAGCTCCTCGCCCAGGCGGGAGAGGTGGATGCCGAGCAGGGCGAGGTCGAAGAGGGCCTCGGCGACGAAGTCCCGGTCGGCCACGGCGTCGAGCGAGTTGGCGAAGCGGCCAGCGAACCCCAGCTCGGCGGCCACCCCGTCAGGGTCGAGGGGCAGCGAGGACCCCGCCAGGGCACCCGCCCCGAGCGGCGAGACGTTCAAGCGGTCCACCGTCTGGACCAGGCGTTCGAGGTCCCGGTCGAAGGCCCAGGCGTGGGCCAGCAGGTGGTGCGCCAGGAGCACCGGCTGGGCCCGCTGGAGGTGCGTGTAGCCGGGCAGGTAGGCATCGCCGGCCTCGGCTGCCCGCTCCGCCAGGACCCCCATGAGGGCCACGACGGCTTGGGCCACCTCGCCGAGGGCCTGGCGGCAGTAGAGCCGCAGGTCGGTGGCCACCTGGTCGTTGCGGCTGCGGCCGGTGTGGAGCTTCGCCCCGACGTCCCCGGCGATCTCGGTCACCCGTCGCTCGACGGCGGTGTGGATGTCCTCGTCGCCGGGTTGGAAGACGAAGTCGCCACTGGCGAGCTCGGCCTCGACCCGGTCGAGAGCGGCCAGGAGGATCGCGGCCTCCTCCTCGGCGAGCAGCCCGCTTCGGGCCAGGCCCCGGACGTGGGCCCGGGAGCCGATCAGGTCGTGGACCGCCAAGCGGCGATCGAAGCCGAGGCTGGCCGTGTAGGCCATGACCTCCTCGGCGGTCTGCCGGCCCAGCCGGCCTTCCCAGAGGGTCATTCCCCTGCTCCTCCCTCGACCGGCGCGTCCTCGGCGTCCTCCTCGGGGTCCAAACCGGCCAGCACCCGCAGGCGCCGACCCACGGTCGCCGCCCCGACAGCCTCCTCCACCACGACGAGCACCGTGTCGTCACCGGCGACCGTGCCCACCACCCCGACCAGGCCGCTGCGATCCAGGGCCGAGCCCACGACGTGCGCCGAGCCCGGCGGGGTCCGCACGACCACCAGGGGTCCGGACCAAGCCACGGCCACGGCCCACTCCCCGAGGACCCGCCGGAGGTGGTCCGGCGGCACGATCTGCTGGACCGGCAGCTCGGGCAGGGCGTAGGCGGTCTCGCCGCCGGCGACCCGGATCTTCACCGCCCCGAGCTCCTCGAGGTCACGGGAGACGGTGGCCTGGGTGGCCTTCACCCCCCGCTCCGCCAACAGGGCGACCAGCTGGGCCTGGCTGGCCACCCGCTCCCGCTCCAGCAACTGGGCCACCAGGTGCTGGCGCTGCTGCTTGGAGAGGCTCACGTCCCGACGGGACCGGCCGGCCCCGAGGCCCCCGGCGTCCCCCGAGCGTCGTCGGCCGCCCCGAAGAGCCAGGCCAGCAGGCCCCGCATGGCGTGCATGCGGTTCTCCGCCTGCCGCCAGACCAGGCTCCGTGGCCCCTCGAGCACCCCGGCGCTGATCTCCTCGCCGCGGTGGGCCGGCAGACAGTGCAGGACGACCGCCGCCGGGGCCACCCCGAGGAGGCGCTCGTCGACGGTGAACCCGGCGAAGGCCGCCCGCCGCAGCTCCGCCTCGTCCTCCTGGCCCATGGAGGTCCACACGTCGGTGTAGATGGCGTCGGCCCCGCAGACCGCTTCCTCCGGGTCGTTCCCGACCTCGACCTCGCCCCCCGCCCGGCCGATCCGGGCCAGGTCGTCGGGGTCAGGCCCGTAGCCCTCGGGCGAGGCAGTCCGCAGGCGCACCCCGCTCATGGCGCAGGCCAGGGCCAAGGACCGCCAGACGTTGTTCGCGTCCCCCACGTAGGCCACCGTCGCCCCGGCCAGGCCGCCGAGGTGCTGGCGAAGGGTCAGCAGGTCGGCCAACGCCTGGGTCGGGTGGGCCAGGTCCGAGAGCAGGTTCACCACCGGGACGTTGCGCTCGGCGTCGTCGAGGGCCCGGGCCATGCGGGCCAGGGTCTGGTGCTCGGCCACCCGGGCGCAGACCGCGGCGTGGTAGCAGGCCAGGGTGCGGGCCACGTCCTCGGCGCTCTCCCGCCGGTCGATCCCGACCTCCTCGGCCCCGATGGTCACCGGGTGGCCCCCCAAGGCCACGACCGCCATCTCGGCGGCATTCCGGGTCCGGGCCGAGGGGCGCTGGAAGACGAGGGCGACGCCCTGGCCGGCCAGGACGGGGGGAAGGGAGGACGGGGGTCGCTCGGCCAGGTCCAAGATGGCGGTCAGCTCCTCGCAGGACAGGTCGTCGACGTCGAGGACGTGCCGGGTCCCGCGCGGGGTCACGATCCTCCCCCCGTGCGCTCCAGGACCCCGCCGAGGATCCCAAGGGCCTCGTCGACCTCGGCCTCGCTCACCAGGAGGGGCGGGGCCAGCCGCAGGGTGTCGGGACGAGGAGCGTTCACCACCAGGCCGGCCCGAAGCGCCTCGGTCGTCACCGCCTTCGCCCGCGGCTCCTCGAGCCCCACGCCGAGCAGCAGCCCCTTGCCCCGCACCTCGGCCACCCCGGGGAGTCCGCGCAGGCCCTCCCGCAGCCGTCGGCCGGCCCGCTCGGCCCGTTCGGGCGCTCCCAGCTCGACCATGGTCTGGAGGGTAGCCCGCGCCGCCGCGGCGGCCAGCGGCTGGCCCCCGAAGGTCGTGCCGTGGTCACCCGGCTCGAACGCCTCGGCCACCTCCCGCCGGGCCCAGCACGCGCCGATCGGCGCCCCGTTGCCGAGGGCCTTCGCCACGGTCACGACGTCGGGCTCGACCCCCTCGTGCTGGAAGGCGAACCACCGCCCGGTGCGACCCAGGCCGGTCTGGACCTCGTCCACCATGAGCAGGGCCCCGGCCTCCCGGCAGCGCTCGGCCACGGCCCGGAGGTAGCCGGGCCGGGGCTCGACCACCCCGGCCTCGCCCTGGATGGCCTCCAGGAGCACCGCCCCGACCTGCCCGTCGCCCATGGCGTCCTCGAGGCTCGGCAGGTCGTCGTAGGGCACCTGGCGGAAACCCCCCGGCAGGGGGGCGAAGGGGGCTTGCTTCTCGGGTTGCCCCGTGGCCGCCAGCGCCCCGAGGGTCCGGCCGTGGAAGGAGCCGACGGCGCTCACCACCACCGGCCGTCCTGGGCGGGCTCGGCGCGCCAGCTTGATGGCCGCCTCGTTCGCCTCGGCCCCGGAGTTGCAGAAGAAGACCAGGCCGCCAGCCGGCTGGCCGTCCCCGACCAGGTCGTCGAGCAGCCCGGCGACCTCCTCCCCGAGGGTCGTCCGGAAGAGGTTCGAGACGTGCAGCAGGGTCCGGGCCTGGCTGGCCAGGGCCTCGGCCACCGCCGGGTGGGCGTGGCCGAGGGAGACCACCGCGATGCCGCTCAGGAAGTCCAGGTAGCGCCGCCCGGTGTCGTCGTAGAGCTCGCAACCTCGACCCCGGACGAAGGTCACCGGCGCCGGGGCGTAGGTCGGCATGAGCCGGCTCGGCCGGTCGGTCATCGTGTCTCCTCCCCGGACGCACCGACGCCGGGCTCGGCGGTCACCATGGTGCCGACCCCGGCGTCGGTGAAGACCTCCAGCAGCAATGCGTGGGGCACCCGCCCGTCGAGGATGTGGGCCTGGCGCACCCCGTGGCGCACGGCGTGGGCGCAGGCCCGCACCTTCGGCACCATGCCGCCCCGGGCCGCGCCCTCAGCCACGAGCCGGTCCAGGTCCTCGGGCCGGCACTGGGCCAGGACGCTGCCGGGGTCCTCCGGGTCGGCCCGCAGACCGGCGACGTCCGTGAGGTAGACGAGCTTGGTCGCCTCGAGGGCCTCGGCCAGGGCCCCTGCCACGGTGTCGGCATTGATGTTGTAGGCCTGCCCGGCCGGGTCGGCCCCGATGGTGGCCACCACCGGGATCAGGCCCTGGGCCAGGAGCCGTTGCAGGATCGTGGGATCGACCGCCGCCACGTCGCCCACGTAGCCCAGGGACTCGTCCCGGGCCGCGGCCTGGATGAGGTTGGCGTCCTCGCCCGAGAGGCCCACCGCCAGGGGCCCGTGGACGTTGATGGCCGAGACCAGGTCCCGGTTCACCTTGCCGACCAGGACCATCCGGGCGATCTCGAGGGTCTCGGCGTCGGTGACCCGCAGGCCGTCCCGGAACTCGGGCTCCTTGCCCAACCGGGCCATGAGCTCGCCGATCTGGGGGCCGCCCCCGTGGACCACCACCGGCAGCATGCCGACCGAGCGCATGAGGACCACGTCCTCGGCGAACGAGGCCCGGGCGGCCGCCTCCCCGCCGGTGCCCTCGGCCCCGAGGGCGTTGCCCCCGTACTTCACCACGACCACCGCCCCCCAGAACCGACGGATGTAGGGCAGGGCCTCCACCAGCACCGCCGCCTTCTCGGCGGCGCCTGGCACCGCCGCGCCCCGCGGCAGGGACCCGGGCCGGCGGGGATCGGGCGTGACCTGGTCGACCCCGGGGGCGCTCACGAGGTCCTCCGGTTCTCGGCCAGGTAGCCCTCGCTCAGATCCGTGGTCAGCACCGCCGCCCGGCCGGTTCCCAAGCCGAGATCGCAGGTGATCTCCACCTCCCGGCCGGCCAGGTGGGCGGCCACCGCCTCGGTGTCGTGGGGCACCGCCACCCCCGCCCGGCAGACCTCGACGCCGCCATAGGCCACGCGCACCCGGTCCAGCTCGAAGGCCACCTGGGCCGCCCCGAGCTCGCTCACCACCCGGCCCCAGTAGGGGTCGGCGCCGTTCAAGGAGCACTGGACGAGCTGGGACTCGGCCACCTTCCGGGCGGCCCGGTGGGCCTCCTCGTCGTCGAGGGCGCCCTCGACCCGCACCACCGCCACCTTCGTGCCCCCCTCGGCGTCCTGGGCCATCTGCCGGGCCAGCCGGCCGCAGGCGTCGGTGAGGGCCGCGGCGAGGGCGTCGGCCGAGGGTCGCCGGCCACTGGCCCCGCTGGCCAGGACCAGCACGGTGTCGTTCGTCGAGGTGGCCCCGTCGACGCTCAGGCGATTGAAGGTCGGCTCGATGGCCTGTCGGAGCGCCGCCTGGAGCACCGCCGGCTCGACCACCGCGTCGGTGGTCAGCACCGCCAGCATCGTGGCCATCCGCGGCGAGAGCATGGCCGCGCCCTTGGCCATGCCGCCGACCGTCCACCCCTCGCCCTCGACCGCCACCTCCTTCGGGACCGTGTCGGTCGTCATGATCGCCCGGGCTGCCAGCTCGGCCTGCTCCCGCCCGGGGCCCCGTCCGGCGACCAGGGCTGGCAGACGAGGACGGACGACCTCCAGGGGGAACGGGAACCCGATGAGACCGGTCTGACAGATCAGGACCGCCTCGGCCGCGATTCCCTCATCGGGCCGGAGCAGCCGGGCCACCTCCCCGCAGAGCGCCTCGCACGCCGCCACCCCCGCCGGGCCGGTCGCGGCGTTGGCGTTCCCGCTCGTCAGGAGGACCGCCGCCGCCCGCTGGCCGCTAGCGGCCAGGTGCCGGCGGGACACCTGGACGGGCGCCGCCGCAGCCTTGTTCGTGGTGAAGACCCCGGCAGCCGGCACCGCCGCGCCGTCGGCCGTCGCCACCAGGGCCAGGTCCAGCTTCCCCTCGGGCTTGATGCCCCCGGCCCCGCCGCTGGCGACGAAACCGGCCGGTCGGGTCACGCTCACGGGTACACCCCCACGCCGCTCAAGCCGGTCGTCTCCGGCGCTCCAAGGGCCACGTTCGCCGCCTGGACCGCTTGGCCCGACGCCCCCCGCACGAGGTTGTCGATGGCCGCCAGCACCACCAGCCAGCCGGTTCGCTCGTCCACTCGGGCCGAGAGGTGCACGGCGTTCGAGCCGAGGGTGGCCTTCGTGGTCGGCAGCCGTTCGTCCACCACCACGAAGGGCTCACCCCGGTAGCGCTCCGCCAGGAGGGCCAGGGCGCCGGCGGTGTCGAGGGTCCGTTCGGGCCCCAGGCGGGCGTAGCAGGTCGCCAGGATGCCCCGGGTCATGGGGGCCAGGTGGGGGACGAAGAGGACCCGGGCCCCGCTCTCCTGCTCGATCTCGGGGGTGTGCCGGTGCCGGGGCAGGCCATAGGCGCTGAACGTCCCGTCGACGGTGGCGAACTGGGTGGCCTCCCCGCCGCCGCTCCCCGCGCCCGAGACCCCGCTGGCCGCGTCCACCAGGCAGTCCTCGGGCACCACCACCCCGGCGTCCACGAAGGGACGCAGGGCCAGCGCCGCCGCCGTCGGGTAGCAACCCGGCGCAGCCACCAGCGTGGCCCCGGCCAGCTCGGCCCGGTGCAGCTCCGGCAAGCCGTAGACGAACCGGCCGAGCAGCTCCGGGGCCCGGTGCGGGCCGCCGTACCAGGCCTCGTAGACGGCCGGGTCCTTCAGGCGGAAGTCGGCGGCCAGGTCCACCACCAGGCCCACCCGTCCCACCAGGGACGGGACGACCTCCTGGGACTGCCCGTGGGGCAGGCAGAAGAAGACGAGGTCCAAGCCGTCGAGCCCCCCGGGGTCGAGGGCCTCGAACCGCAGGGTCGGGTAGGCGGCGGCCAGCGACGGCACCCGGTCGGCCACCGCCTGGCCGGCGTGCTGCTGGGCCGTCACCACCCGGACCGACCAGGCCGGCTGGAGGGTCGCCAGCCGCAACAGCTCCATGCCGGTGAAGCCCGATCCCCCGACGATCCCGACGTTCATGTCGCATATCTATCACATTCAACGCATGAGCATGCAATCAGCCTCGCCACGTGTTGCATTTTCAGTGTGTTCTGTTATGCTTCGGTCATGCCCGATCCCCTGCCTCCGGCGGCTCCGCTCGGCACCCCGCTGGCGGTCGATCTCCTCCTGGCCGTCCCCGAGCTCGCCCCCGCCTACCTCGAGCAGGTGGCCAGCACCGACGAGGAGCCCGACGAGGCGACCCTCCTCGAGCTGCTGGCCGAGCTCCTCGACGCCCTCCTGGGATCCCCGCAGACGGCCGCCGGCCCAGACCCGGCAGAAGGGACAGAAGGGACCCGCCCGCCCTCGGTCGTCGCCCACGCCGCCCTCGGATGCCTCGAGGCCGCCCTCGAGCGAGACCCGGACCTCGCCGACGCGGTCAGCTGGTCGTTCCTCGACGGCCTCTCCCCGCAGCTGCGCCGAGGTCTCCGACCCGACTTCGGCCCCCGGCTCCGGCGCTGCGACGAGGAGGCGTGAGGCCCCGGGCCCGGTTGCCCTCAGCCCGCCGCACCCTCGCCGAGCAGCTCGTCCAGGAGCTCCTCCGGATCGCAGCGCACGACCAGGTCGGCCACGGCGGCCGGCCGGAGGAAGCCTTCGGCGACGACCGTCTGGAGGAACCCCCGCAGACCGTCGTAGAACCCTCCGACGTCCAACAGTCCCACCGGCTTGCCGTGGAGCCCGAGCTGCGCCCAGGTGAGGACCTCGAAGAGCTCCTCCAGGGTGCCGATCCCCCCGGGCAGGGCCACGAAGGCGTCGGCCAGGGCAGCCATGCGGGCCTTGCGCTGGTGCATGTCGGCCACCACCTCGAGCTCGCCCACACCGGGATGACCGAGCTCCTTCGCCAGGAGGTGCTCCGGGATCACCCCCAGCACCTCGCCCCCCGCCTCCAGGGCCGCGTCGGCCAGGGCACCCATGAGCCCCACTCGGGCACCCCCGTAGACCAGCCGGCACCCCCGGCGGGCCAGGGCGCGCCCGACGGTCCGGGCCGCCTCCCGGTACGCCGGCCGCCGACCGGCGCTCGAGCCGCAGAACACGGTGACGCTCGGCACCCGCCCAGTCTGCCCGAGGGCCCCCCGGGACCGGCTCAGCCCTCGAGCAGGGCCCGGGCCACGTGGGTCACCTGGACCTCGTCGGTCCCGGCGTAGATCTGGAACACCTTGGCGTCCCGGGCCAGCTGCTCGACCCGGGAACTGGCCAGGTAGCCCGAGCCGCCCATGAGCTGCACGGCCTCCAGGCTCACCTCGACGGCGGCCCGGGCGGCGTAGAGCTTCATGGCCGAGGCCTCGGCCAAACTGAGCGGCCGGCCGGCCGCGTCGGCCGCCAGGGCCCGCAGGACCAGGTTCTCGACGTTCAGCCGGGCCACCTCCATCATCGCCAGCTTCAGCTGGACCAGCTGCAGCTGGCCGATGGGCCGCTCCCAGAGGGTCCGCTCCTTGGCGAAGGCCACGCTGCGCTCCAGGCAGCGCTCGATGACCCCGAGGGCCATGGCCGCCACCCCGGCCCGCTCGGCCGTGAAGTTCTCCTTCGCACTCTCCCGCCCGGCCGGCGCCGCCAGGGCCGCCGGACCGCCGAGGAGCCGGTCCATGCCGACCCGGACGTCGCTCAGGAACAGCTCACCGGTCGGCGAGGAGTGCAGGCCCATCTTCCGCAGCGGCGGCGACTGCGCCAAGCCGGCCATGCCCCGGTCCAGGACGAAGGTCAGCACCGGCCGCTGCCGGGGCGGGACGCCGCTGCCGTCGTCCAGCTTGGCGTA
This sequence comes from Aciditerrimonas ferrireducens, assembly GCF_023130475.1. GTDB lineage: Bacteria > Actinomycetota > Acidimicrobiia > Acidimicrobiales > UBA8190 > Aciditerrimonas > Aciditerrimonas ferrireducens. The sequence continues at coordinate 18,382 of NZ_JAKHEX010000011.1, forward strand.
GAGCACGATGGTGTCGGCGTGGGGGCCGTTCGTGATGAAGGTCTTCGAGCCGTTCAGCACGAAGCCGTCCCCGTCGGGCCGGGCCGTGGTCCGCATGCCGCCCAGGGCGTCGGAGCCCGAGTCCGGCTCGGTGATGGCCCAGGCCCCGACCTTCTCGAAGGTGGCCAGGTCCCGGCCCCAGCGCTCGACCTGCTCGGCCGTGCCCGACCGCAGGATGGTCCCGGCGGCCAGGCCCAGGCTCACCCCCATGGCGGTCACGATCCCCGGACAGACCCGGGAGAGCTCGATCACCGGCACCAGGGCAAAGGCCAGGCCGCCGGCTGCGGGCTGCCCGGCCCCCTCCTCGGCCCCCTGCCCCGCCGCCGCGCCGGCCTCGGCCGCCCGCCGGCGCGCCACCAGCCGGTCGACCCGCTGGCGGGCCAGCTCGTCCAGGCCGAAGGTCCGGACGAGCTTCCGGATGACCCCGTAGGGCGGCAGGTCCCCGTGCTCGAGCTCGTCCACCAGCGGCTCGACCTCCGCCTCCACGAAGGCCCGGACCGCCTTGCGCAGCGCCAGGTGCTCCTCCGACCAGCCTTCCATCGCCCCTCCTCGACCCCGATCTCGACTGATCAGTCAGTCCATGCAGGAGTCTGCCAGATCGAGCCGGCAGCCGCCCGGCGTCGGGGACGGCGGCGGTCCTCGTCAGGGGGCCCACTCCAGACGCCAGGCCCCCGGCACCATCCAGAGCCGCTGCCGGGGACCGGGCTGGTCCAAGGACCCGCCCCGGTAGGCGGCGTCGCCCTCCCAGAGGGCCAGGCGGGTCTCCCCCACCTGGAGGATCCGGGTGGTGAAGCTGCCCGGCGCTCGGCCCGCGAAGGTCTCGAGGGCACGGCGGGCACTCGCCGGGGGCGGGCCGTCGCCGCCGCCGACCTGCCAGAGGGTCAGCCAGGTCGGCGGGGCCAGGGCCAGTTCGCCCCGGTCGTGGGCGGCCAGGGCCTCGCGGGGGGCCAGCCAACGGTGCGCCACGAGCTCCTGGCCGTCGACCGCCACCTGCTGGGGAGCCCGGCCGACCGCGTCCGGGGCGAGCTCGGCCACGAAGAACCAGGTCTGGAAGCGCCGAGGGGCTTCGGGTGGCGGGGTCCAGCGCGCCAAGGGCACGAGGTCGGCAGCGCCGAGGACCAGCCCGGTCTCCTCGGCCACCTCCCGCACCGCCGCCCGCCGGGCAGCGGCCAGCTCGTCGCCCGGGGCCCCGGGGTCGGCGTCGGTCGGCTCGACCTGGCCGCCGGGGAACGCCCAGAGGCCCCCGAAGGCTCCCGCCTCGCCCCGCCGGACCAGCAGCACCTCGATCCCCTCGGCCTCGTCGTCGGCCCGGTCCCGCAGGACCACCACGGTGGCCGCCGGCCGGAGCACCGCCGGGACGCCGAGGGACCGCCCCGCGGGGCTCACCGCCAGGTCCTCACGGCACCCGGGGATGCCGGTCCCCCCAGGGCAGGGCCCCCTCGAGCTGGGCGGCCACCTGCAGCAGCCGGGCCTCCCCGAAGGGCGGGCCGACCAGCTGAACCCCGACGGGCAGCCCCGAGGGGGCCTGATGGAGGGGCAGGCTCATCGCCGGCTGGCCGGTCAGGTTCCAGGGCACCGTGAAGGCCACCATGGCCAGCACCGTCGGGGCCGGGCCCTCGCTCGCCTCCGCCTCGGCCAGCACGGCCCCCGCCTCAGGGGGCTCGATGGTCATGGTCGGGGTGACCAGCAGGTCCACCTGCTCGAGGAACCGCCGCACCATCCCCCGGGTGCCCCGCCGGAGCTGCCGCAGCGAGCTGACCAGGGTCACGCTGTCCACCGCCCGCCCCGCCGCCAGGCCCCGCTGGTTGTGGGGCTCGACCCGGCTCCAGTCCAGGTCCTCGTAGTCTCCGTAGGCGGCGTTCACCACCTGCAGGAACGGCTCCACCAGGGACAGGTCCAGGGGATCGGCCACCTCCTCGACCCGGTGCCCCAGCTCCTCGAGAGCCCGGGCGGCCCGTTCGGCCGCCTCCCGGCACGCCGGGGCGAGGGGCAGCCCGAGCGCCGAGCTGGTCACGAGCCCGACCCGCAACGAGCCCGGGTCCTGGCCGGGCTCCTCGACGAAGGGCCGCGGGGGCGGCGGAGCCCACTCCCAGACCGTGGGGTCGGGGGCCGAGATGACGTCGAGGACCAGCGCGGCGTCCTCGACCGTGTGGACCAGCGCCCCCTCGACCGAACAGCCCAGCCACCCCGGGGTCACGCTCGGCACCCGCGAGCGGCTGGGCTTCAGGCCCACCAGCCCGCAGCAGCTGGCCGGGATCCGGATCGAGCCCCCGCCGTCGTTCGCGTGGGCCACGGCCACCATGCCGGCGGCCACCGCCGCCGCCGAGCCCCCGCTCGACCCGCCCGGGGTCCGGCTCGGGTCCCAGGGGTTCCGGGTCACGCCGTAGCGCCGGTTCTCGGTCACCGGCAGCGGGCCGAGCTCCGGGGTGTTCGTCCGGCCGCAGAGCACCGCGCCGGCCCGCCGGAAGGCCGCCACCACCAGCTCGTCCTCCTCCGCGGGGCCCTCGGGCGCGCCGGCCGAGCCGTAGGTGGCCGGCTGTCCCGCCGCCTTCGTCAGGTCCTTCACCAGCAGCGGCACCCCGGCCAACGGCCCCGGGTCCTCGCCGGCCCGGAGCCGCTCCTCGACCGCCCGGGCGGCCGCCCGGGCTGCGTCGTCGTCCCGCCAGACCACCGCCCCGAGGGCCGGGTTCAGGCGGTCCATCCGGGCCAGGGTCTCCTCCAGCACCTCGCTCGGCTGCAGCTCCTTGCGGCGCAGCGACGCCGCCAAGGGGGCCAGGCTCCAGAACGGCTCCATGCCCCATGCCTAGCGCAAGCGGGCCCCCAGCCGCTCGGCCACCTCGATGCACGCCACCCGCCAGGCCGCCACCTCCTCGTCCCGCAGGGTCCGCTCCGGGGAGCGGAACCGCAGCCGGAACGCCAGGCTCCGCTCGTCCTCCCCCAGCGGCGGGCCCTGGTAGACGTCGAAGAGGGCCACCGCCTCCAGGCTCTCCCCCGCGGCCTCCTCGGCAGCCTGCTGGAGCGCCTGGCGAAGCCGCTCGGCGGCCAGCTCGGGGCCGACCACGAAGGCCAGGTCCACGTCGCTGGCCGGGAAACGGCTGGCGGGGACCAGCTGGTCGGCCCGGTGGGGCTGGGCCCGCAGCACCCCCAGGTCGAGCTCCAGCCACCCGACCCGCTGTCCGCCCACCCCGAAGGCCGCCAGGACCGCCGGATCCACCTCGCCGAGCGCCCCCAGCACGGCGCCGTCGGCGCCCGTCAGCCAGGCGCTCCGGGTCGGGTGCAGGCCCGGCACGACCGCCGCCGGGCCGAACCCGGCCTGCGCCAGGGTCACCCCGACGACCCGGGTCGCCTCGGCCAGCACCGTCCAGCACAGCGCGGCGGCCCGGGCGTCGTCGCCGGGGTCGGCCAGGGCCACGGCCAGGACCTCCCGCTCCTCGAGCACCGAACGCTCCGGGTCCCGCCCCTCGAGGACCTCGGCCACTCGGGCCGGGTCCGGCTCGGGGAACACCCGTCCCAGCTCGAAGAGCCGCAGGCCCTCCAGCTGCCGGCCCCGGTTGAACGCCAGTGCCCGCAACAGGCCCGGGCGCAGGCTCCGCCGGAGGACCGACTCCTCGGGCGTGAGCGGGTTCGCCACCACCACCCCGCCGGGGCCGAGCCCGGCGAGCTCGTCGTCGCCGGGCCGCAGCAGCGACGGCGTCCAGGCCTCCTCGCAGCCCAGTCCGCAGAGGGCCTCCCGGAGGACCCGCCGCAGCCGCTGGGTCGCCCCGAGCCGCCCGACCTGGTCCGGCCGGAACCGCCGCCGGGGCAACCGGCGGTAGCCGTAGAGGCGGGCCACCTCCTCCACCACGTCGATCTCCCGGGAGGCGTCGGGCCGGAACGACGGCACCGTCACCACCAGCTCCTCGCCGCTCGCTCCCGGCTCGCTCGCAAACCCCAAGGGGTCCAGGAGGGCCCGGACCTCGGTCGCCTCGAAGCTCGTGCCCAGCACCCCGTTCAACCGGCCCAGCCGCAGCCGCACCGGCCGGGGCCCCGGAGGGTTCCCGACCACGTCCAGGGGGTCGGGCGCCACCCGCAGCTCGGGCACCGACCAGCCGAGCACCGTCACCAGCCGGCCGACCGCCCGCTCGATCCCCGCGGGGTCACAGCCCCGCTCGAAGCGCACTGACGCCTCGCTCCGCAGGGCCAGCCGGGCCGAGGTCCGGGCCACGGCCATCGGGTCGAAGTAGGCGGCCTCCAGGAGCACCCGGCGGGTCCCCGGCCCGATCTGGCTGCTGGCCCCGCCCATCACCCCGGCCACCCCGACGGGCCGGTCCTCGGCGTCGCAGATCACGCAGTCCCGCCGGTCGTCCGCCGGCGCCACCTGCCGGGCCCCGAGCCGCCGGACCTGGCCGTCGAGGGTCACCACCTCCTCCCCGGGCCGCCCGGCCCGCACCCGCAGGCCCGGCCCAGCCAGGGCGTCAAGGTCGTAGGGGTGGGTCGGCTGGCCCAGCTCCAGCATGACGTAGTTCGAGGCGTCCACGACGTTGTCGATCGCCCGCATGCCGGCCAGGCGCAGCCGCCGGGCCACCAGGGCCGGGGAGGGCCGGACGGTCACCTCGGTCAGCACCCAGGCGGTGAACCGGGGACAGAGGTCCGGGTCCTCCACCACCACGCTGCACAGCTCCCCGGTCGGGACCGGGCCGAGGGTCGCAGCCGACACCTCGGGCAGCCGGAGCGGCTGGCCCCAGCGGGCCGCCAGGTCCCGGGCGATGCCCACGATGCTCAAGGCGTCCGGCCGGTTCGTCTCGACCGCCACGTCCAGCACCACGTCCGGCCCTTCCCCCAGGGCCTCGGCCAGGGGCTGGCCCGGCTGCAGGTCCCCGGTCCCCCCGAGCGAACCCCGGCCGTTCCGACCGCCCAGGATCAGCAGGCCGCTCTGGTCCTCCCCGAGCCCGAGCTCCCGGGCCGAGCAGAGCATGCCGGCCGACTCCACCCCCCGCAGCCGCCGCCGCTCGATCCGCACCCCCCCGGGCAGCACTGTGCCGGGGGGAGCCAGGGCCACCAGGTCGCCCTCGGCGAAGTTCCACGCCCCGCAGACCACCTGCACCCGGCCCGACCCGGCGTCCACCTCGACCCGCCGGATCCGGTCCGCCCCCGGGATGGCGTCGATGGCCAGCACCTCGGCCACCACCACCTGCTCCAGGCCCACCCCGGTCTCCTCGACCCCCTCGACCACCAGGCCCAGGTCGTCCAGGGTCCGGGCCACCTCCCGCCAGTCCTCCGGCAGGGCGACGAAGTCGGCCAGCCACGACAAGGGCACCCGCACGGGCCGTCCTCCTGGTCCCCTCAGGGCTGCCGCAGCAGCCGCAGGTCGTTGTCGAGCAGGACTCGCATGTCGGCGATCCCGTGCCGCATCTGGGCCAGGCGGTCGATGCCGAAGCCGAAGGCGAAGCCCTGGGCCGCCTCGGGGTCCACCCCGGCGGCCTCCAGCACCGCGGGGTCCACCATCCCGCAGCCCCCCAGCTCGACCCAGCCGGTCTGCGAACAGGTCCGGCAGCCGGCCCCCTCGCAGATCGTGCAGGTGATCTCGAACTCCGCCGAAGGCTCGGTGAACGGGAAGAACGCCGGTCGAAGGCGGGCCGCGATCCGCGGCCCGAAGTAGGCCTGGGTGAAGGCCTCGATCGTCCCCGCCAGGTCCCCGAAGGTCACCCCCTGCCCGACCACCAGGCCCTCGACCTGGTGGAAGGTCGGCAGGTGCCGGGCGTCGGGGGTGTCCCGCCGGTAGCAGCGCCCAGGGATCACCACCGCCAGGGGCAGCGGCCGGGAACGCAGCAGCCGGACCTGCACCGGGGAGGTGTGGGTGCGCAGCAGCACCGCCCCCGGGGGCGCCCCGGCCACCTCCAGGTAGAACGTGTCGAACATGCCCCGGGCAGGGTGGCCGGGGGGCATGTGGAGCGCCTCGAAGTTGAACCAGTCGGTCTCCACCTCCGGCCCCTCGGCCACCTCGAAGCCCAGGCCCACGAAGACCTCCTCGAGTTCTTCCCGGGTCCGCTCCACCAGGTGCCGATGGCCCCGTCCCGCCACCCCGAGCATCGCGGGCGACCGCGCCCCCAGGGCCGCGGCGCCCACGGCGGCCAGGACCTCGCTCAGGTCCAGCCGCTCGGCTGCCACCTGGGCCTCACGCTCCGCCGCCGCCACCTGGGCCCGCCGCTCGGCCAGGGCCGCCTCGACCCTCGTCCGGGCCTCGTGCAGCGCCTGACCGACCGCCCGCCGCTCGGCCGCGTCCAAGCTGCCCAGCCGCCGATGCGCCTGGGCCAGGGCCGAGGCCTTGCCCGTCAGCGCCTGCGCCAGCCCTTCCAGGGCGGCCAGGCTCGTTGCGCTGTCGATCCTCGCCAGCGCCCCGGCCGTCCAGCCCGCCGGGTCGACCGCCGGATCCGCCAAGGGGCCCTCCTGGCCCTCGGCGTCGCCGCCCGCCTCCCCTACCATCGGCCGCCCGGCCCCTTCGACCCCTCGCCTGCCCTCGGCACGTCGGGCAGGTTAGATCGTTGGCGCACCGCCTCGAACAGGAGCACCGCGGCGGCCGACGCCAGGTTCAGCGACTCCACCGCCCCTGGCATGGGCACGCTCACCTGCTCGTCGCACGCCCCGGCCACGGCCGGGTCCAGCCCGGCCGCCTCGTTCCCCAGCACCAGGGCCACCGGACGGGCCAGGTCCACCTCGGTGTGCGGCTGGCCACCCCGCGCCACCGCGGCCAGGACCCGAGTACCCCCGGCCCGCAGCCCGGCCAGCGCCTCGAGGGCTGGTCCGCAGAGCACCGGCACGACCAGCACCGCTCCTGCCGAGGCCCGCACGGTCTTCGGGTTGAAGGGGTCCACGCTCTCCTCCCCGAACACCACCAGGTCGGCCCCGGCTGCCGCCGCGTTCCGCACCACCGTCCCGGCGTTCCCCGGGTCCCGGGCCCCCGCCAGGACCACCGCCAGGCTGGCCCGCCCGAGCGACGCCCACGACGGCCGCGGCTGGCGCACCACCGCCAGCACCGGCTGGGGGGTCACCGTGTCCGCCACCCGCTCCAGGACCCCCGGCGCCAGCTCGAAGACCCGCGCCCCGCCGGCCGCCGCCTGCTCGGCCAGCACCTGCACCCGCTCCGGTGCCCCCGGCGCCAGGTATACGCCCTCGACCTCGGCGCCCGCCGCCAGCGCCGCGGCCAGCACGCTCGGGCCTTCGACCACGAAGACCCCCTCGGCTCGTCGCACGCTCCGCCGGGCCAGCAGCCGCCGGAGCCGCTGGACCCGCTGGTGGCGCAGCCCCAGCCCTGGGCTCAGCCGACCCCCTCGCCCTCGCGGGGCGCCTCGGCCGCCAACGCCGACGACGCCACCGCGGCCAGCCGCCCGAAGGCCTGCTCGTCGTGGACCGCCAGGTCGGCCAAGACCTTCCGGTCGACCGCCACCCCGGCCAGCTTCAGCCCGGCCACGAAGCGGCTGTAGCTCAGCCCGTGCGCCCGGGCCGCCGCGTTGATCCGCTGGATCCACAGCCGCCGGAAGTCGCCCTTGCGGGCCCGCCGGTCCCGGTAGGCGTACTGCAAGGCGTGCATCACCGCCTCGTTCGCCGCCTTGAACGTCCGGCTCCGGTTGCCGTAGTACCCCTGGGCCTGCTCCAGGATCGCCCGATGGTGCTTCCGGCCGTGCAGCGACCGCTTCACCCTGGCCATCGCCAGCTCCTTTCTCCCACGCCGACCCTGCGGCGCCCACGACGACACCCACGGCGCCGCCCCATCCTCGCGTGCCCCGCCCGTCCCCCCGGGATCCCCCCGGCGGGACCGGCGGGCCCGGTCACCGTCCCAGCATCCGCCGGACCGCTCGCAGGTCCGCCGGCGCCACCTCCACCTCGCCGGCCAACCGCCGCGTCCGGCGCGTCGGCTTCTTCTCGAGCAGGTGCGACCGCATGGCCTGCCGGCGCCGCAGCCGGCCCGTCCCCGTCACCTTGAACCGCTTCGCTGCCCCGCGGTCGGTCTTCATCTTCGGCATGCCCGTCTCTCCCTGCTCCCGGCCGGCGCTCGCGCCCCGGCCCGTTCCAGCCGGCGCTCCCGCTCCGGCTCAGCCCGCCGTCGGCGAGCCCGTCCCGTTCCCGTCCGCCGCACCCGGGCCGCCGCCGGCCGCCGGCTCCGGGCCGGCCCCTGCGGACTCGCCGGCACCCTCGCCGCCGTCCCGGGCCGCCTTCGCCGCCGCGGCCTGCCGGGCCCGCTTGTCCGGCGCCAGCACCATCACCATGTTCCGCCCGTCCAACCGGGCCTCGGTCTCGACCCGGGCCAACCCGTCCACCTGCTCGGCCACCCGGTCCAGGATCCGCTTGCCCAGCTCCGGGTGGAAGACCTCCCGGCCCCGGAACATGATCGTCACCTTCACCTTGTGGCCCTCGCTCAAGAAGCGCTGCACCTGGCGGGTCTTGGTCTCGAAGTCGCCCGGCCCGATCTTCGGCCGGTACTTCATCTCCTTGATCCCGGTCGTGACCGCCTTGCGCCGCGACTCCCGGGCCCGCTGGGCCGCATCGAACTTGAACTTCCCGTAGTCCATGATGCGGCACACCGGCGGATTGGCCTGGGCAGCGACCTCGACCAGGTCCAGGTCCATCTGCCGGGCAATGGCCAGGGCCTCGGGCAGCGGCTTGATCCCGAGCTGCCGCCCGTCCGGGGCGACCAGCCGGACCTCCCGAGCCCGGATCCGCTCGTTGATCCGAGGCTCACTCGTCGTCGGGGCGGTGGCGATGCGGCATCCCTCCCATCGTTCCTGGCCCGGAACCGCTCCGGGCCGCCGTGGGAAGCTGGGGCCGCCGCCTCGGCCCCAGGGGCCGATGCACCGTGACCCGGCGCACCCTCCGGTGGCCGGGTGGGGGAGCCTGGCGCGGCACCCCACTTCCCGTCTGTCCGAGGCGCCTAGGGTAGCAGCTGTGAGCAGCCTCTGGACCCCCGACGGGGAACGACCGGTCGGTCAGGCCCCAGGCCCGGCCCCCGCTCGCCCTGAAACCGGCTCGCCGAGCCGCACCCAGCCGGGAGCGGACCACGAGGCCCTGGCCGAGCTTCGCCGCCAGCTCCTCGCCACCCCCGCTGCCGTGGTCGTCGCCAACCACGCCTACGGCCTCTTCGAGCTCGCCGCCCTCCACCTCTCCGCGACGCCGCCCCGCCTCGACGAGGCCCGCCTCGCGGTCGACGCCCTCGGCGGCCTCGTCGACGCCGTGGCCGACCGCCTCGGCGACGCCCGGGAGTCCCTCGTCGACGCCCTCGCCCAGATCCGTCTCGCCTACGTCCAGATCGCCGGGGCCCACCAGGCCGGGGCCCACCAGGCCGGGGCCCACCAGACCGGGGCCCAGCAGGCCGGGGCCGGCGAGGTCAGCCGACCCGAGCCGAGCTGAGCGGCTCGAAGGGGAACCCGTCCGTGGCCAGCTCCACCCCGTCGAAGCCCACCAGGTAGGCCTCGTAGCCCGGCAGCTGACCGACGGAGGCCAGGGCCGCCTCGCCCCCCACCACCAGGCCCGTGGCCAGGGCGTCGGCCAGGGCCAGGCTGGGGCCCACCACCGTCGCCTGGGCCACCTTCCCTCGGGTCCGCTCGCCGGTGCCGGGATCGACGAAGTGCGCGCCCCGGGCGCTGCTCCCCGAGGTGGCGATGGCCCGACGGACCCGCACCACGCACGCCAGGGCACCTGGCCGGAACGGATGGGCCACCCCGAAGCGCACCCCCGGCCGCCCCCCCGGCCCCCAGCCCGGGCCGAGGGCGGCCCAGGCCTCGTTCGCTCCGCCGGGCGGCCCCAGCACCACCGCGTCCCCACCGGCGTTCACCACCGCGGCCCGGACCCCGGCGGCCACCAGTGGGCCCAGGGCCCGCTCGACCGCCCAGCCTTTCACCAGCCCTGTCGGGTCCACCCCGCCGGGCAGCGCCCAGGGATCGAACCAGCCCCCGCTCAGCTGCCGGGCCGCCAGGCACAGCTCGAGGACCGCGGCGAGCTCGCCCGCGACCTCGTCCGGCAGCTCGTCCAGGTCGCTGGCCCCCCGCCGGAACCGGCTCAAGGGGCTCTGCGGCCGCCACGTCGAGAACCGCTCGTCGACCTCCCGCAGCAGCTCGCCCGCCGCCACCACCGCACGGGCCGCCTCGGCCTCTCCTCCCGGCCCCGGGCGGAGCGCGAACGAGACCACCGTGCCCATCACCGCCACCGTCTCCCGCCACCAGCCGTCACGGGCGCCTGGCCGATCCGGGCTCGGCGCGCCAGCCGCGGTCACCTTGCGCTCCGATCGATGGCGCTCTGGACCGAGGCGGCGTACGCCTGGCTCGTGAAGGTAGCCCCCGACACCCCGGCGATCTGGGCACTCTGGGCGTCGAGGACCTCCTGGCGCAGCTGCGGCACCGCCGCGTCGGCGATCTGCTGGGAGAGCGACTCGGCGACCTGCAGGCTCGCCACCGACACGTTCGTGATCCGCCGACCGCTGAACGTCACGTCGACCGAGAGCGCCCCGTAGCCGTAGTCCTCCACCGCACCCTGCACCGTCACCGTGCCGCTGGCGCCGCTGCCGCTCGAGCCGGTGCTCCCCGACCCGGCGGAGCTCGCGCTGCCCGAGCTGCCGCCCCCAGAAGCCGACGAACCGGCTCCGTTCCCGCTCGAGCCCTGGCTCGCGGATTGTCCGGCACCCGACCCGCTCGTCGCACCCGTGCCCGGCCGGGCCTGCTGCACCGAGCCCTGGGGAGTCCGGTAGGTGAGCACGCCGATCACCCCGGCGACCGTGCCCACCAGCACGAGGGGGCCACGCCAGCTCATAGCGCGTAAGCCTCCCCGTGGAAGCTGGCCCCCGGCACCCCCAGGCGCCGGCAGGTTCGCCGCAGCTCCGCCACCAGGCTCGGCGGCCCGCTCACGTACACGTCCCGCTGCCCGAGGTCCGGGACCAGCCGCAGCAGGGCACCCCGATCCAGGCGGACCCGATCCCGCGGGCCCACCAGCCGGTGCACCCGCCCCCCCGCCCGGGCGGCCAGGCTCTCCACCTCGTCGGCCAGGGCCAGGTCCTCGGCCCGCCGGGCCCGCAGCAGGACCACCGGCTCGCTCCCCGGCGGCAGGTCCTCCAGCAGGCTCCGGACGGCGGTCACACCGATCCCCCCGGCGACCAGCAGGACTCGGGGCCGGCGCCGATGCTCGGCCGTGAAGGCCCCGTAGGGCCCCTCGAACACCACCGGCGTGCCGGGCCGCAACCGGGCAACGGCGGCCGAGTGGTCCCCCACCGCCCGCACCGTGATCCGAAGGTACGGCGGTCGGGGGAGGGCCGAGAGGGTGTAGGGGTGCGCCTGCCACCACAGGCCACGTGCCAGAAAGCGCCACAGCACCACCTGGCCGCCGGCCACCGGCAGGCGGTCCAGCCGACGGCCCCGCAACACCACCGAGGTCACGCCCGGCGCCTCCTCATGGACCTCGACCACCCGCAGCTGATGCCGGAGGCTCCGCGCCAGGGGCAGGCCGAACCGGGAGACCAGCACCACCCCGGCGGTGGCCGCCCAGACCGCCGCCCAGACCGCTTGCGTGACGGGATGGCCCACGAAGTTCGGCCCGAGGACCACGGCGTGGGCGAACGACAGGGCCAGGGCCAGGTACAGGTACAGGTGCAGCGCCCACCAGGTCTCCCGCCGCAGCCGTCGCCGGATGGCCCGCACCGAGACCACCCCGATCACCACCATGATGGCCAGCCCGACCGTGGCCGCCAGCACGTCGGGGTAGTCCAGGACCACGGACCGCACCGCCGCCCCGAAGCCGCTCTTCGCAGCCTGGGCCTCCCCGACCGTGACCAGCACGGCGTGGGCCACGAGCAGCAGGATCGGCCACGGCGCGAGCAGCCGGTGCCACCGCAGCAGGCGGTCGAAGCCCACGGCCCGCTCCACCGCCGGGAGCCGACTGGCGAGCAGCACCATGAGCATCGCCAGGTAGGTGCCGACCAACCCGGTGACCGTCCCCGCCAGCAGCGCCTCGCCGCCCTGGGCCGCCACCTCGGCGGGCGGCAGGCTGGTCAGCCCCAAGGCCACCACCCAGGCAAAGCCGCCGAGGGCCGCCACCAGGGCCAAGCGAGGGACGAGCGGGTTCGGCGGCGTCGGGGCTCGGCGCGCCGCCGGCCGTTGGGCGGCTGCGCCCCAGCTGGCCCGGCTGGACCGGGCGGGGTTGGCCCCACCCTCCCGCCGGGCACGACGAATCGCAGTCGAGCTCATGCCAGCAGCCTGCGGGAGCTCCCTGACGGCAGCATGAGGCCCACCTGTGGAACGGCTGTGCCCGATCCCCGCCGGGGTCGGTGGGACGACGGCGCCCCCCGAAACACAACATGTCACACAAACTCCACAACGCCCGGTCGAGATGCCGGGCGGCGGCCTCCTCAGGCGTCCCGGCGCTCGGCCAACCAGGCAGCCAGGAGACCCACGGCCACGGCATAGGCGCAGAGCAGCCCGAAGCCCACCCAGGGTGAGAAGGCCTCCCCGGCCTGCTCCGGCGTCAGCCGCACCGCGGTCATGGCAGCACCGATGGTGGCCGGAAGGAACTTCGCCGCCGTGTCCCGCAGCCCCGAGGGCAGGGCCTGGTCGATGAGGGGCAAGACGAAGAGCACCCCCACGAAGGTGCTGATGGCCCCGGCGCTGTGGCGCACGCAGGCCCCGATCCCAAGAGCCAGGAGGCCGAGGACGCAGAGGTAGAGGCCACCGCCGGCCACCGCCCGCAGGACGCCTGGCTGGGCCAGGGTGGCGGTCGGGGTTGTCCCGTGGAGGATGGCCTGGCCCAGGAAGAACGCTGCGAAGGCGCACACCTCCCCGACCACGAGGGCGACGAAGCCGAAGACCAGGGCCTTGGCCACCAGGACGAGCCAGCGCTGCGGCACGGCCAGGTAGGTGCCCCGGATGGTGCCGGTGCCGTGCTCGGCGCTCACCACCAGCACCCCGAGCACGCCCAGGGCCAGCTGCCCGAAGAGCAGGCCGGTGAGGCTGAGGCTGGTCGGGTCGAAGGTCAGCCGGCTGAACGGGGCCTGCTGGTGCCAGTGGGCGGCCTCGGTGGCGGTGGCCAGGGCGTCGATGGCCAGGGAGAGGACGACGGTGGCGCTCAGGGCGACGACGGTGGAGCGGACCGACCAGAACTTCGTCCACTCGGCCGCAAGCGCCCGACCGAGCCGCTCGCCGAGGCTCGGCGGGCTCGCCGCTCGCCGGCGCCCGGCGGCGTCCCGGAGAGCCCCGGTCAGGAGACCGTCGCTCCTGGCCGGCCCGTTCACGCCGCTCCCCCTCGGTACTCGGCGGCCTGGGCGGTGGTCTGGAGGAAGGCCTCCTCCAACCCGGCCTGGTCTGGGCTGAGCTCGTGGAGGACCACCCCCTCGGCGTGGGCCAGCTCGCCGATGGCGGCGGCGTGCAGGCCGCTCACGACGATCCGCCCCTCGCCGGCGGGCTCGACCCGTCCCCCGGCCCCGAGCACGGCCCGGGCGAGCCGGTCGACCTCGGGGCTGGCGACCCTGACGCGGGCCGGCGCGTACTGCTCGAGGAAGGCGGCCATAGAGGTCTCGGCCACGAGCCGGCCCCGGCCGACCACCACGAGGTGGTCGGCGGTGAGGGCCATCTCGGCGAGCAGGTGGCTGGAGACCAGGACGCAGCGGCCCTCGGCGGCCAGGCGGCGCAGGAGGGTCCGGACCCAGCGGATCCCCTCGGGGTCCAGGCCGTTGACCGGCTCGTCGAACAGCAGGGTCGGCGGGTCGCCGAGCAGGGCAGCGGCGATCCCGAGGCGCTGGCCCATCCCGAGGGAGAAGGTGCCGGCTCGCCGGTCGGCCACTGCGCCGAGGCCGACCAGGTCGAGGACCTCCTCGACCCGGGAGGCGGGCAGGCCGCCAGCTCGGGCCAGGGCCTGGAGGTGCCGGCGGGCGCTGCGCCCGGGGTGGAAGCCCCGGGCGTCAAGCAGCGCCCCGACCTCCCGCAGGGGCCAGGGCAGGTCGCGGTAGGGCCGACCGTCGACGAGCGCGCTGCCGGCGTCGGGGCGGTCGAGGCCCACGATGATCCGCATGGTCGTGGACTTGCCCGAGCCGTTCGGCCCGAGGAACCCGGTGACTCGCCCGTCGGGCACGTCGAAGCTCAGGTCCTCCACGGCCGTGACCCGGCCGTAGCGCTTCGTGACCCCCCGGACCTGGATCACGCCGCCGGACCCCTCAGCTGTTCCCGGCGGCCTGGAACCGGGCCCGGGCGGCTCGGACCACGAGCTCGACCGCCGCGTCCTCGTCGATGGCCGTGGTGTCCAGCACGAGGTGGTAGAGGCGGGGATCCCCTGGGTGGACCCGGTAGAAGACCTTGGCGTAGGCGTCCCGGGCCCGGTCCGAGTGCCGCTGGGCGGTGGCGGCCTGCTCGGGGCTCAGGCCTTCGCTGGCGGCGACGCGGGCCACCCGGGCCTCGACCGGGCCGTCGAGGCGCACGCAGCAGACCCCGGGGTGGTCGCGTAGCACCACCATGCCGCAGCGGCCGAGCACCACCGCCCCGGTGGTGCTGGCCGCTTCCCGCAGGACCGCCTCGGTGGCCTCCCGGAACCGCTCGGGGTCCTCGGCCGAGAGGTCCACCGCCTCGGGCCCCACGGGCACCGCTGCGTGGGCCAGGGCTGCGGCGAGGCGCTCCATGAGGCTCGGGGCCCGCTCGTCGAGGGCTTCGGCTGCCTCCTCGGAGAGCTGCAGGCGGGCAGCCACGGTCGGGGGGATGGCCCGGTCCAAGAAGGGCAGGCCGAGCTCCTTGGCCACGCGGGGGCCGATCCGGCTGCCCCCGGCCCCGAAGGTCGCCGAGATGGTCACGACTCCTGGCACGGCACCTCCCTCGCTCCCGGCATCCTCGACGCTCAGCTCCCTGCGGCCGCTGGCGGCCCGAGCACCCGGACCCCCACCGCCTCGAGCCGACCGCGGTGCCCGGGCCGGAGCTCGCAGACCACCGGCGTCCCCGCGGCCACTTCCCGCCCCCCGTCGGCCAGGGCGGTGCAGTGGAAGGGGACGACGACCGTCTGCTCGGTCACCTGGAACCCGAGCTCGCCCAGCCCTCGGGCCGAGTCGTAGGCCAGTACCTGGCCGAGGCGG
Organism: Aciditerrimonas ferrireducens; assembly: GCF_023130475.1. Taxonomy (GTDB): domain Bacteria; phylum Actinomycetota; class Acidimicrobiia; order Acidimicrobiales; family UBA8190; genus Aciditerrimonas; species Aciditerrimonas ferrireducens. Next base: position 33,485 of record NZ_JAKHEX010000011.1, read on the forward strand.
GGCCCGTCCCACCAGCCGCCGGTGCCCACCGCCTGGGCTGGCAGGAGACCGACCCAGCCGAGGACGCCGGGCGGCCCGGAGGGTCCGGTGGCGCTCAATGGACGATCTTGCCGAGGGGCAGCTCGAGGATGTCGGTGGCCCCCCGGTCCTTCAGCGCCGGGATGAGGACGTTGACGTCCTCCTTGGCCACCACGGTCTCCACCGCGTAGCCGCCCCCGCCGACGAGCTCCGAGACGGTCGGGGCCTTCATGGCGGGCAGCAGGGCCACCACCTCGGCCAGCTGCTCGGCCGCCACGTTCAGCTTGAGGAGCACCTTGCCCCGGGCCTCCAGGGCCCCCTGGAGGAGGGTCAGGAGCTGCTCCATGGCGTGGCGCCGCTCGGGGTCGGTAGCAGCGTCGGGGTTGGCTACCAGCTCGGTATGCGAGACGAGGAGGGTGTCCACGATCCGGAGGCCGGCGGCCCGCAGGGCCCGTCCGGTCTCGGTGATCTCGACGACGGCGTCGGCGATGTCGGGCACCTTCGCCTCGGTGGCCCCGTAGGAGAGCCGCACCTCGGCCTTCACCCCGTGGGCCTCCAGGAACCGCCGGGTCAGCTCGGGGTACTCGGTGGCCACCTTGACCCCCTCGGGCAGGTCCTCGACCCGGGTGACCGGCGAGGACTCGGCCACGGCCAGCACGACCCGGATGGGGTTGGCGGTCCGCTCCCGAGGTCGAAGAGCCCGTCAGCCACGTACCGGGGGATCTCCTGGGGGCGCAGGATCCGGACCTCGGCGACCCGGGGGTCCTCGATGCGGGCCCGGTAGTCGACCTCCGAGCTGCGGACCACGGCGAGGTCGGCGGCCTCGAAGAGGTCCAGGGTGGCCTTCTCCAGGGAGCCCTTGGGCAGGACCAGCCGCAGCACCCTCAGTCCCCCGCCGTCGTTGCCACGCGGCGCAGCAGGGCCACGGTGTCGAGGGCCCCGGCGCAGGCCTCGTACCCCTTGTTCGTGGGCCCCGGGCCGCTGCGGGCCAGGGCTTGGTCGAGGTCCTCGGTGGTCAGCACCCCGAAGGCCACCGGCAGCCGGTACTGCAGCTGGACCTGCTGGAGCCCCGCGGCGCACTGGCCGGCCACGAACTCGAAGTGGGCCGTCTCGCCTCGGACCACCGCCCCCAGGGCCACCACGGCGTCGACCGTACCCGAGGCGGCGAGGGCCGCGGCGGCCAGGGGCAGCTCGAAGGCGCCCGGCACCCAGCAGAGGCTGGTCCCGGCCACCGCCGCGCCGGCGTCGGCCAGCGCGGCGAGGGCGCCCTCGAGGAGGCGGAGGGTCACCCCGCCGTTGAACCGCCCGCAGGCCAGGCCCACCCGGACCGGCGCCTCGGCGAGGACGGCGTCCCGCTCGCTGCGCTCCAGGACCCCGAGGACGGCGCCGACCCGCTCTCCGAGGCGGCGGGCCTCGGGCAGCGAGAGCTCGACCTGCTCAGAGGACATCGTCGAGGCCTTCGAGGAGGTGGCCGAGGCGTTCCCGCTTCGTCCGCAGGTAGGAGACGTTCTCGGGGTTCACCCGGGGACGCAGGGGGACCCGCTCCACGATGTCCAGGCCGAAGCCCTCCAGGCCCCCGTACTTGGCCGGGTTGTTCGTCAGGAGGCGCATGCGGCTCACCCCGAGGTCGACGAGGATCTGGGCCCCGATGCCGTACTCCCGGCTGTCGACCGGCAGGCCCAGCTCCACGTTGGCCTCGACCGTGTCCCGACCCTGCTCCTGGAGGCTGTAGGCCCGGAGCTTGTGGGCCAGCCCGATGCCCCGTCCTTCGTGGCCCCGGAGGTAGACGACCACGCCGGTGCCCTCGGCGGCCACCAGCCGGAGGGCCTCTTCGAGCTGCGGCCCGCAGTCGCAGCGCAGGGAGCCGAAGACGTCCCCGGTCAGGCACTCGGAGTGGACCCGGACCAGGACCGGGTCGGTGCCGGCCACGTCCCCCATGGTGACCGCCAGGTGGTCCTCCCCGTCGAGCAGCGACCGGTAGACGTAGCCGGTGAACTCCCCGAGGCTCGTCGGGATCCGGGCCGGACCGGCGACCCGCTCGACCAGCTTCTCCCGCTGGCGGCGGTAGCGGACCAGGTCGGCGATCGACACCAGGGGCAGCCCGTGCTCCTCGGCCATGGCCTCGAGCTCGGGGAGCCGGGCCATGGACGCCTTGTCCTTCGAGACCACCTCGCAGAGCACCCCGGCCGGGTAGAGCCCGGCCAGCCGCACCAGGTCGATGGTGGCCTCGGTGTGCCCCTGGCGCTTCAGCACCCCCCCGGGCCGGTAGCGCAGGGGGAACACGTGGCCGGGTCGGGCCAGGTCCTCGGGCCGGGTGGCCGGGTCGATGAGGGCCCGGATGGTCCGGGCCCGGTCCTCGGCCGAGATCCCGGTGGTGGTGCCGTGCCGGGCGTCGACCGAGACGGTGAAGGCGGTCCGCTGGGACTCCGTGTTCTCCCCCACCATGAGCGGCAGGCCCAGCTCGTCGGCCCGTTCGGGCAGCAAGGGGACGCAGATGACCCCCGAGGTGTGGGCCAGGAAGAAGGCGATGGTCTCGGCGGTGGCCGCCTCGGCGGCCATGACCAGGTCCCCCTCGTTCTCCCGGTCGGCCGCTTCCTCGATGCTCGACAGGGCCATCTAGGCCACCTTTCCTCCGGGTCGCCCCGGCCTGGCCGGGACGAGCTCGACCTTCAGGTCGTCGCCGAGGCGCGCCACCCCGACGATCCGGCCCCGCCAGAGCGCCCCCATGCTCTGGGCTCCGGGACCCGCGAACATGGGCAGCGCGTCGGCCCCCCCGAAGAGCGCCGGTGCGTAGTAGAAGACGTAGCGGTCCACCAAGCCGGCGGCGTGGAAGGCGTGGGCGACCGCTGCGCCCCCCTCGACCAGCAGCTGCAGGACCCCCCGGCGCCCCAGGTCCTCCAGCACCGTCACCAGGTCCCCCCCGACCTGCTCGGCCGGCTCGACCCGAGCCCCAGGCGGGACCGCCCCCAGCACCACCCGCAGGGGTTGGCGGTCCTCCGCGTGCCCCGGGAGCCGGACGGTGAGCTCGGGGTCGTCGGCCCGGACCGTGCCGGCCCCGACCAGCACCGCTTGGGAGGCCGCCCGCAGCCGGTGGACGTCTGCCCGGGCCTCCGGCCCGGTCAGCCACTTCGAGCTGCGGTCCGGGGCCGCGATGCGGCCGTCCAGGCTGGCCGCCAGCTTCAGGACCACGTAGGGCCGGCCAGTGCGCCGGTGGGTCAGGTAGGGGGCCAGTTGCTCCTCGACCGCCTCGGCCCGCAGGCCCGAGCGCACCTCGACCCCGCCGGCCGCCAGGGCAGCGAGGCCCCGGCCCTGGACCCGCGGGTCGGGGTCCTCCAGGCCGACCACCACCCGCCGGACCCCTGCGGCCAGCACGGCGTCCACGCACGGCGGGGTCCGGCCGTGGTGGCTGCAGGGCTCCAGGGTCACCACGAGCGTCCCGCCCCGGGCTGCCGCCCCGGCGGCCTCGAGGGCCACCACCTCGGCGTGCCGGCCACCGGGCGGCTCGGTGGCCCCTTCCCCGACCACCTGCCCCTCGGGGCCCAGGACCACGCAGCCCACCCAGGGGTTCGGGGCCACCGCCGGGCCCCGCTCCCCGGCCAGGGCCAGGGCCCGGCCCATGGCCGCCTCCTCGGCCGCCGACCACGGACCGTCGGCTCGACCCGAGGCCGGCGTCGAGGCGGGCTCCTGGCGCAGCGCCGCCCCGCTCACGACGCCCCTTTCGTCGCCAGGGCCCCCTCGGCCGCCCGCCGGATCGCCTGGGCGGCCTCCCAGGGCCGTTCCCGGCCGAAGATCGCCGACCCTGCCACCAGCACGTCGGCCCCCGCTCGGGCCACCAGACCCGCCGTGTGCTCGTCGATGCCTCCGTCCACCTCGATCCGCACCGCCAGGCCCCGCTCGTCCACCGCCTTGCGGGCCTCGGCAAGCTTCGGCAGCACCTCCGCCATGAAGCGCTGACCGCCGAACCCGGGGTGGACGGTCATGACGAGCAGCAGGTCGCAGGCCTCCAGGTAGGGCAGGACGGTGTCCAGGGGGGTCTCGGGGTTCAGGGCCAGGCCCGCTTGGAGACCCAGGCGGCGGGCCTCGGCCAGCAGCTCGGCGCTCCGGCCGACCTCCACGTGGACCGTGCAGCCGTTCGCCCCGGCCTCGGCGAACGCCCCCAGGTACGACCCGGGGTCCTCCATCATGAGGTGGCAGTCGAAGAACAGGCCGCTGTGGCGGCGCAGGGAGGCCACCACCGGCGGCCCGATCGTCAGGTTCGGCACGAAATGGCCGTCCATGACGTCGACGTGCAGCCAGTCGGCGGCCGGGCTCACCTCCCCTACCGCCTCGGCCAGGTTGCCGAAGTCCGCCGAGAGGACCGACGGGGCGATCAGGACCACGCCCCGCAGGCTAGCGGCCCCCGCTCCGCTCCTCCCCGAGCCGGGTCCCTGCGGGGAGCCGGGCCCCCCGCCACCACGCCGCTCCGCCCATGGGGCCCCGCCCCTCGGGCTGGACCTGGTCGAGGGCCAGGGCCGTCCCCTCGCCGGCCTGGACCACCAGGGCCTCGGCCAGGGGTCCCCGCCCCGGGCCGAGGACCGTGCCGGGCCGGGGGGCCGGGCCGAGCGGGGGGTCGCCGGGCGGCGCCGGCAGGGGGGTGGCGGCGAGGACGTGGAGCCGACGGTCCCCCACCCGGGTCTGGGCCCGGCCCAGCCGCACCACCCTCGCCAGGTGCTCGGCCGGCTGCTCCCAGTCCAGGACCAGCTCCTCGGGGGTCAGCTTCGGGGCGAGGGTGGCCTCCCCGACCTGGGGCTCTCCCGGACCGAGCCCCTCGACCCCCCGAGCCAGGACCTCGACCAGCAGCGCCGCCCCTGTGGCGGCCAGCTCGGCCGTCAGGCTGGCGGCCGTGTGCTCCGGCCGCACCGGCACCTCGACCCGGGCCAGGACCGGGCCGGTGTCGAGCCCTTCGTCGAGCCGCATGATGCTCACCCCAGTGACCGGGTCCCCGGCCAGCAAGGCCCGCTCCACCGGGGCGGCGCCCCGCCACCGGGGCAGCAAGGAGAAATGGACGTTCACCATGGGCAGCTCGGCCAGGATCGCCGCCGGGATGATCCGGCCGTAGGCCACCACCACGCCGAGCTCCGCCCCGGCCCCGAGGACGTCCTCCAGCCGGTCGGTCACCGCCAGGCCCAGGGCGGTCGCGGCCCGCTTCACCGGGCTCGGGCTCAGCTGGCTTCCCCGCCCCCGGCGCCGATCCGGCCGCGAGACCACCAGCCGCACCTCGTGGCCGGCGGCCACCAGGGCCTCCAGGCTGGGCACCGCCGCCTCCGGGGTGCCCAGGAACACCAGCCGGGCCACCGCCAGCTGGCGCTCAGCGCGGGCTGCGCCGCCGGCCCACGACCCCCCGGATCCCCTTCGCCTCGAGGGGATCGAGGAGCTGCCCCAGCCCGTCGGGATCCCCGGCAGCCGGGGTCAGGGCCCGCTCGGCCAGCAGCCGCTTCGCTTCCCGCCGCTGGTCGGGGTCGAGCCGCTCCACCAGCAGCACCCCGTCGAGGTGGTCGACCTCGTGCAGGAACACCCGAGCTTCCAGCTCGCTGGCCTCGATCGAGATCTCCTCCCCGTCGAGGCCCACCCCCACCAGGTGCACGTCCTTCGGCCGGGTGATGGGCCAGAACAGGCCGGGCACCGACAGGCACCCTTCCTCGTAGGTCCAGGTCCCGCTGGTCTCCACGATCCGCGGGTTCACCACCACCCGCGGACCCCGCCCGTCCCCGGTGTCCCAGACGAACAGCCGCCGCCGCACCCCGACCTGGGGGGCGGCCAGGCCGACCCCGGGGGCGGCGTACATCGTCTCGATCATCTCCTCGGCCAGCTGGGCCACCCGGCCGTCGACCTCCTCCACTTCCTGGGCCACCTGCCGCAGGACGGGATCGCCGTAGGTCCGGATCGCCAGCTCAGCCACCTGCTCATGGTACCGGCCGGTCGAACGGGCAGGGCCGGCACCAGCGCACCCGCCTACACCATAGGTGGCACCACCGGTAGTACCCTGGGGCCGTGGAGAAGACAACGGTGTACCTGCCGCCGGATCTCAAGGCTGCTGTCAAGCAGGCCGCCGCGGCACGCGGCGTCTCCGAGGCAGAGGTCATTCGGGAGTCGATCCGTGCGTCGGTCGGCGGGATTCGCCCGCGCCCGCGGGGGGCGCTCTTCGCAAGCGGGCGTCCGATCGCTCGCCAGGCCGACGAGCTGCTGGCCGGGTTCGGGGAGCGCTGAACCGTGCCACCGGTCATCGTGGACACGAGCGCACTCCTCGCGTTCTTCGACGCCTCGGAGCCCGACCACCGCGCGGTGTCCGAGGTGCTCGTGACCGCCGAGACCCCCGTGGTCTCCCCCTATGTCGTCGCCGAACTGGACTACCTCGTCGGCACCCGACACGGGCTAGAGCGCGGGCTGGTCGTCCTCGACGAGCTCGCAAGCGGCGCATGGGACCTGGCCGGCCTCGACACGGCAAGCCTCCGCCGGGCCCGCGAGGTCATCGCTTCCTACCCGGACCAGCGGATCGGGGTGGCCGACGCGTCGATCGTGGTCCTCGCGGCGCGCTATCGGACCCGCTCGATCGCCACCCTCGATCGCCGGCACTTCGACGTCCTCCGACCACTCGACGGTGGCTCCTTCCAGGTCCTTCCCTGAACCACCGAGGACGCGCCGGAAAGGCGCCGGCCACCCCGCTCACCAGCCACCGGCGCCGCGAGCTGCCCCGCCCGCTCAGTCGTCGTCGGGGTCCACGGCCACCACCAGGCCAGCGGGACGCCGCAGGGCCGCCAGCCGGTCGAGGAGGGCTTCTCGGTCCGAGGACCGCACCTCGACCCTCCCAGCGCCGAGGGGTCGGCCAGCGACCCGGCCGCCTCGTCGCTGGTCGGCCCGTGGAGGACCACTCGGCAGGTGAAGGGCGGCAGGCCGACCTCCCGGCGACCCGCCGTGTCCGCCTCGGTCACCGGCGTCGGGTCGGCCAACAGGGCAGCCCGGACCGCGGGGTGCTCGGGTTGGCGGGTCTGGAGCACGAGCCGGCCCGGGGCCCGGCCGGCAGCTCCGAGCGCCCTGGACCGCCCGACCAGGCGGGCCGCCCGGGCGAGCAGGGCCAACGCCCCCGCGCTGGCACCGACCCGGGGGGCCAGCAGCTGCGGGTCCAGGTCGGCGAAGGCCACCAGGTCCGCTGGCTCGCCCCGCAGGGCGGCCTCCGTGCCGACCACCACGGCCGCCCCCGCCGGCCCGGCGGTCCCCTCGGCGGTCCGGAGCGCCACCGGCACCCCGGCGGCCTGGGCCAGGGCCCGGGCGAAACGGGCCGCCCCGGGCTGCTCCTGGCGGAGCCGGGTCGCCCCGCAGGCCGCGCAGACCAGGGGCCGCTCCGCCCCGCAGGTCGGGCACGAGAGGACCGCGGGCGCGCCGGGGCCCGGCCCCTGAAGCGGCGTGGCGCAGCCCTCGCAGCGTTGCAGCGCCCGACAGCGGGCGCAGCGGACCCGGCGGGCTTCCCCCAGGCGGTTCAGGACCACGACCACCCGCCGGCCCGGCTCCGCGTGGGCCCAGCGGCACCAGCGCACCAGCGTGCCGCTCACCAAGCCCTCCCGGGGGTCGGCCCGGGCCAGGTCCACCACCTCCACGGCTGGCCAGCCGGCCCGCTCCACCGCCCGAGGCGGGACGCTGAGGGGCCCGAGGTCGAGCAGGCCGGCCGTCGGGCACGGCGAGGTCGCCAGCCACGGCACCGCCGCCTCCTTCGCCTGCTGCGCCAGGACCTCCGGCGCCCACCAGGTGGGCGCGGCCTGCTCCCGCAGGGCCCGGTCGTGACCGTCCAGGACCACCGCGCCGGCGAGGGCCGGCAGCGGGGCGAACGCCGCGGCCCGGCTCCCGACCACCACCCGGCCACCGGCCCGGGCCGCCGCCCAGTCCTCGGGCAACAGGGCCACCGGCCAGCCCCCTGACCGCAGCCCCTCGGCGACCTGCTGGGCGTCGGCGCGCTCGGGCACCACCACCACGACCCCAGCGCCGTCCTTGGGCCCGCCGCCCTGGGCCGGCCGGCTCGCCAGCACCCCGAGGGCGGCGTCCGCCAGGGCGGTCAGCGGGACGGCCGGGCCGATCCGCACCACCCCGCCGCCGTGCTCCAGCGCCCTTCGCACGACCGCCGGCCAGCCCGCCGCCGTGGCCCTCGTCGCCGGACGGCTCGGGGGGAACGGCCCGGGAGCCGGCAGGGACCTGACCACCCGGGGACTCGAGGCGCTGCCCAGCAAGGGCGCGGGGCTGGCCGCCCCGTACCGCCAGGCCGCCCATCCGCACGCCGCCACCACCCGGGGCGGCGGCCCGACCCCCCGACAGGCCAGCAGGGGCTTCAGGTCGCCGTCGACCGCCGAGCTCGTGTCGAGGCCCACCACCCAGCCCCGCAGGCGCCGCGGCCCGAGGGCCACCCGCACCTCGCTGCCCACCGTCACCTGGTCGGCCAGCTCGGCGGGCACCCGGTAGTCCAAGGGCCGGACCCCCGAGCGGACCTCCACGACCACCCGGGCGAACAGGTCCTCGCTCAGAGGTCCAGGGCCCGCTTCAGCTCCTCCAGCCGCGGCGTCTGCTCCCAGGTCATCTCCTTGTCGGCCCGGCCGAAGTGCCCGTAGGCCGCGGTCCGGCGGTAGATGGGCCGGCGCAGGTCCAGGTCCCGCACGATGCTGGCCGGCCGCAGGTCGAACAGCTCGCGGACCGCCCGCTCGATGCGCAGCGGGTCGACCGTCTCGGTGCCAAAGGTCTCCACCAGCAAGGACACCGGGTGGGCCACCCCGATGGCGTAGGCCACCTGCACCTCGCACCGCCGGGCCGCACCGGCCGCCACGACGTGCTTCGCCACCCAGCGAGCGGCGTAGGCCCCCGAGCGGTCCACCTTCGAGGGGTCCTTCCCCGAGAAGGCCCCGCCGCCGTGCCGGGCCATGCCCCCGTAGGTGTCCACGATGATCTTCCGACCCGTCAGGCCGGTGTCGGCGTGGGGACCGCCCAGCTCGAAGCGGCCCGTCGGGTTGGCCAGGAGCCGCATCCCCTCGCTGTCCAGGGTCGGGGGCAGCAGGGGGGCCACGACGTGCTCCCGGAGGTCCGGCAGCAGGAGGGTCTCCAGATCGACGCCCTGGGCGTGCTGGGTGGAGATCAGCACCGTGTCCAGGGCGACCGGCCGGTCGTCCTCGTAGACCACCGTCACCTGGGTCTTGCCGTCGGGCCGCAGGTACGGCAGCATGCCGACCCGCCGCACCTGGGCCAGGCGCTGGGCCAAGCGGTGGGCCAGCCAGATGGGCAGCGGCATGAGGTCCGGCGTCTCGTCGCAGGCGTAGCCGAACATCATCCCCTGGTCCCCGGCCCCCTGGGCGTTCAAGAGGTCCTCGCCCGCGGTGCCGGCCCGCACCTCGTGGGCCAGGTCGACCCCCTGGGCGATGTCCGGGGACTGCTCGTCGAGGGCCACCACCACCCCGCAGGTCCGCCCGTTGAACCCCACGGCGTCGCTGTCGTAGCCGATCTCGCAGATCACCGACCGGACCAGGCTCGGGATGTCGACGTAGCAGCTCGTCGAGATCTCGCCGGCGACGACCACCAAGCCGGTGGTCAGCAGCGTCTCGCACGCCACCCGCCCCAGCGGATCCTCGGCCAGCACCGCGTCCAGCACGGCGTCGGAGATCTGGTCGGCCATCTTGTCCGGGTGGCCCTCGGTGACCGACTCCGAGGTGAAGGTGGTGCGACGGCTCACGAGCGGCTCCTGCTCCTCGTCCGATGGGACTGTCGTCCAGTGGGACTGGCCCAGCGTCAGCCCCCGGCCCGGTCCCCACGGGCGCCGAGCCACTCGACCACCCTATCCAAGACGGCGTCCGCCACCTCCCGCTTGCTCCGCAGCGAGACCACCTGGCGCCCTCCGTCCTGGTCCACCACCACGACCTCGTTCGTCTCGCCCTCGAACCCCACCCCGTCCCGGCTCACGTCGTTCGCCACCACCAGGTCCACGCCCTTCGCCGCCAGCTTCGCCTCGGCCGAGGCCAGCGGGTCCCCGGTCTCGGCGGCGAAGCCCACCAGGACCTGCCCGGGCCGCCGACGTCGGCCCAGCTCGGCCAGGATGTCCTCGGTCGGCACCAGGTCCAGCGCCGGGGGCCCTTCGGCCTTCTTGAGCTTGGCCGGGGCCACCCTCGCCGGCCGGAAGTCGGCCACGGCGGCCGCCATGATCACCACGTCGCAACTGGGGGCCTCGGCGAGGACCGCTTCGGCCATCTGGGCCGCCGTCTCCACCCGCACCACCCTCGCCCCTGCCGGCACCGGCTGGTCCGCCGTGGTCACCAGGACCACCTCGGCCCCCCGGGCCGCGGCCGCCTCGGCCAGGGCGTGCCCCTGCTTGCCTGACGAGCGGTTCGTCAGCACCCGGACCGGGTCGATCGGTTCCCTGGTGCCCCCGGCGGTCACCAGCACCCGGTGGCCGGCCAGGTCCCGGGCCCGGCACAGCACGTCGGTGACCGCCGCCACGATGGCCGCCGGTTCGGCCAGCCGGCCGGCCCCCACGTCCCCGCCGGCCAGCCGGCCCGATGCCGGCCCCACGACCACCACGCCCCGCCGGCGCAGCGTGGCGACGTTGTCCTGCACCGCCGGGTGCTCCCACATCTCCGTGTGCATCGCCGGGCAGACCACCACCGGGGCGCGGGTGGCCAGCACCGTGGCGCTCAGCAGGCCCTCGGCGATCCCGTGGGCGTAGAGCCCGAGGAACCGGGCAGTGGCCGGCACCACGAGGACCAGCTCCGCCCACTGCCCGAGCCGCGTGTGGGGGACGGGGTCGGCATCGGACCACAGCGACCGCCGGACCGGCTCTGAGGCCAGGGCCGAGAACGTCGTGGCCCCCACGAACCGCTCGGCCTCGGCGGTCATCACCGGGACCACGTGGGCACCCTCGTCGACCAGCCGGCGGCAGACCTCCACCGCCTTGTAGGCGGCGATCCCGCCCGTCACCCCCAGCACCAGCCGCCGGCCGGCCAGCCGGGGCGCCGCCGAGGCAGCCTCCCCTGCCGCGGCTCCCTCGTCCATGCCGCCTGGGCTCCGCGTCGCCCTGCGCCGCGCCGGCTCAGGCGGCGGGCTCGCCGTCCCCGTCGCCCCCCGTCGCCAGGCCGGCGTCCGGCACGGCGTTCACCGTTGCGGCGGCCGCAGCGGCCGTCCCCTCGGCCTGGTCCTCGGAGTCGTGGCCGGCGGCCTCCCCGCTGGCCGCCTCGTCGTCGCTCGGCACCCTTGGCAGGGCCTTGCCAGCAGCGATCTCCTCGAACGCGATGGTGAGGGGCTTGCCCGAGACGGAGGTCACCTGCGGTGGGGCGATCCGTCCCAGACCCTCCCCGAGGCTCGTGTAGTAGCTGTTGATCTGCCGAGCCCGCAGCGCCGCCAGGGTGACCAGGGCGAACTTCGAGCCGGTCACCTCCAGCAGCCGCTCGATCGGCGGGTCCATCAACGTCGGGGTCCGCTGTGCCATCCGCTCCGGTCCTCGTCCTCTCCCTGCTGCCCCTGCGCCCCGGTGCCCTGTCCGCCGGGTCGGCCAGCCTGCTCCGATTCCGACCCCTCGCCGGGCGCTTCGGACACTGCCGTCGAGACGCTCGCCCCGATGGGCGCGCGTCGCCGCCGACGCTCCTGCTCAAGTATACCGAGGATCTCCGCCACCGCCCGGTCGACCTCGTCGTTCACCACCACCGCGTCACAGATCTCCCGAAGCCCGGCCACCTCGGCCCGTCCCGTGGCGATCCGTCGAGCCACGGCCGCCTCGTCGTCGCCCCGGGCCCGCAGCCGGGCCTCCTGGACCTCCTCGCTCGGCGGCACCAGCAGGATCACCAGGGCCCCCGGGTCCAGGGCCCGGATCTGTCGGGCTCCTTGCAGGTCGATCTCCAGCAGCACGTCCTTGCCAGCCGGTGGGTCGGGGACCGGGGTGCCGTAGAGCTCGCCGAGGAACTCCGCCCACTCGAGGAACCCCCCCGAGGCGACCCGCGCCAGGAAGGTCGGCCGGTCCACGAAGACATAGGCGTCCGGAGACTCCCCGGGCCGCCGGGCCCGGGTCGTCCACGAACGGCTCAGCCAGAGCGTCGGATCGGCGGCGACCAGTCGGGCGGCCACCGTCCCCTTGCCGGCCCCGCCGGGGCCTGCCAGGACGACGATCAGGACTTGCTGGTGGCGTCCAGCAGGGCCTTGCGCTGGTTCGCGCCCAGGCCCTGCAGCCGGCGTGTCTCGCTGATCCCGGCAGCCTCCATGAGCCGCCGGGCCTTCACCTTGCCGAGCCCCGGTAGCGACTCCAGGACCGAGAGGACCTTCATCTTCCCGACCGTCTCGTCGCTGTCCGCGCGGGCCAACAGGTCGGCGAGGGAGATCGTGCCCATCTTGAGCTTCTCCTTCACCTCGGCCCGCTCCCGGCGGACCTTGGCCGCCTTGTCGAGGGCCGCCTGACGCTGCTCGGCGGTGAGTGCGGGAGGTTGCGGCATGGCGGCCACCTTAGCGCCGGCACCCGGGCCTCGGGGGACACTGCCCAGGTCAGGCCCCTGCCGTGGCCGCCTCGCCGGCCGGGGCGTCAGGGCTGGCCGGGGTTCCAGGGCCGGCGGGCGTCGTCCCGCCCGAGGGCACGGTGCACCTCGGCGGCCACGGCCGCAGCGGCCGCCCCCGGGTTCTCCGCGGCGGTCACCGCCCGCCCGATCACCAGGAGCCCGGCCCCCCCGCGGATCGCCTCGGCCGGGGTGGCCACCCGGGCCTGGTCCTGCCGGGCTCCCCCGGCCAACCGGACGCCCGGCACGACCCGCAGCAGCGTCGGGGCCACGTCGGCCACGACGGGCTGGTCCTGGGCGGCACAGACCAGGCCCACGCACCCTGCCTCGACCGCCAGGGCGGCCCGGGCGGCCAGCACCCCGGGATCGGCGTTCGCTTCGCTGGTGAGGACCGTCACCCCGAGCACCCCCCGGGGGCCCCGCCAGCGGCCCGGCTCCCCCGCTGCCAGCCGGGCCGCCGCCCCTTCGCCGAAGCCGGCCACGGCCGCGGCCACCATGGCCGGCCCTCCGGCGAGGTGCACCGTGAGCAGGTCTGCGCCTCCCCGCGCCGCCGCCCGGGCAGCCCCTTCGACCGTGGCCGGGATGTCGTGGAGCTTCAGGTCGGCGAACACGCCCAGGCCGGCGGCGGCCACCGCCGCCCACGCCTTGGGGCCGGCGGCGACGAAGAGCTCCAAGCCCACCTTGCCCATCCCGAACCAGCGGCCGAGCCGGCGAAGCAGCTCCTCGGCGTCGGCCAGCGTCGGCCGGTCCAGGGCCAGGGCCAGGCGCTGGCGCACCGCCGGGGCCGCCGCGTCGCCTGGGCCCTCGGGAGCCCTCACGGACGCCCCCGACCCTCGGCCGGCTGCTCGCTCGCCGCCAGGAGGGCCTCGGCCAGCTTCGCCAGGGCGGCACCGAGCCGGGCGACCTCCTCGGTCTGCCGGGCCATCCCCTGGTCCAGGGCGTCCAGCTGGGCCCGCACCGCGGCCAGCAGGGCCGACCCGTCGTCCGGACCCGGCGCGACCGGGGGCGCGACATCGCCCGGATCTCGAGCTGCTGCCGCCACGCCCCTCCCGACCCGATCCCCCGGGGACGCCTCCGCTCCCGACGGCGCCTCGACCGAGGACGGAGCCGAGGAGCGGTGCACCGACCCAACCAGGTCGCGGACGGCCGGCACCCGGTGGCGCTGGCACCAGCGCACCAACTGGAGCAGCACCTTCAGCGGAGCCCCGGGGTCGGCGAACGTGGCCGTCCCGACCTCGACGGCGTCCGCCCCGGCGCAGAGCAGCTCGGCCGCGTCCCGCCCGCTCGCCACCCCCCCGACCCCCACGATGCCGACCGTCGGGAAGGCGGCCCGGACGTCGTGGACGGCACGGACGGCGATCGGCCGGATGGCCGGTCCCGAGAGGCCTCCGCCCGCGGGGCCCGAGCCCAGGCGGTAGGCCCGCCGGGCCGGGTCGATGGCCATGCCCAGCACGGTGTTCACCAGCACCAGGCCCTCCGCTCCCCCCGCCAGGGCGGCCCCGGCGATCTCCACCACGTCCGGCACGTTCGGGCTGAGCTTGGCCCAGCGGGGCAGCCCAGCGGCCCCGGCCGCCTCCACCGCCTCGGCGGTCGCCCGGGCCGAGTGGGCGAACATCCGGCGCCGGTCCTCGACGTTCGGGCAGCTCACGTTCACCTCGACCGCCAGAACCCCCGGGGCCCCGGCCAGCTCGGCGGCCGCCCGCCCGAACTCCTCGACCGTCCGGCCCCAGATGCTGGCCACCACCCGAGCCCCGCCCGCCACGAGGGCCGGCAGCTGTTGGTCCCGCCAGGCCGCGACCCCGGGCCCCTGGAGGCCCACCGCGTTCAGCATGCCCGCCGGGGTGGGGACCACCCGAGGGGCCTCGTTGCCCGGCCAGGGGAAGTGGGCCAGGGACTTCACCACCACCGCCCCGAGGGCCCCGAGGTCCATCGCCCCGGCCAGCTCCGTCCCGAACCCGGCCGTGCCCGAGGCGGTGAGGACCGGCGCCGGCAGGGCCACCGAGCCCACCTGCGTGGCGAGGTCCACCGGCCGTCGCCTCACGGGGCGGCGCCTCCCGCGCCGTGGAGCTCCTGGAGGTGCCAGACCGCCAGCGGGTGGCTCCGCTGGTCGGCGATCCCCGCGGCCGCGGCCCGCGCCGCCGCCAGGGTCGTCAGGCAGGGGACCTTCGCGATGCGCGCGGCCCGCCGGATCTGGTCGCCGTCGGCCCGCGGGCCCCGGCCCTGCGGGGTGTTCACCACCAGCTGGACTGCCCCGCCGCGGATGAGCTCGACCGCGTCGGGACCCGGCGGGTCCACCTCCCCGAGCTTCGCGGCCATCCCCGCCACCGGGAGGCCGGCTGCCCGCAGGGCGGTCGCGGTGCCGGCGGTGGCGACGAGCGAGAACCCGAGCTCGGCGAAGCGGGCCGCCACCGCCACCCCTCCGGTCTTGTCCCGGTCGGCCAAGGAGAACAGCACGGTGCCCGTCTCGGGCAGCCGGGTGCCGGCGGCCAGCTGGCTCTTGGCGAAGGCCAGGCCGAAGGTCCGGTCCACCCCCATGACCTCCCCGGTCGAGCGCATCTCGGGACCCAGCACGCTGTCGACCTCCGGGAACCGGTCGAAGGGGAGCACCGCCTCCTTCACCGCCACGTGGGCCGGGGGCGTCAGCACCCGGGGGACCATGCCCTCGGATCGCAGCTCGCTGAGCGTGGCCCCCACCATGAGCCGAGCCGCCACCTTCGCCCAGGGCACGCCGGTCGCCTTGGCCACGAAGGGGACCGTCCGGCTCGCCCGCGGGTTGGCCTCCAGCACGGAGGGGGTGCCGTCCCGGACGGCGAACTGGACGTTCACCAGGCCCACCACCTCGAGGGCCTCGGCCAGGGCCCGCACGTGGGCTTCGATGGCCTCGAGGACCGCCGGGGCCAGGGTCTGCGGCGGCAGGGCGCAGGCCGAGTCCCCGGAGTGCACCCCGGCCTCCTCGACATGCTCCATGATCCCGGCGATCAGCACCTCGCCGGTCCGGTCCCGCACCGCGTCCACGTCGACCTCCACCGCCTCCTCCAGGAAGCGGTCGACCAGGATCGGGGCGGTGGCCGCCTGGCCGCCCTCCCGGGCCAGGGCGTCGGCCAGCCGACCCACCACCTCGGTCAGCCGGTCCTCGTCGTAGACGATCTCCATGGCCCGGCCCCCCAGGACGTAGCTCGGCCGTACCAACACCGGGTAGCCCACCTCGGCGGCCACCGCCTTGGCCTCGGCGAGGTCCCTGGCGGTCCCCCCGGGGGGCTGGGGGATCCCGAGCCGCTGGCAGAGCTCGTTCCACCGGGCCCGGTCCTCGGCGGCCTCGATGGAGGCCGGGGGGGTGCCGAGGACCAGCGACGGGGGCAGCCCGGCGGCCAGCTTCAAGGGGGTCTGGCCCCCCAGGGCGACGATCACCCCGGCGAGGGGACCGGCCCGGCGCTCGGCGGCCAGCACCGCCTCGAGGTCCTCGGCGGTCAGCGGCTCAAAGTACAGCCGGCTCGAGGTGTCGTAGTCGGTCGAGACCGTCTCGGGGTTGCAGTTCACCATGACCGTCTCGTAGCCCGCGTCCCGCAGGGCCATCGAGGCGTGCACACAGCAGTAGTCGAACTCGATCCCCTGGCCGATCCGGTTCGGGCCCGACCCGAGGATCACCACCCGGGGGGCCTCGGCCGGGCGGACCTCGTCCTCGTCCTCGAAAGTCCCGTAGTGGTAGGGGGTCTGGGCGGCGAACTCGGCCGCGCAGGTGTCCACGGTCTTGAAGGTCGGCCGCACCCCGCTGCGCTCCCGGGCCGCCCGCACCTCGGCCTCGGGCCGCCCGGCCAGGTAGGCCACCTGGGCGTCGGCGAAGCCCAGCCGCTTGGCCCGCCGCCAGCCGGCCTCGTCGAGCCCGGCTAGCCCGCCCTCGGCCAGCCGGGCCTCGAGCTCCCGACGGCCGGCCACGATGGCCCCGATCTGGTCCAAGAACCACGGGTCGATCCCTGTCGCCGCCTGGATCCGCTCGACCTCGATGCCCCGGCGCAGGGCGGCTTCGACCGCGAAGATCCGGTCGGGGGTCGGCACCGTCAGCGAGGCCAGCAGCTCCTCCTCGCTCCGCTCCGCCAGGGCCGCCTCGCCCGGGTCGGCGTTCAGGCCAGCGCGGCCCTGCTCCAAGGACCGCAGGGCCTTCTGCAGCGACTCCGGGAAGGTCCGCCCGATGGCCATGACCTCCCCGACCGACTGCATCCGGGTGCCCAGCCGCACCGGTGCGCCGGGCAGCTTCTCGAAGGCCCAGCGGGGCACCTTCGTCACCACGTAGTCGATGACCGGTTCGAAGCTCGCCGGGGTGGCCCCGGTGATGTCGTTGCGGATCTCGTCCAACGTGTAGCCCACCGCGAGCCGGGCGGCGATCTTCGCGATCGGGAAGCCCGTCGCCTTCGAGGCGAGCGCCGAGGAGCGCGACACCCGGGGGTTCATCTCGACCACGAGCCGCTGGCCGCTTCGGGGGTCCACGGCGAACTGGATGTTCGACCCGCCGGTCTCCACCCCCACCCGCCGGATGCAAGCGAAGGCCTCGTCCCGCATCGCCTGGTACTCCACGTCCGAGAGGGTCTGGGCCGGCGCCACCGTGATGGAGTCCCCGGTGTGGACCCCCATCGGGTCGAGGTTCTCGATGCTGCAGACCACCACGCAGTTGTCCGCCCGGTCCCGCATCACCTCGAGCTCGTACTCCTTCCAGCCGACCACCGAGCGCTCCACCAGCACCTGGCCGATCGGGCTGGCCCGCAGGCCCTCCCCGGCCAGCCGCACCAGCTCTTCCCGGTCGGCCGCCACCCCGGTGCCGGCCCCGCCGAGGATGTAGCTCGGCCGCAGCATGACCGGGTAGCCCACCGCCTCGGCCACCGCCAGGGCCTCCTCCACGTCGTGGGCGAAGCCCGAGGCGGCCACCGCCAGCCCGATCTCCTCCATCGCCGCCTTGAACCGCTCCCGGTCCTCGGCGGTGGCGATGGCCTCGGCGTTCGCCCCGATGAGCTCCACCCCGAGGTCGCGGAGCACCCCCTGCTCGGCCAGCGCCATCGCCAGGTTCAGCGCTGTCTGGCCCCCCAGGGTCGGGAGCAGGGCATCAGGGCGCTCCCGTTCGAGGATGGCGGCCAGCACCTCGGGGACCAGGGGCTCCACGTAGGTCCGGTCGGCCAGGTCGGGGTCGGTCATGATGGTCGCCGGGTTCGAGTTCACCAGCACCACCCGGTACCCCTCGGCCCGCAGCACCCGGCACGCCTGGCTGCCCGAGTAGTCGAACTCGCAGGCCTGGCCGATCACGATCGGGCCCGAGCCGATCACCAGGATGCTCTCCAGGTCCTCCCGCCGCGGCATCAGTGGCTCCGTTCCTCGACCAGCCGCCAGAACCGCCCGAAGAGGTACCGGGCGTCGTGCGGCCCGGGGCCCGCCTCCGGGTGGTACTGCACGCTGAAGGCCTGCGCCCGGGGCAGCGCGATCCCCTCGACGACCCCGTCGTTCAGGTTCACGTGGGTCACCTCGGCCTCCTTGGGCAAGCTGGCCCGGTCCACGGCGTAGTTGTGGTTCTGGGCGGTCACCTCCACCTGCCCGGTGTCCAGCCGCCGCACCGGGTGGTTCCCGCCGTGGTGCCCGAAGGGCAGCTTGTAGGTCTCGGCCCCTACCGCCCGGCAGAGCAGCTGGTGGCCCAGGCAGATCCCGAAGACCGGCACCCGCCCCAGCAGCCCGGCCACGCAGGCGGCCTGGGCGTCGAGGGCCGCGGGGTCCCCCGGCCCGTTCGAGAGCAGCACCCCGTCGGGCTCCAGGGCCAGCACCTCCTCGGCCTTCGTGCTCGCCGGCACCACCGTCACCCGGGCCCGCTCGGCCAGCAGCCGCAGCATGGTCCGCTTGACCCCGAAGTCCAGGGCCACCACCCGCCACGGTCCCGCCCCCAGCTCGTAGGGCGCCGCGGTGGTCACCTCCCGGACCAGGTCCCGACCGGTCGTGCCCGGCTCGGCCCGGGCGGCAGCCGCCAGCTCCTCGACGTCCCGCCAGCCGAAGGCGCACCCCATGGCCCCTTCGCGGCGCACCAGCCGGGTGAGCCGCCGGGTGTCCACCCCGGCGATCCCCGGCACCTGGTGGCGCCGCAGGTAGGCCTCGAGGGGCTCACCGGCCCGCCAGGACGAGGGGGTCGCGGTCAGGTCCCGGACCACCACCCCCCGGCAGAACGGCCGCCGGGCCTCGTCGTCCTCCGGGGTGACCCCGTAGTTCCCGATGTGCGGGTAGGTGAAGCAGACCACCTGGCCGGCGTAGCTCGGGTCGCTCAGGACCTCCTGGTAGCCCGAGAGGACCGTGTTGAACACCAGCTCCCCGGTGGCCACCCCCTCGGGGGGCTCGAAGCCGACCAGCTCACCTGCGAGGACCGAGCCGTCGGCCAGCACCAGGTGGCCTGGCCGCCTCATCGCTGGGCCTCCCCGTCCACCACCACCGGCTCCCCGGCCACCACCGTGTGCCGGACCCGGCCGGTGAGCGTCGCGCCGAGCCACGGGCTGTTCCGGCTCAAGCTGGCCAGGGCCCCGGCCTCGAGCCGCCAGCGGCACGCCGGGTCCAGGACCGCCAGGTTGGCCGCCGCCCCCGGCACGATCGGGCCGCCCTGGGTGCCAACCTGCTCCGGCCCGAGACCGGCGATTCGGGCCGGCTGCCAGCTGAGCAGGCCGACCAGCCGGACCAGGTCCAGCCGGGGACTGCCCGGGTCGGGCTCCCCGCCCAGGCCCACCGGGGGTGCTACCCCGTCGTGCAAGGCGGCCAGGGCCACCGGCCAGGCGGTCTGCAGGCCCAGCATGCCGGGCGCCGCCTCGTCCAAGGGGACCTCCTTCGCTTCGGGGGGGTGGGGCGCGTGATCGGTTGCCAGGGCGTCGACCAGCCCGCTGGCGCAGGCCTCCCGGGCGGCCGCCACGTCGGCCCCGCCCCGCAGGGGCGGGTGGACCTTCCAGACCGGGTCGAAGTCGGCCAGGCAGGCGTCCGTCAGGGCCAGGTGGTGCGGGGTGACCTCGGCGGTCACCGCCAGCCCCTCGGCCTTGGCCGCGGCCAGCAGCCGGAAGGAGCCGGCGCTCGAGAGGTGCAGCAGGTGCAGCCGGCCCCCGGTGGCCCGCAGCAGGGCCAGGTCCCGCGCCACCATGGCCTCCTCGGCGGCGGCCGGCCGGCCCGGCAGGCCCAGGCGCGAGGACCAGACCCCCTCGTGCATCAGGCCCGCCCCGGCGATCGCCTCGTCCTCGCAGTGCTCGGCCAGGGTCACCCCGAGGCCCCGGGCGTAGTCCAGGGCCCGGCGCAGCACCCCCCCGTCCTGGACCCCTCGCCCGTCGTCGGTGAACAGCCGGACTCCCAACGCGGCCATCTCCCCCAGGGGGGCCAGGCGCTCCCCGGCCCGCCCCACGGTGATGGCCCCGGCCACCGCCACCTCGCAGAGGGCGTCCTCGGCCAGCGCCTGGACCTCCCGGACCACGCTCGCCTGGTCGATGGCCGGCTCGGTGTTCGGCATGGCCACGACGGCCGTGAAGCCCCCCAGGACCGCGGCCCGGCTGGCCGAGACCACCGTCTCGGCGGTCTCGCCCCCCGGCTGGCGCAGGTGGCAGTGCAGGTCCACGAAGCCCGGGGTCACCAGGCAGCCGTCGGCCTCCAGCACCGTCGCGCCCCCGGGGACGCCCAGGTCCGGGCCGACCGCGTCGATTCGCCCCTCGCGCACCACCACGTCGGCCCGCCGGGCGCCGCCCTCGTCCACCACCGTGCCGCCCCGCAGGACCAGCACCCGAGGGGCCCGCCGGGTCGTCCGACGCCGGGGCTCAGCCACGGTTCACCTCCTCGGACTCCCCCGGGGTCAGCAGCTGGTAGAGGACGGCCATCCGCACCGCCACCCCGGTTTCCACCTGCTGCAGCACCAGGCACCGGGGGTCCTCGCAGACCTCCTCGGCGATCTCCACCCCCCGGACCATCGGGCCGGGGTGCAGCACCACGGCGTCGGGTCCGAGCCGGGCGGCCCGCTTCGCGCTCAGGCCGAAACACTCCCGGTACTCCCGCAGCGAAGGCAGGAACCGGCCCGCTCCCCGCTCGGTCTGCAGCCGCAGCAGGTAGCAGACGTCGAGGTCCCCCAGCACCGCGTCCAGGTCGTGGCTGACCCCGGCCAGCGGCCAGCCCTCCAACGAGGCGGGCAGCAGGCTGCCAGGGGCCACCAGGGTGACCTTCGCCCCGAGCACGGCCAGGAGCCCCACCAAGGACCGGGCCACCCGGCTGTGGCCGACGTCGCCCACGATCGCCACCCGCAGGCCGGCGAACCCCTCGACTCCCGCCTCCTCCACCGGCACCCCGGCCCGCGCCGCCAGGGCCTGCTGGAGGGTCGAGACGTCCAGGAGGGCCTGCGTGGGGTGCTCGTGCCAGCCGTCCCCGCCGTTCACTACCGCCACCCGGTCGCCCAGCCACCGGGCCACCTGCGTCGGCACCCCGGCGCAGCCGTGGCGGACCACCACGCAGTCCACCCCGAGCGCCTCGATGGTCCGGACCGTGTCCCGCAGCGACTCCCCTTTCGTCAGCGACGAGCTGCTGGCCGTGAAGCTCAGCACGTCGGCCGAGAGCCGCCGGGCGGCAGTCTCGAACGAGAGCCGGGTCCGGGTGGAGGCCTCGACGAACACGGTCCCCACCGTCCGGCCCCGCAGGGCCGGGACCTTCGGGATGGGCCGCCGCCCCACCTCGGCGAAGCGCTCGCTCAGGGTCAACAGCTCCACCAGGTCGTCCCGGGACAGGTCAGCCACCGACAGCAGGTGCCGGCGGTCCCAGCGAGCGGCGGGGGACGCGCTGCTCGGGCTCATGCCGGCTCGACCTCGCCAATGACCACCCCGTCCAGGCCCGCCTGGACCTCCTCGTCCCGCCGGGTCGGCAGGTTCTTCCCGACGAAGTCCGGCCGGATCGGCAGCTCCCGGTGGCCCCGGTCGACCAGGACCGCCAGCTGCACCGCCTTGGGCCGCCCCAGGTCGCCCAGGGCCGCCAGGGCGGCCCGCACCGTCCGGCCGGTGAAGAGCACGTCGTCCACCAGCACCACCACCGCCCCGTCGAGGTCCACCGGCACGGTGGTCGCCGCCTCGGGCTGCACGGGCCGCAGCCCGATGTCGTCCCGGTAGAGAGCCACGTCCACGGTGCCTACCGGCACCCGCCCTCCGTCGCGCACCTCGGCCAGCAGGGCCCCCAGCCGTTCCGCCAGGGGCACCCCGCCGCCCTGGAGCCCGAGGAGGACCACGCCCTCGACGCCCCGGTTCCGCTCCACGATCTCGTGGGCCATCCGGGTCAGGGCCCGCTCCACGTCCGCCGCCGAGAGCACCTGGACCCGGGGAACGAACCGGCCGCGACCGGCACTCGCACTCGCCTCAGGCGCCACGGCTCGCTCCTCCAGGTCCGTACGGGCCTCACGGGACCCGCTTCACGGTCGGGCCGAGGCTACCAGCCCCCCTCGACCTGCGCCACGGCCGTTGCCAGGGCCTCGGGCAGCGCCTCGCTCCCGGGCACCACCGCCGCCCCGAGCCGGGCCGCCAGCTGCCCGGCCAGCCCGAGCCGGGCCGGGCCGGGCTCCTCCACGTCCACCACCACGCTCGCCACCCCGGCGGCCCGCACCGCCTCGGCGGCCTCGAAGGCCTCCGCCACGGGATCCTGGCCGGCGCTCCCGGCCGTGGCCCGGCCGTCGCTCACCACCACCAGGCCTGGTCGCTGGCCCCGCCGCCGGCCCTCCAGGGCGACCGCCAGGGCCCGGCGCAGGCCCGCCCCGAGGGGGGTCCGCCCCCCGGTGACCACCTGGGCCAGCCGGGCCCGGGCCACCTCCAGGCTGCTCGTCGGCGCCACCGCCACCTCGGCCCCCGCCCCCCCGAAGGTCACCACCGCCAGCCGGTCCCGGCGCTGGTAGGCCTCGACGAGCAGGCCCTCGGCCACCGCCCCGGCGGCCGCCAGCCGCTCGGCGGCCCCCATGGACCCCGAGCAGTCCACCGCCAGGACCACCAGCCGTGGCGCCACCGCCCGGCGGGTCGCCACCCGCAGGTCCTCGGCTGCCACCGCCCTGGCTCCGCGCGCCGCGGCGGCCTGGACGCTCGGGACCGGCGCCAGGTCCCGCACCGGCCCGGTCGGCTTGGTCGCGCCCACCACCCGGCCCGAGCCGCCCGGCGCCGGTGAAGTAGCCGCCGCACCCCCCCGCCGCCCGACCGGCGCGCTCGCGACCGGCCGGGCCCAGGTCTTGGATCCCGGCCGCCGGCCCAAGGCAGAGGCGCCGAGCAGGCCCAGGGGACGGCCCCCGCTGAGCGGCAGCGACGCACCGGGCCCCTCGGGCGCTCCTCGTGTGCCGTCCGGCGTCCCCACCGGGTCCTGTGTGCCGTCCGGCGTCCCCGCCGGGCTGCCCTCGGGGGCCGGGCCGGGCTCGGCGCTGGCGGCGGGGCCGGCCTCCTTGGCCGCCGGCGGGGGGGCCGAGCGGGGCGGGACCGCGCCCGCTGGGTCTGGGGGGTCGGCGGGGGGCTCGGGGCCGAAGACCTCGTCGAGGGCTCGGGCCAGCTCCTCGGGGTCGATGCCCGGGGGGTCGAAGGGGGAGCGCCGGCGGCGATGCCCGAGGGCCAGGCCGGCGACCCGCCGGACCTCCCCGGGCCCGGCCTCCTCCCGGCCCTCGAGGCCGGCCAGGGCCGCCGCGGCCCGCAGGCAGACCAGGTCGCCCCGGAGCCCCTCGACCCCGAGCAGGAGGCAGAGCCGGGCCACCGCGTGGCTGAGACCCGGGCCGGGCCGGGCCGGGCGGGCCTCCTGGAGCCGGCGGGCCAGGGCGCCCTCCTCGGCCTGCCAGCGGGCGACGAAACCGGTCGGGTCGGCGTCGAACGCCAGGCGCCGCTCCACCGCCTCGGCCCGGGCGGCCGGGTCCTCGGGGGCCGCCACGTTCACCACGAGCCCGAAGCGGTCCAGGAACTGCGGACGCAGCTCGCCCTCCTCGGGGTTCATGGAGCCGACCAGCACGAAGCGGGCCGGGTGCCGGTGCGAGACCCCGTCCCGCTCCACGACGTTGACCCCCGAGGCGGCCACGTCGAGCAGCACGTCCACCAGGTGGTCCGGCAGCAGGTTGACCTCGTCCACGTAGAGGACCCCGCCGTGGGCCTGCTGGAGCAGCCCCGGCACGAACCGGGGCCGGCCGTCGTGCAGGAGCCCCCGCAGGTCGACCGTCCCGACCAGCCGGTCCTCCCCGGCCCCGACCGGCAGCTCCACGAACGGGGCCGCCCCCGGCAGCAGGCCGGCCAGGGCCCGGGCGGCGGTGGTCTTGCCGCTGCCCTTGTCGCCTCGCACCAGCACGCCCCCGATGGCCGGGTCCAGGGCGCAGAGCAGCAGGGCCAGGCGCAGCTCCTCCTGCCCGACCAGGGCGCTCAGCGGGTAGCGGGACGGGGACGGTGCGGAGGGCGGGGCGCCGGGGGCGTTCACCGGTCCTCCTCCAGGCCCTCGGCCCACAGGACCGCCCGGCGCAGCGCGCCCCGCGCCTCGTCCGACGCCTGCCACAGGCCCCGCCGGTCGGCCTCCAGGAGCCGTTCGGCGATGGCCCGCAGGGCCCAGGGGTTCACCCGGCCGAGGAACGCCCGCACCTCGGGGTCGGCCACGTAGGCGGCCGTCACCCGCTCGTACATCCAGTCCTCCACGACGCCGCTCGTGGCGTCGTAGCCGAACAGGTAGTCGACGGTGGCCGCCATCTCGAAGGCCCCCTTGTAGCCGTGGCCCACCATGGCCTGGATCCACTTCGGGTTCAGCACCCGGCTACGGACCACCCGGGCGGCCTCTTCGGCCAGGCTCCGCACCCGGGGCCTCGCCGGGTCCGAGGAGTCCCCGAACCAGGCCTTCACCTGCCCGCCGCGCAGGCTGGCCACCGCGGCGACCATGCCCCCGTGGTCCTGCAGGTAGTCGTCGGAGTCGAAGATGTCGTGCTCCCGGTTGTCCTGGTTCTTCACCGCCACCTCGACCTCGGCCAGCCGGCGGCGCAGCGCGTCGGGGGCGGCCACCCCCATGGCACCGGGCCGATAGGACCAGCCGCTCCACGAGAGCCAGATCGCCCCGAGGTCCGCCTGGTCCTTCCAGGTGCCGGCCTCGATGAGCGCCAGGACCCCCGAGCCGTAGCCGCCGGGCTTCGGCCCGAACACCCGGGGTTCCCCCGCCCGGCCCCGCAGGGGGTTCAGGGCCTCGGGCTCCTCCAAGGCCGCCACCTGGGCCACCGCCTCCTCCAGGAGGCCCAGGGCGTGGGGGAACGCATCCCGGAAGAACCCCGAGATGCGCAGCGTCACGTCCACCCGGGGACGCCCGAGCTCCGCCACAGGCACGGCCACCACCCCGGTCACCCGGCCCGAGGCCTCGTCCCAGGTGGGCCGGACCCCGAGCAGCCAGAGGGCCTCGGCCAGGTCGTCCCCGCCGGTCCGCATCGCTGCGGTCCCCCAGACCACGAGGCCCACGTGTCGGGGGTAGCGGCCCTCCTCGGCCCGGTGCCTCGCCAGGAGGTCCTCGGCGAGCCGCTGGCCGACCTCGAAGGCCAAGGGGCTCGGCACGCTCCGGGGGTCGCAGCCGTAGAAGTTCCGGCCGGTCGGCAGCACGTGCGCCTGCCCCCGGCTCGGGGCGCCGCTCGGCCCCGGCGGCACGAACCGGCCGGCCAGCGCGCCGAGGACGGCGTCGACCTCCCCGGTGCTGGCCCGCAGGTCCGGCACCAGGTCGCCGCACACCCAGCCGAGCAGGTCCGAGAGCGCCGCCAGGCCCGCCTCGGCCCCGGCGGCCGGGATCCCGAGCAGGGCCGCCAGCTCCTCGGGTCCTGGGACCGCCCATCCCCGCTCCTGGCAGGCGGCCAGGACGGCTTGGACCGTGGCCGCCAGCCGGTCCACGGTCCGGCGCCGGCGGTCCTCGGGGTCCAGCCCGAGCAGCGAGCCGACCAGGGCCCGCAGCGAGGGGTGCCGGCCCTGGGGCAGCCGGGTGATGGCCGCCACCATGTCGAGCTCCGCCTGGCCCGTCGGGGCCTCGCCCAGGACGTGGAGACCGCCGCGGATCTGGGCGTCCTTCAGCTCGCAGAGGTAGCCGTCGACGTGGAGCAGCAGGTCGTCGAAGGCCGGGTCCGAGAAGGCCGGCGGCCCGTCGGGGCCCTGCCGCTCGGCGAGGCCGAGGTCCCGGTGGATCTCGGCGGCCACCAGGCAGTCCCACACCTTCGCCCGCACCGCCGGCAGCTTCGCCGGGTCCATGACCGCCACCTGGGCGTGCTCGTCGAGCAGGGCCTCGAGGCGGGCCAGGTCGTCGGTGGCCTCGGCCCGGGTGAGGGGCGGCACCAGGTGGTCCACCACCACGGCGTGGGCCCGCCGCTTCGCCTGGGTGCCCTCACCCGGGTCGTTCACCACGAACGGGTACACGAGCGGCAGGCTGCCGAGGGCGGCGTCGGGGCCGCAGGCCGCCGAGAGGCCCACCCCCTTGCCGGGCAGCCACTCCAGGGTCCCGTGCTTCCCCAGGTGCACCACGGCGTGCGCCCCGAACCCCTCGGCCAGCCAGCGGTAGAAGGCCAGGTAGTGGTGGGTGGGCGGCAGGTCCGGGCTGTGGTAGACGGCCACCGGGTCGGCCCCGAAGCCCCGGGGGGGCTGGATGCAGACGAGGACCTGCCCGAGGGCCCGACCGGCGAACACGAACCGCCGCGCCCCTGGCGGCCCGACCACCTGCACCGCGCCGGGGGGCGGGCCCCACTGGTCGGTCACCGCCTGGCGGAGCTCGGCCGGCAGGGTGGCGAACCAGGCGGCGTAGGCGGCCTCGTCGAGGCTGCCCACCGCCCGGGCCACCAGGCGGGGCGAGGGCACCGGCTCCTCGTAGACCAACCCGTCGGCCAGCTCGGCCATGAGGGCGTCGGGGTCCTCCGGGACCGGGTCGATCCGGTAGCCGGCCTCGGCCATGGCCCGGAGGAGCCGGATCGCCGAGGCCGGGGTGTCGAGGCCGACGGCGTTGCCCAGGCGGCTCCGCTTCGTCGGGTAGGCCGAGAGGACCAGCGCCACCCGCCGCTCCTCCGGCGCGAGGTGCCGGAGCCGGGCCAGCCGCACCGCTAGCTCCGCGGCCCGCTGGAGCCGGTCGGGGACCGTCCGGTAGGCGGTCAGGGGGGCGCCGAGGAGCGGGTCCTCGGGGTCCACCACCTCCTTGAAGGAGATCGCCGGGCCGACGATCCGGCCGTCGAGCTCCGGCAAGGCCACCTGCATGGCCACGTCCAGGGGCCCGAGGCCCACGGTGGAGGCCTCCCAGGCGGCCCGGGGCTGGGTGGCGCAGACCGCCTGGACCACCGGCACCCCGAGGGTGCCGAGCGCCCCGGGGTCCCAGCCCTCCCCGTCCTCCTCGGCCCAGCCGGCGGCCAGGGTGGTGGTGAGCACCGCGTCGACCCCGGCCCCGGCCAGCTCGTCGACCGCCGGGACCCGGCCCTCGGCGTCGGGGCGCAGCGAGTAGCAGAAGACCGCCACCGGCCGGCCCCCGGCCGCCTCGACTGCCTGGCAGAGCTCGTCCACGAACCGGGTGTTGCCGGCCAGCAGCTGGGCCCGGTAGAAGACCACCCCGATGACCGGGCCGTCCCCCGGCCCGAGGTCCCGGTAGCGGCCGGTCAGGGGGACCGGCGCCGGGGCCGGGACGTCGACCGGTCGGCCGAGGACCCGGGCCGCCAGGCAGCGCACGAGGCCGGCCAGGTTCGCCGGTCCCCCGGCGGCCAGGTAGGCCGCCGCCTCGGCGACCACCGGGGCGGGCACCGTCGACGCCGCTTCCAGGGCCGGGTCGGGCTGGGCCTCCCCGCCGAGGGCCACCAGGGCCACCCCCCGGGCCGCTGCCCGCCGGGCCAGCTCGTCGAAGGGCCCCTCCCACGCGGCCCGCCCGCCGAGCAGCCGGACCACCACCAGCTCGACCCCCTCGAGGCTCGGCGGCTCGGCCAGCCCGGCCGGGTTCGCCGCCCGGATGGCCGGCAGGCCCTCGGGCAGGCCCTCGGCGGCGACCCGCAGGGCCACCAGGTCGGTGTCGGCGTTGCTCAGGAACAGGATCATGCGGGCACTCCCTCGGTCCGGCCTCGCCGGGGCCCCTTCGCTCCGGCCTCCACGATCGCCGCCAGCTCGTCCAGGTCCAAGTGGGCCTCCAGGGCGTCGGCCAGCCGGTCCAGGCGGCGGCGGCGGACCGCCTGGTAGGGCTCGGGCGCCGGCTCGTAGGGCCGGCCCCGGCGCCGGGCCACGAAGCCGAGCAGGCCCTGGCGCAGCGCGTCGGCCTCCAGGAGCCCGTGGAGGGTCGTGCCGAGCACCCCTCCCTCGAGGTCGGCGGCGCCTTCCGGCTGCACCTCGGCGCCAGTTCCCTCGTCGAGGGACGCCAGGGCGATCCAGGCCTCGGCCCGCTGGCCGCTCGGCTCGTCGAGGGGCCGGACCCGGCCGTGGTGGATCTGGTAGCCCTCGACCGCGAGCGGGCCGCCCAGGGCCTCAGCGCCAGGGCCGGCCAGGCGGCCCCGGCGCTGACGGGTCAGCTTCGTCGGCTCGAAGACCGTCCGGACCGGCAGCCAGCCCAGGCCCGGCACCCGGCCCGAGCCGCTCTCCACCTCGTCGTGGATCTCCTGGCCCAGCATCTGGTAGCCCCCGCAGATGCCGAGCACCACCGTCCCGGCCCGCCGAGCCGCGGCCAGCGCCTCGACCAGGCCCACCTCCCGGAGCCACGCCAGGTCGGCCACCGTGGCCTTCGTGCCGGGCAGCACCACCAGGTCCGGTCGGCCCAGCTCCCCCCCGCGGCGCACCCAGCGGAGCCGCACCGAGCCCTCCAGGCGCAGCGGGTCCACGTCGGTCAGGTTGGCGGCCCGCGGGAACCGGACCACGCCGACGTCCAGGGCCCCCGAGCCGCCCGCCGCCTCGGGCAGCGGACCGAGCTCGACGCTCAAGGAGTCCTCGGCGTCGAGGGCCAGCCCCTCCAGCCACGGCAGGACACCGAGGACCGGCACCCCGGTGCGGGCGGTCAGCTCGGCCAGCCCGGGGGCCAAGAGCCCCGGGTCGCCCCGGAACCGGTTGACCACGAAGCCGGCCACCTGCCGGCCGAGCGCCGGGGGCACCAGGGTGACCGCCCCGTGCAGGCCGGCGAACACCCCGCCCCGCTCGATGTCCCCCACCACCACGGCCGGCAGGCCGGCCCGAGCGGCGAGGCCCAGGTTCACGAAGTCCCCGTCCAGGAGGTTGATCTCGGTGGCCGACCCGGCCCCTTCGCAGACCACCACGTCGAACCGGGCCCGCAGGTCCGCCAGGGCGTCGAGGACGAGGGGGGCGAGCTCTGCCCGGGCCGCCCGGTAGGCCGCAGCGTCGAGCACCGCCCAGGGCCGCCCGAGGACCACCACCTGGCTGGTCCGCTCCCCGGTGGGCTTGAGGAGGATCGGGTTCATCGCCGCCTCCACCGCCACCCCGGCCGCCTCGGCCTGCACGGCCTGGGCCCGGCCCACCTCGGCGCCGTCCACGCTCACCGCAGACTGCAGGGCCATGTTCTGGGCCTTGAACGGCGCCACCCTCACCCCCCGCCGGGCCAGCGCCCGGCACAGCCCGGCCACCACGGCGCTCTTGCCGGCGTCGCTGCCCGTCCCGACCACCACCAGCCCCCCTCGCCGGGGCGGCCAGCCCCCGAGGCGGCCCCCGACCCGGCCAGCCCGAGGAGCCCCAAGGCCCTGCCGCCCACCCGCCAGCACCCGGTCCAGCGCGCCGGCCAGCCGCCGCAGGCCGGCCTCGTCGGGCACCGCGACCCGCACCCAGCCGGGCAGGCCGAAGGACCCGCAGTCCCGCACCACCACCAGGGCTTCGGCCAGCCGGGCCCGCAGGTCGGCCGGGCCCCGGGCCAGCACCCAGTTCGCCTCGCCCGCCCGGACCTCCAGGCCCCGGGCACGAAGGGCCTCGACCAGGGCGGCCCGGGCCTCGCCGATGGCGGCCCGCCACGCCGGCAGGTCGGCCAGGGCCAGCAGCTCCGGCAGCACGGCGGCGGCCAGCCCGTTCACCGACCAGGCCGGCCGCCGCGCCCGGACCTCGGCCAGGAGGGCCTCGTCGAAGCTGGCCACGTAGCCGAGCCGGAGCCCCGGGCACCCGAAGACCTTCGTCAGCGAGCCCAGCACCGTGCTGCCCCGGGCCAGGTCCCCCCGGGTCCACGAGCCGGTGGCCAAGGGGTAGAAGGCCTCGTCCCACACGGCAGCCTCGGCATCGGCCGGCCACAGCTCCCCCGTCGGGGTCCTCGGGTTCGACCGCCACCGGGGCGCGCCGCGCCGCACCTCGGCCAGGTGCCGTCGGTAGAGGGAGAAGTCCGGGTCGACCAGGTCGCCGATCGGCCGGCAGGCAGCCACGAGAGCGATGGCCTCGGCACCCCCGTTCGTGAGCACCACGGCCTCCCGGGGGATCCCGAGAGCCTCCGCCAGGGCTGCCTGGGCGGCCCGCTCGTCGGGGTAGCGCCCGAGGACCCCGGTCTCCAGCGCCCGGGCGGCCAGGGGCCGGAGGTCGGGACCGAACGGGTTGAGAGACGCCGAGAGGTCCAGGACCGCCGAGGGGGCGACCCCGAGGGCCTCGGCCACCGCCGCCCCGTCCCCGCCGTGGGCCCCCGGGGGCGGCACCCGGCTCACCGGGTCCTCCCGGTCGACAGCCCGGCCAGCCCGAGCAGCCCGGCGAGGAGCCACCCGACCTGCTGGGAGAGGGCCACGGCCGCCCCGATCGTCGCGGGCGCACAGGGCTGGCCGCTTGGATGGAGCCAGGGACGGGGGTCGAGCCGGCCCCCGTAGGACACCGGCCCGCCCAGGCGCACCCCCAGGGCCGCGGCGAAGGCCGCCTCGGCCACCCCGGCGTTCGGCGAGGGGTGGGCCCGGGCGTCGAGGGCCACGGCCCGGCGGATGGCCCCGAGCCGGGTCGGCCGCAAGCAGCCGACCGCCGCCGCGGTGACCCGGGCGGGCAGCCACCCGGCCAGGTCGTCCAAGCGGGCCGACGCCCAGCCGAAGCGCCAGTACCGGGGGCTGCGGTGCCCGACCATGGCGTCGAGGGTGTTCACCGCCCGGTAGCCGAGCGCCCCCGCGGCTCCCCCGAGCGCTGCCCAGAGGAGGGGCCCCACGACCGCGTCGACGGTGTTCTCGGCGACCGACTCGCACACCGCCCGGCACAGCGCCTCGTGGCCCAAGGCCTCGGGGTCCCGGCCGCAGAGGGCCGGCAGGCGCCGGCGGGCCTCGGCCAGGTCCTCCCGCACCAGGGCGGCCTCGACGGCCAGCGCCTCCCGCCGAAGCTGCCGGGCGGCCACCGCCACCGTGGCCGCCGCCGCGCTGGCCAGCAGCTCGCCGGCCACCTCTCGCCCGAGCTGGCCGGCCCCGACCCCGATGGCCAGCCCGGCGAGGGCGTAGCCCACCCCCGGCCCGCGGCGGTCCCGCCAGCAGCGGCGTTCCAGGGCCGCCATGGTGCGCCCGAACCCGGCGACCGGGTGGAACGCCGGCGGGTCGCCCAGGACCTGGTCGAGGACCAGCCCGAGGCTCGCGCCGAGGGCTCGGGCCGCTGGCCCCGGCAGGCGACCGCTCACCATCGGGCGGCGGCCACCACGAGGCCCAGGGTCTCGGCCACCACCCCGGCAGCACCCAGGACGTCCCCCGTCACCCCGCCGAGACGGCGGCGGGCCAGGCCCAGGACCGCCAGCCCGCCGAGCAGGCCGGCTAGCGCGGCCAGCGGCCCGGCCGGGACCCGCCAGAGGGCCGCCAGGCCGGCCGCCCCGACGCCCCCGAGGCTCGCCGTGGCGAGGCCCGGGGCTCGCCGGGCTCCGCTCGCCAGCGCCGCCGCCAGGCCCCCGGGCCGGGCCGAGGGCAGCAGGAGCAGGCCGCCGGCCATCACCGACCGGCTGAGCAGCCAGAGGGCGCAGAGCAGGGGCACCGAGGGCCGCAGGGCGGCCAGCGCCCCGACCCGCAGGCCGAGGACGAGCACGACGAGCACCACCCCGAACGCCCCGGTGCGCGGCTCGGCCATGACCGCCAGCCGGCGCTCCCGGTCCAGGGGCGGCAGGAGACCGTCGCCGCAGTCCGCCAGGCCGTCCAGGTGCAACAGCCCGGTCAGGCCGGCGTCGGCCACGACGACCACGAGCGCGGCCAGGGCCGGGGGCCACACCTGGCGGGCCCCGAGCCACAGGGCCCCGAGGACCGCGCCGAGGGCCGCGCCGACGAGGGGGAACCAGGCCACCATGGTCGGGTCCAGGCTCCCCGCCCCGCCCAGCACGGTCAGCAGGCCCAGGGCCCCTCGGCAACCGGCCAGGCGTCGCTGGTCCGACAGCCGGGACGGCTCGGCGCTCACGAGGGACCCGCTCCGAGCGGTGCCGAGCCGGGCGCCACGACCAGTGGCGCCGGGGGCAGCGGCAGCACCCGGCCGGCGACCACGAGGAGCACCTGGTCGGCCATGGCGGCCACTGCCTGGTTCAGGGCCCCCAGCTGGTCGGCGAAGCGCCGGCCGAGGGCCGTCGGGGGGTGGACGGCCAGGCCGACCTCCTCGCTCACCACCACGCTGGCCCGACCGGAGGCCCCCCGGGCCCGCAGGGCCTCGAGGAGACCGGCGAGCGCCTCGCCCACTCCCCCGTCAGGACCCGGCCCGTCGGGACCCGGCTCGTCGGGGCCCGCTGCGTGGTCCTCGGCGTCCTCGGCGCCGACGAGCAGCTCGGCCACGAGGGCGCCGAGGGAGTCGAGCAGGCAGACGTCGGTGGTCTCGGCGAGGGCGGACCGCAGGGCCCGAAGGTCGAGGGGGCCGCCCGGTCCCCGGCCGAACTCCCTCGTGGTCCAGCCAGCCGGGCGGCGGGCCCGGTGGGCCGCGACCCGGGCCGCCCAGGCGGGATCGGCGCCGTCGGGCGCGGGACCGGTCGCCAGATAGCACACCCCGACCCCCGACCGCTCGGCGACGGCCGACGCCAGGCCCTCGGCCACCCGGGACTTCCCCGACCGGGTCCCACCGAGGACCAGCGTGGTCCCTCGTTCGAGTTCCATGGCACGTCCTCGCGTCGTCCCGGCCCGCCGCTCGACGGGCCGTCGGCAGGTCTCCTGGCTCCCGGATCGCCGCTCCCCTCGGCCTTCCCGCCCTCCTCGGGCCGTGGCCGTCCGTGAGGTTCGCTCCCCGGTCACAGTTGCGGGACAGCCCCGGACTCCCACCGGGTTCCCTGCGCGAGCGGCGATGCTAGCCGCGTCCTCCCGCGGGACGCCGCGGGCCGATCGTGACCCAGAGGTAGCCGGGCCGGTAGACGGCAGGGTGGGTGGGCAGCTCCTTCGGGTTCACCGTGTTCTGGTCGTAGCTCACCAGCAGCCGGTCCCCCTCGTTCAAGGCGGCCTGGTCCATGGCGTCGTAGACGTAGACGTCCCCCACCCCGAAGCGCCGCTCGCCCAGGGGCCCGGTCTGGTCGCTCGCCCGGAAGGCCGTGGCCAAGGTGAACGGGCCCGTGGGCCGGCAGGCGAACCCCACCGCCACGAGGTTCGAGTAGGCGGTGTCCGTCGGCGTGGTCACCAGCACGTCCATGCCGTCCACCGACGTCACGCTCAGCTCGCTCGAGACGTTCGTCATGATCGGCACTGCCCGAGCCGGGTTCGCCACGAAGCGCTGGCCGTCCCAGTAGCGCCAGCGGCCCGCCAGGTCCCCATTGGGTGCCAGGGCCACGTAGAGGTCCTTGTCCCCGCCGCTGGCCGACGCCCCGTACACGTAGGTCCGCCCGCCGAGCCGGCTGACCGCCGCGCCCCAGACCACCCCCCGCTCCTCGACCGCCAGGCGCCGGACCGACACCAGTCGGAGGGAGGGCAGCGCGAAGGTGGCCACCACCTCGTCGGCGGGCTGCTCGATGGCCACCTCGCCGGCGATGCGCTCCCGCAGGTAGAGCAGCTGCAGCCGACCGTTCGCCGCGATGCCGGCGAGGGCCAGGTACGCCTGGTTCCGATGGGCGTCGGGCAGGAGCGACGCCCGGGGCTTGCCCGGCCGGCTCGCCCAGATGGTCCGGAAGCTGCGGCCGTCCTGGATCACCGCCGTGCTATGCACGAAGGGGGTGCTCGGCCCGAGGTGCCCGCTCGGGGGGAGCGGGCCGAGGAAGCTGTCGGCGAAGGTCCAGAGCACCTGGCCGCCGGGCAGCCGGTAGGCGTGGACCGAGTCGCCGGCCACCCAGCCGTCCCCGTGGTCCCCGTAGGCCGCCCAGGCCGCGTCCAGCGACCGGTCCGGGACCACGGCGGTCACCGTGGCGTCCCGCACCCGCTCGCCGCAGGGCAGGGCCGCGAGCCCGGCTGCCGCCGAGGCACCCGAGCGGCCGCAGGACGCCAGCAGGAGACCCCCGAGCAGGACCAGGGCGGCCAAGAGGGCACCAGCGACCCGGCCTGGCACGGCTGGCACCGTAGCAGCCAGCCCTGACGCCCCTGGGCCCGGCTAGCCTCCGGCCGTGCCCACCCGACGGTCCATCGTGCTGCTCAACACCGGGGACGGCAAGGGCAAGTCCTCCGCGGCCTTCGGAGTCATGGGCCGGGCCTGGGCCCGGGGCTGGCGGGTAGCCGTCGTCCAGTTCGTGAAGGGCGGCAAGTGGAAGACCGGGGAGCGCAAGCTGGCCGAGCACCTCGGGATCGAGTGGCACACCCTGGGGGACGGCTTCACCTGGGAGTCCACCGACCTCGAGCAGACCGCGGCCCGGGGCCGCCACGCCTGGGAGGTGGCGGCCGGCCTCCTGGCCTCGGGGGAGCTCGACCTGTTGATCCTCGACGAGCTGACCTACGCCGTCCACTACGGCTGGGTGCCCGTCGAGGACGTCGTCGGCGCCCTGCGGGCCCGACCCGAGCGCACCAACGTCATCGTGACCGGCCGCCACGCCGCCCCCGAGCTCGTCGAGCTGGCCGACACCGTGACCGAGATGCGCAAGGTGAAGCACGCCTACGACCAAGGCATCCCGGCCCGCAAGGGGATCGAGTACTGACCGAGCCGACCCGCCGCGACCCCACCCGCCTCGGGCCCCGCCTGGTGGTGGCCGGGACCCATTCGGGAGTGGGCAAGACCACGGTGGCCACCGGCCTCATGGCCGCGTTGGCGGCCCGCGGCGTCCAGGTGGCGTCGGCGAAGGTCGGGCCGGACTTCATCGACCCCGGCTACCACGCCCTGGCCACCGGCCGGCCGCCCCGGAACCTCGACGCCTGGATCGCCGGGGAGGAGGCCCTCGCCCCCCTGGCCGCCCGAGCCGGGCAGGGCGCGGAGGTGCTCGTGGTCGAGGGGGTCATGGGCCTCTTCGACGGGGCTGGTCCGGGCCCCGAGGCGAGCACCGCGGCGGTGGCCCTGGCCCTCGAGGCCCCGGTGGTCCTCGTGGTCGACGCCTCGGCCCTTTCCGGCTCGGTGGCCGCGGTGGTCCACGGCTTCCACACCCTCCACCCCCGCCTGCGCCTCGGCGGGGTGGTCCTGAACCGGGTCGGGAGCGCCGGCCACGAGGCGCTCCTCCGGGAGGCCCTCGCCCCCCTCGGGATCCCGGTGCTCGGCAGCCTGCCCCGGGACGACCAGCTGGCCTGGCGGGACCGCCACCTCGGCCTGGTGCCGGTCGTCGAGCAGCCCGGCGAGGTCCGCCGGTCCCTCGGGCGCCTCGCGGCGCTCGTCGACCGCCACCTGGACCTGCCGGGCCTCCTGGCCCTGGCCCGCCGGGCCCCGAACCGGCCGGTCCCGTCGCTGCCCCGGGCCCGGCCCCAGGGACGGGCCGTGGTCGGCGTGCTCGGCGGCCCGGCCTTCTCCTTCACCTACCAGGACAACCTCGAACGGCTCGCCGAGGCCGGCGCCGAGCTCGTCCCCCTGGACCCCCTCCGAGACCCGGCGCTCCCCGCCGAGGCGACGGGCCTCGTGGCCGGGGGCGGCTACCCGGAGGTGCACGTGGCCGCCCTGGCCGAGAACCGGCGCCTCCTCGCCGACGTGGCCCGTCGGGCCCCGCAGCTCGCCATCTGGGCGGAGTGCGGCGGCCTGCTCTGGCTCTGCCGGGCCCTCGACGGCCACCGGATGGTCGGCCTGGTGCCCGCCGAGGGGCGCATGACCCCGCGCCTGACCCTCGGCTACCGGGAGGCCACGCTCCGGCGGCCCACCCCCCTCGGGCCCCCGGGCACGGTGCTGCGGGGCCACGAGTTCCACTACTCGACGGTCGAGCCCCCCGGCGACGCCCTCCTGCTCTCGGGCCGCGGGGGCGCTCGGCCCGAGGGCTTCGGCGACCCTGGGCTCCTCGCCACCTACCTCCACCTCCACCTCGGCGCCGACCCGGGACCCGCCGAGCGCTTCGTGGCGGCCTGCTGCGCCCGGGGCCGGGCCCAGCGCTGAGCCGCCCGCCGCTCCCCCGAGCGCCCCGGTCGCCTGCCCTAGGATCCAGGCCGCCCATGGCCTCTCGTCCCGCACCCTCCGACGCCGCCCCGGCGGCAACGCCTGCGCCCCGAGCCGGCCGGCTGATCGGGGTCGGGGTCGGGCCCGGCGACCCGGCCCTCGTGACCCTCCAGGCCCTCGAGACACTCCGGTCGGCCGACCGGGTCGTGGCCCCGGTGAGCGCCCCCGACGCGCCGGGCCGGGCCGAGTCCATCGTCCGCCAGGTGGCCCCGGAGCGGCGGGTCGTCCGCCTGGCGGTCGAGATGCGGGGACCCGAGGGCGGCTACGGGCCGGCGGCCGAGCAGGTCCTGCCCTGGCTGGACGCCGGGGAGACCGTGGCCTTCGCCACCCTGGGCGACCCCAGCATCTACTCGACCTTCCCGGCGTTCGCCGCGGCCGTCCGGGCCCGGCGCCCGGCCACGACGGTCGAGTGGCTGCCGGGCATCTGCGCCTTCCAGGCCCTCGCCGCCCTGACCGGCACGGTCCTGGTGGACGGCACCGAGTCCTTGAGCCTCGTGACCGCCCTCGACGGGCCCGGTCACCTCGAGGAGGTCCTGGCCCGCTCCGGGGGGGCCGTCGTCGTCTACAAGGGGGGCCGGCACCTGCCGGCGGTAGCAGCCAGCCTGGCCGCCCGGGGCCGTCTCGCCGGGGCGGTCGCCGGCGAGCTGCTGGGCCTGCCGGGCCAGCGCCTCGGCCCCCTGGCCGAGCTCGCCGACCAGCCCGCCGCCTACCTGTCGACGGTCCTCGTCCCCCCGGCCCGCTCCGGGCAGCCGACCCCCGACGCCCCCGAGCCGTGAGCGCGAGCGGCCTCATCAGCTTCGTCGGGGCCGGCCCGGGCGCACCCGACCTCGTGACCCTCCGGGCCGCCGACCGCCTCGGCCAGGCCGACCTCGTCATCTGGGCCAGCTCCCTCGTGCCCCGGGCGGTCCTCGCCCACGCGCGGCCCGGTGCCGAGGTCCTGGACTCGGCCGGCATGACCCTCGAGGACGTCCTGGCCGTCTACCGGGCCCACCCCGAGGCCCGCATCGTCCGGCTCCACTCCGGCGACCCCGCCGTCTACGGCGCCCTCCAGGAGCAGCTCGACTGGTGCCGGGCCGAGGGCCGGCCCTTCGAGATCGTCCCCGGGGTCTCCTCGCTCGCCGCCGCGGCGGCGGCCGTCGGCCGGGAGCTGACCGTGCCGGGGGTGGCCCAGAGCGTGGTCCTCACCCGCCTGCCCCAGCGGACCGCAGCGAGCGTGCCCCCCGGCGAGTCCCTCGGGGCCTTCGCCGCCACCGGCTGCACCCTGGCGGTCTTCCTCTCGGCGGCCCGCCCGGCGGCCCTCCAGGAGGCCCTCCTCGCCCCGCCCAGCGCCTACCGCCCCGACACCCCGGCGGCCATCGTGGTCCGGGCCAGCTGGCCCGACCAGCAGGTGGTCCCGACCGAGGTCGGCCGGCTCGCCGAGGACCTGCGGGCCACCGGCCAGACCACCACGGTCCTCGTGCTCGTCGGCGACGCCCTCGCCGAGGGCGGCCGGCGCAGCCACCTCTACGCCCCGAGCTTCGCCCACCGTTTCCGGCGGCGTTCCCTGCCCGGGTCGACCCGGGGACGGCCCGCCCGCCGGGCCCGGGGAGCGGACCGTGCCTGAGCCCGGCCCGCCCCAGCTGACCGTCGTGCCGGGCGAGGCCCCCGGCACGGTGGCCGTCGTGGGCCTCCTCGGCGACAGCCTCGCCGGCCTGCCCCTCGAGACCCGCAAGCTCGTCGCCCAGGCCCGCCTGGTGGCCGGCGGGCAGCGGCACCTGGCCGCCTGGCGGCGCTGGCTCGGGGACCGCTCGGCCCAGGAGGTCGGCGCGAAGGCGGTGCCGACCCTGGCCCTCGAAGGGGACCTCGAGGGGGCCGTCCAGGCCCTGGCCCACCGCGCGGTCGAGGACGGCCAGGACGTCTGCGTGCTCGCCTCGGGGGACCCGGGGTTCTTCGGCATCACCCGGACCCTCCTGCGGGTCCTGGACCGCCAGCGCCTCCGGATCGTGCCGGCCCCCTCGGCGGTGGCCGTGGCCTTCGCCCGCCTCGGCCTCCCCTGGGACGACGCCGTGGTCGCCTCGGCCCACGGCCGGCCCCTGGCCGACGCGGTCCGGGCGGTCCGCCTGGCCCGGAAGGCCGCGGTCCTGACCTCGCCCGAGCACCCGCCCCAGGCGGTCGGCCAGGCCCTGGTCGAGGCTGGGCTCAGCATGGACCTCGTGGCGGTCTGCAGCCGGCTGGGCTGCGAGGACGAGCGGGTCATCGAGCTGGACCTCGCCCAGCTGGCCCACGGCCGCTTCGACCCGCTCTCAGTCGTCGTCCTCGTCGGGCCCGGGGGCCTCCAGTCGGTCGGCTGGGGCACCGGCCCGGCCGGGGCCGCCGGGGGCAGCCTGGAGCGGAGTCGGACCCTGGCCTGGGGCCTGCCCGAGTCGGCGTTCGCCCACCGGGGCGGCATGGTGACGAAGTCCGAGGTCCGCTCGGTGGTCCTCGGCAAGCTGGCCCTGCCGGCCGCCGGGGTCCTCTGGGACCTGGGGGCCGGCAGCGGCTCGGTGGCCGTCGAGGCCGCGCTGGTCAGCCCCGGCCTCACGGTCTTCGCCGTCGAGCAGGACCCCGAGGCGGCCGCCCGGGTGGCCGAGAACGCCACCACCATGGCCGCCGGGGTCCACGTCGTGGTCGGGGCGGCCCCCGAGGCCCTCGCCGACCTGCCCGACCCCGACCGGGTCTTCGTCGGCGGCGGCGGCATCCCGGCCCTCGACGCCGCGCTCCGGCGCCTGCGGCCGGGGGGCCGCGTGGTCGCCACCTTCGCCGCCTTGGACCGCGCCGCCCAAGCGGCCGAGCGACTCGGCCGGATGGTCGAGGTCACCGTGTCCCGGGCCCGTCGCCTCCCCGACGGGGGCTGGCGCCTGGCCGGGGCCAACCCGGTCTTCGTCGCCTGGGGGCCGGCCGACGACGAGGACGCCCCGGCCGCCGAGCCCGGCCCGAGCGCCCAGCCGTGACCGGGCCGATCCGGGCCCTGGCGCTGACCCGGGCCGGTGCCGCCCTCCTCGAGCGCCTGCCCTACGAGCGCCACGTCGGCGACCTCGGCGGGACCCTGCGGGCCCACTGGCGGGACAGCGCCGGCTTCGTCGTCGTCGCCGCCGTCGGGGCGGTGGTGCGCCTCGTGGCCCCCCTCCTCGGCGACAAGGTCGAGGACCCCGCGGTCGTCGTCCTCGACGAGCAGGGCCGTTTCTGCGTGCCGGTCCTCGGCGGCCACGCCGGGGGGGCCAATCAGCTGGCCCAGGAGGTCGCCGCCCTGCTCGGCGCCGAGCCGGTCCTCACCACCGCCTCCGACGCCGCCGGCTGGCCAGCCCTCGACGACTTGCCCGGCTGGACGGTCCACGGCCCCCTGGCCGCGGCCCAGCGGGCCCTCCTCGACGGGGCCGCCCTCGTGGTCGACCAGCGCCTCCCCTGGCCCCTCCCCGGCCGGCTCGGGGCCCTGGCCGTCCCGGCGCCCGAGGCCCCCCCGGGGGACCCGACCGTGGCGCTGCGGGTCGACGACCGGGCCTGCCCCCGGTGCCTCCCCGGGCCCGGCGCCCCCGAGGACCCGGCCGGGACGCTCGTGGCCCACCCCCCGAGCCTCGTGGTCGGCCTCGGCTGCGCCACGAGCGCCGACGCCGCCGAGGCCCGGGCCCTCGTCCAGCAGGTCCTGCTCGACGCCGGGCTCAGCCCGGCCTCGGTGGCCCAGGTGGCCACCATCGACCGTCGGGCCGAGCACCCCGCAGTCCGGGCCCTCGGCCGGCCGGTGCTTGCCTACCCCCCCGAGGCCCTCGCCGCCCAGCCCGTCCCCCACCCCTCGGCCCAGGTGGCGGCCGCGGTCGGCACCCCGAGCGTCGCCGAGGCGGCTGCGCTCCTCGGGGCCGGGCCGGCCGCCGAGCTGCTCGTCCCGAAGGTCGCCCGGGGCGACCTCACCGTGGCGGTGGCCCGCCGGCCCCGGCCGGTCGGCCGGGTCACCGTGGTCGGGGTCGGGCCCGGGGCCCCCGAGCTGCGGACCCCCCGGGCCACCGCGGCGCTGCGGGCCGCCGAGGTGGTCGTCGGCTACGAGCCCTACCTGGCGCTCTGCCGGGACGCCCTCGGGCCCGGCCAGGACCTGCGGCCCTCCCCCATCGGCCAGGAGCTCGACCGGGTCCGGACCGCCCTCGAAGCCGCCCGGGCCGGGCGGCGGGTCGCCCTGGTCTGCTCGGGGGACCCCGGGGTCTTCGCCCTGGCCTCGCCCCTCCTCGAGCTCGCCGCCCAGCCGCCCTACCAGGACGTGCCGGTCGACGTCGAGCCGGGCCTCACCGCCGCCCTCGTGGCCGCCGCCCGCCTCGGCGCCCCCCTCGCCCACGACTTCTGCTGCCTCAGCCTCTCGGACCTCCTCACCCCCTGGGAGCGCATCGAGGCCCGCCTCGAGGCGGCCGGCCGGGGCGACCTCGCGGTCGTCCTCTACAACCCCCGCTCCGCCCGCCGCACCTGGCAGCTGCCCCGGGCCGCCCAGCTCCTCCTGGCGCACCGGCCGGCCGAGACGCCCGTCGGGGTGGCCAGCGATCTGGGCCGCCCCGAGGAGCGGGTCCGGCTCGGCACCCTCGCCGAGCTCGCCGACCCGGCCGGGGCCCTGACCGGGGCGGTCACCATGACCAGCCTGGTCGTCGTCGGCGCCAGCACCACCCGCCGCCTCGGCGACCGGCTCGTCACCCCCCGGGGCTACCCCTCGGCAGGCGAAGCCCCGTGAGCGGCCCGGTGAGCGGCACCGGCCCGGCCCGGCTGCTCGTCGAGCTCAGGCCCGAGCGCTGCACCGCGTGCGGCTGCTGCCTGGTGACCTGCCCGACCCGGGCCCTGCGGGCCGGCCCGGGCCGACCGGCCCTGCCCCGGCTGCTGGCCGACCGCTGCACCGGCTGCCTGGCCTGCGTGGAGGTCTGCCCCCGGGACGCCCTGGCGCCCGTGCCCGCCGACCCCGGGGCCGACCTGGAGGTGCCGGCGTGACCGGCGGGACCACGGGCGAGCCGCCGGTGCACCCCATCGAGGCCGAGAGCTACCGCATCCTGGCCGAGCGCCTGGACCTCGAGGCGTTCCCCCCCGACCTGCGCCCCCTGGCCGCCCGAGTGGTCCACGCCACGGCCGACGAGGACCTGGGCCGGTCCCTGCGGGCCACCCCGGGAGCCACCGAGGCCGGCCTCGCGGCGCTGCGGGCCGGGGCCCCGGTGGTCTGCGACGTCGAGATGGTCCGGGCCGGCCTGAGCGGGGTGCCGGCCCGCTGCTTCCTCGACCAGGCGGTCGCCGGGCCCGGCGGCTGGCCGACCCGCAGCGCCCGGGCCGCCGAGCTGGCCGCCGCCGCGTGCCCCGAGGGAGCCCTGGTGGTCGTGGGCTGCGCCCCCACCGCCCTGGCCCGCTGGCTGGACCTCCTCGAGGAGGGGCGGGTCCGGCCGGCCCTCCTCGTCGGCCTGCCGGTCGGCTACGTCGGGGCCGCCGAGCAGAAGGCCCGCCTGGGCCGGCTCGCCGAGGCCGGCGTGGTCGAAGCGGTCTGGAACCTCGGGCCCCGGGGCGGCTCAGCCGCGGCCTGCGCGGTGGTCAACGCCCTGGCCCGCTTAGCCCGCCGCTGACCCCCCGAGCCGGTCCCCCCCGGGCCCCTCCGCCCCGAGGACCGCGGCGAGGCGCCCGAAGGCCGCCGGGGTCCGAGCCCCCCACCAGAAGAGGTCCTGGCCATCCACGAACCGCACCGGCGCCACCGACGCCAGCTCGGCCCGGTGACGCTCCCCGAACGGGTAGGGCTCGGAGGGGGCGAGGACCAGGTCGGCCCGAAGCGCCCCCCACTCGGCGAGCGGCAGCGCCGGGTAGCGGTCCGGGCCCGGGGGGGCGCAGACCTCCACGCCCAGGCGACGGAGGAGGTCCCCGGCGTAGGTGGCGGGGCCGAGGAGCATCCAAGGCCGCCGCCAGATCGGCACGAGGACCCGCCGGGGCCGACCACCCGGCGGGGGGAGCTCCCCGAGGCGCTCGGCGAGCGGCGCCGGCGCCGGCAGGCCGAGCGCGCCGGCCACCCGGGCCAGGTCCCGGTCCAGGTCCGCCACGGACCGCACCGCGGTCGTCACCAGGGCCAGCCCGGCGGCCGCCAGGGCCTCGGCGTCCTCCCGCCGGTTCTCCTCCTCGTCGAGCACCACGAGATCCGGGGCCAGGGCCCCGATGGCCGCCAGGTCCGGGTTCTTCGTGCCCCCGACCCGGCGGGCGCCCGGCACCGGCGGGCAGAAGCGGCTGCAGCCCACCGGGGCCAAGCCCCACGCCAGGAGGGTCTCGGTGACCGACGGCACCAGGCTCACCACCCGCGGCCCCGTGGGCCCGTCGGGGGCGGCGGACCGGCTGGCGGTCGGCACCGGGCCTAGGCGCTGCGGCGTTCGGCCATGGAAGGCAGCGCCGCGACCTCGGCCGGGCCGGTGGCCTCCTCGGTCTCGCAGCGGGCGCAGAGGTAGCGCTCGCCGATCCGACGGGTCACGGCGTGCTCCCGGCAGCGGTCGCAGCGCCGCCCCACCACGAAGGTGGTCGAGGCGCCCGGCGTCGGCCGGTCCAAGAAGGTCAGGCGGTCCTGCGCCGCCTGGGACAGCACCCAGCGGTCCTGCCCGTCCCCCTCCCGCCGTTCGACCAACCCGAAGGTCAGCAGGTCCCGCAGCAGCGGGTCGAGCTGGTGGACGAACGGCTGCCGACCGATCTCCTGCATGGCCCCGAACCTCCTCCTCGGCGCGGCCAACCCCTCTGACACCGCACTTCTGAGCATGCCCCCGTCCGGTCCTGCGCGGGGACCGCCCTGCCGGGATGGTAGGGGGACCGGCCGGCCGGTCGAGCCGCGGGCCTCACTCGGGGAAGGTCACGCCCAGCTCGGCCGCCTTCGCCGCGGCCTCCTCCGGCCAGATGTTCTTCACCAGGAACAGGTCCCGGGCCAAGAGGTAGCCCGGGGCGAGCTCCTTCATGTAGCGCTCGAAGTAGAACAACTGCTTGCCGACCAGCATGAGCTCACGGGGCACGCTGGCCCCCATCTGGCGGGCCAGGTCCAGCTGGGTGCTGAAGAGGTCCGCCAGGTCCACCGAGCGGGCGTCGGCGTCGAGCACCGGGGCAGTGGCGGCCTGCAGGATCCGGCCCAGGCTCTCGTCGTCCCCCAGGTCCTCCCGCAGGACCCCGAGGCGCTTGTAGTTCCGCACCACCCGGGCCCAGTCGTCGTCGATCATGAAGGTCCGGAACAGGTCCTTCACCATGGCCCGCCAGGCCGGCGGCAGCTCCCCGGTGATCCCGAAGTCCAAGAAGGCGGTCCGGCCGTCGTCGAGCACCCAGATGTTCCCGGCGTGGGTGTCGGCCTGGAACGGGCCGTGGCAGCAGACCGCCTCCAGGCCCACCTTGAGGCCCCGGCGCATGAGCAGCTCCCCGTCGACCCCCCGGGCCCGCAACACCGCGAACTCGTCCACCGGCACCCCGAAGAGCCGCTCCATGCAGATCACCCGGGGGCCACAGCGCTCCGGGTAGACCTCGGGGGCGGTCACGAAGCGGTTGTCACCGAAGGCCCAGATGTTGCGCCGGAACGCCTCCTGGTGCCGGGCCTCCTGCTCGAAGTCCAGCTCCTGGACCGTCACCAGGTAGAGGTCCTCGACCATGCCGGTCAGGTTCAGCCGCCGGCCCGCCTCGGTCCGCTCGGCCAGGCGGGCCAGCACCATGGCGATGCGCAGGTCGGCCAGCATCCGGGGCCGGATCCCGGGCCGCTGGACCTTCACCACCGCCTCCCGCCCGTCGGGCAGCCGGCAGCCGTGCACCTGGGCGATGGAGGCCGACGCGAGGGGCCGCTCCTCGAAACCGGCGAAGAGCTCCTCCAGGGGCCGGCCCAGGTCCTCCTCGATGATCCGCCGGGCCAGCGCCGTCGGGAACGGCGGCACGGCGTCCAAGCAGCGCTCGGCCGCCTGGGCCAGGGGCGCCGGGAAGACCCCCGGGGCCGAGGCCAC
>NZ_JAKHEX010000012.1:0-5904 GCF_023130475.1 Aciditerrimonas ferrireducens
GGAGGACCACCCCCTGGCCCGCCAGGTCGCCCCCCGGGTCGGGGGGGCGGCCCGGGACTCGGCGGGTGGCCCGAGCGGCGAGGAAGAAGAGGAAGGAGCCTGAGGGTGCAGGACGATGCTGGACGGCCGTTGCCGGCGCTGACCCTGTCGGTGCTCGGCGCCGAGGACACCGTGGACCTCCAGGCGGGCGCGCTGCGGACCCTGGTGGTGCCGGTGGTCAGTCGGGAGGAGCGGGCCGAGCCCCTGGCGGGCCTCCCGGCGACGGTGCTGGCCGGCAACCTGCGGCTGGCCCTCGACGAGGCGGCTGCGGCCGCGACCGCGAGCGGGTTCCGGGCCGGCTTCCTCGGCCGCTGGCAACTGGCCGGCCTGGACCCCCAGGCGCCGGTGGTGGTCCTGGTCAGCCTGGGTCCGGCGGACCGGGTGGACCTCGACCGGCTCCGGCAGGCGGTGGCGGGGGCGGTCCGGGCCGCCCAGCACGAGGGCACCGTCGGGGTGCTGCTCCCGGCGCGCCTCGGCGACGACGAGGGGTCCCCGGGCGCCCGGGCCCTGGTGCGCGCGGCGGCGGAGGCCGCGGCCCTCGGCTGCTACCGCTTCGTCCGCCACCGCAGCGAGACCGACCGGCCCTTCCCGAGCGAGGTGCGGCTCGTGCTCTGCGGGGACCCGGCCGAGCCGGCGGCACTGGAGACGGCCCTGGCGCAGGGGCGGGCGGTGGCCGACGCGGTGTGGTTCGCCCGGGACCTGGTGAACGAGCCGCCGAGCCTGCTCACCCCCCGGGCCATGGTCGAGCGGGTCGAGGCCGAGCTGGCCGGGCGGCCGGGCGTGAGCGTCGAGGTCTGGGACGAGGAGCGGATCGCCGCCGAGGGCCTGGGCGGCGTGCTCGGGGTGGCCCGAGGCTCGGCCGAGCCGCCCCGCCTGCTCCGTCTCCGCTACTGCCCCGAGGGCCGGGACCCTGCGGGCCTGCCCCATCTGGCCTTCGTCGGCAAGGGCATCACCTTCGACTCCGGTGGCCTGTCCCTGAAGACGCCGGCCGGCATGATCACCATGAAGACCGACATGAGCGGGGCGGCCGCCGTGGTGGCGGCGGTGGCGGCCCTCAGC
Source organism: Aciditerrimonas ferrireducens (assembly GCF_023130475.1). Classification (GTDB taxonomy): domain Bacteria; phylum Actinomycetota; class Acidimicrobiia; order Acidimicrobiales; family UBA8190; genus Aciditerrimonas; species Aciditerrimonas ferrireducens. The sequence continues at coordinate 1,099 of NZ_JAKHEX010000012.1, forward strand.
ACCCTGCAGCCCGCGGTCCAGGTGACGGCCCTGGCGCCGCTGACGGAGAACATGCCCGGGGGGGCCGCCCAGAAGCCGGGGGACGTGCTCCGGGCCCGCAACGGCAAGACCATCGAGGTGCTGAACACCGACGCCGAGGGGCGGCTGATCCTGGCCGACGCGCTCAGCTTGGCGGTCGAGGCGGGGGCCGAGGCGATCGTGGACCTGGCCACCTTGACCTGGGCTTGCGTCGTGGCCCTTGGGAACCGGATCGCCGGGCTGTTCTCGAACGACGACGCCCTCGCCGACGGGGTCCGGCGTGCTGCGGCCAGCGCGGGGGAGGCGCTGTGGCCCCTGCCCCTGCCCGAGGAGTACAAGGCCCACATCGAGTCCGAGGTGGCCGACATGAAGAACGTCGGCAAGGACGGCCAGGCCGGGGCGATCGCAGCCGCGCTCTTGCTCGCCAACTTCGTCGGCGAGGTGCCCTGGGTGCACCTCGACATCGCCGGCCCTGCCCGCAGCGACGAGGAACGGGGCCTGCTGGCCAAGGGGGCCACGGGCTTCGGGGTCCGCACCCTGTGCGCGTGGGCCGAGGCGGTCGGGGCCGCTGGCCAGCTGCCCGGCTGACCGACGACCACCGACCGCCCGGTCCCGCCCGCCCGGTCGTGCCCGTCGGGATCGTTCAGCCCAGTTCGCCCTGGGCCTCGAGGACTCGCCAGCCACCCCGGCTGGGGTGGGCGAGCTGGGCCTGGCGGCTGGCCAGGTCTGCCCAGCGGGCGTCGGCCACGAGGGCCGTGCCAGCGAGGTGACGCAGGTCCGCCGCGGTGAAGGGGTGGCCGGGCCGCCCGCAGACCAGGACCAGGTCCCAGCGCTCGAGGGGCACCCACGCCACGTCGGGCGCCGGGGCCTCGGCCCCCGCGACCTGCCGTCCGGGCCGCCCTCCGGGGCCCGCCTCGGTCTCGGTGGCCGGGGGGCCGCCGCACCAGCGGCTGCCGGCCACGTAGGCGGCGAGCCAGGCAGCGGCCGGGGGCTCACCGACCGCTGCCAGCACCACGCGCTCGTCGAGGTCGACCGCGGCCACCCAGGCGGCTTGGAGGTCCAGGGCGCAGCGCTCGACCACCGCGTCGAGGACCTCGGCCGGGTCCTGGCGGCGCAGCAGCGCCGCCGCCGTCTCGTAGGCGGTGAAGCGGTGGTCCACCGGGCCGCTCGGCAGCACGCGGACTTCCTCGACGGCCACACCGTCGACCTCGGCGATCTCGTCGAGGAGCAGCGAGACGTGCCGTTCGTCGGCGAGCTCGACGATCAGCTCGTCGACCGCCCGCCCCCGGTCCTGGCCGAGGATGTCCACCGCCACCACGTCGGCCCGCACCGCTCCGATCCGGCTGGCGACCGCGCCGAGAGCCCCGGGGCGGTCCGGCAGGGCGACACGCAGGAGGTACACCGGCATGCTGGCACGGTACGACGGCCCCGTGAACGGCGGGTTTCGGTTCCACGACATCGGGGTTACTTCTTCGCGTCGCTCGGGTTCGCGTCGCTCGGGCCGAGGGCCACGGACCGGCCGGCCGGCACCGGCGCGGCGCCTGGCCGAGCGAAGGCGGCGGCGGTGGCGTGGGGGATGAGGGCCGGGTGGACCTGCCACCGGGCCAGCTCGGCCTCGACGGTGGCCGCCGAGGCGCCGAGGCGGACCAGGCTCGTGGCCAGCTGGAAGGCCCGCCGGGTCGGGTCCGGCGCTGCGGGGCCCGACCCGAGCGCTGCGGGGCCGCTGGACTCCGGGCCGGGCGAAGCGGTGCAGCAGGCCTCGGCTTCGTGGGCGGCCTGAAGGATCCGGGGCAGGCGGCTCAGGTGGCGGCGGGGCAGCGGCGGGAGGTGTCGACGGACCGCCAGCCGGTCAGCGGGGAGCCGCTGGGCCAGGTCGAAGGCCACGCAGCGGTCCAGGGCCCGCTCGATCGAGACCCGCCGACCCCCGCCCCGCCGGAGACCCAGGCAGGACGCGAGCTCCCCGAGGTCCGCCGAGTACCCGTCGGGGGCGACCTCGAGGCCCGCGTCGAGGCGACGCAGGAGCCAGGTGGCCGAGGGGCCGAGGATGCCCAGCCAGTAGGTCTCGACGTAGCGGGAGCGGGGCGAGTAGCCGACCTGGTCGAGCAGGGCGTCGGGCCAGGCCAGCACCAGGAGCTGGTCCGGCCAGCGGGCCGGGGCGGGGGGACGGCCAGGGAGGGAGACGGAGTCGGGCACGGGACCTCCTTTGGGGGAACGCTCGGCCCGGTCCTCGCGGCCCGGGCCCGCCTACCCTCCTGCCGGGCCGTTGCCGGGCTCCTTGCTGGCAACCTGGCCGGGGGAGGTGCCGACCTTGCTGGCCTGGGGGGTCCCCGGCGCTGGCAAGGTCGGCTCGGCGCTCGGGTCGAGCGGGGGACCGTGCCAGCGACCCCAGTGGACGAGCTGGCCCGGGTCGAGGCGGGCCTGGCGACGCCAGGGGCGGTCGAGGGAGGGCGAACGGGGATCGGTGCCGGCCGGCCAGCCGAGGAGGACGGCACCGGCGACCCGCCAGGCCGGGGGCACCCCGAGGGCCCGGCGCAGGGCCTCCTCGCCTCGGAAGGTGCCGAGGAGGCAGGCCCCGAGGCCGGCGTCGACGGCCCCGAGGAGCAGGCCGTAGATGGCCTGGCCAGCGTCGACGAACCAGTAGGGGACGGGCCAGCGCCCGCTGACCTCCTCGCTGGTCGCCGAGGGGACCCGACCGAGCCCCGAGGCGACCTTGTCGGGCTCGGCGTAGCGCTCGAGGTAGCGATCGGCGCTGGTCAGGACGAGGACGATGACCGGGGCGGCGGCGAGGCCGGGCCAGCGGCGGGACCGGGAGCGCCAGTCCTCGGTGGTGGTGAGGGACCAGTAGGTCCGGGTCTGCTCGGGGCCCTCGAGGACGAGGACCGCCAGGCCCTCGGTGTTGCCGGCGGTCGGGGTGCGGGGCAGGACCCCGAGGACCCGCCGAAGGAGGTCGGGGGGGATCGGTCGAGGTTCGAAGGCCCGGACCATGCGTCGGCGGCGGAGCACCTCCTGGAAGTCCACCCGCCCATTGTCGGTCCTCCGGTGGGCCGAACCGCCCGGGCTGGCCCCCGGGGGACCGGCCCGCCGGTCAAAAATGCCGACCTCCCTGGTAAGCTTTCGGGACGAGCGGCGGACGAGGGCAGGGACGAGGGCCGGGCGAGACGAACGAGCAGAGAGGAGTCCGGACGTGGCGACGACACGGGAGCTGCTGGACGGCGCCAAGGCCGTGATCCGGGAGGTCGAGCCGGCCGAGGTCGAACCCCGGCTGGACGAGGTGGTGGTGCTCGACGTCCGGGAGGCCGACGAGTACGAGCAGGGTGCCCTCCCCGGCGCCGTGCACATCCCCCGGGGCTTCTTGGAGTTCCAGGTCGAGGGGCGGCTGCCGGACAAGGAGCGGCCGGTGGTGGTCTACTGCGCCGGCGGCGCCCGCTCCGCCTTGGCGGCCAAGACCCTCCAGGACCTGGGGTACCGGGACGTCGTGTCCCTGGTCGGGGGGTTCAACCGCTGGAAGGACGAGGGCCGGCCCTGGCGGACCCCCCGGACCCTGACCCCGGACCAGCGGAACCGCTACCAGCGGCACCTGCTGCTGCCGGAGGTGGGCGTCGAAGGCCAGCTGAAGCTGCTCGACTCGAAGGTCCTGCTGCTCGGGGCCGGGGGCCTGGGGTCCCCAGCGGCGCTCTACCTGGCGGCCGCCGGGGTGGGGACCCTCGGGATCATCGACATGGACGTGGTCGACGCGTCGAACCTCCAGCGCCAGATCCTTCACAACCTCGACCGCCTGGGGCAGCGGAAGGTGGACTCGGCGAAGCAGGCCATCGCGGCGCTGAACCCGGACGTGGAGGTGCGGACCTACGACGTCCGGCTGGGTGCCGACAACGTGCTGGACATCATCGACGGGTACGACGTCATCGTGGACGGCACGGACAACTTCCCGACCCGCTACCTGGTGAACGACGCGTCCTTGCTGAAGCGGGTCCCGGTGGTGCACGGCTCGATCTTCCGCTTCGAAGGCCAGGTGACGGTCTTCGACCCTTACAACGGGCCCTGCTACCGCTGCATGATCCCCGAGCCGCCGCCCCCGGAGCTGGCTCCGTCGTGCGCCGAGGCCGGGGTCCTGGGGGTCCTGCCGGGCATCGTGGGCTCGATCCAGGCCCTCGAGGCCATCAAGCTGATCCTGGGGCTCGGCGATCCCCTGGTGGGCCGGTTGCTGGCCTTCGACGCCCTGGAGGAGACCTTCCGGACGTTCAAGGTGCGGCGGGACCCGAACTGCCCGGTCTGCGGGGAGCACGCCGGGGAGATCGTGATCGCCGAGTACGACGAGCTCTGCATGCCCCACGTGGTGGCCCCGGCGGGCAGCCCGGCCTGAGGCGGGAGGTGCCGGCGCCGGGTCGTGGGCCGGGTGCCGGTCGCTCCCGTATCCTTGGGCGGTGCCTGGTGACGCGGTGAACGGCGGCAAGGAGGGCGGCGCCCGCGAGCGCCGGACCGACTCGGGGATCGAGGTAAAGACGGTCTACGAGCCGGCGGATCTCGCCGGCTTCGACCCGGCGGTGCAGCTGGGGCGGCCCGGGGCGTACCCCTACACCCGGGGGATCCGGCCCGACATGTACCGGGGACGGCTCTGGACCATGCGCCAGTACGCCGGGTTCGGCACGGCCGAGGCAACGAACGAGCGGTTCAAGTTCCTCCTGGCCAACGGGCAGACCGGCTTGTCGTGCGCCTTCGACCTGCCGACCCAGATGGGCTACGACTCCGACCACCCCCGGGCCGAGGGCGAGGTCGGGAAGGTCGGGG
>NZ_JAKHEX010000012.1:5930-72373 GCF_023130475.1 Aciditerrimonas ferrireducens
TGGGGGCACCATCCAGAACGACATCCTGAAGGAGTACGTGGCCCGGGGCACCTACATCTACCTGCCCAGGCCCTCGATGCGGCTCGTGACCGACACCTTCGCCTACTGCCGGGAGCGGATCCCCCGCTGGAACACCATCTCGATCTCCGGCTACCACATCCGGGAGGCCGGGTCGACGGCGGTCCAGGAGATCGCCTTCACCTTGGCCAACGGCATCGCCTACGTGGAAGCGGCGCGGGCGGCCGGCCTGGCGGTGGACGAGTTCGCGCCCCGGCTGAGCTTCTTCTGGAACGCCCACAACAACCTCTTCGAGGAGGTGGCGAAGTTCCGGGCCGCTCGACGCATGTGGGCCCGGATCATGACCGAGCGGTTCGGGGCGAAGGACGAGCGCTCGAAGCTGCTGCGGTTCCACACCCAGACCGGCGGCTCGACCCTGACGGCCCAGCAGCCGGAGAACAACATCGTGCGGGTCACGGTGCAGGCCCTGGCCGCCGTCCTCGGTGGCACCCAGAGCCTGCACACGAACAGCTTCGACGAGGCCCTGGGCCTGCCGACCGAGAAGGCGGCGAAGATCGCCCTGCGGACCCAGCAGATCGTGGCCTACGAGTCCGGCGTGGCCGACACCGTCGACCCGCTCGCCGGTTCCTACTACGTCGAGTGGCTGACCGACGAGGTGGAGCGGCGGGCCTGGGAGTACCTGGAGCGGATCGACGCCCTGGGCGGGGCGGTGGCCGCCATCGAGCAGGGCTTCATGCAGGAAGAGATCGAGGCAGCGGCGTACGCCTACGCCAAGGGCATCGACGACGGCGAGAAGGTCGTGGTCGGCGTGAACCGGTTCGTGGAGGACCAGGCCGAGCCGGCCGAGGTGTTCCCCATCGACCCGGCCCTCCAGGAGGCCCAGGTCGCCCGGACCCGTCGGGTGCGGGCCGAGCGGGACCAGGCCGCGGTGGACGCCGCCCTGGCCGACGTGGCGGCCGCGGCGCGCGGCACCCAGAACCTCCTCGTGCCCATGCGGGAAGCCCTGCGCCGCATGGCCACCCTGGGGGAGGTGTCCGACGTGCTCCGGGAGGCCTTCGGGGTCTACCAGCCGGGCCACTGATCCCGTCCCGCCGCTGGTCGGCCGCCGGCGGGGCCCGTGGGTCGCCGTCGTCGCGCCGTCGGCGGGGACCTCGCTCCTGGGGGTCAGGCCTTCGAGCTCGGCGGCGGGGGTGCCCCGGGGAGCAGGGGCTGTCGCTGCCCGGCCAGGAGCCGGGCCCGCAGACCCGGGTCGGTGGCGGCGTCGACGACCGTCCAGGCCAGCGCGAGGGCCCCGTCGACGAGGGCCCGCTCGGCCGAGGGGCCCACACAGGCCGCGGCGAAGGCGGGCTGGTGGTTGCAGGCGCCTCCGGCGTCGATGCCGATGAGCGGATGGATGGCCGGCAGGGTCAGGGAGACGTTCGCCATGTCGGTCGAGAGGGCAGGCGGCTCCTGGCCGGCGTCGTCGGCCGGGTAGCGCCGGCCGAGGGCCTCGGCATTGGCCCGCCAGAGCCGGAGCAGGTCCTGGTCGGGCTCCATGTGGGAGTAGGTGGGGGCCAGGGGTCGGATCTCGAGTTGGCAACCGGTGGCGAGGGCCCCGGCCTCGAAGCAGCGCTCGATGCGGGGCCGAAGGGCCTGGAGGGCCTCGAGGGTCGGGGCCCGGAGCATCCAGCGGCCGGTGGCCGACTGGGGCACGACGTTGGGGGCCTGGCCCCCCGAGTCGACCACGCCGTGGACCAGGGCGCCGGGCTCGAAGTGTTGGCGGAGCAGGCCGATGGCCACCTGGGCCACGACCATGGCGTCGCCGGCGTTCACCCCTTGCCAGGGGGCGGCGGCCGCATGGGCCTCCCGGCCGGTGTAGGTCACCTGGAGGTGGTCGACGGCCAGGCAGCGGGCGGTGAGGCGGTCCTCGGGCCAGGGGTGGACCATGAGGGCCAGGTGGGCCCCGGCGAAGGCGCCTCGCTCGAGGAGGAGGACCTTGCCCCCGCCGCCCTCCTCGGCCGGGGTGCCGAGGACCACGACCCGGCAGGCCGTGTCCTCGGCCACGGCGGCCAGCCCGAGGGCCGCCCCGAGGGCCGAGGCAGCGATGAGGTTGTGGCCGCAGGCGTGACCCACTCCGGGCAGGGCGTCGAGCTCGGCGCAGAGGGCCACGGTGAGCTCGCCGTGGCCGGCGGCTGCCCGGAAGGCGGTGGCCAGCCCGGCCAGGGGCCGCTCCAGCTCGAAGCCGGCCTTCTCGAGCAGCTCGGCGCAGCGATCCGAGGCCCGGTGCTCGTCGAAGGCCAGCTCGGGGTCGGCGTGGAGGGCCTCGGCCAGGCCGACCAAGGTGGAGCGGTGCTCGTCGATGGTCTCCTGGACCCGGCGTTTCAGCTCGGCGGCGTCACGGGGCACGGGCCTCATTCGAGCACGCCGGTCGGCCGAGGGCCAGGGGCCGGCCCCCGAGGCAGGAGGCCCGATGGCGGAGGTCACGGAGACCGGCCACGAGGTCCCCGGCGTGCTCGACGAGGCCGTCGGTGGAGAGCACCAGGAGGTCCCCCTCCGGCGAGGGAGAGCCGGACCTCCGGGCCCGGTCCGCCGCCCGGCGAGCCGAGGGCGACGCCCGGGACCGGGAGGTAGCGGGCCGGGACGCCGTCGGCCGGGACCAGGAGCGGGGGCAGGTGGCCCGCCGAGGCCAGGGTGCAGGTGCCGTCGTGGGGGTGGAGGTGGGCGACGAGGGCGGTGGGCCCGGTGGCCGTGGCCCTCGGCGTCGACGACGGCCAGGTGGACCGCCCCGTCGGGCAGCCGGGCCCAGTGCCAGGCATCCCCGAGGAGCGGGGCCTCGGGCCGCGCCGGGACGCCGCGGGCGGCCAGCTCGAGCCGCTCGGCGGGAAGGCGGATCACCGTCGCTGCGGGGGCCATCGGGCGCACGGGCCGAGTCTCCTGGGCCTCCCCGGAGGGCGCCTCACCCGTTCGGGCGATTTCCTCCGCGATCCGGTGGGCTACAACGGGCCCATGTCTTCGCTCGACGACCAGGCCAGCCCGGACCGACGCCTGCTGCGGGTGGCCCTCGCCAACGACTACGAGCTCGTCCTGGCTGGACTGGCCCGGTTGCTCTAGCCCTACGGCGACCGGGTGGCGGTGAGCGAGCTGGACGTCCGGCAGGGCCCGAAGCAGCCGTGCGACGTCTGCCTCTTCGACAGCTACGGCCGCGCTGACGACGGGCTGGCCCAGGTCGGGCGCCTCGCGGAAGACCCCCGGGTGGGGGCCGTGGCCGTCTACACCTGGGTGCTGCGGCCGTCCCTGGAACGGGCCTATGTGGCGGCCGGGGCGGAAGTGGCTGCTGACCCGGCGGGAGAGCGAGGTGCTGGCCTTGTTGACCACGTGCATGTCGAATCGGGAGATCGCCGCCGCCCTGTTCCTGAGCGAGCACACGGTCCGCAGCCACCTGAAGGCCATCTTCCGGAAGCTCCAGGTGGCGAACCGGAGCCAGGCCGCCACCTCGGCGATCTTGGACCCGGACTTCGCCCGTCGGTTCGGGACCCCGGGCCAGCCGGAGTCCTCGAGCGACCTCGCCGCCCTGGTCGAGGAACGGCTGGACGCCGGGGACGCCCCGCGGGGCGACGGCGTCGAGGAAGGACGACTGGACGGGGCTAGCCGATGATCGCGACGACGTCGCCGGGGCCGACGGCGTCGCCGGCCTGCACCCGGACCTCCTGGACCGTGCCGTCCCGGTCGGCGGTGATGGCGTTCTCCATCTTCATGGCCTCGAGGACACAGAGGGTCTGGCCGGCCTCGACGGTGTCGCCCGGGGCCACGAGGACCTTCACGATGGTGCCCTGCATGGGGACGGTGACCGTCCCTGAACCGGTCTGAGTGGCGGCGCTTCGAGGTCGGGACGACCGCCCCGCACGCGTGGCCGACTGGCCGGGCCGGGCCCCGAGGGGGGCCGACCCGACGGGGAGGGCAGCGGTCGGGAGCCAGAGCTTGAGCTGGTAGCGGCGGCCGTTGACCTCGGCGGTGACGTCCCGGAGCACCCGCTCCTCGCCGACCTCCTCAGCGCTCGTCGGTGCGGGCGCCGCCTGGACGCCGCGCAGGTCCAGGCGCTGCTCGACCCAGTTGGTCGAGTGGCGGGCCTCGGCGAAGTCCGGGTGGCGGAGGATGGCGAGCTCGGCGGGGATCGTGGTGGCGATCCCCTCGATGGTGGTCTCCTCGAGGGCCCGGATCATCCTGCGCCGGGCCGCGTCCCGGTCGGGCGCCCAGACCACCAGCTTGGCCACGAGGTTGTCGTAGAACTGGCTGACGGTGTCCCCGGCCTCGTAGCCGGCGTCCAGCCGCACGCCCGGGCCGGCCGGTTGGCGGAAGCGCTGGATGGTGCCCGGGGAGGGCAGGAACCGGCCCTCGGCCGGGTCCTCGGCGTTGATGCGGACCTCGATGGCGTGCCCCCGGCGCTCGATCTGGTCCTGGCCGAAGGGCAGGGGCTCCCCGGAGGCCACCCGCAGCTGGAGCTCCACCAGGTCCAGGCCGGTGACCAGCTCGGTGACCGGGTGCTCGACCTGGAGGCGGGTGTTCATCTCGAGGAAGTAGAAGTCGCCGTCCTGGTAGAGGAACTCGACGGTGCCGGCGTTCACGTAGCCGCAGGCCCGGGCCACCTTCACCGCCGCCTCGCCCATGCGCCGGCGGACCTCGTCGGGGAAGGCCGGGGCCGGGCTCTCCTCGACCAGCTTCTGGTGCCGCCGCTGGCAGGAGCAGTCCCGCTCGCCGAGCCAGAGATGGTTGCCGTGGGTGTCCGAGATGACCTGCATCTCGATGTGCCGGGGCCAGGCGAGGTAGCGCTCGAGGTAGATCTCGGGCCGGCCGAAGTAGGCCTGGGCCTCCCGCTGGGCCGACTCCATGGCCTCCCGGACCTCGTCGGGGCCCTGGACGACCTTCATGCCCTTGCCGCCACCGCCGAAGGCGGCCTTGATGGCCACCGGCCAGCCGTGCTCCTCGCCGAAGGCCAGGATCTCCTCGGGGTCGGTCACCGGCTCGGTCCGGCCCGGGACCCCCGACACCCCGGCCGCCTCGGCTGCCCGCCGGGAGCTGATCTTGTCCCCCATGACCTCGATGGCCTCGGGCGGGGGGCCGATGAACGTCACCCCTTCGGCGGTGATCGCCCGGGCGAAGTCGGCGTTCTCGGAGAAGAACCCGTAGCCGGGGTGGACCGCCTCGGTGCCGCTGCGACGGATGGCGTCCAGGATGGCCTCGGTGTTCAGGTAGCTCTCGGCCGCGCTCTGGCCGCCGAGCGCGTACGCCTCGTCGGCCAGCCGGACGTGGAGGGCGTCCCGATCGAGCTCCGAGTAGACGGCAACGGTGGCGATCCCCAGCTCTCGGCAGGTGCGGATCACCCGGACGGCGATCTCGCCGCGGTTCGCGATCAGGACCTTCCCGAACACCTGGCTCCCCTCTCCTCGGTCGTCGTCCCGCCGGGGACCGGCCGCGGCGGGCCAGCCGCCGACCCGGTGGGGACCCTAGCCTGGCACGGCCCTCGCCGGCGGCGCCATCGTCGCTGGCCAGGGCCTGGGGCGACGGTCACCGGCGCTAGGGTCCGGGCGTGGACGAGGCCTGGCCGACCGCCGTGCCCGGGACCCGCTTCGACCGGATCCGGCACCTCCCGGCGGTCGACTCCACCAACGACCTGGTGGCCGAGGCGGCCCGGCACGGTGAGGCCGAGGGCCTGGTGGTCGCCACCGACTACCAGCGCCGCGGGCGAGGCCGACTGGGTCGGCGCTGGGAGGCGCCACCAGGGGCCAACCTCCTTGTCTCGGTCCTGCTCCGCCCTCGCCTCGGGTGGTCCGAGCTCCACTGGGCCACGGCGGCCGTCGCCCTGGCGGCCAGCGAGGCGGTGCGGACGGTGGCCGGGGTGGCCCTGGTCGGGAAGTGGCCGAACGACCTGCTCTCGCCCCGGGGCGAGAAGGTCGCCGGAGTGCTGGCCGAGGCCGTCGGGGGCACCGACGCGCCGTCCCCGGCCGCCGTGGTCGTGGGGCTCGGCCTCAACGTCGCCTGGCCCACCACGAGCGAGGCGCTGCCCGAGGACCTCCGGGGCCGGGTCAGCTCGCTCGTCGCCCTGGCGGGCCACCGACCCTCGCGTCCCGAGCTTCTCCAGGCGCTTCTGCTCGGCCTGGAGGGCTGGCTGGTCGCCCTGGCCGAGCAGGACGGGCGCCGCCGGCTCCGCTCGGCCTACGAGGCCTGGTGCGCCACCCTCGGCCAGGAGGTCCGGGTGGAGCTTGGTCACGAGGTCCTCCTCGGCCGCGCCGAGGCCGTCGACGAGCAGGGAGCCCTCGTGGTGGCCCTGGGCGACGGGAGCCGGCGGGTGGTGGCGGCCGGCGACGTGCAACACCTGCGGGCCGCCCCGCGGGTGCCAGGGGAGCCGAGGCGAGCCGAGGACTCGCGCGGGAGGTCCGGCGTTCCCTAAGATCGGCGGCGAGCCGGGCGGCGGCTCGGCGATCGGCGGCAAAGGAGGAAGGCGTCGTGGCGGGCAGACAGTGGCGGGTTTGGCGCGGAGATGCGCCCGTGCGGAGTGCTTCGCAGAACCGGGGGCATGCGCGGTGAGCACCACCGACTGGCTTTCGGGGCTCGGCTCGGCCGTGGCCGCAGCCGCTGCTGTGGTGGGCGTGGTGCGTGGCAGCCAGAGGCGGGAGGAGCCGAAGAGCGAGCCGGGAGATCGGCCTTCGGCGCCGGTCGGCCCCTCGGCGGCACCGTTTCGAGCCACCGCTCCCAGCCTGGAGACGACCCCGGCGCGTCCACCAACGGCCGCGAGCCGCAAGGACGTGCCGGTCGCTGAAGAGCTCTGGAAAAGAGTGCTGCAGAAAGGCAAAGAGATCGACCTCGCGGAGCTGGGCACACGCGTCGGAGCCCCAGAGCGCGGTAGGCGGCAAGGCGCGCTGGTCGTCCGCTTGCACTACGGCGGCTCTTTCAGTGACCCGGGTCGCCCGAAGTTCGGGCCCGGCCATATCGACCCGACCACGATCCTCGACAACACGGTGAAGTACTGGCAGATCGGTGGGCTCATCGAGTACTGGCGGGAACACCCCGAGGAGATCCCGGACCGGCTGATCGGCTTGGCCGGCCCGGTGCGACAGCGGTTCGTCGTGAGCTCGCTGCCGATCGACACGGAACGACTCTTCGATCGGTGGGAGGCGAATCGCGGCGAGGTCGCTGTCGTCGAGGCGGCGGACGGCTCCGTGGACCTGGACTATCTGGGGCTGCGGTTCTGCCAGGTGAAGGATGCCCGGTTCGGCAACCTCCCGCAGTGCTTCTTCATCTGGGTGGACCGCGACGGGCAAGAACGGGCCGGCGGGAGGGAAGGCAAGAGCCTGACCTGACGGAGCGCAGACCACGCGCCCACCGCTGGGTGGGTGCGGCGTCGAGCCGACCGCAGCGCTCCGACCCGTACGGCGCCGCTCGGGTCGCCGAGGCGGGTTCGTCGGCGCGTCGGTCAGGGAACCAGCTCGAACGCTGGCACGTGCCGGGGTCGCACGACGGAGAAGTGACGCTGGCCCAGCGCGGCGATCACCCGGGCATGCTGGCGCTCGGCCAGGGCCACCACGGAGGCGTCGACGATCAGCGCCTAGCTCGGCCGCCTCCGGCGGGCCACCGCCTTGCCCACGAACTCGTCCACCCGCTCCGAGGCATCGGCCCGCTCGCCGTCGCCGACAGCGACGAAGCCCAGCCGACCCGCAGGGCCCGAGGCAGCGACGTGCTGGGCGACGGCCTCCCGGAGCACGTCGGCGACAGCGACACCCCGACGGCGGGCCTCGAGGCGGACCCTGGCGTCGAGATCGTCGGGGAGGAGGACCGTCGTCCGCTTCACGATGCGACCCTATCGCCTCTCGATGTCCGCGTCGGGCTGGTCCTGCGACGGGTTCGGATGGGCTCGGCGCTGGAGCGAGCCCCTGGGCCCTGCGGTCGAGCGACCCGGTCGTCTCGGGGCTCCGGCCAGGCACCCGCCGTCTACCATGGCCCGCCGTGCACCTGCTCGTGACTGGCGGTTGTGGCTTCATCGGGTCGAACTTCGTGCGCTACTGGGTGGAGGAGCACCCCGAGGACCAGGTGGTGGTGCTCGACGCGCTGACCTACGCCGGGAACCGGGAGAACCTGGCGGGCCTGGAGGAGCGGGTGCCGGTGGTCGTGGCCGACGTCTGCGACGGCGAGGCGGTGGCCGAGGCGGTGCGGCGCTACCGGGTGGACACGGTGGTGCACTTCGCCGCCGAGTCCCACAACAGCCTGGCGGTGCTGGACCCCGGGCGGTTCTTCCGGACGAACGTGCTGGGCACCCAGACGCTGCTGGAGGTGGCCCGACGGGCCGAGATCGCCCGGTTCCACCACATCTCGACCTGCGAGGTCTACGGGGACCTGGGCCTGGACGAGGACCGGGCCTTCACCGAGGAGGACCCCTACCGGCCCCGGACGCCCTACAACGCCTCGAAGGCCGGTGCGGACCACGCGGTGCGGGCCTACGTGGAGACCTACGGCCTGCCGGCCACCATCACGAACTGTGCGAACAACTACGGCCCCTACCAGTTCCCGGAGAAGGTGATCCCGCTGTTCGCCACCCGGGCGCTGCGGGACGAGCCGCTGCCGCTCTACGCCTCGACGGCCAACCGGCGGGAGTGGCTCCACGTGCGGGACCACTGCCGGGCCATCGAGGCGGTGCTGGCCAAGGGCCGGCTCGGCGAGACCTACCACGTGGGCAGCGGCGTGGAGGCCAGCATCGAGGAGATCGCCGACGCCGTGCTGGGGGCGCTGGGCAAGCCGGCGACCCTGAAGACGGTGGTGCCGGACCGGCCGGGCCACGACCGGCGGTACTTGCTGGACACGACGAAGATCCGCCGGGAGCTCGGCTGGGCCCCGAGCATCGGGTTCGCCGAGGGTCTGGCCGAGACCGTCCGCTGGTACGCGGAGCACGTCGAGTGGTGGGAACCCTTGGTGGCCCGGGCCCCGGTGGTCGAGACCGCCTGGGCTCCGGCGGGCTCGAGCGCGGCGGAGCCGGCGTGAGCGTCCGGCGGCCCCTGCGGGTGCTGGTCACCGGGGCCGCCGGTCAGCTGGGCCGGGACCTCCTGGCCTGCCTGGGCGGCGAGCTGCCGGTCGGGGGGTCCGAGGCGTGGCTGGCCGCGGCCCGCCTCCCGGTGTGCGAGGCCGTGGGGACGGACCTGCCCGACCTCGACCTGACCGACCGGTCGGCGGTTCGGGCCCTCGTGGCGACCCTCCGACCCCACGTCGTGGTCCACGGGGCGGCCTGGACCGACGTGGACGGCTGCGAGGCCGATCCGGACCGGGCCTTCGCCGTGAACGGCCTGGCGACCCGCCACGTGGTGGAGGCCGCCCGGATGGTCGGGGCGCGGGTGGTGTACGTCTCGACCGACTATGTCTTCGACGGGGAGGCCGAAGGGGCCTACACCGAGTGGGACCCGCCCCGGCCCCGGTCGGTCTACGGGCGGTCGAAGCTGGCCGGCGAGCTGGAGCTCGGGCCGGGGGACAGCCTGGTGCGGACGTCGTGGGTCTGCGGCGCCCACGGGCGGAACATGGTGCGGACGGTGCTGCGGCTGCTGGCGAGTGGGCAGCCCCTGCGGTTCGTGGCGGACCAGCGGGGCTGCCCGACCTTCACCGCCGACCTGGCCGTGGCCCTGGCCTGGCTGGTGGTCGACGGCCGGCCCGGGCGGTTCCACCTGACGAACAGCGGGGCCACCACCTGGCACGGCTTCGTGGCCGAGATCCTCCGCCAGCTCGGGGAGGACCCTTCCCGGGTCGAAGCCATCGCGAGCGCCGAGCTGGACCCGCCGAGGCCCGCTCCCCGGCCGGCGAACTCGGTCCTGGACAACCTGGCCTGGCGGGCGAGCGGGCTGCCCCCCCTGCCGGCCTGGCAGGACGCCCTGGCCCGGCTCCTGTCGGCCTGGCGGAGCGGCCGGGTCGAGTGGCCGGAGGTGCCGAGCCCAACCGGCGCACCGGAGGCGGGAACGGGACGCCGTGGCTGAGTCGGCCTCAGTGGCGGTGGTCGTCGTCGACTACCGCAGCGGCCGCCTCGCCGACTGCCTGGCCTCCCTGGTCGGTCAGGGGGCTGCCGAGGTGGTGGTGGTGGACAACGACGGGTCGACGGTCGTGACCTGGCCCGCAGGCCTCAGCGGCCGGGTGCTGCGGCCCGGCCTGAACCTGGGGTACGGGGCGGGGGCCAACCGGGGCGTGGCGGCCACCGAAGCCGAGGTGGTGGTGGTGGCGAACGCCGACGTGGTGTTCCGCCCCGGTGCCCTGGCTGCCCTGGCGGCGGTGCTGCTGGCCGATCCCCTGACCGCCGTGGTCGGCCCGCAGGTCCTGCGGCCCGACGGCAGCCGCTACCCGACGCCGCGCCGCTTCCCCTCGTGGGGCGACGCCCTGGGGCACGCCCTCCTCGGTCGGGTGCTACCCGGGAACCGCTGGTCGGCCCGCTACCGCATGGACGACCTGGCCCTCGGGGAGCCGATGGCCGTGGACTGGGTCTCGGGGGCCTGCCTGGCCGCCCGGCGCACCGCCTGGGAGGAGCTGGGCGGCTTCGACGAGGGCTACTTCATGTACGCGGAGGACCTGGACCTCTGTTGGCGGGCCAGACGAAGCGGCTGGCAGGTCCGTTTCGCCCCGGCGGCCGTCGTGGTCCACGAGCAGGGCGCCTCGACCGCTCGTCGACCGGTGGCCATGGCCGTGGCCCACCATCGCTCGGCGTTGCGCTTCGCGGCCCGCCGGGCTGAGGGGTGGCGGCAGCTGCTCCTGCCGGGTGCTGCCGTCGTGCTCGGGATCCGGCTGCTCGGCGAGCTCCTGGCGCTTTCGGCCACCCGGTCCCGCGCCGGATCCGGTGCGGAGTAGGGTGACGGCCCGACCATGGCGAGGCGTGATACCGGCAAGTGGGTCCAGCGGGCAGCCGCCACCGGCGGCAGCCGGGCTTATCGCGGCCAGCGACCGGTCAAGTGGTACACGAGCCTGGTCCTCATCGCCATCCTCGGCGTGGCGCTGGTGTGGTACAGCCGCTACGAGAAGGAGAACCCCTCGGCGGCGACCCAGCCGGCCGTGGGCACCCAGTGGTTCGACGCCTTCGCCGTGGACATCTGCGGGACGGTCGAGCCGAACCTGCCGGCCAACCCGCCGGTGAAAAGGGGGCCCGGCCTGGGGTTGACGACCGCCGGGGACGGGGTGATCCACATCGACCCGAAGACCTCCGCGGAGGCGGGCGACAACGCCACCCTGGGCCGCTTCGTGCAGGACTACCCCGGGCTGGTGCTGACGAGCAGCTCGATCCGCTACCCGGGCCAGCGCAGCGCCGGCCCGACGGTCGACCGGACCTTCAAGAACGGCGAGGTCTGCCCGAAGGGGACGAAGGACGCCGGGAAGGCCGGCCAGGTGGAGGTCGACCTGTGGCCGACGCCGACCTCGACCTCCCCGGAGCGCTTGGCCGACCCGACCGGGTACAAGCTGGGGGACGAGCAGGAGCTCACCCTCGCCTTCGTGCCCGCAGGGGCCAAGGTGCCTCGTCCGTCGGGTTCGGCGGTGACCGCCATGCTCCAGGACGCCTCGTCGGCCGCCTCGGGCAGCTCCCCGACGAGCACCCCCACCTCGAGCACCCCCACCTCGAGCGGCACCGCCAGCAGTGGGAGCAGCGGCACCGGCTCGAGCGGGACAGGATCGAGCAGCGCCGGGTCGAGCAGCGCCGGGTCGAGCGGTTCCTCGGGGTCCGCGGCGTCGTCCCGCTCGAAAGCCTCGTCCTCCTCGTCGTGAGAGCGGTCGTCTTGGTCGGAGGCGAGGGGACCCGGTTGCGGCCCCTCACCTGGACCCGACCGAAGCAGCTGCTGCCCGTGGTCGGGGTGGCCATGCTGGAGCGGGTGGTGGAGCAGCTGGCCCGGGCCGGGGTCGACGAGGTGGTCCTGTCCCTCGGGTACCGGCCGGAGGCCTTCCTGGCCCACTACGGGTCGGGGCGCTGCGGCGTGCTCCCGGCCCGCTGCGTGGTGGAGGCCGAACCGTTGGACACCGCCGGGGCCATCGCGTTCGCGGCCGCGGTGAACGGGGACGTTCTCGCCGACGTGGACCTGGCTGGCCTGCTGGCCCTGCACCGCCGGCTGGGGGCAGTGGCGAGCATCGCCACGGTCGGGGTGGAGGACCCGTCGCGCTTCGGGGTGGTGGTGAGCGACGAGGCGGGCTGGGTCCGGTCCTTCGTGGAGAAGCCGCCGGCAGGGACCGCCCCGAGCAACCAGATCAACGCCGGCTGCTACCTGCTCGAGCCCGAGGCCCTGGCGAAGGTGGAGCCGGGCCAACGGGTCTCGATCGAGCGGGAGGTCTTCCCGGCGCTGGCTGCCGAGGGCCGACTGGGCGCCCTGGCGGTCGAGGGCTACTGGCTGGACACCGGCACCCCGAGGGCCTACCTGCAGGCGCACGCCGACTACCTCGCGGGTCGGCGCGGCTGGCCGCCGAGCCCGGGCGCGAGGGAGCTGCGACCGGGGGTCTGGGTGAGCGGCGAGGCGATCATCGCAGGCCAGGTCGAGGCGACCAGCTGGCTCGGGCCCGGGGCGGTGGTGGCGGCGGGCGCCCGGGTGCGGGGCAGTGCCCTCGGCGCCGGCGTCGAAGTCGGGGAGGGGGCCGAGGTGGTCGACGCGGTGCTGCTGCCCGGGGCTCGGGTCGGTGCAGGCGCACAGGTGCGGGACTCGGTCGTCGGGGAGGGAGCCGAAGTGGGGGCGGGCGCCAGTCTGCGGGCCGAGACGGTGGTGGGGGACGGTGCCCGGGTGCCGGCGGGAACGGCGCTGGAGGCGGCGCGGCTGCCGGACCCCGCGCTGGTGACCGGCGGGGCCGGCTTCATCGGTTCGACCTTGGTGGACCGGCTCCTGGCCGAGGGCCACCAGGTGGACGTGGTGGACAACCTCTCGACGGGCTCGCTGGCCAACCTGGCCGAGGCCCGAGCGGGGCACCGGCGGGCTTTTTCGTTCCACCAGCTGGACATCCGAGGGCCGGAGCTGGTGCCGCTGATGGTGCGGCGGCGACCCGAGGTGGTCTTCCACCTCGCCGCCCAGGCCGATGTGCGCCGCTCGGTCGCCGACCCGGTCGAGGACGCCGAGGTGAACGTGCTCGGGACGCTCCGGGTGCTGGAGGGAGCGGTGGCCTGCGGGGCCAGCCGGGTGGTCTACGCCGCCAGCGGTGGAACACTGTACGGTGAGCCCCGAGCCCAGGACCTGCCGGTTCGAGAGTCGCATCCGCGCCGACCGCTGTCTCCCTATGGCGTGTCCAAGCTCGCCGGCCTGGAGTACCTGCATTGCTGGCGGGAGCTGCACGACCTGGAGTTCTGTGCCTTGGCGCTGGCCAACGTCTACGGGCCCCGCCAGGACCCCCACGGGGAAGCGGGGGTGGTGGCGATCTTCGCCGAGCGGCTCCTGGCCGGCCAGCCCTTGGTCATCTATGGGGACGGCCGGCAGACGCGGGACTTCGTCTACGTGGACGACGTGGTCGACGCCTTCGTGCGGGCGGTCGAGCGCGGGGGTGGTCTGCTGTTGCACGTGGGAACCGGCCAGGAGGTCTCGGTGCTGGAGCTGGCCGAGCTGCTGGGCAAGGTGGCCGGGGTGGAGCCGGCCCTGACCTTCGCCCCGCCCCGAGCGGGCGAGCTGCGGCGCAACGCCTTGGACCCGGGTCGGGCCGCGGTGCACCTGGGGTGGCGGCCCTGGACGCCCCTCGAGGAGGGGCTCACCGCTGTCCTGGCGTGGAGCGCTGGCCGGCACCGGTCTGGTCGCCGGCGGGTCAGCCAGGGCGGCGAGGTCAGCGGAAGAGATCCTCGGCCGGGGGACGGACCACCTCGGCGCGCACCGAGGAGGACCGGAGCCACTCGGGGCTGACCCCGCGGACGATGGCGGCGGCCACCCCGGCGGCCTTGCCCATGACCAGCTCGGCGGCCCCGGCCAGCTCGTCGGCCAGGCAGACCTCGGTGGCCACCAGGGTGCGGCCCGTGGCGTCGGGCTGACCCCGGAGGTCCACGACGGCGGCCACCCCGGCGCAGCCGATGGCCACGTCGGTGACGCCGCGTCGCCAGGTCCGGCCGAAGGTGTCGGAGATGATCACCCCGACGCTCAGGCCGGTTCGGGCCCGGATCTGGTCCCGGAGCCGCCGGGCCGAGCGGTCGGGGTCCTCGGGGAGCAAGGCGGCCGTGCCGGCCGGCACGTTGGACAGGTCCACGCCGCTGTTGGCGCAGACGAAACCGTGGCGGGTCTCGGTGATGACGAGGTCGCCGCGCCGGCGGAGCACCCGGACCGCTTCGGCTTCGGCCAGCCGGCGTCGGGCCGCCGGGTCCTCGGGGTCGATCGGGACCAGGCGGCCCTCGGCCTTGGAGACCACCTTCTGGGTGACCACGAGGACGTCAGCCGAGCGGAGCTCGGCGCAGGCGAGGATGCGGCCGGCGAGGTCGTCCCCCGGGCGGACCTCCCCGATGCCGGGGACCGGCAGGACCAGGAGGCCGCCGGGGGGCGGGTCGAGGAGTCGGGTCGTCTCGGGCACGGTTCAGGCCGGATCGGGGGTCGGGACGCTGGCGGGGCCGGCGGCGAGGACGACGCGGGCGAGCTCGGTGGCCCGGGCCAGGTCGCTCATGAGGGTCGGGGCGAGGACCGCTCGAACCCCGGCTGCCTGCACCGCCGCCACGTCGTCGCGGTCCTGGTGGTCCAGGACCAAGGTGCCCGCGAGCTCGGCGTAGAAGCGGGCGACGGCCGCTGAGCTGGCGTCGTGGCCGAGCTCGGCGAGCAGACGGTCGGCGGGGCCCTTGACGGCTCGGCCGCCGATGAGGGGGGAGACGGCCACCACGTCGTCCCGGCGGGCGGCCAGGGCCGGGCGGACCCCAGGGACGGCCAGGACGGGGCCGATGGAGAGGATCGGGTTGGAGGGAGCCACGACGATCCGCTCCGCCTCGGCGATGGCCCGGAGGACGCCGGGGGCCGGCTGGGCGGCCTCGGCGCCGAGGTAGCGGACGGCTCGGACCGGCACCTGGTGGCGGAGGGCCACGAAGTACTCCTGGAAGGCCACCTCGCGGCCATCGGCCAGGGTGAGACGGGTCCGGACCGGGTCGTCGGACATGGGCAGCAGCCGGAGCGGGGCCCCGAGGCGGGCCACGAGCTCGGCGGTGACCTCGGTGAGGGTGGCGCCCTCGGCCAGGCGCTGGGTCCGGTAGAGGTGGGTGGCGAGGTCCCGGTCCCCGAGGCGGAACCAGGTCTGGCCGCCCAGGCGCTCGAGCTCCTCCATGACCGTCCAGCGCTCCTCCCGCCGTCCCCAGCCCTGGGCCTCGTCGGCCAGGCCGGCCAGGGTGTAGGCGACGGTGTCGAGGTCCGGGCTGACGTGGAGGCCGTGGAGCACGAGGTCGTCGCCGGTGTTGCCGATGGCCACGAGCTCGCTCGGGGGCACGAGCTGGGCGAGCCCCCGGAGCAGGCGGGCTGCCCCCACCCCGCCGGCCAGGACGCAGATCACGGCGGCGACCCTAGCGGTCGGCGGGCTGTGCAAGGCTCCGGAGGTGCCCGCCCCTCGAGACCCGACCGGCGCGCCCCGACTGGCCGTGGCCCTGGAGGCCACGCCGCTGCTGGGCACCCCGACCGGGGTGGGGCGCTTCTGTCGGCTGGCCCTCGAAGCCCTGGCCGCCCGGGGCGATGTGGCCCTGCGAGCGTTCGCCGTCACCTGGCGTCGCCGGGGGGAGCTGGCAGCGGTCCTGCCCCCGGGGGTCGGGGCCGGGCAGCGGGCCATGCCGGCCCGGCCCCTGCACGCCGCCTGGCGGGTCGTCGACCGGCCGGTCCTGGAGCACTTCCTGGGGCCTCTGGACTGCGTGCACGGGACGAACTTCGTGGTGCCCCCCACGGCTCGGGCCGGTCGGGTGGTGACCGTCCACGACCTGACCACCCTGCGGTTCCCCGAGCTCTGCCACCCGGCCACCCTGGGGTTCCCGGCGCTCGTCCGCAAGGCGGCAGCCCGAGGCGCCCTGGTGCACACCCCGACGGCGGCGGTGGCCGAGGAGGTGGTGGCCCTCCTGGGGGTGCCGGCCGAGCAGGTCGCGGCCGTCCCCCACGGGGTGCCCCCGGCGCCGGCCCTCGACCCCCGACCAGCCCGGCAGCTGCTCGGGCTGGAGCCCGCCGTCGAGCGCTACGTCCTGGCGGTCGGGACGGTGGAGCCCCGCAAGGACCTGCCGGGCCTGGTGGCGGCGTTCGACGAGATCGCCGCCGCCCACCCGGAGACGGCGCTGGTGCTGGTGGGTCCGGACGGCTGGGGCAGCGAGGCCCTGGCCGACGCCTTGGCCCGGGCCCGGCACCGGGAACGGGTCCGACGGCTGGGCTACCTGGAGGGGCCGGCCCTGGCCCGGGTCCTGGCCGAGGCGGCCTGTCTGGCCTACCCGTCGCGCTACGAAGGCTTCGGCCTGCCGCCCCTCGAAGCCCTGGCGGCCGGGGTACCGGTGGTGGCCACGGCCGTCCCCGCGGTGGCCGAGGTGGTGGGCGAAGCGGCCGTGCTCGTGCCGGTGGGTGACGTCAGCGCCCTGGCCCACGCCCTGGACCGAGTCCTCGACGGCTGGACCCCCGAGGGACGGCCGGTCGGGGCGATGGTCGAGGCGGGCCGGGCGCGAGCCGCCGAGTTCCGCTGGGACCGGACCGCCGAGGGCCTGGTCGCCCTCTACCGGCGAGCGGCGGCGAGCCGGGCCGGGGCCCGGGCGGGCCGACCGTGACGCAGCGGGTGGCGCTGGTGGTCGAGCAGCTCCGGCAGCCGGTCCCCGGCGGCATCGGGACCTACTGCCGAGGCCTGCTCCAGGGTCTGGCCCAGCTGGCCGCGCAGCCCGGGGGGCTCGGGGGCGTCGACCTGGTCCTCGTGGCCAGCCGATCCCCGGGGAGCCCCGACCCGTTGGCCGGCTGGCCCTGGCCGCTGCTCCCCTCGGCGCTGCCCCGGCGGCTGCTCGGGGAGCTCTGGCGCCGGGGGGTGGTCGGCCTGCCCGCCGGGGCACGGTCGGGGGTGGTCCACGCCACCTCCCTGGCCGCGCCGTGGCGGGCGGCTCAGCGGGGGGCGGCCCTGGTGGTGACGGTCCACGACCTGGCCTGGCGGCAGCACCCCGAGGCCTACCCGGCCCGGGGTCGGCGCTGGCACGAGGCCAGCCTGCGGCACGCGCTCCGCAGGGCCCAGCGGATCGTGGTGCCCTCGGTCGCGGTGGCCGAGCAGGTCGAGGCGGCGGGGGCGGCCGCCCCGGTGGTGGTGGTGCCCCACGGGGCCGATCACTTGCCGCCCCCCGACGAGCCGGCGACCGAGGCCTGGCTGGCTCGGGCCGGGGTCGAGGGACCGTTCCTGCTGACGGTCGGCACGCTGGAGCCGCGGAAGAACCTGGGCCGGGTCCTGGCTGCCTTCGCCCGAGCCCGGGCCGAGCTCGGGAAGGACCTGACCCTGGTGGTGGTCGGTCCGGCGGGCTGGGGCCGACAGGACTGGCCGCCAGATCCGCGGGAGCCGGCGTCGGCGGGGGTGGTGTTCGCCGGCGCGCTGCCCGGACCGGTCCTGGCCGGCCTCTACCGTCGGGCCGTGGCCCTGGTCTACGCGCCGCTCGCCGAGGGCTTCGGGCTTCCGCCGCTCGAGGCCATGGCCACGGGCGCGGCGGTGGTGGCGTCGCCGGTGCCGTCGGTGGACGAGGAGGTGGCGCTGGTGGTCGACCCCCTGGACGTGGCCGGCCTGGCGGGGGCCATGGTGGCGGTCGTCACCGACCCGGCCCGCCGGCGCCAGCTGGCGGCCGCCGGGCGGGCCCGGGCCTCGACCCGGACCTGGCAGGCGGTCGCCGAGGCGCACCTGGCGCTCTGGCGGGAGCTGGGGGCGACGACGGCGAACGGGGGGGTCCAGTGAGCAAAGGGTTTGGGGCCCCGGGGGTCGAGGTGCCAGAGGGCCGCCTGGCCGTCTCGTTGGACGCCACCGCCGTGCCGCCCCACCCCGGGGGAGCGGGGCGCTACACCCTGGCGCTGGCCAGGGCGCTGGCGGCCCGGGACGACGTGGCCCTGACCGTCTGGGGCCGGCGGGAGGACGAGGCGCGCCTGGCGGAGACGCTGGGGTCGGGGACGGCCCGGCTGCTGGCGGTGGCGCCCGGTCCTCGACCCGCTCGGCTGGCGTGGGAACAGCTGGCCCTGCCGCGGGGACTGGCACGGCTCCGCCCGGCGGTGCACCACGGGCCCCACTACACCCTGCCCGTCGCCTGCCGGGCCCCGAGCGTGGTGACCGTCCACGACCTGACCTTCGTGGACCATCCGGAGTGGCACGAGCCGGCGAAGGTGGCGTGGTTCCGCACCGCGATCGCCCTGGCCCGGCGGCGGGCCGGGGTGGTGGTGTGCCCGAGCGAGGCCACGGCCCGGCGGCTGCGGGCCACGGGGCCGGTGCGGGGCCCGGTGCTGGTGGTGCCCCACGGGGTGGACCACGAGCGGTTCCGGCCGGACCCGCCGAGCCTGGCGGCCGACCAGCAGGCCCTGGCCGCCCTGGGGGTCGCCCCGCCCTACCTGCTCTACCTCGGCACCATCGAGCCCCGGAAGGCGGTGGACGTGCTGGTGGCGGCCTTCGGCCAGCTGGCCCCCGAGCTGCCCCCGGACCTCCGGCTGGTGCTGGCCGGGCGGGACGGCTGGGGCACCGAGCGGGTGGAGGCCGCCTTGGCGGCGAGCCCGGTCCGCCGACGGGTCCAGCGGCTCGGGTTCGTGCCGGACGAGGCGGTGCCGGCCCTGCTCCGGCAGGCCGCCGCGGTCTGCTACCCGGCGGTGGAGGAGGGGTTCGGGCTGCCGGCCCTGGAAGCCTGCGCGTGCGGGACCCCGGTGGTGACCACGGCGGGCTCGGTCATGGAGGAGCTGGTCGGGGAGGCGTGCTTCAGCGCTCCACCGGGCGACCCGGGGGGCCTGGCGGCGGTGCTCCGGCGGGCCCTGACCAGTGCGGCGGAGCGGGAGCGGCGGCGGGCCCTGGGCCTGGCGGTGGCCAAGGAGCGGACCTGGGCGGCGAGCGCCGCCGGCCACCTGGAGGCCTACCGGTTGGCGGTCGAGCTGGCTCGGGGCCGCCGCCGAGGGGCCGGTAAGGTGCCGACGTGCGAGCGGTGGTGACCGGGGCGGGCGGCTTCGTGGGTCGCTGGCTGGTCCGCCACCTGGAAGAGGCCGGTGACCAGGTCGTGGCCTTTGACCGGGACCTGGACGTGACCGACGGCGGGGCGCTGCGCCAGGTGCTGGCCGACCTGGCCCCCGAGGCCGTCTACCACCTGGCCGCCCAGTCCCACGTGGGGCGGTCCTGGGAGGAGCCGGTGGAGGTTCTGCGGGTGAACTGCCTGGGCACGGCCAGCGTGCTCGACGCCTGTCGGCGGCTGGCGAGCCCGCCGCGGGTCCTGGTGGTGAGCTCGGGCGAGGTCTACGGGGCGGTGCCGGCCGAGCGACAGCCCATCGGGGAGGACGAGCCGCTGCGGCCCCTGACCCCGTACGCGGCGAGCAAGGCCGCGGCCGAGGCGGTCGCCCTCCAGGCCCACCGGGGCTACGGGCTGCCGGTCGTGGTGGCCCGACCCTTCAACCACGTCGGTCCGGGCCAGTCGACCGCCTTCGTGGTCCCAGCCCTGGCGGCCCGCATCGTGGCGGCCAGGGCCCGGGGCGAGCGGACGGTGGCGGTAGGGAACCTCGAGGCACGCCGGGACATGACCGACGTGCGAGACGTGGTCCGGGCCTATCGGCTGCTGGTCCGCCGAGGGGAGCCCGGCGCGGTCTACAACGTGTGCCGGGGCGAGGCCCGGACGGTCGCCGAGGTGGCGAAGCGGCTGGTGGCCCTGGCCGGTGCCGACGTCGTGCTGGAGGTCGACCCGGCCCTGGTCCGCCCCGTGGAGGTGCCGGCCCTCGTCGGGGACCCGAGCCGGCTCGTGGCGGCGACCGGTTGGCAGCCGCGCTACGAGCTGGACGAGACCCTCCAGGCAGTCCTGGCCGAAGCCACGGCCGAGGCTCCTGCGCCCTGAGAGTCCCCGACGAGGGCCGCGGGCCTCAGGCCGCCCGGTGCCGACCGAGGGCCCGCCGACCGGTCTGCTCGAGGCGCTGGGCCTGGCGGCGGAGGCTTTCCTGCGTCCGCTGCGCAGTCCCGGCGACCTGCTTCAGGGCCTCCTCGGGTCGGGAAGCCAGGCTCCGGACCGGCTCGGGCACCCGCTGGAGCTGGCTCCGGAGCCGCTCGGCGGCCTGGCCGGCCTGCCGGCCGAGCCCGAGGCCGCGGGCCTGGGCCTTCTGGGCGGCGAGGACCCCGAGGCCGACCGTGACGTAAGCGGCGTCCTTGGCGGTGCGGGTGAGGTGATCGGCGAGCGAACGCGGTGTGGGCACGGCGAACCTCCTGGTCGGGGGGCGCGGCCCCGGCGGGCCGCCCCGGTGTGCTGCTCGCGATCATAGCTGAGTCGCTAACTTCTGCAAGCACCGGCGGGGAGATGGGACGCGCTAGCCTCTCCCCCCTGATGTCGACGGCTCGAGACGATCGAGCGTCGCGGCAGGAGATCGGCACCGAAGGCGTCGTTCCCGCTGTCGTGGCCGTGGTGGCCGCTTCGGACCCGGGCCCTTGGTTCGAGGAGTGCCTGGGTTCCCTGGCCGAGCAGGACTACCCGGGCCTGACCCTGCTGGTCGTGGACGCGGCGAGCCGCGAGGACCTGGCGCCGCGGGTCGAACGGGCGGCCCCCGGCGCGTTCTTGCGCCGCCTGCGCGAGGACCGGGGCCCGGCGGCCAGTTGGAACGAGGCCCTGGCGGGGGTCGAGGGCGCGTCGTTCTACCTGATCTGTCACGACGACGTGGTCCTGGCTCCCGATGCCGTGGGCCTGCTGGTCGAGGAGGCGTTCCGGGCGAACGCCGGGGTGGTGGCCCCGAAGCAGCTGGTCTTCGGGGATCCCGAAGCCCTGCTGCACGTCGGGCAGGGCCTGGACCGCCTGGGGGCGGTGGTCGAGCGGGTCCAGCCAGGGGAGCTGGACCACGGGCAGCACGACGCTGGCCAGGAGGTCTTCGTGGCCCCGGGGGGCGCCATGCTCGTGCGGGCCGACCTCTTCGACCGGCTCGGCGGGTTCGACCCGGCCATCGTGGCCTTCGGCGAGGACCGGGACTTCTGCTGGCGGGCCCAGCTGGCCGGGGCGCGGGTGGTGGTGGCGCCAGGGGCCCGGGTCTGGCACAAGGAGGCCATGGCCGCCGGCGAGCGGCCGGTGCCTCCGGCGGCGGGGACGGCGACGGTCCGGGCCCTGCAGCGGCGCCACGAGCTCTACAGCACCGTGGTCCTGAACGACGGGTGGTCCCTGCTGTGGCTGGTGCCGGTGCTGGCGGTCCTGGCGGTGGGCGAGGTGGTGGTGGCCGAGCTGACCGGCCACCGGGACCGGGCGCGTGCGGTGGTGGAGGCGTGGCGCTGGAACCTCGGCCGGTTCGGCGCCCTGCGGGCCGCCCGGGCCCGAGCAGCGCAGGTGCGGGAGGTGCCGGACCGGGCGGTGCGGCGGCGGCAGGTCGGGGGCAGCGCTCGGCTGCTGGCCTACCTCCGCCGGGCCGGGGCCTTCGGGCTGCACGTGGCCCACCTGGACACCGAGCGGCTGGCCCTGGCTGCCGAGGACCAGGCGGTGAGCCCCGGCAGCGGCCGGCGGGGGGGTGGGTGGCGGGCCCGGCACCCGCGGGGCCAGCCGCGCCTGGCGCCGATGCCGGCAGGCGACGAGGCCGCGGCCCTGGCCGCCGAGGTGAACCGACGGATTCGCTGGCGCAGCGCCGGGTGGCTGGCGCTGGTGGTCGTCCTGCTCTTCGGCCTGCGGGGGCTGCTGGCCCACGGCCTCCCCGTCCTGGGGCAGGCCCTTCCCTGGCCCTCGCTCGGGGGCCTCTGGCACGCTGCGCTGAGCGACTGGCACGCCGGGGACGGCATGGGGGCCACCGGGGCCGCCAGTCCGGGGGTCTGGCTGGTGGCGGTGCTGGCGAGCGTGCTGGGCGGTGCCACCGGCCTGGCCCAGGTGGTGCTCGTGGTGGCCTGTCTGGCCGTCGGTGGCGTCGGGGTGGCCCGGATGGCCGGCCGCTTGGGTTCGCCGGGGACCCGGCTGGCGGTCAGCGCGCTCTACCTGCTGGCCGGGTTGCCCTTCGACGACCTGGCCCGGGGGCAGTGGCCGGCCCTGCTGGCCTTCGCCGGGGCGCCCTGGCTGCTCCAGGGCCTGGTCCTGGTGGCGACCCGGGAGCGCTCGATGCGCCGGAGCGCCCTCGGGGCGAGCCTCGGGCTGGCCCTCGTGGGATCCCTGGATCCCCCCGGGCTGGTCCTCGGGGTCGTGGCCGGGGTGGGGCTGGCCGTGGGCATGGTGCTAGCCGACGGCTGGCAGGCCTGGCGGCGGGCGGCCCAGGTGGCGGGGGCCGCCGTTGGCGGGCTGCTCGGGGCGCTGGTCCTGCTGCTGCCGTGGTCGGCCGAGGCATTGGCCGGGCCGGGTCGCTGGCAGGTCTTCTTCGGTGGTCGGGTCGCCGACGCCGGGGTGAGCGGGGCCGACCTGCTGCGCTTCGCGCCGGGACCAGTCGGCCAGACGCCCCTGGCCTACCTGCTGGTGGCGAGCGCGTTCGCCGTGCTGCTGGTCGTGCGGGGCTGGCGTTGGCGGTGGGCCGCGGTCCTCTGGAGCGTGGCCGGGGTGGCCTGGCTGGTCGCCTGGGCCGGTACGGCGGGGTGGCTGGGTCCGGTGGCGCCCCCGGCGACCGACCTCCTGGCCCTGGGTCTGGCGGCCCTGGTGGGCTGCGTGGGCCTCGGGGTCTCGGCCTTGCCCGGCTGGCTGGCCGCCCAGGGGCGCCGACGGGGGGTGTGGGTCGGGGCGTTGGCCCTGGGGGTCCTCCTGGCGCTGCTGCCCGCCGGGGGCGCCTTGGCCCAGGGGCGAAGCGACCTACCGAGCACCGGCTGGGGCCAGGCCACCGCCTTCGTGGCTCGGCGGGCGGCCCCGGGCCAGCTCCGGGTGCTCTGGCTCGGACCGCCTGCCGTGCTGCCGGGCCCGTCCTGGCCGGTGGCTGACGGGGTGGCCGCCACCCTCAGCACCGGCAGCACGGTGCCTTCGCTGCCGAGCCAGCTGGACGGGAGCCGACCGGGACCGGTCGGGCCCCTGGTGGCAGCCTTGCGGGAGGCCCTGGCGGGCCGCACGGTGAGCCTGGGCCAGGCCCTCGCCCCCGAGGGGGTCTCGGACCTGGTGGTGGTGGGCAGCGTGGCACCCACCGTCTTGGGGTACCGGTCGGTGGTGCCGGCCCCGAGCATGGCGGGGGTCCTGGGAGCCTTGACCCGGCAGGTGGACCTGGCGGTGGTCACCAGCCAGTCGGACTTCGCCGTGTTCCGGAACACCGTGGCCCTGCCGGTCGAGGGGCTGCTGGCCGCCTCGGGCCGGGAGCCGGTGGTCCCAGCGGTCGGCCAGCGCCCGAGCGCGGGCACAGGGCAGGCTGGGCGGGCCCACTGGCTGGCCGTGCTGGGGGTGCGCCCGGAGGCCGACCAGGCGTCGGGCGTGGTGCCGAGGGGGGTGCTGCGGGTGGCCCTGGCGCCGGCCCAGCGGTTCGACGTCCAGGCGTCGGGCCGTTCCCTGGCCCGGTCGGTGACCGGGCCGGCGACGCTCGAAGCGGTGGTGCCGCGCCGGGAACGGGTCACGGTGGGCTTCGACGGGTCCTGGTCGAACGGGCTGCTCCTGTGCCTGGAGCTCGTGCTCTGGCTGGCGGCCCTGGCCGGGCTGGCCGGGGTCGCCGGGCGTTTCGGGGCCCGGTGGCGACGCCGTGCCGTCGGGGCGGCGGGGTCGCTCGCCGGGACGTCGGGGGTCTCCGGGGGGGCGGAGGGACCCGGCGCCGTGGATCGGTCCCCCCTCGGGCCGCCCGGTCGACGGGCGACTGGTCGGGCACTCGAGGGGGCCGGGGTCCGCCGGCCGGCGCACCGGCCGGCGAGAGGGGGCAGGCGGGGCCGAGAGCCGGTGGGCAGCCGTGCCCGCGGTGCCGGCCGGTCGGGCTCGTGAGCGGGTTCGGCGCCAGCCGGCGGGCGAACCCCGGGGAGAGCGGGGCACTGCGGCGCTGGGCGGTCCTGGGAGGGGCGGCAGCCCTGGTGGCCGTGGTGGGCGGCGTCGCCGTCCAGGGCGCCGCTCGGGGCCCCGCGGTGCAGGGCCCGCCGGCCCTGGCGAGCGGGGTGCTGCCGGCAGCTCGGGGCCTCGGCTCGACCTGGTTCTGCCCCGGTGGCACGGGCACGACCGGCGGCGCGGCGGCGACCGTGGTGGTGAGCGACCCGGCCGGTCCGGCGGTCACGGGCGAGCTGACGGCGACCTCCTCCACCGGTCGGAGCCGGACGGTGCCGCTGCGGGTGCCGAGCGGCCGGCAGGTGGGCATCGGCCTCGCCGGCCTGGTCCCTGGCCCGTGGGTGAGCGCCACGGTGACCCTGGACCGGGCGGGGGTGGCGGTGGGGGAGACGGTGGCGGGTGCTGCGGGGTGGGCCGCTGCGCCCTGCGTGGCCACGACGGCGAGCACCTGGTATCTGCCGCCGGGCTCCACCGCCGGGGGCGACCAGCTGCTGGTGGCGGTGGCCGACCCGACGGCCACGACCGCCGTGGTCGACACCACCCTGCTGCGCGCGGGGGCGGGGCGTCTTTCCCCGTCGAGCCTTCAGGGGGTGACCGTGCCGGCCCACGGGGTGGTGGTGGAGTCCCTCGACGAGGTGGACGTCGGGGACCCCTCGGTGGCGCCCGTGGTGAGCGCCTTGAGCGGCACGGTGGTGGCTGCCGGGGTGGAGGTGGCCCAGAGCGGAGGGGCGAGTGGCGTGGCCCTCCTCGACGGGGTCCCCCGACCGGTCCGGGATTGGACCGTCCCGATGGTGACGGGCGAGCCGGCCGGCGCCGTGACGGTCCCGATCGTGAACCCGGGACCGAAAACGGCGCGGGTGACGGTGGTGGCGCGCTCGGTCCAAGGGAGCGAGGCGACGGGAACCCTGACGGTCGGGCCCGGTGAGCAGGAACTGGTCCCGGCCGGGTTGCTGCGGGCCGCCACGGCCGGGGGCGCCGGGTCCCTTGCCGTCCGGAGCCGAAACGGCGAAGGGGTGGTGGTGGCCCGACGGACCAGCGGGTCGGCCAGCTTCGGAGCCCCCCAGGTCGGCACGGTGCTCGGCGTGCCGAGCCGAGGGGCGCGCACCTGGCTGCTGCCGGCAGTCGAGGCTCCCGCAACCGCCCCCATCGGCCTCGGTCTGGTCGACCTGGGTCGGGCCCCGGCCCAGGTCGAGATCGAGGGGAACGCCCCGGGCCAAGCAACGCCGAGCGTGCTGGCCCGCCTGACCGTGGAGCCCGGCGCCCCCCTGGAGCGTCTCGGGAGCGTCCCCGGGGACCTCGGCTTGGTCCCGACCGAGCTCCAGGCGAGCCAGCCGGTCGCGGTCGAGATCGACCCGGGGGGCGTGGGACTCTACGGGGTCAGCGTCTTGCCGAGCCAGCCGGTCCTTCCCTGAAGGGTCGCCGGCCGGTCCCCGGGTCGAGTCAGCCGGCGGTCGGCGGGGCCGGGTCCTCGCCTCGAGGCGCCTCAGGGTCCGAGCGAGGACTGGCCTGGTCCTCGGCGCGGGCAGGGTTCGGGCGGGGGGCAGGCACGTGCTCGGCTCCAAGACCTGGTGTCGCCGTCGCCTCGGCGGCCGCCGGCAGGGCCGGCTCGGTCCCGACCGCGCCGTTCGTGCCGGCGACGAACGCCGGGACCCGCTTGCGCCGAGCGGTGCGGTCCTGGTGGACCGGCCGGCCGTAGGCCTCGTCCACCAGCCGGCCCACCTCCTCGCCGCTGAGCGTCTCGCGCTCGAGGAGGGCCCGGGCCACCGCCTCGAGGCCGGCGCGGTGCTCGGTGAGCAGGTCGATGGCCCGGCGCTCCTGCTCCCGCAGGATGCGGGCCACTTCGTCGTCCACCACCCGGGCGGTGTCCTCGGAGTAGTCCCGGGAGTGCAGGAGGTCCTCGCCGAGGAAGACCATGCCCTGGGAACCCCAGGCCATCGGGCCGAGCTTCTCGCTCATGCCCCACTCCCGGACCATCTTGCGGGCCAGCTCCGTGTTGCCGACCAGGTCGTTGCTGGCCCCGGTGGAGAGGTCCCCGTAGACGATGAGCTCGGCCGCCCTGCCCCCCATGCGGACCACCAGCGAGTCCTCGATGACCTCCCGGGGGTAGATGTGGCGCTCCTCGCTCGGCAGCTGCTGGGTGACGCCGAGGGCCATGCCGGTGGGGAGGATGGTGACCTTGTGGACCGGGTCGGCGTGCTCGAGGACGTAGGCCAGCACGGCGTGGCCCCCCTCGTGGTAGGCGACCCGCTCCTTCTCCTCGTCCGTGAGGACCAGGCTCTCCCGACGCTGGCCCATGAGGACCCGGTCCCGGGCCGCCTCGAAGTCCTCCATCTCGACCTGATGGGCGCCTCGCCGGACGGCGTGGAGGGCGGCTTCGTTCACCAGGTTGGCCAGGTCCGCGCCGCTCATCCCCGGCGTGCCCCGGGCGATCAGCTCCAGGTCGACGTCCGGCCCGATCCGCTTGTCGCGGCAGTGGACCTTGAGGATCGGCAGGCGCTCCTCGAGGTCGGGGAGGGGCACGACGATCTGCCGGTCGAACCGGCCGGGACGCAGGAGGGCCGGGTCCAAGATGTCGGGCCGGTTCGTGGCGGCCATGATGACGACGCCCTCGGCCGGGTCGAAGCCGTCCATCTCCGAGAGCATCTGGTTGAGGGTCTGCTCCCGCTCGTCGTGCCCGCCGCCGAGGCCGGCACCGCGCTTGCGGCCGATGGAGTCGATCTCGTCGATGAAGATGATGGCCGGCGCCTGCTTGCGGGCGGTCTGGAACAGGTCACGGACCCGGCTGGCGCCGACCCCGACGAACATCTCCATGAAGTCGGACCCGCTGACCGAGAGGAACGGCACGCCGGCCTCGCCAGCCACGGCCCGGGCCAGCAGGGTCTTGCCGGTCCCCGGCGGGCCGACCAGGAGGATCCCCTTGGGGATGCGGGCCCCGATGTCCCGAAAGCGGTTCGGGACCTTCAAGAAGTCCACGACCTCGGAGATCTCGAGCTTGACGCCCGGGTAGCCGGCGACGTCGGCGAAGGTGGTCCGAGGCCGCTCGGTGGTGTAGAGCCGGGCCCGGGACCGGCCGATCGACATGATGCCGGTCATCTGTCCCTGGGCCCGTCGGGAGAACCAGTAGAAGATGCCGACGAGGACCAGGACCATGATGATGACGGGCAGCCACTGGGAGAGGAAGCTCTCCTGGGGGGTGACGTAGCGGGCCGAGACGCTGGCCAGGAGCTGCTCCTCGACGCTGGTGACCGGCGAGGGCCCGTCGACCGAGTAGTGCTTCCCGTTGCGCAAGGTGCCGGTGATGACCCCGGTGGAGTTGTTGACGGTGGCCGAGGAGATCTCGTGGGCGTGGACGTCCTTCACGAAGGTGGAGTAGGGGATGTTCTCGACCGGCGTGTGGTGGAGGAGGGGCGGGATGACCACGACGGCTAGCACCGCCAGGATGAGGAGCGCGAAGACCCAGCGCCAACTCTGATCGGGGCCCGACCCGGGGGCGCCGCTGCCGCCCGGTCCGCCCATCGAGTTGCGGCCCTGGCGCCGGTCGGAGGTGTTGACAGGCATCGCCCCATCGTAGGCCGACGACGTGCTGCTCCAGGTCGCGGCGGGCGGCACCCGGGGGTTGGCTAGCCTGAGCGCGTGCCCCGGGCGCCAGAGGGCGGTGAGCGGGCCCCCGCAGCGGGGCGGACTGCAGCGGGGCGGACTGCGGCGGGGCGGACTGGGGCGGGGCGGTCGTGGCCGGCTGAGCCCGGGCGGAACGAGCGCCCGTCGGAGGCCCGCCCGGCGCCGGTCGTGCCGGCAAGCGGTCGGGACGCGGCAGCCTGGCTGTTCCTGGGCCTGGTGGGCTTCGCCGTCGGGCAGCTGCTGGCCCTCCTGTTCGTCAGCGTGGTGGCCGCCGCCCTGGGCGAGCTGGGGCGGGTGGCCGCGCTGACCGCCGCCGCCGAGCCGCCGGGGTGGGTGGTGGTCGCCGAGCTGCTGGGCCTCTGGGTGGGGTTCCTGGGCGCCGTCGTCGTGGCCAGCCGGACCCGGGGGACGGGACGGGTCGCCCGGGACATGGGCCTGGCGATCCGCCCCGCCGACCTGGTGGTCGGGGGGGCGATCGGGGCGGCCTGCCAGCTGGTGCTGATCCCCGTGCTCTACCTGCCGCTCCGGGCCCTGATCCCCCACCTGGACCGGCGGCTGTCGACGCCGGCCAAGCACCTGACCGGGGGATTCCACGGTCCTGAGCTGGCCCTCATCGGCTTCCTGACGGTGGCCGTGGTCCCGGTGGTGGAGGAGCTGCTCTTTCGGGGCCTCGTGCTGCGGGCGCTGCTGCGGCTCGCTGCGCCGGCCGGACGGGTGCTGGGTCCGGCCCTGGCCGTGGTGGGCACGGGGATCCTCTTCGGGCTGGCCCACGCCGAGCCGCTGGAGCTGCTCGGGCTGGCCGTCTTGGGCATGGTGCTGGCCGTGCTGGCGTGGCGGACCGGGCGCCTGGGCCCCTCAATGGCGGCACACGGGGCGTTCAACCTGGTGGCCATCGTCACCTTGGCCTTCGGCACCGCCGGTGTGCCCGGCCTGTGGCGCTGAAAGCCAGGGCCCCGTGGGGTGCCCGCTGCGTCCTTCGGGCCCGTCGGGCGGCATTGGGTAGGGTGAGGGCGCCATGGCGGACCTGCGCAGCCTCTTCAAGGCCTACGACATCCGGGGGCTGGTCCCCGAGCAGCTCGACGACGAGATCGCCCGGGCGATCGGCTACGGTTTCGGGCGCTTCGTGGGCGGCCGGCGGCTGGTGGTGGGGCGAGACATGCGGCCCTCGGGGGAGGGGCTTGCGGCAGCGTTCATCGAGGGGGCGCGGGCCGCGGGGTCGGACGTGGTGGTCCTTGGGCTGGTCTCGACCGACCTGCTCTACTTCGCCTCGGGCCACCTGGACGCCCCGGGGGCGATGTTCACGGCGTCGCACAACCCGGCGGCGTACAACGGCATCAAGCTCTGTGGCCCAGGAGCCAGCCCGGTGGGGCAGGACACCGGTCTGGCCGAGGTGCGGCACGTGGCGGAAGCGGTGCTGGAGGGCCGCGAGCAGCTCGGGCCGGCCCGGGGGACCGTGGAGGAGGCAGACCTGCTGGAGGCCTACGCCGCGCACGTCCGGTCCTTCGTGGACCTTGGGGCCCTGGCCCCGCTGTCGGTGGTGGCCGACACGGCGAACGGGATGGGCGGCCTGGTGGTGCCCCGGGTGTTCGCCGGCCTGCCGTTCCGACTGCGGGTGCTCTACCCGGAGCTGGACGGCACCTTCCCGAACCACCCGGCGGACCCCATCCAGCCGGAGAACCTCCGGGACCTCCAGGCGGCGGTGGTGGCCGACGGGGCGGACGTGGGCCTGGCCTTCGACGGGGACGCCGACCGGGTCTTCCTGGTCGACGAGCGAGCCGAGCCGGTCTCGGGGTCGCTGACCACGGCCCTGGTGGCCCGGGCCATGCTGGCCAAGCACCCGGGGGCCACGGTGCTGCACAACGTCATCTGCTCGCGGGTGGTGCCCGAGACCATCCTGGCCTGCGGGGGCCGACCGGTGCGGACCCGGGTGGGGCACTCGTTCATCAAGCAGGTCATGGCCGAGACCGGGGCGGTCTTCGGCGGCGAGCACTCGGGGCACTACTACTTCAAGGACAACTACCGGGCGGACTCGGGGCTGATCGCCGCCCTGCTGGTCCTGGAGGAGCTCTCGAAGGCCGGCCAGCCCCTCTCGGCGCTGCTGGCGCCGCTGCGGCGGACCTGGACGTCGGGGGAGGTCAACACGGAGGTCGCCGACCCCCAGGCGGTGGTCGAAGCCGTCGCCGAGCACTACGGGGCGATGGGGGCCGCCGTGGACCGGCTCGACGGGGTCACGGTCGACCTGGGCGACTGGTGGTTCAACGTGCGGCCCTCGAACACCGAGCCGCTGCTGCGGCTGAACCTGGAGTCGAGCGTGGTGGACGAGGGGCCCAAGCGGCTCGAGGAGGTGCTGGGGGTGGTCCGGGGTTTGGCGAAGGGACAGGAGCAGCCGTGAGCCTGGACCCGATCCTGCTCGAGGTGCTGGCCTGTCCGCAGGACAAGGGTCCGCTGCTCTACGTGGAGGACGAGCGGCGGCTCTACAACCCTCGGCTGCGCCGGAGCTACCCGGTCCGGGAGGGCATCCCGGTGATGCTGGTGGAGGAGGCCGAGGCGGTGGACCCGGCGGAGCACGACCGGCTGATGGGGAAGGCGGAGCGGGGCGAGGCCCGCTGGACGCTGCAGGGCCAAGGGCCGGTTGGGGAGGCCGGGTGAGCGGGTCGACGACCCCACCGGGGATCGACAGCCTCGGGATGTTCGAGGCCACAGCCGGCTGGCCCGAGCAGGTCGAGGCGGCCCGCAAGGCCTTCGAGCCCCTGCCGGGGCTGCCGTCGCGGGGCGAGGTGGAGCACGTGGTGGTGCTCGGCATGGGGGGCAGCGGCATGGCCGGCGAGGTGGCCGCGGCGGCTGCCGGCCCGTTCCTGCCGGTGCCCATGGTCGTGGTCCGGGACTACGAAGCCCCGGACTACGTCGGCCGGAACTCCCTGGTCATGGCGGTGTCGTTCTCGGGGGACACCGAGGAGACGGTCCAGGCGGCGGGGGAGGCCTACGAGGCCGGGGCCCACCTGGTGGTGGTGACCGCCGGGGGTGCCCTCGGCCGGCTGGCCGAGGAGTGGCGGGTGCCCCGGGCGGCGGTGCCCGACTCGCTGCCCCAGCCGCGGGCAGCCCTCGGGGCCATGGTGGTGCCGCTGTTGCTGGTGCTCGAGCAGGTGGGGCTCTTCCCGGGGGCCGGGACCTGGCTGGCCGGGGCGGAGGGGCAGCTCCGCCAGCGGCGGGACCAGCTGCTCGGCGACCGGAGCCCGGCCCTCGAGGTCGCCCGGCGGATCGGGCGGACCATCCCGCTGGTGCACGGGGCCGAGGCGGTGGGGGCCACGGCGGCCCGGCGGTGGCGAGCCCAGGTCCAGGAGAACGCCAAGACGCCGGCCTTCGCCTCGGCCTATCCCGAGCTCTGCCACAACGAGCTGGCCGGCTGGGGGCAGCTCGGGGACGTGACCCGGCAGGTTCTGACGGTGGTGAACCTGCGGCACGACGGCGAGCATCCCCAGGTCGGCCGGCGCTTCGAGCTGGTGCGGGAGCTCATGGGCGAGGCGGTGGCCGACGTGCTGGAGGTCCGGGCCGAGGGCGAGGGCGAGCTGGCCCAGCTGCTCGACCTGGTGCTCTTCGGGGACTTCGTGTCGTTGCACCTGGCCTGGGCGGCCGGCGTCGACCCGGGTCCGGTGCCGGTCCTCGGCGAGCTGAAGGCCCGGCTGCGCCAGCCCTGAGGCGGCCCCGCTAGCCTCCCAGTGCCCCGCAACGAACGCTGGGCCGAACGACGGGCCAGGGGCCTTCCGAGGGCGAGGAGCGAGGAGCGGTCATGGGTGCTGGGATGGCAGGGCGAGCGACCGGGAAGCCAGGCGGTCTGGAGTTCGAGGTCGCCGACCTCTCGCTGGCGGCCTGGGGCCGGCGGGAGATCGAGCTGGCCGAGCACGAGATGCCGGGCTTGATGGCCATGCGGGAGCGCTACGGGGCGTCTCGGCCCCTGGCTGGCGCTCGGATCACCGGGTCGCTGCACATGACGGTGCAGACCGCGGTGCTCATCGAGACCCTGGTGGCCCTCGGGGCCGAGGTCCGGTGGGCGAGCTGCAACATCTTCTCGACCCAGGACCATGCGGCGGCCGCCGTGGTGGTGGGCCCGAACGGGACGCCGGAGGAGCCGGCTGGCGTGCCGGTGTTCGCCTGGAAGGGCGAGACGATCGAGGAGTACTGGCGCTGCACCGAGCGGGCCCTGCGCTGGCCAGGGGGCCATGGGCCGACGAGCATCCTGGACGACGGGGGCGACGCGACCTTGCTGGTGCACCAGGGAGTGGCGGCGGAGAAGGCCGGCTCGGTGCCCCCGCCAGAGACCGCTTCGTCCGAGGACGAGGCGGAGGTGCGGCGGCTTCTGGCCCGGTCGCTGGCCGAGGACCCGCAGTACTGGACGACCCTGGCGAACGGGATCCGAGGGGTGACCGAGGAGACCACGACCGGGGTCCACCGGCTCTACGAGCTGGCCCGGACCGGTGAGCTGCTGTTCCCGGCGATCAACGTCAACGACTCGGTGACGAAGTCGAAGTTCGACAACACCTACGGCTGCCGGCACTCCCTCATCGACGGCATCAACCGGGCCACCGACGTGCTGATCGGGGGCAAGCTGGCGGTGGTCTGCGGGTACGGGGACGTGGGCAAGGGCTGTGCGGAGTCCCTGCGGGGCCAGGGCGCCCGGGTGGTGGTGACCGAGATCGACCCGATCTGCGCGCTGCAGGCCGTCATGGACGGCTTCGAGGTCGCCACCTTGGACGACGTGGTCGAGCGGGCGGACATCGTGGTGACGGCGACGGGGAACCGGGACGTGGTGACCGTGGACCACATGGCCCGAATGAAGCACCTGGCCATCGTGGGGAACATCGGGCACTTCGACAACGAGATCGACATGGCCGGGCTGGCCAAGGTGCCGGGGATCCAGAAGGAGGAAGTGAAACCCCAGGTGCACACCTGGACCTTCCCGGACGGGCACGCCGTGGTGGTCCTCTCGGAGGGGCGCCTGTTGAACCTGGGCAACGCCACGGGTCACCCGAGCTTCGTGATGTCCTGCTCGTTCACGAACCAGACCATGGCCCAGCTGGAGCTCTTCCAGCGGCCCGAGCACTACGAGGTGGGCGTCCACGTGCTGCCCAAGCACCTGGACGAAGAGGTGGCTCGACTGCACCTGCCGGCGCTCGGAGCCCGGCTGACCCGGCTGACCCCCGAGCAGGCCGCGTACATCGGCGTGCCGGTCGAAGGGCCCTACAAGCCCGACCACTACCGGTATTGAGTACCGGGAGCGAGGGTCAGGCCCTGGGGTCGTCGGCCCTCGACCCGGGGCCGGGGGCCCCAGGTCGGGCGTTAGGCTTCGCTCGCCGGGCCCCGGGTCTGTGGTTGCAAGTCGAGGCCAGTCGCAGGCGAAACGACCCACGTAAGGCAACTCGTGGTTGCCGAGCATGGTGCGGCTTAGGTGTAAGTCCTGCCCGGGAGCCCCGAGGGCCGGGGCCGACGGAGAAGGGGTGAGGCGAGCCGTGACGGTGCGGCGGGGCCGGTCGACCGGCCGCCCGCACCGGGCCGTCGAGCCGCTCGGCAGGCGAGTGTGGGGGCAAAGACCAGGTCAGCCGGGGCCCGGCGCGACCCGCCAGCCACGGGGGACGGCTCCTGCCGGACGGCCGGTGGGAGCCGAGGGGTAAGCTGGGCTGGCCATGAGTATCTTCGCGCGCGTCCTGCGGGCTGGTGAGGGGAAGAAGGTCCGCAGGCTGGCGGAGCTGGTCCCGCTCATCAACGAGCTCGAGCCGGAGATGGAGGCCCTCTCGGACGAGGAGCTGGCCCATCAGACGGTGGTGTTCCGGGAGCGGTTGGCCAACGGGGAGTCGCTGGACGACCTGCTCGTGGAGGCCTTCGCCACCGTGCGGGAGGCAGCGGTCCGGGTGCTGGGGCAGCGGCACTACGACGTGCAGCTCATGGGCGGCATGGCGCTGCACTTCGGCTGGATCGCCGAGATGAAGACCGGGGAGGGCAAGACCCTGGTCTCGACCCTGCCGGTCTACCTGAACGCGCTGACCGGCCGGGGGGTCCACGTCGTCACGGTGAACGACTACCTGGCCAAGCGGGACGCCGAATGGATGGGGCGGGTGCACCGCTTCTTGGGTCTGACCGTGGGCCGGGTCACCCCCGAGGTGAGCGACCCGGCGGCCAAACGGGCGGCCTACGCCTGCGACGTGACCTACGGGACCAACACGGAGTTCGGGTTCGACTACCTCCGGGACAACATGGCTCGGTCCCGGGAAGCCATGGTCCAGCGGGGCCACGTCTACGCCATCGTGGACGAGGTGGACTCGATCCTGATCGACGAGGCGAGGACGCCGCTCATCATCTCGGGACCCGCCGCCGAGTCAGCTCGGCTCTACTACCAGTTCGCCGGCATCGCCCGGACGTTGGTCCGAGACGAGGACTACGAGGTCGACGAGGAGAAGCGGGTGGTGGTGCCCACCGAGGCAGGCATCGCCAAGGTGGAGCGGCAACTGGGGGTGGAGAACCTCTACGACCTGGTCTCGGTGAACTACCTGCACCACCTGACCCAGGCGCTGCGGGCCAAGGAGCTCTACCACCGGGACAAGGACTACCTGGTGGTGAACGGCGAGGTGAAGATCGTCGACGAGTTCACCGGCCGGACCCTCGAGGGTCGGCGGTGGTCCGAGGGGCTGCACCAGGCGATCGAGGCGAAGGAGCGGGTGCGGATCCAGGAAGAGAACCACACCTGGGCCACGATCACGTTGCAGAACTACTTCCGCCTCTACGAGAAGCTGGCCGGCATGACCGGGACGGCGGAGACCGAGGCGGCGGAGTTCGCCAACACCTACGGCATGTCGGTCGTGCCCATCCCGACCAACCTGCCAATGATCCGGGTGGACCACCCGGACGTGATCTACAAGACCGAGGACGCGAAGTTCGCCGCGATCGTCGAGGACATCGTGGAGCGCCACGAGCGGGGCCAGCCGGTGCTCGTGGGCACGGCCTCGGTGGCCAAGTCCGAGCACCTCTCCCGGCTCTTGGCCCGCCGGGGCATCCCGCACACGGTGCTGAACGCCAAGCAGCACGCCAAGGAAGCCGAGATCGTGGCCCAGGCCGGTCGATTGGGCGCGGTGACGGTGGCGACGAACATGGCCGGTCGGGGGGTGGACATCCTGCTGGGGGGCAACCCCGAGGGTCTGGCTCGGCAGGAGGTGCTGGCCCAAGGGCTCGACCCCGAGAGCGAAGAAGGCCAAGCCGAGTACGAGCGGCAACTGGCCCGCTTCGAGAAGGAGTGCGCCGAGGAGGGCGACCGGGTCAGGGAACTGGGCGGGCTCTACGTGCTCGGCAGCGAGCGGCACGAGAGCCGGCGGATCGACAACCAGCTGCGGGGCCGGGCCGGTCGCCAGGGGGACCCTGGGGAGAGCCGTTTCTTCCTGTCCCTCGAGGACGAGCTGATGCGGCTGTTCGCCACGAACGCCATGCAGTGGGTCATGAACCGGGCCCTGCCCGAGGACGTGCCGATCGAGGCGAAGATGGTGTCGCGGGCCATCGAGCGGGCCCAGAGCACCGTCGAGGGACGCAACGCCGAGATCCGCAAGGACGTGCTGAAGTACGACGAGGTCCTCGACGAGCAGCGCAAGGTCATCTACGCCCGGCGGCTCCAGGTCATCGACGGGGAGGACCTCAGGGAGCGGACCGAGCGGCTGCTCGAGGAAACCATCCGGGACATCGTCCAGGCCACCTGCCCTGGTCCCTACCCCGAGACCTGGGATCTCGGGGCCCTCGTGACCGAGGTCGAGCAGTACTACCCGACGAAGTTCACGGTCGAGGACCTCCAGGAGGCCGAGAGCCGCGAGCAGCTGGAGGCCAGCGTGCTGGCCGAGGCCCTGGAGTACTACCGGAGCCGTGACGAGGCCTTCCCGGGCGGGGCGGAGGAGGCGCGCCAGGTCGAGCGGGAGGTCATGCTCCAGATCATCGACCAGCGCTGGCGGGACCACCTGGCGGAGATGGACTACCTGCGCGAGGGGATCAACCTGCGAGCCATGGGCCAGCAGGACCCCTTGGTGGCCTGGCAGGCCGAGGGCTTCGAGATGTTCGGCCGGATGATGGCGGCCATCGACGACGACTACCTGCGCTACGTCCTCCACGTCCAGGTGGTGCCCCAGGAGGCGGGCGAGCCGGACCTGAGCGCCGCTCGCTACGAGGCGGCCGAGGACCCGGTGGCGGGGGACGGGCTGCTGGCAGCCTTGGCTGCCCTGCCCCAGGCCGCCGTGGCGGAGGTGCCAGGGGACGAAGGGGTGCCGGTCGTCGAGGGCGCCGGCGGTGGCGCCGGTCGCCCCGTGTCCGCCGGTGGCGCGGCCGGTCACGGTGCCGGTGAGCGGACCGGCGCCGGGGCCACTCGGGTGGGCCCGGCCAGTGCGGGGAACCGGAAGTTGGGCCGGAACGACCCGTGCTGGTGCGGGAGCGGGAAGAAGTACAAGGTCTGCCATGGGGCCGGCTGAGGCCCGGCCCCTCGAGGCGGGCCGGGGCGGCGGCGAGCGGGACGTTCCGGGCGAGCTGGCCGCCCTCCGCCGACGGGTCGAGGAGGCCCGGGCCGACCTGGGGGAGGAGCGGCTGCGGGAACGGCGGGCCGAGCTGGAGGCCGAGGTGGCCCGCCCAGACCTCTGGGAGGACCAGCACCGGGCGAAGGCGGTGACCGCCGAGCTGGGCAAGGTCAACGCGGACCTCGGCCTGCTGGAGGAGCTGGGCCAGCGCCTGGCCGACGCCGAGGCCGCCGGCGAGCTGCTCGAAGAGGAGCCGGACCCGCAGCTCTCGGCCGAGCTGACCGAGAGCCTGGAGGAGCTCGGCCGGCGGCTGGACGAGCTGGAGCTGCGTTCGCTGTTCCGGGGGCAGTACGACGAGGGGGATGCCATCGTCGAGCTGCACGCCGGGGCGGGGGGCACCGACGCCCAGGACTGGTGCGAGATGCTCCTGCGGATGTACCTGCGGTGGGCCGAGCGTCGGGGCTTCGACGTCGAGGTGGACGAGGTGAGCCCTGGGCAGGAGGCCGGGATCCTCTCGGCCACGTTCGTGGTGAAGGGCCGTTTCGCCTACGGCCTGCTCCAGGCTGAGCGGGGGGTCCACCGGCTGGTCCGGATCTCGCCCTTCGACGCCCAGCACCGGCGCCAGACGAGCTTCGCCTCGGTGGACGTCACGCCGATGGTGCCCGAGGACGCCGAGGTGGCGATCGACGAACGGGACCTGCGGGTCGACACCTACCGGTCCTCGGGGGCCGGCGGGCAACACGTCAACAAGACCGACTCGGCGGTCCGGATCACCCACCTGCCGACCGGCATCGTGGTGTCCTGCCAGAACGAGCGGAGCCAGCACCAGAACCGGGCGCGGGCGATGCAGATCCTGGCCTCGAAGCTGGCCGCCCTGGCCGAGGAGCAGCGGCGAGCCGAGCTGGCCGCCTTGTCGGGTCCGAAGGTGGACGTGGCCTGGGGCAACCAGACCCGGAACTACGTCCTGGCCCCCTACCAGCTGGTGAAGGACCTGCGGACCGGGCTGGAGACGGGCAACGTCGAGGCGGTCCTCGACGGGGACCTGGACCGCTTCATCGAGGCCGAGCTCCGTCGACGCCGGCGGGAGGAGGGGGACCAGGAGGCGGGCCGAGCCGGGTCCTGAGCCGGTCCCTGCAGGGCGGCTGGCCGGCTGCTAGCCTCGTCGGAGCCCGTTGCTGGCGCGCCACCGCAGGGTGGTGCCGACGCCCGAGCCCATCCGACCATGATCCGATTCGACCACGTCACGAAGACGTACAAGGCCGGGACCGTCGCGTTGCGGGACGTGTCGCTGGAGATCGGCAAGGGCGAGTTCGTCTTCCTGGTCGGTCCCTCGGGGTCGGGCAAGACGACGATGATCCGGCTGCTGCTGCGGGAAGAGACCCCGGACCAGGGACGGATCTGGGTTGCGGGGCGGGAGATCGGTCGGCTGAGCTCCTGGCGGATCCCCTACCTGCGGCGGAACATCGGCTGCGTGTTCCAGGACTTCCGGCTGCTGCCGACGAAGACGGTCTACGAGAACGTGGCCTTCGCCCTGGAGGTCATCGGTCGGCCAAGGCACGTCATCCAGACCCAGGTGCCGCCGGTGCTGGAGCTGGTCGGGCTGGCCCACAAGCGGGACAACCTCCCCCACGAGCTCTCGGGGGGCGAGCAGCAGCGGGTGGCGGTGGCCCGAGCCTTCGTGAACCGGCCCCTGGTGCTGCTGGCCGACGAACCCACCGGGAACCTGGACCCAGCGACCAGCCAGGGCATCATGAAGTTGCTGGAGCGGATCAACCGGACGGGGACCACGGTGGTGGTGGCGACCCACGACGCCGGCATCGTCGACCAGATGCGGCGCCGGGTGATCGAGCTGCACCGGGGCGAGCTCGTGCGGGACCAGGCCCGGGGCGTCTACGGGATCGCCACCTGAGACCGGGGGCGGGGCCGGAACCGGCGGGCATCGACCACCCCCGAAGACGAGCTGGACCGAGCGCAACGACGAGGATCGACCGTAATGGCAGTGTCCGTGGAGTACGTGGCCCGAGAGACCGCCGCCAACCTGTGGCGGAACCGGCTGATGACCATCGCCGCCGTCCTCACCGTGGCCGTATCGTTGTCGCTGGTCGGGGTGTCGTTGCTGTTGCGCCAAGGGGTGGCCCAGGCCACGACACAGTGGCAGCACGGCGTGGACGTGCTGGTCTTCTTGGACCCGGTGCCCCAAGCCCCGACGCAGCCCACCGCCCAGCAGCGGACCGTCGACGAGCAGTTGCGGCAGCTGCCCTACGTGGAGCGCTGCTTCTACCGGGACCAGGCCTACGACTACCAGGAGGCCAAGCGGCTGCTGGACCCGTCGGCAGCCTCGGTCCTGAGCATCGGGACGACCCCGGCCTCGTGGCGCTGCGTGCTGAGCCAGCCGGCCGAGGCCTCGGCCCTAGCGAGCCAGTTCAGCCGGTACCCGGGGGTCGACGGGGTCCGCTACCCGCAGCAGGCCATCCGGACGATGGAGACGGTGGTGCACGTCCTGGACGCGGTCTTCCTGGTCCTGGCGGTCATCCTGCTGCTGTCGGCCGCGGTGCTCATCTTGAACACCATCCGCTTGGCCATCTTCGCCCGACGTCGGGAGGTGTCGGTGATGAAGCTGGTCGGGGCCACGAACTGGTTCATCCGGATCCCCTTCATGTTCGAGGGCATCGTCCAGGGCCTGGCCGGTGCGGTGGTGGCCGTGCTCGTCACCGTGGGACTCCACGTCCTCCTTGACCACTTAGCAGGGTCGAATATTCACTCTCTGCTGTATGAGATGCGGACGCCGGCCGGTGAGGTGGCGGTGACGGCGGTCCTGGTGGGGCTCATCGGCGTGGTGATCGGCGCCGCGGGGTCAGCCATCGGCATCCGACGGTTCCTGGACACCTGAGCGCCGTGTCGGTGGCCGCCGACCCCCCGGACCTGGACGAGCCCATCGGGGCCCCGGGCTCGCTGAGCGCCGCCCTGGCCCGGGCGAGCGGGTGGCCGGCGCCCCAGGTCGCCGTCGGAGTCGTCCTCGCTGAGCCCCCGGGGGGACCGATCAGGCAGGTGGTCCGGGCCGGGGCCCACCGGACGGCCCAGCCCTGGGCCTCGGTGTCGAAGCTGCTGGTCGCCCTGGCGGTGCTGCTGGCCGTCGAGGAGGGCACCCTGACGCTGGACGAGCCGGCCGGGCCGCCTGGCGCCACGGTCCGCCACCTGCTGGCCCACGCCTCGGGACTCGCCCCCGACGAGCGCCGGGTGCTGGCCCCACCGGGGGCGCGCCGGATCTACTCGAACGCCGGCTACGAGGTCCTGGCCGAGACCCTGGCGGCTCGCAGTGGCATGCCCTTCGACGCCTACCTGGCC
Organism: Aciditerrimonas ferrireducens; assembly: GCF_023130475.1. Lineage (GTDB taxonomy): Bacteria > Actinomycetota > Acidimicrobiia > Acidimicrobiales > UBA8190 > Aciditerrimonas > Aciditerrimonas ferrireducens. The sequence continues at coordinate 45,441 of NZ_JAKHEX010000012.1, forward strand.
GAAGGGGTCCTCTGGCCGCTGGGCATGGAGGGCACCGTCCTCCCCCCGGGGGCCTCGCCGGCCAGCGGGGTCGTGGGACCCTTGGACGACATGGTGCGCCTGGCGAGCGAGCTCCTCGCGCCGAGGCTGCTGGATCGAAGCACCCTGGCCGAGGCGACCCAGGTGGCCTTCCCCGGCCTGGCCGGCGTGGTCCCGGGGGTGGGGCGGTTCGACCCCTGCGACTGGGGCCTGGGCGTGGAAGTGCGGGACGGGAAGGTCCCCCACTGGACCGGGACCCGGGCCTCGGCCCGGACCTACGGCCACTTCGGCCGTTCGGGCAGCTTCCTCTGGGTGGACCCCGAGGCGGGTTGCGCCTGCTGCGGGCTGACCGGCCGGTCCTTCGGGCCCTGGGCCCTGGCGGTCTGGCCGCCGTTCGCGGACGCCGTGTTGGAGGCGGTCTCGGCCACGCGGGCGTCGGGCCCCCTAGGATCGGCCCGGTGAAGCGGCCGGCGGCGCGCGTGGCGACGGGGGAGCGATGAAGGGGGTGATCCTGGCCGGAGGGACCGGGAGCCGGCTCTACCCCCTGACCCGCATCACGAACAAGCACCTCCTGCCGATCTTCGACCGGCCCATGATCGCCTGGGCGATCGAGGCGGTGGTCCAGGCGGGGATCGAGGAGGTCATGCTGGTCACCGGCGGCACCCACGCCGGAGAGTTCCTGCGGCTGCTCGGCAACGGCCAGGAACGGCCCGGTGGCATCGCCGAGGCCCTGGGACTGGCCGAACGGTTCGTCGGCGACGACCCGGTGCTGGTCATGCTGGCCGACAACATCGTGGAGCGGAGCCTGCGGGGGGTCGTGCAGGGGTTCGAGACCCAAGGGCGCGGGGCCCGGGTCGTCCTGAGCGAGGTCGGGGATCCCGTTCACCTGCGGCACCTCGGGGTGCCGGCGTTCTCGGCCGACGGTCGGATCGAGCGGATCCTCGAGAAGCCCGAGCAGCCCCCCAGCCCCTACGCCGTGACCGGCATCTACTGCTACGACGCCGAGGTCTTCGACGTGGTCCACCGGCTCCGCCCCTCGGCGCGCGGCGAGCTGGAGATCACGGACGTGAACAACTGGTACGTCGAGCAAGGGCGGATGGCCTTCGACGTGCTGGAGGGGTTCTGGGGGGACGCCGGGGAGTCGATCGAGGCTTACTGGGCGGTGAACGACTTCGTCCGGGCCCACGGCGCCAACAAGGGTTGAACGCCAACAAGAGCGGAACGCCACCAAGGCTGCTCGAGCGCCGAGCGCCGAGGTCATCGCCGGCGGACGCCACTCGTGCGTGACGGACCGCAAGACGCGGCGCGGCGCGTCGTTCCTCTGACGCCCGGTGTCGGAGTCGGGGTCGCAGGTCCCGAGGGCGGCGGGCAGGGGGGCGGTCATGGATCAAGGGGGGTGGCTGCGAGAAGCGGTCGTCGCCGCAGCGTCGGGCGGCAACGACGAGGCGGCTCGGGCGGCAGGCCGGGACCTGGGCGCGCGCTGCGGAGATCCCGAGGCGCTCCTGGGCCAGTGCCGGGCCCTGCGCCGGGCCCGGCCGGCAGCCCTCGCCGAGGCCCGCTGGCAGGCAGCCGTCGACCAGCTCCTGGCCGGGGCGCTGGAGGCCTTCCTGGCGCCCATCGAGGCCCTGGCGGACGAGGATCCCCTCACCGGGGTGGGCAACCGCCGGGCGTTCGAGCGGGCCGTTGCCGTGGCCGTGGCGGACGCTGCCCGAACCAGCCGGACCCTGGGCCTGCTCCTGGTGGACCTCGACGGTCTGAAGGTCGTGAACGACCGGTTGGGGCATGCCGCCGGGGACGAGGCCTTGCGCCGGTTGGCCAAGGCGCTCCGAGCGGCGTCCCGCGCCGGGGATGCCGTCTTCCGGGTCGGGGGCGACGAGTTCGCCGTCCTGCTCGACGGGGCGGGGCCGCGCGCTGCCGAGGCGGTGGCGGCCAGGGCCCAGGACCTCGGGGCCCCCGCGTTCTCGTGGGGGGCGGCCCGAAGCGAACCCGATGGAACCGTGGCGGGGCCCGACGGGACGCGCCAGGTGTTCGAGGCCGCCGACCAGGACCTCTACCGCCGTCGCGCCCTGACCCGAGCCCGCAGGCTCCGCGTCGAGGCGCCGGGCGGGGCGGGGTTGGCTGGGCTCGGCCCCCTCCTGACCGAGACCCTCGGGGGGAGCCTCCCCTCGTGGCCCGGTCCTCGACCCTGGCGCCGATCGGCGGGCCGACGGGTGGCGTCCGGGCGCGGCCCGGGCGTCCGGGGCCGCCGAGGGCCAGAGGGGACCCGTCGGCGCTCGGGCGTGGTCGCGCTGCTCGTGCTCCTCGCCGGCCTGGTGCTGGCCGTGGGGGTGCCCCCGGTCCTTCGCCATCCCCCGGGCCGGGCCCTTGGGGTGCGCGCGTCCCGAGGCACGACGGGGCCGCTGCCGGCCTCGTCGCCGTCGGGGAACCGGCTGCCCGGGGCAGGGTCGACTTCCAGTCTGCCGGTCTCCCGACGGGCGCCGGGCCAGGGTCCTGAGTCTGGCCGCCCGCCGGCGGTCGCCCTGCCGGCGACAGCCAGCCGTTCCCCTGGTCCGGCCGCCGGTCGTGAGACGACGAGCCCCCTCGCGACGGTTTCGGTCGTGAGCGGGGGTGCCAGCGGGGGTGGCTCGGGGCCTGGCTCGGGGCCGGCAGGTCCCCCGCCTCCTGCGGGCCGCGGGGTCGGCACCGGTGGAGGAGGCGGGGGAGCGCCGCCCGGCCCGTCGAACCCCGCGAGCCCGTCGTCGCCAGCGCCCGGCTCCCTCATGGCCCCGTCGGCCGGACCCCTCGGGAACCTGGTGGGCGCCGTGGACACCCTGGTCGCCGGCCTTCCAGCGGTCGGGGCCCTCCTGGCGCCGCTCCTTGCCGCCCCGGCCTCGGGCGGCGGCGTGTCCCTGGGCGGCGTGATCGAGCTGCGGTCCTGAACGCCGGGCATCCCGACGCCGCAGGTGGGGCAGGGGTGGGGTCGTCGGCGGCGGCGGGGCCGCACCCAGGCCAGGCTCAGCCGTCAACACAACGGCGCTCCCCTTTGCCGTGCGTTGACAACACTCTCCGCGGTTCCTTAGGATGCGCCACCGGGGATGTCGGCGCCGGTCGGCAGCGAACAGGCCGGGCCGTCGCCAGGTGCTTGGGCCCGAAAAGGGCGAGGCGCGCAATGACAACGCCGGCTGGGATGCCGGTGAGCAAGCGGGGAGGCAAAGGCACGATGGGGAAGCGGTCGGGAGCCATCCGGTGGGCGGCGGCGGCGGGGCTCGGGGCAGCCACGCTCAGTGCGGCAGGCGTGGTCGGGGGCCTCGCCTCGGGGGTGGCTGGTGCCGCCAGCCTGAGCTGCGCCAGCCAGCTGTCAGGGAGCAACAACCTCTGCGTGGTGGGGTCGAACGGCGTCCTGACGGTGACGCCCGCGGCCTCGCTGAACACGAGCCCCCTGGTGATCCACGGGGTGGCGAACGCCATGCTGGGCACGCTGAGCTCGAACGGGACGACGAGCTTCCCGGCGTCGGGCGCGCAGTGGGTGAGCGGGTTGCAGGGCACCTTGGCCGGGATCACCGCCTCGATCAGCATCCAGGACGACGGCACGGCGACCGGGACCTACGACCCGTCGACCGGTCAGGTCTCGCTGTCGGGCAACCTGCGGGTGTCCCTCTCCGCCCCGACCGGGCCGTGCACGTACACGCAGCCGTTCCAGGTCAGCGGCAGCCTCGGGTCTCCGTCGGCCAGTGGGGGGGTCTACACAGCGACCGGGACCGTCACCCAGGCCAGCACACCGGTCGACATTACGAACGATGCAACGGGAAGTGGCTGTGGCGTTGCGGAAAGTGTGCTGAAGGGGGCGACGCAGACCCTGAGCCTGCCGGTGACGGCCTACACCACGGTGAACCCGAGCACGATCACGGCGAGCAGCAGCTCGTCCACCTCCTCCACGCCGACCAGTTCGACGCCGTCGAGTTCCACCCCGTCGAGCTCGACGCCGAGCACGTCGGCGAGTGGGACGGTGCCGAGCGCGAGCACGGGGGAGCCGTGGTCGGGGTGGACCTGGTGGGCGGCCATCGGTGGAGTGGCCGTAGCCGGCGCCGGCCTGCTCGTGCTCGGCTCGGTGCGCCGCCGTGGTGTGAGCCAGCGGTCCTGAGGGGCCGGTGCCGGACCTGGCTCGGTCCGGCGTGGCGCCGCTTGCGACGCACGGGTCCGGGAGCCGTGGCTGACCGTGCCCCGGGAAGCCGTGGTCGGGGTGGCCCGTGGTGGGCGACGGTCGGCGTGTTCCCTCGTCGGAGTAGGGGGCCGTCGTGGGGCGCATGAGGACAGCTGAGCGGGGGCGTCGGGGCCTGCTGGGCCTCCTCGGGGTCGGCCTGCTCGGGCTGGCGGCGGTCGGCGTGGCGTATCCCCTCTGGTGGCAGCGCCGGCAGGAGGTCGTCGGTGCCGCCAGGGTGCGGGTCTTGGAGACGAGAAGCCAGGCGGACGCAGGCCAGCAGGACTGTGGTGCGCCGAGCGGACCGGGCGTGCTGAGGATCCCTGCGACGGGGGTCGTGGCGCCGGTCGAGCAGGGGCTCGCCCAAGGGACCCTGGCCACCGCAGTCGGCCACCTGCCCTCGAGCCCATGGCCTGGCCAGCCCGGACTGGCCGTCGTGGAGGCCCACGACGTCGGCTACTTCGGCGCCAACGACCAGCTGCGGCCCGGGGACCTGGTCAGCTACCAGGTCGGGTGCGCGGTGGCCACCTTCGAGGTGCTCGGGCACCGGATCGAACACCCCGGGCAGCCCTTGCCCAGCCTCCCGGCGGGCAGGGCCGGCCTGGTCCTCATCTCCTGCTGGCCTCCCGACGCGCTCTGGTTCACCTCCGAGCGCCTCGTGGTGACCGCCCAACTGGTCGGGGGCACCGAAGGTGACGCCCTGGGGCAGGTGGCCACGGTCGCCAGCGACGCCCTCCAGGGCACGGCCGATCCCCCGCCGGGTCTGCCGCCCGGCGTGCCCGGGGGGCAGCCGCCGGTCTTCGGCTACGTCCGCGCCGGCACCCTGCGGCTCGCTGGCCAGCCCAGCCTGGCGTTCCGGGGATCCCGGGAGCCCTTGGCCTGGCTGGGCGCGGCCCTGGACGCCTTGGCCGCCTACCGTCAGGGCACCAGCGAGCACGCCGGTTGGCTCAGTCGGCTGGTGCGCCAAGCGCCACCGGCCATCTGGGGACCGGACATCCCGAGCGGTTCCCTGGACGCGATCGAGACGGTCGAGGACGGGGACCAGGTCCAAGCGGTCGAGCTCGTGGCCCGCTTCGGCGCGGACCAGGTCGCCACGTTCGTGGTCGAGCCCGGCTCGAGCGGCCTGCAGGTGGTCGGGGGCCAGCTCCTCGCGCACCAGGACGCTGCGGCCGCGGTGGCTGCCCGCCTGGGCCCCCTGCCGACCGGCTCGACGAAGGGCTGACGTCAGGCGGCCGAGCGGGGTCGGGCGGGGCGGGCGTTGCTTCAGTCGTCCCGCACGCCGGTCAGGATGCGGCTCAGGGGCACGGCCGGCTCCGCATGGGGGTCGACCACGGGTTGCCGGCTCGGCGCAGGCGAGCTTGGTGGGCGACCCCCGGTCCGGGGCGTCTCCTGGACGGCAGCGGTGAGGCCCCGCGAGACGACGTTGCGGCAGTTGCGTTCGGCCCAGACCAGGATGGGCGGGAGGACCACCAGGGCGCAGACCAGGGCGATGGCCACGTTCAGGCCGACCACGACCCCGAAGCCCCGCAGCAGCGGCCACGACGAGGAAGCGATCACCGCGATGCCGGCCACGGCCGTGAGGCCCGAGACCATGAAGGCCCGCCCGGTCCGGCTGGCGGTGGAGGCCATGGCAGCGGCCGGGTCGAGTCCCCGAGCCCGCTCCTCGACGAAGCGGAGCAGCATGAGGGAGGTGAACTCGGTGCAGACCGCCACCACCAAGGGCCCTGAGACCGCCGTCATGGGGCTCAGCTGCACGCCCAGGGCCCAGGTCGCCAAGGCCACGATGCCGACGGCGATGACGACGGGCACCAACGAGAGCAAGGAGCGCCAGACGCTCCGGAGACGGACCGCCAAGAAGAGGCCCACGAAGAGCACCGCCAGGTAGGTCAGCAGACTGCGCGACGCCTGGAGGTTGTCGATGAGCCCTACCCCCACCAGGGCGATGCCGCCCGGGGTGGCCTGGATGCCCTTCGGGGGGTGGACGTCGTGGAGGATGTCGTCCACCACGGGCGTGAGGGGCTCCAGGGTGGCGGTCTTGGCTTCGAAGACGATGCCCAGCTCGTGGCCGCCGTTGGCCACCAGGGTCCGACGGATGTCGGGCGGTGCCAGGCTGGCCACTTCCCGGACCTGGGCACCGGTCGGGGGGACGGGCTGGACCCCGGGGAGGTCGGTCAGCTCACTGACGAGGTTCACCATGCCCGAGCCGAGGTAGAGCTCGTGAGGGAACCGGGCGAAGAGCTGCCGGGAGAGCTGATCGACGAAGTCCACCGTCTGGTCGCTGTAGGGGTGGTCGGTGCTGACCAGGACCTGGAAGTAGTTGTCGCTCCCGATCCCGGCCCGGACCTCGTGCATGGCGCGGACTGTCGGTGCTGAGGGATCGATCCACTGGATGGGGTCGGTTTCCATCTTCAGGTGCCCCTCCACGGCCACGCCCCCCACGAGGATGACCCCGGAGATGAGGATGAGGGGCACGGCGGCCCTGGGCGAGACCTTGCCGAGACGGACGGCGAGACGGGAGAGGAAGCCCCGGGAGAAGTCCCGTCCCCTGGTCGGGGAGCGGTACTCGCGGACGCCCAGGACGGCCAGGGTGCCGAAGATGGAGAAGACACAGACGGCCACGATCCCGACGACCAAGAGCCAGCCGAACTGCCGCACCATGGGCACCTTGGAGAAGGCCAGGGACACGAAGGCGAAGACGCAGTCGAAGGTCACCACCAAGAGCGCCGGACCGAGGTTCCGAGCGGTGGCCTGGATGGGGTGGGCCGCCCGGTCCAACACGACTTCCTCCTCCACCCGCGAGTGGAGCTGGATGGCGTAGTCCATGCCCACGCCCAGGAGGACCGGCAGGCTGGCGATGCTGCCCAGGGTGAGGGGGATGTGGAAGTAGCCGGTGAGCCCGAAGGCCCAGACGAGCCCCACGGCCACGATGGCAAAGGGCAGGAGCCGCCAGCGGACGGTGAAGAGGAGCAGGAGGATGACGGCCATGACCAGGGCTGCGATCGCCCCGAGGGTGATGAAGCCGCTCGTCAGGTAGTCGTTGATGGTCCGCAGCAGCTCGGGGACGCCGGTCACCAGCGTCCGGGCGTGCTGGAAGTGGGTGGCGTCGATGATCCGCGAGACCGTCCGGGCCGCCGCCGACTCCTGGGCAATGGTCTGGTGGCCCTTCAAGAAGATGAACATGGCAGCGTGGCCGTCGTTCGGGAAGAACGCCTCGCTGGCGGCCCGCAGGGTGCCATTGGGGTTGTGGAGCAGCACCTCGACCCAGGCCGGGTCGGCCAGTTGGCGGGCATCGGGCGGCACGCGGTCCAGTTGGCCCAGGCTGGAAGCGAGGTAGGCCGAGAGCACCGCCTTGCCCTTCGCCGAGGGCTCCCGCTGGAGGGCCGAGAAGAGCAGGTGGAACGCCACCGTGGCCGTGGGATCGACGCTGCCGGGAGGTTCGGCCAGCAGGCGGTCGGCCAGGGTGACCGCATCGAGGGGGGTCATGACCGAGAAGACCGAGGGGTCCTTGTGGAGGGCAGCTTGGACCCGCTCGAAGGCGGCCACGTTCGCCGGGGTGAAGAGGTCGTTCACCGTGAAGCCCCGGTCCATGGTGAACATGGTCACGATGAGGTCGCCGCCGAAGTAGTGCTCGTAGCGGTGGTTGTCGATCTGGGCCGGGTCGTTGGCGTTGAGGTAGCTGGCGTTCGAGGTCTGGAAGCGCAGCAGCGTGACGCCGAGGCCAAGGACGATGGTCAGCAGGAGACCCACGGCAGCCACCAGCCCGGCTCGACGCCCCAGGTTCAAGCCCAGCCAGGACCACGCGTCCCGCCACGACCAGCGCCTTGCTCCTCCCATCGCGCCCCCCGCTCTCGGCTCCCACGACCGACGGCGGCACCGTGGCCGGGCCCCGCTGCTCCGCCCCGACCAACGGGCGTGCCGGCTGGGATCTTCGCAGACCCCGTCCACTGCCGCAACGTGTGGTCAACTGCGTGGCTGCTCGACCGCCTCTCGTGGTCTCCAAGCACGAGGGCGTGACGCAAAGGAGCGGCGATCGGCAGCGTTCGAGGGTCGCGGGCCGGCGCCGTGGCCGGACCAGGGGCCGGTAGGGTGGGGGCATGGACGCGCCCCGAACTGCCGCCGGGGGCCGTACCGCTGGGGGAGCGTTCGGCCCCAATGCCTGGCTCGTTGACGACATGTACGAGCGCTACCGAGCCGATCCGGCCTCGGTGAGCGAGAGCTGGCGGGAGTTCTTCGCCGACTATGTCCCCTTGGGCGGTCCCCCCATCGACGTCGTCGCCTCGACCGCGCAGGACGCGGAGGGACCCCGGGTCGCTCGCCACGCCAACGGGGCGCCGTCGGCGACCGCCCTCGACGGTGGCACGGCGGGGGCCGCGTCGTCGGTGCCTGCCTCGGTGCCGACCAACGGCCACGCGCCGGCCGAGGCCACGGGGGCGAACGGCGTGGCGACCGCCCCGAGCAACGGCCACCGGGTGACCACTGCCCCAGCGCCAACTGGTGGGCAGGCGACGGCGGAACCCCACGCGGAGCCGCTGCGGGGAGCCAAGGCTCGGCTGGCGGCCAACATGGTGGCCTCGCTCCAGGTGCCAACGGCCACCAGCGTGCGGAGCGTCCCCGCCAAGTTGCTGGAGGTCAACCGGGCACGGATCAACCAGGCGCTGGCCCGGACCACGGGCAGCAAGGTCAGCTACACCCACCTCATCGCCTGGGCCGTCGTGAAGGCCGTCATGGCCGTCCCGGCGCTGAACAGCGCCTACGTGGACGACGCCGACGGCAAGGGCCACCCCGGCGTGGTCCACCACCCCCACGTGGGCCTAGGCCTGGCGGTGGACCTGCCCCGACCGGACGGCTCCCGGGCGCTGGTGGTGCCGGTGGTCAAGCAGGCCGACACCTTGGACTTCCGGGCCTTCGTGGCGGCCTACGAGGACCTGGTGCGCCGAGCCCACGAGAACCGCCTCACCCCCGAGGACTTCGCCGGCGCCACCGTGACCCTCACGAACCCCGGCACCTTGGGCACGGTCCAGTCCGTCCCCCGGCTCATGCCCGGCCAGGGGGCCATCATCGGAGTCGGGTCCATCGGCTACCCGGCCGAGTTCCAGGGGGTCGACCGCCAGACCCTGGCGGAGCTGGGGGTAGGCCCAGTGGTCACCCTCACCTCCACCTACGACCACCGGGTCGTCCAAGGGGCCGAGTCCGGACTGGCCCTGGCGTACGCCGCGGCGTGCCTCGCCGGCGAGCACGGCTTCTACGACGAGGTCTTCGCCGACCTCGAGCTGCCCATGGCGCCCGAGCGTTGGCTCGCCGAGCCGTCGAGGGGGCGTGGCCGCCCGGAGGGGCAGCTCGACCGGACCGTGAAGCAGGTTCACGTCCAGAGCCTCATCAACATGTACCGGGTCCGGGGCCATCTGATCGCCAACCTGGACCCCCTCGCGGCCGCGCCCCCGCCGCTGCACCCGGAGCTCGACCCGGCCACCTACGGCCTCTCGGTCTGGGACCTGGACCGGGAGTGGGAGGTCGACGGCCTGGCCGGCCGGGAGCGCATGACCCTGGGCGAGGCCCTGGAGGTCCTGCGGGACGCCTACTGCCGGACCCTGGGCATCGAGTACATGCACATCCAGGACCCCGAGCAGAAGCGCTGGATCCAACAGCAGGTCGAGGGGGTCCGCACGGAGCTGACCGTCGAGGAACAGCGTCACGTCCTGGACCGCCTGAACGCGGCGGAGGCCTTCGAGCGGTTCCTCCACACCCGTTACGTGGGCCAGAAGCGCTTCGGGCTGGAGGGGGCCGAGTCGACCATCGTCCTCCTGGACACCTTGCTCAGCGAGGCTGCCCGCTCGGGTCTGGACGGGGCCGTCATCGGCATGGCCCACCGGGGCCGGCTGAACGTCCTGGCGAACATCGTCGGGAAGTCCTACGGGGAGATCTTCCGGGAGTTCGAAGGCGACCTCGACCCCGAGACGGTCCAGGGCTCGGGCGACGTGAAGTACCACAAGGGGGCGGTCGGGGTCTTCCAGGCCAAGGATGGCAGCAGCATCGAGGTGGCCCTGGCGTCGAACCCGTCGCACCTCGAAGCCGTCGACCCGGTGGTCGAGGGGATGGTCCGGGCCCGCCAGGACCGGATCCGGCGCCAGCGGGCCCGGGTCGGCGGGAGCGACGAGACGAGCGGGGCGCCGGCGTTCCCGGTGCTCTCGGTCCTGGTCCACGGGGACGCGGCCTTCGCCGGCCAAGGGGTGGTGGCCGAGACCCTCGAGCTGTCCCAGCTCGCCGGCTACCGCATCGGCGGCACCGTCCACCTCGTGATCAACAACCAGCTGGGGTTCACCACCGCCCCCGAGTCGGCCCGGTCCTCGGTGTACCCGACGGACGCCGCGAAGATGGTCCAGGCCCCGATCCTGCACGTCAACGGCGACGACCCCGAGGCCTGCGTCCGGGCGGCCCGCATCGCCTTCGGGTTCCGGCAGGCCTTCGGGAAGGACGTCGTCATCGACCTGGTCTGCTACCGCCGGCACGGCCACAACGAGGGCGACGACCCCTCCTACACCCAGCCCCTCATGTACAAGCTGATCGACCGCCACCGGTCGGTCCGCAAGCTCTACACCGAGACCCTGGTCCGCCGGGGCGACCTGACCCTGGAGGAGGCCGAGCGCGCCCTCGACGACTTCCAGGCCATGCTCCAGCGGGCCCTCGACGAGACCCGGCAGACGGCCGGCCCGCCCCCGGCGAGCCTGGTCACCCCGCCGCCGCCCCCTCCGCCAGCGGCCCCGCCGACCGGAGTGGACCGAGAGGTGCTCGAGCGGCTCGTGCCGGCGGCCACGGCGGTCCCCGAGGGCTTCACCGTGCACCCCAAGCTGGCCCGCCAGTTCGCCCAGCGCCAGGCCATGGTCGCCGCTGGCGAGGTCGACTGGCCTCTCGGTGAGGCGCTGGCGTTCGGCTCCCTGCTCCTGGAGGGCACGGACGTCCGCTTGGCCGGCCAGGACTCCCGGCGGGGGACCTTCAGCCAGCGCCACGCCGTCCTCGTGGACTACGAGACGGGGGCCGAATGGGTCCCCCTCGCCCATCTCGGCGACGACCCCCAGCTGGGACGCTTCGGGGTCTACGACTCCCTGCTCTCCGAATACGCCGCCTTGGGCTTCGAGTACGGCTACAGCGTCGAGTCCCCTCAAGCCCTGGTCCTCTGGGAGGCCCAGTTCGGGGACTTCGCCAACGGTGGCCAGATCGTCATCGACAACTTCCTCGTGGCGGCCGAGGACAAGTGGGGCCAGCGCTCCAGCCTGGTTCTCCTCCTGCCCCACGGCTACGAGGGCCAAGGGCCCGAGCACTCCTCGGCCCGCATCGAGCGCTTCTTGACCCTCTGCGCCCGGAACAACCTCCGGGTGGTCCAACCGACCACCGCAGCCCAGTACTTCCACCTCCTGCGTTCCCAGGTCCGCCTGCCCCTCCCGAAGCCCCTGGTCGTCTTCACCCCCAAGTCCCTCCTCCGGGCCCGCCAGGCCCGCTCCCCGCTCGAGGACTTCCTGGCCGGCGGCTTCCAGGCCGTGCTCGACGACCCGGCCACCACGGGCCGCCTCGGGGCCCAGGCCGCCGAGGCGGTCGACCCTGGGCGAGTTCAGCGGGTCGTCCTCGCCTCGGGCAAGGGTGCTTTCGAGGTCATGAGCCGCCGGGACCAGCTCCGCCAGGGTGCCGACGACCGATCCGCACTCGGGGTCGACCCCGCCGCGGTGGCCGTCATCCGCGTCGAGCAGCTCTACCCGTGGCCTGAAGCCGAGCTCACCGCCCTGCTCGGCCGCTACCCCGCAGCCACTGAGGTGATCTGGTGGCAGGAGGAGCCCGAGAACATGGGGGCCTGGACCTTCGTCCACGGCCGGCTCCACCGTCTCCTGCGCGACCGCTACCGGCTCGTCCACGTCAGCCGTGCCGAGTCGGCCAGCCCGGCGACCGGGTCGGCGGCCGTCCACCAGCTCGAGACCGAGGACCTGCTCGTCCGGGCCTTCGCCCCCCTGCCGAACGTCTGACCCGCCGCCGTCCCTGACGAGCACCCTCCCCGGCACCCTCCCCGTCAGGGACCGACGGGACTCTCGCTGTCTCGCTGCGGCCACCTCGCCCGCCGGGGGCGAGCGCGCTCAGCGGGTCCCGGTCGTCGTCTGAGGCCGCGCCCGAGTGGACCCGCTTCGGGCCACGGTGGTGTCGGGGGTCTCTTTGGTCGCCGTCCGTTTGGCTGCGGTCTTCTTGGCTGCGGTTTTCGTGGCGGGGGTCTTCTTGGCGGCGGCTTTGGTGGTGGTCTTCGTGGGGGTGCTGGCGGGGGTGGCGTCGGTGGGGGTGGTCGCGGGGGCTTCGGTGGTGGTCTCGGCGGTGGTCTTCTTGGTGCGGCGCTTGGTGGGGGCGGGGGTGGTGTCCTCGCTGGCGTTGTGGAGCTTGTGTGTTTGGGTGGCTCGGGTGCGGGTGGTGGGGGCCACGGTGGTGTCGGGGGTCTCTTTGGTCGCAGTCCGTTTGGCTGCGGTCTTCTTGGCTGCGGTTTTCGTGGCGGGGGTCTTCTTGGCGGCGGCTTTGGTGCTCGCCTCGGCGGGGGTGTCGTCGAGGGGCTGGGTTGGGGTGTGGGGGGTCTTCCGTGCCGAGGTCTTGGTGGCAGAGGTGGTGGGGGGCGGCGGCTCGGGGAGGCTGAGACCCCGCCGCTCGGCCACCTCGGGCAGGGCCAGCTCGGCGCCGCGGCGAAGGGGATCGAGGGCAACGAGGACGAAGGTGCGCTGCTCCCCTCGGCTGAGGACGGCGCGGGCCCGGGTGGGCGGGGGATCGGCGAGGTTGCGGAGGGGCACGTAGCAGCGCATGTCGCCGACCCGGACCATGGCGCCGTGGGAGACGAAGCCCTCGACGACGGCGTCGAGGCGGGTCCCGATGGGGTGGTCGGCGATGAAGGTGAGGAAGGTGAGGGGCTCGTTGAGGGGCTCGGCGCTGGTCCTGGGCGAGCGGCCGGTAGCCTCGGTTGGCACGGGGCTCGGCGCCCGATCCTCGGCGGGGGTGGGCGGGGCTGCGGGCGCGCTGGCCGGGCTGGCCGAGCTGGCCGGGCTGCTGCGGCGCCGGCGCCGACGAGCGGATCCGTTCGCCGCCGCCTCGGCAGCCGGGGACGGAGTCGGCGCGGGCGACGGCGCGGCTGCGCCGAGGAGAGCCGCGAGGGTCGAGGACTTGGCCGCGGTGCGCTTGGTGCCCTTGGCGGCAGCGGTGGCCTTGCGGCTCTTGACGCCGCGGACCGGGGTGCGAGGGGTGAAGACCCAGCCGATGCCGGGGATGGGTTTGCCGCCGAGGAGGCGCCCAGGCTCGAAGAGCCAGGGATGGTCGCCGTGGAACTCCTGGAAGGAGTCGTTGGAGAGGACCACGGCGCCGGCCCGGGCGGCGACCTGGAGGAGGAAGGCGTCCCCCCGGCCGATGGTGCCGGCCGGGGGCGAGATGAGCTCGCCGTGGGCCTCGGCTTCCTCGTACTGGGCTCGTTCAGCAGGGTCGATGCGGTGGCCGAAGGTGGCGTCGACGACGACGATGATCTCGTGATCGGGCAGCTCCTCGTGGAGCTGACGGACTGCCTCGTCGAGTTGGGCGAGGCTGGGGGTCGAGCGCCCCTCGGTGGCGATGTTGGAGCCGTCGACGACGACACGTGCGGTGTTCATGGCTCCTGGTAGTCAAGCACGCGGCGTGGAGCCTCCGGGTGACCCTCCGGTGGGGGGCCCTAGGATGCGAGCATGGTCGCGGACGTGGAGCCGGGCCGCACCCGCCGATTCGAGGCAGTGCTGTTCGACATCGGCGGGGTGGTGACCGAGAGCCCCTTCGAGGCCTTCGGCCGCTTCGAGCAGGAGCAGGGTCTGCCCGAGGGCTTCTTGCGTGCGGTCAACAGCCGGAACCCGCAGGACAACGCCTGGGCCCGCCTGGAACGCGGCGAGGTGGACTTCGACACCTTCCGATCCCTGTTCCGGGAAGAGACAGCCAGCTTGGGGCACCCGGTGGACCCCGCGGGCCTCTTCGAGCTGCTCGACCTGGCGGTGCGACCCCTGCTGCTCGTCACGCTGGACCGCCTGCGCGGCCGGTACCGGCTGGGCGCCGTCACGAACACCTTCGCTGCCGGCCCGACCAGCGGCCTGCCGGGGACGCTGGCGGAGCGGTTCGACGTAGTGGTGGCCTCGACCGAGGTGGGCCTGCGGAAGCCTGATCCCCGGATCTACCAGCTGGCCTGCGAGCGCTTGGGGGTGGTCCCGAGCGAGTGCGTGTTCCTGGACGACCTGGGGGTGAACTTGAAGCCGGCTCGGGCGATGGGCATGGCGACGATCAAGGTGGGGGACCCGGTGGCAGCGGTGGCCGAGCTGGCCGCTGTCCTCGGCGAGCCGGGACTGCTGGCCGACCTGCCTGCCGTGACCGACGACGGCGCGCGAGGTGGCCAGCGGGCTCAGGTCTGACGGGGGAGGGGGCCGCACCCGGCGACCTGGCAGGTGAGAGTGGGCTGGAGGCTCAGGCTGGCGAGTGTCCAGGAGGCGGTGCCGGGGTTGAGGTAGTAGGGCGGGGCCAACGTGGTGAGGCGGGTGTCCCAGACGTAGTTTTTGAGGTAGCCAGAGGCGATCTGGCTGTTGCCGGTGTAGGTGCCGACCGGGCCCCGCCAGTTCTGGGCGATGGCTCCGAGGACGCTGAGGGTGCCGAGGGGCTGGCCATCGCTCCAGTTGGCCACGACAAAGGAGTGGGTGAGGGAGAGCGAGACGGCGTCGACGACGGGGTTCTCGAGGTCGCAGTGGGGCGGGGCAGGGGCGTGTCGGGTGCCGCAGATCGGGGCGTTGAACGAAAGGGGACCGAAGAAGCTCTGGACCACCTCGACCGGGTGGTTGAGGACGACGAAGTTCTGGGCGATCAGGCCGAGGATGGGCGGGGGCAGCCCCGGGAGGGGGGCGATCTGGCTGGGCACGGTCGGGCAGGAGCCGGTGGTGCTGGGGTAACAGAGGTTGCCGTCGATGACGACGTTGTTCTCGGCGGCCACGGTAAGGGGGGTGCCGACGGTGCCCTGGACGATGGCATCCCCTTCGGTTGGTCCGATCGATCCTGGTTGCCCAGTCCCGGCAAGGGGGTCGAAGGTGCAGGCTTGGTCCTGGGCCGGGCAGTCCTGCACGTAGACGACGCCGTTGGCCGGGGCGGGGATGGTGCCGCCGGCATGGCTGGGCAGGCAGCGGTTCGGGTTGGCCGGGGCGTCGAGGGCGTCGTTCGAGCCGCTCTTGGTGCCGAGACCCGGGGTGTCGGGGCTGGTGACCGCCATGACGGTGCCCCTTTGGGTCGTGGCGAAACTGAGCTCGGTGGGTCCCTCGTAGACGCAGCCCAGACGCTCCGCCACCTGAAGCAAGGTGGCGTTCGTCGGGGGCACGGTCTCGTCGGGCGTGTTGGTGCCAGTGGTGCTGGCGGCTGGGTCCTGGATCTGGGGCGCATTCGGGCACCCCGAACCAGCCGAGACCGTGAACGTCCCCGGGGGCAGGTCGGGGTCCTCGGTGTGGACCTCGGTAAACGTGGGGCTGCCGCAGACGAAGATGGCGTCCTTCACGAAGACCGGGCCGTCGAGGACGTCCCCGGTGACGAAGGCCACGTCGGTGCAGCTGCTGCTCGGCCCGAGCGTGTTGGAGGTCTTGGGCTCGCTCTGGCCGGTCCATTCGTTGACGCCGTAGTCCTGCCAGTAGAGGCCGCAGGTCGGACCCGGGTCCTCGGTGGTGCCCTGGGGGTCGAGGAGCAGGGGGTCGATCTGGTCGTAGTCCAACCAGAGGAGGTCCCGGAGGAAGTCGTTCGTGGCCCGGAGGGCCACCTGGGCCTGCTCATAGGCGACGTGGCGGGCCGAGAGGTCGCCGGCGGCGCCGACGACGGTCACGGCGACCTGGCCGGTGGCCTGGTCGACCGCCGGGTCCGAGAGCCAGAACCACGACGGCACCGCGCCGGGGGCCTGGTCGGAGAGGGCCTGCCAGGACTCGAACGCGGGCCCGCCGCTGCAGAAGCCGCTGGTCTCGTTGGCCGTGCTGCAGACCACCTCGTCGGGGTTGGCGTTCACCGCGGCCAGGTAGTCGTCGACCCCGGCCATGGCTGCCTCGTGGGCCTGCTCGGCCAGGGTGCCCTGGGTGAGGACCGGGCCCCCGCCCAGAGAGGCCTGGGCGAGGGCCAAGCCGCCGATCGTGAGCAGGCCGACCAGGCCGAGGACGATGGCCAGGGCCTGGCCGTCCTGACCGGGACGGCCGGTCGGCCAACGGCCCCGATGGCCGAGGCCTCGACGGAGAAGGTGCCGCTGGCTCATCCGAGGGCCGGGTCGTAGGTCGGGGAGGCCAGCCAGACCTCGGACTGGACGGCGGTTGGGGGCGTCCCGTTCCTCTCTACCTGGAGGTCGAAGGTGACCGCCTGGACCTGGTCGAGGGGGCAGTCCATGGTGCTGCTGCTGTCGGTGCAGGTGCTGGACACGGTGGACTGGAGCTGGTTCGCACTGGAGCCGGAGCCGGGGACGAGGAACTGGAAGAGGGGCTGGGAGCCGAGCTGGAGATGAGGCAGGTCGAAGAGCTGCTCCTCCCAGCCGGGGTACTGACAGCCGCTCGTCACAGGTTCCGCCGTCCCTGCGGGCGGGCAGGTCCCGGGTTGCGGCAGGGCCAGGCTGGCGACGAGCTGCTCCCCGCCGCCCGGGGTGGACTCGGGGGTGACGCTGACGGTGACGAGTGCCGGGCCAGTCACCGCGCTGGCCGGGTTGCCCTGCTGGAGCTCCTGGCCGAGGGGCCCGACGTCGGCGGTGAAGACCAGTTGCCGGTCCGAGGTGCCGGGCTGGAACACTGCCCACCAGGTGCCGGACCCGGGTGGGGCGGGGGCGACGGCCTCGGTGAGGAGCCGGGTCAAGGTGGCGGCCGGGCCCTGGAGCTGGTCGGCGGCGTCGAAGCTTGCGGTGACCGCCTGGCTGGCCTGCCCCAGGGTGGTGACGACGGGGAGGACGATGCCGAGGAGGAGGCCGAGGAGGGCCACCACGACCACGACCTCGACGAGGGACATGACCCCGCGCTCGTCTGGTCGGGGTCCGTGGTCCCGGGGCCGACCGGTCCGGCGTCGGCCGAGGCAGTGCCGCGTGGTCATCCCACGGCCACCGGGATGGGCTGGCCGGCCTGGTAGGGGGTCGTGGTGCCGCCCTGCGTCACGAGCCACTGCTCGGTGCTGGCGTCCCAGGCGAGCTGGACGGTGGTGCTGGCGCCGTCGGCCTGGTCGACCAGGGTCAGGGTGGCCGGGAAGGCCAGGACTTGCCGGTCGAGCTGCCCGGCGCCCTGGTGGAGGGACGAGGGTCCGAGCGGGAACTGGTCGGCCGGGCAGCCGCTGCCCGAGGGGGGTGCGAGGGTGAGGGTGCCGCTGACCGGTCCGGCCCCCTTGGCGCTGACGGCCAGGTCGAGGGGCACCAGGCCGGCCAGGTCCACCGTCTGGTCGGTTCCCGGGCTGGTGGGGAAGCCGGTGGGCGAAGCCGGGGCCTCGGCGCTGCAGTCGCCGAAGAAGGCCTGGTAGCCGGAGGGGAACGGGAAGAGGGGGGCGGGACCCTCGCTGGTCGAGCCGGCGGCCACCACGACCTGGGCGCCCGAGGGCAGGCCGCTGGCGGTGACCGTGACCGGCAGGCCAGGCACCGGCGGGGGGCTGGCGGCAGCGGGCGCGAAGGTCGTGGGGGCAGCCTGGTCGAAGGGGACGGCCAGCTGGGTGACCTGGCCAGCTTCGACCGAGACCTGCCCCGGCGGGGTGGCGGCCTGGCCGCTCGGGTCCACGAAGAGCGGGCTCTGGGGGCTCTGGACGCTGACCGTGTAGCTGCCGGCGGGCAGGGCGAGGTAGACGCAACCGGCCGAGTCGGGCGTTGCTGTGGTGACCGTTTGGCCTTGAGCGTTCTGGACCACCACGGCGATCGCCTGGACCTGGGTGGGCGGCTCGGACGGGTTCTGCGCGCTTTGGATCTGCACGGCGAGGTCGCCTTGGCCGGCCTCGGCCGGGCTGTAGGGGGGGTCGACGACCGAGCTCTCGCTGAGGTGCTGGCGATCGTGGTTCCAGCTGACGGTGACGGTGGCCTGGAGAGCGACCGGCGGTTGGCCGGATTGGCAGAGGTTGGGGCCGTTGCCGGCCTGCCAGGTCAGGTACTGCTGGCGGGCGAAGGTCTCGCCGGCCAGGGTCACCGGCGGGAGGGGAACGACCTGGTCGACCTCGGCGTCGAGGGTGCTGAGGGGTTGGTGGGCGAGCCCACCCAGGACGCTCTCGGCCAGGCCTCCAGCCGCGCTCTGGGCTCGGGCAGTGGCCGCCTGCCCGAGGACGCCGCCGGTCAGGCCAGCCACGGCGAGGAGCACGAGGAGGAGGACGGAGAAGGCGACGACCGTCTCCACGAGGCCGAAGCCCTCCTCAGGTCTGCTGGGCCCGCCGTGCCCACGCCGCGTCAACCACACCGGGCCGGGCATCGACCATCGGACGTCCCATCTTTCCCACCGGTTGCCCAACGCTGGCCTTCGGGCTGGGGAGTCCTGGCGGCTAGCCTGGCGTCGTGCTCCGGCCGGAGGAGGTCCTTCCCCACCGCCCCCCGTTCCTGCTGCTCGACGAGGTCACCACCCTGGAGCCGGGGGTCTTCGCCGAGGGTCGCTGGGTGCTGCGCCCCGAGGAGCCGTTCTTCGCCGGGCACTTCCCCGGTCGGCCCACCCTGCCAGGGGTCCTGATGGTGGAGTCCCTGGCCCAGTTGGGCGCTGTGGCCGTCCTGAGCGACCCGGCCCGGGCCGCCGGGCGGCTGCCCCTCTTCGGCGGGATCGACCGGGCCCGGTTCCGCCGGCAGGTGCAGCCCGGGGAGACCCTGGAGCTGAGCGTGTCCCTGGGCCGGGTCTCGGCCCGAGCCGGGACGGGGCACGGGGTGGCCCGGGTGGAGGGGCAGCTAGCGTGCGAGGCGGACCTGCTCTTCGTCCTGGTGGATCCCTGAGGCGAGGCGGTGCGGCTCGCCACGTGGAACGTGAACTCCCTCGGCGCCCGGCTCCCCCGGGTGCTGGCCTGGTTGGCCGAGGCCCAGCCGGACGTGCTCTGCCTCCAGGAGACCAAGATGGCCGACGGGGCCTTTCCCGCCGAGGCCTTCGCCGAGCTGGGCTACGAGGCGACCCACCACGGCCAGGGCCAGTGGAACGGGGTGGCCATCGTGAGCCGCCTGGGCCTCGCCGAGGTCCAACGGCACTTCGGGGGGACCCTGGACGCGGCCGGGGCTCGGCTGCTCGCCGCCCGCTGCGGCTCGGTCCTGGTCCATAGCGTCTACGTCCCCAACGGGCGGGAGGTGGGCAGCGAGCACTTCGTCGAGAAGCTCCGCTTCCTCGCCGAGCTCCGCTCCCACCTGGAGCGGAGCACCAGCCCGGAGGACCTGGTCTGCGTCTGTGGGGACATGAACGTGGCGCCCGAGGACCGGGACGTCTGGGATCCCGCCGCGCTCGCCGGGGCGACCCACGTGAGCCCCGAGGAGCGCCAGGCCCTGCAGGCCGTGCTCGACTGGGGCCTGGTCGACGCCCTGCGGGCCTTCACCCCCGCAGCGGGGGTGCACAGCTGGTGGGACTACCGGGGTGGTGCGTTCCACAAGCGCCAGGGCATGCGGATCGACCTCGTGCTCCTCAGCCGGCCTCTGGCCGAACGCTGCCGGTTGGCGCTGGTGGACCGCAACGAGCGGAAGGGCGAACGGCCCTCGGACCACGCCCCGGTCCTCGTGGACCTCGCCCTCGACGAGCTCGGGCCGAGCGGGTGAGGGCACGGCGGACGGGCCCTGTCTGGGCCCGAAGCCATGGGGGCGGGAGGCGCGTCGGGGTTGGGGAACCGAAGGTGGTGGGATAGGTCCATGGCCGAAGGACCTCCGGGGAACGGGCCGAACGCCCCCGGCGGCGGACCGGCGGGGACGTCGCCGGGTCGGCGCCCTGGGCTGCTCGGTGAGCTCGGGTCCCCACGGGGGCACCGGGGTCGACGGGCTGCCCGGCGGGTCATCGAGGCCGCCGAACAGGGGCTGGAGCAGGTGCTGGGGGGACCGGCCCGGACCCGGGTGGTGGTCCTCCTCGCCTGCGTGCTGGCCTTGAACAGCGCCGACACCGCCACGGTCGGGGCGGCCGCGGCGCCGCTGCGACACGCCCTCCGGATCTCGAACACCGACATCGGGGTGCTGGTGGCCGTGACCGCCCTGGTCGGTGCCGTGGCTTCGGTCCCCTTCGGCGTCCTGGTGGACCGGGTGCACCGCATCCGGCTGCTGACGGTGGCGATCGTGCTCTGGGGGGTGGCCACGTTCGCCTCGGCCACCGTCTCGACCTTCGGCCAGCTGCTCCTGGTCCGCTTGGGCCTGGGGGCGGTGACGGCAGTCTCGGGACCGGCGGTGGCCTCGCTGGTCGGGGACTGGTTCGCCCCGGGTGAGCGGGGCAAGGTGTACGGCTACGTCTTGGCTGGGGAGCTGCTCGGGGCCGGGGTCGGCTTCGTGGTCACCGGCGACGTCGCCGCCCTGTCGTGGCGGGCGGCGTTCGTGGTCTTGGCGATCCCTGCCCTGCTGCTTGCCTGGGCGGTCGGTCACCTGCCGGAACCGGCCCGGGGGGGTGCGAGCCACCTCCAGCCCGGCCAGCGCCGACTGCTGGGCCGCCGGGACCTCGGCGAGGCTGGGCGGCGACGCCTCGGCGCCACCCGCCGGCCGCCCTTCGGGGAAGAGGTCCTGGTGCCGAGCGCCGGTCCGACCGACGCCCAGCAGGAGGCCGCCCGGCTGGGCATCGAACCGGACCCGCGGCTGGTCCTGCGGGACGACCCCCGTCGGATGCGGCTCGGGCAGACGGTCCGCTACGTGCTCTCGGTCCGGACCAACGTCGTGATCATCATCTCGAGCGCCTGTGCCTACTTCTTCCTGGCCGGGGTCGAGACCTTCGGGCTGGAGTTCGCCCGGGGGCAGTACGGGGTGAGCCAGGTGGTCGCCGACCTGCTCATGCTGGTGGTCGGGGCTGCGGCCGTGGCCGGGGTCCTCGTGGGCGGACGGGTCGGGGACGCCCTGGTCCGCCGGCACCGGATCAACGGCCGGGTCCTCGTGGCCACCGTCTGTGCCTTCGGCACCGTCGTCCTCTTCATCCCCGCCGTGATGACTCGCTCCGCGGTCACGGCCCTGCCCTATGTGGCAGCGGCGGGTTTCCTGCTGACCGCCCAGAACCCCCCGATGGACGCGGCTCGGCTGGACATCATGCCGTCGCTGCTCTGGGGTCGGGCGGAGGGCATCCGGTCGTTCCTGCGGACCGGCGGCCAGGCCCTCGCCCCGGTCGTCTTCGGGGGGCTCTCGGACCTCCTCGGCGGGGGCCGCGAGGGCCTGCAGGTGACGTTCGGCATCATGCTGCTCCCCTTGGCGGTGAGCGGCCTAATCCTGCTGCGGGCCCTTCGGACCTACCCGAAGGACGTGGCCACGGCGGCCGCCAGCTACCGCTCGGGCAACGAGCCGACGGTCGTGCTCGGCCCCGTCCCCGTCCCGCCGCCGGGTGCGGCTGGCCCGCCGGGGTGGCTCGGAGGCGAGCGCTGAGGGCCGGTTAGCCTGCTGGCGTGCTCGTGGCCCTCGGCTCCTCCGGCCTCTTCGGGCAGGCCTTTGGATCTGCCGGCCCGCCGGTGGTCGTGGCCCTGCACGGCTGGGGCCGAAGCGCCGAGGACTTCGCCGCCGGGTTCGGGCCCGGCAGCGGCTGGCAGGGCGGGCCGGTCCTGGCTGTGGACCTGCCGGGCTTCGGGAGCTCGCCGGCACCAGCGGCCCCCCTCGGCTCGGCCGAGATGGCGGCTGTCGTGGCCGAGGCGCTGCGAACCGTGGGGGCGGAGCGGCCGGTGGTGGTCGGGCACTCCCTCGGGGGCCGGGTGGCGGTCCGCCTGGCGGCCGCCTCGCCAGAGCTGCTCGGCGGCCTGGTGCTCTGCGGCGCTCCCCTGGTGCGCCGGCCTGGCCCTCCGCCCCCCCTGGGCTACCGGCTGGCTCGTGTCCTGCGCCGCCTCGGGTTGCTCGGGGAGGCCCGATTGGAGGCCCTGCGGCAGCGCTACGGGTCGGAGGACTACCGGCGGGCCCAGGGGGTGATGCGGGCCAGCTTGGTGCGGCTGGTCAACGAGGACTACCGGGAGACCCTGGAGGCCGTGGCCAAGGTTCCCTGGCCGATCGAGCTGGTCTGGGGCGAGCGAGACGCCGCGGCACCGCTTTGGGTGGCAGAGGAGATCCGGGCGGTGGTGCCCCAGGCGCGCCTGACGGTGCTGCCGGGCGTCGGCCACCTGGTCCCGCTCGAATGTCCCGAAGCCCTGCCGGCGGCGGTGGCCCGGGTCTTGGCCACTCACCCTCGGTCGTCCTGAGCGGGCCGCTACCCTGAGCGGCCGTGACCAGCCAGACCGGACCGCTCGCGTGGCTCGTCCTGGCTCTCGGGGCCCTCGCCGGGGGGCTTGGGGGGGTTCGGTGGGTGCGGGTGGCCCAGCGGGAGCACTACCTGCCCGGCTCGGTCCTCCGCTTCGCTGGCCGCTGGTGGCGCTGCTCGCCGAGCAACGGCCTGCTGGGGGTGCTGGGACTGGCGGGGTTGGCCGGTGCCCAACCCCTGCCTCCCCTCGGGCTGGTGGCCGTGCTGGCGGGGGGCGTCGGACCGGTGGGCCTGAGCCTGCGGGGCCGCAGTGCCCCCCTGGCCTGGACCCGGCGGGCCCGGACCCTGGCCGGGCTGAGCGGGGCTCTCGGAGCCCTCGGCCTTGCCCTGGCGGGGCTCTTCGGCGCCCCGGCGCTTGGCGGCGCCGCCGTGGCCCTGGGCAGCCCGGTCCTGGTCGAGCTGGGCCTCCGGCTGACCGCGCCGGTGGAGCGGCGGCTGCTGCAGCGCCACGTCGACCGGGCCGCCTCCCGGCTCCGACGGGTCCGACCCCAGGTGGTGGCCATCACCGGCTCCTACGGCAAGACGACCACGAAGGGCTACGTGGCCCACCTGGTGGCCGGGGCCCGCAGCGTGGTGGCCAGCCCGGCCAGCTTCAACAACCGGGCGGGTCTGGCTCGGGCCATCAACGAGCAGCTGGCACCGGGGACCGAGGTCTTCGTGGCCGAGATGGGCACCTACGGGCCCGGGGAGATCGCGAGCCTCTGTTCCTGGGTGCCGCCGGACGTGGCCATGATCACGGCCATCGGGCCGGTCCACCTGGAGCGGATGGGCAGCGAGGAGCGGATCCTGGCCGCGAAGTCCGAGATCCTCGTCCGCGCCCCCCAGGTGGTGCTGGCGGTCGACGACCCCCGGTTGGCGGCCGTGGCGGCCCGCTGCGCCGAGGAAGGCAAGACCGTCTGGTGGGCCTCGGGTGGGGGATCGGGGGCGTCGCTCGGCGACCCCGAACGGCGGGTGCTGGCCCGGCGGACGAGCGAGGGTCTCGAGGTCCTGGTCGGCGGGGAACGGCTGGCGGCCGGACTGACTCTCAACGCCCAGCCCAGCAACGTGGCCTGCGCCGTGGCGGCCGCCTTGGCTCTCGGGGTCCCGGCCGGGGTCGTCGCCGAGCGGCTCCCAGGCCTGCCGGTGGCCACCCACCGTCTGGCGCCGGCGACCGGTCCCGAGGGGCTGGTGATCGTGGACGACACCTACAACTCGAACCCGGCCGGGGCCAAGGCGGCGCTCGAGGTCCTGGCGGCCCAGGGCGGCCCGGGGTCCCGCCGGGCGGTGGTGAGCCCGGGGATGGTCGAGATGGGCCCCCGGCAGGCACCGGAGAACCGGGCCTTCGCGAAGGTGGCCGCCGAGATCGCCGACGCGGTCGTGGTGGTGGGGCGGACGAACCGCCGGGCCCTGGTGGCGGGGGTGCGGGACGCCCTCGAGGCGGGGCGGCGCTGCGAGCTCGTCGTGGTGGCCGACCGGTCGGCCGCGGTGGCCTGGGTGCGCCAGCACCTGGGGCCGGGCGACGTGGTGCTCTACGAGAACGACCTGCCGGACCACTACCCTTGACCCCTCGGCGGGCCCGCAGGCGGGACCCGACCACATGGGGTCCGAGCCTGCCCGGGCCGGCCCCTGGCAGCAGGGGAGCGAACCGAGGAGGTCGGTCGAGGGTGGACACAGCAGGGGCTCGTCTGGGGGTCTGCTTCGGGGGACCCTCCCCGGAGCACGACGTGAGCGTCCTGACCGGCCTGCAGGCCGCCCGGGAGCTGAGCCGGGTGGGTCGACAGCCCGTCGCCCTCTACTGGTCCCGGACCGGGGAGTGGTACCAGGTCGAGCCGAACCTGGAGGCCTCGGACTTCCTGGAGGGCGTGCCCCGGGGCGCTGCGCCCCTGCGGCTGCTGGCCAGCCCGGAGGGCGGGTTCGTGCCCGAGGCCGGCCGGTTCCGCCAGGCCCGGCCCTTGGGCCTCGACGTCGTGCTGGTCTGCTGCCATGGGGGCCCAGGGGAGGACGGCTCCTTGCAAGGGGCCTTGGACCTGGCCGGCCTGACCTACACCGGGCCCGACCCGGCCGGGGCGGCCCTCGGCATGGACAAGTTGGCGTTCGCCGGGCTCTGCGCCGCCGCCGGCTTGCCCGTCCTGCCCCGTCGTGCCCTGGGCGCCGACGGGGACGAACTGGCCGACCTGGCGGGGCCGCTGATCCTGAAGCCCCGGTTCGGCGGTTCCTCGATCGGCATCGAGGTGGTCGCCGACCGGGCCACCGCCCAGGCCCGGCTGGCAGCGAACCCCCACCTCCGGCGGGGCGCGGTGGTCGAGCCCTACCGGGCCGAGCTCTTCGACCTCAACGTCGCGGTTCGCCGCTACCCCCGGCTGGAGGTCTCGGCCATCGAACGGCCCCTGAAGCAGCAGGCCGGCGGGGAGATCCTGGGGTACCAGGACAAGTACGTCGGGGGGGAAGGCATGGCCTCGGCACCCAGGGAGCTGCCAGCCCAGGTGGCCCCGGCGCTGGCCGAGGCGCTGCAGGACGCGGCCCGAGAGGTGGCCGAGCTGGTCGGGGTCCGGGGGGTGGCCCGGGTGGACTTCCTCTCCGACGGAGAGGACTTCTGGGTGAACGAGGTCAACACCATCCCCGGCTCCCTGGCCCGCTACCTCTGGGTCGACCCGCCCCTGGCCTTCGGCCAGCTGCTCGACGACCTGGTGGCTGAGGCCCTCGCCCGACCGACGGGCCGGTTCTCGGCGGTCGGGGCCGACGGTTCTGTTCTGCGCAGCGCGAGCGCCATCGCCGCCAAGCTGGCCTGAAGGGCACGTCGCCACCGGTGCCCGCCCGTCGCGTCGACCGGTCGGACGTCGATTGAACCGAGCCGGCCTCGCCGGCGTTCCACCCGATGGAGATCAGGAACAGTCGAACGCGGTCCCCTGTGGGGGCCGCTGGTGACTGGCGAGGGAGGCGAGATGCAAGAAGACCTGCAGGACCGTTCGGGACCCAGACCCGTGTCGGCCCAGAGCCGATCCCGGGGTCTTCGGCCCTGGCGGCTCGCCCTGGTGGGGCTGCCCGGGGTCGCCCTGGCGGTGGCCGCTTTGCCCGCCGGCGTGGCCGGTGCCGCCACCGCTCCGACGCCCCCGGGAGTGTCGGCGGCCCAGGGCCAGCTGTCCTCCCTGCGGAACGTCGTCGTCGGGTCGGCCGTGGCCCCGAACGGCGACCAGAACCCCTACGGGATCGCCGTGGTCCCGAAGACCATGGGGGTCCTGACCGCCGGGAACCTGCTCATCGCCGATTTCAACAACGCCGCAGGCACGGCCGGCGCAGGCACGACCATCCTGCAGCTCGACCCGACCACGGGGAAGACCAGCGTCTTCTTCCAGGGCGGGCCGGTCGCTGGGCCGGTGGGGATCGCCATCAACCCCCTGAACGACGGGGTCTGGGTCGGCGACTACGGCTCGGCGGCCGACGGGACCGGGGCGAACGACCTACTCATCAACGCCGCGGGCACCCTGGTGGCCACCTTCACCGACACGACCACCAAGGGCCAGGCCTCCTTCCTCGGGGTCTGGGGCCAGGGGGTGAGCGACGCCAACGGCGTGGTGTCCTTCTACTGGGGCAATGCCGGCAACGCCACCACCGGGACCGGCGGCGGGGACGTCTGGCGGCTGACCCCCCACCCGACGGCCACCACGCCGAACGGCCAACCGGTGAACGCCACCTACCAGCAGCTGGTGACCGGGCAGCCTGAGACTGCAGCCGGCGGCTCGGCGGCGAGCGCCGCTGGCCCCCAGGGCCTGGCCTACGACCCGGCCAACGGGACCCTCTACGAGACGAACGACGCGAACAACACCCTCTACGCCATCCCGGACGCCGCCACGGCGACCGGCCCCGTGACCGCCACCGTCGTCTACCACGGCCCGGCCCTCGACAGCCCGGAGAACGTCGTGGTCGACCCCGCGAACGGCAACCTGCTGGTCGTGAACGGGGCCGGCAACAACGACCTGGTGGAGATCACGCCGGCCGGCCAGGTGGTGGCGGTCCGGAACCTGGCCCCGAACGAGGCCCCCGGCGCCCTCTTTGGCCTGGCCGTCGGCACGACCCCGAGCGGCCAGACCGTCCTCTACTACGGCGACGACGACACCAACACCGTCCACATGCTGGTGCCCCCGAGCCCCGGCTACTGGGAGGCCGACGCCCACGGCGGGGTCTTCAGCTTCGGTGACGCCCAGTTCTTCGGGTCGTTGCCGGGGATCGGGGTGCGGCCGGCGGCGCCGGTGGTGGGGATCGTGGCGACCCCCGATGACCAGGGCTACTGGCTGGTCGGCCAGGACGGTGGGGTGTACGCCTTCGGGGACGCCTCGTATGTGGGGTCCGTGCCGGGGTTGCCGGCGTCGGTC
>NZ_JAKHEX010000013.1 GCF_023130475.1 Aciditerrimonas ferrireducens
CCTCGCCGCCCCCATCGTCGGCATCGCCCCCACCCCAAACGGCCAGGGCTACTGGCTCGTCGCCCAAGACGGCGGCGTGTTCACCTTCGGCAACGCCCCGTTCGAAGGCAACACCTACACCGACGGCCTGACGGGACTGGGGGGCAGCAACCCGCTCCCGTCCCCGGTCGTGGCCATGGCCGCCACCCCCAGCGGGGAGGGCTATTGGCTGGTGAGCCGGAGCGGCCACGTCTGGACCTTCGGCGACGCCCCGACGCTCGGCTCGACCTCCAGCGAGGTGACCCAGCCGATCGTCGCCCTGGTCGACGCCCCAGGCGACGGCATCCCGACCTACAGCGCAGCCTCGCCGGGCTCCTACGGCTACGACGTCTCGAACTACCAGTGCGCCGATCCTTTGCCGGCCAGCACCCAGCTGGGCATCGTGGAGACCACCGGCTGGGCGCTCTCGGCGCCCAACCCCTGCCTCCAGCAGGAGGCCGCCTGGGCCGGCAGCAACCTCGAGCTCTACGTCTTCCTGGCCTACGGCTCCTCGAGCCAGGACCAGCCGGGGTGCAACGGGAACGCCCAGTGCAACTTCGGGTACGAGGCTGCCCAGTACGCCTACCAGTACGCCCAGAGCCAAGGAGTCGACGTCGACGTGCCCTGGTGGGTGGACGTGGAGCCGGCCAACTGGTCCTCGAACACGGCCGCCAACCAGCAGGTCGTGCAAGGTGCCCTGACCTACCTCCAGGACGAAGGGGTCAACACGGTCGGCGTCTACACCTCCCCCCTCACCTGGAACGGCCTGGTGGGGAACTACCAGCCGCCGGTGCCCATCTGGCTGGCGTGGTACACGAACAACCCCCAGGGCAACTGCCAGAACGGCGTCTCCTACGCCGCGAGCGCGAACAACATGCTGCCGACCGGCGGGGTCCTGGTCACCCAGTACTCGGACCAAGTCCAGGTCGAGGGCAACGCCTTCGACGGCGACTACGGCTGCTGACGACAGGCCGCGGGCTCGCCCCCGGGGGTCGTGTCGGGCGAGCTCCGGACCCCTCGCTGGTCGTTGCCCCGCAGCAACACCCAGGTCGACCCTCGTCGCTCGAACCAGGTGAGGGACCCATGGGCGATCGGCAGGCCAAGGCGGGGGCGCCGGCTGCCCAGCCAGCCGAGCACGGCGGCCTCGATCACCCCCGCGTGGCACACCACCACCAGGTCCTGGCCCCGGTGCCGATCGGCCAGCGCCTGGAGGGCCGCGTGGGCCCGGGCCACGAACCCGGTCCAGCTCTCCGCCTCGGGGCCGAGAGGCTCGTCGGGGGCCAGGTCCCAGTCGGGGAGGGCCTCGCTCGCCGCCACCTCCGCCCAGAGCCGGCCGTCGAGCAGGCCTGGTCGCAGCTCGGCCAGGTCCTCCTCGACCTGCACCACCAGCCCTCCCCCACCCACGGCTGGCCGGAGCAGCTCGGCCGTCTCCCGTGCTCGGGGCAGCGGGCTGCTGTAGAGGGCGCTGGCCGCCCGGAGCTCGCCGCTGGCCGCCAGCCAGGCCGCCAAGCGGCGGACCTGGGCCCGGCCAGTGGCGCTCAGCCCCCGACACCCCTTCGGTCCCCCGACCACCCCGGCCACGTTGCAGACCGCCTGGCCGTGGCGGACGAGCACCAGCCGCGTCGGTCGGGCGCTCACGCCAGGTCGGCCACGAAGCGTTCCAGCTGCGCCAGGTTCCGCACCTCGACCACCTGGTCGCAGTAGGGGGCGTAGGCCCCGACCACCGAGTCCCCGGTCCCCCAGTAGGCCCGGGGCTCGGGGTTCAGCCAGTAGACGTGCCGGGCCCGCGCCGCCAGGTCGGCCAGGACCTCGGCCTCGGGGGTGTGGTAGTTGCTCCGGGCGTCCCCCAGGATGAGCAGGCTGGTCCGGGCGCTCACCTCGGCCCCCCAGCGCTCCTGGAACACCGTCAGGGCGTGGCCGTAGTCCGAGTGGCCGTCCAGCCAGACCACGTCGGCTTCGGTCGTGACCCGCCGGGCCGCTTCTGCGGGGTCCTCGGTCCGATCCAGGAGGTCGGTCACCTCGTCGATGCCGTCGATGAACACGAAGCTCCGCACCCGGCTGAACTGGCTGGCCAGGGCGTGGAGCAGGAGCAGGGTGAAGCGGGCGAAGGACGCCACCGACCCCGAGACGTCCGCCACCACCATGAGCTCGGGCTTCGCCGGCCTCGGGGGCCGCCAGTGCAGCGCCACGGGCACCCCGCCGCTCGACAAGGAGGCCCGCAGGGTGGCCCGGACGTCGAGCCGGCCCTCCCGGCCCTGCCGGCGTCGTCGGGCCAGCCGGACGGCCAGCCGGCGCGAGAGGGGGGCGATGGCCCGGTGCAGGGCCCGGAGCTCCTCGGCCGAGGCGTGCATGAAGTCGACCTGCTCGAGGAGCGGTTGGCGGACCGAGCGGTGCAGGGCTTGCGCACCCCTGTCGGCGACCAGCAGCCGCCGGATCTCGTCCTGGACCGCCCGCCGCAGGGCCTCGATCCGCTCGGCCACCTCGTCCTCCAGGAGCCGGCGTCGGAGCCCGTCGGTCGGCTGGCCGGCCTGGCCGGCGAGCGCCTCGAGCAACTGGGCCTCGATGCTCGCCAGGTCGAGCTGCCGGAGGGTCCGGTAGAGGTAGTAGGTGCCCCCGACCGGCCGGCCCGGCTCCATGCCCGAGAGCCGGGCCACCGCCTGGCGGGCCAGCTCGGCCACGGCCGCCTGGTCCCCGGCGAGCAGCGCCCTGACGAGGGCTGCGGCCAGGTCCTCGGGGCGCTGGGCGGCCCCCGGTCCCCCGCCGTCCCCGGGCGCGCCCATCGAGGCCGCGCCCCGGTTCGGCGACGCGGCCTCGGGCTCCGAGCCCTCGTCTTCCCCCAAGACTCCAGCACCGCGGGGAGCGAAGTAGACGGCGAAGGCCGTCTCGAACGCCGGGAGGTGGCTGGGCGACTTCACCAAGGTGGCCGCCAGGGCCTGGTGAAACGCTGCCCGGTCGGCCGCCGGCACGACCTGGACCGCCCGGGCGGCGTCGGTGGCCTCGGCCAGGGAGACCGGCACCCCGGCCGCCCGGAGCTCCTCCAGGAAGCCGGTCAGGACGTCCAGCATGCGACGTCCGCCTCAGTCGTCCCCGCCTGCTGCCGCCAGGTCCAGCTCCTTCATGGCCTTCTCCAGGTCGCTCCGGTACTTCAAGAGCACGTTCAAGGTGGCCCGGGTGCTGGCCGGATCCACCTGCTCGATGCCCAGCAGCACCAGGGTCCGGGCCCAGTCCAGGGTCTCGGAGACCGAGGGGTGCTTCTTCAGGTCCAGGCCCCGCAGGCTTCGCACCACCCGGGCCACCTGGTCGGCCAGCTCCTCGCCGATGCCCGGCACCCGGGCGGCCACGATGGCCCGCTCCCGCTCCAAGCTCGGGTAGTCCAGGTGGAGGAACAGGCAGCGCCGCTTCAGCGCCTCGGAGAGCTCCCGGGTCCCGTTGGAGGTCAGGAACACCAAGGGGATGCGGGTGGCGCGGATGGTCCCGAGCTCCGGGATCGTCACCTGGTGCTCGGAGAGGACCTCGAGGAGGAGGGCCTCGGTCTCCAGCTCGATCCGGTCCACCTCGTCGACCAGCAGGACCACGGGCTCGGGGCTGGCGATGGCCTCGAGGAGCGGTCGGGCGAGCAGGAACTCCTCGGAGAAGATGTCGGACTCCAGGTCGTGCCAGCGCCGCTCGGTGCCCTCGGGGTCCCTCGGGTCGCCAGCGGCAGGTTCGGTGCCCTCGGGCGCCAGGACCGCCTGGGCCTGGATGCGCAGGAGCTGCTTGCGGTAGTTCCACTCGTAGAGGGCCTTCGTTTCGTCCAGGCCCTCGTAGCACTGCAGCCGGACCAGGCGGCTGCCGGTCGCCCGGGCCACGGACTTCGCCAGCTCGGTCTTGCCCGTGCCCGCCGGCCCCTCGACCAGCACCGGCTTGGCCAGGCGGTCGGCCAAGTGGACGACCGTGCCGATGGCCTCGTCGGCCAGGTAGCCGACCTCGGCGAGGCGGGCCACGACGTCGGCCACCCCTCGGAAGCGGGCCGGGCCGGGGTCGACGAAACCCAGGTCCTCGACCAGGCCCCCGGTCGTCTCGAACCGGCCCCCGAGCGGGGCGGCGTCGCTCATGACCGCACCTGCCCCTCGCCCCGGATCTGGTACTTCACCGAGGTCAGGGCTCGAAGGCCCATGGGGCCCCGGACGTGGAGCTTCTGGGTCGAGATCCCGATCTCGGCCCCCAGGCCCAGTTCGCCGCCGTCCACGAAACGGGTCGAGGCGTTCACCAGCACCGCTGCCGCGTCGACCTCGGCCAGGAAGCGCTCGGCCGCTCGGAGGTCCTCGGTGACGATGGCCTCCGAGTGCCCCGTGGAGTACCGGGCGATGTGGGCCATGGCCTGCTCCAGGTCGTCCACCACCCCGACGGCCAGCTTCGGCCCCAGGAACTCCTGGGCGAAGTCCTCCTCGCTGGCCGGGCCGACCCCTGGCAGGATCCGCCGGACCCGCTCGTCGCCCACCAGCTCGACACCCTGGAGGGCCGCCGCCACCCTCGGCAGGAACGTCTCGGCCACCTCGGCGTGCACGAGTAGGGTCTCGGCCGCGTTGCATACCGAGGGCCGCTGGGTCTTGGCGTTCACCACGATGGCCTCGGCCATGGCCAGGTCGGCGGCCCGGTCCACGTAGACGTGGCAGTTGCCCTCGCCGTCGATGATGGTCGGCACCGTGGCGTACTGCCGGACCGCCGCCAGCAGCTGCCGGCCGCCCCGGGGCACCAGGCAGTCCAGCACGGGCAGCTGCAGGAACGCCCGGACCGTCTCGTGGTCCCCGGGGGGCACCGCGAGCACCGCGTCCTCCGGCAGCCCGGCCTTCGCCGCCGCCAGCCGCAGGAGCTCCACGATCTGCCCGTTCGAACGGGCCGCCGCCGAGGAGCCCCGGAGGACCACGGCGTTGCCCGCCTTCACCGCCAGGGCCGCAGCGTCGGCCGTCACGTTCGGGCGGTTCTCGTAGACCACGCCGACCACCCCGAGCGGTACCCGCACCTGGCTGACCCGCAGGCCCCCACCGGGTCCGCCTGGGCGGCCACCGCTCGCAAGCCCTCGGCCATCTGGGCCACCCGGGCCGGGGTGAGCCGCAGGCGGTCCAAGGCCGTGGCGTCCGCCCCGGCCGTCTCGGCTGCCGCCACGTCCTGGGCGTTGGCCGCCAGGACCTCCTCGCGGCGCTCCTCGAGCAGGGCTGCGGCACCGGTCAAGAACGCGTCCTTCGCCGCTCGCCGGGCCCGCGCCAGGGCCCGGGCGGCGGTCACGGCGCGCTCGCCCAGCTCGTCGAGGTCCTCGGCCATGGCCCCAGGGTACTCGGCCCCCACCCGCCGAGCCCGCACCCCTGATCTGCACTCCTGATCCGAGGGGCCTGGGCCCCGACCGGCCGGGAACGCCCCCGCCGCTGCCGGAGCGCTCAGAGGAGCAGCACGAGGTCGTCCCGGTGCACCGCCTCCCCCACCGACGGCGGCAGTTCGCTCGATCGTCGGCCGGCGGCTCGGCGCAGGGCTTCGGCGTCGTGGCGGCTCAGGCCCTTGGCGAACACCTGGCCGTCGCGCCCGGCGATCTCGACGGCGTCGTCCGCCCCGAAGTACCCCTCGACGGCCACGATACCGGCCGGCAGCAGGGAGGCCTCCCGCTGGACCAGGGCCTCCTTGGCCCCCTCGTCGACCACCAGTCGGCCCGCGGGCGCCACGGCGAAGGCGATCCAGAGCTTCCGGGCTGACAGCCGTCGAGGCCGGGCCCGGAACCGGGTGCCGACCCCGGGCCGCCCGGCCACCACGGCACCCAGCACCCCGGGCTCCTCGGCGGCAGCGATGACGGTCGGCACCCCGGACCAGGTGGCGATCCGGGCCGCCGCCAGCTTGGCCGCCATGCCCCCGCTGCCCACGGCGCTGCCCGGCCCGCCGGCGGCGGCCTCGAGGGCCTTGTCGATCTCGGCCACTTCGGCGATCAAGGACGCCTCGGCGTCGATCCGGGGATCGGCGGTGAACAGGCCCGGGGTGTCGGTCAGGAGGACCAGCAGGTCGGCGGCCACCAGGTGGGCCACCAGGGCAGCCAGCCGGTCGTTGTCCCCGAAGCGGATCTCGTCGTCGGCGGTCGCGTCGTTCTCGTTGACGACCGGCACCGCCCCGAGCGCCAGCAAGGCGGCCAGGGTCCGCCGGGCGTGGAGGTACTGCTGGCGGTGGCCGAAGTCCAGCGGAGCCAGGAGGACCTGGGCGGCCACCAGGCCGTGGCCCGCCAGGGCGTCGTCCCAGGCCCGAAGGAGCCGGTGCTGCCCGATGGCCGCCAGGGCCTGGAGGAGGCTCACGTCCCGGCCGTCCCGGCTCCGCTCCCGAGGGCCGCTCCCCTCGCTGGGCGCCGCCGAGTCGAGCCGTGGCAGCGGCCGCTCGCCGAGGACGGCCCGTCCGGTGGCCACTGCTCCCGAGCTGACCACGACCACGTCCGTGCCGGCCTGGCGCAGCGCCGCCACCTCGCCGGCCAGCTTGGCCAGGGCACCGAGGTCGGGCCCCCCCTCGGGTCGGGTGACCGAGGACGACCCGACCTTCACCACCACCGTCGCCCGGCCTCCCCCGGCACTCATCGGAGGTCCTTGCGCCGCGAGGGCCGCTTCGGCACCGGCACCACCACGTCGTCCCGGTGGTAGGTGAACTGGAGGGGGCCGAGGACGACCTCGTCGCCGTCCTGCGCCCCGGCTCGCCGCAGGGCCCGCTCAACCCCCAAGCGACGGAGCCGCCGCTCGACCAGCTCGAGGGCCTGGTCGCTCGTGAGATCCGAGAGGGCAACGGCCCGGCTGGCCGCCGCCCCCCCCACCACCCACCGACCAGGCCCGGCCGGCTCGACCACCAGGTCCTGCTCGAGGGGACGGTAGACGACCAGGGGGGGGCGAGGTCCTGGGCCCTCGGCGGCCCGGGCCTCCTCGACGAGCTCAGCCAGGCGGGTGAGGAGGGCCGGCAGCCCCGTGCCCCGGACCGCCGAGACGACCAGCTCGACCCCGGGGGGCGGGGTCGAGTCCCCGGCCAGGTCGGCCCGGGACCCCACCAGCACACGCGGCCGGGTGAGCAGCTCGGGCTGGTAGCGGCCCAGTTCCCGCAGGAGGATGTCGGCCTGGGCGGCCGGCGGGGGGGCCAAGCCGTCGGCCAGGTCCAAAAGGAGGCAGAGCACCCGGGCCCGCTCGACGTGGCGGAGGAAGCGGTGACCGAGCCCTCGCCCTTCGGCCGCACCCTCCACGAGGCCGGGCACGTCGGCCAGCACGAACTCGACCTCCTTCGGACCCTGCCCGACCCGGACCACCCCGAGGTGGGGCCGGAGGGTGTTGAAGGGGTAGTCGGCGACCTTGGGGCGGGCGGCAGAGACCCGGCTGATGAGGGTGGACTTGCCGACGTTGGGCAGGCCGACGAGGGCCACGTCGGCCACCAGGCGCAGCTCCAGGCGCAGCCAGCGGTCCTCCCCGGGCTCCCCCTGCTCGGCGAAGTCCGGGGCCCGGCGGCGGGCCGAGGCGAAGCGGGCGTTGCCCTGGCCGCCCCGGCCCCCGCGGGCGGCCCGCCAGCGATCCCCGGCCACCGCCAGGTCGGCGAGCACCGAGCCGTCGCGGTCCTTGACGGTGGTACCCACCGGCACCGGCACCTCCAGGTCGGCCCCGCGGGCCCCGTGGCGGCGCTTGCCCTGGCCGTGCCGGCCGTCGCCGGCCTTGCGGTAGGGCTGGTCCTGGAAGGCCAGCAGCGAGGCGTGGCTGGTGGAGGCGACCAGCCAGACGTCCCCGCCGTCGCCCCCGTCGCCGCCGTCGGGCCCGCCAAGGGGGACGTGGGCCTCCCGGCGGAACGCCACCGCCCCCGCCCCGCCGTCCCCGCCCTTCACGTGGAGCTGGGCCTCGTCGACGAATCCAGCCACCGCCCGATCCTAAAGAGCCCCGGCTAGCCCCGGAGCCGCTCGGCGCGGGCCTGGACCTCCCGACGGGCCCGGCCCAGGTCGACCCCGAGCACCTCCCCGTCCCGGACCACCTGTCGCCCCCCGACCCAGACGTCGCGCACCAGGTGGCTGGCGGCCGACCAGACCAGGCGAGCGGGGACCTCCTCGGGCCGAAGGATCGGGACCAGCCGGGGGTCCTCGGCCTCGAGGTGCACCAGGTCGGCGAGCTGGCCGCCGGCCAGGCGACCAGCCGGCAGCCGCAGGGCCCTCGCCCCACCGAAGGTGGCGAGGGTCAGCAGGGCCGGGGTCTCGACGACGCTCGGGTCCGCGGCCAAGGCCCGGGCCAGCAGGCCGGCCAGCCGCAGCTCCTCGAAGAGGTCCAGGTCGTCGTTCGAGGCCGGCCCGTCGGTCCCGAGGCCCACGGTCACCCCGGCCCGGAGCAGCGCCACGAGCGGGGCGCAGCCGCTGCCCAGCTTGGCGTTGCTCTGGGGGCAGTGGGCCACCGCCACCCCCCGCTCGGCCAACGTGCTCAGCTCGGCTCCCTCGAGCCAGACCCCATGGGCTGCCAGGACCGGGGCGTCGAGCACCCCGAGGCCCGCCAGGTAGGCCACCGGGGAGCAGCCCCGCTCGGCCCGGAGGGCCTCCACCTCCCGGCGGGTCTCGGCCAAGTGGATCGAGAGCAGCAGGTCCCCCTCGCACGCGGCCCGGCCGACGGCCACCAGGGCCTCGTCGGGCAGGCTGTAGGGGGCGTGGGGACCCAGGCCCACCTGGACGAGGCCGGCCCGGCCCTGCTGCTCCTCGACCAGGCCGAGGGCGGCCTCGAGCATGGCCTGCCAACGCCAGCGAGCCCCTCGCGCCGGCAGGTCCAGGATGCCCGGGGTGACCACGCAGCGCAGGCCGGCGTCCACGGCAGCGTCCAGCAGCGCCCGGTCGTGGAAGTAGGTCTCGCAGGTACTGGTCACCCCGTTGCGGAGCAGTTCGGCCGCCCCGAGGGTCATGCCCCAGTAGACGTCGTCGGGGGTCAGGCGGGCCTCCCGGGGCCAGATGGCCTCGGCCAGCCAGCGCTCCAGCGGCAGGCCGTCCCCCACCCCTCGCAGCAGGGTCATGGGGCTGTGGCCGTGGCTGTTCACCAAGCCGGGCAGCACGATCCCCGGGAGCTGCCGGACCGGCCCGTCGAAGGCGGGGGCCCCCTCGGGGGGGCCGGCGTAGGCGATCCGCTCCCCTGCCACGTCGACCACCCCCGGCGCCCAGACCGTCCCCGGCGGGTCGACCGGCACTACGTAGGAGGCCACCAGACGCCACCGGGCTGCCACGGGCGGGGGCACGGCGGGGCATGCTATCGGGACCGCTCGGGCCCGCCACCGGCGCCGACCCGGGCATCGACCGGGGCATCGACCGGGCGGCTCGCCCCACCCCGCCGGTCAGCGCCGAGGAGGACCGACCATGCCCGACCCCACCCCCTTCCGCCCGGCGGCCGAGCCGGGGCCGGCCGAGGCCCTGGCCCTCGCTGGGGAGGCGGCGCAAGCCCTGCGGGACGCCCTGGGGCAGGCCCCCCGAGCCGCGGTGGTCCTCGGCTCGGGGCTCGGCGCCGTGGCCGAGCAGCTCGGCTCGCCCGTCGGACCAGACCTCGACCTCGTGGCGCTCCCGGGCTTCGTCCCCGCGGGGGCGCCCGGCCACCGCCAGGCCGCCCGGCTGGTCGACGTCGACGGCACGCCCGTGCTCGTGCTGCTCGGGCGCGTGCACCTCTACGAAGGCCTCGGGGCGGCCCAGGTGGTCCACGGGGTCCGCACGGCGGTGCTGGCCGGCGCCGAGGTCGTCGCCCTGACGAACGCGGCGGGGGCCCTCGATCCGCACCTGCGGGTCGGCGAGCTGGCGCTCGTGGCCGACCACCTGGACTGGACCGGGGACCCCGGGCCCTTGAGCGGCCTCCAGCCGCCGCCCTTCCTGGACCTCACCGACGCCTGGTCGCCGCGCCTGCGCCTGGCCGCCCGGCACCGGCACCCTGGTCTGGCCGAGGCGGTCTACGCCCAGGTGCGGGGCCCCCAGCTCGAGACCCCCGCCCTGGTCCGGGCCCTGCGGGCCCTGGGGTGCGACCTGGTGGGCATGTCGACCGCCCTCGAGGCCGTGGCCGCCCGCCACCTCGGGGCCGAGCTGCTCGGCTTGTCGGTGGTCGTCAACCTGGCGGCCGGGGTCGACCCGGGCCCGGTGCACGTCGAGGACCTGGCGGCCCGCACCGCCGAGGCCGTGCCCGCGGTGGCCGACGTCCTGCGGACGGTGCTCGGGTCCGCGCCCCGCCGCTGAGACGAGCTCAGGCCGACTGGTCGCTGGGCAGCACGTCGACCAGCCGACGGTTCCGCCGGCTGGCGAAGCGGACCGTGCCGGCCCGCAGCGCGAAGAGGGTGTCGTCGCCGCCCCGTCCGACGTTCAGGCCAGGGTGGAAGCGGGTCCCGCGTTGGCGCACCAGGATGGCCCCGGCTGGGACCTGCATCCCGTCGAAGGCCTTGGCCCCCAGGCGCTTGGCCGCCGAGTCCCGGCCGTTGCGGGTCGAACCACCACCCTTGGTCTTGGACATCGCCTCCGTCCCTCTCTCCGCTGCCGTCCTGCTGTCCCGGCCGGCGCCCTGGACCTGCTCAGCCGGCTCGGACCTCGAGGATCTCGAGCTCGGTGTGCCGCTGACGGTGACCGAATCGCCGCCGCTGGTTCGTCTTGGGCTTGTAGGTGAAGCCCCGGATCTTCGGCCCGAGGCGCTCGCCGCGCACCCGGGCGGTCACCCGGGCCCCGGCCAGCTCGGCCGGGGTGGCGAGGACCCGCTCCCCGTCGACCACGAGGACCGGCTCCAGCTCGACCTCGGCTCCCACGGGTGCCGCCAGGCGCTCGACGAGCACGGTCGCGCCGGGCTCGACCCGCTCCTGCTTCCCTCCGCTGCGGACGACGGCGTACATAGCGGGGAGAGTCTAGCCCGCTGGCGAGGACCCCTCGGTTCAGAGCAAGGAGCGGTCCAGGACCAGGCCCCGGCCGCCGCAGACCTGGCAGGTCTGCGAGAGGGCCTCGACCAGGCCCTCCGAGACCCGCTTGCGGGTCATCTCGACCAGGCCGAGCTCGGAGATCTCGAAGACCTGGGTGCGGGTCTTGTCCCTGGCCAGGGCGGCCCGCAGGGCCTGGGTGACCTGCTCCCGGTGCTCTTTGTGCTCCATGTCGATGAAGTCGATGACGATGATGCCGCCGATGTCCCGCAGGCGGAGCTGGCGGGCGATCTCCTCGGCCGCCTCGAGGTTGTTCCGGAAGACGGTCTCCTCGAGGTTGGACCGGCCGACGTTCTTCCCGGTGTTCACGTCGATCACCGTGAGGGCCTCGGTCCGCTCGATGATGATCGAGCCCCCCGAGGGCAGCCAGACCTTGCGGTCGAGGGCCTTGTGGAGCTGCTCGTGGACGTGGAAGCGCTCGAAGATCGGCAGGCGCTCCTCCTCGGGGTCGTAGTACTCGACCCGGTCGGCCAGCTCCGGCTCCATCTCCTCCACGTAGCGCCGCACGGCCTCGTAGAGCCCCCAGTCGTCGATCAGCACCGCCCGGTAGTCCCGGTTCAGCTCCTCCCGGACGATCCGGACCGCCATGTCGGGCTCCCGGTAGAGCAGCTGGGGCTGGCGGGCCTCCCGGGCCGAGGCCTCGATGGCCTGCCAGCGGGCCAGGAGCCGCTGGACGTCGGCGGCGAGCTCCTCCCGGCTGGCTCCCTCGGCCGCCGTCCGGACGATGAGGCCGTGGCCCTCGGGCCGGACCTCGTCGAGGATTCGCCGCAGTCGACGCCGCTCCGCGTCGTCGAGGCGCTTGGAGATGCCGAACGTCCGGGAGTTGGGCACCATGACGGCGAAGCGCCCCGGCAGCGACACCTCCTGGGTCAGCCGGGCGCCCTTCGCCCCGATGGGGTTCTTCGTCACCTGGCACACGATGAGCTGCCCGGGCTCCAAGACGTCCTCGATCCGGGGCTGGGCCCCCGGCTCCCCTTCGACGTCCTCGGGGTCGTAGCGGACGTCGCCGCGGTAGAGCACGGCGTTCTTCGGGGTCCCGATGTCCACGAACGCTGCCTCCATGCCCGGCAGCACGTTCTGCACCCGACCCTGGTAGATGTTGCCGTCAATCTGGTGCACGTCGTCGGCCGCCCGGGACACCAGGTGCTCCACGAGGGTCCGACCCTCCAGGACGGCGATCTGGGTGGCCTCCGGTCGCACGTGGACGCACATCATGTAGCGGCCGACGGCCCGGCTGCGCCGCTCCCGGCGCCGCTCACCCCGGGGCCGGCTCGGCGGATTCGAGGCACCCTCGGTGGTGCCCGCCGGTCCCTCGGTTCCCCTGCCCGCCCGCCCCGCCGACGGGGCCGGGGGCGCCGAGACCGACGGGGCCGCCGACGGGCCCCGCCCACCGGCCACCCCACCGGAGCCGCCCTGCCCGCCGCTGCCTCGCCGCCGCCGGCGAGAGCGGCTGGCCCCCCCGGACGGGGGACCTTGGACCGGGGGCGCTGGCCGGGTGTCGCCGATGCGGGGCTTGGCCAGCACGGGGGGCGCTGGCCGGGTGTCGCCGATCCGAGGCTTGGCCGGGGCGGCCTGCCCGTTCGTCGGCCCCTCAGCCGGCCCCGGGACGGGACGGGCGGGGGAGCCGCTGGGAGCCGCCGGCGCAGGCCCCGGGACCGGCGGGCTGTCGTCGGCAGCCCCGGCCACCGGGGTGCCGGCAGGGTCGTCGGACATGGGAACGATCCTTCCTCGTGGTCACCGGGCCGCCCCCTCGGGGACGAGGGCCGGGGGCCCGGCATCGAGGGGCTCCCGCCGGGAGCCCTCGACGTTCGTCCATTGGTGGGTCCGGCGCACCAGGGCGCCGGGGATGCCCAGGGCGCGGGCCAGGCCGTCGGGGCGGGCACCGGGCACCCCGGTGGCCAGCTCGGCCACGACCTGGGGACCGGACGGTTCCGGGTCGGCCTGGGGGTCCTCGACCCGCAGCGCCAGCAGGCCGGGGCGGAGGTCCTCTTCCACGAGGGCCCCTCGCCGCTGTCGGGCCACCGGCACCGACTCCGCGTCCAGCAGCTCGGCCGCCCGCCGTCGAAGCGCAGCAGGGTCGGCCCCAGGGGCGAGGAGCTGCCACTCGCAGGCGGTCACGATCTGCTGGAGGGAGCGCGAGGATCCCTCGAGGACCGCGGCCGCCAGGACCGCCACCCCCTGGGGCAGGGCCGGCCCGAGCTCCCGGCGGACCAGGTCGGGGAGGGCCGGACCGGCCTCCAGGAGCCCAGGCGTGGGTTCGAGCCGCACGTCCAGGTACTCCGCCGTGGACTCGCACCCGGTGGGCAAGGCCAGCCCGAAGCTCAACAGGGGATGGGGGGAGAAGCCGGCGGAGTAGGCCACCGGCAGGCGGGCCCGGCGCAGGGCCCGCTCGAGGACCCGGGCCAGGTCCCGGTGGGAGAGCCAGCGAAGCTTGCCCAGCTTCGTGTACCGCAGCCGCAGCACCAGCCGGCCGTCCCCGCCCTGGTCGGTCACCGGCCGGCCCCCACCGGCAGGAACCGGACCGGGACCCGGCCCCCGCTCGCCAGGTCCTGGCCGGTGCCCTGGCTCCCCCCCGCGGGCGGCGTGGTCGAGGCCACGACGTGCTCCAGGCCGAACCCCGTGCAGGCGCCGCAGTCGTAGCACGGGGTCCACCGGCAGTCCTCCACCCCCTGCTCGGCCAGGGCGTCCTGCCAGTCCTGCCAGAGGAAGTCCCGGTGCAAGCCGGCGGAGATGTGGTCCCAGGGCAGGGGCTCGTCCTCGGCGCGCTCCCGGTGGACGAGCTCGTCGAGGGAGAGTCCCTCCTCGGCCAGGGCGTCCTCCCAGCGGGCCAGCTCGAAGCGCTCCGACCACTCCTGGAAGGTGCCCCCGGCCCGCCAGACCCGCTCGATGACCGCGCCCACCCGACGGTCGCCCCGGCTGAGCAGCCCCTCGACCGCCGAGGCCGCCGGGTCGTGCCAGCGCAGCGACGCCCCCCGGACCCCCCGCAGGGCGTCCTTCAGCAGCCCGACCTTGCGACGCAGCTCCTCGGGGGTGTCCTGCCGGGCCCACTGGAAGGGCGTGTGGGGCTTCGGCACGAACCCGCCGACCGACGCGGTCACGGTCACCGACCGGTGGTGGGCCCGGCCGATGGCCACGCAGCGCTTCGTCAGCTCGGCGATGCCGAGGACGTCCTCGTCGGTCTCGGTGGGCAGGCCGATGAGGAAGTAGAGCTTGACCCGCCGCCACCCCTGGGCGAAGGCCGCCTCGACGGCGGCGTAGAGGTCCTCTTCGCGAATCAGCTTGTTGATGACCCGCCGCATCCGCCACGTCCCGCCTTCGGGGGCGAACGTCAACCCGGTCCGCCGGGTCCGCTGGATCTGGGCGGCCAGGCCGACGGTGAAGGCGTCCACCCGCAGGCTCGGCAGGCTGACGGCCACGGGCCCGAGGCGGCCCGGGGCGTCCATGACCGCCCGCACGGTCTCCTCGATGCCCGAGAAGTCGGCGGTCGAGAGCGAGGTCAGGGCCACCTCGTCGTAGCCGGTCCGGGCCAGGCCCTCGCGGACCATCCTCGCGACCTGGGCCGCGGGGCGTTCCCGGACCGGTCGGGTGATCATGCCTGCCTGGCAGAACCGGCAGCCTCGGGTGCACCCCCGGAACACCTCGACGTTGAGCCGGTCGTGCACCACCTCGATGAGGGGCACGAGCTGCCGCTTCGGGTAGGGCCAAGCCGCCAGGTCGGCCACCGTCCGCTTCTCCACCCGCTCGGGCGCCTGCGGGAACCGCGGCCGCAGGCTCACGGGCCGCCCCGCCGGGTCCAGCTCGGGCTGGTAGAGGGCCGGGACGTAGACCCCGGGCACCTGGGCCAGGGCGAGACGCAGGGCGTGGCGACCCTCGGGCCCCGTCCAGTCCCCGCCGCCGAGCACCTCGGTCAGCTCCCCCACCACCTCCTCGCCGTCGCCCAGCACGAAGGCGTCCACGAAGTCGGCCAAGGGCTCGGGGTTGAAGGCGCAGTGCCCGCCGGCGAGCACCAGGGGATGGCTCGAGTCGCGCGCCGCGCTGCGCACCGGCAGGCCGGCCAGGTCGAGAAGGTTCAGGACGTTCGTGTAGGTGAGCTCGGCCGCCAGGTTGAAGGCGATGACGTCGAAGGCTGCCGCGGGCCGGTGGGTCTCCAAGGAGAACAGCGGGACCCCGGCCGCCCGCATGGCGGCCTCCATGTCCACCCACGGCGCGTAGGTCCGCTCGGCCGCCGCGTCGGGCCGTTCGTTCAGGATCTCGTAGAGGATCTGGAGCCCCTGGTTGGGCAGGCCGATCTCGTAGCTGTCCGGGTAGACCAGCAGCCAGGAGACCCGTCCCGGTCCATGGCAGGGCTCTTGGGCACCCAGCTCCCCGCCGATGTACCGGGCCGGCTTCTCGACCTGGGCCAAGAGGGGCTCGATCCGTGGCCACAGGTTCTCCATCGCTGCTCGCAGTCTAGGTCCCCGGCGCGCCGAACCGGGGAGATCGTGGCGTGCCGCGCGCCTAAGGCCACGTTCGGTGTTCCTGCGTCAGGTGCGGACGCGCCCGGGGGCCGCCGATCCCCCGAGTCCCGGGCCGGGACGGGCCGGCTCCTCGACCGGCAGGGCCCAGCGGACCGCCCGCAGCACGAGCGGTCCGAGGACCAGGCCGCCCACGGTCACCACCACGAGGGCTGGGGGCAGGTAGGCCGTGAGCGCCTTGGGCACCCCGAAGAGCGCCAGCAGCACCCCGCGCAGGACCGTCCCCGCCGCGGCGCCCGCCGCGACCAGGGGGACCGCCATCCAGAGCGACGGTCGAGCGCGGCCTGGCCGCAGGCTGCCGGCGGCGGCCCCGAGGAGGGTGCCGACGAGGGCCGAGAGGCCGAAGGGGGTGGGGAGGACCAGGTCGGTGACGAGCCCCACGACGAACCCGACGCTGGCCCCCCGATCCGGGCCGGCCAGCAGGCCCACGGCCACCGGCAGGAGAACCAGGAGATCCGGATGGGCGCCGGCCACGCGGACGCCGTCGAGCAGGGAGAGCTGGAGGACCAGGCTGACCACCACCACCAGGGACAGCCGGACCAGGGCTTCGAGGGGCAGGGGCTGGCTGCCCTCGAGGGGCGCTTCGACCTGGCTCATCCCGGCGGTTCCCAGGCCAGGACGTCGACGAAGCCCAGGCTCCCCAGGTCGGCGACCGGTCGGGCGCTGACCGTCGCCTGGGTGCCAGCCGCCGTGCTCCGGACGCTTGAGGTCGACAGCAGCTCCCCCCGGTGGATCGGCGCCCGGTTCGGGACGTAGTCGACCCGCAGGGCCGCACCGGGGCCCTGCCCGCTGGCGGCCGCCAGGGCCCCAGCGGTGCCGTAGGTCACCGAGACGACGCTGCGGGAGTCGGTGATGAGCTCGACCGTGGCCTGATGGCTGGCCACCTGGACGACCCGACCGACCAGCCCCAGCCCGTCCACCACCGGCATCCCGACCGCGACCCCGTCGTCCTGGCCCTTGTCCAGGGTGACCGTCGCCTCGAAGTTCGAGCTGCTCTGGCCGATCACCTCGGCGGTCACCGTCGGGATGGTGGCCACGTCGACGAAGGGCAGGTGCTCGAGCCGGGCCAGCTGGTCGAGCTCCCGGCGTTCGGTCCCCAGCCGGAGCACCTGCCCCTCGGCCCGGCGAAGCTCCAGGCGCAGCTCGGCGTTCTGCCGGGCCAGGGAGCCGTACTCAAGGGCACCGGCGAAGAAGTGGCCGACCGGGTGCAAGACGTCGTCGACCGCCCGTTCCACCGGGTTCAGGGCGTCGGCGGTCGAGCGGCGGGCCGCGTTGACCGCTCCGTGGAGCTCACCCCGGTAGTCGAGG
This sequence comes from Aciditerrimonas ferrireducens, assembly GCF_023130475.1. Taxonomy (GTDB): domain Bacteria; phylum Actinomycetota; class Acidimicrobiia; order Acidimicrobiales; family UBA8190; genus Aciditerrimonas; species Aciditerrimonas ferrireducens. The sequence continues at coordinate 16,770 of NZ_JAKHEX010000013.1, forward strand.
GTCACCAAGACGGCCGAGACAACCACCAGGCCCAGGACCCGGAGCCACGTCCGGCGGACCCGGCGGGCCCGGCGAGGACGGGGCCGGGCCATGCTCAGGGCCGACCGGCCCGGCGACCGGCTCGTCGAGTCACCATCAAGCGGGCGAGGAGGTGATGAGGACCTGCTTCAGGGCCTCGAACTCCTCGAGGCACTGGCCGCTGCCGACCGCCACGCAGTTCAGGGGGTCGCGGGCCACCACGATGGGCATCCCCGTCTCCTCCTGCAGCCGGGCGTCGAGGCCGTGAAGCAGCGCGCCACCCCCGGTCAGCACGATGCCCTGCTCCATGATGTCGGCGGCCAGCTCCGGGGGGGTCTTGTCCAAGGTGACCTTCACGGCGTCCACGATGGCTGCCACCGGCTCCTCGATGGCCCGGCGGATCTCCTCGGTCGAGACCACCACCGTCTTCGGCAAGCCGGTCACGAGGTCCCGACCCCGGATCTCGGCGTGCAGCTCCTCCTCCAGGGGGTAGGCGGAGCCCAGGGCGATCTTGATCTCCTCGGCGGTCCGCTCCCCGAGCGCCAGGCTGTACTCCTTCTTGATGTAGGCGATGATCGCCTCGTCCAGCTCGTCGCCACCGATCCGGACCGACTGGCTGGTGACGATCCCCCCGAGGGAGATGACCGCGACCTCGGTGGTCCCCCCGCCGATGTCCACCACCATGTTGCCCGTCGGCTCGTGGACCGGCAGCCCGGCCCCGATGGCCGCTGCCATGGGCTCCTCGATGATGTAGGCCTTCCGGGCCCCGGCGTACTCGGCCGCCTCCATCACCGCCCGCTGCTCCACGCCAGTGATGCCCGAGGGGACGCAGATGACCATCCGGGGCTTGGCGAAGCGCCGCTGGTGGACCCGCTGGATGAAGTAGCGGAGCATCTTCTCGCAGATCTCGAAGTCGGCGATCACCCCGTCCTTGAGCGGCCGGATGGCCTGGATGTGGCTGGGGGTCCGACCGATCATCCGCTTCGCCTCGGCTCCCACCGCGAGCGGGCGGCCGTCTCGGACGTTGACCGCCACGACCGAGGGCTCGTTCAGGATGATGCCCCGGCCCCGGACGTAGACCAGGGTGTTCGCCGTTCCCAGGTCGACGGCCATGTCCCGGCCGAGCAGGAACAACCGGTTCTCTGCCATGGCAAGCCTCGCTCTTCGGATCGCTCGGGGAGGGGGTGCCCAGCGGGCCCGGCAGGCACGGACCGGAGCCCCGCCGGCGTCGGGCCAAGGCTAGGGGATCTGGACGGCTCGCTCAAGGCGCCAGGCCCCTCCGGCCCGCCAGTCGGCCTCGGGACCGGGCGACCCCCCGGCTCACGCCAGCTGCGGGAAGAAGAGGGCGATCTCGCGGGCGGCGGCCTCCGCGGAGTCCGACCCGTGGACCAGGTTCTCCGCCGTTTCGGTGGCCAGGTCCCCCCGGATCGTCCCCGGCGGGGCCTCGGCCGGGTTGGTCGGCCCCATCAGGGTCCGCAGGATCCGCCAGGTGTCCTTCGGCCCCTCCACCACCGCCACGAAGGCCGGCGAGCGGGTGATGAAGGCCAGGAGGTCGTCGTAGAACGGCTTGCCCTGGTGCTCGGCGTAGTGGGCGGCGGCGAGGTCCCGGGGGATGACCTCCAAGCGGCCGACCACCAGCCGCAGGCCCTTGCGCTCCAGTCGAGCCAGGACCTCCCCGACCAGGCCCCGCTCGACCCCGTCGGGTTTCACGATCAAGAGGGTGCGGTTCACGAGGGGGGCAGGCTAGTCGCCCGGCCGCCGTCGCTCCGACGCCATCACCCCCTGCTCGCCGGCCTCCGCCAGGAGCAGGGCACGGGCGGCTGCAACCACGTAGAGCGAGCCGCAGACCACGACTCGCCCGTCGGGCCCGGCGGCCGACCGGGCCGCAGCCAGGGCGAGGTCGACCTCGGGGAAGCTCACCGCGGCGACCCCGGCGCTCCGAGCCGCCGCCACCAGCTCCTCGGGCTCGACCCGGCGGGGCGACGGGGCTGGGACGCACAGGACGCTGGCCACCCCGGCGCGCCGCAGGGCCTGGACCATGGCCGTGGGGTCCCGGCCCTGGAGCAGGCCCATGACCGCCACCGTGGGGCCGGCCACCACCAGCTCTTCTTGGAGGGCGCGGCCCAGGGCCTCCATGCCGGGCACGTTGTGGGCCCCGTCGAGGACCACGAGCGGCTCGCGCCCCAGGACCTCCAACCGACCCGGGACCCGGACCCGGCCGAGGGCCTGGTCGACGACCTCGCGAGGCAGGGGCCCGTCGAAGAACTCCTCGGCCGCGGCCACCGCGGTGGCGGCGTTCACCCCCTGATGGGCGCCGTGCAGGCCGAGGAGCACCTCGGGGTAGCTGGCCCGGGGGCCGACCAGGTCGACCAGCCGGCCACCGACCGCCGGCCGGTTGGCCCGGCAGTCGAAGTGCTCGGGTCGGGTGACCAGCGTCGTGCCGATCTCGGCGGCCCGGCGGGCGAAGACCCCCCGGAGGTCCGGGGCCGTCTCGGCCACCACGGCGGGCGCGCCGGCCTTGATGATGCCGGCCTTCTCCCCGGCGATGTCGGCGAGGGTGGGCCCGAGGAGGTCCACGTGGTCGTAGCCGATGCTGGTGATCACGGCCACGTCGGGCCGGACGACGTTCGTGGCGTCCCAGCGGCCCCCCAGGCCGACCTCGACGACCGCCACGTCCACGCCGACGTCGGCGAACCAGGAGAAGGCCGCTGCCGTGAGCAGTTCGAAGCGGCTCGGCGGGGCGGGCAGCAGGGGCTCGAGGCGCCGCAGCTCTGCGAGGACCTCGGCGAGGTCCTCGTCCGCGATGGGTTCCTCGCCACGGGCGATCCGCTCGTTGACCCGGTGGAGGTCCGGGCTCGTGTAGACCCCGACCCGCAGGCCCCGGGCCTCCAGGAGCGCAGCGAGCATGCGGACCGTCGAGCCCTTGCCGTTCGTGCCGGTCACGTGCAGCACCCGGTAGGCGTCCTGGGGGTCGCCGAGGACGGAGCAGAGGGCCCGGATGCGTTCCAGGGTCGGGGGTGCCACCTTGCCCGGGAGGGTCTGCTCGAGGTTCGTGTGCTGGTCGAGCCACTCGAGGAGCGCCGCCAGCTCCCCGTCGGCTCCCGCCGAGGGCCTCGTCGTCACCGCCCGTTCAGGAGGCGACCCGTCGGGGCCGGGGCTTGGCGGGCTCCCCGTGGGGGACCAGCGTCGGGTGGACCCGCTCCAGCACCACGCTCCGGTCGATCACGCAGCGTCCGACGTCCTCCCGGCTGGGCAGGTCGTACATGACGTCGAGCAGGACCTCCTCCAGGATGGCCCGCAGGCCCCGGGCGCCGGTGCCCCGCAGCAGGGCCTGCTCGGCGACCGCCTCCAAGGCGTCCGGGGTGAACTCCAGCTCCACCCCGTCGAGCTCGAAGGACCGCCGGTACTGCTTGACCAGGGCGTTCTTCGGCTCGACCAGGATCCGGATGAGGGCCTCCTTGTCGAGGTTCGACACCGCGCCGACCACGGGCAGACGACCGATGAACTCCGGGATGAGCCCGAACTTCATGAGGTCCTCGGGCAGCACGTGCCGCAGGATCTCGTCGTCCCGGACCTGGCCGCTGCGGCGCACGTCGGCCCGGAAGCCGATGCCCTTGCGCCCGATCCGGCTCTCGATGATCCGTTCCAAGCCGGCGAAGGCCCCTCCGCAGATGAAGAGGATGTTCGTCGTGTCGATCTGGATGAACTCCTGGTGGGGGTGCTTGCGCCCCCCCTGCGGCGGCACCGAGGCCGTCGTCCCCTCCAGGATCTTCAACAAGGCCTGCTGGACCCCCTCCCCCGAGACGTCCCGGGTGATGGAGGGGTTCTCGCTCTTGCGGGCGATCTTGTCGATCTCGTCGATGTAGATGATCCCCGTCTCGGCCCGCTTCACGTCGTAGTCCGCCGCCTGGATGAGCTTCAGCAGGATGTTCTCCACGTCCTCGCCCACGTACCCGGCCTCGGTCAAGGCCGTGGCGTCCGCGATGGCGAAGGGCACGTTCAGCATCCGGGCCAGGGTCTGGGCCAACAAGGTCTTGCCGCACCCCGTCGGGCCGAGCAAGAGGATGTTGGACTTCGCCAGCTCCACGTCTTCGCCGCCCTGGGCAGCCCCGGACTGCACCCGCTTGTAGTGGTTGTAGACGGCGACCGAGAGGATCTTCTTCGCGTAGTCCTGCCCGATGACGTAGTCGTTCAGGAAGTTGAAGATCTCCCGGGGCTTGGGGAGCTCCTCGAAGGACAGCTCGTTGGTCTCGGCCAGCTCCTCGGCGATGATGTCGTTGCAGAGGTCGATGCACTCGTCGCAGATGTAGACACCCGGACCGGCGATCAACTTCTTCACCTGCTTCTGCGACTTGCCGCAGAAGCTGCACTTCACCAGCTCCCCACCGTCCCCGAACTTGGCCACCGGCGGTGCTCCCTTCCTCGCTGCCAGGCTAGGCGACGCCGACCGCCTCGGCGGCGGCCTCCGCGTCCCGGGTCGTCAGGATCTCGTCGATCAGGCCGTACGCCACGGCTTCCTCCGCCGTCATGACGAAGTCACGGTCGGTGTCCGCCGCGATCCGCTCGACCGGTTGGCCGGTGTCCCGAGAGAGCATCTGGTTCAGCAGGTCCCGCATCCGCAGGATCTCCCGGGCCTGGATCTCGATGTCACTGGCCTGGCCGCCCACCCCGCCCCAGGGCTGGTGCAACAGGATCCGAGCGTGAGGCAAGGCGAACCGCTTGCCCTTCGCCCCACCGCCCAACAGGACGGCTGCTGCCGAGGCCGCTTGCCCGAAGCAGAACGTCGAGACGTCCGGCTTCACGAACTTCATCGTGTCGTAGATGGCGAACAGGGCGGTGATGTCGCCACCGGGCGAGTTGATGTAGAGGTGGATGTCCTTGTCGATGTCCTCGTACTCCAGGAACAGCAGCTGGGCGCAGATCAGGTTGGCCACCGCGTCGTCGATGGGGGTGCCCAGGATGATGATGCGCTCCTTGAGCAGCCGAGAGTAGAGGTCGTAGCCCCGCTCGCCCCGGGCGGTCTGCTCGATCACGGTGGGGACCAGGTACCCGTGGGCTCTCACGCCTCGACCTCCACGTCGTTCCCCTCCCCTGCGGGCTCCTCCCCACCAGGCTCGTCGTCTGGACTGGGGGCCGCAGGGTCGCCAGCCTCCAGCACTGCCCGGTCGAGGGGGTTGCCGTCCTCGTCGACCAGGGCGACGTGCTCCTCGAGCCACGCCAACGCCTTCGCTTTTCTCCGCTCCGAGCGTACCGCGGCCAGTCGGCCGGTGCGCTCGAGCCGCTGGCGCAGCTCGGCCGGGGCCAACCCGAGCTGCCCGGCGGCCTCGGCCACGGCGTCGTCCAGCTCGGCCTCGTCGATTTCGATGCCCTCGGCGTCCGCCAGGGCCCGCAGGGCCAGGTCGGCCAGGACCGCTCGGCGGGCCTCCTCGCGCAGTTCGTCCCGCAGGGCCGCCTCGTCCCGGCCGGTGGCCTGGAGGAGCTGCTCCAGGGTCATGCCCTGGCCCGCCAGCTGGTGACCGAGCTCGTGGAGCCGCTCGTCGATCTCCTGCTCGACCAGGACCTCCGGGGGCTCCTCGGCCACCAGGGCCACCAGGGCCTCGAGGGCCCGCTCCCGGCGCAGGGCCAGCGCCCGGGCCTGCTTCACTCGCCGCAGGCGGGCCCGGAGGTCGGCTCGGAGCTCGGCCAGGGTCTCCTTGTCCGACACCTCAGCCGCCCACTCGTCGGTCGCCTCGGGCAGGACGTTCTCCTGGACCTCCTTCACCAGAACCCGGACCGTCATCGGCCCTTGCTCGGGCAGCTCGGCCTCGTAGGTCAGGACCTCCCCCGGCTTGGCCCCCCGGAGGTGCTCGTCGAGCTCGGGCAGGGCACTGGCGCTGCCCAGCTCGTAGACGTAGTCCTGCACGTCCAGGTCGTCGGCGCCCTCGCGACTGGCGTGGAGGTCCACCGTCACGAAGTCCCCGTCGATCGCCGGACGGTCCGCGGTCCGCAGCTCGCCATGCTGGCGCCGCAGGCGGGTGAGCTGCTCCTCGACCTCCTCGTCGTCCACGCTCAGGCCCGGCAGGGTCACCTCGAGGCCCTGGTAGCCGGCGACCGAGACCTGGGGCCGGACCTCCACGAGGGCGTCCACGGTCAGCGGTCCGGCGTCGGCCAGGCCTCGGACGTCGACCTCGGGCGCCCCGATCGGGTCGATGGCCGTCTCGGCCACCGCCTGGGCGTAGACCTCGGGCAGCAGATCGCTCACCGCCTCCTCCCGGAGGGCCAGAGGACCGCCCAGCCGGCTCTCGATCACCCGCCGGGGCACCTTCCCCGGCCGAAAGCCCGGGACCCGGACCTGCCGGCTCAGCCGGCGGACCGTCGCCTCCACGGCCCGATCCACCTCGGCGGGGTCCAGCTCGATGGAGAGCTTGACCCGGTTGCCCTCGACCGGTTCGGCGGTAGCTCGCATAAGGAGACCCGAGTGTACCGGCCCCCCGGCCCGCCGGCGGCCCTCTCGAGGGGCCGCCTGGGCGGCCCCGGACCCGTTCGCCCAACGACTCGCTCGCCAGGCGTCCTCCTTCGCGCCTAGCGTGTCGGCCGATGCCCTTGGGCCTGCCTGCGGCGCCCGGGCCTCCGACGGGGGGCGCGAGCGGTCCCACCACGGTCGGTCGCGACGCGCTGCTGGCCCAGGTGGCCTGGCTGGCCCGGCAACTGGCGCTCGCCGCGGCCCTGGCCGGCGACCCCAGGACCCCCTACGAGCCCGGCCAGGTGCTGGCCGAACTGGTCGGTCGGGTCGCCGAGACCGTCCGGGCCAAGGCCCACGTGGCGGCGGCCGCCCCGGCCCCCGGCGACACGGCGCGAACCTGGTCGGTGGGCTTGCCCCCCGAGGAGGCCGCACAACTGGTCCGTGGCCTGGGGGCCGGGCGCCACGCGCCGAGCGCCGAGCTGCTCGTGGCTCCCATCGCCTCGGACCGCCGCCACTTCGGCTGGCTCTGCGCCCTCGGCCCGGCCGAAGGCGCCTGGTGGCCGACCGATCAGCAGACCCTGGAGGTCTTCGCCCAGGGCACTGCCCACGCCCTCGAGACCTTGGCGGCCCTCCACGACCTCCGTCACGCGGAGAGCACCGCCCGGGCCCTCTTGGACCTGGCCCACCGCCTGGCCCAGGTCTTCGGGGTCGAAGAGGTCGCCGAGACCCTGGCGTCGGCCGTCGCCGAGGTCACCCAGGCCGGCCGGGCCTCGACGTGGCTGTGGGACCCCCACGAGGGCGCGCTCGTGCGGGTGGCGGTGGCCGAGCCGGTCGCTGGCCGTCAGGAGGCGAGGGCCACGACAGGGGCCGAGCGCGTCGCCCTGCGACCCGAGGACGACCGCTTGGCCTGGCAGCTGGTCACGACCCGGTCGACCGTCGTCGCCGACCTGGAGGAGGTCGGTCCGACCGTGGCCGCCATCCTCCGCCGCAACGGCTGCCGTTGGGTGGCGGCGGTGCCGGTCGTGGCCGGCGGCGAGCTGCTCGGCGCCGTCACGGCGGCGTACACCAGCGAGCCCCCGGCGCTCAGGCGGGGGCCCGGCGAACTGGTCGAGCGCCTCCAAGGGCTCGCGGACCAGGCGGCCACCGCCATCGCCAACGCCCGCCTGCTCAGCCAGATGCAGCACGTGGCCTGGCACGACCCCCTCACCGGCCTGCCCAACCGCCGGCTCCTGGAGGACCGCACCGCCCAGGCCCTCCGCCAGGCGGAGCGCACCGGGCAGGCCGTGGGCCTGCTCTTCGTCGACCTGGACCATTTCAAGACGGTCAACGACACGCTGGGCCACAGCGCGGGGGACCAGGTCGTCACCGAGGCTGCGGACCGGCTCCGGAACCTGGTGCGCACCCAGGACACGGTGGCGCGCTTCGGCGGCGACGAGCTGGCCATCCTCCTGCCCGAGGTCAGCGACCCGGCGGCCATGGAGCAGCTGGCCGAGCGGGCCCTGGCCGCCTTGGCCGAACCCTACGAGCTGCCCACCGGGCCCCTCACCGTCACAGCATCCATCGGCCTGGCGAGCGCGCCGCCGGTCGAGCGGAGCTTCGCCGCCCTCCTGCAGGCAGCCGACCTGGCGATGTACGAGGCGAAGCAGGCCGGCCGCAACCGGGTCCGGCGGGCGAGCCGGCCCCGGGCCCTCCCGCTAGGAGAGGGAGCCACCGGGGCGTCGACGGTCCCCGGCGCTGCCCTGGCCGACCAGCCCTTGCCCTGCACCCCCATCCTCCGGCTGGCCGACCACGCGACCATCGGGGTCCTCCTGGAGCCCGCCCCCACCTGGCCGGCGGCCATGTCCCTCCTGGCAGGGTCCCTGGCCGTCCTGGCCAGCTGGCCCACCACGCCCCCCAGCGCCCTGCTGCCTGTCCCCGCGGCCGAGCTCTTGCGTCCCGGGCACCTCCACCAGCTGCTCCGGACGGTCCAGGACGCTGGTGTGCCCCCCGAACGGGTGGTCGTACTCCTCGAGACCAGCACCCCGCCCGACGACATCGACGACCTCGACCTGGCCACCTTGACCCGCCGCCTCGGCCGGGTCGGCATCCGGTGCGCCCTCCCCTGGGCGCTCGGCCGCCGCCCGGGGATCCTCGAGGCGGCCCGGCCGGCCGTCGTGGTGGTCGAGGCGCCTGCCCTGCGAAGCGGCTGGCGCCCCGAGGACGACTGGCGGGGGCCCCTCGGCTCGGTGCCCCCGGCCCGCATGGCCCTCGGGCTGCGCGACGCCCTCGACCTGGCGGCCGCCGGGGACCTCGGCGTGAGCGCGGCGACCGGCCCGCTGTTCGGGCCGACCCGCCGGGACCTTCGCGACCTGTTCCACCAGGCGGTGGCGGCGGCGTCCCCGGCCAGGACCGAGGAGCACCCGACACCCCCCGCCTAGGGCTGGACCGGGCTCGCCCGCCGCAGCGGCCCCCGCCCGGCAGCCGACCGATCCCCGAGCAGCTCGGGGAGCCGGCCGGTCCCAAGCGCCCAGGCGGCACCCTCCCGGAGGCCCCACTCGCTGACCACCAGGGAGCCGGCACCGAGCACGCGCACCACCCCGCTCACCACCGCAGCCCCCGGGGCGACCGTCCCGACCCGTCGGGCCGGCATGCCCGGCAGGCGGGCCCGCTCGGCCACCGGCAGCTCAGCCAGCCGGCGGGCCAGCTCGGCCAGCTCCCCCGGGCTCAGGGCGACCTGGTGCACCGAGCCCTGGCGGCGGACCGGAGCGGTGGCCAACCGGGCGAGGGCCTTGGCCGTCCCTCCGCTCAGCACCACCCGGTCCCGGGGCACCCCGTGGCGCTCGATGAGCTCGGGCCAGCCCACCACGGCCGCTGCCGCCCGCCGCTCCAGGCGCCGCCGGGCCGCAGCCCCGAGGGGGTCCCGCCAGGCCAGTTCGCCGGCCAGCCGGGCGGCCCCCAGCGGGGCCGAGGCGCTCGCCAGCACGCGCCCGTGGCGTCCCACGGCCAGCTCGAGGCTCCCGCCCCCCAGGTCCAGGCTCACCATGCCCCGCTGGTCGTGCCAGATCGCCTGGTGGTGCCCGAACGCGCACAGGGCCGCCTCGGCCGGGCCGCTCAGCACGAAGACCGGGAGCCCGAGGGCCTCGCTCAGGTCCTCGACCAGGGAAGCCCCGAGGGGGGCGTCCCGGAGGGCGGCCGTGGCCAAGGCCGCCCGCCGCACCGGCGCCCAGGGCTCGGCGGCCTTCGCCAGGCCCCGGGCGGCGCGCAGGGCCCCCTGACGCACCACGGGCCACGGTGCACTGCCCCCACCGAGGGCCTCGCCCAGGTGGACCCCCGCCCGGTGACGGGCCACGGGTTCGAGGCCACCGGCGGTCGACACCTCGGCCACCAGGAGGGAGAACGAGCTGCTCCCCAAGTCGAAGACCGCCACCCGCGGCGACATCGGCCGGACGCTACCGGCTCCGCTCCCCACGCGGCGAGCCGCGCGAGCATGGGCCCGTGGAGGTCTGGGAGGTCCATCGTCCCGGTCCGCTGGCCAGCGGACCCCTCCGGCGCGCCACGCGGCCCGACCCTCGCCCGGGGCCGGGCCAGCTGCTCGTCGAGGTTAGGGCCTGCGGGGTGTGCCGCACCGACCTCCATGTCGCCGAGGGCGACCTCCCGGTCCACCGCCCCGCCGTCGTCCCCGGCCACCAGGTCGTCGGTCGGGTCCTGGCCGCCGGACCCGGCGCCTCCCGGTTCTCGCCGGGGGACCGGGTCGGGGTGGCCTGGCTGGCCTGGACCTGCGGCCGCTGCCGAGCCTGCCGTCTGGGGCGGGAGAACCTGTGTCCCGAGGCCCGCTTCACCGGCTGGGACCTCGACGGTGGCTACGCGGAGCTGCTCGTGGCCGAGGAGGCCTTCGTCTACCGCCTCCCCGAGGGGCTCTCGGACCTCGAGGCCGCCCCCCTGCTCTGCGCCGGCATCATCGGCTACCGGGCCCTGCGGCGAGCCGAGCTGCCCCCGGCCGGTCGGCTCGGGATCTACGGCTTCGGCTCCTCGGCCCACCTGACCGCCCAGCTGGCCCTCCGCCAGGGCGCCGAGGTCCACGTCGTGACTCGGTCCGAGGCCGCCTGCGAGCTGGCCCTGGCCCTGGGCTGCGCGTCGGCCCACACCGCCGGACCTCCGCCGGTCCCCCTGGACGCGGCCCTGGTCTTCGCCCCGGCCGGGCCGGTCCTGGCCGACGCCTTGGCCGCCCTGGCCCCCGGCGGCGTGGCCGTGTCGGCCGGCATCCACCTGAGCGACCTGCCGCCCCTTTCCTACCAGCGCCACCTCTTCCAGGAGCGGGACCTGCGGAGCGTGACCGCCAACACCCGGGCAGACGGGGAGGCGTTCTTGGCCCTGGCGGCCCGCCTGGGGGTCCGGGCGACCACCACCGCCTACGGCTTCGAGGAAGCCGACCAGGCCCTGGCCGACCTGGCCGGGGACCGGCTGACCGGCAGTGCCGTGATCCGCCTGGGGTCGGAGGCCTGATGCCGGCGGCCGCCATCCTCGCCGTCGTGGTCGCGGGCTTCGTGGTCCTCGACGCTGCTGCCCTCGTCGTGGTCCGACGCTCGCTCCGAGCCCCGGCCCGGGCGCTTGCCCGCTCGGTGCTCCGGCACGTCCGGCGGCCGGTCCAGCTCCTTGTGCCCCTGGTCGCCCTGGAGATCGCCCTCACCGCGGTCCGCCTCCCCAGTCAGCTCCGCAGCGACCTCCTGCGGGGCGTCGGGGTGCTCGTGGTCCTGGCCTGCGCCTTCCTGGTGGTGCGGCTCACCGCCGTGCTCGAGGAGCTGCTCCTCAGCCACTACCGGACCGACACCCCCGACAACCTGCGGGCCCGCCAGGTCCACACCCAGATCCAGGTGCTCCGCCGGGTGGTGGTCTTCGCCGTGGCCGTCGTCGCCCTGGCGATCGTCCTGCTCAGCATCCCGGCGGTCCGGGCGGCCGGCGCCGGCCTGCTGGCCTCGGCCGGCATCGCCGGGGTGGTCGCCGGCGTGGCGGCGAAGCCCACCGTGGCCAACGTCGTCGCCGGGATCCAGATCGCCATCAGCCAGCCGATCCGGGTCGACGACGTCGTGGTGGTGGAGGGCCACTGGGGCCGCATCGAGCAGATCGCCCTGACCTACGTCGTGGTCCGCATCTGGGACCTCCGACGCCTGGTCCTGCCCATCTCCTACTTCGTCGAGCAGCCCTTCGAGAACTGGACGAAGTCCCGCGCCGACCTCATCGGCTGGGTCCACCTCGAGGTCGACTTCAGCGCGCCCGTCGACGAGCTGCGCACCGAGCTCCACCGGATCCTCCGGGCCTCGCCCGACTGGGACGGCAACGTCTGGTCCCTCCAGGTCACCCAGGCCGGGACCAGCACCATGCAGCTCCGGGCCCTCATGAGCGCCAAGGACTCCTCGACCGCCTGGAACCTCCAGTGCGCCGTCCGGGAGCAGCTCATCGACTTCCTCCGCCGCCACCACCCCGGCGCCCTGCCCCGCCTGCGGACCACCGCCGGACCCGACCCGGCCCTGGAGCAGCACGCCGGTGACGAGCAGAGCGCCCGCGGTCCGGCCGGCACCCTCGGCCGGCTCCTCGAGGGCACGCCCCCCGGTGCCGCCGCGGCCGCCTCGAGCCGGCCTGCCTCCGGGGTGCCCGGCAACGGCGGACCCGGCCGAGATTCCCCCGGCCCCTGAGGGCCCGCCGCGCCGGGCCTCAACACCCGGCGGCGGGCGCGACCCGCTGAGCCTGGAGCAGCTCGCCGGCCCGCAGGACGACGAGGTCGCCGTTGCGGACCATGGGCCAGGGGGTGCCCGGGGCGCAGGCCGCAGCCCAACCGTGCTCGACCAGGGCCCGGGCCGCCCGGACCACCCCGCCGTGGCTGACCACCACCACTGCCCCACCCCGCTCGGCCGCCCCCTCGGCCAGCCGAGCCAGGACCGGGCCGATCCGCTCGAGCAGCTGCCGGACCGACTCGCCGCCCGGCGGGGCAGCGTCGGGGTCCACCAGCCGACCGGCGCGAAAACCGCTCCAGGCGGTCGGCAGGGGGGCTGGTCCTCCCTCGGCCACCCCGAGGGCCCGCTCCCGGAGGGCGGGCTCGCGCACCGCTACCACGCCCCGTGCTCTGGCCAGGACGCTGGCGGTCTGCTCGGCCCGGCGCTGGTCGGAGCTCACCAGCCCGGCCAAGGGCAGGTCCCGCAGCCGCCAGGCCACCGCTGCCGCCTGGGCCCAGCCCCGAGGGGTGAGGGGTGGGGCGAGGGTTTGGCCCTGGACCAGCCCTCGGCGGTTCCAGGAGCTCTGGCCGTGGCGGACCAGCACCAGCACCGGCACCCCGAGATCCTGCCACCCGCCGGCGCTGCGCGAGACTGAGCGGCCAGACGGGGAGTGGCGCAGCGGTAGCGCACCTGCTTTGGGTGCAGGAGGTCGGGGGTTCAAATCCCCCCTCCCCGACGCGGTGACCAGGCGGAGCGACGGCGAGGAGGAGGCGATGGCGGCCGAGGCGGCCCAGGAGCAGGCGGTGTCGACCGAGGAACCCAGGACCGAGCCGACCGGTCCCGGCTACGAGGACCTCGGGGTCCCGAAGGCCCAAGTGGCCCGCTGGCAGGAGCTGGGCTTCGGTCCCTTCGAGGCCGCCTTGGCCCATGCCGACGGCTTCACCCCGGCCAGCGCACCGGGGGTCCGGCACCTCCTGGCCGAGACCGCCGAGCGCTGGGCGGCCGTCGGCCTGGCCAGCGCCGAGGGCCTGGCCTGGCACCGGGCCGGCTTCCCGCCGGCCGAGGCCCGCCGACTGCTCGACGCCGGGGTCAGCCTCGAGGAGGCCTGGACCGCCCGGACCGTCAGCCGGCTGCGCCGGCGCCGCCCCCCGTCGGCCCGGCGGTCGGCGGCCCCTCCGTCGGCGGCGTAGGCCAGAGCTCCTCCACAAGACGCCGACGGAGCAGCTTGCCGGTCGGGGTGCGGGGCAGGGCCGGCACGAACCGGATCTCCCGCGGGCACTTGTAGCCGGCCAGACGCTCCCGGCAGAACCGGGTGAGCTCGCCGGCCAGGTCGTCGCCGGGAGCGTGGTCGGGGCGCAGCTCGACCACCGCCACGACCCGCTTGCCGAGGTCCGGATCGGGCGCCCCCACGACGGCCGCGTCGGCCACCGCCGGGTGCTCCACCAGGACCTCCTCGACCTCCCGGGGGTAGACGTTGACCCCGCCGGTGATGACGAGGTCGGTCCGCCGGTCGCTCAGGTAGAGGTAGCCGTCCTGGTCCAGGTAGCCCAGGTCCCCCAGGGTGCTCCAGCCCCGGGGGTGGAACGCCGCCCGGGTCCGCTCGGGGTCCCGGTGGTACTCGAAAGGCGGGCTGCCCTCGAAGTAGATCGTCCCCACCTCCCCTGGTGGCAGCTCCTCCCCGTCGGGGCCCACGATGTGCACCGCCCCGGCCACCGGCCGGCCGACCGACCCGGGCCGAGCCAGCCACTCCTCGGGGCCGATGGCGCAGAAGCCGTTGCCCTCCGAGCCGGCGTAGTACTCGTGGAGGATCGGTCCCAGCCACGCCATGGCCCGCCGCTTCACCTCGACCGGGCAGGGCGCGGCGGCGTGGACCACCACCTGCAGGCTCGAGAGGTCGAAGCTGCCCCGGACCTCCTCGGGGAGCTCCAGCAGGCGAACCAGCATGGTCGGGACCACCTGGCTGTGGGTGACCCGGTAGCGGGCCACGGCCTCCAGCCAGCCCCGGGGATCGAAGCGGTCCATGACCACCACCGTGGCCCCGAGCCGGTGGGCGGCCATGGTGAAGCCCAGGGGCGCCGCGTGGTAAAGGGGGGCGGGCGAGAGGTAGACGCTGTCCGGGCCGGCTCGGTAGAGCACCTGGAGGAGGCCGTCCAGGGTGGTCCGCTGCCCGAAGGGCGCCTGGCTCAGCGGCCGCCGGATGCCCTTGGGACGACCGGTGGTGCCCGAGGAGTAGAGCATGGCCTGGCCCTCGAGCTCCGGCGAGCCTGCTGGGTCCTCGGCGGTCAGCGCCGCGAGGTCGAAGAAGCCCTCGAGCGGGCCCCCGGCGGCCACCCGCAGGGCCGGCGGCTCGAGCACCGCCGAGGCCGCATGGGCGAGCTCGGCGAGCTCGGCGTCCACCACCAGGGCCTGGGCTCCGGCGTCCTGCACCAGGTAGCTGGCCTCCCCGGCGGTCAGGTGCCAGTTCACCGGGACCCAGTAGGCGCCGAGCCGCTGGAGGGCCCAGGCCACCTCGAACCAGGTCGCGCCGTTCCGCAGGGCCATGGCCACCGTGCTGCCCGGCCCGAGCCCCCGGCGGACCAGGGCCGCGGCCAGCGCCCGGGACCGACGGTCGAGCTCCTCGTAGCGCAGGACCCGGCCACCCCAGGCCTCCACCACCGCCGGGTGGTCGGGTCGCCATGCGGCCTGGCGAGCCAGGGACCCCGCCGCGACCGAGGCCGGGTCCTGCCGGGCGTCAGTGTCCGTCACCTCGCTCATCCCCCCTCCTCCTTCGCTGCTCCCCTCGAGCCTGCCCGAGCCGGTCCTCCGATCAGGACCGCTCGGCGGCGTCCCCCCGGCCGCCCCCGCTGCGCCAGGCTTCCAGCCGGGTCCGGACCTCCCGACGCCGGGCGTTCAGCTCCGCCACGGTCAGCCCGCTCGTCGCGCCGGGGGCACCGAACGATGCGGCCACCCCGGCCAGGTCGACGGGCACCGGCGCAGCGGGGTCCATCCCCAAGTCGGCCGCCAGCTGGGCGCCGTGGCGGGTCTGGAAGTAGCGCACCAGGCCGACCACCTCGGCCAGCACGTCGAGGTCCGGGGCCATCGCCGCCAGAGCACCGTCCAAGAAGACCAGGTCCTTGACGAAGAGCACGAGGGCCTTCGGCAGCCGAGCTCCGAGGCCCAGCAGGGCAGAGACCACCTGACGGACCTCGGCGACGAGCTCCTCGACGCTCACCGTCAAGGGGTCCAGGGGCGGACGGTCCAGTCCGAGCGCCGCGATGACCTCGGCCGTGGTCCGATCGGCCGGCAGGGCCCCGAGGGTCTGGAGGGCCTCGACCTGGCCGGCCACGTCGTTCGTCGTGACCGCCAGCAGCAGCCGCACCAGGGCTCGGCGCTCGGCGGGACCGAGCCGGCCGGTGATGCCGAAGTCCAGCAGGCCGACCCGGCCGTCCCGGAGGACTACCAGGTTGCCGCCGTGGAGGTCCCCGTGGAAGACCCCCGCGACCATGGCTCCTTCGAGGAGCGACACGAGGGCGACCCGCAGGGCGGCTTCGGGGTCCACCCCCGCCTGGCGCAGCACCTGGCCGTCGCCCCAGGGCAGCCCGAAGAGCCGCTCCATGACCAGGACCCGCCGAGTGACCAGCTCCCGGTGCGGCCGGGGCACCACCAGCTGGTCCTGGCCCATGGCAGCGAGCACCCCGGCCACCTCCAGCATGTGGGCGGCCTCCAGCCGGAAGTCCAGCTCCTCGACGATGGTCTCGGCGAAGACCTCGACCAGGCCCGGCGGGTTGGCCAGCGCGGCCACCGGGATGCGGCCCACCAGCCGTTCGGCCAGCCAGGCCATCATGGCCACGTCCCGCTGGACCCGCCCCTCGATGCCGGGCCGCTGCACCTTCACCACCACCGGGGTCCCGTCCCGCAGCTCGGCGGCGTGCACCTGGGCGATGGAAGCGGCGGCCAGGGGCTGGGCGTCGAAGGACCGGAACGTCTCGCTCAGGCTGGCCCCGAGCTCCGCCTCGACGACGCCCCGGATCGCCCCGAAGGCCACTGGGGGGACCTGGTCCCGGCACTTGCGCATCTCGGCCACCAGCTCGGCCGGGAAGATCCCCTCCCCGGCGGAGACGATCTGGGCCAGCTTCACGTACGTCGGTCCCAGCCGCTCGAACGCCCGGCGGACCCGGGCGGCGAGCACGGCCCGGGACCGCGCCGTCCCCCGGGCCGTGAGCCACCATCCCCCAACCGCCGAGCCCAGGTGCGCCACTGTGCTCGCCAGCCGCGGGGCCGGGGGCAGCCGCCGGTGGGCCAGGGCCCGCCGGGCCACCCCAGCCGCCTCCTCCCGCAGCCCCTCCACGCCGGTCAGCCAGCCCGCGTGGTCGCCCGGCTCGACCCAAGGGGAGCGGGCAGGACCGGACGGCGCCGGGCCGTCCTCCGATGCGGGCTCCACGCCCCGACCGTACCGCCCGAAGCGGCCACCTTGCCTCCCAAGGCGCCGGCCCTGGGTCCTTCCGCCGCCCTGGCTAGACTCGGCGAGCTCCCGGGCGAAGATCCTCGGTCGGGAAGCCAGGCCCCTCGGGGCCGTTGCGGGCGTAGCTCAATGGCAGAGCTCCAGCCTTCCAAGCTGGTGATGCGGGTTCGATTCCCGTCGCCCGCTCGCAGCGCGCGTGGCCCGCTGGCTGCGCTCGGAGCGGATCAGGCGCAGGCGGCTCGACGGGTCAAGGCCGTCCGGGCTCAACCTTCCTGCCCGAGCTCCTCGGCCAGCTGCTTGGCCCGGGCCAGGGCCTCGGCAGCATCCAGGCCGGCGGCGGCGGCCAGCCAGCAGCTCACCGGGGCGGCCGTCCGCTCGGCGGCGTGGGCCGCCACCCCGGCCAGGGCCAGGATCTGGTCGACCAGCTCAGGACTCGGGGGTGCCACCCCCAGGGCTTGGGCGAAGCGCTCGGCCCACTGGGCAGTCGTCGTGCTCATCGCCGGCAGGCTACCGGTGCGCCTCGCTACGCTCCCCTCGGCGCCCAGGTGGTGCGAGCAGCGGATGCTGGCTGTCGCCGGTGTCGGGACGGCAAGACAGGGAGGGGCGAGGCGGTGGCCTGGTCAGCGAAGGTCCTGACGGTGTCGGACAGCGTGGCCGCCGGACGGGTGCCCGACGGCGGCGGCCAGGCCGTCGCCGAGGCCATCGAGGCCGCCGGGGGGCAGGTGGTCGAGCGGGCGGTGAGCGCGGACGGCCGGTCGGAGGTTGCGGCGGCGCTCCGCCGCCTGGCCGAGGGGTTCTGCGGCCTCGTGGTCACCACGGGCGGGACCGGCTTCGGACCTCGGGACCTGACCCCCGAGGCCACCCTCGACGTCGTCGATCGGCGGGCGCCGGGCCTCGCCGAGGCGGCCAGGGCGGCGAGCCCGAAGGGCCGACTGTCCCGGGGGGAGGCCGGCACGATCGGCCGGGCCCTCGTCCTCAACCTGCCGGGGTCCCCGGCCGGCGCGGTCGAGCAGCTCCGGGCAGTGCTCGACGTGGTCCCCCACGCCCTGGCCCTCCTGGCCGGCGAGCAGCCCCATCCGCACCAGGCCCACCAAGGCCATCGGCCCCCTGGGGCCTGAGGACGGCGCTGGCCCGGACCAGCCCGGGGCCCGGCAGCCGAACCGGGTGCTCAGCCCCCCGAGACCGGGGGGAGGACCGCCAGCTCGTCGCCGGAGGCCAGGGGGGTGGCCCGGTCGGCCGGCTCCCCGTTGCGCCAGAGGGCCGAGCGCTCGAGGACAGCGGCCAAGTTCGGGCCGCAGCGGGCCAGGACCTCCTCGAGGGCCCGGGCGACATCGTCGGCGTCGACGCTGAGGCTCCGACAGCCGGCGGCCTCGGCGGCGGGGCCGAAGAACCGGACAGTGACGACCGCCATGGGCTCCGCCTCAGCCGCCGATCATGGACATCGAGCGCTGGGGACGCAGGAAGCCGGGATCGTCCATGCCGTGGCCGGCCCGCTTGGCCCCGACCGCGGCCCGCAGGACCTGGGCGATGGCCTCGTCGCTGGCCCCGTCGCGCAAAAGCTCGCGGACGCTGCGCTCGTCGTCGGAGAACAGGCAGTTCCGGATGGCCCCGTCGGCCGTCAGGCGGAGCCGGTCGCAGCGGCCGCAGAAGGGCCGGGTCACCGAGGCCACCACGCCGATCTCCCCCCGTCCCCCGTCCCGGAAGCGGTAGCGCTCGGCGGGGGCCGACGGGTCGGCGTCGGGGACCGGTTCGAGGGGCCAGACGGCGTCGATCTCGGCCAGGACCCGCTCGGCCGGCACGACCTGCTCCCGGGCCCAGCGCCCCTCGGCGTCGAGGGGCATGAACTCGATGAACCGCACCACCCGGCCGGTCCGCCGGGCGAAGGCGGCGAAGTCGACGATCTCGTCGTCGTTCACCCCGGCGAGCAGCACGACGTTGACCTTGAGCGGGTGCAGACCGGCCGCCTCGGCGGCGTCCATCGCCGCCAGCACCGTGGGCAGGTCGCCGCGCCGACGGATGGCAGCAAAGCGCTCGGGCCGCAGGGAGTCGCAGCTGACGTTCACCCGCTGTAGGCCGGCTTCGGCGAGCGGCTCGGCCAGCGCCGCCAGCCGGGTCCCGTTCGTGGTGAGGGCCAGGTCCTCGAAGCCCACGGCAGCCAACTGGGCGACCAGGGTCGGGACGTCCCGCCGCACCAATGGCTCCCCGCCGGTGATCCGCACCGAGCGGACCCCGAGGGCCTTGGCGACCCGTGCCACCCTCGTGATCTCCTCGTAGGTCAACAGCTCCTCTCGAGGCCGGAAGGCCACCCCCTCCTCGGGCATGCAGTAGACGCAGCGGAAGTTGCAGCGGTCGGTCACCGAGATCCGCAGGTCCCGGTGGACCCGCCCGAAACGGTCGACGAGAGCCTCGCCCTCGGGGAGCGGTTCCTCGGGTGCGCCGCGTCGGCGCAGGAGCCGGACCGGCACCCCGGTGGCGCCGCTCATCGCCGAGGACCCCCGCCGCTCCCGGCAGACGCCAGGTCCGCCACTCCGAGCGACTCGGTGAGCCCGGGGCCCGGCAGGTCGTCCGCCTCCACCAGCAGCACCGACACCGGCGCCCCCGCGGGCAGGCCCGTCCCGTCGGGCACGACGGCCAGGCCCTGGGCGGCGGCCATGCCGTGGAGCTGGTGCGACGCCTGGCCGCCGGCCGAGCGGACGCCCAGGGTGCCGTCCTCCCGGATCCGGCACGCCACCCGCAGGAAGTGGACCTTCCCGTCGGGTCGACGGGGCAGGGGCTCCTCGGTCACCCCGGCCAGGACCGGCCGGTCCACCCGGGCGTGGCCGGCCAGCCGGCGCAGCGCCGGGCGGACGAAGAGCTCGTAGGAGACCAGGCTGGACACCGGGTTGCCGGGCAGGCCGAAGAGGGGGATCCGGCGCGAGCCCAGCCGCCCGAAGCCGAAGGGCTTGGCCGGCTTGATCGCCACCTGCATCCAGGCCATCTCGCCCCCGCTCACCTCGTCGAGCACCAGCCGGACGACGTCACGGTCCCCGACGCTGACCCCGCCGCTGGTCACGAGGGCGTCGCAACGCTCGGCCGCCTCCCGCAGCGCCCGGGCCACGACCGCCTCGTCGTCCCGCAGGATGCCCAGGTCGAGGGTGGCGAAGCCGTCAGCGGCCAGCCGCGCCAGGAGCGCGGGCCGGTTCGAGTCCCGGATCCGCCCGACGGCCAAGGGCCCGGGGTCCTCGCTCAGCTCGTCCCCCGTCGACCAGACCCCGACGAGGGGCCGGCGGACCACCTCGACCTCCCGGACCCCGATGCTGGCCAGCACGCCGAGGGACGCCGGGTTGAGCACCTCGCCGGCCCGGAGCACCACCTGGCCCGCCCGCAGGTCGTCACCCGGCCAGCGCACGTGCTCCCCGGGCGGGACGGCCTGGGCGATCCGGACCCGGTCCGGGCCGGCGGGCTCGGTCAGCTCGACCATGCAGACGGCGTCGGCCCCCGCCGGCAGCGGCGCGCCGGTCATGATCCGCACCGCGCCGCCCGGGGTGACCGGGACGTTCGGGGCCTGGCCGGCCAGGACGGTGCCGAGGACCTCGAGGACCACCGGGGCCTCTGTCGTGTCCTCGGCCCGCAGCGCGTAGCCGTCCATGGCCGAGTTCGGGAACGAGGGCACGTCGCTCGGGGCGACCACCTCGGCGCCGAGGACCCGACCCCGGGCGTCTGCGAGGGGCAGGCGTTCGGTCGGTAGGGGTTCGAGCGGACCGAGGACCCGCTCGCGGGCTTCCGCCAGCGGCAGCAGCATCAGTGACCCCTTCCCGACCGGGCCTCCGCCCCGATCCCGGCCTGGTCCCTCGACACCGTGCCCGCCCGCTCGTGCCGCGCACCGTCGGTGTGGTGCGGGTCGTCGGCGTGGTGCGGACCGTGGTCGTGAGCCGGCCACCGAGGCGGGCTGGGGACCGCGTCTGGCGTGGTCAGCTCCTCGGCACACGAGCCCCAGTCGACGCCGCCGGCCCAGGACTCCCGCTTCCAGATCGGGACGGTCCGCTTGATCGCGTCGATGAGGAACCGCCCGGCGACGAAGGCCTCGGGTCGATGCGGCGCCGTGGCCACCACGAGGACCGAGGCCTCGCCGACCGCCAGCGGCCCGATCCGGTGCTGCAGGACCAGTCGGCCGAGTTCAGGCCACCGCCGACGGGCCTCGGTCGCGACCGCCCATAGGGCCGGCTCGACCTGCTCCTCGTAGGCCTCGTAGGCCACTTCCGTGACCCCGGGCCGCCCCTCGGCGTGGTCCCGGACGGTCCCCATGAACAGCACCAGGCCCCCGCAGCTCGGCGTCACGGCCCAGCTCGCCGCCTCGCCCGGGGCGAGGGGGTCCCTGGTGCAGCGCACCCAGGTGTCCCCAGCCGGCGGATCGACCACGCAGCGATGCTACCGCCGGGGGTTCCCGAACCGCACCGTGTCGGCCGGCGCCGCCGGCCGGTCCAGGCCACGGGCACCCGACGACCCCGTGCCCCCCGACCCGACTTCCACGGAACCGGCCTCCACTGGCCCGGGTCCCAGGGGGCCGAGGCCGGCGAGGTCTTCGGGCCGGTCGGCGTCGACCAGCTCGACCCGCTTCTCCTCGGGCCAGTCGTCCACCGGCACCAGGGTCGTCTCCGGATCCCTGAGCAGGGGCCGCAGGGACCGCTCGCCGGCGGCCAGGGCCAGGGCAGCCCGGGCGAGCGCCGACCCCGACCAGCGGGCGCAGAGCGGCTGGGGCCGACCCCCGAGGACCGGCACCACCGACCCGGAGCCGGGCCGTTCGAGCAGCCATCGGACGGTCCGGGTGCTCAGCCGGGGCAGGTCGCAGGCCGCGACCACCACGGGCCCCTCGACGCCGATCGCTGCCAGCCAGGACCAGCCGGCGACCAAGCCGGCGAGCGGACCGGCACCGGGCGGCTCCTCCCGAGCCACCGGCAGCCAGGGCACGGCCCCCGGGCCGACCTCCACCACGGGACCGCCGACGGCCGCCAGGGCCCGGGCCACCCGCCACGCCAGGGGAACCCCACCGACAAGAAGCGTGGCCTTGTCGACACCCATGCGGCGGCTGGTCCCGCCGGTCAGCAGCACTGCTCCCCGACCAGCGGTCGGCGCACCCGTCACGAACCCGTCCTGCCCCGACCGGCTTCCCGCACCCCGGGGCCGCGGGCCGATCAGGCCGGCTGCTGGGGCAGCGCCGAGGAAGGACTGGTCGAGGAACCGTCCTGCCCCATCGGGGGGATGCCGGCGGGCAGGCCCGGCCGCACCAGCTCCGGGTAGCTGCGCGCGTCGAAGGCGGCGATGAACTGGCGGACGGCGCTCGGCAGGGGCACCACCACCGACCGACGCCACCAGCCGCTGCGTTCCACCAGGACTTCGCTCTTGCAGACCTTGACGCCCCGCACCCGTGGATCGGCACTGACGACCGCACCGAGGTAGACCGCAACGGCACATTCCCGGGAATTGGCGGGGACGCCCCGCACGCCGGCTGCGGCCAGCGAAGCCGCCACCTCCCCGGGCGTGGCGCCCAGGGAATGCAGCAGCGCTGCCGTCTGCTGCCGGACGACCGTCCGTTCGCTGCTCCGTCTCACGGGCACCTCCCGTTTGCTTGCGCTCGGGTGGCCCCACCTGGCACGACCAGCCGGCCTGCCGGCACCTGCCCCGGATGGGGCGCCCCTCCCGCTTCCATTCTCCCACCCCTCACCGCCCCGGTGGCAAGGGGAATTTCGCCGAGCCCACCCTCAGGGGGTCTGAAGAGCGTCGACCAGGGCGGACCGGAGGGCCGCCTGGCGAGAGGGCAGGCGGATGGGCTGGCCGCTGGCCCGCTCGACGACGTAGAAGACGTCCACCGCTTCGGCCCCGAGCGTCTGGGCCCGGGCGGCCACGACGTCGAGGCCGAGCTCGGCGAGGGCTCGGGTGAGGTGCCAGAGCAGGCCCGGGCGGTCGGCGGTGCGGACCTCAACCACGGTGGCCGACGCCGACGCCCCGGGCTCCAGCTCGACCGAGGTGACCGGGGGGTAGGCCTGGGCCGGTCGTCGACCGGGCCCGTAGGTCCGGGCCCGCTCCGCCAGCCGTTCGGCCAGGGGGAGCCGGCCCCGTCGGGCGGCCTCGACCTCGTCGGCCAGCCGGTCCCACGACGGCCACCGGCCGAGGACCGGTTCGCAGACGAAGCGCTCGAGGGCGACGCCGTCCACGGCGCTGACGTCCGCCGAGCGGACGTCGAGCCCTTGCAGGCTGAGGACCCCGGTGACCGCAGCCAGGAGGCCCGGCTGGTCGGGGGCGGCCACCACGACGACCGGCGGCTCGGCGTGGAGCACCGCCCGGCCGAGGTCTCGGGCCCGGGCGGCCAGCCGGCGTTCCTCGGGCGTCGGCTGCCGACCGACGGGCCGGTCGCTCGGGGGCTCGCCCCGGAGGACCGCGGCGGTGGCGGCCACCAGGTCCCGGACCAGCCCGGCCTTCCACGGGGTCCAGGCGGCCGGCCCGGTGGCCCGGCCGTCGGCCTCGGCCAGGCAGGCCAGCGCTTCGAGGGTCTCGCGGTCCTCGACCTGGGCCGCCACGTGGGCGACGGTGGCCGGGTCACCGAGGTCCCGACGGGTGGCGACGTCGGGCAGCAGCAGGTGGAGCCGCACCAGCCGGCCGAGCCGTTCCTGGTCCTCCGGGGGGAGACCCATGCGTTCCCCCATGGCCCGGGCCAGCTCGGCGCCCACCTCGACGTGGTCGCCGGGGTAGCCCTTGCCGATGTCGTGCAGCAGGCACCCGAGCAGGACCAGGTCCGGCCGAGCGGTGCGCTCGGCCCGGGCGGCCGCCCGGGCGGCGGTCTCGAGGAGGTGTCGGTCGACGGTGTAGCGGTGGTAGGCGTTGCGCTGCGGCTTGTTCGCCACCGCCCGCCATTCGGGGAGCAGGTGGCGCAGCAGGCCGTAGCGCTCGAGGGCCTCGAGGGCGTCGACCGCGGGCGCCCCGGCGGCCAGGACACGGACGAGGCTCTGGCGGAGGGTCGCGGGCCAGGGGACCGGAACGCGCCGCGGGGCGGCTGCGAGGCGGGCCAGGGAGGCCCGCTGGATCGGCAGGCGCCGCTCGGCGGCCACCGCCCCCAGGCGCAGGGCCAGGCTCGGGTCGGCCAGGTCGGCCTGGTCGGGGTCGAGGGCCACCTCCCGCCCTGCCGGCCGCTCGGCCCAGGTGACCGGGAGGATGGCCACCCCCGGCTCCACCCGCTCGGGGCTCGGGCCGCCCCGCCGGGCCGACCAGCGCCGCCGGGGGGCGCCCGAGGCGGCCAGGACCCGCTGCCAGAGCTGCTGACCCTCGACGGCGATGGTCCGGCCGGCTTCGGCCACCTGAGCCATGAGGGCGTCGGCGTCGCGCAGGCCGAGGGCGGCCGCCACGTCGTCCTGGGCCTGGAGGACCAGCCGGTCACGACTGGCCGGGTGCCGACGGTGCAGCTCGGCCCGCACCCCCAGGAGCTGGCGCCGACTGGCCCCGAGCGCGGCGAGGTCCACCACGTCGGCCACCTCCGGCCGCCCCTGGCCGAGCGCCAGGAGCACCTCGGCGTCCCGGAGCCCGCCGCTCGCCTCCTTGAGGTCCGGCTCCAAGAGGAACGCCAGGTCCCCGAGCCGCTCGCGCCGCTCGGCGGCCTGGTCGGCCAGCAGCGGGGCGAGGCGGGCGCTACTGGCCGCCCACTGGGCCCGGGCCTGCTCGCCGACCCGCGCGGCAAGGACCGGGTCCCCGGCCACCAGTCGGAGGTCCAGGAGGCCGAGCTGGACCCGCAGGTCCTCTCGGGCGACGGCCAGAGCCTCCGCAGGCCGGCGGACCGCGTGGTCCAGGCGGGCCCCGGCGTCCCAGATCGGGTACCAGAGGGCCTCGGCCACCGCCTCGACCCCGTTCCAGCCGTCGTGGAGGAGCAGCAGGTCGAGGTCGCTGCCCAGGCAGAGCTCCCGGCGGCCGTAGCTCCCCAGGGCACAGAGGGCGAGACCCGGCCGTCCCGCCCCCCTTGGGCCGACAGCCGCCTCGAAGAGCCCAGTCAGCCACTGGTCGACCAGGTCGGTCAGGGCACCGAGCAGCCCGTCCCCGACGACGGCCTCCTGGTCGGCCACCCGCTGGCCCAGCGCCGCCCAGGACACCGGGCGGGACCGTAGCACCGCGGCCCGAGCACCCGTCCTCTCGACTGGCGGGTCAACGACGTGTCACGATCCGGCCATGCCGGAACGGTCGTGGTGGGGCTGGGGCACCGACACCGGGGCGCTGTCGGACGAGGAGGTCGAGGGGATCGCCGAGGTCCTCCGCCGACGCTTCGGCGTCGAGGCCCGCCGCCGCCGGCCACCGGCGGTCAGCCAGCTGGACCTGCCGGCTCCCCGGGTGAGTCCGCCCCGGTCCCTGGCGGAGATCGCCAGCATGAGCGCCCAGGACCGTGCCGGGCACGCCATGGGCAAGGCGTTCCGGGACGTCGTCCGGGCCCTCCGGGGCCAGCTCGACCACCCCCCCGACGCCGTCCTGCGGCCCCGCACCGAAGCCGAGGTGGCCGCCGTGCTCGACTGGTGCAGCTCGGCCGGGATCGCCGCCGTCCCCTACGGCGGTGGCAGCAGCGTGGTCGGGGGGGTGGAGCCCGACGTCGGCGAGGACTACGCCGGGGCGGTCTCGGTCGACCTCGGGGCCCTCGACCAGGTCCTGGAGATCGACGAGGTCTCCCAAGCGGCCCGGGTCCAGGCCGGGGTCCTCGGGCCGAGCCTGGAGGCCCAGCTGCGGCCGGCGGGCCTGACCCTCCGGCACTTCCCCCAGTCCTTCGAGTTCTCCACCCTTGGCGGCTGGGTGGCCACCCGGGCGGGGGGCCACTTCGCCACCGGGCCGACCCACATCGACGACCTGGTCGAAGCCCTCCGGGTCGTGACCCCGGCCGGCACCCTCGAGACCCGCCGCCTGCCGGGCTCGGGGGCCGGGCCCTCCCCCGACCGGCTCTTCCTCGGCTCCGAGGGGAGCCTCGGGGTCATCACCGAGGCCTGGGTCCGCCTCCGGCCCCGGCCCCGCTTCCGGGCCGGGGGTTCTTGCCGGTTCCCGGACTTCCTCGCTGGCGCCCAAGCGGTCCGGGCCCTCGCCCAGTCCGGCCTCATGCCAGCCAACTGCCGCCTGGTCGACCCGGCCGAGGCCCAGGTGAACGGCATCGGGGACGGCCACGAGGCGGTACTCCTGGTCGGCTTCGAGTCGGCCGACCACCCGGTCACCGCCTGGGCCGCCCGGGCCGAGGAGCTGGTCCGGGACCACGGCGGGGTCCCCGAGGGCAGCTGGACCGGCGGGGAAGCCACGGCCGAGGCGGCACCAGGGCGACCCGACGCGAGCGCCGCCTGGCGGGACGCCTTCCTCCGGGCTCCCTACGTCCGGGACGTCCTCGTCCAGCTGGGCATGGTCTGCGAGACCTTCGAGACTGCGGTGACCTGGGACCGCTTCGAGCACCTCCACGCCACGGTCACCGAGGCCGTCCGGGGAGCCCTCGAGGAGGTCGGGGCCGGCACCGGGGTCCTCACCTGCCGCTTCACCCACGTCTACCCCGACGGGCCCGCCCCCTACTTCACTCTCGTGGCCCCCGGCCGGGAGGGTGCCGAGCTCGAGCAGTGGGACACCGTGAAGGCCGCCGCCCAGGAGGCCGTCCTCGCCGCCGGCGGCACCGTCACCCACCACCACGCCGTCGGCCGGGTCCACCGCCCGTGGTACGACCGGCAGCGCCCCGCCCTCTTCGGTGCCGCCCTCCAGGCGGCCAAGGCCACCCTGGACCCCGCGTGGGTCTGCAACCCCGGGGTCCTCGTCGACAAGCCCTGAGCCAGGTCCCTGGGTCGACAGGTCCCTGGGCCGCGAGCACCCCGGCCCGCCCCCGCCCCTGACCGGGCCCCTCGGCCGCCTTGGCTAGGCTCGCCCCCACGGCGGCGTGGCCGAGTGGTTCAGGCAGGGGCCTGCAAAGCCCTTCACCCGGGTTCGATTCCCGGCGCCGCCTCGCAGCGGGGCGCGCGAGGCCGGCCGGGCCGCCCGACGACGAGCAGGGACGGGGGTAGGGATGGCGGCGTGGAGGCCAGGAGCGGCGAAGGGTCGAGGCCCGAACCGAGCGAGCCGGGCCGCCGGCTCCAGGGCTGCCTCTGCAGGGGCCGCGCTGGTGGCCACCTGGCGCTGCGCCGCCCGGCCCGCCGCCCTCGGCCTGGCCGCCAGCCGGGGCCTCCTGGGGCTGGTGGCCCTGGTGCGCCCGAGCGTGTCGGCCCGGCTCTGGGTGCGGGACGAGGACGCGGCCTCCCCGGGGGGGCGGGTCCTGGCCCGGGCCCTCGGGGGACGGGACCTGGCCCTGGCCCTGGGGTGCCTCCTGAGCGCCCGAGCCGGTGAGCCGATCCGCGGCTGGGTGGAGGCCGGCGCCCTGGCCGACAGCGGCGACCTCCTGGCCACGGTGGCGGCCTGGCGGTCCCTGCCCCCGGCGCGGCGCCGAGCCGTGGCCCTCCTGGCCAGTGGGGCCGCCGTGCTCGGCTGGGCCGCCGCACCGCTGGTCGACCGCGGCACGGCCCCCTCCCGAGCGGCTCGTCGTCCCTGGGACCGGCTCCGCCGGACCTGATGCTGGCCTTCGTGACCACCGCCCGGGTGCCCCACGACACGGGACCCTGGCACCCCGAGCGGCCGGCCCGCCTGGCCGCTGTGCAGGACGGCCTGGTGGAAGCGGCCCTGGCCGACGCCGTGGTGCCCGTGAACCCCCGGCCGGCCAGCCCCGAGGAGCTCCAAGCGGTCCACGACGCCGCCTACCTGGCCCGTCTGGCCCGCGTGAGCGCCGAGGGCGGCGGGGCCCTGGACCCTGACACGGTGGTCGGCCCGCGGTCCTACGAGGCTGCGGTATTGGGAGCCGGCGGGGCCCTGGCCCTCGTCGAGGCCCTCGAGGCCGGCCGGGCCGAGGTCGGCCTGCTGGCCGCTCGCCCCCCCGGACACCACGCCACCGCGGACCAGGCGATGGGCTTCTGCCTGATCAACCACGTGGCGGTGGTGGCGGCCCACCTGCGCCGGCGGGGTGAGCGGGTGGCGGTGGTCGACTGGGACGTCCACCACGGCAACGGCACCCAGGCCATCTTCTGGGACGACCCGGGGGTCCTCTACTGCTCGACCCACCAGGACCCCCTCTACCCCGGCAGCGGCGGGCTGGCCGAGACCGGCGGGCCCCACGCCCCGGGGGCCACCGTCAACGTGCCCCTGCCCCCCGGGGCGACCGGCGACGTGGTCCTTCGGGCCTTCGACGAGGTCATCGGTCCCGCGGTCGCCGAGTTCGGGCCCACCTGGGTGCTCGTCTCGGCGGGCTTCGACGCCCATCGGGCCGACCCGCTGGCGGACCTGCAGCTGAGCGCCGGGGACTTCGCCGAGCTGGGTCGCCGGGTCCGGGAGCTCGCCCCCCGGCCGGGCCGTCTGCTGTTCGTCCTGGAGGGCGGGTACGACCTCGACGCCCTCCGGCTCTCGATCGGGGCCACCCTGGCCAGCGCCCTCGGCGAGCCCTACCGCCCCGAGCGGCCCACCAGCGGCGGGCCCGGCGCCGAGGCGGTGCGAGCCGCTGCCGCTCGGCACGCCGAGCTGGCCAGCGAGCGCCGTCCCCGCCTGATACCCTGATGGGTATGTGCAGAGCGGTGACGTGCAAGCGGTGCGGCCGGCCCACCTGGGCGGGCTGCGGCCGTCATGTGGAGCAGGTCCTCGGTCACGTGCCCCCCTCGAAGCGTTGCCAGTGCGACGCGAAGGGCGGGAGCGCCTCGTCGGCCGGCGCGGCCAGGCCCGGCCTGCTGGCCCGGCTGCGGGGGGCCAGGAGCCACTAGCTCCGCGGCACCCCCCGGTCGAAGACCTCGGGGTGGCGGGCCAGCTCGCACCTGGTCCGCCGGATGTGCCCCTCGAGGAGCCGACCGGCGTCCACCGGGTCCCGGCGCCGGAGGGCGTCGAGGAGCAGGTCGTGCTCGGCGTTCACCACCCAGTGCCGCCGGGGGCCGCTCAGGGTCATGTAGAGGCGCCGGTAGTGCTGGGTGGCGTTCCAGAGCCGCAGCACGGTGCCGGCCAAGGGCTCGGTGGTGCACCCGGCGTAGACGGCCAGGTGGAGCTCCCGGTCCAGGCGCAAGAACGCCTCGACCCCCGGCCAGGTCCGGATCCGCTCCTGGAGCTCCCCGAGTCGGTCCAGGTCCGCCGGCGAGAGGTTGGGCAGGCTGACCTCGAGGGCCAAGGGTTCGAGACGCTCCCGCATGCGGTAGAGCAGGTCGACCTCCGCCGGGCTCCGCCAGGGCACCCAGGCCCCCCGGTTGGCCTCGGTCTCCACCAGGCCCTCGGCCGCCAGGGTCCGCAAGGCCTCCCGGACCGGGACCCGACTGGTCCCGAGCAGGGCCGCCAGCTCCTCCTGGCGCAGCCGGCTCCCCGGCGGGAGGCGCCCGTCGAGGATCGCCTCGCGCAGCTCGGCCACCACCCGGTCGCTGGCGACGCCGACCGCCAGCTCGGCCGCCCCGTCCCCGCTCACCCCGAGGCCGTCCCACCCCCAGCGGCCAGGTGGGCCGCCCAGGCCGCGGCCGTGCCGCCGACCCGGTCGAAGGCCTTGCCGCCCGGGTAGGAGACCAGTTCGAACTGCATCCCCCAGGGAGCCCGGAAGTAGACCCAGCGCTGGCCCTCGCTCGGCCCGCTGCTCCTGGTCGGCTCCCCCATCACCTCGACCCCTCGCTCCTGGAGCCAGGCCACCGCCTGGTCCATGTCCTCCACGTAAAGGGCCACGTGGTGCCCGCCCACGTCGCTGTTCCGGGGCGGCTCCTGTCGCTGATCCGGCGCAGCGTACTGGAACACCTCGAAGATGACCTGGCCACCCAGCCGGAAGAAGTGCAGGCGCTCCATCCGAGCCCCGGGATCGACCCCCAGGTGCTCGACCATCCAGGCCCCGTCCCGCTCGAAGGGCCCGAGCGAGTAGAGGTACTCGCAGCCCAACACCTCCTCCAGCCAGGCCCGCGCCGCCTCGAGGTCCGGCACCGTGAACCCCACGTGGTCCAGCCGCACCAGGCCCGGCACGCCCCGGGCCCCCGCCGGCCCCGTCGCTCCACTCCCCGTCATGGATCCATTCTATGCCCAACATCGGCACAGTCCCAGGAGGATCTGCGAACTTGCCTTGACATTGGATCCAATCGTGACAGACTGGCGGCGGAGGAACGATGCCGACACGTCATGCCCTGCAGCTGGCCGTCCCCTGGGAGCGGGTGGAGGCCACCGAGGAGGACTGGGAGACCGCCGAACCGGGCCTGCTCGGCACCATGTGGACCCAGCTGGTCCTCGTCCGGCACTTCGAGGAGCTGGTCCTGCGCCTGGCCGCCGAGGGCCTGGTGCACGGACCGGCCCACTCGAGCATCGGCCAGGAGGGGGGTGCGGTCGGTTCGGTCCTGGCCCTGGCCCCCGGCGACACCGTGACCGGGTCCCACCGGGGCCATCACCAGTTCCTGGCCAAGGCCCTGGCCCACGTCGCCCCCGGGGGCCTGGACCCCGTGGCCCCCTTCCCCGACGAGATCCGGCGCGTGCTGCTGCGGACCCTGGCCGAGATCTGCGGCCTGCGGCGGGGCTGGGGCGGCGGGCGGGGCGGGTCGATGCACCTGCGCTGGTGGGAGGCCGGCGCCCTGGGCACGAACGCCATCGTGGGCGGCGGGGTGCCCATGGCCGCCGGGTCGGCCTTCTGCCACCGGCGGGCCGGCACCGGCGCGGTCACGGTGACCTACCTGGGGGACGGCGCCATGAACATCGGGGCCACCCTCGAGACCCTGAACCTGGCGGCCGCCTGGCACCTGCCGCTGTGCTTCTTCGTGGAGAACAACCGCTACGCCGTGGCCACCACCATCGAGGAGGCCACCGGGGAGCCCCGGCTCTCGGCCCGGGGACCGGGCTTCGGGGCGCGGAGCCTGCAGGTGGACGGCATGGACCCCCTTGCCACCTACCTCGCCATGCGCTCGGCCCTCGAGCACCTGCGCGCCGGGGACGGCCCGGTGCTCCTCGAGGCCGAGACCTACCGCTACTACCACCAGAACGGTCCCTTCCCGGGCAGCGCCTTCCGCTACCGCAGCCGGGAGGAGGAGGACGCCTGGCGGGCCCGGGACCCCCTGGGCACGCTCGCGGCGCGGATGGTGGCCCGGGGCCCGTGGTCCGAGGACGACCTGGGCGGCACCCGGGCACGAGCCGAGGCCCTGCTCCAGGAGGTGGCCGAGGAACTCTTCGAGCCCGACCCGTCGGGGCGGCCCGGGACCCGTCGACCCCGGCCGAGCGAGCTGCCCGACCCGGCCACCGTCGACCAGGGCATCCGCTCGGACCTCTCGGAGCTGGCCGACGCGCCCCTCGCACCGCCCGAGGGGCCGCCAGGGCCCCGCCAGACCCTGCGGTTCGTCGACGCCATCGCCGAGGTCCTCCGCCGCCGCATGGCCGAGGATCCCCGGGTGCTCGTGCTCGGCGAGGACGTCCACCGCCTGGGCG
Source organism: Aciditerrimonas ferrireducens (assembly GCF_023130475.1). Taxonomy (GTDB): domain Bacteria; phylum Actinomycetota; class Acidimicrobiia; order Acidimicrobiales; family UBA8190; genus Aciditerrimonas; species Aciditerrimonas ferrireducens. The sequence continues at coordinate 47,818 of NZ_JAKHEX010000013.1, forward strand.
GGGGGACCAACGGGGCGACCAAGGGGCTGGCCGAGGCCTTCCCGGACCGGGTCCTTGGCACCCCGATCAGCGAGAACGCCTTCTGCGGCCTGGCCGGCGGCATGGCCCTCGACGGCCGGGCCCGGCCCGTCGTCGAGCTCATGTACGCCGACTTCCTCTGGGTGGCGGCGGACCAGCTCTTCAACCAGATCGGCAAGGTCCGCCACATGTTCGGCGGGGACCGGGGGGTGCCGCTGGTGCTGCGGGCCAAGGTGGCCATGGGCACGGGCTACGGCTCCCAGCACTCCATGGACCCCGCGGGCATCTTCGCCACCTCGGCCGGGTGGCGCATCGTGGCCCCCTCCACCCCCCTGGACTACGTGGGCCTCATGAACACCGCCCTGCGCCTGGAGGACCCGGTCCTGGTCCTCGAGCACGTCGACCTCTACCCCCGTCAGGACGAGGCGCCGGTCGAGGACTGGGACTTCTGCCTGCCGCTCGGCGCGGCTGCCGTCAGGCGGCGCGGCCAGGCGGTCACGGTGCTCGGCTACCTGCAGATGACCCACGAGGTCCTCCAGGCGGTCGAGTCGACCGGGGTGGACGCCGAGGTCATCGACCTGCGCTGGCTGGACCGGGCCAGCCTGGACTGGGCCACGATCGAGGCCAGCGTGCAGCGGACCAACCGGGTGCTGATCTGCGAGCAGGGGCCCCTCGGCCCGTCCTGGGGCGCCTGGGTGGCCGACGAGCTCCAGCGCCGCTGCTTCGACTGGCTGGACGCCCCGATCGCCCGGGTGACCGGTACGGTCTCCTCCCCCACCATCTCCGAGGTCCTCGAGCGGGCGGCCATCGCCCGGGCCGAGGAGGTGGCCCGGGCCCTCGTGGCCCTCACGGGAGGTGCTCGTGCCTGAGCTGCTCCGCATGCCCGAGGTGGCCGCCGGCACGGGCTCGGCCCGCCTGGCCCAGTGGCTGGTCGAGGAGGGCAGCCAGGTGCCCGCCGGTCAACCCTTGGCCCTGGTCGAGACCGACAAGGCCAGCGTCGACCTCGACGCTTCTGGGCCGGTCCGGGTCGTGCGCCGCCTGGCCGAGGCCGGCCAGGACCTGGAGGTCGGCGCGCCCCTGGCCCTCCTGGCCGCCTGGGACGAGCCCCTCGAGAACCCCGAGGCCGCCCTGGTGGCATTCGGGCTGGCGACCGTCGGGCCGTCGGCAGCGGCCCCCGGGGAAGCGAACCCCGCAGCGGCGACCCCCAGAACGGGACAGCCCCCGGCGCCCTCCGAACCAGGCCCGGTCAGCGCCGGTCGCCGATTCGCCAGCCCCCTCGCCAGGCGGCTGGCCGCCCGGGCCGGCATCCCCCTCGAGGCCATCGAGGGCACCGGACCCGGAGGGCGGGTGGTGCGCGCCGACGTCGAGCGGGCGATCGCCACCCGAACGGCCCCCGTCCCGGCGGCTCCGGTCCCGCCGGCTCCGGCCACCGTGCCCGCGCCGGCGTCGTCGGCGGAAGAAGCCGTCCAGCGGATCCCCCACAGCCGCCTTCGCCTGGCCATCGCCAGTCGCCTGAGCGCCGCCAAGGCCGAGGTCCCCCACTTCTACCTCCGCCGCACGCTCCGGGCGGAGGCCCTCGAGGCGTTCCGGGCCGACCTGCGGTCCGCCGGCGTCGAGGTCAGCCTGACCGTCCTGCTCGTGAAGGCCGTGGCCCTGGCCCATCGGCGGGTCCCTGCCCTGCACGTCCGCTGGACCCCCGACGCGCTCGAGGTCCCCGACCGGGTCGACGTGGGCGTGGCGGTGGCCGTCGAGGGCGGTCTGGTGGCCCCGGTGCTACGCGACGTGGACCGGCGCTCCCTCGGCCAGCTGGGGCGAGACCTGGCCGACCTCGCCGAGCGGGCTCGAGCCGGTCAGCTCCGACAGGCCGAACTGGAAGGGGGCACTATCACGGTCTCGAACCTCGGCATGTTCGGCACCGAGGAGTTCGCCGCCGTCCTGAACCCGCCCCAGGCGGCCATCCTGGCGGTCGGGGCGGTCCTGGACGCCCCCGTCGTCGACCCGGACGGCGCGCTGCGGGCTGGCCGGGTCCTCCACTGCACCTTGTCCGTGGACCACCGGGTCGTCGACGGGGCCGACGCCGCTCGCTGGATGGCCGCCCTGGGCGCGGTGCTGGAGCGGCCCCTGGCCCTTGCTGGCTGAGCCGAACCGGCGCCGTCGGGCAGCGATCGAGCTGAGCTGGCGACCCCCGGACCGGTTCCCGGGTCGTCAGTCGCTGTCGGTCTTCGCCACCAGGACGTGGCAAGGGGCGTGATGGGCCACGGTCGCCGGCACCGAGCCGAGGACCCGGCGGGCCCCGGTCATGCCCCGGTTGCCGACCACGATGCAGTCCGCGCCGACGGCCTCGGCAACCTTCAGGATCCCCTCGGCTGCCGAACCGCTCTCGACGTGGCAGCGAACCTCGAGACCGCTCAGCTCCTTCGCCAGGGCCTCGAGGGCTTCGAGGGCCGCTGCCTTCCGCAGCGCCGTGCTGCCGGTGGGATCGGCCACCGCCACCGACGCCCCGACCACCCCGATGGCGTCCCGCTCGGGCACCACGGTCACGAGCTCCAACGCCGCCCCGAACCGGCGGGCCACCTCGGCCGCCAGATCGACCGCCCGACGGGCCCGCTCCGAGCCGTCGGTCCCCACGACCACCCTGTCGAACATCGGCCCACCCCCTCCCGGTCCGCTGCCGCCCCCCGAGGCCGGCGAGCGCAGCCTACCGCGAGCCTGCACCCGCGCCCCGGTCCTTCGGCTCGGCGTCTCTCGCCCGGGGAGCTCGCTGCGGACGCCGCGCCCCGGCTCAGGCCGCGCCGCTGATCGCCAGATTGACCTGCTTGGCCAGCGCCTCGAGGTCTCCTCCGACGGCGAACTCGGCCGCGACCTCGCCATGGCGCATGACCACGACCCGGTCGCTCACCGACAACGCCTGAACCGTGTTGTGCATGATGAGCAGGATGCCGATGCCGCTCTGGCGGGCCTGGCGCACGTAGTCGAAGACCTTCTCCGTCTCCTTCACCGAAAGGGCAGCGGTCGGCTCGTCGAGCAGGAGGACCCGCTGCTGGAAGTGGACCGCCCGGCCGATGCTGAGCGCCTGGCGCTCTCCTCCCGAGAGACCCTTGACCTCTTGGTCGACCGAGGAGAGGTTCCGCAGCCCGATCTCGTGGAGGGCCTGCGCGGTCTCGGCCCGCATGCGCTTGACGTCCAGCCGCCCACGGTGCCGGAGCTCGCTTCCGAGGAAGAAATTGCGCCAGACGTTCATGGTCGGCACGAGGGCCAGGTCCTGGTAGACGGTGGCGATGCCCCGCTCCCGGGCCTGCTTCGAGTTCCGGAAGCGAACCGCCTGCCCGTCGAGGCGGATCTCTCCCGAGGTCGGGGCGAACACCCCCGAGATCATCTTCACCACCGTCGACTTCCCGGCCCCGTTGTCACCGAGCAGCGCCACCACTTCGCCGTGGCCGAGGGAGAAGCTGACGTCCCGGACCGCCACGACCTGTCCGAACCGCTTCGAGATCCGCCGCAGCTCCAGCGCCGCCGGCCCGGCCTCCGAGGGCCCCGGCACGCCCGTCTCCCGGCGATCCTCCGGCGCACTGGCCGGCGGGTTGCCGACCACCGCCGTCAGGGCACCGTCGGTCCTCTGGGTTGCGGACGATTCCATGCCTACCTCCCCGAGTTCCGCCGGAACAACGCGTGGACGAACCGCGAGGCGCCGACGGTCTTGACCTGGGCGATGACCGCACCGATGAGGACAATGCCCACGAAGAGCTCGTAGTACTGGGTCGACGCGCCCGAGAGCACCAGCCCGACGGTCAGCACGCCGAGGAAGAACGAGCCCAGGACGCCGCCGAAGATGGTGCCGACTCCGCCGAAGAGGGCGGTGCCCCCGATGACCGCTGCGGCGATGGCCTGCAGCTGGAGGCCCGAACCCGCGGTCACCTCCATCGAGCCCAGGTGGCAGAACAGCACGATGCCGGAGAACGCCGAGAGGGCGGAACAGGCCACGAACAGGACGATCTTCGTCAAACCAACCCTGACCCCGGTGCCCCGGGCGGCCTCTGGGCTCCCTCCGGCGGCGAAGACGTGGTTGCCGAACGAGGTCCGGTGCAGGATCCACGCCGCCACGGCGGCAAGCCCGATCCACCAGACCACCTCCCACCGGAAGCCCAGGCCGCCGACGTGGGCGCTGAACACCGAGAAGACGTGCGGCAGAGGCGGGAGATACGAGACGGGGGAAGCCCCGGTGATGAGGAGGATGAACCCGGCGATGGCGTAATAGGTGCCGAGGGTCGTGATGAACGACGGGATGCCGAACACCACCGTGATGATGCCGTTGATCAGCCCGATGGCACCGGCGAGCAGGAGCGTCACGATGATGGCCGGGAGGAACCCGATGTGCTTGTCGAGGCCGGCGAACGCGAGGCCGCCGACCACGAAGACCTGCCCGACCGACAGGTCGAACTCCCCGCCGATCATCAGCATCGTCACGCCGATGGCGATGAAGCCGACCTCGGAGCTGGCGTCGAGGGCCCCGCCGAGGTTCGTGGCGCTGAGGAGCTTGCCACCGCTGGTTCCGGTGAGGACGGCCAGCACCGCGACCAGGACCCCGATCACGGCGATCATCCGGCCGCTCACGTAGCTCGTGAGCGGCCGAGGGACAGACGGGAGGGGCGGCGGGCTCGCCGAGTCCTGCGCCGTGGTGGCGTTGGCCAAGTCTGCGCTCATCTCAGACCCCTCCCGTCTGTCACCTGACCGTCCGGTTCCGCCCTGGCGATCAGATCCCGGTGTTGCTCACGACCGACGGGTTGAACCAACCCTTGGCGATGTCGTTGGCCGTGTGGGTGACGAAGACCGGACCCGTGTCCATGTTGATCGGGTAGGCCTGGTAGCGCACCGCGTCGTAGAGGTCGACCAGAGCGTCGTAACCCTGCAGGAACGGCTGCTGGTCGACGGTCAGCTTCACCCAGCCGTCGATCATGTAGGTGTTGGTCACCGCGTCGTCGTCGAAGCCGACCATGGGCAACTGGGAGGGCTTGAGCCCAAGGGCCTGGGCGGCGTCGACCACTTCCTCCTCGCCTGCGCTGCCGAGGGCCACCACGAGGGTCGGCCGCGAGTGGGTCTGGAGGAACGACTTCACGATGCCAGCAGAGGTCGGCACGCTGTAGTCGAGGTTCAAGACGCTCACCTTCACCCCGAGGGGATCGACCACACTCTCCACACCCTGATACCGGGCGTTGCAGGTCGTGTTCGTGTAGCACTGGTCGGCCACCATGATCGTGTCACCGCTCGTCAGGTGGTACTGGCTGACCAGCTGCTTGCCCAGGTCCACGCCGGCGGTGTAGTTCGGCTGCCCCACATAGGCCTCGACGGGGTTGACCGAGTAATTGTTGTTCGGCGGGATGCTGTTGTAGGCGATGATCGGGATGTGCAGGCTCCGGGCCCGCTGGATGTTCGCCGAGAGGGCAGAGGCGTAGGGCACCGACACGGCGATGCCCGCAGGGTGCGAGTTGATGATGGTGGTGAGCAGCGAGTTCTCCTGGGCCTCCTCACCGGAGCACCGCAGCGGGTCCTCGATCTTGAGCGACACGCCCAGCTGCGCCGCCGCAGCCCGTGCCCCGTTGTTCACCGCACCCCAGAACGGGTTCGAGGGGCAGCTCTGATACAGCTCGTAGAACGTCCCCTTGACCGCCGAGGCAGTGGCCGACGCCGAGCTGGTCTTCGAGCTCGAACTCGAACTGCTCGAACAGGCGGCCAGTCCGAGCGCGGTCATCGCCAGCACCGCTGGCATGAGCAGCCCTCGGATTCCCTTGCGTTTCCACGTTGCGCGCATCGCCTCCCCCTCCGTGCTCCGGCCGGATCGCCTTGGCCTCGAGCCCCCTGCTTCACGTCCTGAGGGACGCCACGACCGGTCCCCGGCCGAGCACTTCCCCTCCCGGCGCCGGGTCGTGCTGCGAACCCCCCGGCAGCCGTCCGGACCCGAGCCCGGCTCTCGCCTCACCGATCCCTCCCCTTCATGGCAGCCCGAGTTATTATCGAGCCGCACCGAACTGCAACATAGCGACGAGGACATGGGGTGTCAAGTACGATCGCCCCGACCCGCAAGGGATTTCCCGCACGTTCTTCCCGAGGCTCGATGCCCCGGGAGAGGGTCTGGTCTGCCATGCGTGGTGCGTGGGCCCAGGGGTCCACGGAGGGGAGGGATGGGTGAACCACAGGCTGGCCTCGGCGGCTCCCACCAGGGCGGACCATCGAGCGGTCCACCGGAACAACCTCGAGGTGGTCCTCCGCCATCTTGGGACCGTCGGTCCCGACTCGAGGGCCGGCATCGCCACACGGGTCGGGCTGACCCCCTCGACCGTGTCGCGCCTGGTCGCCGAGCTGCTCGACCTCGGGCTGGTCCGGGAGGTCGCCGACGCCCCTTCGAGCGACACGCCGCGTCCTGGCCGGCCCGCCATCCAGCTGGAGCTCGATGGTCGGCACATCCTGGCGCTGGGCGCCGAGATCAGCGTCGACCGGATCACGGTGATCGGCACGGACCTGGCGGGTACCGTCGTCTATCACCGTGATCGCGTCTTCGATGCGGCCCGTTCGGGTCCCGAGGCGACAGCGGCCGCCGTCGGTCGCCTGTGCACCCGGGCCGTCGACACGGTCGTGCGGAAGTCGCCCGCCCACGTCACCTTGGCGGGGCTCGCGGTCGCCGTGCCCGGCCTGGTCGAGGTGGAGACCGGGGTGGTCACCGAGGCTCCGAACCTCTACTGGCGGGGCTTTCCTTTCGGGAAGGTCCTGGCCGAGGTCTCCGACCTCCCACCCGAAGCCATCGTCTTGGGCAACGACGCGAACTTCGCAGCCCTCGCCGAGTACCGCATCGGCTCGCGGGCGGGGACGCCGAACCTGATCTACATCACCGGCGAGGTCGGTATCGGCGGTGGGGTGATCGCTGCTGGCCAGGGACTGCTCGGGTCCCACGGGCACGGGGGCGAGATCGGGCACATGAAGCTGGACCCCAAGGGGGCCCGCTGCGGCTGCGGACGACGGGGCTGCTGGGAGGCCCTGATTGGCCTGGACGCGCTGCTCCGGGAGGCCGGTCTGGACGACGAGCCGACGCCCCCACAGGGCCGTCGCTCGGCGAGGACCGCCGGAGCACCGGCCAGGGCAACGGGTCGAGGACCCCGACAGTGGTCGGCGTCGACCAGGGCGGCCCGGGTCGCCGAGCGGGCCCGCGCCGGGGATAAGCGCACCCTCGCCGCCTTGGAGACCCTGGCTCGCTGGGTGGGCATCGGGGCCGCGAACCTGGTCAACATCTTCGATCCCCAGGTCATCATCCTGGGTGGCTACTTCCGGCACGTCGCCGAGTGGATCTTGCCCACCGCCCGCCAGGTCATGGTGGAGGGCGTGCTCGCTCCCGACGCCGGTGGCTGCGAGCTGGCGATCTCCTCCCTCGGGTTCGAGGCAGCGGCGCGTGGTGCTGCCCTGCACATGATCGACCAGGTCATCGCCGACCCCGCCCGGCTGGCCGTCCAGGCCTACCCCAAGTGGGGGGTGCCGGGCCCGGCCCGGCAGCGGGACCGGGCCCGGCGTCGGGTCAGCGAACCCCGAGCAGCAAGTCCATGACCAGCTGATCGAGCCGTTCGTGGTGGTAGCCCTGCTGGGCCAAGGCGTCGAGCCACGTCGGGTCCGCGCGCTTCTGCTCGACCTGCTGGCGCAGACTGGCGATCGCCTCGGGCGTCGTGCCCTCGGGGGAGGTGGGCTCGGCCAGGCGATCGGCCTTCGCCGCAACGAGGGCCTCTTGGATCTCGGGGTCCTCGGCGAAGCGTCGGGCCTTGTCGGCCAGGATCAGGTACGTCCGCATGCTGGCGGCGGCGAACTCCCAGACCCCCTCGGGGTCCTCGGTCCGGTAGGCGTGCGAGTCGAAGTGCCGCATGCCGTCCCAGTGGGCGTCCTCGAGGAGCTTGACCAAGAAGAACGCGTCCCGGATGCCTTCGGAGCCGAATCGGAAGTCCTGGTCGTACTTCCCCGGTGACTGGCCGTTCAGGTCGATGTGGAACAGCTTGCCGGCCCGCAGCGCCTGGGCGACGCCCTGGTGGAACGAGAGGCCGGACATGGTCTCGTGCGCGAACTCGGGGTTCACCCCCACCATCTCGGGCCACTCCAACTGCTCGATGAAGGCGAGGGCATGGCCGATCGTGGGGAGATAGAGATGACCCCGGGGCTCGTTCGGCTTCGGTTCGATGGCCAGGCGCAGGTCGTACCCCCGGTCCCGGACATAGCTGCACAGGAGGTTCAAGGCCTCCGCATACCGATCCAGGGCCACGACGGGGTCCTTCGCCGCGTCCGCCTCCACGCCCTCTCGCCCGCCCCAGAGCACGTAGACCCGCGCACCGAGCTCCACCCCGAGGTCGATGGCGTCCAGGGTCTTCACCACTGCCAGGCGGCGGACCTCGGGATCGTTGGCGGTGAAGGCACCGTCCTTGAACACCGGATGGCCGAAGAGGTTGGTCGTGGCCATGGGCACCTTCAAGCCGGTGGCATCAAGAGCCGAACGGAACCGCTTCACGATCGCTTCCTTCTCCTGACGCCCCGAACCCTCGGGCACGAGGTCGTCGTCGTGGAACGAGACGCCGTACGCGCCGAGGTCCGCCAGCCGGTGAACGGTCTCCACGGGGTCCAGGGGCGGACGAACCTCGCGACCGAAGGGGTCTCGTCCTCGGTTCCCGACCGTCCAGAGGCCGAAGGTGAAGTGGTGCTCTGGACGGGGCGTGAATGCGTCATTCATCGCTGTTCCTCCCCTCCCCGGGACCGGCCCAATCGGGCCGTCTTCGGGTTCACGGTACACCCGGACAGCCGGGTGGCAAGGGGCGTGTGGAGCACCGATCGCCCCAGCGAGCCGAGCTCGGTCAGGGCGCGAGGTGGCCGTCCTCGGCCACGACCGAGGACGGGAACCCGAGGGCCACCCCCGCGGCGAGAAGGCTGGCGGCGCCCATGGCGACGAAGGCCAGGCGAACGTCGGCATCGGGAATCAGCAGGCCGACGACCAGCACGACGAGGGCGCCGAGCGCGTTGGACAGCCCGAGGGCGATGCCCGAGCCCAGCGAGGGGCTCTCCGGGAAGGTGTCCTGGCCGATCATGATGGTCGTCGAGAGCGTCATGAAGAGGGCGCAACCGAGCACGCCGGCAAGGACCCAGACCCCTGGGCCGTGCAGGTACCCGACAGGCACGACCAACGCGGCCACGGCGAGGGCCGAGCCCACGAGGACCACTCGCCGGCCCAGCCGGTCGGCGAGATGACCACCTCCCAGGTTGCCGACGATGCCGACCACCAGGATCGTGGTGACCACGCCCGCGCCGCTGACCAGACTCCGGCCCCGCAGGTGCCAGAGGACCGGCACGAAGGTGACCAGGCCGAAGATGGCGAAGCCCCGGAGCGTTGCGTAGACGACCAGAAGGGAAAAGGCCCTTGCCTGGCCGGGCGGACCGGAGCCTCGTCGGGGAACGAGAGACACGGCGGGCCGAGGGGGCTGCCGCGGGGCCCAGCGGATGAGAAAGCTGACGGTCAGGAGGCCCGGGAGGCCGATGATCCACAGCGCACCGAGCCCCAGGTGGGCCACCACCAGGCTCGCCAGCGTCGGCCAGAGTCCCCGCCCGAGCTCGCCGCCCACGAGGAAGAAAGCGGTCCGCAGCCCACGTCGACCTCTGGTGAGGCTCCGGGCAACCGCCAGGGCCTGAGGATGGAACAGGGACGTGCCGATCCCGATGACCACGAGAACCGGGATCAACAGCGCCAGGCTCCGTGTCCACGCGAGCAGTGCACCGCCGGTCGAGGTCAGGACGAAGCCGGCCACAAGGATGGCTCGACCGCCGAGCCGGTCCGAGACCCAGCCGATCAGCGGCTGGAGGACCTGGCCGATCGCCAGTGCCGCGACCAGCGAGCCGGCCAGGCCAAGGGGTTCGTGGGCGTGGAGGAGGACGGCAGGCAGCACCCCCGGGAGGTAGTTCGCGGCGCCGTCGTTCACCATGTGCGCCCAGGTCATCCCGACCAGTTGGGCGTCGCCGCCGGCGTCCTCCGACCTGGTGATCTCGCCGCTGGCGGGCTCGACCCGGCCCACCGCGCTGTTTTCGGCCCGCGCCTCGGACACCATGACGGGCCGAGGCTACCGGGGCACGGGCTCAGACCGACAGGCCGACCGGTCGGCCCGCCTCGAGCTGGTCGAGGTACTCGGCGATGCCGTAGGCCACCCGACCGTCGTCCAGCTCGAAGCGAGCCAGACCCTCGGTGATGCGGGTCAGGCCGCCGCCGGGGTCCGCGCCGGGCCCCGTCTCCCCGACGCGTCGGTGCCGGAGCGGCAGGCAGCGCAGCACCCGGCCCGCCACCTGGTAGCGCCGGGCGGGGGTGGCGAAACGAAGCGAGATCGTCTCCTGCCAGAGCTCGGGTTCCCGCCAGCTGGTGGCCAGCTCGAGGTCGCCGAGGGGCAGGAGCTGGCCGTCGTCCCAGACGAAGCCGGTGCGCAGCGTCCCGCCGTCCCGACGGGCCAGCCAAGTGGCCGCGAACCCGAAGCTCGGGCCGGAGCAGGCCGTGCACCAGCGGTAGTACCACGGCGCATGCCAGTGCCGGGGCCCCCAGGAGTGGTCCCGCAGCCCGGCGCCCCCGAAGGTTTGCGGTCGGCCGTCGACGCTCAGGGTGCCCGAGACCACGACGAGCTGCTCGTAGTGGCCCCGGGCGAACTCCTCGCCGGGACGCTCCTGGGGCTCGGCCGGCTCCCCGCCCACCGCCGGCGCGGCCGCCTGGACCTCCCAGTCCACGGCCAGCCGCACCCGGGGGCACTCCCGGTAGGCCCGACCGGGGTCGGCCAGCAGCCCCGGTTCGACCAACCGGAGCACCGTCCCCTCGTAGGCCAGGTGCCAGCGCTCGAAGGGCTCGAGCACCTCCCAGCGCAGGCCCCCGGCCGAGAAGGTGGGGACCGGGCCGGTTGCGGGACGGGCGAAGGAGAAGAGCACGTCTCCCTCGGGGAGGTACAGGCAGGCGGTCACCTCGGCCTGGCCCTGCCGGGGACGCTCCCCGACCCGGAAGAACCCCCCGATCGGTCCGCTCGGGTCGATGGCGTTCAGGTAGACGGACTCGCTGTGGTGGATCTCGGGCCCGACCGCGTGCGGCCCGTCGTCCGCTCGGGACAACCGGAGCATGGCCACCCCCTCCCCTCGGATCGCTTCCCTAGCATGACGCCCGTGGCCGAGCCAGGCGAGCTCCCCGGCCGGTTGGCCGTCGCCCTCCGCGAGGCGCTTCGCGCCCGGTTCCCCGGGGTGGAGCTGGGACTGGCCGAACCCATGGCCGGCGGGGCCTCCCGGGCCACCTGGCGGGTCGCTCTGCGCGGCGGCCCGCCGGAGCACCCGGTGGTGGTGGTCCGGACCAACCCCGAGGGCGCCCCGCCCGCCGACCTGGCCCTCGAGGGCCGCCTCCTCGACAGCGCCCATCGGGCGGGCCTGCCGGTCCCGGCCGTGCTGGCGGCGGTCCCCGGTCCCCCAGCCGCCCTGGTCCTGACCTTCGTGGACGGCGAGGTGCTGCCCCGGCGGGTCCTCCAGGACCCGGTCCTGGCCGGGGCGAGGACCGTGCTGGCCGGCCAGTGCGGCGAGGCCCTGGCCCGCCTCCACCGGATCCCGGTCGAGGACCTCCCCGAGGTGGCGGCTCGTCCCCAACTCGCCCAGGGCGGCGCCGAGGCCCAGCTGGCCATGGTGCGTCGCCTGCTCGACGACCTGGGCCAGCCCCACCCGGCCCTGGAGCTCGGCTGGCGCTGGCTCGCCGACCACCCCCCGCCGGCTGGTCCGCTGGTCCTTGTCCACGGGGACTTCCGGACCGGCAACCTCATCGTCGGCCCCGAGGGCCTCCGGGCCGTCCTCGACTGGGAGCTGGCCCACCTGGGGGATCCCCTGGAGGACCTCGGCTGGCTCTGCACCCCCGCGTGGCGCTTCGGGAGCCCCCTGCCGGTCGGGGGGTTCGGGTCCCTCGATGACCTGGTGACCGGCTACGAACGAGCCGGGGGGCGACCGGTCGACCCCGGTGCGCTCGCGTGGTGGATCGCGTTCGGCAGTCTGCGCTGGGGAGCCCTCAGCACCCTCCAGGCCATGGCACACGTCCGCGGCGCCCGGCGCTCCCTCGAGCTGGCGGCCATCGGGCGACGGGTCTGCGAGACCGAGGCCGACCTGCTCGACGCCCTGGACCAGCTCGCCCCGCTCGAGGGGCCCGGGAGCGAGGACGGCGCCGACCCCGTAGCCACGGTCGACGATGCAGCCGGGATCGAGCCGGCAGGGGCACGCGCCGGGGAGACCGGGGGCTGGCTGCCCCACGACCTGCCCCGAGCGGCCGATTTGCTCGAGACGGTGGCCGAGCACCTCGAGGAGGACCTGGCCGACCAGGTGACCGGCCGCCAGCGGTTCTTGGTGCGGGTGGCCGCCAACGTCGTGCGGGTCGTGGCCCGGGAGGTCCGGCTGGGCCCCGGGCAGGAGGCCGAGCACCGGGCCCGGCTGGCCGCCCTCGGGGTGGCCGACGACGCCGAGCTCGCCCTCGCCCTCCGGGACGGGCGGCTCGGTGCCCAGGACCCCCGAGTGCGCCGCGCCGTACGGGCGGCGGTGGCAGCGAAGCTGGCGGTGGCCAACCCGAGACGGCTCCAGGCCGCCGGCTCCCGCGCTCCTGGATCGGCGGAGCGCCAGGGCTAGCATCGCCCCCGTGGCCACCCCCGCCGAGGTCCAGACCGGCTTCGAGCGCTACCTCCGGGTCGACACCCAGCCCCTCGGGGTCCGGCTGCTGCGCCCCGGAGAGCCCTTGCCCGAGGGCGTGCGGGTCCCGAGCGAGGCCCTGGGAGAGCACTGGATCGTCTGCCAGTCCATCGGGGTGGCCCGGCGCTACGGCTGGTCGGTCGCCGTCGGCCGCCAGGACGTCGTCTGCCCCCTCGCCGCGGTGGCCTTCGGCCTTCGCCGACCGAGCGAGCGGCTGGCCGCCGGTGAGGCCGCCCTCGGGATGTACTGCGAGGACCCTGAGGCCGCGAAGCGCATGGAGGAGGCCGTCTGGCGCTTGGAGCCCGGCACCACGGACCGGATCTGCGTGGCCCCCCTGGCCAAGGCCACCTTCACCCCTCACGTGGGGGTCGTCTACGGCAACAGCGCCCAGATCATGCGCCTGGTCAACGCCGCCCTCTTCCGTCGCGGTGGCCGGCTCCAGAGCACGACCCAGGGTCGGCTGGACTGCGCCGAGCTGGTCATCCAGCCGTACCTGACCCAGGAGCCCAAGGTCGTGCTGCCCTGCAACGGCGACCGGGTCTTCGGCATGGCCCAGGACACCGAGGTGGCCTTCGGCTTCCCCTGGTCGCTCGCCGACGAGCTCCTGGAGGGGCTCGAGGCCACCCACCGGGGCGGGGTCCGCTACCCGATCCCGGTCGCCATGCGTGCCACCCCGGTCATGCCCGAGCGCTACCAGGAGCTCCTGGCAACCCTGCCCGAGGACTGACCCCGCTGGGGCCACGCCGCACCAGGGGTCGAGCGGCTCTCCGAGGGGTCGTTGCCCCGCTCGTCGCATGAGGGGTGGCAGGCCAAGCCGCGAAAGAACGGCGGTCGCCTCGTCGCGGACCACGGGCACCGTCGAATGAGTCGACGAGGCCGCGGTCACGGAGAAGGTTTGCGCCGCTGCGACGAAGCCTCCGATACCCGGGCAACCCACCGCAATGGATCGCGTCGCAATTCGAGTCCCACCGGCGAATGGACCCTGCTCGCCTTTCGCCCGTTGCTCGGAGACCCCCCAGAGGAACAAGCGCTCCCGACAGAGCGATACCGTCGCAGGTCAAATGGGTGGGGGCGGTAAAGGTGCCGCAACGGGACGTCGAGCAATGCGGCGGAGCTCGGTCACAAGCGAGCCGACGCCGACTCCGGCGACTGACACCACGACGAGCACCAAAGGGAGTCCCAGGTGGTCGAGGTTGTGGACATGGACCCCCGTCGTAACCTGCAGTGCAGCCACGTGGGGAAAGGCGATGCCGAAGAACCCACCAAGGATGAACGCGACTCCCCCCACGCCGAGCGTCCGAGCTGCCACGACCAATCCGAGATGCCTGGTCACCGTCGGCGAGGCGCCCTTGCGGCGCACCAGCCATCCAACCAGGCCCCCCACCAGCACCTGGACGACGGTGGTCCCGAGCCCGAACAGGGCACCGGGCACCCACCCCCACGCTGCCGAGGGCATCGAGGGGGCGAGCACGGTGTAGACAATGCTCGCGAACGCCCCGAAGCCCCAGCCGGCGATGAAACCGTGCAACGCGGGCATCCATGGTCTCGGGTCGGCCAAGTTCGGCTCGTGGCAGTCCGTGCAAGGGTCCTCGGACCAATGCGGCGGGTTCGCCACTGTCACCCCACCGTGGGCATGGGCATGCAAGTGGGTCCGACCCCGATCAGACCCCGGCGTGTCCCGCTCCTCTCCGGGGGCGGCCTGCACCGCAGCACTTCGGGTAGAACTGGGACGGCCCCGTTGGTGCAGGTGGAGGTCGAAGTGCCAGGGCAGACGGCCACCGCGGATATACCGAGCCGCCCAGACCATCGCCACACCGACCACGACGTAGACGATGTAGTCCCCGAGGGAACCAAGGGTGAGGAACCGGGCAAGGGCGAGGTAAGCGAGTTCGCTCGCGAACGCGCGCTGAAAGGTAAAGGCAAGAGAGAAGATAAGGGCGTTCCTCATCCCGGCCAGGCTGGAGTAGCCCCCCACCGCATAGGAGAAGGTGATCGGCCAGGTGTGCTCGTCGGGCGTGATGCCATGCACCATTCCGAGCAGGAACGCGGTCACGAGAACCGCCCAGAGTGCTAAGCCGACGTGGGGATTCCAGAGGTTGAGCGCCAAAAGATCATCGCTTCTTATCGTCATAAATCGTTTCTCCCTTGCGCCCGGCTCCTGGTTCGGCCAGCCTAGCGAGACCTGTTGGGCCGAGATGACGAGATGAAGCGAGCAGCGACTCCGGACCTGCTCACCACGTTCTCCGGCGCTCCGATGAAATCGGCGCGGATGTTGCGGTACTGCAGGTAGGAGGCGTGCTCTCCCACGTCGGAATCCCACATCGCCACCAAGCCCCGAGCCAGGTTGGCGTGGTGGTCGGAGAGCTGCTCGGCGATGAGCTCCTTGACCATAGCCTCGGAGGCAGGTTCCCCCTACCCCAGTCCCCGCTTGAAGAACCCAGCCTCGGACAGTCGGACTCGGAAGCCGTTGCTGGTCCCTGCGTGCTCGTTGTCGGCAGCCACGCGCTTGCCTCGTGCCGGCCCCCGCCACCCAGGGTGAGGCTCTTCCAGCACATCGAGTGCAGCACACGGCCCGACACGTTCCTACCAGAGTCTGCTCGAAGCCGAGAAGAACAGCGAAGTTCGCCAGAGCTCTCGCTTCCCCCCGCGCTCGATTGTGGCATTGGCCCCCCACGGACGCGACGTGGTCGTTGTCGTGATGCAGATGGAGGTTCACGACGAGGTTTTCAATTGTCGCGTCGTGCGCCGGGACCTGCCGCTGCTTCGCTGTGGAGCCGAGCCTCATCACCACATGGGGCTCCAAGCGCACCGGCCCGCTGCTGCTTGGGGCGGGCGGCACGGGAAGAATCGCCAGTGGGCCGCGAAATGGGGGAGGGGGGTGTCGAGTGGGATCGCTCCAGCGGCTCGCCCAGGACGCCGCCTGGCCCTCGCTGTCCTCGGCGCCATCACTCCTTCGACAGTCCGGGCCTGGCACACCTCTTTCGTGCGGGGGCGCCCAGCCAGAGCAGCGAAGGCTTATGGGCTTCTCCGCGCTATCGACGCCCCGCGATCACTGACCAGCACCTCCTGGTGAATCCGTGCCGGGTGGAGGGCGCGGGGGTGGAGTTCCCCTCTGCGCCTGATCCCAACCGGGACCGAGGTCCACGCCATCGAGAACCGGGATCGCCCGATCCTCGGGGCCCTCGCTGACCTGGCTGAGGCCCCGGCCGCGCAGCGCCCGCGCGAGAGCTTTGGGACGGAGCCACCCGAGATTCAGAGGAGAGCCGGTCAGACAACCTGCTGACCAGGAAAAACGTCCGAGCGGACGACGGGACTCGAACCCGCGACCCTCACCTTGGCAAGGTGATGCTCTACCAACTGAGCCACGTCCGCGTGCGGCGTCATCTTACCAACCCCGCAGGGCACGGCTGAGCTCGTCGAGGGCCTCGGGCAGGGCGTCGGCCAGGCTCCTGACCCAGGGAGCCCGCTCGGCGCAGCCGCTGATCCCGAGGAAGAGCCCGGTCTGGGTGCGCAGGGCGGTGACGTTGAGGCCCAGGCCCTCGGGGACCGGGCCCAGGGGGTAGAGGGCTCGGAGCCGTCCGCCGAGGACCGGGAGGCCCTCGACGGGCAGGCTGAGGAACGACACGACCAGGTTCGCCAGGGGGGGCAGGCGGTCGAAGAGCCGGAGGGCGGCGGCCACGCCCACGAGGGGCCGGGTGAGGACGGGCCGGGCCAGGGCGGCGAGGGCCTCGAAGGCCGAGCCGAGGGCCCGGGCCTCGGGCACCGCTGCGCTGGTGGCTGCCTGGACGGCCGCCAGGGCCCTGGCGGGGTCGGGCTGGTCGGTGCCAAGGGGCACGAAGGCGCAGCCCACGGCGTTGCCGGTCAGGGGCTCGTCGTCGAGCGGCCCTCCAGCCGGCGGGCTCGGGCGGAGGGAGACCGGCACGAGGGCGCTCAGGGAGCGGCTGCCGGGCCCTGTCGCTTCGGGGGGCAGCCAGCGTCGGAGGGCCAGGCCGACGGTGGTCAACAGGACGTCGTTCACCGTGGCCCCGGTGGCGCGGGCGGCCTGGAAGGCGGCCAGCGGGAGGTGGGCGAAGGCCACGACCCGACGGGCCGACACGGTGCCGTTCCAGGGAGCCCGGGGGCAACGGAACGGCCCGCTGCGACGCCCAGCCACCTCCGTCGACCCCGGCCAGCCCAGGAACCAGGGTAGGGCTTCGAGGGCGGCGAGGGCGCTCGGGGCCTGGCGGCCCTCGCCCGGGCCGGCGCCGGACGCCGACGAGCGGGGGGCGGGCGGCCCACTGGCCGGCGCCGCTCGCCGGGGGTCGCGACGTGCCTGACGAGAGGGTGCGGGCCCGGGCAGGAGGAGCTGGGCGAAGATGCCCAAACCGGCGGCGCCGTCCACCAGGGCGTGGTGGGCTTGGGCCACCAAGACCAAACCACCCCCGGCGAGCCCCTCGACCACCCAGAGCCGCCAGGGCGGCTGGCTCAGGTCGAGGGGGTGGCTGAGCAGCTCACCGGCCAGGTCGGCGATCTCGGGCAGCCCACCGGGACTGGGCAGGGCCGCCCGACGTAGGTGGTAGGCGAGGTCGAGCTGGTCCACGGGGCGCCAGTGGGGGGCCTCCAAACCGAGGGGACCGCCGCTCAGCCGTCGGGCCAGGGCGGGCAGCCGCCCGGCCCGCTCCCCCAGCTCCCGCTGGACCGACGCAGCCGCCACCGAGCCCCCTGGCGGGGGATCGAGGACGGCGACGGCCGTGACCAGCATCGGGGTGGTCGGGCCTTCGACGGCACTGAAGAACGCGTCGAGCCCGCTGGTCGGCACTGGCCGCTCGGGGACCGTTCCCGCCGGCGGGAGGCCGGGAGGACCAGGTCGGGCCCCCGCTGCGCCGCCGCTCGCCACGGGGCACGCTCCTCAGCGGCCGCTGTGGCCGAAGCCGTTGGTCCCCCGGGCGGTCGGGGCCAGGGCCGCCGGCTCGGCCTCGTGGACCTGAATGGCGTCGAGGCGTTGGATGACGAGCTGGGCGATCCGGTCGCCCCGGTGGACCTCGTAGGGCTCGACGGGGTCGGTGTTGACCAGCACGACCTGCACCTCCCCCCGGTAACCGGCGTCGATCAGGCCCGGGGCGTTCAAGCAGGTCACCCCGTGGCGGACGGCCAGGCCGCTGCGGGGCAGGACGAGGGCGGCGCTGCCCTCGGGCAGGACCAGGGCGATGCCGGTGGGCACCACCGCCCGGCCGCCCCCCGGGGCCAGGACGGTCCCCACCCGGGCGAAGAGGTCCCACCCCGCGTCCCCCGGCAGGGCTGGACGGGGCAGGGGCAGGTCGGGGTCCAAGCGGACCACGCCGACCGCAAGGGCTGGGTCCTCGGCCACGCTCCGACCCTACCCGGCTCGCCGGCCCCGACCCGAGGGCGCCTCGAACCGCTACCCAAAGGGTTGGCTAGGATCGCCCGGGTGCTGGCCTGGATGGATCTGGAGATGACGGGGCTGGACCCCAGCCGGCACACCATCGTCGAGGTGGCCACGGTGGTGACCGACGACGACCTCCAGGTGGTGGCCGAGGGCCCCGACCTGGTCATCGCCACCGGACCCGAGGCCTTGGCCGCCATGGACGAGCACGTCCGTGCCATGCACGAGCGCTCGGGCCTCCTGGCCGCCATCGCCCAGTCGACCGTCACCCTGGAGGAGGCGGCGGCGGCCACCTTGGCGTTCCTCCAGGCCCACCTGCCCGAGCCCCGTTCGGTCCCGCTCTGCGGCAGCTCCATCGGGACCGACCGGCGCTTCCTGGCGGCCTACATGCCCGAGGTGGAGGCCTGGCTGCACTACCGGTCGGTGGACGTCTCGACCCTGAAGGAGCTCTGCCGGCGCTGGTACCCCGAGGCCTTCGCCCAGGCCCCCCGGAAGCAGAGCACCCACCGGGCCCTCGACGACATCAAGGAGTCCATCGCCGAGCTGGCCTACTACCGGGCCGCCATCTTCGCCGATCCCCGTTCCCCCGGGACCCCGACGGCCTCTCCCGGGCCGACGGGTCCCCCGAGCTCGAGGAGCCTGCAGGCATGAGCACCATGAGCCTCGCCGAGGCCACCGCCCAGCTGACCGCCCCGGGGCAGCTGTTCGAGATGGAGGAGGTCGAGATCCGGGGGATCCCGACCCGGGTCTGGAAGCACGCCCCCGACAGCCTCCGGACCATCCTCGAGCTCTCCCGGGGGCACGGCGACAAGGACTTCCTGGTCTACGAGGACGAGCGGACCACCTTCGAGGAGCACTTCCGCCAGGCGGCAGCCCTGGCCCAGCTCCTCCGCGACCGTTTCGGAGTCCAGAAGGGCGACCGGGTGGCCCTCGTCATGCGGAACCTGCCCGAGTGGGCCCTGACCTTCTGGGCGGCCGCCGCCGCCGGGGCCATCGTGGTGCCGGTCAACGCCTGGTGGAAGGGGGACGAGCTCGAGTACGCCCTGGCCGACTCGGGCAGCTCGGTGGCCGTCGTGGACAGCGAGCGCCACGAGCGCCTCCTGGCCCACTACCAGAACCTGCCCCAGCTCCGGGCGGTCGTGGTCGCCGACGAGCAGCGCAGCGGCCAGCCGCCGACGCCGGTGCCCGGGGTCGAGACGGTGGCCTTCGCCGACATCCGGACCACCCCGGGCGGCGACGTCCAGCTCCCCGACGTGCCCCTGGCCCCCGACGACGACGCCACCATCTTCTACACCTCGGGCACCACGGGCCGGCCCAAGGGGGTGGTGGGTACGCACCGGAACATGTGCACCAACCTCATGAGCCTGTTCTTCCTGAACACCCGGGCCCAGCTCCGGCGGGCCGGCGAGGTGGCGGACGTCTCCGAGGGCGGCCAGAACGCCTACCTGCTCTCGGTGCCCCTCTTCCACGCCACCGGCTGCCACTCCATCCTGGTGGCCAACACCGCCGCGGGCGGCAAGCTGGTCATGATGCACCACTTCGACCCCGAGCGGGCCCTCGAGCTCATCGAGCGGGAGCGCATCACCACCTTCGGGGGGGTCCCGGCCATGGTCATGCAGATCCTGGACTCCCCGGACTTCGCGAAGCGGGACACCTCCTCGGTGCGGGCCGTGGCCTACGGCGGGGCCCCCGCGCCGCCGGAGCTGGTCCGGCGGATCAAGCAGCACTTCCCGAGCGGCTCGCCCTCCAACGGCTACGGCCTGACCGAGACCTCCTCGGTCACCACCATGAACATGGGCGACGACTACGTCCGCAAGCCCGACTCGGTCGGCCCGCCGGTGCCGGTGTGCGACGTGGCCGTCGTGCCCGAGCACTTCGAGGGGGACGAGCCCACCGAGGACCTGCCCCGGGGACCCCAGGTGGTCGGCGAGCTCTGGGTCAAGGGGCCCAACGTCGTCCGGGGGTACTGGAACAAGCCCGAGGAGACCGCCCGGACCTTCACCAAGGGCTGGCTCCACACCGGGGACATCGCCCGCATCGACGAGGAGGGTTTCGTCTACATCGTCGACCGGGCCAAGGACCTGGTCATCCGGGGCGGGGAGAACATCTCCTCGGTCGAGGTGGAGTCGGTCCTCTTCGAGCACCCCGCCGTGGCCGACTGCGCGGTCATCGGGGTGCCCCACCCGGTCCTCGGCGAGGAGGTCGGGGCGGTGGTGGTCCTCCGGCCCGGCGCGCAGGTGACCGCCGAGGAGCTCACCCGGCACGTGAAGGAGCGCCTGGCCGCGTTCAAGGCCCCGGCCCACATCTGGTTCCGCTCCGAGCCGCTGCCCCGGAACCCCCAGGGCAAGGTGCTCAAGCGCGAGCTGCGCACCGAGCTGGTCGAGCAGTCGTCGACCTGAGGCGGCCCAGCCGCCCCAGCGAGGGGAGGCCGGGGGGTCAGCTCCCGGCCTCCGGCTCGCCCCTCGGCGTCACCCGGGCGGCCACGTAGAGGGTGCCGTCGACCCGGATCGGCTGGAGCCAGACCGAGATGGGGATCAGGGTGCCGTCGGTGGGCCGCTCCAGGTGGGGCTCCAGGCCGGGGTCCATCTCCCGGGGGTTCGGCTCGGCCAGGTAGCCACGGCGGTAGGCCTGGTGGCCCCAGCGCAGCTTCTCGGGGACCAGCAGCTCGACGAACTCCCCCTCGACGTCGGAGAGGGCGACGTCGAAGAGCTTCTCGGCCTGGGCGTTCATCAGGACGATGCGCCCTTGCTGGTCGACCACCACGACGGCCTCGTCCCGTGCGGCCTCGGCGGTCACCTCGGGGGGAAGCGGAGTTGCCATGGGGAGACCTTAAAGGGTCGACGCCCCCCGGCGCACCATCCCCCGCCAGCAACCCTCGAGTCAGCGGCTCAGCCTTGCGGGCTCGACGAGCCGAGCACCGTGGCCTCGGCGGTCCGCTGCACCGCGACCCGGCGCGGCCGAGCCCGGTCGGCCAGTGGGATGGTCACCAGGAGCACGCCGTCGGCGTAGCGAGCCCGGACCCCCTCGGGGTCGAGCCCCTCCCCGAGGAAGAGCTGCCGCTGGAACCGTCCGCTGGGCCGTTCGGCCAGGAGGATCTCCTCGCCCTCTTGGGGCCCGCCAGGCCGCTCGACCGACACGCTCACCACGTTCTTCTCGACCACCAGGTCGATCGAGTCGGGGTCCACCCCGGGCAGGTCCATGCGGACCTCCACCTCGTCGCCCCGTCGGACGGCGTCCACCGCCAAGAGGCCCAGCCGGCCCCGCAGCGCGCCCCCGAGCTCCTCGCCGAGCCGATCCAGGTCCCGGTAGCTGTCGAAGCGCACCACCATCATCGCACCTCCTCACACCGCCCCGGCCCCTGGCCGGGTCCCTCGGTCGCTGCTCCTACCGACCGATCCGACCTTCAGGATAGAGACAAAAGAAACTTGAGTCAAGATCACTTAGAAATGCTGTCTCGCTCTGACGCGCTGGAAGATGTGGGCGGTTGGGACCAGACCCTGGACGCGCCGGGAGCCGGCCCGAGGGCCGGCTCCCGGGTCGGCAATGCTCGGCGCTGGCCGCCCCACCGGCGGACCCCGGCGTGGACCCCCTCGCCAGGGCACGGGCGGACCAGCACGCTGGGCCCGTCAGCTCACTTGTTCGGCTGGGGGGTCAGACGGAGGTAGGGCTTGAGGGTTCGGAACCCCTTCGGGAACTTCTGCTTGGCCTCCTCGTCGGGGATGGCCGGAGCGATGATGACGTCGTCGCCGTCCTGCCAGTCCACCGGCGTCGACACCTGGTACTGCTCGGTCAGCTGCAAGGAGTCGAGGACCCGCAGGATCTCGGCCACGTTCCGGCCGGTGGAGGCCGGGTAGGTCAGGGTCAGCTTCACCTTCTTGTCCGGCCCGATGATGAAGACCGAGCGGACCGTCAAGGTGTCGTTGGCGTTCGGGTGGATCATGTCGTAGAGCTCGGCCACCTTGCGGTCCTCGTCCCCGATGACCGGGAAGTTCAGCTCCTGGCCCTGGGTCTCGGCGATGTCGGCCTTCCACTGGTGGTGGGAGGCCACCGAGTCGACCGAGAGGCCGATGAGCTTGGTGTTGCGCTTGTCGAACTCGGCCTTCGCCCGAGCGAAGGCCCCGAGCTCGGTGGTGCAGACCGGGGTGAAGTCCTTCGGGTGGGAGAACAGGATCCCCCAGGAGCCGTTCAGCCACTCGTGGAAGCGGATGGTGCCCTCGGTGGTCTCGGCGGTGAAGTCGGGGGCGATGTCGCCCAGTCGGACGGTCATGGTGCTCCTCCTTGGCCTCGTGCACGGGCCGGGCGACCTTGCTGGCTGGACCCGGCGGGCGCCGCCGACGACCCGGCCCCTGCCCGGTCGGACCATCCGGGAAGGCCAACGCCTGGCAGCCGGTCGACGCCCACGGCCATGCTACCCAGCTCATCACCCATTGTCGACCAGATCAGTCGGCTTTCGGGGCAGAGGCGGCGCGATCGGCCACGGGGAGCTGGGAGACTGGGGCCATGGAGGTCCCTGCGCCCCACGGAGGCCGGCCCGCCCCGAACGGCCGGCGACCCCGAGGCGTGGCCGCGTTCGACGTCGACGGCACCCTCACCCGGGGTGGCAGCGTGGCCCGTTTCGTCGTGGCCGTGGTCGGGTGGCGGCGGCTCCTCCGGGGGGCCCTCCGCCACCTGCCGAGCGTGCTCCTCGGCCCGGTGGTCGGGGGACGCGCCGCTGACCGGGCGAAGGAGCGGCTCTTCGAGGCCACCCTGGGGGGCACGCCGCTGGCCGACGCCGAGGCGGCCGCCCGACGCTTCGCCGAGGCCCACCTGGCCCGCCGAGGCCGGCCCGACGTGCTGGTCCGGCTGGCTGCCCACCGCCAGGCGGGCCACCTCGTGGTGCTGGTCTCTGCCTCGCCGACCCTCTACGTGGCCCGTCTGGGCGAGCTCCTCCAGGCCGACGGGGTGGTCGCCACGGAGCTGGCTGTCGACCAGGCCGGGCGCCTCACCGGCCGGCTGGCCGGGGCGAACTGCCGAGGGGCCGAGAAGGCCCGCCGGCTCGCCGCCTGGCTGGCCGCCCACGGGGCCGAGGGAGTCGAGCTCTGGGCGTACGGCAACAGCGCAGGGGATCGAGAGCTCCTCGCCCGAGCCGACCACCCGGTCCACGTCGGCCGCCTGGGCCGGCTGGGGCGGCTTCGCCGGTTCCCCCGCCTGGCGGTCGCTCCGCTCCCCCAGGCCCCGGTCATCGGGTCCTCCTCAGGCGCCGTCGACGGCGCCCCCGACCACGTCGTCGAGCCCGGTCGGCGCTGACCCCAGGGCCACGGCGTCCCCGAACGGGTAGGCCTGGCCCGTCGCCGTCACGATCAGGTAGCCCTGACCGTCGGCCGTCGGCAGGAGGGCCACGGCGCGGGCGCTCACGCCGCTGGCTGGCAGGGAACCGAGGTAGGGGGCATCCCCGAAACTGAACACCCCCCCGTCCGCCCC
>NZ_JAKHEX010000014.1 GCF_023130475.1 Aciditerrimonas ferrireducens
AACCGGCCCCGGGCCGATCGCCTCACGATGGTGCTGCCGCCCGAGCTCGTCGAGCTGGCGTGCGTCCTCGTGGCCCTCGGGCCGGGCACGCCGCTGGTGTTCATGGGCGAGGAGTACGGCGAGACCCGGCCCTTCCCGTTCTTCGTCGACCACCGGGACCCAGCCCTCCTCGACGCGGTGCGCCGGGGGCGGGCCGAGGAGCTCGGGGCCGACCCGGTGGCCCTCGGGCTCGACCCCGCCGATCCCGCCACCCGCGCCCGGGCCGTCCTCGACCCCTCGGTGGCCGGGTCCCCGCCCCACGAGCGGCGCCTGGACCTCTGGCGGACCCTCCTCAGCGTGCGCCGGACCCACCCGGCCCTCGCCCCCGGGGGCACCTGCCGGGCCGAGTGGCACGAGGGCACGCTGCTGGTCCAGCGGGAGCACGGGGAGGCCCTGGTGGTGCTCTGCTGGCGGATCGGGCCGGGGGAAGCCGTCCTCGAACCGGCGCTCAACCTCGGACCGGGTCGCTGGCGGGTGCTGGCCGGCTCGGCGTTCCCCCTCGACCCCAGGCCCCCGGGGGCGGGCCGAGACGGGCCGCTGTCCGAGGACTGTCGGCTGGCCGTGCCGGGACCGGGCTGGCTCCTGGTGGACCGCGAGGCGCCCGCCGGTCCGGCGGTCCCCCCGGGGGCCGCGAGGTGAGCGCCAGGCGGCCCGTCCCCGGGCCCGAGCCTCGGCCGGCCCGGTGGCTGGGCTCGACCTACCGCCTCCAGCTGCGCCCCCCGGACCTCGAGGGGGCCCGGACCCTGCTGCCCGAGCTGGCCCGGCTCGGGATCTCGACCCTCTACCTCTCCCCCATCGCCCGGGCCCTGCCCGGCAGCCGGCACGGCTACGACGTCGCCGACCCCAGCGAGGTCGACCCGGCGATCGGCGGCTTCGCCGCCTGGGAACGCCTGGCCGAGGCGGCCGAGGCCCTCGGGATGGGCCTCCTGGTGGACAGCGTGCCGAACCATCAGGCGGCCCACGAGGAGAACCCCTGGTGGGCGGACCTGCTTCGCCACGGCCGGCGGTCCCCGCACGCCCGGGCCTTCGACGTGGACTGGGCGGCGCATAAGGGACGGGTGCTGCTGCCCATCCTGGCGGTGCCGTTCGCGGACGCCCTTGCCGAGGGGTCCCTCCGGGTCGCCGTGGCCCGCCGTCGCGGCGAGCCCCGGGGCCTGCGGCCCGGGGAGCCCGTCGTGGTCGTCTCGGACCGCCGGCTGCCGATCGGGCCGGGCACCTGGGAGGACCTGGCCCCCGACCCGCCGTCCCTGGCCCGGCGCTGCAGCGCCAGCCGGCGCGGCCGTGCCCTGCTTGCCGAGCTGCTCGATCGGCAGGCCTGGCGGTTGGCCTGGTGGCGGACCGCGCCGGCCGCGGCCGGCTACCGGCGGTTCTTCGACGTGGACGGCCTGGTCGGGGTGCGGGTGGAGGACCCCGAGGTCTTCGCCGCGACCCATCGGCTCCTGGCCCGCCTGGCCGAGGCCCCGGCGTTCGCCGGGGTGCGGGTGGACCACCTCGACGGCCTGGCCGACCCGGTCGCCTACCTGGGCCGCCTCCAGGCCCTCCTGGCCGGGGCCGGCGCCGGGCGGGCGGAGCGGCCCGTGGTGCTGGTGGAGAAGATCCTTGCCGACGACGAGGTCCTGGTGGCCGGGCCCGCCGACGGCACCACCGGCTACGAGGTCACCGCCCGCCTGCTGCGGACCCTGGCCCCGAGCGACCCGCCTGCCGCGGACGTCGGGTCCCTGGCCCGCCAGGGCCGGCTGGTGGTCCTCGACGAGCTCTTCCCCGGGGAGCTCCGACGCCTCGCCGGCCGCATGGGTCACCAGCTGGCCCGGAGCACCGCCGGCCACGACCTGACCGAGGAGGACGTCCTGGCCGGCCTTCGGGCCCTGACCGCCGGCCTGGACCGCTACCGCACCCTGCTCCGACCCGGGGAGCCGCCGGGGCCGGCGGACCGGGCCGCGCTCCTGCGGGCCGCCCAGGTGGCCCGGGACCTGGTCAGCCAGGAGGCCGGGCCGAGCGCCCCGCTGGCCCGCTCCGACCCGGCCCGGCTGCTCAAGGTGCTGGTCGACTTCCTGCTCGCCGTGCCCCCGGCAGGGGGCGGCGCCGAGGCCGACCCGGGCCTAGCCGGCTCGATCGGCTGGGGCCCGCTGGTCGCCCGCTGGCAGCAGCTCGCCAGCGCCGTGGCCGCTAAGGGCGTGGAGGACACCGCCCTCTACCGCCTGCCCGGGCCCCGGGCCGACGCCGACGTGGGGGACCAGCCGGGGGCCGGGCCCCTGTCGAGCGCCGAGCTGGCCGGCTGGCTGGCCGAGCGCCAGCGCTGGGCCCCCGAGGGCCTGTGCCCCTTGGCCACCCACGACGCCAAGTGGTCCGGGGACGCCCGAGCCCGGCTCGCCACCCTGGACCACCCGTCCTCGGGGTTCGAGCGGGCCGTCGCCCGCTGGCAGCGCCGGCACCGTCGCCTGCTCGGCGGCCAGCCCGGGCTGGACGCGCCGAGCCTGGCCGACGAGCTGCGCCTCTACCGGAGCCTGGCCGCCCTCTGGCCCCCGGGGGGCCTGGCCGCCACCCCGGACCCCGCCGGGACCCGGGAGGCCCTGGCGGGGAGGCTCGGCGGGATGCTCGAGAAGGCCGCCCGGGAGGCCAAGGAGCGGACCAGCTGGACCGACCCGGACCCGACCTACGAGGCGGGCCTGCGGCGCTGGGTGGAGGAACTCGTCCTCGGCCCGCCGTCCGGGCGGTTCCTGGCCGAACTGGAACGGCTCCTCGCCCGGGTGGGCCCAGCCGCCGCGGCCCTCGGCCTCGGCCTGGTCGGCCTGGCCCACCTGGCCCCCGGGATCCCCGACACCTACCAGGGCAGCGAGGGCTGGCTGCTGGTCGGCGTGGACCCGGACAACCGCGAGCCCCTCGACCCCGCCGCCCTCGCCGCCCGCCTGGCCGTCGCCCTCGGCGAGCCCCTCGAGGCCCTGGTCGAGCGGTGGTGGACCGGGGCCCTCAAGATCCGGGTGGTCCACGAGCTGCTCGAGCTCCGCCGGGCCCGGCCGGCGCTCTTCCGGCACGGTGCGGTCAGCGCCCCCCGGGTCCAGGGCCCCGAGGCCGAGCGGGTCGTGACCCTGGCCCGCCAGGACCGAGAGACGACGGCGCTGCTCCTCACCGTGCGACCGGACCCGGGCCGGGTCCGCCCCGGTCGCCTGCCCGCCGGCGCCGAGCTGGCCCCGTCGGCCACGGTGGTGCTGCCCCGAGGCTGGCCTGGCCGGTTCCGGGAGCTCCTCGGCGGCCACGAGGTCCGGGCGCGGGCCGGCCGGCTGTCGGTGGCCGACGTGCTCGGCGCCGTGCCGCTCGGGGTGCTGGTCGGGGTCTAGGGTGCGGCTTTTGATGCGCGCGAGCTCCCCCTGGACCCAACCGGCCCGGCGGCTGGCCGCCCTGGGAGCGATCGGGCTGGCCGGCTGCGCCCTTGCGGCCTGCAGCAGCGGCACGACCTCGGCCGCCACCCCCGCGACGTCGTCGGGGGTCGGCGGCACGCAGCACCAGCCCGCCGCCCCGGCCACGAGCGGGCAGGCCGGCTCGACGACCGGGGTGCCCTCGGCCTTCCCCAGCCCGGTCCGCCAGGCCCTGGCCGCCCTCGCTGCCCGCACCAGCCTGCCGCTCGCCGGCCCGACCGACCTGGCCAGCCCCGACGCGCTCTCCGCCCTGACGGCCCTGGAGCGCGCGAGCTGGTCGGTGCAGCTCTACGCCTGCCCGCGCCCGGAGCCCTTGAACAGCCCGGCGATCAGCTCGTGCGAGGACGGGGCCGACACCGAGGGCGGGTTCGGGGTCCACGAGGAGGCCTCGGCAGCCGCGGCGCAGGCGGCGCTGCCTGCGGTCGCCTCGATCGCCGGGCCCGCGCAGCCGGTGCGAGGGTGTCCCGCCAGCTCACCCCAGACGACGGTCGACGGGCAGACGGTGGCCCTCTGCGGGCCGAGCGGCTCACCGCCGACGATGGCCAGCTGGACCGAGGGCGACTGGCACATCGTCTGGCTGCTCAACGGCGAGCAGGGCACGGCGCTCACGGCCGCCCTGACACCGCTCGTCGAGCGGCTCGACCACGTGGACCTGCCGCCCCACCCCGGGATCCTGGGGGTGGACGAGGCCCCCGACGGCCAGCACGCCACCGCCGCCTGGGCGGTCGGCGACACCGTCTTCTGGGACTTCGCCTACCACTCGGCGGTCCAAGCCGCCGACATGGCGGCGAGCACCCAGTCGTTCCGCCCATGAGCGGACCCGGGCCCGGCCGCCGGGCCGGGCATCACGGTCGCCGTTGCGTCGGCTCAGCTGGCCCCGGTGGCGATGGTGGCCGCCACGTCCGCCTGCCGAGCGGCCAGGCGAGCCGCCGCCGCCCGGCGCGCCGCGTCGATCTCCTCGGCGGTCCGCTCGTCCTCGGCCATGACCCCGTCGAGGTCGACCGACTCGAAGCCGATGACGCCCATCTCGGTGAAGGCCTGGCGGACCTTCGGGCCGAAGAGCCCGATGTCCTTCAAGGTCGGCACGATCCGGGTGAAGAGCAGGCTACGGAAGGCTACCTGGATCCTCGACGTCGAGGCCCAGGCGCTCCCAGACCTCCTCGGCGAGGAAACGGTCCCGCATGAGCCAGCAGGCCTCGGCGCAGAGCTCCTCGCGCTCCTCCCGTTCGGCAGTGCTCAACTCGGGGTAGTAGGCCCGGAGGACGTGCCGGCCGAACATGACGTGGCGGGCCTCGTCCTGCATGACGTAGGCGTTGAGGGCCCGGGCCAGCGGGTCGCCGGTCTGGTTGCGGATGAGGCCGAAGGCCGCCAGGGCCAGCCCCTCGATGAGGACCTGCATGCCGAGGTAGGTGATGTCCCAGCGGCTGTCGGTCAAGACGTCGTCCAAGAGGGCCTGCAGGTGCCGGTTGATCGGGTAGGCGAGGCCGAGCTTCGTCAGGTACCGCCCATAGGCCTCGACGTGGCGGGCCTCGTCCATGACCTGGGTGGCGCCGTAGAACTTGGCGTCGATGTCCGGCACGTTCTGGACGATCTTCGCGGTGCAGACCAGCGCGCCCTGCTCCCCGTGGAGGAACTGGGAGAACTGCCAGGCCACCATGTGGCGGCGGACCTCGGCCCGCTCGGCAGGACCCATGCGCTCCCAGGCCGCCGACCCGAAGATGGGCACTGCTTCGTCGGGCACCTGCAGGGGGTTCTCGGGGTCGATCTCGAGCGACCAGTCGATGCGATCGGCGGCGTCCCACTGCTTGCGCTTGCCCTTGTCGTACAGAGCGAGCAGTTCGGCCCGCTCGGCGTCGTAGTCCCAGCGGAAGCGGACCGTCCCGCTCCGATCCTGGGTCTCCCAGCCGGTCTGCTCGACCGGCACGGCGTAGTGGAACTCGAGCACCTTCACCTCCCCCAGTCCCGGCAGACCTGGTCTGCCCGCGATGCACCGAGGACGACCGGCGTGACGCCCCCCGGAGCCGGTCCGTCCCCCTCCGACTGTGACATGCTGTCACACATGGCGTCAAGGGGTGGTCTAGCGGGGCGGCGGATGGAGGCTGGGACCCTGACGCCCCTGGCGAGCCGACCCCGTGGCGCCCGGCAACGACGGGAGGTGGTGCAGCGGCAGCTGGCCGACGTCGTGGAGGGGCTCCTGCGCTCTCGGCGCTGGGCCACCCTGCGGGTCGAGGAGGTGGCCGGCGCCCTCGGCATGACCCGGACCGCCTTCTACCGCTACTACCCGGACCTCGGGGCGGTGCTGCTCGCCCTGCTCCGCGACCTGGCGGGCGCCATCCAGAGCCGGGGCGCCGCCTGGTGGGGACCCCCGCCGCCCGCCGACCCGGCGGGCATGGCGGCGCGGGGAGCGAGCCTGCGGGCCGCCGCCGTGGGCACCGCCGAGATCTTCGCCGACCATCTGCACCTGCTCCGGGCGGTGCTCGACGCGGGGGCGAGCGACGAGGGCATCGAGCGGGCCTACCGGGCCATCGTGGAGGGCTTCGTGGCCGCCGGGGCCCGGCGGATCGCCGCCGAGCAGGCCCTCGGCACGGTGGATCCCGGCCTCGACCCCGAGCAGACGGCGGCTGCCCTGGTCTGGATGAGCGAGCGTTACCTCGGCACGGTCCTCGGCCGCCCCGAGGCCCCGAGCCCGGCCGCCGCCGGGGAGGTCCTGGCCACCATCTGGTGGCGGACCCTCTTCGGGCGGGAGCCCGGGGCCGGGGGCGGGCCGCTGATGGGTCAGGGCTGAGCGCTCGGTTCGCTCTTCCTATCCTGGGGGGCCGTGGCCGACCCTCCTGCGCTGCCCGCCCCCCGGGCGGAGGGTCGCGGGGAACCGGGCCGGCCTGGCCGGGCGCGACGGCGAGGAGCGGGCTGGGCTCGCTTGGCCCGGGACGGTCGGGTGCTGCTCGATGCGGCTCGGCAGCGGCTGGCCGGTTGGCGAGCGCCGGGGCCGGCCCCGGTGCACCTGCCCGAGCCGGAGGAGCGCGCCGTCTACCGGATCCTCACCTTCGCGCTGCGAGCCGGGGCGGTGCTGCTCTCGGCGGGCGCGGGGACGGTCGACGTGGAGCGGACCATCCTGGCCCTGACCGCGGCCTGTGGTCTGCCGGGTTGCGAGGCGGATGTGACCTTCACCTCCCTCACCGCCTCCTACCGGCGGGGCGACGACGTGGAGCCGGTCACCACCTTGGTGGTGGTCCGGGACCGGACGGTGAACTTCGCCAAGCTGGCGGCCATGGCCGAGCTGCGCCGGGACTTGGTCCAGGGCCGGATCGACCCGGAGACCGCCATGGCCCGCTTGGGGGCCATCGAGCGGCTCTCGGTCCGGCGGGGCCGGGTGGTGGTGCTCGGCTGGGCGGGCATGGCGGCAGCCTTCACCGTGCTGCTCGGGGGACAGGCGCTGGCCGCGGCGGTGGGTTTCGTCTCGACCGCCGTGGTCTTCGTGGTGAACCGGCGCCTGGCCCGGGCCGGGGTGCCGGACTTCTTCTTGAGCGTGAGCGGCGCGGCGGTGGCCACTGCCTTCGCCGTGGCCCTGGCGGCGCTCCACGCCCCGGCGGTCCCGGCCTTCGTGGTGGCCGGGGGGATCATGGTGCTGGTGCCCGGCTTCAAGCTGGTGGCCAGCGTGCAGGACGCGCTGACCGGATTCCCGATCTCGGGCACGGCCCGGGGCCTGGAGGTCCTGCTGATCGCCACCGGCATCGCCACCGGGGTGAGCATGGTGATCTACGCGGGCCGTTCGGCGGGCATGAGCCTGCACCTGGGCAGCATCCCGGAGTTCTCCCTGCTCTACTTCCCGGTTCAGGTGCTGGCGGCTGCGGTGGCCGCCGCCCTCTACGGGGTGGCTACGTCGGTGCCTCGCCGCTTCCTGGTCTGGTCGGCGAGCACCGGGGCGCTGGGCTGGGCCATCTTCTTGGCCCTGGGCCGCAGCGGGGTGTCCCTCGTAGTGGCCTCGGCGGTGGCGGCCATCGCCGTCGGCTTGGCCAGCCAGCTCCTGGCCGGCTGGCACGGCACCCACCCGTTCCTCTTCATCGTGCCGGGCATCATGCCGCTGGTGCCCGGCCTGACCATCTACCACGGGATGCTGAGCCTGGTGGAGGGGCAGCGGGACGCCGCCGGGATCCTCGTCGAGGCCCTGGCCATCGGGTTGGCCATCGCCGCAGGGGTCACCCTCGGGTACCTGCTCGTCCAGCCCTTGGAGCGCCCCCGGCCGAGCTGAGGCATCTCGCGCTCAGGGCTCGGCGGGTCGGTAGCGAGCCCCTCGCTTGACGCCCTCCTGGAGGACCTGCCCGGTGGCGAGCAGGTGCCGGATGGTCGCCGACCAGCGGGCCTCGTCGAGACCGGTCGCCGCGAGGACCTCGGCCCGCCCGAGGGGCCGCCCGGCCTGCCGGAGGCAGGCGAGGACCTGCGCCGCGTCGTCTGCAGGGCCGCCCGGAGGGAGGTCGCTCGGGGCGGGCCCGGTGGCGCCGCCCCGGGTCGCCATGGGCTCGAGGCGGACGGCCTTGGCGGTCCCGACGGCCCGGTAGCGCTCGGGGACGCAGGTGAGGACGAGGACCTGGGCGTCGCGCCCCGCCTCGGCGAGCACCGCCCCGAGGCGTTCGAGCCGGTCGGGGTCCGAGTAGCCGAGCGCGTCGTCGATGACGACGGGCACTCCTGTGTCGGTCTCCGGTCCGCCCTCGGCCCCGGGGCTCGTGGCCTGTCGGGCGACCAGGCGGGCGCAGGCGAGGCGACCGAGGAGGCAGAGCTGCTCCTTCGCGCCCGTCGAGAGGGAGTCGTAGGGAACGGTGACGCCCTCGAGGGTGCGGCTCACCACCTGGAAGGTCTCGGGGTCGAGCTCGACCGAGAGGCTCGGACCGAACACCACCCGCCCGAGGCGCTCGATCTCGGCCCGCAGGGGCCCGAGGTAGCGGGCCTTGGCCTCGACCCGATGTCGGGTGAGCACCTCGAGCAGCAGGTCGGCCGCCTCGGCGCGCCGCTCGATCGCGACGTGCTCGTCCTCGAGCGCCCGGCAGCGGGCCCGGGCCTCCTCGAGCCGGTCGTGGAGGCCGCGCTCGCCGGTGGACCGCAGCTCGCCGGTGACCTCTGCGAGGCGCCTCTCGAGCTCGGCCCGCTCCCGCCGGTGACGCTCGAGACTCTCCTCGGCGTTGGCGAGGAGGATCCGCTGGCCGCCGGGATCCTCTTTCTCGAGGCTCTCCCGTGCCTGGCGCGCCGTCGCCCCGGCCTCGTCGGCGAGCCGCCGGGCCGCGCCGAGGGCCTCTTCGACCGTCTCGTCGGGCTCCTCGCGCCGGGCCGCCGCCAGCTGCTCCTCGAGCATCCCGAGGTCCCGCCGGGTCGCCTCGAGGGCCACTCGACGATCCATGGCGGCCTCGCGATGCCGGGCGAGCTCCTCTCGTGCCCGGGCGTGGATCTCTTCGGCGCTCGACTGGGCCTGCTGGGCCTCGGCGAGGGCCCGGAAGGCCTCGGCTTCCTCCCGCTCGGCTGCCGGGAGATCGACCGGCAGGGGTTCCTCGGCGCGGTGCTCTCGCCGGTCGGCCTCGACGCGCGCCTCGAGCGAGCGGACGAGGTCCGCGAGCCCCTCCTCGGGGAGACCCTGGAGGTGCTCATGCACGGCCTGCTCCGCCCGCTCCAGCCTCGCTTCGGCGTCGCGCCGACGGCGGACCCGTTCCCGGGCGTCGCCCACGGGATCGGCCGGGTCGAGCCCGTGCTCGGCGGCGAGGCGGGCGAGTGCCGCCTCGGCGGTGCGCAGCGCCTCGGTCCGCTCGTGCTCCCCGGTCTCCACGCGCACTCGCGCCAGTCCGGGGAGGTGGAGCTCGAGGCCCTGCCCGACCGCCTCCTCGTGCGTCTCGCCGGGCGACAGGGTGAGCCGGCGCTCGCGGAGCTCGACCTCGAGCGGCGCGAGGGCCTCGACCCGGAGTCGGCCAGCGGCGGCCTCGAGAGCGACGCGGGCGGTCTGGACGCGCTGCCAGGCCTCCTCGACCCGTTGCAGCTCGGCGTCGTCGAGGCCGCCGGCTCGGAGGAGCGCCTGGGCCTCGGCCCGCTCTCGCTGGGCGGCGGCGACCCGCCCGAGCTGCTCGCGACGCCACTCGAGTTCGGTGCGGGCGCGCCAGTGGTCGAGGTCGGCTCGGGCCCGGGCGTGGCGCCGCTCGGCGGCCTCCCGGGTGCGCCGCGCCGCGTCGAGCTCGGCGCCCGCCCGCTGCTCGAGACGCTCGGCCTCCTCGAGCGCCGGGGCCTCCCGGGCGTCCTCGGCCTCGAGCCCGGCCAGACGCTTGCGGGCTTCGGCGACCCGCTGGACCAGCTCCTGGCGAGCCGTGGCGACCCGTTCCGCCTCCTTGAGGCGGTCAACGGCCCGCTCGGCTTCCCGCTGCAAGCGCTCGACCTCGAGCTCGCGCCGCCCGAGCTCCTCGACTTGGGACCGGCGCTCCTCGACCTCGGCCTGCTCGCGGGCCAGGCGCGCAGTTAACTCCCCGACCTCGCGGGTCAGCCGACCGTGCTCCTCGACGAGCTGGTCGATCGCCGCCAAGTCCTGCTCGAGCTCACGGACCTCTGCGCGGAGCTCCTCGAGACGACGCCGGCGCTCCTCGCGGTCCTTGGTGGGCCGGCGGCGGTTCGGGGTCCAGTAGCGGTCCCGCTCGGCCATGACCGCCTCGAAGAGCGCCGTCGCCCCTGGGTCCGACAGCGCCACGCCCGAGGCCGCGGCGTCGAGGGCCGCGGCCAGGGACTGGGACTGGTCGAGGGCTGCCTGGGTGATCGCCACCCCCTGCTGGTGGCGCAAGGCCCCCCACAGGTGCACGTCGAGGGTCTCCTCGAGGATCTCCCTCACCCGGTCGTGGGCCTCGCGCCCGGTGAGGTTCGCCGCCACCGGTTCGAGCACCTGGAGGGTCGTGCGCGGGTTCTTGTGCCAGCGCTTCGCGTAGCGGAGCCGGTAGGGGCCGGTGGAGAACTCGAGCTCCACCTCGGCGCCCTCGTCGCGGTCGACGGGCTTGAGGGCCTGCACCTGCCGGTCCTTCGAGCTGTCGGGCTTGTCGAACAGGACGTCGATGGCCTCGGCCAGGCTCGACTTGCCCACCTCGTTGGGCCCCTCGACGATCGTGACCCCGGGGGCATCGAACGTCACGGTCGTCTCGTGGATCCCCCGGAAGTTCCGCAACGTCAGTTGGTGGATCCTCATCGCCGGTCGCCTCCGGGGGTGCTCGTCCCGGCCGGCCGACCCCGGGCGAGCCGGTAGAGGAGCCCGAGGGCGTCCGTCGCCGTCTGGGCGTCGGGCGAGCCCGGCGCGGCCCGGGCCCGGAGCTCCCCGAGGGCCTCGGCGGCGAAGCCCACGAGCCCGAGCTCGTCGAGGTCGGCCTGATCGGGCAGGACCGCCAGGTCGCTTCGGTGCTCGGCAACCCGCAGTGAGGCGAACAGGTCACGGTAGTGCTCGAGGAGGTCGTCGAGACGGGCCTTGGCCGCCAGCCCCAGCGTCCCGACCAGCTCGAGCTCCACGACGCTCGTCTCCTTCTCGGTGAACGCGTCGAGGGAGGCCTCGAGCCGGTCCACACCCTCCTCGCCGTCGAGGTCGAACCTCTGGCGCAGGAAGCGCCACGACCCGACCTGGCGCCGCTCGGTCGCGACCCTCCCGTCCTCGAGGGTCACGAGGAGGACGTGGTTCGGGTCGACCTCGTCGTCGTCGGTGACGAGCGGCGTCCCCGCGTACCAGACCCGGCCGGTCGAGCCGACCTCGGTGACCGAGTGGCGGTCGCCGAGGGCCACGTAGTGGACCAGTCCCTCGTGGATGGCCCGCTCGAGGGCCGCTAGGCGGATCGCCTGGGGGTTGTCGCGATCCGGGCTCAGCTCGTCGACCGCGCCGTGGGCGACGAGGATCCGGAGCCCCGCTGGCGGCGCCAGCCCGTCACAGGCCCGCGCCACGAGGTCCTCGCTCGGCCGCTTCGTCGACCACGGCACCCCCACGACCTCCACCGTCTCGCCCAGGCCCGGCACGAGGACCGGGTCGGTGGTCTCGAGCACCCGCACCCCGGGCGGGCAGCGACCCGTGAACGAGGGGGAGCGGTAGATGGAGGTGGGGTCGAGGGGGTCGTGGTTGCCGGGCAGCAGGTAGACGGGGACGGGGAAGGTCCGAAGGGCCTCGAGCGCCCGACCGAGCACCTGCCGGTCGACCAGGTTCGACTCGAACACATCACCGGCCACGACCACGAACGCCGCGCCCTCTTCCCCCGCCAGGCGGCCGATGGCCCGGATGGCCTCGAGCCGGGCCGCGTCGTAGCGGGCCTGGGCCTCGGGCGGGAGGAAGTACCGGCGCATCCCGAGCTGCCAGTCCCCCGTATGGACGAACCTCACCACCTGACACCCCCCTCTGTCCTCCCAAGCCCGCCGACGTGGCGCGCTGTGACATCCAGTATCGCCGGCAGCTGTGACGCCCGCCGGCTGGGCATTTGCGGCGACCATGACGGAGGAACCCGGGCGTCGAGGACGGCAAGGCCTGCCCGCGTTCCCGCCACGGTTGCCGAGAAACGCTCACTGGTCCCCAGGGCGATGTCACCCGGGTCGGAAGACCCCAGGGGACGGTTGGCAGGCTGCTAGGGATGACTATAATCATGGTCATGTCGGAGACGTTGCCGCTGGCAGAGATCAAAGCCCACCTCTCCGAGATCGTGGATCGCGTGGAACGGGAGCACGAGCGGATCGTCCTGACTCGCAACGGGAGACCGGCCGCAGTCATCCTCAGCCCGGGCGACCTCGAGGCCCTCGAGGACACCCTTGAGTTGCTCTCGGATCCCCACGCAATGATCGAGATCCGGGCAGCACGCGACGACCTTGCCCATGGTCGAGTCGTCACGACAGAGGCGTTGCGTTCGAAATACCTGCATCGGTGAGCCCCCCGTCCTACCGGGTGGTCGTGAGCGCGAGCGCTGAGCGCGCCCTCGCTCGCCTCCCCGAAGGCGTGGCCGCCGCCATCGTCGAGTTCGTGCTTGGAGCACTCGCCGACTCCCCCCGCCGGGTCGGCCACCCGCTTCGTCAGGAACTGACTGGCCTGTGGTCGGCTCGTCGAGGCTCGTATCGGGTCGTCTACGAGATCGACGAAGACCACCACCAGGTCGCCGTCGTGCGGATCGACCACCGGGCTGACGTGTACCGACCCCGCTGACGGTTGCCGAACGTGGACTGGACCGTTGGTGATGGGGCCAGCGGCGCCCCGCGTCCAGTCGTCGAGAATTCGCTCGCTGACCAGGATTTCCCCGATGGAGGCGGGCAGCCGGGTGGTCTCGGCGCACCCGGACCAAGTCACACTCCTGATTGCGTACCAGTGGGAGTACGACGGTGCGAAGGTCAGCGCCAGCCTGCCCGACGAAGACGTGGAGTTACTCGACGCTTACGCCCGAGATCAAGGTCTGCCGTAGAGGTCGGCAGCGCCGTACAAGGCAGTTCGCCTCCTGCGACGCGCCGAGATCGCGCCGGCCGACGAGGACGCGTTCGTCTCCTGGGAGAAATCCGAGGAGGGACGCGACCAGGACGCCGCGACCGGCGACGCTCTCTCACCGACCCTCGGCGGCAAGATCCGGATGGTGAACCTTGCACGGTCATCGGGGCGGAGGCCAACACCTCCCGGCCGGCGATCGTGGTGAGCATCGCCGAAGCTAGCCCCGATCTTTCACAGGGCGGAGCTGGCTGAGGCCTCTTGGTCCGCGAATGCGCCCTCCTGGTAGGCGAGACTGCGCTTGTCGAAGGCAGCAGGACCGCAACCAGGAGGGCACTTCCGTGGTGAACGCTACCAGCACGGTCCCGGTGAGGGTGGAAGGCGGCGGGGACCAGGTCGTGGCCCATGTCGGGCTGCACGCACTGGGCTGTTTCGCTGACCGGCTCGGGTTGGGCGAGGCCGTCTCGGAGGCGGTCGTGGCTGGCGGCGATCAGGGGGTGCTGGTCCATGACCGGGGCGAGGTGTTGACCCAGATGATGCTGGTGCTCGCCGGGGGCGGCGAGTGCTGCGCGGACATCTGGTACCTGCGCTCTCAGCTGGGCCTGTTCGGGCCGGTGCCGTCGGACTCGACGGTGTGGCGGACCTTCGAGCGGATCGACTCGGTCACCCTCGGTTATCGCCGCCAGGCGGCGGGGGCGGTCCGTTCCTAGGTGTGGGCTCGTTCGGCGGCCACGACCAGAACCGCAGCGGTGACCCTGGACCTGGACGCGTCGCTGGTGGAGATCCACTCGGAGCACAAGGACGGGACCGGCCCGACCTACAAGGGCGGGTTCGGGTTCCACCCGATGTTCTGCTTCGCTGATGCCACCGGGGAGGCCCTGTCGGGACTGTTGCGCCCGGGTAACGCTGTGGCCAACTCGATCGAGGACCACCTGGCGGTCCTCGACACGGCGATCGACCAGCTCCCCGCCTGGGTCGCTGCCGGCCACCGGCCCGGCGACGACCCGTCTAGCGTGGCCCGAGCGCTGCGGGTCCGGGCCGACTCGGCCGCCTGCTCGGCCACCCTGGCCGCCGGGTTCTGGGAACGCAACGTCGGCTTCTTGGTGACCGCCCGCTCCAGTCGGGCCATCGCCGCCGCGATCAGCCGGGTCGTCGACGACGGCGAGACCGCCGGCTGGGTCCCCGCCCTCGGACAAGACGGCAACCAGCGCGACCGCGCCGCGGTCATCGAGGTCACCGACCTGGTCGACCTGTCGGGCTGGCCGGCGGGCACCCGGCTGATCGTGCGCCGCGAGCCGCTCCACCCCGGCGCCCAGACCAGCCTGTTCCCCTCCCTGGAGTTCCGCTACTGGGGCCACTACACCGACCAAGCCGGCGACCCCGCCGTCTTGGACGCCGACATGCGAGCCCACGCCCATGTCGAGGACCACATCCGCCGACTGAAAGCTTCCGGCCTCGAACGGTTCCCCTTCGCCAACCTCGACGCCAACCGGGCATGGATGGCCTCCGTGTGCCTCGCCGCCGACCTCGTCCGCTGGTTCCAGCTGCTCTGCCTCACCGGCCCCATAGCCGCCGCCGAACCCAAGACACTGCGCTGGGCGCTGTGGCACACCCCCGGCCGCCTCGTCCGCCTCGCCCGCCGCCACGTCGTCCGGCTCCTCGAGCACTGGCCCACCACCCCCGACCTGCTCGACGCCTACGGACGCATCGCCACCATCACCTGAACCACCGAGCACACCCGGACCCGCGGCGCAGCTGTCATTCAGCGCGCCCCGACCTCGCCCGGCGGGCCCCGCACCGCCCCTCACGTCAACCCAGCCGCCCCGAACACAACCGCAAGCGTCGCCGCAGCCCCCTCGCGGCGTCGGATCACACCAACCCCAGAGCCACCCCAGGGCAGGACGAAAGATCGGGGCTAGGACTGCCGAGCCGGGCAAGACGAGAGCTGCGGGTGCTCACGCCAGGGGAGGTCGAGCTGCTGGCCGGAACGGTCGAGAAGCTGGGCTGCCCCACCGGCGCGCTGGTGGTACGCCTGGCCGCCTGGACGGGCCTCCGAGCTGGCGAGCTGGCCGGTCTGCGGGTGGGGCGGGTGGACCTGGACCACAGAGTCCTGACCGTGGTCGAGGCGGTAGCCGACGTGGACGGGCGGCTCGTGGCAGGAACGACCAAGACCGGCCGGGTCCGCACCGTGCCCATCCCCGATGGGCTGGTGCCACTACTGCGGCAGCAGGTCGAGGGGAAGGCGGCCACCGAGCTGGTCTTCCAAGGGCCCCGAGGCGGCCCCTGGCGGCACTCCTGGTTCTACCCCCGCTACTTCCGTCCGGCCTGTGAGCGGATCGGGCGGCCTGACCTTCGGTTCCACGACCTGCGCCACACCTACGCCTCCTGGCTGCTCGGACAGGGCATCCACCCTCGGACCGCCATGGAGCTGCTGGGCCACAGCTCGATCCAGGTGACCATGGACGTCTACTCCCACCTCATGCCAGACGCCGTAGGACACGTGCGGGGGCGACTGGACGCCCTGTGGCCCGACACAAAGTGGCACGGTAGTGGCACGCTCGAAAGGGCCGGAGCGGAGTTAGAGCTTTGAAACGCCTCTGACCTGGGCATTTGCAGCGCGCTCGGAGGGACTCGAACCCCCAACCTTCTGATCCGTAGTCAGATGCTCTGTCCAATTGAGCTACGAGCGCCGGTGGACCTGGTGGCTCGGGGCCCCCAGGCACCTGGTGGATCCTAGCGGAGCGGTCCTGGGGGCTTCGCCCGGCTCGGCCCGCCGCGCCGCTCAGGTGGCGGGGCTGACCGAGGAGCAGTTGAAGTCGGGGACGAGGAGGGGGGGCATGGCGGTGCGGGGGAACCACTCGTGCCACTCCCGGGAGAGGGCCCGGCGGGTGGCCCCGACGGCCTGGGCCCGGCGGAGGATCTCGAGGGGGCTCTCGTTGAAGCGGTAGTTGCCGACCGCCCCGACGACCTCCCCGCCTTCGACGAGGTAGACGCCGTCGCGGGTGAGGCCGGTGAGCAGGAGGGTCTGGGGGTCGACCTCCCGGATGTACCACAGGCAGGTGAGGAGCAGGCCCCGGTCGAGCCCCCGGACGAGGTCCTCGGTGATGCCCTCGGCCCCGGGGAGTTCGAGGACCAGGTTGTCGACGGGCGGGCTGACGGGCAGGCCGAGGCGGGCGGCGCCGGCCCGGTGGGCCCGGAGGCGGCGCAGGGTTCCCGCTTCGAGCCAGGCGGTGGGGCCGAGGGGCAGGCCGTTGTCGAAGACCGAGACGTCGGGGCCCGAGGCCGAGGTGGCCACGAACGGGGCGCAGGCCAGGCCGGGCTCGGCCGGGTCGGAGCGAAGGGTGAAGGGGAGCGGGGTGAGCTGCTCGCCCAGCCGGGTGCCCCCGCCGGGGGCCGAGAAGACGCTGCGGCCCTCGACGGCGTCCTGGGCAACGGCGGCCTCCCCGAGGAGGCAGACGAGGTCGGCGACGGCGTCGGGGGGCAGGACCGTGGGGTAGCGGCCGGCCGGCAGCTCGACCCGGCGCGCCGCCCAGCGGAGGCGGCGGTCGATCTCGGCGAGCATGCCGGGCAGGTCGAGGGTCCGCAGGTCCTCGGCGCCGCGGCCCACCCAGCTGGAGGCCTGGCCGTCGGCGGTCCGGCCGACCACCTGGGCGGTGCCGGTGGGTTGGGCGAAGCGCCGGCGGGCCCCGGCGGAGGTGCCGAGGACCAGGGTGTCGACGGTGTGCTCGAGGTAGCCCGAGAGCACCAGGCCGCGAGCCTCGGCCTCGGCGAGAGCCGGTCCGAGGTCGGCGAGGAGGGGGGCGAGGACCTCCGGCCCGGTCTCCTCCGGGGGCTCCTCGAGGCCCGGGTCGCTCGGCCCGGCCACCAGCTCGGCGGCGTCCTCGGCTGGGGGGGCCTCGGCCGCCCGGGCCAGGGCCGTCGCCACGAGCTGGTCGAGCTGGTCGGCCCGACCCCGGCCGACCCCCCCGGCCACCGCCACCCCGGCGGCGAGCCCCTCGGGGCGTGGGTCGAGGACCACGACGGTCACCGAGCGTCGGCGGCGGCGGCCGTTGGTGGTGAGGGTGCCGTTGGCGAAGCGGGCCTCGACCCCAGCGTGGTCGTTCACCAGGACGACGCCCCCGTGGGGCAGCCGGGCGAGGACCTGCTCGACGAGGCTGGCCGCCGGCACCTCGGCCTCGGCCGCCCAGTCCTCGGGGCCCGGCACCGGCCGGTCGGCGCTCACCGGCCGGCCTCCGCCTTGGCGTTCAGGATGCGGACCTGGCGGACCAGGACCGCCGGGCAGCCGTGGCTGACCGGGGCCACCTGGCCGGGCTGGCCCTTGCCGCAGTTCATGGCCCCGCCGAGCACCCAGGTGCCCGGCCCGCCGACGGCCGCCAGGCGACCCCAGAAGGCGGTGGTCTGGTCCTGGTAGGCGGCGTCGCGGACCTGGCCGACCAGGCGGCCCCGCTCGATGCGGTGGAACCGCTGGCCAGTGAACTGGAAGTTGTGGCGCTGCATGTCGATGGACCAGCTGCGGTCCCCGACGACCAGCAGGCCCCGGTCGACCCCGCTGACCAGCTCGTCGAGGCTCGGGCCCTGCGGGTCGGGGGCGAGGGAGACGTTGGCCATGCGCTGGATGGGCACGTGGAAGGGGGAGTCGGCGAAGGCGCAGCCGTTCGAGCGGGCCAGGCCGGCCTCGGCCGCCATGGCCCGGTCGAGCTGGTAGCCGACGAGGATCCCGTCGGTGACGAGCTCGAAGCGCTGGGCCTCCACCCCCTCGTCGTCGTAGGCCACGGTGGCCAGCCCGTAGGGCTCGACCCGGTCCCCGGTCACCGTCATGCCCGGGGCGCCGTAGCGCAGGTGGCCACGCTGGTCGGGGGTAGCGAAGGAGGTCCCGGCGTAGGCCGCCTCGTAGCCGAGGGCCCGGTCGAGCTCGAGGGCGTGGCCGATGGACTCGTGGATGGTGAGCCAGAGGTTGCTCGGGTGCACGACCAGGTCGTAGTGGCCCGGTTCGACGCTCGGGGCCTGGAGCTTCTCGGCCAGGTGCTCGGGGAGGGCGGCCACGTCCCCGGCCAGGTCGGCCCCCTCGCCGTCGAGCAGCTCGAAGCCCCGGCCGCTCGGGGCGGTCAGGGTCCGCATGGTCTCGAAGTCCCCCTCGGGGGTGACCGCCAGGGCCTCGACCACCGGGTGGACCCGGACCCGGAGCTGATGGGTCCGGGTGCCGGCCAGGTCGGCGTAGTGCTTCTCCTCGGTCACGGCGTGGAGGCTGGCGGTGACGTGGGCCACCGGCGGGCGCTGGAGGAGCTGGTCGGCGAAGGCGAGGAGGCGGCCGCTGGCCTCGTCGAGGGGGACGGCCAGGGGGTCGACCCGGTGGGGGGCGACCCAGCGGACCTCCCCGTGGACGGGTTCGTCGGCCAGCTGGACCCGGTGCCGGACCGCTGGGGCGCAGGCCTCGGCGAGGGCCACCGCCTCCCCGACGGCCGCGGCCACGGCGTCGGGCCGCAGGGCGTCGGTGGCGGCGAACCCCCAGACCCCCCGGTGGAGGACCCGGATCCCGACCCCCACCTCGAGGTCGTCCACGACCGTCTCGACCGCCCGGTCCCGCACGGCGACGAACCGGCTGGCCAGCCGTTCCAGGCGGACCTGGGCGTGCTCGGCGCCGAGGGCCTCGGCCCGGTCGAGGGCCGCCGGCAGCAGGCTGGCCGCCAGGTCGTCGAGCTCGAAGCGGGCCTGACCGGCCACCCTCAGCCGGCCCCCGGCCCGAGCAGGACGATCTTTCCGAGCTTGCCCCCGGCTGCGAAGCGCTCGTAGGCCGCCTCGGCCTCGGCCAGGGGGTAGGTGGCGAGCACCGGGACCTGGAGCCGCCCGGCCCGCAGGTGCCCGAGGGCGGCCTGGCCGGCGGCGGCCACGACGGCGCCCTTCTCCTCGGGGCTCCGGGCCCGCAGGGTCGCCCCGGCCAGCTGGGCCCGCTTGGCCAGCAGCACCCGGAGGTCGAGGTCGAGGTGCTGGCCGGCGCCCAGGCCGATGACGATGGCCCGGCCCCCGACGGCCAGGGCCCCGAGGGCCCCGGCGAGGCTGGGCGCCCCGACGAGCTCGAGGACCACGTCGAAGGGTCCGGCGGCCAGGGCCTCCTCGGGGGTCGCCGCCAGCGCGGCCCCGAGGGACCGGAGGGTCCCGTGGGTGTCGGGGTTCCGGGCCGAGGCCACCACCTCGGCACCGGCCAGCGCCGCGAGCTGGACGGCCACGCAGCCCACCCCGCCGGCCGCCCCGGTGACGAGGACCCGTTCGCCCATGGCGAGCCGGCAGCGGCTGAAGAGGGCGTCGTGGGCGGTGCAGAGGGCCTCGGGCAGCCCCCCGGCGACCGGCCAGTCGACCCCCTCCGGGAGGGGCAGGGCGGCCCGTTCGTCGACCAGGGCCAGCTCGGCCTGGGCGCCGCCGCCGACGAGGGCCATGACCCGGTCGCCGGGCCGGAAGCGGCGGACCGCCCGGCCGACGGCCAGGACCTCCCCGGCCAGCTCGAGGCCCGGCACGTCGGCTGGCACGCCGGGAGGCGGGGGGTAGTGGCCGGCCCGCTGCAGGAGGTCGGCGGCGTTCAGGCCAGCGGCCCGGACCGCCACCAGCAGCTCACCGTCCCCGGGCTCGGGGTCCGGCCGGTCGGCCAGGACCAGCCGGCCCCCTTCCTGGATGGTCACGGCCCGCACGGCGCCCACCGTAGCGGGCGTCGGCGGGGACCGGCCGAGTGCCTAGAGCCCGAGGTGGTCCGCCTCCCAGAGCCGCACCCCGCCGGTGATCCCGGCGCTGTTGTCCACCAGGGTCACGTCCGGGCCCAGGTCCCCCTCCTCGAGGTGCGCGGCGTTGCCCCCGCCGACGTAGCAGTGGTCGAAGAGGGTCAGGGTGCGCATGGCGGCCAGGGCCTTGCGGACCCGCTTGCGCCACTTCTTCGTGCCGATG
Organism: Aciditerrimonas ferrireducens; assembly: GCF_023130475.1. Lineage (GTDB taxonomy): Bacteria > Actinomycetota > Acidimicrobiia > Acidimicrobiales > UBA8190 > Aciditerrimonas > Aciditerrimonas ferrireducens. Next base: position 19,825 of record NZ_JAKHEX010000014.1, read on the forward strand.
GCCTCCCGGGCGTGCTCGCCGAGGTGCTCGGTGTAGGTCTCGCCCTTGCGGAACGGGATCTGGGCCACCTCCAGGTGCGGGAGGAGGCGCCCTTCGAAGAAGAGGGCGGTGCCGAAGCCCGTGCCCAGGGTGACGACCAGCTCGAGCCCTTGGCCCCGGACGACGGCCGCCCCCTGGACGTCGGCGTCGTTGGCCACCTTCGTCGGCACCCCCAGGCGCTTTGCGAGGGCCTGGGCCAGGTCGAAGCGGTCCCAGGCCCGTGCCAGGTCGGGATCGACCGGGGTGCCGGGCCCCCCGGTCCGGACGAAGTGGGGGGCGCTCAGCACGACCCCCTGGCGGACCATGCCGGGGAAGCCGGCCGAGGCCCGATCGGCCCGGGGCAGCTCGTCGGCCAGGTGGGCCAGCTCCTCGACCAGCTGCTCGGGTCGGAGCGGGTAGGGGGTGTCCTCCCGGACCCGCTCGGCCACCATGGCCCCCGCGGCGTCGAGCACCGAGGCCTTGAGGCCGGTCCCGCCGATGTCCAAGCCGAGGGTCAGGGGCCCGCCGCCCGGTCGCTCGCCGCCGGGCCCGTGGCTGTTCGACCCGTGCCCCGGCTCCTGCCCGTGGTCCTCGCTCACCGCGATCCTCCTCCCTCGGCCCGCTCGAGCGGCCCTCCCCCGGCCCGGGCCTCGTCCGCCCCGTCCCCGATGGCACCCCCGAGCCGACCGCCGGGCCCGCTGGCCAGGAGGCCGCCGTGGTGGCCCCAGGTCTCCTCGTGGAGGACGGCCTCCAGGGGCAGGCGGTGGCGCCAGCCGTGGCGTTCGAGGTCCGGGACGGCCTGGAGGGCCCGGACCGGCCCCACGCAGAGCCAGGCGACCGGCCGGACCTCGGCGGGGATGCCGAGGAGGTCCCGGAGGAAGGCCTCCCGGTAGAAGGAGACCCAGCCCAGGCCCCAGCCCTCGGCGGTGCAGGCCAGCCAGAGGTTCTCGATGGCCAGGCAGGTCGAGTAGAGGCCGGTGTCGGCGATGGCGTGGCGGCCGAGCACCGCCGGGGCCCCGCGGGCCGGGTCGTAGGTGACGACCAGCCCGAGGCTGGACTCCCGGATCCCGTCGATCTTGATCCGGGCGAAGCGCTCCGCCTGGGGGCCTTCGAGCTGGCTGGCGAAGACGGCCCGCTCGGCCTGGACGTGCTCGAAGAAGCGCTGCCGGATGGCCGGGTCGCTGACCACGACGAAGTCCCAGGGCTGGGAGAGCCCGACGCTCGGGGCGCTGTGGGCGGCCGCCAGGACCCGGCCGAGGACCGCCGGGTCGACCGGCTCGCCGGTGAACTCGGCTCGGACGTCCCGGCGGCGAAAGAGGGTCTCGTAGAAGTCGACGGTCGGCCGGCCCTCCATGGCTGACCACGCTAGCGGGGCTCCTCGTCCCCGGGTCGGGCGAGGCGACGGAGCTCGGGGTCGTCGAACCAGGGGACCAGGCGCACCCGGCAGGGCTGGCGGGACCCGACGATCAAGAGCCCCTGGCGGGTCGGCAAGCGGCGGAGGGCGTCGGGGGGCAGGAGGCGCTGGCGCTGGGGGACCTGGGCGGTGCCGACCCGGCCCTGGGCGTCCCGGCTCACGGTCCGGCTGGGCCGCTCCACGTCCCCGGCCAGCGAGCTGGCGTGCTCCAAGGTGGCGGGGTCGGCGATGCCGGGCAGGAAGAGACGGGCTCGGTGGTTGTTGAGGACGGTGCCGGCCCGAGGGCCGTAGCGGGCCTGGAGCTGGGCCAGGTCCTGCCAGACGGTCACCAACTGGATGCCGTGGGCGGCGACGGTGGCGGCGAGGACGTCGAGGTCGGCGAGGGGTGCGACGTTGGCCGCCTCGTCCACGACGACCAGCAGGGGCGGGTCGAGGGGCCGGCCGTGGCGTTCGGCCCGGTCGACCGCCCCCGCCAGCACCTCGCCGAGCAGGGCGGCGAAGAGCGGCCGGAGGCGCTCTTGGTGGTGGGCGGGCGCGCAGAGGAACAGGCTGTCGCACCCGGCGCTCAGCGCTGCGGGGTCCAGGGGCGGGCCGCCCGGCCCCTCGGCGAGGCCCGGCTCGGCGTAGGCCTCGAGGACGAGCTCGGCGGTGGCCAGGACGGCCGACCGCTGCCGGTCGTCCCGTCCCCAGCACGCCCGAAGGGCCTGCAGCGCAGGCCAAGCCCCGGCGGCGTCGAGCAGGGCCCCGGGCTCCTCCGCCTCCTGGGTCTCGAGCCACCGCAGCACCTCGGTCACCGGCAGCCCACCGAGGGCGGCGGCGTGGAGGAGGGGCCCGAGGAGCTTGGCCGCCTGCTGGTACCAGAAGTCCCCGTCCCGGAGGTCCCCGGCGCGGCTACGGGCCACGCTGGCCAGCGCCGAGGCCAGCCGGCGGGCCCCGGCCCAGCTGGTCGCCCCGTCGACCGGGGTCCAGCCGACCGGTTCGGCCCCGTCGGCCCACAGCCCGGGCCCGGCCACCTGGACCGGGTCGTAGAGGAACACGCGGCCGAGCCGGCGCCGGGCCTGGAGGGAGGCGCGGACCAGGTCGGCCTTCACGGAGGCGGCCACCACCGGGCCGGGCCAGCGCAGCAGGGCGGGTACGACCAGCCCGCTGGTCTTGTGGCTCTGGGTCGGGCCCACCACGGCCAGGGCCTGCCCGGGCTCGAGGCAGACCAGCCGGCCGCGGGCCCGCCCGACCACCACCCGACCGGGGACCGGCCGGCGGACCGCCAGGCCCGCGAGGTCCGCCCGCTTTGCCCAGCGGGTCGGCGCCTCGGCCCTGGTCCGCCCCCGCCATGACCGGCCGGCGCCCCCTGGAGTACCCCGCAACGAGCGGTCCCCGAGGAGGACCGCGCCGAGGGCCCCGAGGGCCCAGAGGCTCTGGGGCGGGGCCATCAGCGACCAGCGCCGGAGGCGGCGGACGTGGGGGCGGCGGGCATGGCGGCGTCGGTGCCGACCACGGGCCCGTCGGCGGGCCCAAGCAGGTGCTGGACCACCAGAGATCGACCGCCGACCTTCCAGAGGGCCCGGCCACGGCCCAGGTGCGGGACGAGGCGGGCCTCGGTCGAGGACAGGCCGAGTAGCTCGCGGGCGGCGGCCAGCTCGCCGGGGGCCTGGGCGTAGACGACGCGGGTCTCCGAGTCGGCGAGCAGGCCGAGGGCCAGGCGCTCGTGCTCGGGACCGCCCGCGCCGAGGAGGTCCGACACCCGGTGGAGGACGGCCACGTGGGCCACGCCTCGGGCCCGGGCCAGCTTCCAGGTGGCCTGCAGCCACCGGGCCACCCCGAGGTCGGCGAGCACCGCCCAGGCCTCGTCGACCACGAGCACCACCCCGCCGTCGACCGTGGGCAGCTGGGCTTCCAGCCAGGCGGTGGCCAGCACCATGGCCGGGCCGAGGGCCGCCGATCGGAACAGCGCCGAGACGTCGAGGACCACGCAGGGCCCCTGCAGGTCCAGGCCCGCCGAGGTCGGGCCGTCGAAGAGGCCCCGGAGGTCCCCGTCGACCAGCCGGTGCAGCTCGAGGGCGACCGCCCGCCCCTCGGCCGCCAACCCCCCGGGGTCCGTCCCGACCCGCGCCGCCGCCTCGGCCGTCGGGGCGAGCAGGGCGGCGACCACCCCCGGCAGGGTCGGGACCGCCTCGCGCCGGCCCCGCTCCTCGACGGCGAGGGCCAGCGCCGCTCGCTCCTGTGGCGAGAGGGCCCGGCCCAAGGTGGCTTCGGCCACTGCCCCGATCAGGGCGGCCCGGCGCTGGTCCTCGCCCCGGGGGTCCCCGTCGTCGCCCTTCGGGGCGTCGAGGGGGTTCAGCCGCACCGTGCCGGCGGGCCGGAGCCGGATCGGCCGGGCCCCGAGGGCCTCGGCCAGCGGCCCGTACTCGCCCTTCGGGTCCACCACCCAGGCCCGCCGACCGAAGACGGCCAGCCGCCAGAGCAGGGTCTTCACCAGGGCGCTCTTCCCCCGACCCAGTTGGCCGAAGACCACGACGTTCGGGTTGGTCACGAGGCCCTGGCGGTAGCAGGCGAAGGGGTCGAAGCAGAACGGCTGGCCCCCGTGGTCCCGGCCGATCAGTGGCCCCGGCACCCCGAGGGGCTGGCCGAGCCCGAAGGGGTAGAGAGCACCGAGATGCCGGGTGGTGGCCTCGTGGGCGGCGCGGCTCACCGTCGATCCCCGCTCAGGGCAGGCCGTCGCCGGTCGGCCAGGTCGCCAGCCACGCCTCGAGCTGGTCGCCGTAGCAGCGGCGCAGCTCGAGGCCTGTCCGGGCGGCTCGCTGCTCGAGCTCCTCGGCGGCCGCCTCCAGGGCAGGCCGGTCATCGGCGCAGATGGTCAGGTACCCGGCGAAACGGCAGGCGGCGTGGCCCTCCGCCAGCTCCCGCTCGCGGTCCCAGACGGCCTGCTCCTCTCGCCGCCGCCGGGCGGTGCGCAGGAACCCGCTCCGCTGGCGCAGCTCGGCGTCGGCCAGGTCCGCGGTGCGGGCCCGCTCGGCTTGTCGACGGGCCTCGGTGGGGCCGAGGGGGGCCAGGACCACCACCAGGCGCTGCCGCCAGCGGCTCGGCACCAGGAGCGGGACGAGGAACCCGGCCGGGACGGCCTGGCGAGGCCACTCGGCGACCCACCAAGTGGCCTGCCAGGTGCCGTCGGTCCGCAGGCAGTCCCAGTCGGCCCGCACGGCGTCCGGCCAGGGCCACCCGGTCGCCGCCCCCGCTCGGTCGTCGCTGGATGGCCGGCTGGTCCCCGCCAGCCACCGGGCCAGCGCCGCCCGGTCCAGGGGTGGACCCGGTCGGGCCCCGGCCTCGGCGAGGCGCTCCCGCAGGGCGTCCAGCTCGCGGGCCAGGCGTGCCAGGGCCTCCTGGGTCCCGTCCCGGGCGCCGAGGAGGCCGCCGAGCCAGGACCCGAGGTGGCGGGCCTGGCTCCGGACGCTGACCGCCAGGTGGACCTCGTGGCGGACCAGCGTCGGCGCCCAGCTGGCCACCAGGGCCCGGTAGGCCTCGGCCGGCCCTTCGCGCTCTTCACCGGCGTGCCCTGCCGTGCGGCCCGGCGGCGCACCTGGCTCGGCCACGTCGGTGCGGCAGAGCCGGGCCAGGTCGGCTCGGGACAGGGGTCCGCAGCTGGCGAGCCACTGGAGCCGGTGGACCCCGCCGAGGTCTCGGCCGGCCGCGCCCAGGACCCGGGCCCAGCGGGCGACCTGCTGGTCCTGCTCCTCGGGCCCCCGGAGCACCAGGCCGTCCCCCTCGACCGGAAGAACGACGCTCAGCACGCCGCGGGCACGGTCGACCACCACGCCCACCCGGTCCGCCCGCCCGGGGGACCGGCCCGGCGCTTGGGTCTCGGCTAGGGCGAAACGTCGGCCGAGGTCGGCCCGGGGCCGCCATCCCCGCAGGCGCCCGGCCGCGTGGCGCAGCGCGTCGGGGGCCCACTCCTCGGCGGTCCGACCGGCCAGGGGCACGGTGCCCGCCGCAGCGCCGAGCCCGAGCAGGCCCAGAGCACCCACCACACCGGGCAGGGCCGGGTCCGCTCGGAGGACCGTCACGGCGAGGAGCGCGCCGAGGCCGAGGGCCGCGAGCTGCCCACCCCGGAACCCCGCGACCAGGCCCCGGCGGCTGAGCGGACCGAACCAGTACCGCTGGCCGCCCCCGTCCGCTCGGGCGTCCTCAGCCATCGTCGAGTCCTTCCTCCTGGACCTGCCGCTCAGCCGCCCGCTCCGCGGCGATCTCGGCGGCCACGGCCGCGTCGAGGTCCACCCCTCGGAGCTCGCCCGCCTCGACCCGGGCGAGGGCCCGTTCGTAGCGGGCCACCAGGACCGGGTCGACGACCAGGGGTGGCTGGAACGGCACCTCGCCCCGCTCGTCGTCCCCGACGGCCGGCACCGGGGGGACGCTGCTCGGGTCCGCCGTAGACCCGAGCGAGGCCCCCGGCCCCGCCAGGCTGGGGCCACCCGGACTGGGACCGCCCGCATCGGGACCACCCGGACGGGGACCATCCGCATCGGGATCCGGCGGGCCGCCGCCACTGGCGCCATCGCTCCCGGGATCGCCGAGCTCCTCGCCGATCGCGGGACCCGGACCGAACCCCTCGGTCCCCAGGGGGTCGGCGGGACCGTGGAAGGTCTCCCAGAGGTCCAGGCCGGTGGCGGCCAGCCGGCGGGGCGCGCCGGTGGCGCGACGGAGGTGGTGCCGGGCCTGCTCGAGCTGGGCCACGGCGCCGGCCTCGACCACCGGCACGAGGCGCAGGAGGGTGAAGGGCGCGGCCGCCGCCACCACCAGCAACGCTGCCCCGCTCACCAGGGCCCCGAACCCGTCGCCGGCGCTGAACGCCAAGCCGTGGGCCATGGCCTCGGTGGCCAGGGCCAACGCACCGACGATCACGAGCTTGGCCAGGACCAGGGCGGCCAACGTCTCCGCCAGGCGCCGGCACCAGTGGGCCAGGGCCGGCCAGACGGTGGTCGCGAGGATCAGGGGCAAGAACAAGACGGCCAGGGTGACCGCGGCCGCCCGGACCGCCATTTCCAGCCAAAGGGCCAGGCCGGCGACCGCCACCACCACGGCGCCGAGCAGCACCGCGAAGCTCGGCGCAGCACCGAGCACCCCGGCCCCGAGCGCCTGGGCCACGGGGGCGACGCTGCGGGCCGGGGTGGTGCCCGAGGCGGTGAGCAGCTGCTGGCAGAGGCCGTCGACCACGACCAGGCCCAGCTGCACCAGCGCAACGGCCGTCCCGGTGCCGGCCAGCGCAAAGGGCAGGTGGACCACCACCGCCCGGAGCAGCAGGCCGGGCTGCTGGGAGAGGACCGCCTGGATCGCGGCGCAGCACGCCAGCGGCACGGCCAGGGCTGCAGCGGCTGCGGCCACGACCCCCAGCTGCTCGTGGAACCAGGCCGTCGAGAGGGGCGGCGCGGTGGTGGCCGAGACCACGGCCACCACCTGGGCCAGGATCCAACTGGCCCCCTCGGCGACCCATCGGCCAGCCAGGTCGAAGACCCCAGCAGCCCCCAGGCCGAGCAGCCCGCCGGCCCCTGGGCTCACCGCACCCCCTGACCGGCGTGGAAGAAGAAGTTCACGATGGCCGGGGCTGCCCCCACCAGAAGGGCGGCCAGGGCCGAGACCAGGACGACCCGGCGGCCGACCAGCGACTGGTGGAAGTTCTGCGAGTGGGCGCCGAGCGCCCACGCCGCGGCACCGACCACCAGGCCGGCCACGGCCAGGACCAGGGCCCAGCCGGCCAGCCCGTTCGTGACCTGCTGGAGGACGTTGCTCCCCGGCAGGTCGCCGGGCGTGGGGGTGAGGCTGACGTCGGCCAGGAGGCCGACCAGGGTGACGACGGGCACAGGTGCTCCTCGGACGAGCGAGGGGTCGAGGCCAGCGAGGCGTCGCGCGAGCGGCGAGCTGCGGCGAGAGGGCCAAATCCGGCGGGCACGCGGCGGCCGAGAGGGAGCACCGGCCACGGGGAGCCGCCGGCACCGAGGCGACCCTCACCCTAGCAGACCTTTCGTTGGCTGCAAGGGTCTTTCGATGCCCTCCATGTCGACGCCGGGGTCGCGGAGCGGACAGCCCGGCCGGGGTCGCCCGGGGGTCACCCGGGGGGCACCGAGGGCCTGTCATGCTGGGGGCATGCTCGGGGCCAGCCTGCCCATGGCCGAGGCGATCGGCGGCATGGCCGGTGTGGCCGCCGTCGGCGTCCTCGCCGCCGTGGCCGCCCATGCCGCCGGCCGGCGCGCCGGCCGGGGCAGCTTGGAGCAGCGCTTGGCCGCACTGGCCGCCCGCCTCGGCGTGGACCTCCCCGAGGGCGGTGGGGTCGAGCCGACCCTGCAGCAGCTCGAGCAGGTCACCGACCGGGCAGCGGAGACGGTCGCCGAGTCCTCGGCCGAGGCCATCCGGCTCCGGCGGGCCCTCGACACCTTGCCGCAGGGGGTCATCGTCTGCGACGAGACCGGCGAGGTGGTGTTCCGGAACGCGCGGGCGGTGGGGCTCATGGGTGGCCGCCACGGCGACGCCTTGGCCGCCCAGGCGGTGGTGGACCTCCTGGCGCTGGCCTGGCAGCAGGGTTCGGCCGAACGGACCCTGGACCTCTACGGCCCGCCCCGGCGGACCCTGGCGGTGCGGACCCAGCTGCTGGACGACGGCCGGCGGACCCTCGGCGTGGCCGCGGTCATCGACGACGTCTCGGAGCGGCGGCGCCTGGAGGAGATACGGCGGGACTTCGTGGCCAACGTGAGCCACGAGCTCAAGACCCCGATGGGCGCCCTGGGTCTGCTGGCCGAGACCCTGGTGGCCGAGGAGGACCCCCAGGTCGTTCGGCGGCTGGCCAGTCGGATCCAGGACGAGGCCTTCCGGGTGAGCCGGATCATCGACGACCTGCTGGACCTCTCCCGGATCGAGGCCGAGGAGGCCCCGCCCCGGGAGCCGGTGCCGATCGGGCTGGTCATGGCCGAGGCCCTGGAGCGGGTCCGGGCCGCGGCCGAGCAGCGGGCAGTGAAGATCGAGGTGGAGGAGCCCGACCCGCCGGTCGCCGTGGTGGCCGAGCGTCGGCAGCTGGTCTCGGCCCTCTACAACCTGCTGGAGAACGCCGTGAAGTACTCCTACGAGGGCGGTTTGGTGCGCTTCAGCGGGACGGTCCACGATGGCGAGGTGGTCTTCGCCGTGGCCGACCAGGGCATCGGGATCCCGGCCCGGGAGCTCGAACGGATCTTCGAACGTTTCTACCGGGTCGAGAAGGGCCGCAGCCGCCAAACCGGGGGGACGGGTCTCGGGCTGTCGATCGTGCGGCACGTGGCAGCCAACCACCAGGGTCGGGTGGAAGTGGAGTCCCGGGAAGGGGAGGGATCGACCTTCCGCCTGGTGGTGCCGCTCGAGAGCGGGAGCCGCCGCTCGTGAGCTCGCCTCGACGAGCCGAGGGCGACCAGGTGCGGGTCCTGCTGGCCGAGGACGAGGAGAGCTTCGTCGAGGCCCTGGAGGTCGGCCTCGCTCGCGAAGGTTTCGAGGTGGTCGTGGCCCGGGACGGCACCGAGGCCCTGGCGTCCTTCGAGGAGACCCGTCCGGACCTCGTCCTCCTGGACGTGATGCTGCCCAAGCTCTCGGGCCTCGACGTCTGCCGGGCCATCCGGGCCCGTTCGACGGTCCCGATCATCATGGTCACGGCGAAGAGCACCGAGATCGACACCGTGGTGGGCCTGGAGGTCGGGGCGGACGACTACGTGGCCAAGCCCTACCGCCTGCGGGAGCTGGTGGCCCGCATGCGGGCGGTCCTGCGCCGGGCACCGGGGTCCGGGGAGGCCCGGGAAGCGCCGGCCGGCAACGGACCCGAGGTCGTGGCGGAGGACCCCGACGACCAAGTGCTGGAGGTCGGCGAGGTGACCCTGGACGTGGCCCGGCACCGGGTCTGGGTGCGCGGCCAGGAGGTCCAGCTGCGGCGCAAGGAGTTCGACCTGCTGACCCTGTTGATGGAGAACGCCGGGCGGGTGCTGACCCGGGAGGTCCTCATCGACCGGGTCTGGGGCTCGGACTACGTCGGGGACACGAAGACCTTGGACGTCCACATCAAACGGCTCCGCAGCCGCATCGAGGAGCAGCCGTCGACGCCGCGCTGGATCGTGACGGTGCGCGGCGTGGGCTACCGCTTCGAACGGCCCCACTGACACCTCGATCTTCCCGGGGTCGGGAGCGCCGAAGGGGGGCGGCTCAGACGACGAGCTGCCCGCCGGGGACGATGCGGCGACGCCCCCCGAGGTAGGGGGCCAGGGCCTCGGGCAGCAGGACCGTGCCGTCGGGTTGGCGACCCCACTCCACCAGGGCGGCGAAGATCCGGGCCCAGGCGAGACCCGAGCCGTTCAGGGTGTGGACGAAGCGGGGGCCCGAACCGTCAGCGGGCCGGTAGCGGACCTCGGCCCGGCGGGCCTGGTAGTCCCGGAACCAGCTGATGGAGGAGACCTCGAGCCACTGGTCGCAGCCAGGGGCGTAGACCTCGATGTCGAAGGTGCGGGCCGAGGAGTTGCCGAGGTCCCCGCAACACAGGTCCAGCACCCGGTAGGGCAGTTCCAGGCGCTGGACGAGGGCCTCGACCCGCTGGACCATGGCCGGCAGCTCCTCGGCCGCCTGGGCCTCGGTGGCGTAGCAGAAGAGCTCGACCTTGTCGAACTCGTGGACCCGCAGCAGGCCCCGGGTGTCCCGGCCGGCCGCGCCAGCCTCGCGACGGAAGCAGGCCGTGGCGGCGGTGAGACGCAGGGGCAGCTGGGCCTCGTCGAGGACCTCGCTGCGGTACATGGACGTGAGGGGGACCTCGGCGGTCGGGATGGCCCAGAGGTCGTCCCGCTCGATGGCGTAGGCCTCCTCGGCGAACTTCGGCAGGTGGCCGGTGGAGACCATGGTCTGGGTCCGCACGAGCGTCGGGGGACGGACCTCCTGGTAGGCGTCCTCGTGGTGGTCGAGGGCCAGGGCGGTCAGGGCACGGAGGAGCCGGGATCCCGCCCCCCGGAAGAGGGGGAACATGGAGCCGGCGAGCTTGGCTCCCCGGGCCAGGTCCAAGATGCCGAGGGCCTCGCCGATCTCCCAGTGGGGGACCCGCTGGTGCTCGGCCGGCACCGGCGTCTCGGCCGGCCAGCACCGCACCACCGGGTTGTCCTCGGGGCCGGCCCCGTCGGGGGCGTCCTCCGCCGGCAAGTTCGGAAGCCAGAGGAGCCGGCGGCGGACCTCCTCCTGGGCGGCGTCGGCGGCCCGTTCGGCCTCGGCGAGCTCGTCCCCGAGGCGCCGGCTGGCGTCCTGGAGCTCGCTGGCTCTGGCCACCTCGCCGGCCTTCCGGGCGGTGGCCACGTCCCGGGAGAGCTGCTTGACCCGGGCTCGCAGCTCGTCCCGGTGGGCCACCAGCCGCCGGGCCTCGGCGTCGGCGTCCACCAGGCCCTGCACCTCGGCAGGGTCCACTCCTCTGCGGGCCAGGGCGCGGGCGACGCCCGCAGGATCCTCTCGGACCAGCCGAATGTCGATCATGGTGGGGCCAACGGTAGCCTCCCGGTCGTGCCCGACCCGGTTGTCCCCCACGGCCCGCCGGGCCCGGGCGACCCGGCGGTCAGCGTGGAGGGCCTGGTCGTCCGCTACGGCCATCGGACGGCGGTGGACGATCTGTCCTTCGAGGCTCGCCCCGGGGAGGTCTTCGCCATCTTGGGCCCCAACGGGGCCGGGAAGACCTCGACGGTGGAGACCCTCGAGGGCTACCGGGTCCCGACCGGCGGCCGGGTCCGGGTCCTGGGCCTCGACCCCCGGGCGGACCACGCGGCGCTGGTGGCCCGCATCGGGGTGATGCTCCAGGGCGGGGGGCTCTACCCGAGCCTGACCCCCCGCCAGGCCCTCTGGCTCTTCGCCCACCTCTACCCCGATCCACTCGACCCGGCGGCACTGCTTCGCCGCCTGGGCCTCAAGGCGGTGGCCCGGACCCCCGTGCGCCGGCTCTCGGGTGGCGAGCGCCAGCGGCTGTCCCTGGCCCTGGCGCTGGTGGGCCGGCCCGAGGTGCTGTTCCTCGACGAGCCGACGGCGGGCGTGGACCCCGAGGGCCGCCTGGTTGTCCGTTCGCTGGTGGCCGAGGAGCGGGACCGCGGGTGCTGCGTGGTGCTGACCACCCACGAGCTGGCCGAGGCCGAGCACCTGGCCGACCGGGTCCTCATCCTGGTGGACGGCAAGGCAGCAGCCGAGGGATCCCTGGAGGAACTTCGGGGCACGGTGGCCCAGGCGGCCATCGCCTTCGCCGCCCCCCCGGGCCTCCCCCGGGCCGACCTGGACCAGCTGGCCGGGGCCTGCGGCGTGCCTGGCGGGACGGTCCGGGAGGTCGAGCCGGGCCGGTACGAGGTCGGGGCCGAGCCCACCCCGGCTCGCCTGGCCGCGGTGGCCGCCTGGCTGGCCGAGCGCGACCTGCCGGTCGCCGACCTGGCGGCCGCCCGCCGAGCCAGCCTGGAAGCCGTCTACTACGAGGTCGCTGGCCGGGGCCGCCCGTCCGCCGACCTCGAGGAACCGGCCGGCGACCAACCGCTGGGGACTCCCGGGAACGGGCCCGCCCGGGGGCGGCGACGGGCTGCGAGCGGGGGGCGGCGACGGTGAGGACCCGGCGGTTCCTGGCCCAGCTGGGGGTGGAGCTCACCTTGACCGCCCGGCGGGGCGAGTCGCTGGTGCTGACGATCCTCATCCCCGTGGTCCTGCTGGCCTTCCTGGCCGAGGTCCACCTCCTGCCCACCGGGCCCGGCAAGCCGGTGAGCTTCCTGGCGCCGGGCATCCTGGCCCTGGCCGTCATGAGCACGGCCTTCACGAACCTGGCCATCGCCACCGGCTTCGAGCGGGGCTACGGGTTCCTGAAACGACTCGGCGCCACCCCCCTCGGCCGTCCGGCCCTTTTGGCCGCGAAGCTGGCCGCCGTCCTGGCGATCGAGGTGGTCCAGGTGCTGGTGCTGGTGGCCGTGGCCCTGGGCCTCGGCTGGTCGCCCGTGGGCGGTGAGGCCCCTGCCGCCCTGGGGGTGGTCCTCCTGGCCACCGCCGGATTCGGCGGGCTGGGCCTGCTCTTCGCCGGCACGCTGCGCCCGGAGGTCAACCTGGCCGCCGCCAACGGGGTGTGGCTGGTCCTGCTCCTGGTCAGCGGCATGCTGGCTCCCCTGCGCCGCTTCCCGGGCTGGCTGGCCGGGATCGCCCGGGTGCTGCCGAGCGCTGCCCTGGCCGACGGCCTCCACCGGACCCTCAGCCTGGGCCGCTCGGTCCCGACCTGGGCCTGGGTGGTGCTGGCCGTCTGGGCCCTCGCTGCCCCCCTGGCTGCGGCAGCCACCTTCCGCTGGGAATGACCCCTCAGCTGGCCCGAACCGCCGGCAACGGCGTGCCGGGCCGGAGGGCGTGTCGGGGCGCGGCGCTCGCCACGGCCTGCTCGAGCCGGCGCAGACTGCTGACCCCGGCCACGGTGGCCACGACCCGCCCGCTTGGGGCCACCGCCACCAGGTCCGGAAGGCCCACGAGGCCGAGCTGTCGAGCCACGGCCTCCTGCCGATCGGCGGCCACCGGGAAGCCGACCCCGGCCTGGCGGGCGAAGGCCCAGCCGGCCGAAGGCGTGTCGTCCCCGTCGATCCCCACGAAGACGGCCCGGTCGCCGGCTCGCTGCTCCGCAGCGGCCAACCGCGCCACCTCGGGCAGGTCGGCGTGGCAGGCCACGCACCACGAGGCGAAGAACACGAGCACCACCGGTCGCCCCGCCAGGGATCCCCGCAGGGGATAGGTCACCGGGTCGGCGGCGTCGAGGCCCGTGGGCTCGAGACGCGGCAGGCTGAAACTGGCCAGCCGAAGGGTCGGGCGGCGGGGGCCGCTCGCGATCCCGACGAGCAGCACGGCCAGGACCACCAGGAGGACGGCCACCCCGACCACCAGGCGGCGAGCCCGCCGGGTCCCTTCGGCCACGGGGTGGGCCCCTGGCCCGGTCGCCGGCACCTGGCTCGCCGTCGCCGTGCTCATCGCCGCCGGGGCCTCACCAGTGGATCCGGACCACCGTGTCCAGGGCCATGGCGGCGAAGAGCACGGTGACGTAGCTGATCGAAGCGTGGAAGACCGCCATGGCCCGCTCCGTGCTGGGGCGGGCCAGGAGCCGCCAGGCCAACCAGCAGAAGCCCAGCCCGTCCAGCCCGGCGACCACACCGAAGAGCACCCCCATGTGGGCGTCCCACGCGAACAGGCCGGTCACCACGAGCAACGCCAGGGTGTAGGCCAGGATCTGCCGGGCGACCTGGGGGACCGACCGGACGGCCGGCAGCATGGGGACCTCGACGGCCCGGTAGTCCTCCCGGTAGCGAATGGCCAGGGCCCAGAAGTGGGGCGGGGTCCAGAGGAAGATGAGGGCGAAGAGCAACAGGGGCGGCCAGGCCAGGTGGCCGGTCACCGCCGCCCACCCGACCAGGACCGGCACGGCCCCGGCGGCCCCCCCGATGACGATGTTCTGGCTCGAGGTCCGCTTCAGCCAGAGGGTGTAGACGAAGACGTAGAACGCAGTGGCCGCGAGGGCCAGGACCGCCGAGAGCAGGTTGACCGCCAGGGTCAGCTCCACGAAGGCCAGCACCTCGAGGGTCACCGCGAAGACCAGGGCGGCCCGAGGGGTCACCACCCCGGTGACCAAGGGCCGCTGCTTCGTCCGCTGCATCACCCGGTCGATGTCCTGGTCGACCACCATGTTGACCGCGTTGGCCCCCCCGGCGGCCAAGGACCCGCCGACCACGGTGGCCAGCATCAGCCACACGCTGGGCACCCCGCCCTTGGCGACGAACATGGTCGGCACGGTGGTGACGAGCAGCAGCTCCACGATCCGCGGCTTGGTCAGGGCCAGGTAGCCGCGGAGCTTGGCCCGCCAGGGAACGCTGCCGCCGACGGCGGCCGAGACCGAGGTCACGGCGCTAGCCTACGGGCCGCCCACCCGGGCGAACAAAGCGCGAGCGTCGCGTTTTCGGGCCCGGGGCTGGGCCGAGGCGCCGAGGGCCGGCGACTAGCATGGCGGCGCCACCAGGCCGGGCGGCGAGGAAGAACCATGGCGTCCAGCGCATCCACCGAGACCTTCCAGCCACTCCCCGATCTCGACCAGGCCCCCGACGAGCGGTCCGACGACCGCCCGGATCGACCCTGGCAGGTGGTGGTTTGGAACGACCCGGTGAACCTCATGTCCTACGTCACCTGGGTCTTCCAGAAGCTCTTCGGCTACAGCCGCGAGCGAGCGACCAAGCTCATGCTCGACGTCCACACCAAGGGCCGCGCCGTGGTCTCCTCGGGCCCTCGGGAACGAGCCGAGCTGGACGTCTACCGGCTGCACCAGCACGGGCTCTGGGCGACCCTCGAGCAGGCGGGCTGAGGGCGCCGTGTGGCGGGCCCGGCACTTCGTGCCGGACGGCACCGGCGGGTTCCGGCCGCAGCTCCGGCGGCTCGAGCGGGCCGTCCTGGCCGACCTGCCGGACCGGGTCCTGGCCCTCATCGAGGAGCGGCACCCCGCGACCGCTCGGCTCTTCCCCGCCGCCTACCCGGCCGACCCCGAGGCCGACGCCGACTACCGCCGGGCCACGGCCGCCGAGCTCCTCGAGGCACGCCGAACCTGCCTGCGGGCCCTGGCCGAGGGGCTCCGGCAGCGGACCATCAGCGCCGAGGAGCTCGAGGTCTGGGTGGCCGCCTTCGAGACCCTCCGCCTGGTGCTCGGCACCCAGCTGGACGTGCAGGAGGACATGACGCCCCCAGCCCCCGACGATCCCCTTGCCGCCCCCTTCGCCCTCTACCAGTTCCTGAGCCTGCTCCAGGACGAGGCAGTCCAGGCCTTGAGCGGCCTGCTGCCCGAGGAGGCGGAGGCGCCGTGAGCGGTGCCCGTCTGCTGGTCGTGATGGGCTCGGGCGAGACCGCCCCGACCATGGTCAAGGTCCACCGGCGGGTCGTCCAGGCCGTCGGCAGCGACCGGCCGGGGCTCCTGCTCGACACACCCTTCGGCTTCCAGATGAACGCCGACGAGCTGGCCGAGCGGGCCGTCCGCTACTTCGCCGAGAGCGTGGGTGCCCGCCTCGAGGTGGCTGGGGTCCGCCGGCCCGAGGACCTCCAGGGCGAGGCCGGCCACGCGGCCGTCGCCCGGGTGGCGGCGGCCCCCTGGGTGTTCTCGGGCCCGGGCAGCCCGACCTACGCCCTGCGGGTCTGGCAGGGCAGCCTCCTGCCCGGCGTGCTCGTCGAGAAGCTCACCCTCGGCGGGGCCGTGACCTTCTCCTCGGCGGCCGCCTTGACCCTCGGGGCCTTCACCGTCCCGGTCTACGAGGTCTACAAGGTGGGGGAACCCCCGGCCTGGCGGGAGGGCCTCGACCTGCTGGGCCGGCTCGACCCTCGCCTACGGGTGGCCGTCGTGCCCCACTTCGACAACGCCGAGGGCGGGACCCACGACACCCGGTTCTGCTATCTTGGGGAGCCCCGCCTGGCCCGCCTCGAGGCCGACCTGCCCGAGGAGGCCTTCGTCCTCGGCATCGACGAGCACACCGCGGTCCTGATCGATCTCGAGGCCGGTCAGGTCGCCGTCGAGGGCCTCGGCGGCATGACCGTGCGGGTCCGGGGTCGGGCCGAGGTGGTCCCGGCCGGCCAGGGGCTGGCCCTGGAGGACCTCTTCCGGGTGGTCGACGACCTCCGACGGACCAGGACGGGGGCCGACAGCCCGACGCCGCCCCTTGCACCGCCGTCGACTGCTGCCGAGGCCAGACCGACGGGTGCTCCGGATCCGGCGCCGGGCCCCACCCGTGTCCCGGGGGGCAGTCCGCTGGTGTGGGCCGCCCGGGAGTACCAGGCTCGTTTCGACGAGGCCGCCCACCAGCGCGACGCCGCCGGCATGGCCCGGGCCGTGGCCGACCTGGAGGCCGAGCTGTGGGCGTGGCGGGACGACCCGAGCCAGACCGACGACCAGGACCGGGCCCGGGCCACCCTGCGGAGCCTCATCGCCGAGCTCGGCAAAGCGGCCGAGGCCGGCACCCGGGACCCGGCGGAACTCGTGGGGCCCTTCGTGGACCTCGTCCTGGCCCTGCGGGCCGAGGCCAGGGCCGCCCGCCGATTCGACCAGGCCGACACGCTCCGGGACGGCCTCCTGGCCCTCGGGGTCGAGGTGCGGGACACCCCCGACGGCGTCACCTGGCAGCTCCGCCCGGACCACTCGGGGCGCCCCTCGGGCGACGGGTGTCGGTGAGGGAGCGAGCGACCAGGGCACCCTGCCTCGGCGTTGTGGAGTTTGTGTGAATCAACGCTCACCGGTGGCCTCGAACGGGTCAGGTCGGGCCCGACGGTAGGACCCCGCCGAGCTGGTAACCTGCGAGGGCTCGACAACCGGTCCTGCCCCCATCGTCTAGCGGCCGAGGACGCCGCCCTTTCAACCAGGCTGGCGGCCGGGTCGACGACACAGGGTCCTGTGGTGCAGTTTGGAGTGCACGCCGGCCTGTCAAGCCGGAGGTCGCGGGTTCAAATCCCGTCAGGACCGCGGGAGGGGCGGCCTGGCCGCCTCGCCGGTGGCCCGGGCATCCCGGGTCGCAGCTGGTCGGGTAGCTCAGTTGGCAGAGCGTCCGCCTGAAAAGCGGAAGGTCACCGGATCGATGCCGGTCCCGACCACGAGGGGCCCCACGGGCGCGCCGGGGTGACCAGCGAGGACATCCGGCGTGGGCAGGGCGGCGTGCCGGGCTGGGCCCGCATTCAGGACGGGCTCGGCCGGGCGGGCTCGTCGAAGGGGAAGCCGAGGTCGGGTGCGCCGAGGAGCGCGGCGAACGGTACGCCGTGGTCGGCCAGGAGGTCCCGGGCGGCGCCCCCGCGGTCGACGACGGCGATGGCCAGGAGGACCTCGGCGCCGGCTGCCCGGACGGCCTCGACCGCCTGGAGGAGGGAGGTGCCCCGGGTGACGGTGTCCTCGGTCACGACGACCCGGTCGCCGGGGTCGAGCGCGCCGGCGATCCGCCCGCCGCCCCCGTGGTCCTTGACCTCCTTGCGGACGCTGAACGCCTTGAGGGGCCGGCCGGTCGCGTTCCCGAGGGCCGCGGTGGCGAAGGCCACGGGGTCGGCCCCCATGGTGAGGCCCCCGATGGCCGTGGTGGTCGGCGGGAGGAGGGCGAGGACCCCGCGGGCGACGAGCAGCATGCCCGCTGGTCGGCAGACGGTCTGCTTCGCGTCGATGAACCAGGTGGAGGACCGGCCGGACTTCAAGACGAACTGGCCGGTGCGAACGGCGTGTTCCCGGAGGTGGGCGACGAGGGCGGGGCGGAGCGCTTCGAGCGGCAGGGCCCCAGGGTCGAGGGCGACGCCGCGCTGCGCTCCGCCCGGGTTCGGGGTGCTCAGTGCCACGAGCCCTCCAGGTGGACCTGGCGGTCCCCGGGGCGGACCTCGCCGACCACCTGGGCGGGGGTGTCGGCGCCGTGCAGGACGTCGAGCACGGCCTCGGCGGCCTGGGGGGCCACGACGAGGACCATGCCGAGGCCGAGGTTGAAGACCTGGGCCATCTCGGGGTCCTCGACCGGCCCGAGCCGGGCGATCTCGTCGAAGATCCGGGGGACCGGCCAGCGGCCGAGCAGCACCCGGCCCTCGAGGTCAGGTGGCAGCACCCGGCGGAGGTTCCCGGGGATGCCCCCGCCGGTGATGTGGGCCGCGGCGTGGATCGCGCCCGGGTGGGCCCGGAGGGCGGCGAGGACGGCCGGGGCGTAGATGCGGGACGGCTCGAGGAGCTCCTCGCCGAGGCTGCGGTGGGCGCCGGGCCAGGCCGGCGCCTGGAGGTCCCGGCCGGCCCGCTCGAGGAGGACGGCCCGAGCGAGGCTGTAACCGTTGGAGCGGAGCCCCGGGGAGTGGAGGCCGACGAGGAGGTCGCCGGCTCGGACCCGTTCGGGACCGAGCTGCTGGCCCTCCTCGAGCACCCCGACGGCGAACCCGGCGAGGTCGAGCTCCCCGGGGGGCAGGACACCGGGGTGCTCGGCGGTCTCCCCGCCGAGCAGGGCGCAGCCGGCCCGCCGACAACCCTCGGCGACCCCGGAGACGACCTCGGCCACCTGCTCGGGGTCGAGGCGGCCGACGGCCAGGTAGTCGAGGAGGAAGAGGGGTTCGGCACCCAGGCAGACCAGGTCGTCGACGCACATGGCCACGAGGTCCTGGCCGATGCTGCGGAGCTGGCCGACGGCCAGGGCCACCTGGAGCTTCGTGCCGACCCCGTCGGTCGAGGCGACGAGCAGGGGCCGCTGGTAGCGGCCGGGGGGGAGGGCGAAGCAGCCGCCGAACCCGCCGATGCCCCCGCGGACCTCGGGCCGCCAGGTGGTGGCGGCCAGCGGGGCGATCCGGGCCACCGCCTCCTCGCCAGCAGCGATGTCGACCCCGGCCTGGCGGTAGTCCATGGGGCCCGGCCCGGGGCTCACCGGCGGGCTCCCACGGTGGCGCCCGGCACCGGGTCCGCCAAGGGGGGCGGCTCGGGGTAGCGGCCCGTCAGGCAGGCGGTGCAGAAGCCGGCGCCGGGGACGTCGATGGCGGCCAGGAGGTCCTCGAGGGACAGGTAGGCAAGACTGTCGACCCCGAGGTGGGCGGCGATGCCGGGCAGGTCGAGCCGGGCGGCCAGGAGCTCGTCGCGCTCGGGGATGTCGATGCCGTAGAAGCAAGGCCAGGCGAGGGGTGGGGAGGAGACCCGCAGGTGGACCTCCCTCGCCCCGGCTTCCCGGAGCATGGCCACGACGGCCCGTTGGGTGGTGCCGCGGACCACGGAGTCGTCGACGACGACGACCCGCTTCCCGGCCAGGCTCTCCCGCAGGGGGTTCAGCTTCCGGCGGACCCCGGCGGCCCGGGCCTGCTGGCCGGGGGTGATGAAGGTCCGGCCGATGTAGCGGTTCTTCACCAGGCCGTGGCCGAAGGGGATGCCGCTGGCCACGGCGTAGCCTTCGGCGGCCGGCACCCCGGACTCGGGCACCCCGATAACCAGGTCGGCGGCCACCGGCTCGGCGGCCGCCAGCCGCTGGCCCATGCGCCGGCGGGCCCCGTGGACCTCCCGGCCGAGCAGCTGGGCGTCGGGTCGGGCGAAGTAGACGAGCTCGAAGATGCAGAGGCTGGGCGAGCGCTCCCCGGGCGGCACGAGGGGGAGGGACCGGGGACCCTGCTGGTCGAGCACGACGAGTTCCCCGGGCTCGACGTCCCGGACGACGTCGGCTCCGACGATGTCGAGGGCGGGGGTCTCCGAGGCCACCACCCAGCCGGCGGGCTCCTCGGGCGGGCCGAGCCGTCCGAGGCTGAGGGGCCGGAACCCGTGGGGGTCCCGGACGGCGTAGACCCGCTGACGGTCCGCGAGGACCAGGGAGTAGGCGCCCCGGACCGCCGGGAGGACCGCCTGGAGGGCGAGGGCCAGGGGCGGCCAGGCCGGCCCCGCGCCGGGCTGGCCCGTCGAGTCGGCCACCCCCGAGGGGTCGTCGGCCAGGTCCCGGCCCTCGAGCTCGCGGGCGAGGAGCTCGGCCAGGACGTCGGTGTCCGAGGTCGCCATCCCCGGCAGCATGCCGGCCCGGCCGGCCAGTTCGGCGGTGTTCGTCAGGTTGCCGTTGTGGGCCAGGGCGAAGCCGGCGGGACCCACCGCCCGGAAGAGGGGCTGGGCCTGGCGCCACTCGGAGCGGCCGGCCGTGGAGTAGCGGGTGTGGCCGATGGCCACGCTGCCGGGCAGACCGGCGACGGTCCGCTCGTCGAAGACGGCGGTGACCAGGCCCATGTCCTTCACGACGGTGATCGACTGGCCGTCGCTCACCGCCATGCCGGCGGACTCCTGGCCACGGTGCTGGAGGGCGTAGAGGCCGTCGAAGGTCAGGGGGGCCACGTCCCGGCCCGGGGCCACGACGCCGAAGACGCCACAGGATTCCTTCACTCGTCCCTCACCGTCTCGTGCCGGCGCCCGTCGGTCCCAGCGCCGTGCCGACCCGTCCGGGCCGTCGCCGGGCCGGGCCGAGATCCTACCGGCCCCGAGCCGCTACGGTCCGGGCGGTGGCCCGATGATCGATCTCCACACCCACTCGACGGTCTCCGACGGGAGCGAGCCGCCGGCCCAGGTCGTCCGCCTGGCGGCCGCCGCCGGCCTGCGGGCCGTCGCCTTGACCGACCACGACCGCTTCGACGGCCTGGCCGAGGCCGGGGCCGAGGCGGCCCGGCTCGGCGTCGAGCTGGTGCCGGGCTGCGAGGTGTCGTGCCGGGGGCCAGGGGACCCGGCGAGCGCGGCGGGCAGCGCCCACGTGCTGGTGTACTTCCCCGACGAGGACGGCCCCCTGTCGGCGACGCTCGCCACCTTGCGCCGCAACCGGGAGGACCGCAACCGCCGCCTGGTGGCCCGACTGGTCGAGCTCGGCCTGCCCGTCACCTGGGAGGAGGTCGTGGCCGAGGCCGGCGGCGAGGACGGCCTCGGGCGGCCCCACGTGGCCGCGGTGCTGGTGCGCCACGGGGTGGTCGGCTCCATCCAGGAGGCCTTCGACCGCTACCTGGGGCCCGGCGGGGCGGCCTACCTGCCGAAGGACAACCTGGGCCTGCCCGAGGTGGCGCGCCTGGCAGCCGCCTCTGGCGGCCTGTGCGTCCTGGCCCATCCCCTCAGCCTGGGGCTCCCCGAGGCCACCCTGGCCCGGTTCCTCGAGGACCTGGCCAGCTTGGGGTTCGCCGGGGCCGAGGCCTTCTACGGCCGCTACCGGCCCGAGGAGCGCCGGCTGCTCGAGCGCCTGGCCCGGCGAGCGGGCCTGGTGCCGACCGGCGGGTCGGACTTCCACGGGACCTACAAGCCGGACCTGGCGGTCGGGACGGGCCAGGGGGACCTGGCGGTCCCCGACTGGTGCCTCGAGGAGCTCCTGGCCCGCCGCCCTGCTCGCCCCCGGGGCTGAACCGGCCCGGCCCCGACGGACCCACGGGTGCGGCTGCGGTGCTGCGCCCCGGGTCAGTCCAGCCAGCGGGGCAGGGCGCCGCGCCAAGCCCGGTGGGCGCTCTCGAGGTCCAGGTCGAGGAGGCCGGGGACGAGGAGGCGGTCCCCGCCGGTCTCCCCGAGGTCGCTCACCGGCACCCCCGCCGCCTCGGCGGCGGCCCGGACGGCCGCAGGCTCCCGGGTGCAGACCACGACCCGGCTGGGCGCCTCGGAGAAGAGCGCCCGCTGGTCGGGGAGGCCCCGGACGACGGCCCCGACGCCGCCGGCGAGGGCCAGCTCGGCGAGGGCGAGGGCGAGGCCGCCGTCGGCCACGTCGTGGAGACCGTCGAGCAGCCCCGGCTCGTGGACCAAGGAGACCAGGAGGTCGAGCAGGCGGCGGTGGGCGACCGGGTCGAAGGCGGGCAGCGGACCGCCGCTGCGGCCGGCGGCCTGGGCGAAGCGGGAGCCGCCGAGCTCGTCGCGGGGCCGGCCGAGGAGGAGGAGCCGGGCGCCGGGGACGAGGCGGACCCGGGGCAGGTCGGGGCGGAGCCGGTCGAGGAGGCCGAGGACGGCCACCACCGGGGTGGGGTCGATGTCCTGGCCGCCGGCCTCGTTGTAGAGGCTGACGTTGCCCCCGACCACGGGCAGGTCGAGGGCCCGGCAGGCCTCGGCGAGGCCGTCGACCACCTGCTCGAGCTGCCAGGCCACCTCGGGGTGCTCGGGGTTCCCGAGGTTCAGGCAGTTCACGAGGCAGATCGGGCGGCCCCCGCCGCAGGCGACGTTGAGGGTCGCCTCGGCGACGAGCAGGGTGGTGCCGACCCGGGGGTCGTGGGCGCACCAGCGGGGGTTGCCGTCGGCGGAGACGGCCAGGCCCTTGCCTCGCCAGGGGACCCCGGGGGCCGCGAGGCGGAGCACCGCGGCGTCGCCGCCGGGCCCGACGACGGTGTTGCCGAGGAGCTGGTGGTCGTACTGCTGGTAGGCCCAGGCGGGGTCGGCCAGCCAGCTGGCGACGAGCGCCGCGGCGGCCCCGGGGTCGAGGGCCGGGACCTCCCCGGGGTCGTCCTCGGGCCGGGGTCGGGCCGGGGGCCGGGCGGGGCGTCGGTAGCAGGGGGCCTCGTCGGCCAGGGCGGCGGCCGGCACGTCGGCGAGGACCGCCCCGCCGGGCCCGTCGAGGACCCGGAGCCGGCCCCGCCCCTCGACCGGCGGGGTGACCCGGCCGATGACGCTGGCCCGGACCTCCCAGCGGTCGCAGACCTCCTGGAGGTCGGCGAGCCGAGCCGGTTCGACGACGGCCAGCATGCGTTCTTGGCTCTCGGAGGTCATGACCTCGGCCGGGGTCATGCCGGGTTCCCGGCGGGGCACGGCCCGGACGTCGAGGTCGATGCCGACCCCGCCCCGGGCGGCGGTCTCGGAGGCCGCGCAGGTCAGGCCGGCCCCGCCCAGGTCGCAGAGGGCGACGAGGAGGCGCCGCTCGAGGAGCTCGAGGCAGGCCTCCATGAGGCGCTTCTCCTCGTAGGGGTCCCCGACCTGGACGCTGGGCCGCTTCTCGTCGCCGGCCCCGGGCTCGGCCGCGAAGCCGGCGGAGGCCAGGACGCTGACCCCCCCGATGCCGTCCCGGCCGGTAGCCGCCCCGAGGAGGACCACGAGGTTGCCGGGGCCCTCGGCCCGGGCGAGGGCCAGGCGTTCGGTGGGCAGGACCCCGATGCACATGACGTTCACCAGGAGGTTCCGGGCGTAGCCGGGGGCGCTGACCAGCTCGCCGCCGACCGTGGGCACCCCGACGGCGTTGCCGTAGGCCGAGATGCCCCGGACGATGCCGTCGAGGTGCCAGCGGCTCCTGGGGTCCTCGAGGGGGCCGACGTAGATGGGGTCGAGGAGCGCGAGCGGCCGGGCCCCCATGGTGAAGACGTCCCGGAGGATCCCGCCGATGCCGGTGGCCGCCCCCTGGGTCGGCTCGACCGCCGAGGGGTGGTTGTGGCTCTCGATCCGGACGGCCACGGCCAGGCCGTCGCCGACGTCGACCACCCCGGCGTTCTCCCCGGGGCCGACCAGCACCGCCGGACCGCTGGTCGGCAGGCGCCGGAGGTGCAGCCGGGACGACTTGTAGGAGCAGTGCTCGCTCCACATGACCGAGAACATGGCCAGTTCGAGGGGGTTGGGGGGCCGGCCGAGGGCTCCTTCGACCGCCTGGGCCTCGTCGTCGGTCAAGCCGAGGGCCCGGTGCAGGGGCAGGGTGTCAGAGCTCATCGGCGGGCTCCGCTGGCCGAGCGGTCGAGGGCGGCGGCGAGCAGGGAGCGGAGGAGCACCTGGCCGTCGGTGCCGCCCTGGAGGGGGTCCGAGGCCCGCTCGGGATGCGGCATGAGGCCGACGACGTTGCCGGCCTCGTTGCAGACCCCGGCCACGTCCCCCTGGGAGCCGTTGGGGTTCTCGAGGTACCGCAGGACGACCTGGCCGGCGGCCTCCAGGCGCTCGAGGGTCGCCGGGTCCACGCGATACGCGCCGGAGAAGTGGTTGACCGGCACGACGAGCTCCTGGCCGGCCTCGGCCTGGCCGGTGAGGACGGTGCCGGTGCGTTCGACCCGGAGGCGGACCGGTCGGCAGACGAAGCGCAGGGAACGGTTGACCCCGAGGGCGCCGGGCAGGAGACCGGCCTCGGTGAGGACCTGGAAACCGTTGCAGATGCCGACCACCGGGCCGCCGGCCGCCGCGAAGTCGGCCACGGCCCCCATGACCGGGGAGAAGCGGGCCAGGGCCCCGGGGCGCAGGTAGTCGCCGTGGGCGAAGCCGCCGGGGAGGACGACGGCGTCGACCCCGTGGAGGTCGGGGTCCTGGTGCCAGAGCATCCGGGCCTCCCCGCCCAGGCGCCCAAGGGCCTCGGCCACGTCGTGCTCGCAGTTCGTCCCGGGGAACACCACCACGCCGACCCGGGCGGTCATGGCCGGGGGCCCTCCTCGGGGGCGTTCGGCAGCGCCTCGACGGCCAGCACCTCGTAGTCCTCCATGACGGCGTTGGCCAGGAGCCGAGCGGCTACTGCCTCGGCCGTGCGCCGGGCCGTGGGCTCGTCGGGGGCTTCGAGGGTCAGACGGACCGCCTTGCCCAGGCGGACCCCCTCGACCCCGTCGAACCCGAGGGCCGGCAGGGCCCGGGCCACGGTGCTCCCGGCCGGGTCGGCGATGCCGGGCCGCAGGCGCACCTCGACGAGGACACCGAAGCGGCTCATGCCGCCGCTCCGTACCAGTCGTCCAGGCTGGCCCCGCAGAGCAGCTCGTAGGCGGTCCGGTAGCGCTGGGCGGTGGCCTCGACTACCTCGGGGGGCAGGTCGGGGGCCGGGGGCCGCTTGTCCCAGCCGCTCCGGGCAAGCCAGTCCCGGAGGGGCTGCTTGTCGAACGACGGCGGGAGGCGGCCCGGGGCCCAGGCGTCGGCCGGCCAGAACCGGGAGGAGTCGGGGGTCAGGACCTCGTCGCAGATGGCGAGCCGGCCCTCGATGAGGCCGAGCTCGAACTTCGTGTCGGCCACCAGGATCCCCCGGACCTCGGCCAGGGCGGCGGCCCGGCGGTAGGCCTCGAGGCAGAGGTCCCGGGCCTGCCCGGCCAGGGTCGGGCCAACGAGCTCGCAGGCCTCGGCGAAGGAGATGTTCCGGTCGTGGCCCTCCTCGGCCTTCACCGACGGGGTGAAGAGGGGTTCGGGCAGCCGGTCCGCGAGGGCGAGGCCGGGGGGCAGGGGCGTGCCGTGGACCGTGCCGGCCTCCTGGTACTCCGCGGCGGCCGAGCCGGCCAGGTAGCCCCGGACGATGCACTCGATGGGCAGCATCTCGGCCCGCCGGACCAGCATGGCCCGACCGGCCACGGGACCATCCTGGGGGTCGGCGAGCTCGGCGGGAAGGGGGGGGAACTCGACGGGGTCGGCGGTGACGAGGTGGCTCGGGGCCAGGTCCGAAAGGGCCAGGGTCCAGTGGACGGTCATGGCCGTGAGGACCCGGCCCTTGTCGGGGATGGCCTGGGGCAGGACCACGTCGAAGGCCGAGACCCGGTTGGAGGCCACCATGAGCAGCAGGCCGTCCCCGGCGTCGTAGAGGTCCCGGACCTTGCCGGCCCGGAGCTTCGTCAGGGACATGGGGCCCTCTCCTCCTTCCTCTCTCCCGGCGGCGCAGCGCCGGGTCCGTCGTCGGGTCCCCCCGGTCCAGTGGCGTCGCGGGCACCGGGCCCGACCTCGACCGCCTCGAGGGCGTCGAGGAAGCGGTGGACGTGGCGGAGGGACCGCGCCACGTCGAAGGCCGCGGCCAGCTCGGTGCTCGCCAGGGGCACCTCGGGGTCCTCCTCGAGCACCGTCCGGAAGGGCCGCTGCTCCTCCCAGGCCCGTCGGGCGTCCCGCTGGACGATCCGGTAGGCCTGGTCGCGGCTGAGCCCGGCACCGACGAGGGCGAGGAGGACCGGCTGGCTGAAGACCAGGCCCAGGGAGCCCTCGAGGAGGTTCCGGGCCATGCGGTCCCGGTGGACCACCAGGCCCTCGACGAGGCCGGTGGCCCGCCGGGTCACGTAGCAGGCCAGCGTCAAGGCGTCGGGCAGGGCGACCCGCTCGACCGAGCTGTGGGAGATGTCCCGCTCGTGCCAGAGGGCCACGTTCTCCAGCCCGGCGCCCAGGTAGCCCCGCAGGAGCCGGGCGAGGCCCGTGAGCCGTTCGGCCAGGTGCCCGGACCCGAAGGGTTCCTCGACCTCGCCGAGCTCGCTGCGGGCCAGATGGCGGACCTCGGTTGCCAGCTGCTCGATCGTGGCCCCGAGGGAGGCGCAGGCGTAGAGCAGCTCGGCGTGGCGGTCCCGGGCCACCACTTGGGTCGCCGGCACCGGGGCGAGGCCGAGGGCGGCGCAGACGTGGGCCTCGACCGCCGGGTCGATGTTCGAGTAGGTGCCGACGGCGCCCGAGAGCTTGCCGACGGCCATCTGGGCCCGGGCCCGCCGGAGCCGCTGGCGGTCCCGGTCGGCCTGGAGGCACCAGAGGGCCAGTTTGGCCCCGAAGGTGGTGGGCTCGGCCTGCATGCCGTGGGTCCGCCCGGCCATGGGGGTCCCGATCTCCTCGGTAGCCCGGCGCCGGAGCGCCTCGACGAGCCGGTCGAGGTCCGCCAGGACCACGTCGGCGGCCGCCACCAGGACCACCGAGAGGGCGGTGTCGACCACGTCGGAGGAGGTGAGCCCGTAGTGGACCCAGCTGCCCTCCGGCTGGCCGATGCGGTCCTGGACGACGTCCACAAAGGCGGCCACGTCGTGGTCGGTGACCCGTTCCCGCTCGGCCACGGCGGCGACGAAGGCGTCGTCCACCAGCGGGGCGCGCCGGCGAACCTCGGCCGCCACCTCGGGGTCGAGGACCCCGATCGCGGCCCAGCCCTCCACGGCCAGCAGCTCGACCTCCAGCCAGGTGGCGAGCCGTCGGCGGTCGGAGAAGAGCTCGGCCATCTCCGGGGGGGTGTAGCGCGGGATCACCGGTCCTCGTCCTCCTCGAGGCGGGCGACGTCGGTCCGCCACTGGCCGCCGGGCAGGTGGACGGCGGCCAGGGCCTCGTAGGCCCGCGCCCGGGCCTGCCCGAGGTCCGGTCCCTGGCCGACCAGGGTCAGGACCCGGCCGCCGGTCGCCCGGACCCGGCCGTCGTCGCCCCGGGCGGTGGCCCCGTGGAGCACGGTCACCCCCGGCAGGGCGGCGGCCTCCTCCAGGCCCTCGAGCACCCCGCCGGTCTCGGGGGCCCGGGGATAGCCGGGGGCGGCCAGGACCACGCCGACCGCGGCGTCGGGGCTGGGCCGGGGGTCGCTGCGCAGGCGCCCGCTGGCCGCCTCGGCGAAGAGCCCGGCGAGGTCCTCGGGGACGCGGGGCAGGACCACCTGGGCCTCGGGGTCCCCGAGGCGGACGTTGAGCTCGAGGACCATGGGGCCGTCGACGGTCAGCATGAGCCCGACGTAGAGGACGCCCCGGTAGTCGACGGCCCGGCGCCGCAAGGCGGCCAGGATCGGTTCGACGATCTGGTCCAGGACCTGGTCCTGGGTGCGGTGGTCGAAGTCGGGCACCGGGGAGTAGGCCCCCATGCCCCCCGTGTTCGGCCCCTGGTCCCCGTCGAGGAGGCGCTTGGCGTCCCGGGCCGGGGGCAGGGACACAACGCGGGTGCCGTCGGTCAGGACCATGAGGGAGACCTCCCGCCCGGACAGGCCCTCTTCGACCACCACGGTCCGTCCGGCGTCTCCGAAGGCCGCGCCGGAGAGCTTGGCCGCCAGGTCGGCCTCGGCCTCGGCCGGGTCCTCGGTGACCAGCACCCCCTTGCCGGCGGCCAGGCCGTCGGTCTTCACCACGAAGGGCCCGGGCAGCTCGCGGAGGAACGCCTTCGCCTCGGCGAGGTCGTCGAAGATCCCGAAGCGCGCCGTGGGCACCTTGGCCTCGGCGAGCAGCCGCTTCATGGCGGCCTTCGAGCCCTCCAGGACCGCGCCGGCCGCCCCGGGTCCGAGGACCAACCGGCCGAGGGCCCGCAGCCGGTCGGCCAGACCGGCCACCAGGGGCTCCTCGGGGCCGACGACCACGAGGTCGGCCTCGATGGCCTCGGGTGGTTCGCTCGAGGCGTCGATCCGCTGGCCACCGGGCACGGGCCCGACGAACGGGCAGCGCTCGGCCTCGGGCCGCTGGACGACGACGTCCACCGTCCGGGCCAGGGCCAGGGCCAGGGCGTGCTCCCGGGCACCGCTGCCGACGACGAGGGCGCGCACTGCTCGCGGGCTCAGGCGGCCAACCGGACGACCTGGTCCCGGCCGGGACCGGTGCCGACCAGGCGGATGGGCACGCCAATCTGCTCGGCCAGGAAGGCCACGTACTGCTGGGCTTCGGGGGGCAGGGGGTCGCCGGGGCCGAGGCGACCGAGCTCGCAGCGCCAGCCGGGCAGCTCCTCGTAGACCGGGCTGACCCGATGGAGGACCGACTGGTGGTAGGGGGGCTGGCGGAGCAGCTCGTCGCCGTCCCGGTAGGCCACGCAGACCTTCACCGTCTCAAGGGTGTCGAGCACGTCGAGCTTCGTCAGGGCCACCTCGTCGAGGCCGTTCAGCCGGACCGCCTGGCGCAGCAGGACCGCGTCGAACCAGCCGCAGCGCCGCTTGCGGCCGGTGTTCGTGCCGTACTCCCGGCCCCGCTCCACCAGCAGGTCCCCGAGCTCGCCGTGGAGCTCGGTCGGCATGGGGCCAGCCCCGACCCGGGTGACGTAGGCCTTGGCCACCCCGAGCACCCGGTCGACGGCCCGGGGCCCAATCCCGGCCCCCACGCAGGCCCCGCCGGCGGTCGGGTTGGAGGAGGTGACGAAGGGGTAGGTGCCATGGTCGAGGTCCAAGAAGGTCGCCTGGGCCCCTTCCAGGAGGACCTGGCGACCCGAGGCCAGGGCGTCGTGGACCACCGCCACGGCGTCCCCCACCATGGGCAGGAGACGCGGCGCGTACTCCTCGAGGTACTGGGCGCAGATGTCCTCGGCCCGAAGCGGCAGCCGGTTGTAGACCTTGGCCAGGACAGCGTTCTTCTCCTTCAGGGCCACGTCCAGCTTCTGCCGGAAGATCTTCGGGTCGGCCAGGTCCTGGACCCGCAACCCGACCCGGGCGGCCTTGTCCGCGTAGGCCGGGCCGATGCCCCGCTTCGTGGTGCCCAGGGAAGCCTTGCCCAGGTACCGCTCGGTCACCCGGTCGAGTTCCAGGTGGTAGGGCATGATGAGGTGGGCGTTGCCGCTCACGATCAGGCGGCTGGTGTCCACCCCGCGGGCAGCCAGGGCGTCGAGCTCGGCGAGGAGCACCCCGGGCTCCACGACGACCCCGTTGCCGATGACCGGCGTGATGTGGGGGTAGAGGATGCCGCTCGGCACCAGCTGGAGGGCGAAGCTGTCGCCGCCGACCACGACGGTGTGCCCGGCGTTGTGCCCGCCCTGGTAGCGGACCACGACGTCCATGGACCCCGCCAGCAGGTCCGTCACCTTGCCCTTGCCCTCGTCGCCCCACTGGGTCCCGACGACCACGGTTGCGGGCACGCGCGCTCCTCCGTTGATGCCAGCGGATTACGCCCCACTGTACCCCGTGCCGGACCGGCCGGCGGCGAGCCGGCCCGGTCCGGGAGGGGTGCGCAGCGGAGGGTGCTCAGCGGAGGGTGAGCTGCCCCTGGTCGTCGAGGTCGACGGTGACCGTGGCGCCCTCGGGGTAGCGGCCCTGGAGGACGGCGAGGGCCAAGGGGTCCTCGACCTGGCGCTGGATGACCCGCCGGAGGGGCCGGGCCCCGAAGGCCGGGTCGTAGCCCAGCTCGGCGAGCTTGTCCCGAGCCGGGTCGGTGACCTGGAGGGTCAAGCGCCGTTCCTGGAGCCGGGCGGCCAGGCGGCCGAGCTGGATGTCGACGATCCGACGGAGGTCCTCTCGCCCGAGGGGCTTGAACCGGACGATCTCGTCGATGCGGTTCACGAACTCGGGCTTGAAGAAGTCCCTCGGGTCACCGGGCAGGTTCGAGGTCATGATGAGCACCGTGTTCGTGAAGCTCACCGTGCGGCCCTGCCCGTCGGTCAGCCGGCCGTCCTCGAGGACCTGGAGCAGCACGTTGAACACGTCGGGGTGCGCTTTCTCCACCTCGTCGAGCAGCACCACCGCGTAGGGCCGACGGCGGACCGCCTCGGTGAGCTGACCGCCCTCCTCGTAGCCCACGTAACCCGGCGGAGCCCCCACCAGGCGGGACACGGTGTGCTTCTCCTGGTACTCGCCCATGTCGATCCGGACCATGGCACGGTCGTCGTCGAACAAGAAGTCCGCCAGCGCCCGGGCGAGCTCCGTCTTGCCGACCCCGGTCGGCCCGAGGAACAAGAACGAGCCGATCGGCCGGTTCGGGTCCGAGAGCCCGGCCCGGGAGCGGCGAATGGCGTTCGCCACCGCCGCCACCGCCTCGTCCTGGCCGACCACCCGCTCGTGGAGCGCTTCCTCCATGCGCACCAGCTTCTGGACCTCGCCCTCCATGAGGCGGGTGACCGGGATCCCGGTCCAGCGGCTCACCACCTCGGCGATGTCCTCGGCGTCGACCTCCTCCTTGAGCATGGCCCCGTTCGCCTGGAGCTTCGCCAGGGCCTCGCTGGCCTGCTGCACCTGGCGCTCCAGCTCGGGCACCTTGCCGTAGCGGATCTCGGAGGCCTTGGTCAGGTCCCCCTCCCGGGCGTAACGCTCCGCCTCCACTCGGGCGTTCTCCAACTCCCCTTTCAAGCGGCGGATCTCGGCGATCGCCTCCTTCTCCGCCTGCCACCTGGCCGTCATCGCCGCGGCCTGCTCCTTGAGCTCCGCCAGCTCCTTCTCCAGCTTCGCCAGGCGCTCCTTGGAGGCCTCATCGGTCTCCTTCGAGAGCGCCACCCGCTCGATCTCCAACTGGCGGATCCGCCGCGTCACCACGTCGATCTCGGTCGGCATCGAGTCGATCTCGATCCGCAACCGGCTCGCCGCCTCGTCCACCAGGTCGATCGCCTTGTCCGGCAGGAACCGGCCCGTGACGTAGCGGTCCGAGAGCACCGCCGCGGCCACCAGCGCCTGGTCCTGGATGCGGACGCCGTGGTGCACCTCGTAACGCTCCTTCAAGCCCCGCAGGATGGCGATCGTGTCCTCCACCGACGGTTGACCCACGAACACCGGCTGGAACCGACGCTCCAGCGCCGCGTCCCTCTCGATATGGGTCCGGTACTCGTCCAAGGTGGTCGCCCCGATCAAGCGCAGCTCCCCCCGGGCCAGCATCGGCTTGATCATGTTCCCCGCGTCCATCGCCCCTTCGGCCGCACCGGCCCCCACGATGGTGTGCAGCTCGTCGATGAAGGTGATCACCCGCCCCTCCGCGTCGGTGATCTCCTTCAACACCGCCTTCAAGCGCTCCTCGAACTCCCCCCGGTACTTCGCGCCGGCCACCATCGCCGAGAGGTCCAGGGCCACCACCTGCTTGTCCCGCAACCCCTCGGGCACGTCCCCTTCGACGATCCGCTGGGCCAAGCCCTCGACGATCGCGGTCTTGCCCACCCCCGGCTCCCCGATCAGCACCGGGTTGTTCTTCGTCCGCCGGGACAGCACCTGCACCACCCGCCGGATCTCCTCATCCCGCCCGATCACCGGGTCCAGCTTCCCCGCCCGCGCCAACGCGGTCAGGTCCCGCCCGTAGCGCTCCAGCGCCTGGTACTGCGCCTCGGGGGTCGGCGAGGTCACCCGGTGCGAACCCCGCACCTCCCGCAGGGCGGCGAGCAGCTGGTCCCGCCCCACCCCGATCCGCTCCGCCATGGCCAAGAGCAGGTGCTCGACCGAGAGGTACTCGTCCCCCATCTCCCTTCGAGCCGCGTCCGCCTCCTCCAGCACCTCCCGGGCCTCCCGGCCCAAGGACGGCTCCGCCCCCCCATACGCCCGAGGCAGGCCCCGCAGCCGCTCCTCCGCCCGGCGCAGCACCACCCCCGGGTCCACCCCCGCCTTGGCCAGCACCGGCATGGCCACCCCCTCGGGCTGGCCCAACACGGCCACCAACAAATGATCCGGCGTCACCTCCGGGTGCGCCTGGTCCCGGGCCGCCGCGGTCGCCGCCGCGAACGCCTCCTGGGTCCTCACCGTCCACTGCCGCGGATCGAGCGCCATCGCGCCCACCTCCTCCTCGTCGCTCTCGTCCTGCGAACCCGCCCCGGAGCCCCGGGTGGGCCGCAGCCCTTACTCCCCGCCACGTCCCGCCGATCGTCGTGTCCTGCGCTCTTTCCTGCCTTCCTCGGCCGGTCGGCCGCCTCGCCGGTGGTGCCGACCGGGGTTCGCTCAGCCGCCCCGGCCGAAGCCGGGCCGTCGGGCCGGCCGCACCACCAGGGCGACCTCCCGCACGGGCACCAGCTCCCGGCGGTACTGCCGGTGGGTCCGCTCCACCTGCTCCCGGGCCTCGGCCCGGGTCCGCTCCAGCTCCGCTTGGAGGGCCGCCACCTGGGCCTGCAGGCGCTCGACCTCGGCTTCGAGCTCGAGGACCCGGCGGACCCCTTGGAGGTTCAGTCCCTCGCTGGTCAGGTCCTGGATGTGCCGGAGCCGCTCGACGTCCCGGAGCGAGTAGCGCCGGCTGCCCCCGCCGGTGCGGGACGGCTCCACGAGGCCCTTGCGCTCGTAGATCCGCAGGGTCTGCGGATGCACGCCAGCCAGCTCGGCGGCCACCGAGATGACGTAGACCGCCCGCTCGGGGTCGCTGGTCGGGTCGAGGGGTCGGCGGGTCATCAGGCCACCGTCCCCAGATGCTGCCGGACGTTGCCGGTCGAGGCCTTTGCGTAGGCCTCGATGGCGGCCCGCTCCTCGGGGGTCAGGTGCCGGGGCACCTGGACCTCCACGGTGACGAGCAGGTCGCCGGCCGGTTCCCGCCCGGTGGCCGGGACCCCGCGACCCCGCACCCGGAAGGTCTGGCCGCTCTGGGTCCCCGGCGGGATCCGCACGGTGACGTTCCCGTCCAGGGTGGGCACGGTGATGGTGGCCCCGAGGGCGGCTTCGGCGAAGGTGACCGGCACCGCGAGGGTGAGGTGGCGGCCCCGGCGGCCGAAGAGCCGGTGGGGGGCCACGTGGACCGTCACGTAGAGGTCCCCCGGCGGGGCGGTGCCCCGCCCCGGTGCGCCCCGGCCCTTGACCCGGATCCGCTGGCCCTCCTCCACGCCCGGGGGGATGCGCACCTTGACCTCACGGGAGCGCCGGGTGGTGCCGGTGCCCCGGCAGGTGGGACAGGGCTTCTCGACCACCGTCCCCTTGCCGTTGCAGCGGGGACAGATCCGGCTCAGCGAGAACAGCCCCTGGTTCTCGTCCAGGACTCCCTTGCCGTGGCACTGCGGGCAGCTCACCGAGTGGCTGCCCGGCGCCGCCCCCGAACCACCGCAGGTCTCGCAGGCCGCCTCGCTCACGAGATGGACCGGCGCGGTCACCCCCCGGACGGCGTCCTCGAAGGAGAGGTGGAGCTCGGCCTCGAGGTCCGCACCCCGCTGGGGTCCGGCCCGACGGCGCCGGCCACCCCCGAAGACGCTGCCCAAGCCCCCGAGGAGGTCCGAGAGGTCGCCGAGATCACCGAGGTCGCCGACCCGGAAGGCGCCCCCGCCGGGCCGGCCGAAGCCGCCGAGGCCACCCAAGCCACTGGCCCCGAGGCGCCGGACCTCGTCGTACTCCTTGCGCTTCTGGGGATCCCCGAGGACGTCGTAGGCCGCGGTGATCTCCTTGAACTTCTCCTCGTTGCCCGGGTGGACGTCGGGGTGGTACTGCTTGGCCAGCCGCCGGTAGGCGCGGCTGATCTCCTTGTCGCTGGCCGTCGGGGAGACCCCGAGCACCTGGTAGTAATCGGTCTCGAGCCACTCACGCTGCGGCGGCACGATCCCTCACCCCCGCACTTTCACCATGGCCGGCCGGACCATCCGCCCCTGGAAGCGGTAGCCGGGCCGCAGGACCACCTCGACCACTGGCCCCTGGCCGTCCCCGTCGGGCGCATGCTCGACCGCCTCGTGGGCCGTGGGGTCGAAGGCGTCCCCGACGGCACCGATCCGCTCCAGGCCCTCCTTCGCCAAGGTGTCCCGGAGCAGGGCCACGGCCTGGAGCAGGCCGCCGGGAGAGACCGCCTCGTCCCCCACCAGGTGCTCCTCGGCCAGCTCGAACGCGTCCAAAGCGGGGAGCATGGCCGCCACCAGCCGTTCCATGGCCCGCAGGATCACGTCCTCCTGCTGGCGCTGGACCCGCTTGCGGTAGTTCTCGAAGTCGGCCTGCAGGCGCCGGAGGGCGTCGAGGTACTCGTCCCGTTCCCGTTGGACGACAGCCAGCTGCTCGGCCAGCCGGGCCGGGTCGACCTCGGCCGGCTCCTCACCACCGGGGGTCCCGGCACCGGGCCCTTGGGCATTGGTCCCTTCGGCATTGGGCCCCTTGGCACCGGGCTCCTCGGCACGGGCCGCTGCAGGAGCGGCCGCCGCGCCCGGTTCGGTCGCGGGCGTCGGGTCGGGCACCCCCTCGTGGCTCGCCGTGTCCGCCGTCGGCCCCGGGGAGCCACCGGCCTGGGCCACCTCCTCGGTGGCCAGGACCGTGGGCTCCCGGGGCTCCTCGACGCCGCTCACCGTCCCTGGTCGTCGACGATCTCGGCGTCGACGACCTCCTCGTCGGACGCCTGCCCGTCCCCACCGGCGCTCGTGGCCGTGGCCTGACCCCGGGCCGCCTCCTCGTAGAGCCGCTGGGTGAAGCCGTGGCTGGCGGTCACGAGCGTCTCGGTGGCCGAGCGGATCCGCTCCACGTCCGAGCCGGACAGGGCGTCCTTCAGGGCCGCCAGGGCGTCCTCCACCCGCTGGCGCTCCTCGCCCTGGAGCTTCTCCCCCTGGTCGCGGAGCAGCTTCTCGGTCTGGTAGACGAGGGTGTCGGCGTTGTTCCGGACCTCGGCCTCCTCCCGCCGACGCCGGTCGTCCTCGGCGTGGGCTTCGGCGTCCCGGATCATCCGCTCGATCTCGTCCTTGGAGAGCGAGGACTGACCGGTGATGGTCATGGACTGCTCCTTGCCGGTGGCCAGGTCCTTGGCCGAGACGTGCACGATGCCGTTGGCGTCGATGTCGAAGGTCACCTCGATCTGGGGCACGCCGCGGGGCGCCGGGGGCAGGTCGACCAGCTGGAACTTGCCCAGGGTCTTGTTGTACATGGCCATCTCCCGCTCCCCTTGGAGCACGTGGATCTCCACCGAGGGCTGGTTGTCGGTGGCCGTGGTGAAGATCTCGGAGCGCTTCGTCGGGATGGTCGTGTTGCGCTCGATCAGCCGGTGCATCACGCCACCCTTGGTCTCGATGCCCAGGCTGAGCGGCGTGACGTCGAGCAGCAGGACGTCCTTCACCTCGCCCTTCAGGACCCCGGCCTGGATGGCCGCGCCGACCGCCACCACCTCGTCGGGGTTCACCCCCTTGTGGGGCTCCTTGCCGGTCAGCTGGACCACCAGGTCCTGGATGGCCGGCATACGGGTGGAGCCACCGACCAAGATGACGTGGTCGATGTCGGCCTTCGTGAGCCCGGCGTCGGCGATGGCCTGCTCGAAGGGCCCCTTGCAGGCCTCGACCAGGTCTGCGGTCAGCTCGTTGAACTTCGCCCGGGTCAGCTTCATGTCCAGGTGCTTGGGCCCCTCGGAGGTGGCGGTGATGAAGGGCAGGTTGATGGTGGTCTCCTGGACACTGGAAAGCTCGATCTTGGCCTTCTCCGCCGCCTCCTTCAGGCGCTGGAGGGCCATCTTGTCGGCCGAGAGGTCGACCCCCTCGGTGTTCTTGAACTCCCGGATCAGCCAGTCGATGATCCGCTGGTCCCAGTCGTCACCGCCCAGGTGGGTGTTCCCCGAGGTGGCCTTCACCTCGAAGACCCCGTCCCCGATCTCCAGGATCGAGACGTCGAAGGTTCCCCCGCCCAGGTCGAAGACCAAGACGGTCTGGTCCTTGCCCTCCTTGTCGAGGCCGTAGGCGAGGGCGGCCGCCGTGGGCTCGTTGATGATCCGCAGGACCTCGAGCCCGGCGATCTGCCCGGCCTCCTTGGTGGCAGTCCGCTGCGAGTCGTCGAAGTAGGCGGGGACGGTGATGACCGCCTGGGTGACGGTGTCGCCCAGGTACGCCTCGGCGTCCCTCTTCAGCTTCATGAGGATCCGGGCGGAGATCTCCTGGGGGGTGTACTTCTTGCCATCGATGTCGATGGTCCAGGTGGTCCCCATGTGGCGCTTCACCGACCGGATGGTCCGGTCAGGGTTCGTGATGGCCTGCCGCTTGGCCACCTCGCCGACGAGGACCTCCCCGTTGCGGGAGAAGCCGACCACCGAGGGCGTGGTCCGGCTGCCCTCGGCGTTGGGGATGACGACGGGCTCCCCCGCCTCGAGGACGCTGACCACCGAGTTCGTGGTCCCGAGGTCGATTCCGACCGCCTTGGGCATGGTTCCGCTCCTTCGCAGTGACCGGGAGGCACCGGCTGGTCGCCGGGCCTCGTCTCCCCAGCTCTCCGTCCGCCGGGCACCCCTGCACCCGACGCCTCTCAGTATAGCAAACTTGAGTCGCTTATTGTCAACTGTGTTGCGGCTCGTGGACTGGGGTCGGGGGTCGGCCCGGGCTCGGCGGGCTGGCTAGGCTCCCGCCGTGTCCCACCTGGTGCTCCTCCGTCACGGCCAGTCCGTCTGGAACGCCGAGAACCGCTTCACCGGCTGGACCGACGTCGACCTGAGCCCGGTCGGCGAGGACGAGGCCCGCCAGGCCGGGCGGCTGCTGCGGGAAGAGCAGGAGGCCGGCCAGCTGGACCTCGTCGGGGTCCACACCTCCCTGCTGACCCGGGCGGTGCGGACGGCGACGCTGGCCCTCGAGACGATGGGCCGCCCCTGGCTGCCGGTCCGGCGGAGCTGGCGGCTGAACGAGCGCCACTACGGGGACCTGCAGGGGCGGAACAAGGTCGAGACCGCCGAGCGCCACGGCCTGGAACAGGTCCAGCGCTGGCGGCGGAGCTACGACGAACCGCCCCCACCCCTGGACCCGAGCGATCCGCGCTCAGGCACCCAGGACCCCCGGTACCGGGGCCTGCCGGCGTCGGCTCTGCCCCGCAGCGAGTGCCTGGCCGACGTGGTCCGGCGGGTGGTGCCCTGGTTCGAGGACTGCCTTGCGGCGGACCTCGCCCACGGTGACGTCCTGGTGGTGGCCCACGGGAACTCCATCCGGGCCTTGGTGAAGCACCTGAAAGGCATCAGCGACGAGGCCATCGTGGACCTGGAGGTGCCGACCGGGGTGCCCTGGGTGCTGCGTTTCGGACCGGACCTGACCGTCGAGGAGGACCGCTTCCTGGGAGACCCGGCGACGGTGGCTGCCCTCCAGGAGGCGGTCCGGCGCCAGGCCGGCGGCTGATCCGGAGGACAAAGGGGCTCAGAGGGCTTCGGCGCCCCGCTCCCCGGTGCGGACCCGGACCGCCGCCTCGACCGGCAGCACCCAGACCTTCCCGTCGCCGATCTTGCCGGTGCGCGCCGCGCGGACCACCGCCTCGACCACCTCCTCGGCCAGGTGGTCCTCCACGAGGACCTCGATTCGGAGCTTCGGGACGAAGTCCACTTCGTACTCCGCCCCCCGGTACACCTCGGTGTGGCCCCGCTGCCGACCGAAGCCCTGGGCCTCGGTGAGGGTCATGCCCTGGACCCCGAGGAGCTTCAGGGCCTCCTTCACGTCGTCCAGCTTGAAGGGCTTGACGACGGCCACCACCAGCTTCATCCGGTCCCCTTCCTGCTCGGACGTTGCCCGACCCTAGCCAGCGTCCTCGCCCCCGGGGTCCTCGAGGGCGACGGCTTGGGGCGAGACCTCCCCGACGGCCAGCCCGGCCAGGGAGAAGGCCCCGACCCGGCCGGCGTAGCGGTCCACGGGGAAGGCCTCCTCGTCGTGGACCGCCACGTCACCCACCTCGAGCTCCTCGGGGTCGTAGCGCAGGCCCCTGGCCAGGAACTTGACCAGGTGCATGATGAGGAAGGTCATGACCGCCGACCAGAGGATGACGAAGAGGGCGGCCCGGAACTGCTCCCATTCGAGGTGCCAGGAGCCGGTGTAGAACAAGCCCCGGGCCACGACCGGTGCGCAGCTGGCGGTGGTCGCGTTGTAGGCCGCACGGCTCCCGGAGCAGCCGTACTCGACCATGCCGGGGTTCGCCAGCAGCCCGAGCAGCAGCCCACCGAGGAGCCCGGCGATGCCGTGGGTGTAGACGACCCCGAGGGCGTCGTCGACCTTCGAGAAGGGTCGGACCCGAGGCAGGTAGTTCCAGGCGAACCAGACCACGCCGGAGCAGGCCACCCCGACGACGATGGCCCCGACCCCGTCGACCCAGCCGGCGCAGGGCGTGATGCCCACCAGGCCGCAGATCATGCCGTTGACCGCGCCGAGGAAGGTGGGCTTCTTCGCCCGGGAGAGCCCGGCGTCCATGGCCACCCAGGTCAGCAGGGCCACAGCGGTGGCGATGTTCGTGTTGAGGACCGCCGCAGCGGCGTTCGCCCCGGCGTAGTAGGGGTCGCCGCCGTTGAACCCGTTCCAGCCGAGCCATAGGATGCCGGCCCCGACGGCCACCATGACGAGGTTGTTCGGCAGGGCGTGGTCCCGGTCGCGCTTGAGCCGGGGACCGAGCACCCAGGCGGCCACGAAGCCCGAGACACCGGCCGACATGTGGATGACGAAGCCGCCCGAGTAGTCGAGGGCGCCTTGCTGGGCGAAGTAGCCCCCACCCCAGATGAGGAAGGCGTCGACGCAGTAGACGACCGTGATCCAGAGGGGGACGAGCAGGCACCAGGCCTTGAACTTCAAGCGGCTGAGGATCGAGCCCATGAACAACAGGGGGGTGATGGCGGCGAAGACCAGCTGGAAGAGGGCCAAGGTGGCCGTGGGGAAGTGGTAGGGGATGACGGTGTTGGCCCCGGAGACGGCCTGGTTCTCCTCGGCGAAGTGGCTGAGGATGGGGTGGGGCATCCCGACGAAGTCGTCGAAGAAACGGGTCCAGAAGCTGTAGTGGGACGAGGTGTAACGCTGGACGGCCAGGGAGCCGCTGGTGACCACACCGTTGCCGATGGCGTGGCCGAAGGCCATGTCGTAGCCCCAGAGGACCCAGACCACGAGGACCAGCGCGAAGCCGGTGAAGGTCATGAGCAGGACGTTCACGGACCACTTCCGCTGGACGAGCGAAGCGAAGAGGACGGCGAGGCCGGGCAGGCTCATGAGGCCGACCAGGGTGGCGGCCACGAGCTGCCAGGTGTTGTCTGCCGGGTTCAGCCAACTCGGGTAGGGGATCTGGTGGGCCGCAGCGAGCATCACGGCAGGCCGACTCCTCCGCTCGACGGGCCCGCCTGGCGCCGGCCATCGCCGACCGGGGGCTCCGATTGGTCGGACCGCAGTGTCCCAGGACCGTGTTTCCCCCGTGTCACCGGCCGGTTACGGCTGTGTGAACGGGGCGCCGCCGCACCGAGCGGAGGACTGCTAGCCTGCGGGCGCCATGGCCTCGACTGCCGACCTGGACCTTCGCCGGCACTGGCTCTTCGAGGGGCTGTCTGCGAAGGAGGAGCGGGCCCTCCGGCGGGTGGGTTCCCTCCGGGAGCTCCCGGCTCGCGCGGTGCTCTACGAGGAGGGGGGTCCCGGAGACGAGATGGCGCTCGTCCTGGAAGGCACGGCAGCGATCCGGCGGAACGGACGGCTGCTCGCCCGGGTCGGTCCCGGGGACACCGTCGGCGAGCTGGCCGTGCTCGACGGGGAACCCCGCTCGGCGTCGGTCGTGGCCCTGACCGACCTCCGCCTCTTGACCTTTCCCCGCCGGGCGGTCCGCGACCTCCTGGACCAGGAGCCCGGCCTGGCCGGCAAGCTGCTCACCGCGTTGGCCCGACGCCTGCGGGACGCTGACCGCCGGGCCTACGGCTGAACCGACGCTCCGTTCGTCTGGGGTCGTCCCAGGCCCTGATCGGACGGGACCTTACGCCTCGGTCGGGTCGGCCCCTGCGGGTTCGGTCGACGCCGCCGTTCCAGCGTGCGGGCCGTGGCCGTTGCTCGAGGCTCCCTGGTGGGCCAGGGACGCCTCCACCACCTGGGAGAGGTCCATGACCGCCACGTCGTCGGCCCGCTGGCGGGCCTTCACCGCGTCGTCGAGCATGATGAGGCAGAACGGGCAGGCAGTCGAGACCACGCTGGCCCCGGTCCCAAGGGCCTCGTCGGTCCGTTCCAGGTTAACCCGCTTCCCGAGGGCCTCCTCCATCCACATCCGGGCCCCACCGGCCCCGCAGCAGAAGCTCCGCTCCCGGCAGCGGTGCATCTCGACCTGCTCGAGCCCCTCGATGGCGTCGAGCACGTTCCGGGGCTCGGCGAAGACCCGGTTGTGGCGACCGAGGTAGCAAGGGTCGTGGTAGGTGAGGGAGGTCTCCAGGGCCCCGGGGGCCAGCCGCCCGGTCGCCACGAGGTGGCCGAGGAGCTGGGAGTGGTGGATCACCTCGAAGTCGCCGCCCAGGTCGGGGTACTCCCGGCCCAGGGAGTTGAAGCAGTGGGGGCACGAGGCCACGACCTTCTTGGCCCCGACCTCGTTCAGGGTCTCGATGTTCGCCCGGCCCATCTCCTGGTAGAGGAACTCGTTGCCCAGCCGCCGGGCGGGGTCGCCGGTGCAGGACTCCCGGGGCCCGAGGATGGCGAAGCGGACCCCGGCCCGGTGCAGGAGCCGGGCGGTCGCTTGAGTGGCCTTCCGGGCCCGTTCGTCGAGGGCCCCCGCGCAGCCGACCCAGTAGAGGTACTCGACGTCCTCGGGCACCTTGTCGGTGACCACCGGCACCTCGAACTCCAGCCCCTCGGTCCACTCCAGGCGCTTCGACGCGCCCAGGCCCCAGGGGTCGCCCTGGTTCTCGATGTTCCGGAGCATGAGTCCCGCCTCCTTGGGGAAGCGGGACTCCATGAGGACCTCGTAGCGGCGCATCTCGACGATGGTGTCGACGTGCTCGATGTCCACCGGGCACTGCTCCACGCAGGCCCCGCAGGTCAGGCAGGACCACAGGACGTCAGGGTCGATGGTCTCGGGCACCAGCGTCGGGGCCTCGGCCTTCGCCGCGGCCCGGGCCTGGGCCAGTTCCTCCTCGTCCAGCCGTCGGGCGGCGAGCAGGCCACCCCGCCGCCGGCCAGCCCCGTCGGCCTCGGCCGTTCCCTGGGCCACGACCCCGGCCCCGACCAGCCGCGACCCCGAGGCGAGGAGGTTGTCCCGCAGGCCCATGACGAGGAGCTTCGGGGAGAGCGGCTTCCCCGTGTTCCAGGCCGGGCAGGCCTCCTGGCAGCGGCCGCACTCGGTGCAGCTGAACAGGTCCAGCAGCTGCTTCCAGCTGAGGTCCTCCACATGGCCTGCCCCGAAGACCGTGTCCTCGTCGAGGTTCTCCACGTCCATATCGGGCGTGCTGTAGAGGGGGCCGAGGGCCCGGGGCCGGCGGGAGAAGAGGACGTTGAGGGGGGCGGCGAAGATGTGGAGGTGCTTCGAGTAGGTCACGAAGACCAAGAAGGCCATGATGACGGCCACGTTGAGGATGACGAAGACCGTTTCGAGGTCGGAGTTCACCCCGGTGCCGAGCGGCTTGAGAGCAAGGCCGATGGCGTGGGAGGCAAAGGGCGCCCAGGAGTGGCCGTAGGGGAAGTCCCGGCCGACGTTGGTCTGGGCCCCCCGGTAGAGCAGCAAGGTGATGATGACCCCGGCGATGAAGGCCAGGGTGACCCAGGCAGCGTCGAGGTGGGAGCCGTAGAAGCGGGACGAGCGGTCCCGGCGCTTCGGGGCGTTGCGGACCCGGATGACGGCGAACGCCGCGATCGAGACCAGCACGGCGACGGCGAAGAAGTCCTCCAGGAAACCGAGCGCCCGCCCGCGGCCGATGAAGGGGATGAAGAAGTCCCGCTGAAAGAGGTCCCCGTAGGCCTCGATGACGGTGAACAGCAGGAAGGTGAAGCCCCAGAAGGTGAAGGCGT
Organism: Aciditerrimonas ferrireducens; assembly: GCF_023130475.1. Classification (GTDB taxonomy): domain Bacteria; phylum Actinomycetota; class Acidimicrobiia; order Acidimicrobiales; family UBA8190; genus Aciditerrimonas; species Aciditerrimonas ferrireducens. Next base: position 61,620 of record NZ_JAKHEX010000014.1, read on the forward strand.
GAGCCAGGCCCGGGCCGGCCTTCTTGAAGAGCTTCCGCTGGGCCCCGACCTCGACCACCTCGGCCTCGACCTGCTGGACCGGCCGCCGGAACCGCCGGCGGTCCTCCTTTCCCGACCGGACCAGCCGCGCCAGGTACCAGAGCCGCCGTCCGGCCACGGCCAGGCAGACGATGGTGACGGCACCCCCCAGTGCGATCCTGATCGGCAATGGTCCTCCTGCCACGGCTCGGGTGCGGCGACCTCGGGGCCTGCCGCCTCGGTCGAGGGGACAGTTTCGCGCGTTCCGCACCCCCCGCCAGTTGAGCCACCCCCGACGGACGCTCAACGTGTCCTGAGGGCCCCACTCCGTGCAATCCGGCGGTGCCGGGGACTGGGGGCCCAGCCGGCCGGGGCCAGGCGGTGCGCTAGCATCCGCTCACACGCGGGCGTAGTTCAGAGGCAGAACATCAGCTTCCCAAGCTGAGAACGCGGGTTCGATTCCCGTCGCCCGCTCGGGACCACCCCGGGTCGTCGCCGTCGTCCGCCCACTAGGGTCGAGCCCACGGGCCGCCCGGAGGGGCTGGTCGGGGTCGAGGAGGCACGGGGGATGCAGGAGCAGGACCGGATCTACGTCGGTGGCCAGTGGGTGCCGAGCCAGGGCACGGGGCGCATCCCGGTGGTCGAGGCCGCCACCGAGGAGGTGATCGGGACGGTCCCCGAGGGGACGCCCGGCGACGTGGAGGCTGCGGTGGCGGCGGCCGCCGAAGCGTTCCCGGGGTGGGCGTCCACCCCGCCCGAGGAGCGGGCCGCGGCGTGCACCCGCATCGCCAAGGGTCTGGAGGCCCGCAAGGACGAGCTGGCGACCCTGATCAGCCGAGAGGTCGGCATGGTCCGCTTCCTGAGCGAGCTGGTCCAGGTCGGCCTGCCGATCCACTCCTTCGGGGCGGTGGCCGGGGTGGTCGAGCGCTTCGCCTGGGAGGAGCAGGTCGGGAACTCGCTGGTGGTCCGGGAACCGATCGGGGTGGTGGGCTGCATCACCCCGTGGAACTACCCCCTGCACCAGATCGCGGCGAAGGTGGCCTTCGCCCTGGGGGCCGGCTGCACCGTGGTCCTCAAGCCCTCGGAGGTGGCCCCGCTCAACGCCTACGTGCTCGCCGAGGTCGTGGACGATGCGGGCCTGCCAGCTGGGGTGTTCAACATGGTGAGCGGCACGGGGCCGGTGGTCGGCGAGGCCTTGGCTTCCCACCCCCTGGTCGACATGGTCTCCTTCACCGGTTCGACCCGGGCGGGCAAGCGGGTCGGGGAGCTGTGCATGCAGCGGGTGGCGAGGGTGGCGCTCGAGCTCGGCGGCAAGAGCGCCAACGTGCTGCTGCCCGACGCCGACTTCGCCCGGGCGGTGCCCGACGGGGTGGGCAAGGCCTTCTTGAACTCCGGCCAGACCTGTTCGGCCCTCACCCGCATGCTGGTCCCCCGGGACCGTCTGGCGGAGGTGGAGGAGCTTGCCGCCCGGGCTGCCGAGGCCCTGACCGTCGGGGACCCCCTGGCGGAGGGCTCCCGGCTCGGCCCCCTGGCCTCGGCGGCCCAGTGGGAGCGGGTCCAGGGCTACATCCGGTCGGGCATCGAGGAGGGGGCCAAGCTGGTGACGGGCGGACCGGGACGGCCCGAGGGCCTCGACCGGGGCTTCTACGCGCGACCGACCGTCTTCTCTGAGGTGGCCCCGGGCATGCGGATCGCCCAGGAGGAGATCTTCGGCCCGGTTCTCGCCATCCTGCCCTACGACGACGAGGACCAGGCCTTGGAGATCGCCAACGGCACGATCTACGGCCTCGCCGGCGGGGTGTGGGCGGGGAGCGAGGAACGGGCCCTGGCCTTCGCCCGGCGCCTGCGGACCGGGCAGGTCGAGGTGAACGGTGGGGCCTTCAACCCCGACGCCCCCTTCGGCGGCTACAAGCAGTCCGGCATCGGCCGCGAGTACGGCCGTTTCGGGCTCGAGGAGTTCCTGGAGGTCAAGAGCATCCAGCGGTGAGCGACCCGTCCCCGGGGGCCGGCAGCCATCGGGGCGAGACGCCCTGGCGGTGCTGGCGCTTGCGGCGGTACATGGCGACGTCGGCCCGGTGAAGGAGGGCCCCGGGGCTGTCGCCGGGCTGGGACTCGGCGACCCCGAAGCTGGCCGAGAGGACCAGAGCCCGGTCCCCGAGGCGGAAGGGTTCGGCGAGGCACCGGCGCACGCAGGCCGCGAGCTCGGCGGCCCGTTCCCGGCTGGACCCTGGGAGGAGGATGGCCAGCTCGTCGCCGCCCAGCCGGGCTGCGAGGGCCCCGTCGGGGAGACAGCTCCTGACCCGGCTGGCCAGGCAACGGAGGAGCTGGTCCCCGGCCAGGTGCCCGAGGGTGTCGTTGACCTCCTTGAAGCCGTCGAGGTCGACGACGGCCAGCGCTGCCCCCTCGCCGCGGGCGAGGACCTCGGCGAGCGCGTCGGCGAGGGCCCGGCGGTTGGCCAGGCCGGTCAGGGGATCGTGGAAGGCGTCGAAACGCTCCCGGGCCCGGAGCCGGGCGTTGTCCACCACGACGGCGCCCTCGAGGGCCAGCCGCTCGAGGACCTCCCGGTCGCTCCGGCGCCACCCCCGGCGGGGGCGGCGATCCCCGCAGAGCACCAGCCCGAGGGGCCCGTCGGCCGACAGCAGGGGGATGGCGGCCAGACAGCCCAGGCCGAGCAGCCGGGCGACCCCGGCCTCCCGGACCGTGCCGGGGACGCTCGTGTCCTCCACCAGGTCGGGCACCGGCCGTTCCCCGCCGACGGTCCGTCGCCAGACCGGGGAGTCGTCCGCCCGTGCGCCGAGCAGGGCCTGGCGAAGGCGGGCGGCCAGCGGGGCTTCGACCCCGTGGACCACGACCTCGCTGATCCGGTCGTTCTCGACGAGGTACCCGCAGCTGATGGGCAGGTCGAGGGCCGCGGCGGCCACCTTGGCCAGGGCTTCGGCAGCCTCCCGAGCCGAGGTGGCCCGAACCCCGAGCTCCAACAGGCCCGTCATGGCGGCGGCCACCTGGGCCTGGCTCAGCTCGTCCCGGGTCCGCCGGTCGTCGCTCCCCCGGAGGTGGAGCACGGTGGCCACCGTGGCCAGGGCGGCAGTGGCCTCCTCGTCCCACGCCAGGTCGGTGGGCCCGGCGACGGCCAGGGTCGACCGCTCGCCCACGGGGGCGCCGAACACCGTCCAGTGCCGCCCCGAGCGGAGCTCGAGCGCGCGTCGCCAGGGTTCAGGGCTGCCTGGCACCCAGCCGGCGTCGACCGCCGCCCGAAGCGTCCCGAGCGGGTCCCGGCTGTCCCGACCCAAGGCGTCTTCCACCGAGGCTGCCTCCTGAGCCGCCCAGGCCCGCACCACGGGACCCTCGGGCCCGTCCAGTACCACGAACAGGGCCACCTCCGCCCCAAGCAAGCCGAGCAGTCCTTGGCACGCCCGTTCGGGCGCGGCGCGGGGGGCCACCTGGGCCACGGCGGCCGTCAGGGCGGCCAGTTCGGGAAGAGACGGGGGAGCCATGGGTGGGGGGCAGTCGCCTGCAGCAGCGGAGCGTCCCGGCCGGCCCCGTGACGTCCTTCTGACCACCCTACTCATCGACGCGGACGCCCAAAGAGTTGACCGTGGGGACGGGGCGGACCCCCGGGGGTGACCGACGCTCGACCCGGCGGCTACGGTCCGGGTCGTGGCCCTGGTCGTCGGTGCCTGCAACCTCCACGGTGGCGTGGCCGTCGCCGGGGGCGAGGTCGATCTCCTCGGGGTACTCGAACGGCTGCGGGCCGACGTGGCCGTGCTCCCCGAGGCGTGGTGTCCCGCCGACTGGGCCAGCCCGCTGACGGGTCTTCCGGTGGCAGCGCGCGCCGACCTGGCCGTCGGTCACCACTGGTGGCAGCCCTTCGGTCGAGGCTGGCGCTGGACGGACCGCCGAGCCAGCCGGCGAGGCCGACGCCGACCGCCCGTTCTCCTTGACGGCCCGCCGGATCGACATCCGGCGGGCGGACCGGCGCCGGGCGGAGCCGAGCCGGGCACCGTGGGGCTCTTGGTGGTCAGCCGCTGGCCGGCCCGCCGGGTCGAGGCGGTCGACCTCGGCCGGCTGCCCAGGGACCGGGTCCAGCGATTCGCCCTGGTGGTGGAGCTCGAGACCCCGGCGGGGCCGGTGCCGGTGGTTGGCACGCACCTGGCCCACCTCTCCCAAGGATCGCCCTGGCAGTTCCGGCGGCTTGGGCGCCTGCTGGACGAGCAGCCCGACGGGGTGGTGCTGGCCGGAGACCTCAACCTCTTCGGGCCGCTCGTCGAACGGCTTCTCCCCGGCTACCGGCGGGGGGTGCGAGGCCGCACCTGGCCGGCCACCCGGCCGGTCGCCCAGCCCGACCATCTCCTGGTCCGCTGGCCCGGCCCCTGGGTGGTGCGGGCCGGTCGGGTCCTTGCTCCGGTCGGCTCGGACCATCGCCCTCTCCGGGCCGTGTTGGTGCCCCGGCCCTGAGGCCCGAGGTCAGGGCTCGGGAGGGCACCGAGCGAGGGGGTGCTCAGGCGAAGGCGGCCGCCACGCTCACCCCGGCGAGGGCCACCAGCGCGAGGGCGGTGACGGTGCGGAGCAGCCGTGCGGGGACCCGGCGGACGAGCCGGCTGCCGACGAGGACGGCCAGTCCGGCCACGAGCACCAGCGCGAGCCCCGCCCCGAGGCCGACGGCCAGGGGGTCACCGGTGCGGGCCGCCAGGTCGACGGCGAGGATCTGGGTGAGGTCGCCCCATTCGGCCAGGAAGACCACCCCGAAGGCGGCCGTCGCTGCCCGGGCCGCCGAGGACCAGGGCTCGGTCCCCTTCGCTTCCCCACGTGCTTCCGTTTCGGCGGCTTCCTTTCCGCCGCGCCAGACGAGGAGGGCACCGAGGAGGAAGAGGGCGGCGGTGCCGAGGTCTCGTGCCTCCGCCGGCAGCGCCCGGGCCACGGTCGCCCCGACGGTCACCGCCAGGGCGACCTGGGTGAGGAAAGCAGCTGCCGCCCCCACCCACACGGCCAGGGGGCGGCCCCGAGAGGCGAGCAGGACCGTGGCCACCATGGTCTTGTCCGGGAGTTCTCCCACGGCCACCAAGCCGAAGGCGGTGGCGGCAGCGCTTGGGTTCACGGCTCCTCCCCGGTGGCGGTCCGGCCCAGGGTAGCGGCCGGCCGCCGGCGGGCCAGGACCGCCGGGTCAGGTCGGGAGGAGCGCCTGCTGGTTGCGCTGGAGCGCCGCCAGGAGGGCTTCCTGCCCGGCGGCGACCTGCTCCGGACGGCCCGCCCAAGCCGCCAGGGCCTCGTCCTGGAGGGCCCGACCGAAGGAGAAGGTGATGGCCCAGGGGTGTGGACCGCGCCGGACGATGGCTGCCAGGTGCTCGCTGGCACGGCGAGGTGATTGGCCCCCCGAGAGGAAGGCCACGCCGGGCACGGCTGCCGGCACGCAGCGCCGGAGGCAGGCGACGGTGGCGTCGGCCACCTCCTCCACGCTGGCCGGAGGGCCGTCTCTGCCAGGGACCACCATGGCGGGTTTGAGCACTATGGCCTCCATCGCTACCCCCGCGTCCTGAAGCTCGTCGAACACGGTGTCGAGGACCATCTGGGACACCCGTGACGCGACGACCAGGTCGTGGTCCCCGTCCATGAGCACCTCGGGTTCGACGATGGGCACCAGCCCGACCTCTTGGCAGGTCGCGGCGTAGCGGGCCAATGCGTGGGCGTTCGCGGCCACGGCGCGTCCGCTCGGCCAGGTCGGCCCGACCCGGAGCACCGCCCGCCACTTGGCGAACCGCACCCCCGTCGCTGCGAACTCCTCGAGTCGACCGGCCAGGCCGTCGAGGCCTTCGGTGACCAGCTCCCCGGGGGCCAGGGCGAGGGGTGCGGTGCCGCGGTCCACCTTGACGCCAGGCAGGACGCCCCGCGCGGCCAGCGCTTCGGGGACGCTCCGACCGTCGGCCAAGCGCTGGTGGACGGTCTCCTCCTGGAGGATGACCCCGCTGGTCGCCTGCTCCAGGCCGGGGGCGTCGACCAGAAGGGCTCGGTAGGCCCTGCGCTGCTCCTCGCTCGGCTCGATGCCGACGGCGGCCAGCCGCTTCGAGATGGTCTTGGGCGTCTCGTCGATGGCGAGGATCCCCTTGCCGGCAGCGACCATCGCCCGGGCGGTGGCCACGAGCCCCTCGGCCGGTGCCCACTGGGGGGCCACCCCCGGGGCAGCGGCACCCAGCACGGTGGTCATCGGGCCACCGCCGACGCGACCGAGGGGGCACCAGCCGCCGGGGCGCTGGCGGGCGGCGAAGCCGGGGGTGCCGACTCGCCCGGGCCGTCGTGGGTCCGGCGAGCCAGGACGAGGTGGTAGAGGATGAGGAGCTGGACGATGGCGAGGGGCTCGCTGCGGACTCCCGCTTCCACCAGGCCGAGGGAGGGTGGCGGCTCCCGGTCCACCCCGAGGGCTCCCCAGATCGCCGCCTTCACTGCGGCGCTCTTCTCCGGGGAGGCGTAGGCGTGGACGTGGAGGGCGTCCACCGGCTTGCCGTCCAGGTCCCGAACCAGCTTCAGGTGGATGGCCTCCCGGGTGTCCTCGGTGAGCACCGCGGAGAGGTCCGGGTGCGGCGCGGTCGGGCGCAGCAGCACGGTCGTGCTCAGGCCCTCGGAGGCCGGCCGACCCTCGATCGGCGCGAAGCGGACCACGATGTCGGCGTACTGGCGCTGGGGGCGGATGAAGGTGGCGGCGTCGGACTCCCGGCGGGCCAGTTCGGCGAGGACCTCCTCCTCCCGATAGCCCCGGTCCCGGGTGTCCCGCCGGACCTTCCAGGCGCGTCGGAGCTCCTCGGGCGGGTCGAGGTAGACGGTGAGGTCGAAACAGGCGCGAGACAGCGGGCTGGCGAGGGGCAGGAGCCCCTCCACGATGACGTGCTCGGCCGGCACGAAGAGCTCGGGGCGGACCAAGGTGCCGCTCCGATGGTCGTAGACCGGCTTGAGAATCGACTCGCCCATGGCCAGCAGCTGCAGGTGCTGTTCCATGACCTCCATGTAGTTGCAGGCCGGGTGCAGTGGGGTGAAGGGCAGGCCCCGGCGCTCCTCCCGGTCGTAGCGGTGGTAGTCGTCGACGCACATCCAGGCCACCCGCTTAGACCCGATGGCCTCGGCCAATCCCCTCGTCAGGGTGGACTTGCCCGCAGCGCTGTCCCCTGCGATGGCCAGCATCACCGGCCGGTTCCCCGCTGGCCTGGTCAGCCGCCGGAGCAGTGCTTGTTTGTGTGGCACGGTTCCTCCTCCCAGCGTCTCGACGACTCGGTTCTTCAGCGGGGCCCGACCGCCTCGGCGGTCAGGCAGGCCGCTCGGGCGGCGTCGCGGATCTCGTCGACCGCCGCGACGACGCCCCCGGGGTGCCGGTAAAGGGCCGAGCCCACGACGACGGCCCGAGCCCCGGCCCGGACCACCGACCCGACGGTGTCACGGGCGATGCCACCGTCGACCTCGATCTGGACCGATTGCCCTGCCCGTTCGGCAAGCTCGAGCACCTGGCTGACCTTGGGCACCATCGAGGCCAGATGTCGCTGCCCCCCGAAGCCCGGGTTGACCGTCATGACGAGCACGAGATCCACGAGGTCGAGGACGTGCCGCAGGGCACTGACCGGTGTCGCAGGGTTGAGGGCCACACCCGCCTGCGCGCCCAGCTCGGCCACCGTCGCAAGCGTCCGATGGAGGTGCCGACAGGCCTCTGCGTGGACGACCACCCGCTGGCACCCGGCGTCCACGAAGCGGCTGAGGAGGTGGTCCGGCTCCTTGACCATGAGGTGGGCCTCGAAGGGCATCCGACAACGGTCCCGCAGGCTGGCCACCACGTCCGGCCCGAGGGTGATGTTCGGGACGAAGCGACCGTCCATGACGTCAAGGTGGAGGCGGTCCGCGCCAGCGGCCTCGAGGATCGCCACCTCGTCCGCGAGCCGACCGAGGTCCGCCCCGAGGATCGACGGGGCGATCTCCACGCCGAGAGCAGCCGCTGCCGGTGTCGGCATGGACTCGACGATACGAACCGAACTCGGAGGCGACCTCCCCCACCCGGGGGATCCCCAGGGGGAATCGGAAAGTCCCTGGCTGGTGGGTGCCGGCGGTCCGAGATCGCCGGTCCGCCCTCCTACAATCGGGCCGTGCCTGGCCAGCCCCTGCGGCTGCTCGTGGTCGACGACCACCCGATGGTGCTGGACGGCCTGGCTGCCATGCTGGCTCCCCACAAGGACCGGGTGCTCGTCGTGGCGAGCACCACCGACCCGGATCGCGCCGCCCAGCTCGTCCGGGACAGCGATCCGGACGTCGCCCTGGTGGACCTTCGCATGCGAACCACCACGGGTATCGATCTCTGCGAGGCGCTCCACCGGGTCGACGAGGACCTCAAGGTGGTGATCCTGACGGTTTACGACGACGAGCAGTACCTGTTCCGGGCCTTGCAGGCCGGTGCGGCCGGCTACCTCGGCAAGCAGGTCCGGGCCGAGGAGCTCTGCGAGGCCCTGGAGCGGGTGGCGGCCGGTGAGACGGTGGTGGACCCTGGTCTCGCCGGCCGGGTCGCCCGATCAGCGGCCCGGCTGGAGCGGGGCGAGTACTGGCCCGGCGCTCACCTGGGCCTAACCCAGCGGGAGAGCGAGGTGCTCGGCTTGCTGGTCGGCGGCCATTCGAACCGAGCCATCGCCGAACGCCTGACGTTGGGCGAAGAGACCGTGAAGACCCACGTTCGCGGCATCCTGCGCAAGCTGGGGGTGACGGATCGTACCCAGGCGGTGGCCTTCGCCATCCGAGAAGGGATCTTTCGATGAGCGCCGCCGACGACCAGGAGCGCCGACGCCCACCGCCGGCCTGGGACGAGTTGCTGCGCCGCATCGTGGAGCTGAGCACCGTGGAACGGGACCTCCGGACCGCGCTGCGCCGGGTCGCCGAGCTGGTCGTGGCTGCCACCGGGGCCGACTGCTGCTTCGTGCACGTCGTGGACCACGAGCACCGGGAACTGGTCCTGATGGGTGCGACCCCCGAGGAGTTCGACCGCCTGGCTGGCAGCATCCGGCTCTCCCTCGGCGAGGGGGTCTCGGGCTGGGTGGCCGCCCAGGCCCGGAGCACCCTGGTCCCCGACAAGTGGTCCGACCCCCGATACCGCTACATCCCTGCCCTGCGGGGCGAGGACTTCTCTTCGCTAGCCTCCGTCCCACTGCTCCGTCCCCCCCGGCGGGTCGTCGGTGTCCTCAACATCCATGCCCGCCGGGTCGGGCACTTCCAGGAAGAGGATCTCCGTCGCCTCGAGGAGGTCGCCGGCCTGCTGGCCGGCATCGTCGAGAACGCCGTCCTCTACGACCAGCTCCAGCGTCGGGAGGCCGAACTGGAGCAGTTCGTCGCGAAGACGGTCGAGCTCCAGGAGCTCGAGCGCCGACGGATCGCCGCCGACCTGCACGACGGGG
>NZ_JAKHEX010000015.1 GCF_023130475.1 Aciditerrimonas ferrireducens
GCAAGGGCGGGGTGGCCTACATCATGAAGACCGAGCACGGCCTGGACCTGCCCCGTCGACTCCAGATCGAGTTCTCGGCAGCCATCCAGCACGTGACCGAGGACACCGGGACCGAGATCACTCCGGAGGAGATGTGGGGGGTCTTCGAACGGGAATACCTTTCGCCGCACCCCTCGATCGAGCTGGTCCGGCACCAGACCACCACCGAGGACCAGCAGGCCGAGGTGGCCGTGACCCTGCGGGTCGACGGGGAGGTCCGGGAGGCCCGGGGCCGAGGGTCGGGGCCGGTGGCCGCGTTCGTCCACGCCCTGAACAGCGCCCTCGGGACCGACCTGGAGGTCACGGACTACGCCGAGCACGCCCTCCAGGCCGGCTCGGAAGCGACGGCCGCCGCCTACGTCGAGGCGCGCAGCCAAGACGGCGTCCGCTGGGGGGTGGGCATCGACCAGAGCATCCTCGCGGCCTCCTACAAGGCGGTCCTGAGCGCCCTGGGCCGCCTCGAGCGCCTGGCCCCCGAGGGCTGAGCGTCCCCAGGGGTGGGCCTCGGGCCGAGGGGTGACAGCCACGGCTCCGAGCCGTTAGGGTCTCTCACGATCTTTGACCCGAGGGGGGTCTACGGCGGCCGGAGAAGGAGGGACCATGCGCTACGAGGGCATCCTGGCGGAGACGGTGCGGATCCAGGGCCACGGTGGCGACGAGATCGCGGCCTACCTGGCCCGTCCCCTCGGTCCGGGCCCGTTCCCGGGGGTGCTGGTCGTCCACCACATGCCCGGCTGGGACCAGGCGACAAAGGAGATCACCCGGACCTTCGCCGTGCACGGCTACAACGCCATCTGCCCGCACCTGCACTTCCGGGAGGGGCCCGACGCCAGCCCCGACGACGCCGCGGCGGCCTCCCGGGCCGCCGGCGGGGTGCCCGACGAGCGGTTCCTCGGGGACGCGGCGGGCGCCATCCAGGCCCTGCGGATGCTGCCGACCTCGAACGGCAAGGTCGGGGTCATCGGCTACTGCTCCGGTGGCCGCCAAGCCTTCCTGGCGGCCTGCAGCCTGCCGGTGGACGCCTGCGTGGACTGCTACGGGGCGTTCGTGGTGGGCACCCCGCCGCCCGAGATGCCCATGAAGGTGACCCCGCTCACCGACCGGGTCCAGGACCTGCGGTGCCCGGTCCTCGGCCTCTTCGGCCAGGAGGACAAGTTCCCGAGCCCCGAGCAGGTCGAGGAGCTCCGGGGCCTTCTGACCACCCACGGCAAGACCTTCGAGTTCCACTCCTACGAGGGGGCCGGCCACGCCTTCTTCGCTGTGGACCGGCCGAGCTACCGGCCTGAGGCGGCGGTCGACGGCTGGCAGCGGATCTGGGCGTTCTTCGGCCAGCACCTGGCAGCCTGAGAGGAGCGGGCGGTGTGCACCTACGTGACCGAGCGGACGAGCGTGGTCGGATCGGGCAAGGGCCCCGAGGGGTGGTTCCGGCTGTCCCACGCCACGGTCTACTTCGACCATCCGTTCCACGCCCCGCTGGAGCACTCGTTGAACATCGACTTCGTCGACGAGCAGGCCGGGCCGGGGAAGCGGGTGGCGGTCGAGCTCAGCCCGGCGTCGGCTCGGGCCCTGGTGGCCTGCATCGAAGCGGCCCTGGCCGCCGCCGGTCCCCTGGCCGACGGGGCGGAAGGCAGTTGACGCCACCCCTGACCCGGCGGTAAGACTACGGAGCGTGGGGAGTGCTCGGGAAGGCGGAAACCCGGGCCCGAAGGCTCGGCGGCACCGGCTGGAGGCCGGAACGGAGGGAGCGATGGAACGCTGCGGGGGGATCGCCGTCGTCCACCTCGACGGGAGCTTCGCCGCTTGCACCGAGGAGCTGCTGGGTCGGCCCTGTGCCGGCCCGGGGGCCCCGCACGCCGAGGAGGTCTCCTGCGAGGCCCTGACCGGCCCGGGCGGGTGCGAGCACTGCGAGGTGGTGTACCAGGCCGAGAGCCTCTTGGCCGGGAACAGCTGGCGGAGCCACGTGGCGGCGGCCGAAGAGGTCCCGCCGCCGTCGTGGCTGCCGCCGGGCGCATAGCGCCCGTCCACTGACTGGCCAGCGCGCTCGACTCCGTGCCGGGGCCGGGCGTCGTAGGTCTGGCTCTCCGGCCAGGAGGTGCAGCTCACCCCGCGTGGCCGGTGCTCGTCCCCGCGGCGTGGGCAGCGGTGGTCGATCGGGCGTCCTGCAGATCGGCGAGAAGGGCGGTGGCTGCTCGATTGGTGGCCTGGGCCAGGGTCTCGAGACCCTGGCGGGCCAAGGTGGCATCGTAGGCCTGGACGGTCGGGGCCGCGACGAGGGCGGCCAGGCCGCCCTGGAGGCTCTGGAGATCGCTCAGGAGCTCCTGGCGCTGCAGGGTGACGGCTGGGGGCACCTGGAGGCTGCGGGCGGTGTGCGCGAGGCCCGCCCAGGCCGCGTCCAGCTGGCGGTCGACCGCCTGCACGCAGGCCAGGCGGCCGGGCCGGCCGGGGGCTGGGCAGTGGCTGGCCTGCCGCTCGGCGCTGGCTACGGCGTCGCCGGTGGCGGTCAGGGCGGCTTGGAGGGCCCGGACAGTGGGCGAGCCGGTGCTGGCGGTCGGCCGGGGGGCGTGGTGGCTCGCCCCGGTGAGCTCGCCCCGGAACCCGAGGACGGCAAGGCCCGTCCCGACCAGGCCGACGACGGCCGCCAAGCGCCAGGAACGGGGGCGGGTTCGGGCCACGACCTATACTCCCGAGCGCCGACCGGCCGGGAGGGGGAGTGGACGCCGGCGGGAGCGGCCCCGGCCGCCAAGAGGAGGCCGGGACACGAGCTGACGAAGGGAAGCGGGGCCGTGCTCGTACTCAGCCGCCGGACGCGGGACTCCATCGTGATCGGCCACGACATCGTCGTGACCGTCTTGTCCATCGGTCGGGACCACGTCCGGCTGGGCATCGAGGCCCCACCCGAGGTGCAGGTCCATCGGGAAGAGGTCTACCGGGCCATCCAGGAGGCCAACCGCGCGGCTGCTGCGACCTCGGGGGACGAGGCCGCCCTGGCGGACCTGGCCCGGGCTGCCCGGGGAGAACCGGGGACGGCCGCCCCGAGCGAGCCGGCTCCCCCGGCCGCAGCGCCTCACGCCGAGGCGCCGACCAAGGGCTCGGCGACGCCGTAGCCCGAGTCGAGCTGGACCACCTGGCCGGCCTGGCCGGTCCGGCGGTGGACGACCAGGGGACCGAGGAGGTTGGCCGTCGGCGCCTGGCCGGGCCGCAGGGTCACGAGCACCAGGACCTCAGCGTCCTCCGCGGCCCGGAGCCCGAGCCGGCTGGCCCAGTCCTCGTCCACCTCGACCCGGTAGTCGGGGAAGAGCAGGCCCGGGGGCACCACCGTGAACCCCAGGCCCGGCTGGTCCAGGCTCTGCAGGCGGGCGAAGGGCGCGAGCGCGGGGCCGAGGGGTTCCAGGGCGAAGGCGCGGGCCTCGGGGAACCCCGGGAGGCCGTGCTCGAAGTGGAGGACTGGCGGGATCCCCACCTCGGCCAGCGCACCGGCCCCGCCGGCGTCGGGGGGTGCCGGTGGCTCCCCGGGCGCAAGCGGACTGCCGGTGCGGGCCAGGGGGGTGATGACGGTGGGCACAGGGGTCCTCCGAGGGTCAGGGGAGCAGGAAGTTCGCGAGGGAGGTCTGGGCGGTCTGGGCAGTGGCCCAAAGCGCCTGCTGGTAGGCCTGCTGGGCCTCGGCCAGCTGGGTGCTGACCTGGGGCAGGTTCACGTTCTGCACCGCGCCGAGCTGGTCCTGGAGGGCCTGCTGAGTGGCGGTGGCCTGCTCCGAGAACGCCTGCATGTTCTGGTAGGCGGCACCCAGCTGGGCAGCGGCGTTCTCCATCTTGCCGAGGAAGGACTGAACGGGTGAGAGAAGGCTCTGCGCGCCGGAGAGGTTCCCGGCATTGAGCGCCCCGCTGATCTGCGCCAACAGACCGTTCGTCCCGAGTAGGCCAGAAGCCGCGCTCGACTGCAGATTCGAACCGGTGATCGGCGGAGTGGTCGAGGAACTGGACCCAAAGACCTGGTCGCCGGTGATGGCGATCTGGACCTGGGTGCCGGGGGCCACGGTCCGAGTGGGGATGGTCGAGCCCCCTTGGTAGGCGCCATTGTTGAACGGCGGTTGGCTCGAGGTCCCCGAGAAGATGTACTGCCCGTCGTACTGCGCGTTGGCCAGGCCGGCGAGTTGCTGCTCGGCCGAGTTGATCTGGTCAGCGATCCCAGTGATGGCCGCTTGCTGACCGGAGAGGGCGCTGCCGGAGATGGACTCGACCGCCTGGGCCACCCCTTGGAGCACCGAGATGGCCTGGTTGACCGTGGAGACCCCTTCTTTGAGCCAGCCGAGGCCGTTGTTCGCGTTCGACACGTACTGCTGCGCCCGGGCGACCGAGGCGCCAAGCGTCATGACCTCATAGGTGCCCGCCGGGTTGTCCGAGGGCTGGTTGATGGTGGACCCGGTGGCGATCTGCTCCTCGAGGTTCGCCTGCTGGGTCTGGGCGGTGGCGATGTCGGCGACGAGGCCCTGGGCGATGGTGAGAGGGGTGGGGACGAGGGCCGGTGGCGTGGCCGAGGAGATCATGGTCATGGTCGGCTCCCACGGGTTCGGTCGGGGATCGGGTCGCCCACCTCGGGGCGCCCGTGCTTGCCTTCGGTCGAAGCAGGGTGACGGCCCACGGCTCAGACCGCCTGGATGAGGGACTGGAGCATCTGGTTCGCGCTGTTCACCACGTCGGCTGACGCCTGGTAGGCGTGCTGGTAGGAGAGCATGGCGATGAGCTGCTGGCTGGTGTTCACCCCGGCGATCTCCTCCAGGTTCTGCTGCGCCGCGGTCGCCACCGACGTGGCGGTCTGCACCGTCGCGTTCTGCTGCTGCACCGTGCTGCCGATCTGCTGGATCAAGGTGTTGTAGTCGGCGTTCGGGTTGCCTGCTGTTTTGAGAGACGTACTCCCTGCGGGCGTGTAGCTGATCGGGCCGGTCTGGGCGGAGCCGGCCTCGGCGATGGCCTGGGCGTTGGCTCCGTTCGCGCTCGTCCCGGAACCACCGACCGAGGACACTGCCAGGGTGCCTTGCGGATCTGCCACGACCGTCGGGTTCACCGACAAGGTGGCGGCGGTGATCCCGGTGGTCGTCGCGTTCGGCCCCGAGGTGCCGGCGAGGACGAAGAGCGGGTCGCCGGCCATCCCGGTCGTCGTCGTGTACCCCTGGCTGAGCAGGCCGTCCACCGCGGACGCCAGGTCCTGGGCGGTGGCGTCGAGCTGCTGCTGGATCCCCGGCAGATCGCTGTTCAGGGATTGGAGCAGGCCCCCGGCGCTGCCCCCGACGCTGCTCAGGGCGACGGACTGCTGGACGGCCAGGCTGGTGGCGGTGGTGTCCTGGACGAGGGTGATGCCGCCGACGGCCAGGGTGACGGTGCCGTTGGGCTGGTCGGTGGCCTGGACCCCGAGGTCCTTCGCCAGCTGGCTCACGACCTGGTTCCGCTGGTCGACGAGGGCGTTCGGGGAGGCACCGGAGGAGGCGACGGTGACGATCTGGCCGTTGAGCTGGGCGACCTGGGCGAGGAGGGTGTTGTCCTGGGCGACGAGGCTCGACAGTCGGCTCGACGCGTCGGCCCCGGCCTGGGCGAGCTCCTGGGCGGTCTGGTTGAACGTGGTGGCCAGACCCTGGGCCTGCTCGACCACCTGGGTGTAGGGGGCGGGGGAGGTCGGGTTCTGGTCGATGGCGTCCCAGGCGTTCCAGAAGGAGGCCAGCTGGCTGGAGATCGCCCCGCTGCCGTTGGGCTCGGGGAAGAGGCTCTGGATCTGCTGGAGGACCTGCTGGCGGGCGGTGGCCTGCGCCAGGTTGGCCTGGGCCTGGTTGTCGACCGTCTGGGCCAGCTGGGCGGGGACCTGGCTGATGCCGAGGACCTCGACCCCCGAGCCGACCCCGTTGGGCCCAGGGACGGGCATGGTGGTGAGGTTCGGGGTCTCGGCCACATAACCCGGCGTGGTCGCGTTCGCCAGGTTCTCCGAGACTGTGTCCATGCCCGTCTGCTGGGCCGCGAGGGCCGAGGCGGCGATCTCCAGGCTGAGGTTGCTCATCGGGTCCTCTGTCCTCCGGAGGCTGGCAGGCGGGTCAGGCCCGGGTGTCGACCAGGACCGCTTCGGGCCGGGACCGCGGCCGGTGGGCGGATTGGGGGGTGCCGAGCAGCGGCGAGGCGCCGAGCAGGGCCAGGGCGTCGCTCGTCGCGGCCAGCTGCTGGGCGAGGAGCTGGCGGAGCTGGTCGGCGAGGCGGTCCACCGTCCCGAGCTGCTCGAGGAGGGTCGAGCGCAGCTCGAGGAGGGGCGCTCGCTCCTCCGGGTCGAGCCGCTCGGCCACTGCCCGGAGGGGCGCGCCGGGTTCGAGACCCACGGCGGGGGCCAGCTCGGCGAGGATCTCGACCCGGCGCTGCTCGGCGGCCTCCAGGCGGACGAGGGCCGTCTGGAGGCTGGCGGTGGCCCGGGCCAGGTGGCGGGCCCGGCCGGCCCCGGCGAAGAGCAGGGTCTGTTCCAGGGAGAAGGTCAGGTCCTCGAGGGCCTCCCGGGTCTCCCAGAGCACGAAGGTCAACTGGTCGACGGCCATGGCTCTGGTATCGGCAGGCCGGTGCCCGAGGTGTAGGGCGAGCCTGGCCGGCTTACTGCTGGAGGACGAAGCTGCCGGTGAAGAGGACCTGGACCACCTGGGGCGAGCCGTCCACCGGGCCGAGGATCTGCTGGATCCGCGCCAGCATGGCCTGCTGGGCGGCGGCCCGGCCGCTCGGGGAGAGGAGCTGGGCGTAGGTGTCGGAGCCGAGGACCGAGATGACGGCGTTCTCGATGGCAGGCTCGTCCTTGGTCAGCTCCTTGCTGTTCGCCACCGTCGTGAGCTGCAGAGCGATGCCGGTCTGCACCAGTTTGCCGTCGGCGGTGGTGACGGTGATGGGGGAGGTCGTCGGGAGGGGGTAGACGACGCCGTCCGGGGCCGGGTGACCGGGCTGGTAGTGGGGCTTCAAGAACAGCCCCTTCTCCTTGAAGCCGATCAGGGCGAGGAGGACGACGGCGCCGATGAGCAGGGGCAGCTTCTTCTTCTTGGGCTTGCCCTCGGCAGCATCGTCCTTCTCTTTGCTCTTCCCCTTGGCGGCCTTCGGGTCGCTGGCCGGAGCCGGCCCGGCCGGGCGTTGCTCCCGGGTCGGCCAGCTTCGGGGGGCCTGGGGTGGGGTGGCAGGGCTCGGCATGCTCATGGTTGTTGTTGTCCTGGTCCGAGGATCACGATGTCGACCCGGCGGTTGCGGGCCATGTTCGCCGGGGTGGTGTTCGGCGCCACCGGGTGGGTGCTGCCGAAGCCCAGGGCGACCAAGCGGTTGTGGTTGATGCCGTCGACCTTGTAGAGCCGGACGACGACGTTGACCGCCCGCATGGCCGAGAGCTCGGTGTTCGTGGTGTAGGGGCCGCCGATGATCGGCTCGTCGTCGGTGAAGCCCTCGACGTCGATGGCGTTCGTGTCCGTGCGGAGCACCGAGGCGATGGTGTCGACCACCTCGTCCCCGGCCGGGCCGAGGCTGGCCGAGTCGATGGCGTAGAAGACCTTGTCCGAGAGGATCTGGACCACGAGACCCTGCTTGGAGATGGTCTCGGTGGCAAGACCCGAGAGGCCCTTGGCGGCCAGGGCCGCCTGGATCTGCTGGTCGATGGTGCTGAGGGGCTGCTGGCCAGGACTGGCCGAGGTGCTGGACGAGGCGGTGCTCGACTGGCTGCTGTTGCCAGGTTGGGTCGCCGAGGCGGTCTGGCTGCCGGCGGTGGGGATGAGCGAGGCGTTCTGGAGCAGGCCGTTCGAGCTGGGCAGGAGGCCCGGGTTCGGGTTGAAGGTCTCCCGGAGGCCAAGGGCCAGGGCCTCGAACTTCTTCTGGTTGATGGTGGAGACGGCGAAGAGGACGATGAAGAGGGCGAGCAGCAGGGTGATCATGTCGGAGTAGGTGAGCAGCCAGCGCTCCATGCCAGCCGCCGGTTGGGCCGTTCCTGGCGGTCCTTCGGGGAGAGGTAGGCCTGGAGGCGGGCGTGGACCATACGGGGACTGGACCCGGCCTGGACGGCCAGGAGGCCCTCGAGGATCATCCGCTTGCCGTGGATCTCCAGCTCGCTGGCCCGCTTGAGCTTGTTCGAGATCGGCAGCCAGACGATGTTGGCCAGCATGACCCCCCAGAGGGTGGCCGTGAAGGCCGAGCCGATCGCCGGGCCGATCTCCGAGACATTGTTCAGCGAGCCGAGCACGTGGATGAGGCCGACCACCGTGCCGATGATGCCGAGGGTCGGGGAGAAGCCCCCCATGTCGGTGAAGAACTTCGCCCCCATCTTGTGGCGCTCCTGGATCGCCGCGATCTCCCCCTCGAGGATCTCCTGGATCTCCTCGGCGTCCACGCCGTCGACGGTCAGCTCGATGCCCTTCTTGAAGAACGGGTCGTCGACCTCGCTCGCCGCCTTCTCCAGGGCGAGGAGCCCCTCGGAGCGGGCCAGCTCGGCCAGGTGGACCATGCGCTGGATCTGGTCGTCAGGGGTCTCCTCGGGGGTCCCGATGGCCTGCTTCACGACCGCCTTCACGTTCTTCACGTCGCTTTTCATGAAGCCGGCGGCCGAAGCCATGAGGGTGCCGCCCAGGACCAAGATGATCGGTGAGGGCTTGAAGAGCACGGCCGGGTTCGAGCCGTCCATCGTCATGGCCACGAAGATGGCGGCCAAGGCGCCCACGATGCCGATGACCGTCATCCGGTCGAGCTTCGTCATCGGGCCGCTCCCTTCGGCGGCACCGGCGGCTCGGCCGGGGCGAGCAGACGCAGACGGGGCTCGACACCCGAGCCCGGCGGGGAGGGGACCGTGGCACCGTCGGGGCTCTCGGACGCGGTGGCGGCGGATCGGGCGCCGGCCGCGGTGGCCGCCACGTGGCCGGCACGGGCGAGGATCTCTGCCCGCTGCTGCAGGACCGCTGCGACGACCTGCTCGAGGGTCTCGGCCACCACGTAGCGGCTGCCGGTCACCAAGGTGACCACCGTGTCCGGTGTGGCTTCCACCCGCTCGATGAGGTCCGGGTTCAAGGCGAACCGTGCCCCTTGCAGGCGCGTCAGCGAGATCATCCGTGCTCCCCTGGCGCTGTCGGACGGTCGACACCGCCCCGCATGCACAGCATCGGCACGCAGGGTGGTGCCCTTGAGGGGCGAGGACGCACGGCGCGTGGAGGCCCGCTGGGCGGCGGGTCTGGTGCAGGCAAGGGGACGGGGCGAAGGTCAGCCGATGGCCGCTCCTTGCGGTGGTCCCGGGCGGGTGGGAGCGGACGGGGGGGCCGGGGTCGGCACCGGACCGGACGCCACGGCCGGGCCGCTCGGGGCGCCGGGCTGGCTTCCGGGGTTCGTGGGGCTCGAACCGCCCGGGCCGAGCGTCGCCTCGGCGGCGCGCCGCCGGGCTTCTTCGAGGAGCCGGCGCGCCGTCTCCTGGCGGGCCTGGTGCTCGTAGCGGCGGAGCAGGCCCCCGACCCCGGCAGCGGCCGCCCAGACCAGGAGCAGCGCCACGAGGAACCGGACCAGGGCATCGGTGGCCGGCACGGCACCGTCGAGGACCCCTGGGGCCATGGGGAGGCAGAGCAGGATGGCGACCGCCACCACGAGGCCCGGCCGGGCCACCCCGGCGCTGGCCGTCTCGGTCCCCGCCGAGCCCCGGCGGGCCGAGCGGCTCGCACCGTCCGAGCTGCCCGCTGCCTTCATCCCTCGACCAGCTCCTCGAGCAGCCGGGCCCAGTCCTCGGCCCCGAAGGCCCGGCCGTCGGCCACGAGGACGGGCAGGCCGAGTCGGAGCACGCTGGCTGGGCTGCTCGTCGCCCGTAGGCCGGTGACGCACAGACCACGGAGGCCCAGGTCGCCAGCCCAGCTGGCCACGTCCTCGGGCTTGTCGGTGGCGGCCACCATCCCGAGGGCGCAGGTCGGCGCCAGGGCGGTCAGGGCCTCCTCGGCGCGTCGCCGGTCCCGCGGGGCGTAGCCGGCGTCGAGCACCACCAGGCGGGGCCGCGTCCCCCGGGCGCCCCGAGACGCCTGCGGGGACGGCTCGCCGCGCGTCGAGGCGAGCGGCTGCTCGAGCAAGCGGCCATCGGCGCGCAGGACGGTGCAGTGCCCGGGCGGCTCGGGGAGGAGCCGGCCGAGGGCCCGGGCAGCGCCGAGGCCAAGCCGGCGAGGCCCGACGAGGACTGTCAGGTCCGTCGGCCCGGGGAGCGGGGGAGCGGGGGGCAGGTGGGAGAACAGCTCGGCCAGGGCCTCCCGCAGGCTCCGGCCCGCCTCCACAGCCCCGACGACGGCCTCGGCGTCCAGATCGGCCAAGCCGGCCCGGCGCAGGCGGCAGTCCAGGACCGGGTTCGAGAGACCCGGGCGAGCGGGGGTCGGCGGAGCGACGCGGGGTCGCCTCGGCCGCGCCGGTCGGGCCTGGGCCGGTCGGACTGGCGTCGGTCGAACCGGGGAGTGCTCGACCGGCGGCGCAGGGGGTTCAGCCAGGGCGGCGGCGGCCTCGGCGAGCAGCGCCGCGAAGGCCCCGGGGCCTGGCTCGGGTGGCGACTCGGGTGCTGGTCGGGGGACCGGGTCGAGGGCAGGGGCGGGGTCGGGAGCGGGCAGGGTGGCGAGGAGAGCGGGGGTCGGCTTCGGCTCGAAGTGGTCGCTGGCCGCGTCGGCCAGGGCAGCGAAGGGGTCGGGGCTCGGGGCGAGACGCTGGCCGAGCCGGGAGGCCGGCGCGGGCCCGGCCGGCGGGTCGGGTGGGGCGACCGTGAGGCGGTAGAGGAGCCGACCGGCCGGGCTGCGGAGGCTGCGGCGACGGGTCCGCTCGGCCTGGAGGATGGTGGCGGCGGGCCCGAGCTCCCGGCGGATCCGCTCCAGGAGGGGCTGGAGCTCGGGGCCTTCAAACTGCTGCGGCTGGGCTGGCAACGTTCACCACTCCGATCCGTTCGATCTTGAGGTGGGGGGCGAGCTCGTGGACCGACAGGACGGCCAAGCGGGGGGCGACGGCCGAGAGGAGGCGGTGGAGGGCGGGCCGGAGGCGGGAGGCGCAGAGCACGACCGCTTCCCGGCCTTGCTGCTCGACTTGGCGGATGAGCCCCTGGATCTCCTGGGCCAGGGCCTCGAGGGTCTCGGGCGGGGCGGCGAGCACCGACCCGTCGTCGCCGGGCCGCACCGCCTCGGTGAGGGTCCGCTCCAAGCGGGGATCCAAGGTGACCACCGCCAGGACCCCGTCGGTAGCGTACTGGCTGGAGATGGCCGGGCCGAGGGCCGCCCGGGCTGCTTCGATCAGGGCCTCGTGGTCCTTCGTGCCTGAGAGGCGGGCCCGCTCGGTGACCGCCTGGACGATGGAGACCAGGTCCCGGATGGCGACCCCCTCGTCGAGCAGCCCGGCGAGGACCCGGTGGAGGTCGGTGAGGGTGACCTGGGCGGCGGCCATCTCCTCCACGAGGGCCGGGTCGGTCTGCTTGAGGCTGTCGAGCAGGACCCGGACCTGCTGGGCGCTGAGGAGCCGGCCGGCGTTCGCCGTGGCCACCTCGCCGAGGTGGGTGGTGACGACCGAGGAGCGGTCGATGACGGTCGCCCCGGCCACGAGGGCCTGGTGCCGCAGCTCGGTCGGGATCCACTTCGCGGGCAGGCCGAAGACCGGCTCAGTGGTGGTCCCCCCGGGCAGGCGGTCGATGCCCTCGCCGATGGCAAGGAGCCGACCGGGCGGGGCGGTGCCCCGGGCCACTTCGACGCCCTGGAGGCGGATGGCGTAGGCGTGGTCCGGCA
Organism: Aciditerrimonas ferrireducens; assembly: GCF_023130475.1. Lineage (GTDB taxonomy): Bacteria > Actinomycetota > Acidimicrobiia > Acidimicrobiales > UBA8190 > Aciditerrimonas > Aciditerrimonas ferrireducens. The sequence continues at coordinate 11,793 of NZ_JAKHEX010000015.1, forward strand.
GGGAGAGGTTGTCGCGGGTGCGGACCGGCGGGACGAGGACGCCGCGCTCTTGGGCCAGCTTGTGGCGCAGGGCCTTCACCCGGGCCAGGAGGTCCCCGCCCCGCTCGGGGTCCACCAGGTCGATGATGGTCGGGGCGAGCTCGAGCTCCAGGGGTTCGACCCGGGCCGCCGCCGCCAGGGCCTGGGGGGTGTCGAGGACCGGCTCAGCCTCGGCGGGCTCGGCCTCCGCCCCCTGCTCGGCTCGGGTCTCCTGGCGGGCGAGGCGGCGTCCGAGGAAGACGACGGCCCCGCCGGTCATGAGGAAGGGGATGTTCGGCAGGCCCGGCACGAGGCCCATGACGAGGAGCACCGCCCCGGCGATGGTGACCGCCCGGTGCTGGCGGCGGACCTGGGAGAGCAGGTCCGAGCCGAAGTCCTCCTCGTCGGTGGCGGCCCGGGTGACCACGATGCCCGTGGCGATGGACATGAGGAGGGCCGGGATCTGGGAGACCAGGCCGTCGCCGACCGAGAGCAGGCTGTAGGTGTGGACCGCCTGGGTGACCGAGAGGTGCTTCTGGACGATGCCGACCCCAAGGCCCCCGAGCAGGCTGATGGCCACGAGGACCACCGCGGCGATGGCGTCGCCTCGGACGAACTTCGAAGCCCCGTCCATGGCCCCGTAGAAGTCGGCCTCGTTCGCGATCTCCTGCCGCCGCCGGCGGGCCTCCTCCTGGTCGATGAGCCCGGCGTTCAGGTCCGCGTCGATGGCCATCTGCTTGCCGGGCATGGCGTCCAAGGTGAAGCGGGCCGCCACCTCGGCTACCCGGCCCGCCCCGGAGGTCACGACGACGAACTGGATGACGATGATGACCAGGAACACCACGAGGCCCACCACCAGCTGGCCGCCCACCACGAAGTGGCCGAACGCCTCGACCACCGAACCGGCGTTCGCGTGGAGGAGGATGAGCCGGGTGATGGAGACGTCCAGGGCCAAGCGGAACAGCGTGGCGACCAAGAGGACCGAGGGGAAGACCGAGAAGTCCAGGGGCCGCTTCACGTGCATGGTCATGAGCAGGACCACGACCGCCCCGGTGATGTTCGCCGAGATCAACAGGTCGACCACGATCGTCGGCATGGGCACGACCAGCATGACCACGATGAGGATCACGCCGGTCGGGACGCCGATCAGGCCGAAGCGCTTCTGCATGGCACCGTTTCTCGAAGGACGCGGGCGGGCTCAGGGCAACGGGCCGGTCCGTGGCCTCCTCGTGGTGCCGTCCTGGCTGACCGTCCGAGGTATCGGCTGCGTCGGGCCCAGGGTTGAGCGGCTGCGCCGGTCAAGGTCGAGGGGCCCGGGTGGTCGAGGGGAGCTGGCCGGCGAGCTTCGGGGCGGCCCGGAACGCCGCGGTGCGGCACTGCCGGGGACGGTGGGTGCTCATGGTGGACGCCGACGAAGAGGCCCGCTGCCCGGATCCCCAGGCGGTGCGCCGAGTGCTTGCCGACGCCCCCGGGGCCGCGGTGGCCTTCTGGGTCCCCATCGACAACCGGACCGGCCTGGGCCTGGGGTCGGGCTACGCCCACGCCGCCAGCCGCCTCTACCGCCGGGGCCGCTGCGAGTGGCGGGGCCGGATCCACGAGCAGCTCGTTGATCTCGCCACCGGCCAGCTCGCCCCCACTCTCCGGGTGCCCGGGCTGCGGCTGGCCCACGACGGCTACCTGGCCACCGTCGAGGTGGCCCGGGGGAAGATCGAGCGGAACGTGGCGCTCGCCCGGGCGGAGGTCGAGGACCCCTCCCTCGGGGACCGGGGCGTGGCCCTGGTCTGGCTCGGCCGGGCCCTTTGGGCGGCCGGGGAGCTCGAGGAGGCCTTGGCGGCCCTCCGGGACGGCAGCGCCGAGGCCGGCGTCCCCTCGGCCCGACGGCTGGGTCTCCAGGGGGCCTGCGAGGTCGCCCTGCTCCTCGGCCAGCTCGACGAGGCGGAGCGCCTCGCCCAGGCGCTCCGGCGGGCGTCGGTCCGCCCTGCCGTGCCGGACTGGCTCGAGGCTCGGGTCGCCCTGGTGGCCGGCGACCCGGCTCGGGCGGTCGCCCTCCTCGACCCCTACCTCGAGTCCGGGGCGGAGGGGGACGACGGCCGGCAGGTGGGGCCGAAGGAGGCCCTCGAACCCTGGGTGGAGGCGATGCTGGCCCTCGGGCGAGCCGACGAGGCCGCCGCCCGCCTCCTGACGAGGCTGGAACAGGGGCTGGGCCTCGAAGTGCGCCTCGAGGTGGTGGTCCGAGCCGTGCGGGGCGCCGGTCGGCCCCTTCGGGAGCTGGCGGCGGTGCTGCCCCTTGCGGAGCCTGAGGCCCTCGTGGCCGGCGCGCTCCACGGACTTGAGCCGAAGGACGCGAGCAAGCTGCTCGAAGCCCTGCTCGACCGGGTCCACCACGAGGCGGCTGCCAGCCAGCAACCGTTGGTGGTGCGGACCGAGGGGGCGCTGCTCGCGGGGGCGGCCTGGCTGGTCGCCCGCCTGGACCCGGCGACGGCCGAAGGCTGGCGCCGGGTGCTGTTGGACAGGGGACTGGCCGGGCTCCTGGCCTAGGCCCAGGCCAGGGCTGGTTCGTCGGCGCCCTGCTGAGCGTCGGAGGTCTCGCCGTCGCTCCCCGCGACGGGCGTCGTCGACTCGTCCGCGGTCGGGGGGAGGCCGGCTCGACGGCGGTCGAGGCGGGGATCCCGGGCAGCCCGGAGCAGCACGGCCTCGGGGGCGAAGGCCAGGGCCGAGCCGGCGGCCCGCAGGTGGTCGGCGAGGCGGGCGAGCGCGGCGAGCGGGCCTGGGACCGTGTCGTCCTCGGCCGGGAGGGCGTCCCGCAGCGCCTCGGCCGCCCCGAGGAGGAGGTCCCGTCGGCAGGCGAAGGCCGCCGGGGCCGGGGCGTCGGGCGGGCCGAGCTCGGCCAGATCCGGGTCCCGACCAGGGCGACCGGCACCGCGAGGTTCGAGACGGGCCGGCAAGGTCCCGTCGCCCTCGGCACCGTCCTCGGGGGGTTCGGGCTCGACCCACTGGGAGCCGGCGGACCAGACGGTCCCGTCGACGTCGAGCAGGAGCGGGGCGACCAGGCCGACGGTCGGGTCCTCGAAGGCCCGGTGGAGGGGGGCGAGCCAGTTCGGGGTGGCGAGGAGGTCGGGCTCGACGACCAGGACGACGGGGTTCCGGGCCGCGGCTGCGCCCGCCAGCCATGCGTCGGGCAGAGGGGTCTCGCGTGGCAGGTGAAGGGCCCGGACTGTCCCGTCGGGGGTGTCTTGCACCTGAGCGGTCGCGTCGGTCGAGCCCCGGTCGACGAGGATCACCTCGAGCGCCCCCGGCGGGGTCGAGCGGGTGACGCTGGCCAGGAGGCTGCTGAGCAGCGACGCGTCGTCCTGGCAGGGCACGACGAGGCTGACGCTGCGGGGCGGCAGGGGCTCGGGCCCGGGGATGGGGAAGTGGGTGACGAGCGCCGGGGCGAGGGGCGCGAGCTGGCTGGCCGCCAGGGGGTAACAGGCAACGGGGAGCTCGGTGGCGAGCTCCCTTGCGAGGTCCTCGGCGACCGGGTCCTGCAGGCGGGCCAGGACCCCGAGGGCGGCCGCTCGGTCGGCCACCGCGCGGTGCGGGGCGCGGAGCAGTGCCCGCAGAGGACAGGCCTCGGGGTATCCGGCTTGGCGGATCCGGGTCGACCAGACGAGCGCCCGCTCCACGGGGAGCTCTGCCGCGACGAGACCCGCCGTGGCAAGGACCTTGACCGGGGGGATCCGGCCCTTGGTCCAGAGGGCCTCGAGGACCAGGTCGCCGTGGGGGGGGTCGAGCTGTCGGACCTGGGCCATGAAGAGCTCGGCCTTCTCCGGCGGGATGGCCGGCGCCACCTCGTCGGCGGAGCGCCCGGCTCGCTCCAAGCACGCGAGGAGCTCGCCGAGGTGCGTGTCCAGGGTCCCTTCGGACCGGAGCACCTCGAGAAGCTGGTCGGCGGCCTCCGACCAGCGCTGCAGGCCGCTCAGCGCCTTGGCCCGCAGGGGGGCGAGCATGGCGAAGGAGAGCCGCTCTCCGTCCTCGTCGACGGCGGTCGGCCCGAGCGCGTCGAGACAGTCGAGGGCTTCCTGCCAGTGCTCTTTGGCCAGGGCGAGATCGGCGCGGAGGCGGAGGACCTGGACCGGGCTGGTGCAGGCCGCGGCGAGGCGTTCGATCCAGGCCTCGGCCTCGGCGAAGCGGTGCTCGTGGATCAGGGTGTTCGCGCCGGTCCGCAGGGCGAGGCGGCGCAGCGTCGGGGTCATGTCGGCCTCGCCGAGCGCCTCCTCGAGGGTGGCGAGCGTGGCGTCGACGTTCCCGGCAAGGTGGTGCGAGCGGGCGAGGGAGACGAGGGCGGTGGGGCGGAGCGGTCCGTCGACGGCCCTGGCGTCGGCTTCGGCGACCCGCAGGTTGCGCTCGGCCTTGTGGCGTTCGGCGAGCAGCTGGTCGGTGTAGCCGTAGTGGCGGAGGAAGGTGTCCTCGAGAAGCGCCTGGGTGATCTCGGGGCGGCCCTGTGTCCTTACGAGCTGCTCGTGGAGCTTGCCGACCCATCGGCACCGGGTCCGGCGGAACAGGCGGGCCGCTCGGTGCGAGAACCCTGCGCCGACCCCGGCGCCGGTCAGGTTCTCGATCTCGACCGACCAGGCGTCGATCTCGGGCTTGGTGCGTCGGAGCAGGGTGCGGAGCCCTTGGGGGTCCTCGCACACCAGGACCTCGTCGGCGTCCAGCCACAGCACCCACTCGCCACCGCAGCGGCGCACGGCGGCGTTGCGCGCCCGGGCGAAGTCGTCGTCCCAGTAGCCCTCGACCACCAGGGCCCCGAGGTCCCGGGCGATCTCGCGGGTCCGGTCGGTCGACCCGGTGTCGTAGACGACGATCTCGTCGACAACGGGGAGGATGGAGCGCAGGCACTGCTCGATGAAGCGTTCCTCGTCCTTCACGATGAGGCACCCCGAGAGGAACGCCGGGCGATGGCCAGGACCGCTGCCGTCCTCCCGGTCCCACAGGTCCCCTCGGCGCGGGTCGCGGCTCGGGAGCTCGAGGATGCGTCGGAGCGTCGTCTCGACTGCCTGCTCCCAGGAGGTCGCCGTCTCGGGGAGGCCACCGACGGCGAGGAACCCCTGGCGCTCGACGAGAAGCACGCCGTCCTCGACCAGCACGCCCCGGCCCGCTTGCGCCCAGGGGCGCTTCTCGCCGAGCCGTCCCAGAGCTGGCAGGTGCGCCCCGGGGTCGCTGGCCGGGGGCAGCAGCACCAGGTGGGAAGCGTCGACGAGGGCCGCGGCGTCGTTCAGCGCGCCGAGGGGCGAACGGCTCGAGGGCAGGAGAAGTCTCGGGGGTGGCGGCGGCCCGGGGTCGGGGCCGACGAGGAGCAGGGAGAACGGGGCCGGGAGGTCCAGCCAGCCTGCCGTGTGGGCGGCCTCCCCTGGGCAGTACAGGACGGGCACGGATCGAGGCACTGGCCTGGTATCGGCAGCGGCCAACGTTCGCTCAAGGGCTGCGCCGCACAAGAAAGCCCTCAAGGACCGGCTCGGACCGGCCGATCCCCTGCATGGTCCCTGGTCGCCGGGCCGCACCGTGGCGGCGGCGTGGCCTGGGACCAAAGGAGGGGCCGTCCCCACGGACGGGGTCGAGCAACGAGGAGGAACGGATGTCTTCCCTGGTCATCAACACGAACCTGTCGGCGATCAACGCCTACAACAATCTCAACGCCACCGACAACCAGCTGAACAACGTCATCTCGGAGCTGTCTTCGGGTCTGCAGATCCAGACCGCAGCGGACAACCCGGCTGGCTACGTCATCTCCCAGGGTCTTGAGGCCCAGGCCAACGGCTACCAGCAGGCCATCGCGAACGCCCAGAACGGGGTGTCGCTCATCCAGACGGCCTCGGGGGCGCTCAACCAGATCGAGTCGATCCTCCAGACCATGAACCAGCTGGCCACGGCCTCGGCGAACGGGGCGACGAACGACTCCAGCTCGCACCTCTTGGACGGGACGTTCACCGGCCAGGTGCTCCAGGTCGGCGCCTTCGACTACCCCAGCCAGCAGGTCCATATCAGTATCCAATCGGTCACGACCACTGCGCTCGGCGTGGCGAGCACGAACGTCAGCGTCGGCTCGGCCGCGTCGGCCCAGGCGGCCATGTCGGCCGTGCAGGCGGCGATCGCCACCGTGGCCTCGGTCGAGGCGTCGGTGGGTGCCGTCCAGAACCAGCTGGAGGCGGTGGTGGCGAACCTGACGGTCGGGCAGCAGAACCTGCAGGCCGCCTACAGCCAGCTGGTCGACGTGAACTTCGCCCAGGCCACGACCCAGTTCACCACCGACCAGATCCTGGAACAGTCCGGCGTGGCGATGCTGTCCCAAGCCCAGCAGGCGCCGGCGCTCGCGCTGAAGCTGCTGCCGTAGCGACGAGGGTCGGGAGCCACAAGGCGTGCCGAGGGGAGGGGAGGGCCTGCCTCCCCTCCCCTCGTGCCATGATCACGAAAGCAGCAAGAAGCAGCAGGAGCAGGGCTCGGTCCGGCGCTTTCGGACCAGCGGAGGAGGACGACGGTGTCGACGGTCAGTTCGACGAACCTCGGGTTGCAGACCCCTCCGATCCTCGACAACAGCATCGTCGGCGGGTTCAATTCGAACGCCATCATCCAGGCCGAGATGCAGGCCTACGAGCAGCCGATCACCGACCTGCAGAACCAGCAGTCCACCATCCAGAGCGAGGTGTCGGACTACCAGCAGCTGGTGAGCGACCTCCAGTCCCTCCAGAGCGCCGCCCAGGCCCTCTCGATGAGCCCGACCGCTTCCACGACCTCGGCGTGGGCGTCGAGGAGCGCGACGTCGTCCGACAGCTCCGTGGCCACTGCCAGTGCCGCACCGGGCACCCCGACCGGATCGGTCCAGTTCGTGGTGGAGCAGCTCGCGGCCGCCGAGTCGCTCGTCTCGAGCGGCACGGTCGCCTCGACCTCGGACGTGGTCACGAGCGCACCGGACTTCCTCCTCTCCCAGGGCGGCGCCGAGCTGGGATTCTCGTCGCTCGCCAGCTCCGGGCTCACCCTCGGGCAGCACACGGTGTCGGTCACCCAGGCCTCCGAGGCGGCGCTCACCACCGGGACCAGCGACCTGGCCAGCCAGTCCTCGGTGAGCGTCACGTCGAGCAACGACACGCTCAACGTGACGGTGAACGGCACGGCCTACAGCCTCACCCTCGCGAGCGGCACCTACACCGGCAGCCAGCTGCTCAGCGCCCTTGATGCCGCGATCTCCTCGGCCGGGGCGGGCGGGGTGCTCGAAGCTGGCTACAACGGCTCTGGCCAGCTCGTGCTCGCCACGGTCGACCAGGGGTCCACCCAGTCCCTCCAGGTGACCGGCGGCACCGCCCTCTCGACGCTCGGGCTCTCGGCCATGGCCAGCGCGGTGAGCGGCACCGCCGCGGTCGTGCAAGTCGACGGGACGAGCACCACGCTCTCCACGGTGACCCCGGGCGCGACCGTGTCGCTTGCGGCCCCGACCGGCTCGGTGAGTGCCACCGTCGTGAGCGCCCCGAGCAGTATTGGCGGGTCGCTCATCAGCGTCGGGTCGCTCACCGCCACCGACGTCTCCACGGGCAACGGGTCCCTCGCGGACCTGGTGAGCAGCATCAACGATGCCGGGACGGGGATCACCGCGTCGGCGGTGGACACCGGCTCGGGCTATGTGCTCCAGCTCTCCTCCTCTGCGACCGGGGTGGCGAACGACCTGTCGGTGGACACCCAGGCGTTCGCCTCGTCGTCGCTTGGGACCCTCCAGGTCGCCTCGGCCGGCCAGGACGCCGAGATCCAGGTCGGGGGCGCTGGTGGCTACACGCTCTCCTCGTCGACCGACACGTTCTCGAACCTGCTCCCGGGGCTCTCGGTCACTGCCCGGTCGGTGAGCAGCACCCCGGTCACCGTCACCGTCTCCCCGGACGCCTCTACGGTGGCGGGCGACGTCCAGACCCTGGTGAACGACCTGAACACGACGTTCTCGGACCTGCAGAAGTACGCGGGCTACAACGAGGAGACCAAGACCGGCGGCCCGCTCATGGGCTCGGCAGTCCTCCAGAACCTCCTGAACGAGCTCCAGGGCACGATCTCCCAGGTGGTGGGCACCTCGACGCTGGGCGACGCCAAGAACGTCGGGATCACCCTCTCGTCCTCGAGCAGCGGGACCAGCGTGAGCTTCGACAAGAGCGCCTTCGAGGCCGCCTACCAAGCGAACCCGGCCCAGGTCGAGGCGATGTTCACCCAGGGCGGCACGTTCTCCCCCTCGGCCAGCGGCTACAGCGGCCAGGTGAGCCTGCTCACCGCCGAGGACAACACGCAGCCGGGCAGCTACGGGGTCACGATCACCCACTCCGCGACCCAGGCCACGGACCTCGGGGCGGTGCTGAGTTCGGGGACCGTGTCCGCGGCCGAGACCCTCACGATCACCATGGGGTCCAGCTCGGTCCAGGTCACCACGAGCGCCGGGGAGTCCCTGAGCGCCATCGCCCAGGCCATCAACCAGGCCCTCGCCCAGGCCAACATGCCGATGTCCGCCTCGGTCGTCGACTCGGGCCAGCAGCTCGAGCTGGCCTCGAGCGCCTACGGCTCCCAGGCCTCCTTCAGCGTCACGAGCACGAACACCGGCTCGGGCACCACGGGCCTCTCGGGAACGTTCACCGGCTCCGACGTGCAGGGCAGCATCGACGGCGTGACTGCCCAGGGCTCGGGCCAGGTGCTCTCGCTGCCCGACAATGCCAACTCGCCGGCCGCTGGCCTGGCCCTCACCGTGAGCGTCCCGGGGATCACCAGCTCGACGAACCTCGGGACCTTCACCTACTCCCCTGGCATCGCCCAGTCCCTCGTGACCCTGGCCTCTTCGATGACGAACGCGGTGAACGGCCAGATCACCGAGACGATCAACAACTTGAACCAGCAGTCCAGCGGCCTCACCAGCCAGATCGACTTCTACCAGAACATTGCCGCGGAGGAGCAGAAACTCCTCACCCAGCAGTTCTCCCAGCTCCAGGTCACCCTGGAGAAGCTCCAGAACCAGTCCACCTCCCTGTCCTCCGCGCTGGCCGGCCTCCCCTGAGCCTGGCGCGTCCCTGACCCGCCGCGTGCTGGCCGGGCACGGCCTCGTCTCGTGGCAATCCCCGGTCGTCTGCTCGGCGCTCGGGAGGTAAGGCGTTGTGGACGGGGAGCAGGTCGCAGGGATGGCTGGGGTCGCCGGGTCTCGGCTCGACACGGTTCAGTCCGAGGCGCAGCTGGCCGATTGCACTTCGAGCAGCGAGCGAGCCGAAGCGAGGGAGCATGTCGAAGAAGAGCGCCGCGTCGCGGGCCAAGGCGCGCCACGCGAACAGCAAGGCAGGCCGCCGGGCCCTGTCCGGGCAGCGCCCCGTCGGGCGAGCCGCCCTGTCAAGAGGCGGGGCAGGGGTCTACTGGCTCGGGCCGCTGCTCAGCGTGGCAGGCTACGCGGACGAGGGGAGAGAGTTCGTCGTGGGGATCCAGCAGCAAGGAGTGCCGGTCCAGGCGCTCCACCTGGGGCCGGTGACACCCGGGCTGCTCGAGGACCTCGGGGCGACGTACCCGAAGAAAGCCGCCCTGCTCGCGAAAGCCCTCGGGGCGCGACCGTCGCCGTCGCGCCTGACGGTCATCCACAACCCGGGTGGCGTGATGGGCACCGACCCGGACGCCGACGCGACGGTCGCCCGGATGATGTTCGAAACCGACCGGATCCCCGGCGAGTGGGTCGCGTCGCTGAACGAGTTCGCCGAGGTCTGGGTCCCCACCCAGTTCAACGTGGACACGTTCCTCGACGCCGGCGTGCAGGTCCCAGTGGTCCAGGTGCCAGAAGGTGTCGACGGCACCGTGTACCACCCGGACCACCCGAAGCTGGCCATCCCCGGCGTGCGGGGCACAGTCTTCCTCTCCGTGTTCGAGTGGTACGACCGGAAGGCGCCCGGCGTGCTCCTCGGCGCCTGGGCCGACGCGTTCGGGCCGCACGACGACGTGACGCTGCTGCTCCGGGTCTACCCCGTCGGGGGCCACGAGGTGATCGACAACCAGCGCGCCGCGGACGGCCTCATCGAGAGGCAGCTCGAAGCGCTCGGCACCACGAGGTCGGCAACCGCGCCGATCGTGGCGCTCGGCAAGCACCTTCCCCCCGGGGCGATGCCCCGGCTCTACTGCACCGCGGACGTGTACGTGAGCCCGACGAGAGGCGAGGCGTGGGGCCGGCCCTTCACCGAGGCCCAGGCGTGCGGCAGGCCGACGATCGCCACGAACTGGAGCGCTCCCCCCGAGATCCTCCGCCGGGACGCGAACCTGTTCATCGAGGTCGAAGAGCTGATCACGGTCCCTCGGAGCTTCGAGATCAAGACATTCCACGGGCACCGCTGGGCCAGCCCGAGCCGGGAGCACCTCGCCGAGCTGCTGCGCTGGTGCCACGAGCACCGCGACCTGCTCCCCGAGATGGGCCGCCGGGGCCGGATGGACATGCTGTCGCGCTGGCGCTGGGACCAGGCGGCGGCACGCGCCAAGGAGCGGATCGTCCAGCTCGGCGGGACGAGTCGGAGCCGGACGCGCGCCGCCGTGCGCCCGCCGAGGGACCCGTTCGTGCGCTGGCAAGGAGACGTCGCCCGGCTGCACAGCCTGGCGAAGGTGAACCGAGAGCTCGCGTCGCGGATCGCGAGGAGCGGGCGCTTCGCGGTCCAGGCCGTCACGTTCGAGCCGCAGAGCCTGGCGAGGGCGGCCCGGCTGCCGTTCGACACGGTCGGGGCGCTCGGCGCCAAGGGCCGTCCGGCGGTCGAGGTGCGCCACAGCTGGCCGCCGATGTTCGACCAGACGCCGTGGCCACTCGTGGTGGTCCAGCCCTGGGAGTTCGGGGTCGCGCCGAGAGCGTGGGTGGAGCACGCCGACGAGGTGCAGGAGTGGTGGACGCCGAGCCGGTACTCCCGGGAGTGCTTCCTCCGCGCCGGGATCCCTGAGGAGAGCGTCGCGGTCGTCCCGAACGGCGTGGACACGACCGTGTTCGCACCGAGGGAGCGGAGCGAGCGGAGCGGCCCGGTCCGCTTCCTCTACGTGGGCGGCACGATCCAGCGGAAAGGGTTCGACCTCGTGCTCCAGGCCTACTGCGCGGCGTTCTCGAGGAAGGACGACGTGGTGCTGGTCGCGAAGCCGTTCCTCTCCAACGCCCAGTACGCGGGCATGAACCTCGACGAGGCGCTTCGGCGCGCGGCCGCCGACGAGGCGAACCCGAGGATCGAGGTCGTCGAGGACGACCTGGACGAGCAGGGCCTCGCCGACCTCTACCGCAGCTGCGACGTGCTGCTCGCCCCCTACCGGGGCGAGGCGTTCTGCCTGCCGGTCCTCGAGGCCATGGCCTGCGGTGTCCCGGCGGTGGTGACCGGGGCTGGGGGGGCGATGGACTTCGCCTCGAGCAGCACCAGCTGGCTGGTCCCCTGCCGGGAGACCCCCATGGCCCTCGGAGAGGAGTTCGTGCCGGCTGCCGGGAGGTTCACCTGGTTCGAGCCCGACCTTGGTGCCCTGGTCGAGCTGCTCAGGGCGGTCGTTGGCGACGAGGCTGGCCGACAGGAGCGCTCAACAGCAGGGATCCAGCAGGCCGCAGCGTTCACCTGGGAGAAGGCTGCCAGGACCGCCGAGGAGCGCCTCGCCCGTCTCGCCGGCGAAAGCGTCGTCGACGAGGAAAGGGACCTGGTCGGGGCCAACGGGCCTCGCTAACCCCCCTGCTCGAAGACAGCTCGGCGCTCAGGCTGGTCCGGTCTCAAGCCGGGAGCCGGCCGGACCGATGATCAGGTCACGACGGTGCCAGGACGGCGCCGCTTCTCTGCCCAGGACGGGCGCACGACAACGCCGCAGGTAGGGAGCCGGAGTTGGGCTCTCGCCTCGAGGTGTGCGAGCAGCCAGCGTCAGGGGAAGGAGCGGATGAGCGGCATCGTCGGCATCTTGCAGTTCGCCGTGGACGGGTTGGCCCAGCAGCAGCAGGACATCGCGCAGAACCTGGCCAACTCGGAGACCCCGGGGTACACGGGGGTCCAGGCGAACTTCGAGTCCAGCCTTGCTCAGGCCCTGGACTCTGGCACGGGGGGGACGGCCCAGTTGACCCAGTCGGCGACCCCGGGCCTCCCGGCCACGAACGGGAACAACGTCAACCTCTCTGACCAGCTGGTGGAGGCGGAGCAGACCACCCTGCAGTACCAGGCGATGGTGGACATGCTGAACGCCCAGTTCCGGCTGGTGCAGGGGGCGGCAGGAGGGAGCTTCCAGTGAGCCAGCTCTTCGGCGCGCTGCCGATCTCGCAGTCCGGCCTGGACGCCATGCAGACCTGGATCGACACGACCGGGGGGAACATCGCGAACATGAACGACCAGGCCCCCCTCACCCAGGGCGTCTACCAGCAGCAGACCCCGGTGTTCGCGCCCATCACCACCCCGGCGGGCCAGGGAGAGGGGGTGGCGGTCACCGGCATCGCCCTCGGCCCGGCGGCCGGCGAAGTGGTCTACGACCCGACGAGCCCGGACGCCAACGCCCAGGGCCTGGTGCGGGAGCCGAGCATCGACATGGGGACGCAGCTGGTCCAGCTGGTCCAGGCAGAGAACGCCTACCAGGCGAACACCGTGGCCGTGAAGCGGGCCGAGCAAGCCTACCAGTCCGCCCTGACGCTCGGGAGCTGAGGATGATCCCGCCGATCCAGCCACTGCCGGGTACCCCGGCCCCCGGGGCCACGGGGGGCACGATTGCGACGGGAAGCGTCGGGGGCGACTTCGGGCAGAGGGTCGCCTCGGCCCTCGACCACCTCCAGGGGGTCCAGAACGGGGCGTCGGCCCTCGAGGCCCAGGCTGCCGCCGGGCAGGGGAGCATCTCGAACGCCATGATCGCGGCGAGCGAGGCGTCCTTGGACACCCAGGTTACGGTGGCGCTTGCGAACAAGGCCATCGCCGCGTTCACCGATGTCATGAACCTGCAGGTCTGAGATGGCCCTCGTCCCGGTGAACGAGCAGCTCGGGCGCTTCAAGGAGCGGGCCCGGCGCTTCGCCAGCGGCTTCACCGCTGGCCAAAAGGCGGTGACCATTGCTGCTGCGGTCCTCGTGGTGGCCGGCGCGGTCCTCTTCATGAGCCTCTCCTCGAAGCCCACCTACGCCCCGCTGTTCACGAACCTCCAGCCCCAGGACGCGGCGAACATCACCGCCAAGCTCCAGTCGGCGAACGTGCCGTTCCAGCTGGCGGACGGGGGCAGCACCATCATGGTGCCGGCGAACGACGTCGCGAAAGAGCGCCTGGCGATGGCCGAGGCGGGCTTGCCGGCCCAAAGCACGGTCGGGCTCTCCATCCTCGACAAGGAGGGCATCACCGCCTCGGACCTCACCCAGCAGGCCGACTACCTCCGGGCCCTGCAAGGCGAGCTGGAACAGACCATCGACGCCATCTCGGGCGTCGAGAGCTCCCAGGTGACCATCGCCCTGCCGGCGAACCAGAACTTCGCCCTGACGAACGACAACCCGACGGGCGCCTCCGTGCTCGTGACCATGGCGCCCGGCCAGAGCCTCTCAGGGGAAGAGGTCCAGGCCATCGTGCACCTCGTCGCCTCGAGCGTCCCGAACCTCTCGAGCAACGAGGTCACGGTCGCTGACTCGAACGGGAACCTGCTGGCCGGTCCGGGCGTGGGGAACAACTCGGCGGTCGCCGACTCGGCCACGGCCAGCTACGACGCTGCGGTCCAGCAGAAGGTCGAAAGCTACCTGGCCGCTGTGCTTGGCCCGAACAACGCGGACGTCCAGGTGAACGCCACCTTGAACTACGACAAGGTGAGCACCACCACCCAGCGGATCCTCCCCGGCGCGAACGGCCAGCCGACGAGCTTTTGCACCTCCACCTCGACGAACACCGAGAAGTTCACCGGCACGGGCACCCCGCCGGGCGGCACGGCTGGCACGATCGTGGCCACCCCGGGGACGGGCACGAACACCTACACCCAGACCCAGACTCAGCAGACCTGCGAGACCGACCAGCAGACCACGACCGACCAGCAGGCGCCCGGGACGGTCCAGGTCCAGTCGGTCGCCGTCCTGGTGAACTCCCGGGCTCTGCCCAAGGGGGTGAGCCTCGGCCAGCTCCAGGCCGGGGTGGCCGCCGCTGCCGGCATCAACCCGGCCCGTGGGGACACCCTGGCGTTCTCGGCGATGCCGTTCTCGACCGCCGAGTCCCAGCAGGCCGCGGCGGCGGCCAAGGCGGCGGCGGCAGCGGCGAAGAAGCGGTCCCTCGAACACGACGCCACGGTCGGGATCGTCGTCCTCGCCGTGCTCGCCGCCTTGTTCCTCCTGTGGCGCTCCGCCCGCAAGGCTCGGGGCGGCGAGGAGGTCTACATGGAGCCCATGGGCCCCATGGACGCGCTGGCGGGGCTCACCCTGGCCGAGCTGCCGAGTGAGCCGACCGGGCAGCTCCCCGCCGTCGGCGCCGAGAGCGAGGACCCCCTGGCAAGCGAGCTGAGCACGGTGCAGAAGTTCGTCGACAGCCAGCCCGACGACGTGGCGACCATGTTGCGCTCCTGGATGCGGGAGCGCAGCGGAGCCAAGGGGTGAGGCGGCCATGCCCAGCCTGACCGGACCCCAGAAGGCCGCCGTCGTCCTGGCCCAGCTCGACGAGCAGAGGGCCACCCGGCTGCTGAAGGCCATGTCGGAGACCGAGGCGGTCGAGCTCATGGCCGCCATGGCGTCCCTGCCGACGCTCAGCCCCGAACAGGTCCAGGCGGTCCTCGCCGAGTTCGTTGGCCAGGCCGCCGCCCTCCTGCAGGTCGGCCAGGGCGGCATCGAAGTGGCCCGGCGCCTGCTCCGGGAGCGGCTCGGCTCGAGTCGGGCCGACGAGGTCCTCCAGCACTTCCTCGAGGCCAGTCCCGGCACCCCTCTGGGGGTTCTCCAGCGGGTCGACCCCCAGCAGATCGTGAGCTTCTTCGCCGACGAGCACCCCCAGACGGTGGCCATGGTGCTCGCCCACCTGCCGGCCGAGCAGGCCGCGGCGGTCCTCGCCTACTTCGACGAGGAGCGCCGGGCAGACGTGGCGAGGCGGATCGCCACCATGGGGAAGATCGCGCCCGACGTTCTCCAGCAGGTGGCCGAGGTTCTCGATCAGAAGCTCGCCACCTTGCTGCACAGCGGAGCGGGGTCGGGGACGCAGGTCGGTGGGATCCGGACCCTGGTGGCCATCTTGAACCAGATCGACCGTGGGTCCGAGAAGCAGATCCTGGCGTCCCTCGAGCAGACCGACCCCGAGGTGGCCGAAGAGGTCCGCAACGAGATGTTCGTCTTCGACGACGTCGTGAACCTCGACGACCGGACCCTGCAGCGGGTCCTCCGGAACGTCGTGCCGAAGGACCTGGCGGTCGCCCTGAAGGGGGTCGACGAGCGGATCCGCGAGAAGTTCCTGCGGAACATGTCGGAGCGGGCCGCCGCGGATCTCATCGAAGAGGTCCAGCTCCTCGGCCCCACCCGGTTGTCCCAGGTGGAGGCTGCCCAGCAGGCCGTGGTGAAGGTGGTCCGGCAGCTCGAGCAGGCAGGGGAGATCGTCATCGCCCGGGGGGACGATGAGCTCGTCTAGCCCCACGACCCGTGCCCGCCGCCCCGCCGGCCGGGTGTGGCGGGACCTCGAGGAGGACCAAGTCACGGCTCTCGGCTTGGCGAGCTTGCCGGTGCCCGGCGCCACCGCCACTTACCAGGAGGAACCGCCGGCACCCAGCCTGGAGGAGCAGCTCGCGTTGGCTCGCGCCGAGGGGTTCGCCGAAGGTCGCCAGGTCGGCCGGAGCGAGGCTGAGGACGAGGCCCGCCGGGAGGTGGTCGAGGCCATCGGCACGCTGAGCGAGGCGCTCCGGCAGGCGGTGGCTGCCTGGAAGGTCGCCGGAGCGGCTGCCGTGCAGGTGGCCGAGGAGGACGTCGTCGCCCTGGCCCTGGACCTCGCCGAGGCGGTCCTCGAGCGGGAGCTCGCCCTCCAGCGGACCCCGGTGGTCGAGGCGCTGCAGCGCTGCCTTCGCCTTGCCCCGGACCTCGGGCCCCTCACCGTCCGGATCCACCCCGAGGAGCTGGCCAGCCTCCAGGAGGCCGAGGGTCTCGCTGCGCTGGGCCCCGTCCTCGGGGACCGGACGGTCGAGGTGGTCCCCGACGAGACCGTGGCCCCCGGCGGGTGCCTGCTCGAGGCCGGCCCCTGCCGGATCGACGGCCAGATCCCCTCGGCCCTCGCCCGGGCCCGGGCGGTCCTGGCCACCCTGGGCCAACCCCCGACGGTGCCGCCGAGCGAGGACGGCTCCTTTGCCGACGCTCAAGATTGCAGTGGGACATCCAGTCCGGAGTCAAATGCTCAAGAACGAAGGGAACGCTGAACTCTCATGTCACTCTCGATTGAGCATTGTGATTTTCTTGAACAAGACGTTGACCGCATCTATCGTCAGCTAAGCCATGTCTTCGAAGGCGGACGTGCCGATCGGCTTGCGTATTACGAACATTTTTCGACATTCTTCGATGCTGGTGATGTTGTGCTCGATCTTGGGTGCGGTGACGGGATCTTCTTGGAGACACTTGCGAAGAAGGGTATCTCCGCGTTTGGGGTTGACCGTGATCCGGATCGGGCGCTGTGTGTCGATTCAAAAAATGCCAACATCGTTGTTGGGGACCTCCTGACCTGCAATATCCCTGTTGCTGGGATCAACGCACTATCGTTGATCCATGTGATCGAGCATTTCCAACCGGATCAGATTATTCGGCGGATCTGTCAGCTGCAGCGAGAGTTCGACATACGGAAAATTCTCATTGTTACTCCGAATATTGGAGATGCACGAGTTATTGAAAATTTTTGGTTAGACATCACGCACGTTCGGCCATACCCACGAGCACTGCTTGTTGCCCTTCTCCAGGCGGTGGGATTCAATGACGTGAAGTCTGGTTATGGAAATACTGGTCTTGACACGCTTGCCTTCGGGAGCACGCAAATGGTGACTCTTGTCGAGTGAGCAAGGGAATCTCAGGTCAAGTTGGTGCTGGCAGCTGCCGATCGCTCCCTCGAGGCGGTGCACGGATCGCTCCGCACAAACCCTAGGACGGGCGGCAGAGGACGAAGAGATGACTGTTCTCAAATTCTTCCATACAAAGAGAGAAGTGAAGCGGAGAGGTTCCCGAGTGTCGTCTTCACTGTGGTCTTGTCCTGGGAAAGATCGTTGATCGTAGCGACGGGCCTGTGATGTCTCATCGGTCACAAGAGCTGCGCACCGTCCGCCCCGCCGTGGTCGCTCGGCTCCGCCAGGCCCTCGCCCCCTACCGCACCGGGCGGGTCCGGCGCCTCGTGGGGCTGCGGGTCGACGTGGAGGGTGTCGACGCGGCGGTCGGCGACGCCCTGCGGATCGTGCGGGTCGGTCCCGAGGGGACGAGCACCCTGCCGGCCGAGGTGGTGGCGGTCCACGGCGAGGCGCTCACCTGCCTGCCCCTCGGGGAACTGGCGGGGGTGCGCTTCGGCGACCCGGTCGAGGCCCTCGGGGGGCCGCTGCCCATCGGGGTCGGGTCGGGGCTTCTCGGGCGGGTGCTCGACGGGCTCGGTCGACCGATCGACGACCAGGGTCCCTTGGCGATCGAGGAGGAGGTCGGGATCAACGGGGACCCGCCCCATCCCCTCCGGCGGGACCTCGTGGACCGCCAGCTTGGCCTCGGGGTGCGGGTCCTCGACACGTTGGTGCCCTGCGGGCGGGGCCAGCGTCTTGGGATCTTCGCCGGATCCGGGGTCGGCAAGTCCTCCTTGCTCTCGATGATCGCCCGGGGCACCGAGGCCGAGGTGGCGGTCGTAGCCCTGGTGGGGGAGCGGGGCCGGGAGGTGAACGAGTTCTTGCAGCGGGACCTCGGGGAGGATGGCCTTCGGCGCTCGGTGGTGGTGGTGGCCACCTCCGACGAGCCGGCCCTCGTGCGGATCCGCGCCGCGTTCACCGCCACCCGGATCGCCGAGTGGTTCCGGGACCAAGGGGCAGACGTGGTCCTCATGATGGACTCCCTCACCCGCTTCGCCATGGCCCAGCGCGAAGTCGGCCTCTCCGCCGGGGAGCCACCGGCGACCCGGGGGTACCCGCCCTCGGTGTTCTCGCTCCTGCCGCGCCTCTTGGAGCGGGCCGGGGCGGCAGAGCGCGGCTCGATCACCGGGCTCTACACGGTGCTCGTCGAGGGCGACGACATGAACGAACCCATCGCGGACGCCGCCCGCTCGATCCTCGACGGGCACGTCGTGCTTTCCCGCAAGCTCGCCACCGCGGGCCACTTCCCGAGCGTGGACGTCCTGGAGTCCATCTCCCGGGTCGAACCGGCGGTGACCACCCCTGTGCAGCGGGCCGCGGCCCGCGAACTTCGCCGGCTGCTCGCCGCTGAGCGGGACGTGCGGGACCTGGTGGAGATCGGGGCCTACGTGGCCGGCACGAACCCCTTGGCCGACCGGGCCCTTGCTGCCCGGGAGGCGATCTGGGCGTTTCTGCGCCAGGACGTGGCCGAGGTGGTGCCCACGGCCCAGTCCTGGGCACAGCTCGACGCCCTCGTCGCCGACAGTGCTCAAACGACGCCGGCTCCGGCACCGGCCATGGCCCAGGGGGTCGGGGCATGAAGCGCTTCCAGTTCCGGCTCGCCACCGTCTTGCGGGTTCGGCGGGTCGAGGAAGAGCGGGCCCGAGGCGCGCTCGCC
Source organism: Aciditerrimonas ferrireducens (assembly GCF_023130475.1). Lineage (GTDB taxonomy): Bacteria > Actinomycetota > Acidimicrobiia > Acidimicrobiales > UBA8190 > Aciditerrimonas > Aciditerrimonas ferrireducens. The sequence goes on from NZ_JAKHEX010000015.1 coordinate 30,485, forward strand.
CTGGCGAACGCGGCGAGGCGGCAGGCCGAGACCGAGCGGCAGCGGGCCGAGGAGCACCTCGCCGCGACCCCGCAACCCGCGGCGGTGGTCTCCCTCGCTGCCTACCGGGCCTGGCGGGCGACCGGGGAGCTGCGCGCCGAACGCTGGCAGGCAGCCAGCCAGCAGGCCAGCCGGGCTGCCGAGGCGGCCGAGGAACGGCGGCAGGCCTGGGCGCGAGCCGCGACGCGGGTGGCAGCCCTCGAGCGCTTGGAGGCCCGTCGGCGAGACGCCTGGCGGCAGGAGCTGTTCCGGGCCGAGGCCCGAGAGGTCGACGACCTGGTCACGAGCCGCTTCCAGCCCGAGGGGTCCAGGAGGGGTGGCATGAGCAGCATGCCGGGTCTCCTGGGGACGCCCCTGGTGCCCGCCGAGGTGAGCCAGGTCCAAGCGGCCACGAGCACCCTGGCCAGCCTCGGCTCGAGCATCGCCCAGGCGGCGCAGAGCGGGAACTTCGCCGGGGTGCTCGACGCGGTGCTGAGCGCCGAGTCCGCCCTCGACGGGGGCGGGGCCACCGAGACGAGCAGGGCCAGCGCCGGGGGCCTGGCCACCGACCAGCTGCTCGCCGGCGGGTTCCTCGGCAGCCCGAGCACGGCGGGCATCGCGGGCAGCTCCCTCGCCGGCGGGACGGTCACCGGGAGCCAGGTAGTGGCCGAAGCGGAGCGGTTCCTCGGTGTCCCCTACCGCTGGGGCGGGACGAGCCCCCAGACCGGCTTCGACTGCTCGGGGTTCGTGCAGTACGTCTACGGGCAGCTGGGGATCAGCCTGCCGAGGACCTCCGAGGAGCAGGCCCAGGTCGGCACGCCCGTCTCGAGCCTCGCGGAGGCCGAGCCGGGGGACCTCGTCTTCTTCCCCGGCACCGACGGCACCGTAAGCGCCCCGGGGCACGTCGGCATCTACCTGGGCAACGGCCTCATGATCGACGCGCCCCAGACCGGCCAGACCGTCTCGATCCAGCCGGTGGGGAACCCGGTGGCGATCCGCCGGGTCCTCCCCACGAGCGGGGTCGCCACCGACCCGGCCGTGGGTGGCGGCGGGAGCTCGGGGACCCTCGCCGCCCTCGGGGTGCCGCCGAGTCTCGTCCCGGTCTTCGAGCAGGCTGCCGCCCAAAGCGGGGTCTCCGCCAGCCTGCTCGCGGCGGTGGCCGCGCAGGAGTCTGGGTTCGACCCGAGCGCGGTGTCCTCTGCAGGGGCCGAGGGGATCATGCAGCTCATGCCGGGCACCGCCGCGAGCCTCGGGGTCGACCCCTTCAACCCGGCCGAGGCGATCAGCGGGGCCGCCCAGCTCCTCGCCGGCTACCTCCAGACCTACGGCGGGTCCCTCCCCCTGGCGCTTGCCGCGTACAACGCGGGGCCCGGCGCGGTGGCCCAGTACGGCGGGGTGCCGCCGTACCCCCAGACCCAGTCCTACGTGACGGACATCCTCCAACGACTCCAGGAGGTGGCATGACCAGCGCCACCCTCGTCGACCTCGCGGCGGTCGGCCCGAGCCCGACGGGCAACCCCACCCCCTCGCCCGGTCCCTCGACCGAGGGGAGCACGCCGAGCTTCGCCGGGGTCCTCGCCGGGGTGCACGGCGACCAGGGATCCACGGCCCAGGCGGGCAGCGGGCCGTCGAACCCGGCCCCCCCGTCGGCCGCGGCGGAGTCGGCCGGTGCGACCCACCCCACGTCGCCAGGCACCGCGCCCGCGGGGAGCGGGGGCACCGAGGCCGCCGGCAGTGCCCCCGAGGGGGGGAAGGCCAAGCGGTCGCCGTCGCGGCATGCCGCGACGGCCGACGCGAGCACGGCTGCCCTGGCCGGCGCGCTCGCAGCCCCGGCACCGGCGAACGCCACCACCCCGGCCCCTGCGGGCGCAGCCGCCGGCACCACGGCTGCGCCCGCTCCCTCCCCAGGGCCGATTCCGGGCAACGACACGTCCGCGGCGAGCGGCCCGGCCGCTGGCGACCCTGGGAGTCGAGCGAGCGGGCCGGCGGCGGGGTCCGGCCCGGTCGAGACGGGTAGCGCCGCGGCGGGAACGACCGACGCAACCCCGAGCCAGGAAGGAGTCCCGAGCCAGCGAGGAGCGCAGACTCCGGATGCGTCTGGGGCCGGGAGCACCCCGGTCCCCGCGAGCCCGGCCGGTGTCGACGGCGGGCCAACCCCTGCCCCCGCCCCGAGCCAGGGCACCCCTGCGGGCCCCCCGAACGGGTCCGCCAGGGTGGCGGCTGGGGCCGATCCGGGCACGGGCCGGCCAGCCACCGGAGGCACCGAAGCGGCACCGAGCAGCCCCTCGCCGACGTCTCCGGCGACCACCCAGCCCAAGGTGGCTAGCGCGCAGCCCGCGGTAAACCCGTCAGCCAGCCACGGGACGGCGACGACGACCGCGACCACCTTGCCGACCCGGCCAGCGCCAGCGAGCGGCGGGACGCCGTCGGGCCCGAACCCGAGCGCCACGCCGGGTCCCGCCCCGGTGCTTGCGAGCGCCCCCATCCCCGGAACGGCGGCCACGGCGGCCACGCACGGCCAAGCGCCCGACGTTGCCCGCAACTCGGTGAGCCCGGCGGACCAGGTGGTGCGGGCACTCGGGCCGCTGCGCACCCTCGCGTCGGGGAGCCGGAGCGTGACCCTGGCGCTCGAACCCGACGGGTTGGGCACCGTGCGGGCCACCGTGGTCGCAGGGGCGGGAACCCTCAGCGTGACCCTCCAGGCCGCGAGCCCTCAAGGGTACGAGGCGCTGCGACAAGGCCTCGGCCAGCTCCACCACGAGCTCGGCACCCTGGCCAGCAAGGTCCAGATCGACCTGCGCCAGGAGGGCCAGGGGAGCGGGTCTGGGAGCCAGCAGGCCCCCGGTCGAGGCCCCGGGAGCCCAGCGACGACCAAACCGGTGACGCCGGAGCTGCCCCCGGAAGTGACGGGCACGGGTCCAAGCAGCCCAATGGGCGGCCGCCTCGTGGACCTCCGGCTCTAAGCCCCGGGCCCCGAGGCCAAGCATCCAAGCGACCGGTCCCGACCACACAGGCAAGGAGAGCGACGAGGTGACGACCATCGACCCGACCAGTGCCCTGGGCGCCAGCCAGGGGGCCGCAACCCAGGACCAGGCAGCGACGAGCGCATCGGCGCCCGGTGGGACCAACCCCCTGAACCAGCTTGACAACACCCAGACCTTCCTCCAGCTGCTCGTGGCCCAGCTCGAGAACCAGGACCCGCTGAACCCGACGGACCCGACCTCGTTCATGACCGAGATCTCCCAGCTCACCTCGGTCGAGGCCCAGACCACCTTGGCGAACGAGCAGCAGGTGACGGCCGCCGACTCGATGCTCGGCGACGTCGTGACCGGCCTGGACGCCTCGGGCAAGAGCGTGAGCGGGGTGGTGACCGGGGTCCTGCTCAGCTCGACGGGCTCCCCCGAGCTGACCGTGGGGCCCGACGGCACGGCCGTCGCCCTCACGTCGGTGACGAAGGTCGCCCAGCAAGGCTCGACCACTGGGTCCTCGACCACCGCCACGCCGACGAGCTGATTGAGCCAACCAGCACCACCGTTTCGACGACCAGACGCCACGAACCGACGACCACAAGGAGAAAGACACCATGGAACGATCCCTGATCGCCGCCACCTCGGGCATCGAGGCGAACCAGACCTATCTGGACGTGATCGGCAACGACATCGCGAACGCCAACACCACGGCCTTCAAGTCCCAGAGCGTCTCGTTCGCCGACCTGCTGAACGAGCAGGTCGCCGGCGCGACCGCCCCCACGGCCACCTCCGGTGGGATCAACCCCTACGCCGTGGGCTCGGGGGTGAAGGTCGGGACGGTGAGCGAGAACGACACCCAGGGCACCATCGAGCAGACCAACGTCCCCACCGACGTGGCCATCCAGGGCAACGGCTACCTCATCGCCAGCCAGAACGGCCAGACCCTCTACACCCGCGACGGCCAGCTCTCCACCGACGCGAACGGGCAGCTCGTCGCGCCGAACGGCGCGCTCATCCAAGGCTGGATGGCCCAGGGCGGGGTGGTGAACACGAACGCGCCGGTCGGGAACATCACGATCCCGCTCCAGTCGACGGTGCCGGCCACCGAGACCACGAACATCACTCTCGGCGGAAACCTGCCCGCCAACTCAGGAAGCGGCACCAACCCGGTGAGCTTCACCACCGATGCCTACGACTCCTTGGGGAACACGGTCCCGATCACGGTGTCGTTCTACCCGACCAGCACCGCTGGCCAGTGGACCATGGTGGTCACTGCCGAGTCGACTTCTTCATCGGGTACGACAACGACCTCCGACATCGTTGGGACACCACCGACCTCCAGTAGTAGCGCCAGCGGGCCCACCGTCACCTTCCAGAACGGCCAGCTGAGCGGCATCTCCGGTGGTACCCAGAACGCGAACGGTTCCTGGACGGTCCAAGGGACCTGGCCGACCGGCAGTCCGTACACCTTCGGGACGACAACGGTGGACTTCACCTTCCCAGCACCGGGCTCCTCCGGCGCCGTCACCCAGTTCGCCGGGAACCAGTCGATCTCGGCGACGAGCCAGAACGGTTCCCCGGCGGGGAGCCTGCAGAGCTTCTCGATCGGGGCGGACGGGACCATCACCGGCACGTTCTCGAACGGCCAGAGCCAGACCATCGGCCAGATCGCCCTGGCGACCTTCGCCAACCCGCAGGGCCTCACGGACCTCGGGAACCTGATGTACCAGTCGACGGTGAACTCCGGGCAGCCGGTCATCAGCGCCCCGGGCTCGGGCGGGGCCGGCACCTTGGTGGGCGGGGCCCTGGAGCAGTCGAACGTGAGCCTGTCGAAGGAGCTCACGGACCTGATCGTGGCCCAGGAGGCCTACCAGGCGAACACGAAGGTCATCACCACCACGGACCAGGCGGTCCAGTCGCTGCTGCAGGTGCCGTGACGGATCGGCCCGAAAGGCCTCAACCGCGGCGCCGGCGTTGCCGATGCGTTGTGGAGAGCGGAGGGGCGGAGGCGGCGGGCCTCCGCCCCCGCCGACTGGCCGGGCCAGCAGCCCGGGGCCCGGGGAGGGCCTGAGCGAGAGGCAGCGAGCGACGGAGCATGGTGGCGCTCAGGACGGAGGAACAGGAGATGCCGGCGGGCGAGCCGGCGTCGGAGAACGGCGGCCGGCGGGTCCGGCCCTACGACTTCCAGCGCCAGGAGGCCCTCGACCGGGGCCGGCTGCGGCGCCTGGAGCCGGTGCTCGAGGTGCTGGCCCACCGGATGGCGGGGGCCCTCACGAGCACCCTGCGGCTTGCCAGCAAGGTCGAGGTCGGCGAGCTAGACCAGCAGCGCTGGGAGCACTACGCGGCCAGCCTGCCCGAGCCGACCTTCCTCTGCTCGGCCACCGTCGTGCCCTACGGCGGCCGGATCGTCCTGCACCTTCCCCTGCCCTTGGCGCTCACCGCGGTGGAGCTCCGCATGGGGGGCACGGGCCGGCCGGCCCCCGAGCCCCGGGCCCTCACGGAGATCGAGCAGCGGCTGGTGAGCGACCTGGCCCAGCGGATGCTGGCCGAGCTGCCCCCGGCCTTCGCCCCGGTGCTCAACGTGTCCATCGGGGCGCTCAGCTCGGTGGCGAGCAGCATGTTCCTCCAGGCGGTCAAGCCCACCGAGATGTGCCTCATCGTGGCCCTGCGGGTGGTGCTCGGAGACCTGGACGGGGCGGCGGCCAGCCTCTGCGTGCCGATCTCGGTGCTGCTGCCCATCCTCGACGCCTTGGAGCGCCTCGACCAGACCGAGGGCGGCGAGAGCCACGCGGACGCCAGCCAGGTGCGCCTCCGGGAGCGCCTGCTCGAGGTGCCGGTCGAGGTGGTGGTCTGCTTCCCCGACGTCTTCCTGCCGCCCGAGGAGCTCCTGGGACTGCGGCCCGGGGACGTCGTGCCCCTGCACCGGGAAGTGGACAAGGCCCTGCAGCTGCGGGCCGAGGGTGAGCCCTACCGGTCGGTGCGCCTGACCGCCCGGGGCAAGCGGCTGGCCGCGGTGGTGGTCGAGGACGAGGAACGGGAGGCGTGATCGTGGAGAGCGTGCAGGAAGCGACAGTCCTCGGAGCAGCGGAGCAGCCCGGCACTCCCGAGGCTGCGGGGGGCCCGGTCCCGGCCAGTGCACCGGAGCCGGGCCCCGGCGGGACGCCCGCGGAGGGGCCGCGGCCAGCGGCCGCCCCGGCGCCGGCCGCCGCTGCGGTGGCCGCGGCCATGGGCGGGACGGGGAGTGGCGCGGGGAGCCGACACGCCCTACGGGTCCTGCAGAACGTCGAGCTGGCGGTCACCGTCGAGCTGGGCCGGGCCCGGCTGGCGGTCCGGGAGCTGCTGGAGCTGCGGGCCGGCTCGATCGTCGAGCTGGACCGGGCCGCCGGGTCCCTGGTGGACGTCATGGTGAACGGCACCCTGCTCGCCCGGGGCGAGGTGGTCGTGGTCGACGACGAGCTCGGCGTCCGGATCACCGAGGTGGTCGGCGGGGAGCCGGCGTGAACCGGGCCGCTGCGCACCCGGCGCTGGCCCACCGGGCGTCGGCCCACCGGGCGGCGGCCTCCCCCGTGGCGAGCGTCGGGCACCGGGCGGCGACGGGCAGCGCCCATCTGGCCGGGTCCCTCGGTGCCCAGAGCATCTCGGCCACCAGCCTCCTGTTGCAGCTGGCGGTCGGCTTGGCGGTGGTGGTCGGCTTGGTCTACCTCACGGCCCGCCTGCTGCGGGGCCGCCTGGGGGCACGGCTGACCGGTGCTGGGTCCCGGGGAGCCCGGTCGGCTCGGGGCCAGGCGGTGGCGGTGCTCGGCCGCCAGAGCCTCGGCAAGGGGGTGTCGGTGGCCCTCGTGCAGGTGGCGGAGCGGGCCTACCTGCTCGGGGTGACCCCGGGCCGGGTGCAGAAGGTGGCGGCCCTGGACCCGAGCGCTCTTGGGACCGGGGGACCCGAGGAGCCGAGCGCCGGTCCGCGACGCTGGCTGGCAGCCGGCCGGCCCGGGACGGCGTCGGGGTCACCGGCCCTGCCGGCCTGGGTGCAGAAGGTGCCCGGCCTCTCGGGCCTAGAAGCCCGGCTGCGGGCGGCGACCGGGCACGAAGGGTCGGGCGAGGCGGCCCGGCCAGCGGGCACGGGGCCGAGCGCACAGGCGGAGCGGCGCCGAAACGACGGGAGTCGTGGCGGCGGGAGCGGGACGGGCCAGGGACGGGCCCGGACGAGGTCCCAGGCGGGCCGGCGGCCCGCTGGGGACGAGACATGGACGTCGGCCATCGCAGAGCTCAAGGAGCGCCTCGAGCGGGTCTGACCCGCCGCGCTCGACTGGACCTGGAGGACCGACACGTGAAGGACGCTCCGACGGGGCTCGACCCGGCGCGCCCGGGGAGGGCCCGGCGTCAGCACCACACGCAGGAGCGGGGACCGTGCTGAGCAGCGTGCTGCCCGGCCTGCTGCTCGGCGGCCACCTGCTGGCCGCCGGCTCGTCGATCACGGTGAACCTGGGGCGGACCCTGTCGAAGCCCTCGGAGAGCATCGTGGTGCTGCTCGCCGTCACCTTGCTGGCGGTGGCGCCCTCGCTGCTGATCCTGCTCACCGGGTTCACCCGGATCGTCATCGTGCTGTCACTGACCCGCAACGCCCTCGGGCTGAACTCGGTGCCGCCGAACCAGGTGCTGGCCGGCCTCGCGCTGTTCTTGTCGCTGTTCTTGATGATGCCGACCCTGAAGCAGATCAACCAGGTGGCCGTCCAGCCCTACCTGCACGGCAAGGAGACCGCCGTCCAGGCCTACCGGGCCGCCGAGGAGCCGCTTCGGTCCTGGATGCTCGAGCAGACCGGCGGCTCGGAGCTGGCGCTGACCACCGGCATCGACCACGAGCATCCGGCCAAGCCCCAGGACGTCTCCATGGCCGCCCTGGTGCCCGCGTTCTTGCTCTCGCAGCTCAAGTCGGCGTTCATCATCGGGTTCGTCATCTTCGTGCCGTTCCTCATCATCGACCTCGTGGTCTCCTCGGTGCTGATGTCCATCGGGGTGGTCATGCTGCCCCCGACGCTCGTGTCCTTGCCGTTCAAGCTGCTGCTGTTCGTCATGGTGAACGGCTGGGTGCTCGTGACCCACACCGTGCTGGTGAGCTTCCGATGACCGACGTCGAGGTCACCCACCTTGGGATGCAGGCCCTGCTGATGGCGGCGAAGCTCGCCGCCCCGGTGCTGCTGGCCAGCTTGACGGTGGGCTTGGCGGTGTCGCTGTTCCAGTCGATCACCCAGCTCCAGGAGATGTCCCTCACCTTCGTGCCGAAGCTGGCGGCGATCTCGCTGGTGCTGCTGGTGGCCGGGCACTGGATGCTGAACCAGTTCGTGGGCTACGTGGACAACCTCTTCGCCCACGCGGCGGTGCTGGCCGGCGGTTGAGGCGCGCGAGGCGGGGCGGTGCAGGTCGACCTGAGCGGGCCCTGGCTGCTCGCGGTGCTGCTCGGCACGGTCCGGGCTGCGGCGTGGCTGGCGGTGGTCCCCCCGTTCTCGACGGCCATGACCGGGGGGATGCCGAGGATGGCCCTCATGGGGGTGGCGGTGGGCCTCGGGGTGCTCTCGGCCCCCCTGCTGCTGGCCCACGGGGTGCCGACGAGCACTGCCGGGCTCATCGGCCAGGTGGTCCTCGGGGTCTTCGTCGGGGCCGCCCTCGGGTTCGTGGTGCGGCTGCTGGTCTCGGCGGTGGCCGGGGCGGGGAGCCTCGTGGACCTCTTCGGGGGGATCACGCCCCTGCCGGCCTACGACCCGGTCTCCGCCAGCGAGATCCCGATCGTCGGCCAGCTGTACGACCAGCTGGCCATCGTGGTGCTCTTCGCGTCGAACGGGGAGCTGCTCGTGATCCAGGGGTTTGAGACCTCGTTCCGGGTGAGCGGGGGCCCGATCGACCATTTCGGCGGGACGGTCCTGCCCGGGGTGCTGGCCAGCGGACTGGCGACGTTCTTCACCGCGGCGCTCGAGATCGCCGCCCCGATCCTGGTGGTGCTGTTCTCCTTGCAGGTGGCCCTGGCCCTGTTGGCCAAGGCGGCGCCGCAGGTGAACGCCTGGTGGCTGGGCCTGCCCCTCCAGGTCGTCTTGGCCCTGGTGCTCACGGCCTTCTCGCTGCGGGTGGTGCCAGGAGCCTTGGCGAACCTGCTGCAGGTCATGGTGGGGGACGTCCGGGCCCTGGTGGGCCTGGGCTGAACGGGGAGCGCCGCGATGGCCAGGCGGGACGAGCGCACCGAGAAGCCCACCCCGAAACGCCGGCGCGAGGCCCGCCAGGAGGGCCGGATCGCGAAGACCCCGGAGCTGGCCGGCTGGCTGGCCGTCCTGGTGGCCTCCATGGCGCTGCCGGCGGCCTTCGGCGACGGGGAGCGCCGGGTCCTCGGGGTGCTGGCCCAGGCGAGCCACGTCATGGCCGATCCGACCAGTGCCGGGGCCCTCGCGGTGCTGCGCACCGGTCTGGTGGCCGCCGCCGAGATCGTCTTGCCGGTGGCGGGGGTGATGGCCGCGGTGTCGCTTGCTGCGACCGCGGCACAGGTCGGCCCGGTGCTGGCCTGGAAAGCGGCCCGTCCCCAGTTCTCCCGGCTCAACCCCTTGACGGGCATCAAGCGGCTGTTCTCCGCCCAGTCCCTCTGGATGCTCGCGAAGGAGGTCCTCAAGCTGGCGGTCATCGGGGCGCTCGCGTACCGGACGATGGACGCCATGGTGCGGCTCATGCTCGGAGCGCAGCTGACCGGCATCGGCCCCGCCGTGGCCTACGCCGGGGGCGCCCTGGTGGGCCTGGTGCGCCAGGTGGCCCTGGCCGGGCTGGTGCTCGCCGGGTTCGACTACGCCTTCCAGCGCCGCCGGGTCGGCCAGCAGCTGAAGATGACGAAGCAGGAGGTGAAAGAGGAGTTCCGCCAGCACGAGGGCGACCCGCTGCTCAAGGGCCAGATCCGCAAGAAGCAGCGGGCCCTCTCCCGGCTGCGCATGATGGCCGCGGTGGCGAAAGCGGACGTGGTGGTGACGAACCCGACGCACGTCGCGGTGGCACTGCGTTACGAGCCGGGCAGCGGCCAGGCCCCCCGGGTCGTGGCCAAGGGCGCGGACCACCTGGCCGCCCGGATCCGGGAAGAAGCCCGGCGACATGGCGTCCCCGTCGTCGAGGACCCGCCCCTGGCCCGGGCGCTGCACGCCGCTTGTGACCTCGACGACCTGGTCCCCGTCGAGCTCTACCTGGCGGTCGCCCGGCTCCTCGCCTTCGTCTTCACCCTCCCCGACGTGGTCCGCCGCTCGGGCCGGGTGCATCGCCGGCCGGTCTCGGCCATGGTCGCGTGAGGCCGGGGTTGTCGACAGGAGGGGAGGGTTCCAGTGGCGGCGGGCGAGGCGAGGACCGAGGATGGACGGGTCCGGGGGGAGCGAGGGAGGGGCGGGTGATGGTCGAGGAGCGAGGCGGGGTCGAGGAGGCGGGGGTCGAGGAGGCAGCCCTCGATGCCCTGGTGGGTCGCTGGGCCATGCTCCGGCCGGCCGACGGCCAGCCGGTGGAGGCGGCGGGAGGAGCCAGGGGGGCACGGCCAGGGGTCGGCCCGACGGGGTCGGCCGGCTCGCCGGGCGGCGGCCAGGTGGTGTCCCTCGCCGGGGTGGTCCTCGCCGACGACGCCGTCGAAGCGGCGGTCATGGCCCTCGAAGGCGGGGTGCTGCGCTGCGAGACCCGGGACCGGCGCGCCGCGGGGCTCGACGAGCGACCGGTGCTGGTCGAGTTCGGCACCCCCGCCGCCATGCTCCAGGTCCCCGCGACGGCGCGGGTGCTGGTGAGCTGGCCCCTGCCGGTCGTGCTGGCCCTGACCCCGAGCGGGCCGGTGGAGCAGTACCAGCGGCGGGTCTGGGTGCGGGTCCCGGTGGCCGTGCCGGTGGAGGTGGCGGTGGCGGCCACAGTGGAAGGGGAGGCGGGCAGCGAGGAGCCTCGGGTGGCGACGGTGAGCCGGGACCTCTCGGCGGGGGGCTGCCGGCTGGAGCTCGTCCCGGGCCTCGAGCGGCTCGGCCCGGGGGACGAGCGGAGGGTGGTGCTGGGCCTCCCGGACCAGCCGCTCGTGCTGGCCGCCCGGGTGGTCGGCCGGGGGGAGCGGGATCGGACCCTGCGCCTCGAGTTCCTGGCGCCGCCCGAGGCGGCGGTGAAGCGGCTGCTGCGGTTCGTCTTCGACGTGCAGCTCCGCCAGCGCCGGGGCCAGGACCCCTAGCGCGCGGGCCCACAACGGGCCGTCAAGGCCGGGCCCGGGCGTGCCGATGGGGGGAGGGCCGGGACGGAACCCGGCAGAGGAAGGGGCGCGGTGGCAAGGTCCGGCACGGAGGCATGGACCGCAGCGGCCCGGCGGGCAGCGGCCCGGGCGGTGGCCCAGGCGCGTGCTGCCGAGGCCGAGGAGACGGCCTTGGGGCGGCTGGTGGTCGCCCTGAGCAGCGCCAGCACGCCCGAGGAGGCGGCCGCCGGGGCGCTCGGGGCGCTCCCGGCGCTGTTCGGCGGGTGCCGGGCGGCGCTGTTCCTGCGGGAGGAGCCCGACCAGCTGGTCCTCGCCGCGGGTGGGCCCCGGCGGCTGGGCGGCCCGGGGGGTCCTGGGGTGCCGGGGAGCGTGGTGTCCGGCTGCGGGCCGTTCCTCGCCGGTCTGGCCCGCCGGCCTGCCCCTCGGCGGCTGTCGACCGGGACGACCGAACCGGCGGTCGGGGACCTGGCCCGGACCGCCGAGCTCGTGGACGGTTGGCTGGTGCCGTTGGTGAGCGGCGGGCAGGGCCGCGGCGTCCTGGTCCTCGGGGAGCTCGGGGATCCGCCGCTGGGCGACGCGCCGGAGGAGCTGGCGCGGCGGCTGGCCGGGGTGGGCGCGGTCGTGGCCCTGGGTCTCGAACGGGCCGGGCTGGCCGGCCGGCTGGCCGAGCGGCGGGCGGTGGACCAGGCCACCGGCGTGGCCAGCCGACGGGCCTTCGAGGTGGAGGGCCGGGCCCTGGCCGCCGAGGCGGCCCGGGGAGAGGCCCGGGCCGCCCTGTTCTGGCTGACACCGGCCCTCGCAGTGGGCCCGCTGGACGAGCGCGCGCTGGTCGAGGCGGCGGGTCGGCTGCGGGGCGGGGTGCGGGGCGGGGACGTGGTCGGGCGGCTGGGAGAGTGGACCCTCGGGGTCCTGGCCCGGGCGGTCGGGAACCCGGAGCAGGCCGCGGCCCTGGCCGGCCGGCTGGGCACGGTGCTCGGCGCCGGTCCCCGTGCCGGAGGGTCCGCCGGCGGCCCGGTGGCGTGGCGGGTCGGCTGGGCGCTGCTGGCTCCGGGGCGGACCTTCGAGGAGGCCTTGGCCCAGGCGGCCGAGGCGGCCCAGGGGCCGTCCGGTAACCTCCTGCGGGCCGGTCGTGGGGCCGGCTTCGAGCAGGAGGCGCGAGCAGGGTGGACGTGAGGGACCTCCAGGGGCGGACGGTCGCGTTCTTGGCCTCTGGCGGCTTGGACAGCTGCACCATCACCCACTGGCTGGCCAGCCACGGGGTGCGGGTGGTCTGCTACACCGCGGACCTGGGCCAGGGCGACGAGCCTGACCTCGGGGCGGTGGCCGAGCGGATGCGGGCCTGCGGGGCGGCCGAGGCCCACGTGCTGCCGCTGGTGGACGAGGTGGCCGAGGCGGGCCTCGGGGCGGTCCAGGCCCAGGCCCGCTACGAGGGCGGCTACTGGAACACGACGCCCCTGGCCCGCTACGTGACCGTGCGGGGGGCGCTTCGGGCGATGGCGAAGGCCGGCATCACGGTCCTCTCCCACGGCGCCACCGGCCGGGGCAACGACCAGGTGCGGTTCCAGCTGGCCACGAACATGCTGGCCCCGAGCGTCGAGGTCTACGCCCCCTGGCGGGACGGCGAGTTCCTGGCCCGCTTCGGGGGCCGGGAGGAGATGATCGAGTACTGCCTGGCCCACGAGCTGCCCATCAAGCCCCCCGGCCAGGCGAAGTACTCGACCGACGCCAACCTGCTCGGCCTGACCCACGAGGCGGGGGAGCTGGAGCGGCTGACCACCCCGGCGAGCTTCGTGACCCCGGAGATGGGGGTGCGCCCGACGGAGGCCCCGGGGGAACCCGAGGCGGTCCGGGTGGTCTTCGACGCCGGCCGGCCCGTCGAGGTGGGCGGTCGGCCCACCGGCAGCGCCCAGGCCGCCTTGCGGGTGGCGAACGAGATCGGGGGGCGCCACGGGGTGGGCATCGGGCTGCACCTGGTGGAGAACCGGTTCGTCGGGGTGAAGTCCCGGGGGGTGTACGAAGCGCCGGGCATGGAGCTGCTGGGGCAGGCCTACGCGTTCTTGCTGCAGCTGCTCCTGGACCGCCGTGCTCGGCGGCTCTTCGACACCGTCTCGGCCTACCTGGCCGAGCAGGTCTACCAGGGCTACGGCGAGGACCTCGGCTCCAGCCTGGCCCGCGGGGTGGTCGCCGAGGTGGCCGCCTTGGCCAGCGGGACCATCGAGGTGGCCTGCTACAAGGGCGGGGTGAGCTTCCTCGGCGCCTCGGACGTGCCCCGGTCGCTCTACGCCGAGGAGGCGGCCTCGATGAGCCGCTCGGAGGCCTTCGACCACCACGACTCCGAAGGGTTCCTGCGGGTGCTCGGGGTCGGGGCCAAGGTGGCCAGCCGGGCTGGCCAGGTGCCGGGGGTGGCCGAGTTGGCCGCCGACGAGTAGGGTCCGCCAGCCGTGGACGACCTGTTCTCGGTGGCGGGCAAGACCGTGCTGGTGACCGGAGGCTCCCGGGGCATCGGCCGGATGATCGCCGAAGGGTTCGTGACCCGGGGGGCGCGGGTCTGGATCTGCGCTCGCAAGTCCCCCGAGGTCGAGGCCACCACGGCCGACCTGGCCGCGCAGGGGTCCTGTGAGGGCCTGGTGGCCGACCTGGCCACCGAGGAAGGGTGCCGGGCCCTTGCCGGGGCGATCGCCGAGCGGACCGACCGGCTGGACGTGCTGGTGAACAACGCCGGGGCCACCTGGGGGGCGCCGCTCGTCGAGCACGACACGGCCAGCTGGCGGCGGGTCCTCGGGCTGAACGTCGAGGGGGTCTTCCACCTCACGAAGTTCCTCCTGCCCCTCCTGGAGGCGGCCGGCACCGAGGAGGACCCGGCCCGGGTCATCAACGTCGGTTCCATCGACGGGCTCCACGTGCCGGTGCTCGAGACCTACTCCTACTCGGCCTCGAAGGCCGCGGTGCACCAGCTCACCCGGCACCTGGCCCGGCGGTTGGCTCCCCGGATCACGGTGAACGCCATCGCCCCGGGCCCCTTCGAGTCGAAGATGATGGCCGCCACCCTCGAGGCGTTCGGGGAGCAGATCGCGGCCTCGGCCCCCCTGCGGCGGATCGGCCGGCCCGAGGACATGGCGGGCACGGCCATCTTCCTGGCCTCCCGTGCCGGCTCCTACCTGACCGGCGCCATCGTCCCGGTCGACGGGGGGATCGCCACGGTGGGCTCGGCCCGCTTCGGCTGAGCGCCGTGTCCGCGGCGCGGCGGCGTCGACGCGGGTCCCTCTAGAGGGTGAGGAGCACCCGGGGCTCGAGGGGGGCCATGCGGGCCCGGCCGCCGAGCTGGGAGAGCTCGCAGAGGGCGGCCACCCCGACGACGGTGCCGCCGAGGCGATGGACGAGGCGGAGGCTGGCCTCCACGGTCCCGCCGGTGGCGATGACGTCGTCGACCACCAGGACCCGCTGGCCCGGCTGGAGGGCGTCCTCGTGGACCTCGACGGCTGCGGTGCCGTACTCGAGCTGGTAGGTCTCGGCGACGGTGGGCCGGGGGAGCTTGCCGGCCTTGCGGACCGGGATGAAGCCGGCCCCGAGGGCCACGGCCACCGGGGCGCCGAGGATGAAGCCCCGGGCCTCGATGGCGGCCACGAGGTCCACCTGGTTGGCGAACGGCGCGGCCAGCGCGGCGACGCAGCGGCGGAGGAGCTCGGGGTCGGCGAGGACCGGGGTGATGTCCTTGAAGATCACGCCGGGTTCGGGGAAGTCGACTACGTCCCGGAGGGTCCGGGCCACCGCGGACGCCAGTTCGCCGTCCGCGGTGGCGGACGGCGAACTGGGGGTGCTGGCTCGGGGGTCGGACGGGGGGACGAGCCTCGGCGCGCTCACTGGGGCGGCCCCGAGGCCAAGGTGACGGTCGCCTGCTGGCTGGTGCCCTGGGGCGTGGTGTAGGTCACGGTGACGCTCTGCCCCGGGCGGTACTGCAAGAGGATCTTCGTCAGGCTGTTGGCGCTGCTCACCGTGGTGCCGTTGATGGCGGTGATGACGTCACCGGCGCCGAGGCCGGCCTGGGCCGCCGGGGTCCCCGAGACCGTGCCGCAGACCTCGGCACCCGAGGTGGTGCCGCCGCTGGCGCCGGGCACGCCGAACCCGCCGAAGCCCCCGAAGCCGGGGATCCCGGTCCCGCAGCCCTGGGCCGTCGTGGCCACTTCGACCCCCAGGAAGGCGGTGGGCCCGATGTGGACCGTCGCCGACGCCTTGTGCTGCTCGATCTGGCGGGCGATGTTCGCAACGGTGTCGATCGGGATGGCGTAGCCCTGGGTGGCCCCCTCGAGCTGGAAGCCGGCGGAGGCTGCGGTGTCCATGCCGATGACCTTCCCGGCGGTGGTCACCAGGGGCCCGCCCGAGTCCCCGGGCCGGATGTCGGCGTCGGTCTCGAGCATCCCGCTCAGCTTCTCCGTCGTGCCGTCCGCCTCGTCACTGGCGGTGATGGACTGGTCGAGCGCCGTGATGGTGCCGCCGACGGCGCTCGGGGTGCCGCCGACCCCGCCGGCGTTGCCGATGGCCACCACTGGGGTGCCCACGGTCACGCTGTTGGAGTTGCCGAACTGGACCGTCTTCAGGCCCGAGGCCCCTTGGAGCTGCAGCACGGCGATGTCCCGGTCGTGGTCGTAGCCCACCACCGTGGCAGTGTAGGTCTGGCCGTTGCCGATGTCGGTGGCCTTGATGCTCGTGGCCTGCTCGATGACGTGGTTGTTCGTGATGACCAGGCCGTTGGACGAGACGACCATGCCGGTTCCGGCGGCCGCCTCGCCGGTGTTGTAGCCGATGGTGGTGTCGATGTCGACCAGGCCCGGGTCGACCTTCGCCGCGATGGCGGCGGGGTCCGTGGGGGCTCCGGAGGGGACCCCGACCTGGCCGCTGGAGGGCGACTGGGGGGTCACGAGGGACGAGGAGCTCGAGGTCGGGGCACCCTGGGCGAACGCGGTCCGGCCGATCACCACCCCGGCTGCTACGGCCACCACCACGGCCAGGCCGGTGGCGACCACCGCCCGGGCCCGTCGCGCCTTCGGGGAGAGCGGCGGCTTGGGCGGCGGGCCGTAGCCGCCGCCGTAGCCCCCGGGGCCCCACCAGCCCCCGGAGGGACCGCCCCCGTAGGGGCCGTACGGCCCGCCCCCATACGGCCCGCCCCCGTAGGGGCCTCCGCCGTAGGGGCCGCCGCCGTAGGGACCGCCGCCGTAGGGGCCGGCTGGGCCGCCAGGGCCGAAGGGGCCCGACGGCCAGCCCTCGGCGGGGCCGGGGCCGCTGCGGGCTCCCCCGGCTGGATCGGGCTGCGGGCCGGCCTCGGCGGGCGGGACCCAGGCGTGCGGGTCGGCGGGCGCCGACGGGGAGCCGGCCGCGAGGAACGGCGCAGTCGGCGTCTGGGGCTCGGTGGGGGTGGGGTCGGTCGGGGTGGGGTCCTGCTCGGGCGGGACGGGGATGGGTCCGTGGTCATCGAACGGCATGGCGATCTCCTCCTGCTCGGGTGCCGCCGAGCTGTCGGGACCCAGTCAAGCGCACGAGGCTGTGAAGAGGCTTTGGACGATCTGTGGACCTGGTGAGGTCAGGGGCCGGCCGGCGGGCGGACGCCGGGGAGCGGCCCAGGAGCTGGTCCCGGGGCGACCGGCGGGTCACGAGGACGGCTCCGGGGCCGACGGGTCAGCGGGTGGGGGAGGGGTCTCGCTCGGCGGGCAGGCCACCACCGCGGAGGTCACGACCTCGGGCCGGCGGCGCTCCTGGTGGACGTAGGTGACGAGCATCTGGCGGTCCACCGGGGTGAGCGGCGGCTGGACGAGGGACCGGGGCCAGAGGTGGCGGTCGAGCACGACGTTCGCCTCGGCGGCGTAGATGACCACCCGCATGATGAGGTAGATCCAGGCCAGGGCCCCGAGGACGATGGCGAAGAAGCCGTAGACGGCGCTGGCGCCCCGCAGGTCCCGGGTGACGACCAAGGTTCCGACCGCCTGGAGCACCGCCCAGGCCACCCCGGCGATGAGCGAGCCGGGGAGCAGCTGGCGGGTGCGGACCCCCTTGGGGGTGAGGAGGCGGTAGGCCACGAGGAACAGGCCGATGTCGACCAGGAGGGACGCCAGGGCCCCGAGGACCCGGAGGGGGACCCCCAGGCGGTCGGTGGCCGCCGCCACCCCCGAGAGACCGGTGCCGACGACGAGGAAGACGAAGAGGGCCAGGAGCAGGCCGACGGAGCGCCCGAGGCGGGGCAGGAAGCCGGGGCGATCGAGCTTCGGGACGTTCCAGATCTCCGCCATGGCGTACTGGCCGGTCTGGGCGGCCCCGAGGGAGCCCCAGAGGAGGCCGAGGACGCCGATGACGAGGCCCGGCAGGGAGTTGCGGTGCAGGGCGTGGATGTTGCGGGCCAGGTCGGTGCCGATGATCGGGAAGGTCCGCAGGGCCGAGTGGAGGATGCGGTGGGTGATGCTGGAGGACCCGCCGGCCACGAGGCCGAGGACGGTGACGAGGACGAGGAGGAGGGGGAAGAGGGCCAGGAAGGCGTTGTAGGTCAGCAAGGTGGCGAGGTTGCCGCCGTTGTCGTCCCCGTACTTCTTGTTGACGGCGAAGAGGAATGCCGCCACCGGGAAGCGCTGCTGGGCTCGGTCGAAGGCCCGGAGGCCCCGCTCCAGGGGGTTCACTGGCGGCCCCGGGGCCGGCCCGGGGTGGCGGGGCGAGGCGGCACGGTCCCCATTCTGGCCGCTTCGGTTCCCGACCCCGGCCCGGGGCGCCGCCTGACCCGTGGCCAGCGGTCAGCGGAGGCACCCTAAGGTGGGCAGGGATGAGCCGAGCCGAGGCCGGAGCGGGCGGCGGCCGGCGGCGACCCGGGCGGGGCCGGCTGCTGGTGGCCGCGCCCCAACTGGAGGACCCGAACTTCCACCGGACGGTGGTCCTCGTGGTCGAGCACGACGAGGAAGGCAGCTTCGGCCTGGTCCTGAACCGGCCGACCGCCGTCCCGGTCGGGGAGCTGCTGGAGGGGTGGGCGCCGGCCGCCGAGGGAGCGCCGCCGGCAGTGGTGTTCCAGGGCGGGCCGGTCTCCCCGGAGGTGGTCATCGGGCTCGGCCGACCGAGCCTGGGCGGGCGGTTCGTGCCGGTCCTCGGGGCGGTCGGCATCGTGGACCTCCACGAGGTCCCGCCGCCAGGGTCGGCGGTCGCCGCCCGGATCTTCTCCGGCTACGCCGGGTGGGGACCGGGGCAGCTGGACCGGGAGCTGGCGCAAGGGGCCTGGTTCGTGGTGGCGGGTCGGCCCGAGGACCTCCTCGGCGGCGATCCCGAGGGCCTCTGGCGGGCCGTGCTGCGCCGCCAGCCCGGCGAGCTGCGGCTCCTGGCCGCCTACCCGGCGGACCCGGCGGCGAACTGAGGGGCCCATCGGGGACCTGGGCCGGCGCCCTAGCATCCCGGACCATGGCCGGGGACGCTCGGGGGTACGAGGGGGTCGGGGCCCGGGGGCCGCGACCGCGCCGGGCGGTCCCGGCCGAGCTGCCCCGCCTGGTGGAGGTCCTGGCCGAAGCCTTCGACGACGACCCCCTGGCCTGCTACCTCTTCCCGCCGGCGGGGGTCCGCCGGCGGGGCCTGCGGCGGTTCTTCCGCCTCCAGCTGCGGCGGCTCCTGGCCGGCGCCGGGGAGGTGTGGACCACCGAGGACCTGCTCGGGGCGGCCCTGTGGGTGCCGCCGGTCGCCGAGCGGCCGGCCAGCCTCCGGGACCTCTGGGCCCTGGCCCCGGTCCTCGTCGACCTGCTGGCCGGGGGGCGGCCGACCGTGGCCCTGCGGCTCCTGGCCGACGTCGAGCGGGCCCGGCCGACCGAGCCGCACTGGTACCTCGCCACCTTGGGCACGGCGCCTCGTGCCCAGGGCCGGGGGATCGGCTCGACGCTCCTCCAGGCGGTCCTGGCCCGCCTCGACGCCGAGGGCCTCCCCGCCTACCTGGAGTCCTCGAAGGAGCGCAACGTCCCGTTCTACGCCCGTCACGGTTTCGAGATCGTGGGGGAGGCCCGGGCGAAGGACGATCCCCTGACCCTCTGGCTGATGTGGCGCTCGCCGCGCCCAGGCCCCTTGGGCTAGGGAGCGGGCCCGAGGGCTCAGTCGTTCGGCACGCCGAGGGTCCGAAGCGACCCCTCGGCCCGGCGGAGGACCTCGGGTTCGATGGGCTGGAGGCCAGGCGGGAGGGCCTCGGCCCGCCGGGCTAGGCGTTCGACCGCCTGGATGACGGCCCGCGCGGGGGCCGATGGCAGGCCGCGGCGGCGCAGGGCCACCCCGACGGTCCGGCTGGGCAGACCCTCGACCGGTCGGGCCCGCACCCGGCCCTGGAGGTACTGGGGGATGGCCGAGGCCGGCAGGACGGCGGCGCCGTGGCCGTCGAAGACCAAGGAGGCGATGAGGCGGAGCCCGTCGAGCTCGGCCCGGGCCCGCAGGGCGACGCCGGCGGCCGCAGCTGCGGCGTCGAGCTCGACCCGGAAGGCGCTGCCCGGCGGGGGCAGGAGCAAGGGGACCTGGGCCAGCTCGGCCATGGTCAGGTGCTCCGCACCCGGGAAGGGGTCCTGGTCGAGTGGGCTGACGAAGAGGAGGGCCTCGGCGAGGAGGGGTTCGAGGCGGAGGTCCCGGCTCGGCAGCGGGTGGCTCAGCAGGGCGAAGTCCAGGCGGCCGGTGAGGAGGGGCCCTTCGAGGGTGGCGCTGGTGCCCTCGGCCACCACGAGCTGGAGCTTGGGGTGGCGGGCCCCGAGGTCGGCGAGGAGGGCGGGGACCACCCAGCGGGCCAGGGTGCCGATCATGCCGGCCCGGACCGTGCCGGCCAGCTCCTCCCGGAGGGCCCCGAGGTCGGCGACGAGGGCCTCGACCTCGCTCAGGACCCGGCGGGCCCGTTCGAGGACCACCTGGCCCTCGGTGGTGAGCCGGCCGCCGGAGCGCTCCAGGAGGGTGGCGCCGAGCTCCCGTTCCAGGCGGGCGACCTGGGCCGAGACGTTGGACTGGACGGTGCCGAGGGCCTCGGCGGCCGCCGAGAAGGACCCGTGGTCGACGACGGCGAGGAACGCCTGCAGATGCCGCAGCTCCATCGCTCACAATGATACAAAGTATCTCCGATAACTGTTTGACAGATCTCGTGCGGTGGAGCACAATGGTCTCAGACCACAGGGAGCTGGATTCCCCCCCCTCCACTGCCTGTGTCACCTGCGAAGGGACCGGACACCCCCCCCTCCGGTCCCTTCGCCGCGTCTGGGCCCGGGTGCGGGGACCGGCCGGTCAGGGGCCATGCCCCCAGCCGGTTGGACCCGCCCGGGACCGGCGAGGACGCCTTGTAGGCTCCGGCCGTGGCCGCCGGGCAGGGACCTCGCCGGGAGCGTGCAGCGAACGGGACGGCACCGTCGGCTCGGCCGGCAGTGTTCGTGGACCTCGACCGGACCCTGCTCCGGGGGGCGTCGGGGCCGGTCCTCGGGCGGGCCCTGCGGGAGGTGGGGCTGCTCGAGGGGCCAGGCCTGCCTGGCGAGGGGCTGCTCTACGCTGCCTACGACCTGCTGGGGGAGAGCCTCGCCACCATCGGCCTGGTCCGGCTGGCCGCCCTGCGGACCCGGGGGTGGCCGGAGGCCGAGGTGCTGCGGGCCGGCGAGCTGGCCGCCCCGACCCTGGCCGGGATGGTCCAGCCCTACGCCCCCGCAGCCCTCGCGGCCCACCGGGCGGCGGGCCGGCAGCTGGTGCTGGCCACCACCTCCCCCGAGCAGCTCGTGCGGCCCCTGGCCCGGCTGCTCGACTTCGACGACGTGGTGGCCACCCGCTACCAGGTGGCCGAAGGTCGCCTGACCGGGGGCCTAGACGGCGAGCTGGTGTGGGGCCTGGGCAAGTGGCGGGCCGTGGCCGCCTGGGCCCGGGCCAGGGGGGTGGACCTCCGGACCTGCTGGGCCTACAGCGACGCCGTGTTCGACGCCCCGTTGCTCGGGGCGGTCGGGAACCCTCGGGTGGTCCACCCTGACCCGCGCCTGCGCCTGCTGGCCCGGGCGGTCGGCTGGCCCGAGGAGCCCTGGGACCGGCCCCCGGGGGTGCTGAAGCTCGGCCCCTTCGAGCTCGCGGACCTCTTGCGGCCGGTCCTGCGTCCCGAGGCCTTCCCCTATGCCCGCTTCGTCCTCGAGGGCCTGGAGCGGGTGCCCGGGGAGGGGCCGGTGCTGCTGGCCGCGAACCACCGGAGCTACTTCGACGTCGTGGCCCTCGCCCTCGTCGTTGCCCGCCTCGGGCGCCCGGCGCGCTTCTTGGCCAAGCAGGAGCTCTTCGACGCCCCCCTGGTCGGGCCCCTGGCCCGGGCCCTTGGCGGCATCCCCGTGGACCGCCGGGGCGACCCGGCCGCGGCCCTCGAACCGGCCCGGCGGGCCCTCGAGGCCGGGGAGATCGTGGTGGTGACCCCCCAGGGCACCATCCCCCGGGGCCGGGCCTTCTACGACCCGGTCCTGCGGGGCAAGACCGGCTGCGCCCGGCTGGCGGCGGCCACGGGTGCGCCGGTGGTGCCCGTCGGGCTCTTCGGCACCGAAGCGGTCTGGCCCCGCTCGGCCCGCCTGCCCCGGGTGACCCAGGTCCTGGACCCGCCGCTGGTCCAGGTCAGGGTGGGCCGGCCCCTGCGGCTGGCCGCCGAGGCCCGGCGGGACCCCGAGGCGGCCACTGCCCGGCTCATGGCGGCCATCAGCCGGCTCCTGCCGCCCGAGGCCCGACAGGGGCGGGAGCCCACCCCCGAGGAGGTGGCCCTGGCGACCCCGCCGGGGCGGGCGTCGGCGTGAGCCGCCACGGCGACCGGCGGCTGGTGCTCGGGGCCCGGACCCGCCTCGGGGTCGGGCTCACCCGGGGGGTCGGGGGACTGTCCCGGCGGCTCCGCGTGGGGAGCGGCTCGGTGGTCGGCGGGCGGGTCGGCCTGGCCGTCGACCCGGGCCTCATTCGCTCCTTGGCCGCAGGGCGGCCCGTGGCCCTGGTGAGCGGGACGAACGGGAAGACGACCACCACCCGGCTGCTGGTGGCGGCCCTCGGGGGACCCGAGGTGGTGGCCAGCTCGCCGGCCGGGGCCAACCTGCCGGCCGGCATCGCCGCCGCCCTGGCCAGCGGTCCCCGGGAGGGACCAGCGGTCCTCGAGGTCGACGAGGCCTACCTGCCGGCGGTGGCCGAGGCGACCGGGGCGGCGGTCCTAGTCCTGCTGAACCTGTCCCGGGACCAGCTGGACCGGGTGAGCGAGGTCCGGCTCCTCGCGGCCCGCTGGCGGACCGGCCTGGCCCGGCTGGCGGGGGCCACGGTGGTGGCGAACGCCGACGACCCCCTCGTGGCCTGGGCGGCCGAGGCGGCCCAGGCGGTGCGCTGGATTGGGGCGGGCCAGCGCTGGCGGCAGGACGCCTGGGGTTGCCCGGCCTGCGGCGGCACCCTGCGCTTCGACCCCCCGGGCGGGGCGGACCCCGACCCGGGGGGCGCCGGCGGCGACCCGGGTGGGGCCTGGCGGTGCCGCGCCTGCGGGAGGGCCCGGCCGCCCCTGGACGCGTGGCTCGACCCCGAAGGCCGGCTGGTCCGGCCCGGCGAGACGCCGCTCGCCCTCGACCTGGCCCTACCGGGGCGCTGCAACCAGGCGAACGCCGTCATGGCCCTCGAAGCCGCCGGGGTCCTCGGGGTGCCGGCGGCGACCGCGCTGGCCCGGGTCCAGGCGGTGCGGGAGGTCGAGGGGCGCTTCGCGGCGGTGCCGCTGGGGGAGGGGGCCCTCAGGTTGTTCCTGGCGAAGAACCCCGCCGGGTGGCTGGAGCTGCTCGACCTCCTCAAGGGCCTCCCGTCCCCGGTCGTCGTCGTGGGCATCAACGCCGAGGTCGCCGACGGCCGGGACCCCTCGTGGCTCTGGGACGTGCCCTTCGAGCAGCTGGCCGGCCGGCGGGTCGTGGCCAGCGGCCGGCGGGCCGCCGACCTGGCGGTCCGGCTCGCCCACGCCGGGGTGGCCCACCGGGTGGTCGAGGACCAGCTGGCAGCCGTCCAGGAGGCCCTCGCCTGGGCGGCCGAGCCGGCGCCCGGACGCAACCCGGCGGAGGACGCCAGGGGCCCCGAGGTGGCCTACGTCGGCAACTACACGGCCTTCCAGGAGCTCCGCCGCCAGCTCGCCCGGCGGCCCGGCCGCCAGCTCCGCCGGCGAGCCGAAGGGCCGGCGCGGCCCACCTGGACCGGGGGGGTCGGCGGCCTCCTGCGGCACCCGGGGTCGACCCTGACGGTCTGCCAGCTCTACCCCGACCTGCTCGGCACCTACGGGGACGGCGGCAACGCCTTCGTCCTCGTGCACCGGGTCCGCTGGCGGGGCCTTCGCACTGAGCTGCTCGCCGTGGGGGCCGGCGACCCGGTGCCGACCCAGGCCGACTGCTACCTGCTCGGCGGGGGCGAGGACAGCCCCCAGGCACGGGCCGCCGAGCTGCTCCGGGCGGACGGGGGCCTGGCCCGGGCGGTCGAGGCCGGGGCGGTGGTCCTGGCGGTGTGCGCCGGGTTCCAGCTCCTCGGCGAGTCCTTCCCCGGCCCCGAGGACACCGTGGTGGCCGGCCTCGGCCTGCTCGACGCCCGGACGACCCGGGGGCCCTGGCGGCGGGCCGTCGGGGACGCGGCCGCGGAGCCCCTGGCGCCCGAGCCCTGCCCCGCCGAGCTGGCCCTGGCGGCCGAGCTCCTCACAGAGGCCGGGCTGCTCGTCGGGTTCGAGAACCACGGCGGGGCGACCGCCCTGGGCCCCGGCCTGGCGCCCCTGGGGCGGGTCCGGCGGGGACGGGGCAACGACGGGACCGGCGCCGAGGGGGCCTGGGCCGGGAAGGTGCTGGCCACCTACCTGCACGGGCCGGTCCTGGCCCAGAACCCCCAGCTGGCCGACGCCCTCGTGGCCCTGGTGACCGGGCAGCGGCCCGAGGCCCTGCCCGACGAGGAGGAGCAGGCCCTGCGCCGGGCCCGCCTCGACGCCCTCGGGCTCTAGGGCTCGAGGAGGGCCTGGTAGACGAGGGTGCGGAGCTGGCTGCGCACCGGCAGGGTGTTCGAGGGCAGGAGCTGGGTGCAAAAGACCACCGAGATCCCAAGGGCCCGGTCCACCCAGAACGCGGTGCTCGCCGCCCCGCCCCAGGAGAGCTCCCCGGGGCTGCCGAAGCTCTTGGCCTGGGCCGGGTCGAGGAGGACGGCGAACCCGAGGCCGAAGCCGGTGCCGGTGAAGGGCGACTCGGCGTAGAGGCGCTCCCCGAAGGACTCCAGGTCCGCCCCGCCGGGCAGGTGGTTGGCGCCCATGAGCTCGACCGTCCGGGGGGCGAGCAGGCGGGTGCCCTCGAGGGCCCCGCCGAGGCGGATGGCCTCGCAGAACCGGAGGTAGTCGGCGGCGGTACCGAGGAGGCCCCCGCCGCCGCTCAGGAACGTCGGGGGCTCGGTCGGCACCTGGGCGGAGGCCACCCGGGCGATGCGGCCTCCGGGGCCCGGGCTGTAGAGGGCCGCCACCCGGCCCTGGTGCTCGGCGGGGACGGCGAAGGCGGTGTCGACCATGCCGAGGGGGCCGGTGACCCGCTCGGCGAGGAACCGGTCGAGGGTCTGGCCGCTCACCACCTCGACGAGGGCCCCGAGGACGTCGGTGGCCACCGAGTAGGTCCAGGAGGTGCCGGGCTCGAAGAGGAGGGGCAGCGCGGCGAAGCGGGCCGCCGCCCCCTGGGCGTCGACGTCCCGGGGACTGCCCCAGGCGAAGCCGGCCCGCTGGTACATGACGTCGACCGGGTGGTGGTCGTGGAAGCCGTAGCTGAGGCCGGCGGTGTGGGTGAGGAGGTGCCAGACCCGGATGGGCTCGGTGGCCGGGACCGTGAAGGGGGCGGTGCTCGGCCCGCCCCGGTAGACGCGGGGCTGGGCGAAGGCCGGCAGGTAGCGGGCCACGGGGTCGGCCAGCTCCAGGCGGCCCTCCTCGACGAGGCTCATGACCGCCACCGAGGTGAGGGGCTTGGTCATGGAGTAGATCCGAAAGATGGTGTCGTCCTCCACCGGCAGCCCGGCCTCCACGTCCCGGTGGCCGCCCCGGCCGGCGTAGGCCAGACGGTCGTGGCGGGCCACGAGGAGCTGCCAGCCCGGCAGGCGGCCCTCGGCCACGTAGGCGTCGAGCAGCCGGCCGAGGCGGGCCAGGCGGGCCGGGTCGAAGCCCAGGCGGTCGGGGTCCTCGGGGGCCAAGGTGGTGGCGCTCATGGGGCTGCTCCTCTCCGTCGCCAGGGGGCCCGGCGGTCCCGCAGCCAGGGCAGCTCGTCCTCGGTCCGAGGCGGCCGGGGCGCGGCGGGGTCGGGGGGACGGGCCCAGGCCCGCCGCCACGGGGCGGCCTCGGGCCCGGCGACCAGCTCGGTCCGCTCCGGCTCGGGCAGGCGGCGGGCCGCCCACCAGTCGCTGCGGCTCTCGGCGGCCAGCCGGGCCACGGCCCGCTCGATGCGGGCGGCCAGGGCCCGGGCGTCCTCGCCGGGCTCGGGGTGCAGGGGCTGCCCGACGGTCACCGTCACCCGGCCCCGCCGGAGCCGGTCCGCGCCCCGGGGCAGCATGCGGTCGGTGCCCCGCAGGTGCAGGGGCACGACCGGTCGGCCGCTGCGGACCGCCAGGTAGGCGGCACCGCCCCGGTGGGGCTGGGGCCAGCCGTCGGGGGTCCGGCCCCCCTCGGGGTAGATGAGGAGGTTCCAGCCGTCCTCGATCAGCCCGAGGGCCACCTCCGCCGAGCGGCGGTTCACCCGGTGGCGCTCGACCGGCACGGCCGAGAGCAGCCCGGCCCACAGGTGGGCCTTCCAGCGCCGGTCGAAGAAGTGGTCGGCGGCCGCGGCCACCACCGTGTGGTGGCGCAGGCGCGGGGGCAGGAGGCTGAGGAGGACCGGGGTGTCGAGGTGGCTGGCGTGGTTCGCCACGAAGACCACCGGCGGGTCGAGGAGGGCCAGCAGCTCCCCGCCCCGGACCTCGGGGGCGGCCAGGAGGTGGACGGCCGGGCGGAGGACGTTGTCGAGGAGGACGGCCCGGACCAGGCGCACCGGGTAGCGGCGGGCCCAGTCGGTCTCGTAGGCCGCGCCGAGGGCCGGTCGGTCCCGGGGGGCGGGCACGCTGGTCGGCCAGGTCGGCGGGGACCAGGGGAAGGGCAGGTCCCGGCGCAGGGTGTTCTTCGCTCGGCCGAGCAGGGCCCGGGCGGCAGCGGGGCTCCCGGGGAGGGCCCGGCGGGGATCAGGGGTCCTGGTGCTCACCGGACGTCGGCCATCAACAGGGGCGGGGCGTGGAGGTGGGTGACGCTCGGTGAGGGGCCGACGACATCGGCGGCCATCTCAAGGGCGTCGGCCAGGGTCGAGGCCGGTTTGAACCCGAGCCGGCGGACCGCCGCGGGGTCCCCGCCGACGACGATCACCCCCCCGAGGTGCTCCAGGGCGTGGGCGCACCAGTACCACATGTAGAAGGGGTGGACCCCGTGGTAGGCGTTGCCGGTCCGGTAGAGGTGGACGTACCAGGGGTCGGTGGCGTAGGCCTCCTCGTACTTGCCGATCTCCCCCGGGTCGGTGGTCTCGGCCAGGACCTCCTCGAAGAAGTCGATGTAGCTGGGGTGGTGGGCCGGGTGGAAGGACCGGGGGGTGGGGTGGCTGAGGATGAGGACCCCGCCCTCGCGGACCAGGGGCCGGCCCCGGTACATGTTGAACAGGTAGCCCAGGCCCAGGCAGGCCACGAGGATCGGGTTCATGATGGAGTTGACGTTGTAGGGGCAGATGTAGGGGAGCCCCATGGTCAACACGTCGCTTTGGCCCTCGACCTCGACGAGCTGCTGGGCGTAGACGTGGCGGAGGGTCTCGTCGTGGACCGCCTCCACCTCGCCGGCCTGGACCGAGGTGAGCCGGTAGGGGGCGGTCACCTGGTGGAAGACGCTCCGGCGGAGCCCGTCGGGGAGGCGCCGGAGGGCGGCCTGGGTGGCCAGGTAGGTGGCCCGGTCCTGGGCGGTCCACTCCCACTCCCGGCGCTGGAGGAACCGGAGCTGGGCCGGGAAGGCGTCGTTGTTCAAGGTGGTCTCGATCTGGAAGATCCGGACCCCACAGGCGGCGATGAGCCGGCCCATGCGCCAGTTGGAGCTGTGGAGCTCGGAGTGGTCCTTGTCCATGAAGGACCGGCTGTGCCGCAGGGTCCGGGCGTTGTGGTGGTGGCGGAGGCTGCGGTAGGAGGCGAGGCCGGTGGCCACTGACTTGTGGCCCCCGTCCATGGGCACGAGGTTGATGTTGACGTAGACCACCAGGTCCGACGTGGCGGCCCGCTTGGAGATCTCGACGTCCTCGCCGAGGTCGGTCCGGCCCAGGTGCACCAGGCCGTCGGGGTCCTCGGCGTCGTGCTGGAGCAGGAGGCCCTGGGGGGCGAAGGCGTCGTAGACCCGGTCCCCGAGGGCGTGACGGAGCTCGGCCTCGGTCATGCGCCGGTGGAGGGCCAGGGCGGCGATGAGGCAGACGTCGTCCACCCCGGCCTCGGCCGCGAGGTCCAGGACCTGCTCGATGACCAGCTGGCGGACGTCGGGTCGGCGCATGGGCGGCAGCGGCAGGGACACGTCGTCGAAGCAGATCGTGAGGCGCATCCCGGGCCGCAGGAGGCTGCGGAGCGGCTGGCTGTCCCCGAGGGGCTCCTCGAGGGCCCGCCGGATCGCCCCGATCGGGTCGGGCAGCGGCGGCAGGGGCTCGGGTGGGTAGATCACCCGACTGCCCTCGGGGAGGCGCTCGAGCCGGAACCCCTCGCCGTGCCAGAACAGCACCGGGGGGGTCGAGCGGTCGACGTCGAGGACGTAGCCGGGGCGAGGGCTCATCGTGGGGCTCCGGGGTCGGGGGCGGGACGGGACGAGGGGCGCCGGCTGCGGAGGTCGAAGACGACCTTCACCGCGCCCCGGCGGCCGGCCTGGCCGGCGTGGGCCAGGGCCGCCTCGAAGCGCTCCAGGGGGTAGGCGGCCGAGACGAGCCGCCCCAGCCGGCAGCGGGCGGCGAGCTCCAGGGCCACCTCGAAGGTCCGCCGGGGCTCGCCCTGGAGGTGCTCGAGGCCGTAGGCGTAGACCCCCTGGAGGACCACCTGGCGGTGCCAGAGCGGGGCCAGGTCCACGGTGGCCGGCCCGGGCATGCCGACCAGCACCACGGTGCCCCGGGGCCGGACCATGCCGAGGGCGGCCCGGAGGGAGGCGGCCGAACCGACGCAGTCGAAGACCACCGCCGCCCCGCCGCTCAGGGCCCCGGCCGCGGCCAGGGACCCGGTGGCCCGACGGACCGAGCGCGGCAGCTGGTCCTCGGGGACCGCCAGGTCCGCGCCGAGCTCGCTCGCCAGACGACGCTGGTGGGGGTAGCGGGCCCCGACGAGCAGGGTGCCGGGGTCGGCCAGGTGCCGCAGGGCGGCCACCACCAGGAGGCCGAGCGTCCCGGCTCCGAGGACCGCCACCACCTCCCCGCTCGTCGCCGGGGCCTGGGCGACGGCGTGGACGGCGCAGGCGGTCGGCTCGACGAGGACCGCGGTCTCGTCGTCCATGGTCTCGGGCACCGGGTGGAGCTGGCTGGCGTGGGCCACCAGGCCGGCGGTCGACCAGCCGCCGCCGGTGTCCCGGCAGTAGCCGATCTGGAGGCCCGGGGCGATGCGGCCGAAGGCCACGTGCTGGCAGGCCCCGACGTCCCGCTCGGCGCACGCCGGGCAGGGCGGCTCGAGGCCACGGGGCAGGCAGCCGATGACCGGCTCGACGACCACCCGGGTGCCGGGGGCCAGGGCCGAGCCGGCCGGGGCGGTCTCGAGTATCCCGACGACCTCGTGGCCGGGCACGAACGGGAAGCTGACCAGGTCTTCGAAGTAGCGGGAGCTGCGGCCGTCCACCGTGGCCAGGTCCGAGCCGCAGATCCCGGCCAGGCGGGGCCGGACCAGGGCCCAGTCCGGCCCCGGCGGGCTGGGGGTGGGGACGTCGGCGAGGCGCAGCGGTCCCACCTCCCCGGCCCGCCCCGAGCCCCGCAGACTGCTCCAGGCCCGGGCCGCCGCGAAGCGGGGCAGGGACCGCTCGACCACCAGACCGCTCACCCTGGGCCCCCGGCGGTCTCGAGGGCCTGGCGCAGCCGGGTCCACCAGCGGGAGCGGCCCGGATCGACCGGGCCGAGGGGCAGCCAGGGCCGGGTGCCGGCCCGGCCCCAGTGCTCCACCGGCCAGCCCCGCCGGCGGGCCAGGGCCGCCAGCCGGGCGTCGGGGTTCACCGCCACCGGGTAGCCGACCGCCTCCAAGAGGGGCAGGTCGGAGGCCGAGTCGGCGTAGGCCACGGCCTGCTCGAGGCGCAGGCCCTCGGCCGCGCAGTACTCGGCGAGCGCCAGGGCCCGCGCCTCGCCGGTCGGGGGCAGGCGGACCAGGTGGCCGCTCAGCCGGCCATCGGCCCCCTCGGCCAGCTCGGCGCAGATGATCTCGTCGAACAGGGGCCGCAGGCCGGCCACCACGAGGTCCAGGGCCCCGGTCAGAAGAACGGTCCGGTGCCCGAGGGCCCGGTGCCGGCGGACCCGGGCCAGGCCCTCGGGGAAGGCCCGCTCGAGCAGGAAACGCTGGCAGAGCTCCTCGGCGTCGGCCCGCAGCTGCTCGGCGTCGGCCCCTTCGAAGCGGCGGTAGAAGCTGCGCAGGAAGTCGCCCCGGTCCCGGCGGTCCAAGGCGGCCAGGCCCGGGGCGGCGGCCAGCACCCGGGCCACGAGGGCCAGGCGGTCGGCGACCGGCAGGTGGCGGCTCGCCAGCCAGGTGTAGGTCTCCACGACGTTCGAGGCCACCAGGGTCTGCTCCAGGTCGAAGGCCGCCAGGTGGCGCTCGGGGCTCAGGACCGCTTGGCGGGACCGAGCGGTCCGGTCGGCCAGGGGGGAGCGCTGAGGGGTGGTCCGGACCCGGGCGTGGGCCACCACCGAGGGCAGGTGGATCTCGTGGACGTAACGCCGCCAGTCGACCACCGCCGGGTCGAAGCAGAAGGCCTCGCGGTCCGCGGGGCCGAGCCGCTCCCAGAGCCCGAGGAGCCGGTCCACGGCGAAGAGGGCCTCGGTCTCGGTGTAGGCCCCGTAGAGCTCGACGTAGGACAGGGCCCGTTCCGCCTGGCTCCGGCGCTCCTCCAGCTCGCCGAGCCGCTCGGCCGGCCGGCCCCGCAAGGGCAAGGAGCCGAGGAGCCGTTCCAGGCCGCCGAGGGCCTGGGTGGTCCGGCGCAGCTGCCGCTGGACCCGGCCGCGCCCGGGGAACGACCAGGAGGGCACCACGATGGGCTGGCCGTCGCTGTCGTAGAGGGGATGCGCGGTGAACCACTCCCGCACCAGGTCCACCAGCTGGCCGTAGCGCAGCGGGTTGCGGACCCCCGAGGCCACGTGGAACACCTGGGGGCCCGCCGGGTCCGGGCCGGCCGCGGCCACCGCCAGGAGGGCGGCCACCACGAGGTCGACCGGGATGACGTCGATGACCCCCTCGGGGAGGCCCGGGAACTGCCGGAGCAGGCCCCGGGCGTAGGAGACGATGATCGGCTCGGCCATCCGGAAGCCCCGGATCCAGCCCGGGCGGGGCTCGGCCAGGGCCGACTCGATGATGGAGGGCCGGACCACGCTGATGGGGACCTCGCCGGCCCGCTCCACGAGGAGCCGCTCGCCCAGGGCCTTCGTGAAGGCGTAGGCGTCGGGCCAGCCGAGGGCCTGGGCCCGCTGGCGGCCCGCCTCGACCAGCTGCTCGCGGACCCAGTCCTCCCGGAGGCGCTCGACCCGCTCGGCCAGCAGGTGGATCCCGGCCGAGCCCAGCTCCCGGCGGGCCGCCGCCTGGAAGCGGGCCAGCTGGGGCCCCTCCCGGGAGGCCGCCTGGAGGTCGGCCCGCAGCCGCCGGGCGGCGGCCACCTCGGCGGGGATGTCCACCTCGGTGGTCACTGTGGCGTGGGTCCTCGGTCCCCCGCCCTGCTGGCTCGCCTGGCTGGCCAGGACCTCGGCTGCCCGGCCCTGGTGGGTGCCGGCCACGTAGGCCGTGGAGACCGACACCAGGTGGGTCGGGGGCGCCCCGGGTCGCCGCCGGGCCCGCTCCTCGGCCAGCTCGACCAGGCAGTCGGCCACCCGGCGGGGGCCCAGGAGGTTGACCTCCACGGCGCTGTCGAACGCGGCGTCGAAAGCCACCGTGGCTGCCGAGTGGATCACCACGTCGGCCTCGGCCAGGGCGACCCGGCCGGCCTCGTCGAGGCCCAGGCCCTCGCTACCCACGTCGCCGGGGACCGCCTGCAGCCGGCTCGCCACCACCTCCTCGAAGGCCGGGCCCAGTTCGGACCGCAGGCGGTCGAAGCAGTCGTTCCGCAGGATCTCCCGCTCGGCCCGCCGCCGGGCATCGGCCCGCCGGGTCGGTCGCACGAGCACCGTGACCTGCGCCTCGGGCACGCAGCGCAGCAGGCGCTCCACGAGCGCGGTGCCGAGGAACCCCGTGGCGCCGGTCACGAAGAACCGGCGGCCAGTCAAGCGCTCGGCGATCCCCGGACGAAGCTCCTGCTCCTCCCCGGCCACCACCTCTGTCTACCATCTGGTAGATGCCGGGGGCGAGCGAGGGAGCGGGAGCGGCGGCGACCGGTCGGGCACCGCGCGCCGGCACCCAGGAGCGCATCCTGGCCGCGGCCCTCGCCTCCTTCGCCCGCCGCGGGGTCGAGGCCACCTCGCTCGACAGCCTGGCCGACGGCCTGGGGCTGCGCAAGCAGTCCATCCTCTACTGGTTCCCCTCCAAGGACGCCCTGCTGGCCGCCGTGGTCGACGAAGCCGCCTTCGAGCTCCGGGCGGCCCTCGAGGGCGCCCTGGCCAGCGCCGGACCGGGCTGGGCCCGGGTCGAGGCGGTCGTCCGCTCCGTGTTCCGCCTGGCGGCCGAGCGCCCCGAGCTGCTCGGCCTCG
Organism: Aciditerrimonas ferrireducens; assembly: GCF_023130475.1. GTDB lineage: Bacteria > Actinomycetota > Acidimicrobiia > Acidimicrobiales > UBA8190 > Aciditerrimonas > Aciditerrimonas ferrireducens. The sequence continues at coordinate 62,563 of NZ_JAKHEX010000015.1, forward strand.
TCCGGGAGGTGGCCCGCCTCGGGCAGCCCACCGCGGCCCGCTTCCTGGCGGCGCTCGAGCCGCTGGTCGACCGGGCGGTGGCCTTCCTCGAGGCCGAGATGGCCGCGGGAGCCATGCGGCCCCACGAGCCCCGCCTGCTGCTCTTGGCCATCTCCTGGATGGTCGTCGGCATGGTCAGCGAGGTCGAGGTCCTCCGGGCCCTCGGCGAGGAGCCCGACCTCCGCTCCCTTGTCCGGCGCCGCCAGGAGATCCTCGCGTTCCTCCGCGACGCCCTCTGCCCCTGAACCCGCCAGCGCCGGTCAGGACGAGGCGCCGCCGCTGGGGGCTCGGCGCGCCGCCCCCTGGCCCGCGGGCCGCCTGGCCGGGCTGCTCGACCCGGCGGGCCGTCGGCTCGGGGCCTTCGCCTTCTCCTCGCCCCGGGGCTTCGGCGGCGTGTAGCGCCGGTTCGGTCCCGGCCCCGCCGGTTCGGGTGCCGGCTTCTTCCGGCCGAGCAGGCCCCCGCCGGCCCGCTGCCCGGGGCCCGCCGCCTTCTTCCGCCGCTGCTGCTGGGCCCGGAGCTGCCGGGGGTGCTCGCCCCGGGCGGTCAGGGCCCGCTGCATCTTGTAGGAGCGGAAGAACAGCCAGCCGGCCAGGCCCCAGAAGGGCACCAGGCCGTAGATGCCTGAGCCATAGCCGAGGAAGAGCAGGGCGAACACGGTGAAGGACCGCCGCCGGACCAGGGCGCTGATGAGCACCACGATGGCGAAGGCGATGGCGATGACCCCGTCGGTCACGATGGTGCTCGGGTCCTCGTGGCCCTTCGCCCCGACCGGCGGATTCACGTGGAGCGAGACCAGCATGACGGTGATGCCCAGGGCGGCGCCCAGGGGGGCGGCGAGGAGGGCGAAGAGCCGCTCCCGGTCGTCCAGCCGCTTGATCCACTCCTGGAGCTCCGCCGAGCTCAGCTGCGGGTAGGGGTCCTGCTTGGTCGGCTGGCGCCCCGAGGCGCCCCGGGCTTTGGGTGCCGTCGAGGTGGCGGCCGGGGCCTTCGTGGTCCCCCGGCCCTTGCTGCTCTCGGTGGTCCTGCTGGCCTTCGGGGTGTCCGGCTTGGCCTCGGGGTTCTCCTGGTCCTCTTCGTTGTTGCGGGCCGGCCGCTTCACCGGCTCGATCCCTGGCGGTGGCTTCAAGAAGGCGTCCCGGAGGCGGTCCCGCCAGTCGTCGGCCCGCTCCGCTTGCGCCGCAGGACGGCGCTTCGCCGGCGGGGCCTTCGGGGCCGGGCGTCGAGGCTCGGCTGGTGGGGCCGGAGCGCTCGAGCTGAGGGGCTCCTCGCGGCTTGGGGGCCGGAGGGTCGGGAGGGCGGTCAGGATGCGCTGACCCAGGCTCAGTCGGCGAGGGGCCGGCGACGACGAGTCGGGCGGGTCAGCGGACGCCACGTCCCCAGGCT
>NZ_JAKHEX010000016.1 GCF_023130475.1 Aciditerrimonas ferrireducens
GAACCGACCGCGCGAAACTGTCGACCGTCAGCCCGAACTCTCGAGCTGACCACACCGAGGACCACACTCGGATTCCCACCACGTGGCGGGGCCCTATCCTCGCAGCGCGGGGCTCGACCCGACCTCGATCGGGGTGAGCGATCGGGGCTCGCTGTCGGACCCGTTCATCGAGAAGATCGAGGAGTGGGTCGATCGCTCCCAGGGGAGGGTCCGGGCTGATGTGGTCCACGACAAGCTCTCAGCCCTTGGTTATCAGGGCTCGCCTCGCACCACCCGGAGGGTCGTGCGGGCCGTGAAGGCCGCGTGGCGCAGGGACCATGCTCGTGCGTATCGGCCCTGGATCCCTGAGCCGGGGCTGTGGCTGCAGTGGGACTACGGTGACGGCCCGGTCGTGGGTGGGCGGGCGACCGTGCTGTTTTGCGCCTGGCTCGCCTGGAGCCGGTTCCGGGTGATCCTCCCGCTTTTCGACCGGACCCTCCCCTCGGTGATCTCGGCGTGGGACCGGACGTTCCGGATCCTGGGCGGGGCTCCGACCTACCTGCTCACCGACAACGAGAAGACGGTCACGACCCGCCATGTCGCCCGCATCCCGGTCAGAAACCCCGCGATCGTCTCGGCGGCTGTCTACTACGGCGTCGTCGTGCGCACCTGCGTCGTGGCTGACCCCGAGTCCAAGGGCGGCGCCGAGTCCACGGTGCGTATCGCCAAGGCCGACGTGGTCCCGACCGAGGCGAACCTGCGTCCGGGCTACGCGACCTTCGCCGAGCTTGAGGCCGCGTGCCAAGCGGCGATGGACCGGTTCAACACCAGGGCTCACGCGGTGACCCGTCGCGTGCCCTTTGAGGCTCTCGCTGAGGAGCGAGCCCACCTCCACCGCATCCCCGACGAGCCTTATCAGGTCGCCTTCGGGCTTTCGCGCTCGGTGTCGTGGAGCTCGACGGTGACCCTTGATGGTGCCCGATACTCGGTGCCGCACACGCTTCGGGACACCAAGGTGTGGGTGCGTGTAGCTGGCGACGAGGTGGTCATCGTGGCTGGCGGGCCCGGCGAGGTCAAAGAGGTGGCACGCCACCGCCGGGTCGGCCCGGGCCAAGCGGCGATCGACCCTGCCCACTACCCCGAGCGCAAGGAACCAGCCGACCGCCGTCCCAAGGCAACCACTGCCGCCGAGGCAGCGTTCCTCTCGCTTGGCGAAGGAGCGAAGCTCTGGCTGCTTGAGGCGGCCTCCGTGGGCATAAGGGGGATCGAGGCCCGCATGAAGGAGGCCGTTGCCCTCGCCGGGGTGCTCGGGCACGACCGGGTCGATGAGGCACTGGGGCTCGCGGCGATGGCCGGGCGTTTCGCCCCGGGGGACCTCGCCGCGATCTGCGCCGCCCGCCGCGCCGAGGTGCGCCGCGCCGACCCCGTCAGCTCCTTGCAGCCCGGCACGGGGCGCTGGGCCGGCTTTCAGCACAAAGAGGCCCGATGACTCCGGCGCACACTGCGCCCGACCCCGTCTTGGGCGAGGTGGAGGCCCTCTGCCGGCGCTTGAGGCTCCGCTACGTGCGAGAACAGGCCCCCGAGGTCCTGCTCACGGCCAAGGCCCAGCGCTGGGAGCCCGCCGAGGTGCTTCGGGTCCTGCTCCAGGCCGAAGTGGACGGACGCACACGTTCCACGACCGAGGCCCGCCGCCGCCAGGCCCGCTTCCCTGCCGGCAAGACCTTCGACACCTGGGACGCGACCAAAAGCTCCATTCCTGCCCCGACCCAGCGGGCGCTACGGACCTTGGAGTGGGTAGCTCGCCACGAGAACGTGGTGGTGTGCGGGCCGAGCGGCACCGGCAAATCCCACCTGTTAGAGGCGCTCGGCCAGCAAGCCATCGAGCAGGGTGTTCGCGTCGCGTGGTTCCGCATCGAGGACCTCGGCGCGCTCGTGCGCCGTCACCGGGTCGACGACTCGGTCGTCAAGGCCTTCACCCCCGTCCTGCGGGCCGATCTCGTGATCGTCGACGACGTCGGCCTGCTCCCACTGTCGGCTGATGCCGCCGAGGGCCTCTACCGCCTCGTCGACGTCGCCTACGAGCGTCGCAGCCTCGCCATCTCCTCGAACCTCCACCCGAGCGGCTTTGACCAGCTGATGGACCGCACCATCGCCACCGCGCTCGTCGACCGGCTCCTGCACCACGCCCATGTCCTCTTCACCGAAGGGGAGAGCATCCGCCTCGCGGACGCCATGGCAGGGAAGGGGGTGATGCCCCTCGCCTGATCATCGCCCGCGGGGAGTTCTCGCGGCCGCCCGCGGGGAATTCTCGTGGCCGCGCGCGGGGAGCAGTGTGGCCGCACGTGGGGAGAAGGCATGACCGCCCGCGGGGAAAACTCATGGCCGCCAGTGGGGAGAACCACGTGGCCATTGACACCCCTGCCGCACCTCGGGGCCGATGGCGAGGGTGTGCGTCGGCACCGGTCTTCCTTCAGGCGTCCCCCGAGGGCTCCTGCCACGGGAGGGGCGAGGGACCGGTGCAGTCCGTGCCCCGACCGGTGCTGGGTCCGGGGAGCCTTGTCACTGACCCGGCGTTCTTGCTGTTGACCCTGGTGGTGCTGGTCGTGGTCATGGGCCTGGTGGTGCTGTCCAGCGGGGCGCCACGGGCCGGGTCGGGGTCGCCTGTCGCCCGAGGAGCACGTGGCGTCCTCGACCGTCTGGAGGTGGTGGGCCTGTCCTCTCCGGCCGAGCCGCCACCGAAGGCGACAGCGCGTCGGGGAGCCCGCCGCTGTCACAGCGGATCCCTAGCCTTCCGGTGCGTGGCGGATCCTCGAACGACGTCCCGCTCACCGAGGAGCGGACGGAGGCGGCCGGCGGGCACGTCACGTCGAGGCGATCGGGATCGGCTCCGGGATGGAAGGACCAGTACCCTGGAGACAGGTCGAGGACGGAGCACGCAGATGGCGATCACGTTGTCCGAGGATCAGCGTCGCCTCCTCGCTCTCTGCGCCATCCGAGTGGATCACGCAAGCATCGACTGGAGCTTGATCGCCCGGCAAGCCCAGCGCCCCGGAGGACTCGACGAGCTCTGGGATGGAAGGATTCAGGAACGAAGTGCTGCTGCGGCAAAGGCCCTGCCGGTGCTTCGCCACGGCCTTCATCGCCTCGACGAGCTGAACGAGCGAGTGGACGCGGAGGTCGCTGCAGCCGACACCGTTGGGGCCAGACTGGTCACCGTCCTCGACAAGGGCTACCCGGTGAACCTCCGGCTCGTCCCGAACCTTCCGCCTTTCCTCTTCGTGCGCGGCGACCTCCAGGAAGAGGACGCCCGGTCGGTGGCGGTCGTGGGAACCCGCGCAGCCTCCGAAGCCGGTCTTCGTCGCGCCACGCGGATGGCGACGCTGCTCGTCCAGAGGGGCGTCACCGTTGTCTCCGGACTGGCCCGCGGGATCGATACCGCTGCCCACCGCAGTGCGCTCGAGTCGGGTGGCAGGACCATCGCGGTGCTCGGGACTGGCATCACGAGGTGCTACCCGCCCGAGAACCGTGAACTCGCCGAGGAGATCACCTGCCACGGTGCGCTCGTCTCCCAGTTCTGGCCGACGAGGGGGCCGGGACGAGACACCTTTCCCCGTCGCAATGTGGTCACCTCCGGACTCAGCCAGGGGACCGTCGTCATCGAGGCGTCGAGCACGTCTGGAGCCAAGATGCAAGCGCGTCTCGCACTGGAGCACGGCAAGAAGGTCTTCCTCGTCCGATCCCTCGTGACGGATAAGCCGTGGGCCCGGAGCTTCGTGCAGCAGCGTGGTGCGATCGAGGTCAGTGACGTCGAGGAGGTCGTCCGGCACCTTGCGACGCCGGACAGGCTCCGCTTGGTGAGCGAGCAGCGTCAGCAGCTCTGCCTTTCGCTTCTCTGAGGCCACGATGCCGGGTCGGTTCTGGTCGGTCCCCGGCCCATCCCTTGGCTTCCCGAGCTGCCCGTCGTGCAGCTACCTGTCCACCGGTCCGCCGCGGCTCCGCCTCTCCTGTGCGAGGCAGTCTTCCCAGAACATTGCGAAGAACGCCTGTCCCGTGTGCAGTCAGGTCCTCGAGGGCGGGTCGTGCCCGAACTGGCTCTGCGCCGACCCGAACCGCCGAATCAAGAGGATTCGAGCCATTGCGTACCACACTGATCAGCTCCGGAACACAATCATTCGCTACAAGTACAGGGGTAAAATCGGCTGGTCCCGGATCTTCGGTCGTTTGCTCGTCGCTTGGCTCGATCAGCATGCTCGGGACGAAACCTTCGACTTGATCGTCGCGAACCCGACGTCCACCGGGGAAGGCGGCAATGCTTTCGCCCATACCGAGCAGGTCCTCGACGCTGCGGCCACCGAGGACCTGCTCGGCACGTGGCCTTTCGACGTTGCGACGACCCGGGCGATCGTGAAGACACGGCAGACCTCGAAGTCGGCAGGAGGAGATGTTGGCGCCAAGCGGAGAGCGGCGGCCGAGCTGTTCGACGCTCTGTGTGTGCCGGACCCGGCAGGGACCCGGGGGCGTCGGATCCTGGTCTACGACGATGTGTGCACCACGGGAAGCCAGCTCGATGCGGTCGCCCGGTGCCTCAGCGACGCAGGCCGGTTCCGTCCGAGTCGGCGGGGAGGTCGTCGAGCACCCAGCCGAGCTGGTGCCTCTTGGCCCGGTACATGGCGTGGTCGGCGGCAACGAGGAGCTCGTCGACGCTCGGCTCGTGGGCTCCCCAGGGCCGCCACGCTGCCCCGACGCTCGGGACCACGGTGAGCTCGGCTGCCTGGTCCGGGGTCGACAGCGCGACGCGGATGGCGGCGACGGCTTCGGCCAGTGCGGCGAGCTCCTGGCGGGAGCCGCGCACGCAGACGACGAACTCGTCGCTGCCCAAGCGCCCGACGAGGTGGCCGGCCGCGAGCTGCCTGAGCCGCTCGGCGACCTCCACGAGGACCTGGTCCCCGCGATCGTGGCCCAGGGTGTCGTTGACCTCCTTGAAGCCGTCCAGGTCGGCGATGACCACGCCGACACCCGGCTCGCTCGTCACGGGTTCGGTCGACCAGGTGCTGAGCTCGTCGAGCACCCCGCGCCGGTTCACGAGCGAGGTCAGGGTGTCGTGCGTCGCCTCCCACGCCAGGCGCTGCTCGGCCTCGTAGTGGGCGGTGATGTCCCACACCACCAGGCAGGCGGCGGGTTCACCCTGCCACTCCATGAAGGCAGCCTTCGCCTCGCCGATCAGCTCGGTCCCGTCGAAGCGCAACAGGCGCAGGATCGAGCTCCCGGGCAGGACCCCGTCGCGAAGCAGCGCCACCTGCCGCTCCCGGGCGTACTCCCGCTGTTCGGGGGCCACGAACTGCAGCGAGTCCATGCCCACGAACACCTCGGTGCTCGGGGCCCGGACCAGGTCGGCGGCGGCCTGGTTGACCCACAGGATGATGCCCCGTCGATGGATCACCACCGGATGGGGAAGGTTCTGGAAGGCTCGGCCCAACTCCTCGAGCGACGGGGTCCCCACCGCCGTCTCGCACCGGCCCGCCACGTTCGCCTCTTCGACCATCGACCTCACCGCCCTCGGGTGCCCTCGATCGATGATCGGGGCGCGAGCCGACTCCCTTGAGGGCTGGGTCGGACCAGCCAGGGCGTCTCAGGCCAGGGCGGCGCAGACGTCGTCGCCCCGGGCCCGGGAGGAGAGCACGACCGGCACGCCGGTCGGATCCTGGCCGCAGAGACCGGCCAGCAGACCCCGGACCAGCCCCCGGTCGACGGCGCAGAGCGCGGGGCTGGCGGCCGCGGCGTCGCCGAAGGGGCAGCGCTCGGCGACCACGGCGGTCAGGGCCCCGCGGTGCTCGGCCCGAGCGGCGAAGCCGTGGGCCGTGAGCGCGTCGGCGACGGCGTGCATGGCGGCCCGGACCGAGCGGGCCGGGTGGCCAGGGTCCATGCGACGGGCCAGGGTCCGGCCGTAGGTCTCGCCGACCCGCTCGGCCAGCTGCTCGGCCCGGGCCGGCCCGAGGGCGGCGACGGCCTCGGCCAGCAGGGAGAGGAGCAGCTCGTCCCGCTGGTCCAGCAGGCCCAGGTCTGCCTCGGCCTGGGTCCCCCCGGCCACCCGGTAGCGCTTGGCTGGCCGACCGGCCCCGCCATCCCCCGGGCGGACGCTCACCTCCAGGTAGCCGCCGGCGGCCAGCCGCTCGAGGTGGTGACGAGCGACGTTCGGGTGGAGGGAGAAGGCCTCGGCCACCGCCGAGGCGGTCACCTCGGGGTGGGCCCGGACGTGGAGGTAGATCTCCCGTCGCGTGGGGTCGCCGAACGCGGCGGCCACGGCGGTGACCTGGGCAGCGAAGCGCTCCGCCGAGCGGTCTGCGCCGGCGTCCCCGCTCGGGCTGGCCGCGGGCGGGCTGGCCTCGGGCGAGCAGGCCGCCGTCGCGCCGGCCCCGGCCGGGCCCTGCGCCCCCTCCTCGGGGCCGCTCCTCGAGCGCCTCGGGGTGGTGGGCCCCTTCCCCGGCGGTCGGACGGCGCAGGTGGCCACGTCGATAGTCTAGGTCTCCGGCCTCGGGCTGCCTCGTGGGCCGGCCCGGTCACCGACCGGGCCAGCGGCTCGGGGTGTGGAGCGACCCGGGAGGCGATCGGTGGACCAGGCCAGCGAGGACCAGGTGCGCAGGGCCCTGGCGGCCGTCGAAGAACCCGAGCTGCGCCGGGCGGTCGGGGAGCTCGGCATGCTGCGCCAGGTCGAGGTCCACCGCCGGCGGGTCGAGGTGGTCCTGGCCGTGCCCCAGGCCCGCTGGCCCGGCCTGGAGGAGCTGGCCGCCCGGCTGGAGGCGGCCCTGGCCGCCGTGCCGGGCGCTCCCCGGCTCTCGCTGCGCTTCGAGGCCATGGACGAGGCGGCCCGGGCCGAGCTGCGGGCCGCCCTGGCCCGGCCGGCCGGTGGCGAACCAGCCCCGGTGCTCGGCCCCCGGACCCGGCCCCAGGCCCCCCCGGGCGGGGCCCCCCAGCCCCTGGTCCAGCAGCCCGGCAGCCCGAACCGCTACCTGGACCCGGGCAGCCGGACCCGGGTGATCGGGATCTCCTCGGGCAAGGGCGGGGTGGGCAAGTCCTCGGTCTCGGTCAACCTGGCCGTGGCCCTCGCCGCCCGGGGCTTGGACGTGGGCCTGCTCGACGCCGACGTCTACGGCTTCTCGGTGCCGAAGATGCTCGGGGTCCGCCGCCCCCCGAGCCAGATCGACGACCTCCTCGTGCCTCCGGTGGTCCACGGGGTCCGCTGCCTGTCCATCGGGGCCTTCGTGGACGACGACCAGCCGGTGGTCTGGCGGGGCCCCATGCTCCACAAGGCCCTCGAGCAGTTCCTCACCGAGGCCTACTGGGGGGAGCCCGACGTGCTCCTCGTCGACATGCCGCCGGGGACCGGGGACGTGGCCCTCTCCCTCGGCCAGGTCCTGCCCCGCCTGGAGGTCCTCGTGGTCACCACCCCCCAGCCGGCCGCCCAGCGGGTGGCCCAGCGCTCGGCCATCGCGGCCCGGACCATGAAGCTGGCCGTCCGAGGGGTGGTCGAAAACCTCTCCTGGTTCACCGCCGACGACGGCACCCGCTACGAGCTCTTCGGCCGGGGTGGGGGCCAGCAGCTGGCCGACGAGCTGAAGGTGCCCTTGCTGGCCCAGATCCCCTTGGTGCCGGCCATCCGGGAGGGGGCCGACGAGGGGGTGCCGGTGCGGGTGGCGGCCCCGGCCGGCGAGGCGGCCCAGGCCTTCGATGCCCTGGCCGAGGCGGTCCTCGCCCTCGGCCCGGCCCGCCGCTACCGCAGCGAGCTCCAGGTCAGGACCTAGGGCCGGTGTCCCGCCCGCTGGCCTTCGACCCCATCGAGGAGGCCGCTCGGCGCTGGGAGGCCCGCTGGCCGAAGGCGGCGTCGGCCATGGCCGCGGCCACCTCCGTGGTCCGGGTCCAGCAGCTGGTGGTGGCGGCGGTCGACGCCGCCCTGCGCCCCTACGGCCTGACCTTCGCCCGCTTCGAGGCCCTCCGCCTGCTGGCCTTCAGCCGGGAGGGCGCCCTGCCCCTCTCCCGCATGGGGCCCCGCCTCATGGTCCACCCCACCAGCGTCACCAACGTCGTGGACCGTCTCGAGGCCGACGGTCTCGTCGAACGGGTCCCCCATCCCACCGACCGCCGGACCACCCTGGCCCGCATCACCCCGGCCGGCCGGGCCCTGGTGGAGGAGGCCACCGAGGCAGTGAACGCCAGCGGCTTCGGCCTCGACGCCCTCGGGGAGGACCAGGCCCGGGCCCTCGTGGCCCTCCTCCGGCCGGTCCGGGCAGCGGCCGGGGACTTCTCGGCGCAGGGCCCTGCCGACCCGGAGCCGCTCCCGGCTCCCCGCCCCGCCCCCCGCCCAAAAGATCGGTCGACAAATACTCGGACCTCCGAGTAATCTGGGGGTGCTGGGGCGGGCGAGACGAGGAGGTGGCCCGTGGCCGAGTCGAGGTTCCCCCTGCGGTTCGTGACGGCGACCGCCCTCTTCGACGGGCACGACGCCGCCATCAACCTGGTGCGGCGGTTGCTGCAGGCCGAGGGGGCCGAGGTGGTCCACCTGGGCCACAACCGCTCGGTGGCCGAGATTGTGGCCGCCGCCGTCGAGGAGGACGCCCACGGGGTGGCGGTCAGCTCCTACCAGGGCGGCCACATGGAGTTCCTCGGGTACCTGCTGGAGGAGCTCCAGCGGGTGGGCCGAGGGGACTGCCAGGTGGTGGCCGGCGGCGGCGGGGTCATCGTGGCCGAGGAGGTCGCCGCCCTGGAGGCCGCCGGGGTGGCCAAGGTCTTCACCCCCGAGGACGGCCGGCGCCTGGGGCTCTCGGGCATGGCCCAGGCGGTCCTTGCCGCCTGCCAGCGGGACCTGGCCGCCGACCCCGCGCCCTACGAGGGCCGATCCCTGGCCGAGGTCGGCAAGGTCGGTCTGGCCCGCTTCGTCTCGGCCCTCGAGCGGGGCCTCGTGCCCGAGGGGACCCTGGCCGAGGTCCGGGCCGCGGCCAGGGCTCGGCGGGTGCCGGTGCTCGGGGTGACCGGCACCGGCGGGGCCGGCAAGTCCTCGCTCACCGACGAGCTGCTCCGGCGGTTCCGCCTCGACTACAAGGAGCCCCTCCGGATCGCCGTCGTGGCCGTCGACCCCAGCCGGCGGCGCGGCGGGGCCCTCCTCGGGGACCGCATCCGGATGAACGCCCTCGACGAGTGGACCTTCTTCCGGTCCCTGGCCAGCCGAGGGGCGGGCAGCGGCCTGCCCCCGTGGACCGACGACGTGGTGGCCGCCTGCCAGGCGGCCGGCTACGACCTCGTGGTGCTCGAGACCCCCGGGATCGGCCAGGGCCAGGCCGACCTCGAAGGCCGGGTGGACGTGGCCCTCTACGTCATGACCCCCGAGTACGGGGCGGCCAGCCAGCTCGAGAAGATCGAGATGCTGGAGGTGGCCGACGTCGTGGCCCTCAACAAGGCCGACCGCTTCGGGGCGGCCGACGCGCTCCGGGACGTGGCCCGGACCCTGGCGCGCCAACCCCGCTTCGCCGGGGTGCCCCGCGAGGCCCTCCCGGTCGTCGGCACCGTGGCCTCCCGTTTCGACGACGACGGGGTCACGGCCTGCTACGAGCGGCTCTGCGCCCTGCTCGAGTCCCACGGCCTGCCCGAGGGCCGGGGCCTCCTCGCTGCTCGGCCCGCCACCCGGCCTCCCTCGGCGCCGCTCGTCCCCCCGGCCCGCAGCCGCTACCTGGCAGAGGTAGCCGAGACCATCCGGGCCTACCGCCGTCGGGCCGCCGAGCAGGTGGCCCGGGTTGCCCGCGCCGAGGCCCTGAGCGACGCGGCCGCCGCCCTGGCCGGCGCCCCGACCCAGCCCGCCGATCCCACTGCCCCGAGCGGCTCCGACCAGGCGGTCCTGGCGCGCCTCCAGGGCGCGGCCGAGGCCGCCTGGGCGGAGGTCGACCCGGCCCTGCGGGCCGAGCTGGCCGCCTGGGACGAGCGGGCCGGGGCCTTCGGTCGGTGCCTCTCCCCGGGCCAGGCGGAGGCCGCCGAGCGCCACCGGGTCGAGGGGGTCGATCCGGGCGGGCCGCTCGGGCGGCGGACCCTGGCCGGGAGCTTCCTGCCGAAGGTGGCCGTGCCCCGTCCGGCCAGCCGGGCCGAGCTGGCCCGGTTCCTGCTCACCGAGCAGCTGCCGGGCCGGTTCCCCTACACCGCCGGGGTCTTCCCCCTGCGGCGCAGCGACGAGGAGCCGACCCGGATGTTCGCCGGCGAGGGCACCCCGGCGCGGACCAACCGGCGGTTCCACCTGCTCGCCGAGGGGATGCCCTCGGTCCGGCTCTCGGTGGCCTTCGACTCGGTGACCCTCTACGGCTTCGACCCCGACGAACGCCCCGACATCTACGGGAAGATCGGCAACGCCGGGGTCTCGGTGGCCACGATCTGGGACATGGCCGAGCTCTTCGAGGGCTTCGACCTGGCCGACCCGAAGACCTCGGTGTCCATGACCATCAACGGTCCGGCCCCGGCCATCTTGGCCATGTTCTTGAACGTCGCCATCGACCAGCGCGTCGCCCGGGCCGAGGCCGAAGCCGGCCGGGCCCTCTCGCCCGAGGAACGGGAGGCCCTGGCCGCCGAGGTGCTGCGGACCATCCGAGGCACCGTCCAGGCCGACATCCTGAAAGAGGACCAGGGGCAGAACACCTGCATCTTCTCCACCGACTTCGCCCTCAAGATGATGGCCGACGTCCAGGAGTGGTTCGTGGCCCACGAGGTCCGCCACTTCTACTCGGTCTCCATCTCCGGCTACCACATCGCCGAGGCCGGGGCGAACCCCATCACCCAGCTCGCCTTCACCCTGGCCAACGCCTTCACCTACCTCGAGGCGTTCCTGGCCCGGGGCATGGCGGTGGACGACGTGGCGCCGAACCTCTCGTTCTTCTTCTCGGCCGGCATGGACCCCGAGTACGCGGTCCTGGGCCGGGTGGCGAGGCGGATCTGGGCGGTGGCCCTCCGGGACCGCTACGGGGCCAACGAGCGGTCCCAGCGGTTGAAGTACCACGTGCAGACCTCCGGCCGTTCCCTGCACGCCCAGGAGATGGCCTTCAACGACATCCGGACCACCCTCCAGGCCCTCCTGGCCCTGGCCGACAACTGCAACAGCCTCCACACGAACGCCTACGACGAGGCGGTCACCACGCCGACCGAGGAGTCGGTCCGCCGGGCCCTGGCCATCCAGCTGGTCATCAACCGGGAACTGGGCCTCATGGGGATCGACAACCCCCTCCAAGGCTCCTACGCCCTCGAGCAGCTGACCGACGCGGTCGAGGAGGCGGTCCTCGAGGAGCTGGACCGCCTGGCCGAGCGGGGCGGGGTGCTCGGCGCCATGGAGCTCGGCTACCAGCGGGGCCGGATCCAGGACGAGTCCCTGCGCTACGAGCAGGCCAAGCACGACGGCAGCCTGCCCATCGTGGGGGTCAACACCTTCCTCCGCCCCGGCGGGGAGCCCCTCGTGCCGAGCGTGCCCCTTTCCCGCTCCACCGAGGAGGAGAAGCGCCGGCAGGTGGAGCGGGTCCGGCAGTTCCAGGCTGCCCACGCCGAGGAGGCCCCCGCGGCGATCGAGCGGCTCCAGCGGGCCGCCCTGGAGGGCCGGAACCTCTTCGCCGAGCTCATGGCGGCGGTGCGGGTCCTGAGCCTCGGCCAGATCACCCAGGCCCTCTTCGAGGTCGGCGGCCGCTACCGCCGGAACCTCTAGCCGGCCTCGGCCCGCTCGTCCTCGGGGACCGCCGGTTCCCGGGCCGCCCACCAGCGGGCGGCCCACGGGGCCAGGCGGTCGTGGAGCCGGTGGAAGCAGGCGGCGGCCTGGTCCCCCGCCCAGTCCTCAGGGAGGAGCTCCTCGGGGAGGTCGGGGTCCAAGAAGGGCAGCTGGCGCCAGCGGTGCACCAGGGCCAGGAGGGCCGCGGTGGCCCGCTCCTCGTCCCGGGGCGGCGGGGCCGCCAACCGGGGCGCCTCGGCGGCCACGAAGGCCCGGTAGGCGGCGGCCAGCCCCGGCAGGTCGAAGGCTGCGGCGGCCAGCTGTCGGGGGTCCTCGCTCGGGGAGGGCTCGGCCACGAAGACCTGGGCCGCCCCCCGGAGGCCGAGCTCCTCGAGGACCCGCTCGAGCGCCCCGCGCCGCTCGGCCCAGGGGCCCAGCCAGACGCCGGGGGCGAGGGCCCCGAACCCGGCCCAGGCCAGCCGGGTCCGCAGCCGGCGGCGCTGGTCCCGCTCGCCGGGCGTCGCCACGAGGCAGAGCACCAGCCGCCCGTCCCAGCGGCGCCGACCCCGGTGGAGGCTGTAGATCCGCTCGATGCCCTCGGTCAGGAGGGCCGTGGCCGCCGGGGTCAGGTGCCAGCGGGTCCGCCGCCCGTGGCGCTCCGCGGCGAGGAGGCCCTTGCCGGCCGCCCGGTTCACCGCCTGCCGAGCCGCCCGGGGGTCGACCTCGAGGAGGCCGAGGGCCTCGAGGAGGGTCTGGGTCCACACGGCGCCACCCCGGGGCAGGACGAGCTCGCCGAGGACCGTCAGGAGGTAGGCCCGGGCGCTCCGGCTCCCCAGGCCGTGCTGCTGCGCCGGTTCCACTCGCGCAAGGCTACCCGCTCCCCCTTGATGTGCGACATCTTCTTGACAGCTATGCACTGAGTTGTAGGATGTCGGTGCGGTCGCCGAGCGGCCGAACGTTCGTGGAGAGGGGGTGCCCGTGATGGGTGAGCCGACTCGTGCACCCAGCGGGGACGACAGGTCGGGGCAGGAGGGCCAGGAGGTCCTCCTGCCCCCCGACCGGCTCCAGGTGGACCCGGGGTCCTACCGGCACTGGCAGGTGCGGATCGAGCCGCCGCTTGCCACCGTGGTCATGGCGGTGGACCCCGAGGGGGGCCTGCTGCCGGGCTACGAGCTGAAGCTGAACTCCTACGACCTCGGGGTCGACCTGGAGCTGGCGGACATCGTGGAGCGGCTGCGCTTCGAGCACCCCGAGGTCAAGGCGGTGGTGCTCACCAGCGCCCTGGACCGGGTGTTCTGCGCCGGGGCGAACATCCAGATGCTGGCCTCGGCCACCCATCACCTGAAGGTGAACTTCTGCAAGTTCACGAACGAGACCCGGGCGGCCATGGAGGAGGCCTCGGCCCGCTCCGGCCAGGTCTGGCTGGCCGCGGTGAACGGGACGGCGGCTGGCGGGGGCTACGAGCTGGCCCTGGCCTGCGACGAGATCCTCCTGGTCGACGACCGGTCCTCGGCGGTGGCCCTGCCCGAGGTGCCCCTCCTCGGGGTCCTGCCGGGGACCGGGGGCCTGACCCGGCTGGTGGACAAGCGCTACGTCCGCCGGGACCTGGCCGACGTGCTGTGCACGAAGGTCGAGGGGGTGAAGGGCCGCCAGGCGGTCGAGTGGGGCCTGGTCGACGAGGCGGTCCCCCGGAGCCGCTTCGAGGAGCGGGTCCGGGAACGGGCCCTCGAGCGGGCCGCCGCCTCGGACCGGCCGGACGGGGAGGCCGGGGTGTCCCTGGCCCCCGTCCAGTGGACCCCGACCCCCGAGGGGTGGCGGGGCGCCCACGTGGCGGTCCGCCTGGATCGGGCCACCCGGTCGGCCTGGGTGGTGCTGGAGGGCCCGGAGGGACCCCTGCCCGAGGACCTGGCCGGGCTGAAGGCCCAGGGCAGCCGCTGCTGGCTCCTGGCGGCCCGCCGGGAACTGGACGACGCGCTGGTGCGCCTGCGGCTCCTGGAGCCGACGCTCGGCACCTGGGTCCTCGTCACCCGGGGGGACCCTGAGGCGGTCCTCGCCGCCGACGCCCTCCTCGAGGCCCACGGGAGCGACTGGCTGGTCCGGGAGATCCGCCTGGGGTGGGGTCGGACCCTGCGACGCCTGGAGCTCTCGGCCCGCACCCTGGTGGCCCTCGTCGACGCGGGCAGCTGCTTCGCCGGCACCCTGGCCGAGCTGGCCCTGGTGGCCGACCGGAGCTTCATGCTGGAGGGCCCCGACGGGGAGCAGCCGGCCCCGACCCTGACCCTGGGGCCGGCGAACGACGGGTGGTACGAGACGACGACCGGGACGAGCCGCCTGGCCCTGCGGTTCCTCGGGCACCCCGAGGCCCTGGCCCGGGCGCGCTCCCTCTTCGGCCAGCCCCTTGCGGCCAAGGAGGCGGCCGAGGCCGGCCTGGTGACCCACACCCCCGACGAGCTGGACTTCGCCGACGAGGTGCGGGTGTTCCTGGAGGAGCGGGCCAGCTTCTCGCCCGACGCCCTGACGGGCATGGAGGCGAACCTGCGCTTCGCGGGACCCGAGACCATGGACTCGAAGGTCTTCGGGCGGTTGTCCGCCTGGCAGAACTGGATCTTCCAGCGGCCCAACGCCGTGGGGCCCGAGGGCGCGCTGCGCCGCTACGGCTCGGGGGCCAGGCCGTCCTACGACTGGGGGAGGGTGTGAGGCGATGAGCAGCGTGGACTACGCCACGAGGATCCCGAACAACGTCGACCTGGACCAGGACCGCCGGCTCCAGCGGGCCCTGGAGAGCTGGCAGCCGCGGTTCGTGGCCTGGTGGAAGGAGCTCGGGCCGGTGGCCTTCCAGGACCACGACGTCTACCTCAGGACGGCCATCTCGGTGGCCCAGGAGGGCTGGGCGAACTTCGGCTACGTGCGGATGCCCGAGTACCGCTGGGGGATCTTCCTCGCCGACCCGACGCCCGACCGGCGGGTGGGCTTCGGGGACCACCTGGGCGAACCGGTCTGGCAGGAGGTCCCCGGGGAGCACCGGGCGGAGCTGCGCCGCCTGGTGGTGGTCCAGGGGGACACCGAACCGGCCTCGGTGGAGCAGCAGCGGCACCTCTGCCTCACCGCGCCGAGCCTCTACGACCTGCGGAACCTCTTCCAGGTGAACGTGGAGGAGGGCCGGCACCTGTGGGCCATGGTCTACCTCCTGCACCGCTACTTCGGCCGGGACGGCCGGGAGGAGGCCGACGAGCTCCTGGAGCGGCACTCGGGGGACCAGGACAACCCGCGGATCCTCGGGGCCTTCAACGAGCCGACCCCCGACTGGCTGTCGTTCTTCTTCTTCACCTACTTCACCGACCGGGACGGCAAGTTCCAGCTGGCCTCGCTGAAGGAGAGCGCCTTCGACCCCCTGTCCCGGACCTGCGAGTTCATGCTGAAGGAGGAGGCCCACCACATGTTCGTGGGGGCCACCGGGGTCGGCCGGGTGGTCCAGCGGACCGTCGAGCTCATGCGGGAGCACGACACCGACGACGTGGCCCCCTACGGCGGGGTGAACGTGGCCACCTTGCAGCGCTACTTGAACCTCCACTTCTCGGTTTCCCTCGACCTCTTCGGGGCCGAGACCTCGACGAACGCCGCGAACTACTTCGCCGCCGGGCTCAAGGGCCGCTTCCACGAGGACCAGCGGCCCGACGACCACCGCCTCCAGGGGGCCACCCGGGCGGTGCCGGCGCTGGTCGACGGCCAGGTCGCCACCCGGGCGGTGCCGGCGCTCTCGGCGCTGAACGAGACCCTGCGGGACGACTACGTGGAGGACTGCCGGAAGGGCGTGGAGCGCTGGAACCGGCTCCTCGCCCCGGCGGGGGCCGAGCTGCGGCTCCCCCACGTGGGTTTTCACCGCCAGGTCGGGGTGTTCGCCGGCCAGCCCATCACCCCCGAGGGCCAGCTCGTGGACCCCGGGACCTGGGCCCGGCGGGCCCAGGAGGAGTGGCTGCCGACCGAGGCGGACCGGGCCCACGTGGCCTCCTTGATGGTGCCGGTCCGGGAGCCGGGCAAGATGGCCGGGTGGATCGCCCCGCCGGCCACCGGGGTGCACGGCAAGCCGCTGGACTTCGAGTACGTCCGGCCGTGACCCCCTACAACGCCGCCTCGTGGCTGGTGGACCGGCACCTCGAGGAGGGCCGGGGCGGGCGGCCGGCGGTGGTGGCCGGCCCCGAGCGCCTCTCCTACGAGGCCCTCGCCCGCCTGGTCCGCCGGGCCCAGCACGGCCTGGGTGCGCTCGGGGTGCGGCCCGAGGAGCGGGTGGCCATGGTGGTGCGGGACGAGCCGGGGTTCCTGGCCTGGTTCCTCGGGTGCCTGCGGGCCGGGGTGGTGCCGGTGCCGCTCTCGACCATGCTGCGGGGCGAGGAGCTCGGGGCGATCGTCGACGACGCCCGGGCCCGGGTGGCGGTCCTCTCGGCGGCCTCCCTGCCGCTGCTGCCCGCCCTGTCGGCTTGCGCCCCGGACCTCGCCCAGGTGGTGGTGGTCGGGGAGCCCGAAGGACCCTTGCCGGTGGTCCCGGGGGTGGGGCTGGTCTCCTTCGCCGAGCTCGACGACGAGGACGAGCTGCCCCCCGGCCGGAC
Source organism: Aciditerrimonas ferrireducens (assembly GCF_023130475.1). GTDB lineage: Bacteria > Actinomycetota > Acidimicrobiia > Acidimicrobiales > UBA8190 > Aciditerrimonas > Aciditerrimonas ferrireducens. The sequence goes on from NZ_JAKHEX010000016.1 coordinate 16,303, forward strand.
CGGCCGGGACTCCCCGGCGTTCTGGCTCTACAGCTCGGGGACCACGGGCACCCCGAAGGGGGTCATGCACCGCCACGGCAGCCTCGAGGCCACCGCCCGGACCTACGCCGCCGAGGTCCTGCGGATCGGGCCGGAGGACCGCTGCTTCTCGGCGGCCAAGCTCTTCTTCGCCTTCGGGCTGGGCAACGCCTTGACCTTCCCCCTGTCGGTGGGGGCCACCACGGTCCTCGACCCCCGGCCGGCCTCGCCGGCGATGGTGGCCGAGGTGGTGGCCCGGGACCAGCCCACCCTCTTCTTCGGGAGCCCGGGGCTCCTGGCCGCCATGGTGGCCCAGGAGGTCGACCCCCGGCCCTTCGCCTCGGTGCGCCTCGGGGCCACCGCCGGGGAGGCCCTGCCGGCCGAGGTGCACCGGCGGTTCACGGAGCGCTTCGGGTTCCCGGTGCTCGACGGGCTGGGCTCCACCGAGGCCCTCCACATCTTCTTGTCCAACCGTCCCGGGGCGGAGCGACCCGGGACCTCGGGCACCCCGGTGCCGGGGTACGAGGTCCGGCTGGTCGACGACGAGGGGCGGGTGGTGGAGGAGCCCGGGGTGCCGGGCAACCTGCAGGTGGCCGGCCCCTCCATCGCCACCGGCTACTGGTGCCGGACCGAGGCCACCCAGGCGGCCTTCGAGGGGCGCTGGCTGCGGACGGGGGACGTCTACGTCCGCACCGAGGACGGCTGCTACCAGTTCCTGGGGCGGACCAGCGACATGATCAAGGCCGGGGGCATCTGGGTGTCGCCGGCCGAGGTGGAGAACGTCCTGCTGGCCCACGAGGCGGTGGCCGAGGCGGCGGTCGTGGGGGGCCGGACCCCCGAGGGCCTGGAGGAGGTCGTGGCCTTCGTCGTGCCCCGGCCGGGCGTCGAGCTGGACCCCGGGGCCGTCGAGGCCCACTGCCGGGAGCGGATGGCAGCGTTCAAGCGGCCCCGGCGGATCGTGGTGGTCGAGGAGCTGCCGAAGACCGCCACCGGCAAGATCCAGCGCTACCGGCTCCGCCAGGAGGCGAACGCCCCGGCGGCGAACGCCCCCGCGGGGCGGTGAGCGAGGGCCTGGTCCGGGTCGGACCCCACGAGCTCGAGGTCCGGGTGCTGGCCGCCCGGCCCGGCGCCGAGGCCCTGGCCCCCCTGGTTCTGCTCCACGAGGGCCTGGGCTCCGCCGGGCTGTGGCGGGACCTCCCGGAGGCCCTCCAGGCCGTCGGGGCCGGGCGGGCCGTGGTCTGCTACTCCCGCCCCGGCTACGGCCGCTCCACCCCGGTCCGCCCGCCCCGTCCCCTGCGCTACATGCACCGAGAGGCCCTCTCGGTGCTGCCCCGGCTGCTCGCCGCCTTGGGCCTCGCCCGACCGGTCCTCCTCGGCCACAGCGACGGGGCCTCCATCGCCCTCGTCCACGCCGGGGCCAAGCCGGCCGAGCTGCCCGAGGAGCTGGCCCCCTGGTCCTTCTGGCCGCCGAGAGGGGTAGTGGCCATCGCCCCCCACGTGGTGGTCGAGGACCGCTCCATCGCCGGCATCGAGGCCGCCCGCGCCGCCTACCTCCACGGCGACCTGCGCCGGCGCCTGGCCCGCCACCACCGGGACGTGGACGCCACCTTCTGGGGCTGGAACGGGGCCTGGCTCTCCCCGGCCTTCGTCAGCTGGAGCATCGAGGAGTACCTGCCCCGCATCGACTGCCCCCTGCTGCTCGTCCAAGGGGACGAGGACGAGTACGGCACCTTGGCTCAGCTGGAGCGCATCGAGGCCCGAAGCGGAGGAGCGGTCCGGCGGCTCGTGGTGGCCGGGGCGGGCCACGCGCCCCACCAGAGCCACCGGGAGCTGGTCCTCGGCGCCATCGGGCGGTTCCTCGGCGAGCTCGAACCCGAGCCCGCACCCGCCGGTTCGCGATCCGACGGGGCCGGCGCAGCGGAGGGGGTCAGGACCGGCGGCTGAGCTCCTCGGCCAGGACGCTCAAGACCTCGGGGTCCTCGAGCCCCGAGGTGTCCCCGGTGGCCGTGCCCGTCGTGGCCAGCTCCTGGAGGAGACGCCGGACGATCTTGCCGGAGCGGGTCCGGGGCATGGTCGAGACGACCAGCACGGCCTCTGGCCGGGCGATGGGCCCGATGGCCTGGACGAGGCGCTCGGCCAGCTGGTCGGGGTCCAGGGGGGCTGGGGCGTCGGCCGCCTGGGTGACGAAGGCCAGGGGCACCTGGCCCTTCTCGGGGTGGGGCACCCCGACCACGGCCGCCTCGGCCACCCCGGGGGCGCCGAGCAGGGCGCTCTCCATCTCCATGGTCGAGAGGCGGTGGGCGGCGACGTTGATGACCCCGTCGACCCGGCCGACCACCCAGAGGTGGCCGTCCTCGTCCTCCAAGGCGGCGTCGGCCGAGTCGTAGCGGTCCGGGCCGAACCGGCTGAAGTACTGGGCCCGGTAACGCTCGGGGTCGCCCCAGATGCCCCGGAAGAGGCCGGGGAAGGGCTGGGTGAGGGTCAGGTAGCCCACCTGGCCCCGGCGGACCGGGCGGCCCTCATCGTCGACGATCTCGTAGCGGTGGCCCGGCAGGGCCATGCCGCAGGACCCGGGCTTCGCCGGGGTGACCCCGGCCACCGAGGAGGCCCAGGCGCTGCCGGTCTCGCTCTGCCCGTAGGTGTTGTTGATCTCCAGCCGGCCGTGGCCGAGGTGCTCCTGGGCCCACCACCAGGTGGGGGCGTCCAGGGGCTCGCCGACCAGGGCCAGGAGCTCGAGGCGGGAGAGGTCGTGGCCCGCCGCCCAGCGGTCCCCGGCCCGGGCCAGCATGCGGACGAGGGTGGGGGCGGTGAAGACCTTCGTGGCCTCGAAGCGCTCGCAGAGCTCGTAGAAGCGGGCCGGGGTGGGGTAGTCCAGGGCGCCCTCGACCGCCAGGCAGCTGGCCCCCATGGCCAGGGCTCCGACGATCTCGAAGATCGGGAAGGTCAACCAGCCGCAGTCGGCGGTGCACCAGTAGCGCTCGGCGGGCGCCAGGTCCAGCGAGAGCTTGCAGTTGTGGTAGGCGGCCACGAGGAATCCCATGCCGCTGTGGATGAGGCCCTTGGGCTTCGCGGTGGTCCCCGAGGTGTAGATGAGGAAGCCGGGCTCGTTGGCCTCCAGGGCCACGGGCTCGGCCTCGCTGGTGGTCTGGGCGAGCAGCTCGTCGAAGAAGACGTCCCGGCCGGGCCGCATGGGGACGTCGGCCAGGCCCGAACGGCGGACCACCACCACGTGCCGGACACTGGGCAGCTCGTCGAGGACCTGGTCCACGGTGGCCTTCAGGGGCAGGGGACGGCCCCGTCGCCAGGTCTGGTCGCAGGTGACCACCACCTTGGCGCCCGTGTCGACGATCCGGTCGGCCAGGGCTTGGGGGGAGAAGCCCGAGAAGACGATGTTGTAGAGCGCCCCGATGCGGAAGCAGGCATGCACGGCGGCGAAGGTCTCGAGGAGGTTCGGCAGGAAGATGGCCACCACGTCGCCCCGACCGACCCCCAGGTCCGTGAGGGCCTGGGCGAAGCGGGCGGTGGTCGCCCGCAGCTCCTCGTAGGTCCAGGAACGCTCGGTCCCGTCCTCCCCGACCCAGTGGACCGCCAGGCGGTCCGGGTCGGCCTCGGCCCAGCGGTCCACGCAGTTCACCGACACGTTGCCCGTCGCCCCGGGGAAGTAGGCGAAACCCTCGGCCAGGCTCCCGATCAGCGGGCTGGCCGGCGGCCACCCCGAGGACCAGCGCAGCTCGCTCGCCACCTCGGCCCAGTAGGCGCCAGGGTCGGCGGCGGCCCGTTCGGCGAGGGCCAGGACGTCCTCTGGGGTGCGGAGCCCCAAGCGGCCCGAGGCGGGGCGGGGCGGGGGCACGAGCCGGCTCTCCTTCACCATGGCCGGCACGTCTTCGAAGCCAGCGGGCGTCCCAGTGGCGGCGGACGACGACCGATCAGCAGCCATGGCCCCTCCCCCTTCGCGACCTGGGCCTGACGCTAGGACGCCCAGGCCGCCGGCTGCAACGGGTCGTTACCTCGTCGTCCCTCCCCCTTTCGGCCCGAGCGAACGGGGGGAGAAGGCGCCCCACCCGGGCAGTGGGGGAGGGGGCTGTCCGGGTGGGGCGCCGGGTGCGGTGACGTGGGGGTGCGGCGACCGGTGAGGCCGGCTCAGCTGGCGGTGCTCACCGCCGGAGCCGGTGTCCCCGAGCTGGCCTGGAGGGCGCTCACCGCCTGGTCGAGGGCACCCTTGGCCTCGGCTGCCAGGGCCGCCAGCTCAGGTCCAGGAAGCAGCTCCTCGGGGTCGGCGACCGTCACGGTGGTCCGGCCCGGGGTGGTCTCCTCGAGGACCACGTTGCAGGGCAGCAGCAAGGCCACCTGGGGATCGGCCTCGAGGGCCCGGTGCGCGTAGCTGGGGTTGCAGGCACCGAGGATCTTGAGGGGCGGGCGCTCGACCCCCAGCTTGGCCCGCAGGGTGCCGGCCACGTCGATCTCGGTCAGCACCCCGAAACCGGCGCTGGCCAGGGCCTCGCGGACCTGGGCCTCGGCCTCGGGCAGGGGGCGGTCCAGGGTGGTGCGAATGCCGTGCATGGCTCCTCCTCTCGCTCCAGGGCCCGGTGAGCCGGCGCCCGCCGGGCCTGGTCAGGGGTCTCCCGTCCCGACGACGGGGGTGCGGCGGTGGTGTCGCTCAGCGGCTGGCGGCCTCGGCGGCCTCGGCCTCGGCCAGCTGGCGGCGCACCTCGTCCATGTCCAGACCCTCGACCGCCTCGATCAGCTGCTCGAGGGCCGAGCCCGGCAGGGCTCCGGGCTGGGCGTAGAGCAGGACCTGGTCCCGGAAGACCATGAGGGTTGGGATGGACATGATCCCGAAGCGGGCGGCCAGCTCCGGCTCGGCCTCGGTGTCGACCTTGGCGAACACGATGTCCGGGTGGGCCTCAGAGGCCTGCTCGAACACCGGGGCGAACATCCGGCACGGGCCGCACCAGGCCGCCCAGAAGTCCACGAACACGATCGGGTTGCCGTTCACGACCTCGTCGAACGTCGCTGCGGTCAGGGCTTTGGTGGCCATGGGAAGAAACCTCCACATGTCGCCGCCGACCTGGCGACGACACCGAGGACAACCCAGAAACCCTCTGGGGTATTCCCAGCACGGGTGGCGTCCCCTCGGGACGGGGCCCACCGCGTCGGGTCGGTCGGGCAGGGAACGGTTCCGCTCTTGGCGGTCAGCGGGGCCAGGGGGTGTCGAAGCCCTTGGGCAGACGGTCCAGGGGCCACTCGAGGAGCCGGACCGCCTGGGCGCAGGCGAACCGGTCGGTCATGCCGGCCACGTAGCTGACTGCCCGGCGCAGCCGCTCCTCGTCAGTGTCGTCGGTCTCGGCGCCCGGCAGGTCCTCGGGGTGGCCGACGTAGTGCTCGACCAGGGCCCGCAGCAACCCCTCGACCGCCCGGGCCTGGGCCAGGGAGTCGGGCCGCAGGTAGATGCGCTCGTAGTTCCAGGCCCGCAGGGCGCCGAGGGTCTCGGCCATGGGCTCGCTCATCCCCACCACCCCGGCCTCCTGGCTGGTCCGCACCACGTCCTCCACGAAGCGGGCCAGCTGCGTGGAGCGGCGCCGACCGACTCGCTCGACCACCAGCCCGGGCAGGTCGGCCAGGTCGACCACCCCGGCCCGGCTGGCGTCCTCGGCGTCGTGGGTGGTGTAGGCGATCCGGTCGGCGAGCGCGCAGACCTCGCCCTCGGGGGTCCGGGGTGCAGGGCGGGACCAGCTGTGGTTCCGGATCCCGTCGCTCACCTCCCGGGTCAGGTTCAACGGGGCCAGCGTCACGTCGGCCCCCCAGGGGGCGTGGTCGAACCCGCCGGGGACCAGCGGGTCGAGGGCGTCCTCGCTGGCGTGCCCGAAGGGGCCGTGGCCGCAGTCGTGCCCCAGGGCGATGGCCTCGGCCAAGGTCTCGTGCAGGCCCAGGGCGGCGGCGATGGCCCGGGCCACCTGGGCGACCTCCAGGGCATGGGTCAGCCGGGTCCGCTGGTGGTCGTCGGGGAACACGAACACCTGGGTCTTGCCGGCCAGGCGCCTAAAGGCCGGGGAGTGCAGGATTCGGTCCCGGTCCCGCTCGAAGCAGGTCCGCCACGGGTCCGGCTCCTCGGGCCGGGGCCGCTCGCCCGCTCCCCGGGCCCGCGTGGCACCCGGCGCCAGGCGCTCATCCTCCAGGGCTTCCCGGGTTTCTCGATCGAGCACCCGCAGCGGACCCAGGGCCACGGTCTCACCGGCGTGGGCCCGCCGCAGGCCCGGCCGCTGCCCGCCGTGGCCGTCCATGGTGGCCGCCCAGCGTCGGGCCCGGTCCGACGGGACGAGCCCGTTGTGGACTTGGAACGGCGTCGGGGCCGGGGCGTCGGCGCGCTGATTCGGGGCGGGCATCGACCCCAGTGTGGCTCGGCCCTGTGACGGCCGCCGGGGCCCGGCCGGGGCCCTGCGGGGAGGGCCCGGTCAGGGGGCTCGGTCAGAGGGCCCGCGGGGAGGGCCCGAGCGGGCAGGGGGGTATCGTCGGCGGGGTGCCGGCGACCCGGCACGGCCGGCCGAGGAAGGGCCGCGGAGGGAAGGAGCCTGCCAGGTGGACGTGCGGATCGGGATCGCCCAGAGCGTGAAGGAGTTGGAGGTGGACCTGGGCGACGGCGTGGAGCGCGACGCCGTGCTGGAGGAGATCGACCAGGCCCTGAAGGCGGCGGACGGGGTGCTCTGGCTGACGGACCGCAAGGGCCGGCGGGTCGGGGTGCCGGTGGCCAAGGTGGCCTACGTGGAGATCGGGGCCCCGGCCACCGAACGGCGGGTGGGCTTCGGGGCGCCCTGAGTCTCCGGCCGTGCCCGTGCCCGGCCTGCTCGATCGCCGCCTGCTCTTCGTGACCGGCAAGGGCGGGGTCGGCAAGACCACCGTGGCCTGCGCGCTCGCCCTGCTCGGTGCCGGGGAGGGCCGGCGCACCCTGCTCTGCGAGGTCGACGCCAAGGGCGACGTGACCGCCCAGCTGGAGGTCGACCCGGTGGGGTTCGAGGCGAGGGAGGTCCTGGGGGGCCTGTGGGCCATGGCCATGGACACCGAAGCCTCCCTGCGCGAGTACCTGCGGCTGCAGCTGAAGGTGCCCATCGTGGGCCGCATCGGACCCCTGGCCAAGGCCTTCGACTTCGTGGCCACCGCTGCCCCGGGGGTCAAGGAGATCCTGACCGTCGGGAAGTTCTGCTACGAGGTCCGCGAGGACCACTACGACCTCGTGGTGGTCGACGCGTCGGCCACCGGCCACGTGGTGGGGCAGCTGAGCGCCCCCCAGGCCATCAACGAGCTGGTCAAGGTGGGCCTGGTGCGGACCCAGACCGACTGGATGCTGGCCCTGCTCTCGGACCCGGCGGTGACCGGCTTGGTGGTGGTGACCACGCCGGAGGAGATGCCGGTGAACGAGACCCTCGAGCTGGCCGAACGGGTGCGGCGGGAGACCACGGTGACGCTGTGCGCCGTGGTGGCCAACCGGGTCCTGCCCGAGCTCTTCGGCGCCGGGGAGGAGGAGGTCTTCGAGGCCCTCCGGCAGGCGGCCGGGCGGCGGGCCCTGCGTCGGCTGGTGCCCGGGGACCCCGAGCCGGTCCTCGAGGCCGCCCGCCTGGCGGTCACCTTGCGGCGAACCCGGGCCGAGCACCTGGCCCGGCTGCGGGCTGGCCTGCCCGAGGGGGTCCAGCTGGCCTACGTGCCCGAGCTCTTCACCCGCAGCCACGGCCGCCGCCAGGTCCGGCGGGTCGCCCAGCATCTGGCCGAGGAGCTGGTCACGTGAGCCCCCCGGCGCGGGGCACCGCACGCGGCCGCCCGTCCCCCGCCCCGTCCCTCGGCGGTCTGCTGGCCTCGAAGGAGATCGTGGTGGCCTGCGGGCCCGGCGGGGTGGGCAAGACCACCACGGCGGCCGCCGCTGCGGCCACCGCCGCGGTGCGTTCGGGAGGCCGGGTGCTCGTGCTCACCGTGGACCCGGCCCGGCGGCTGGCCGACGCGCTGGGGGTCAAGGGCATCGGCAACGAGGCGGTCCGGGTTCCTCCCGAGGCCTTCGCCGCCGCCGGGGTCCATCCGAAGGGCGAGCTGTGGGCCGCCATGCTCGACACGAAGCAGTCCTGGGACGACCTGGTCCGCCGGCACGCCCCCGACGCCCGGACCCGGGAGCAGATCCTGGCCAACCCCCTGTACCGGAACATCTCGGGTCGTTTCGTCCAGAGCCACGACTACATCGCCATGGAGCGGCTCTACGAGCTGCACGCCGAGGGCTGCTACGACCTGCTGGTGGTCGACACCCCCCCGTCCCGCAACGCCCTGGACTTCCTCGACGCCCCGGCCCGGATGGCCGACTTCTTCTCGAGCCGGCTGCTGCGCTGGCTCATCGTCCCGTACCGGTCCCGGCTGGTGAACGTCGCCTCCCGCCCTTTCTACCAGGTGGCCGACCGGATCCTCGGCAGCCAGTTCCTCTCGGACATCGCCGAGTTCTTCATCCTCTTCCAGTCCATGTACGACGGGTTCGTGACGCGGGCCAAGGCGGTGGAGCGGCTTCTGGCCGATCGGCGCACCAGCTTCCTCGTGGTCTCGACCCTCGAGCCCACCCCCCTGCGGGAGGCCGAGACCTTCGTCGGCGCCCTCGAGGCCCGGGGCCTGCACCTCGGGGCCATGGTCCTCAACAAGGTCCTGCCCCCGTTCCTCCTCGACCCGGCCGGTGCCCAGGCCGCCGAGGCGTTCGTGCGCGACCACGAACGGCTCGCCAAGGCCCTGGCCGGCGAGCTGCCGGGGATCCCGAAGGCGCAGGCAGCCCAGCTGGCCCGGGTCCTCCAGACCGTGGGCCGGAGCTTCTCGGACTACCGGCTGGTGGCCGAACGGGAGCAGGAGCAGCGAGCCGAGCTCTCGCGGGCGCCCGAGGTGCTGGTCAGCGTGCCCTGCTGGCGCTCGGCGAGCGGCTCTGGCCCCGCTGAGGGCCGAGGCCCTCGGCGGGAGGACCGTAGGATTTGGCGTGCTCGACTACCACCTGCACCTGTGGCCGCACGGCCAGGCGGACCAGGAGCCGACGGTGGCGCAGGTGGCCGCCTACTGGGAACGGGCCCAGGCGGTCGGAGTGGTGGAGATCGCCCTCACCGAGCACCTCTTCCGCTTCGCCCAGGCCGACCGGTTGCTGCGGGGCTTCTGGGAGCTCGAGCCCGACCCGGCGCTGCGGGCCTCCATGGCCCGCTACTGGGACGAGCACGCCCGGGCCGACCTGGAGGCCTACGCGGCCTGTGCCCTGGCCTGCCGGGCCGAAGGGCTGCCGGTGGTCCTGGGCCTCGAGGTCGACTACTACCCGGGGCGGATGGACGAGGTGGCCGAGCTGCTGGCCGGCTACCCCTTCGACGTCCTGCTCGGCTCGGTCCACTGGCTGGGGGTCTGGCGCTTCGACGACCTCGACGACCCGGTCTCGGCGGCGGTCTGGGAGGAGGCGAAGGTCGACGAGGTCTGGGCCCGCTACGCCGAGGCGGTGGCCGAGCTGGCGGCCACGGGGACCTGCGACGTGCTGGCCCACCTGGACCTCGTGAAGGTGGCGGCCCGCCGGCCGGCTGCCCCCGAGGTCCACTGGGACCGGCTCGCCGAGGCGGCGGCCGTCGGGGGCCTGGCCGTCGAGGTCTCCTCGGCCGGGTGGCGCAAGCCGGCGGCCGAGGCCTACCCGGCGCCACCCCTCCTCGGCCGGCTCCTGCGGGCCGGGGTGCCCCTCACGACCGCTTCGGACGGGCACCGCCTGGCGGACGTGGCCGACCGGGCGCCCGACCTGCAGCGATGGCTGTGGGCGGCGGGGGTCCGGGAGCTCTGCGGCTTCCGGGGTCGGGTCCCGCGCCCGGTGCCCTTGGCGCGGCCCGAGGGCACGGGCCGATGAGCACCCCGGGGTCCCTGGCCGCCAGCCACACCGCCTTGGACGGTGAGGCCCTGGCCCACCTCCAGCGCCTCCTCGGGGCCTGGGGCGCCCTCGCGGACCTGTCCTTCTCGGACCTCCTGCTCCTCGTGCCGGTGCGGGGGGCGGAGGGCGAGGGAGCCCAGCTGGTGGTCCTGGGCCAGATCCGGCCGACCACCGCCTCGACCGTCCTCCCCGGGGACCTCGTGGGCAGCTTGCTGGCAGCCGAGGACTGGCCGGTGGTGGCCGAGGCCCTCACCAGCCGGGAGATCTGCTCGGCCACCGGCCCCCTGCCCGTGCCCGAGGGGGCTTTGCTGGTCTCCAGCATGGGCCTGGCCGAGACCGGCGAGCTGCCCCCCGTGCCCGAGGAGGTCCGCCTCGAGGCCGTGCCGGTCTGCCTGGCCGGCCGGCCGGTGGCGGCGATGGTCCGGATCACCCCGATCGAGCACCGGCGGCGTTCGGGTCGCCTCGAGCGGGTCTACCGCGGCCTCTACGACCGGCTGGCGGCCATGGTGGCCGAGGGGACGTACCCGGCACCGGGTCAGGAGGCCCTCGGGGAGGACGCCCCCCGGGTGGGGGACGGGCTGCTGCTGGTCGACGCGGACGGCCGGGTGGTGTTCTCCTCGCCGAACGCCATGAGCGCCCTGCACCGCATGGGGGTCACGGCCGTGCCCGAGGGGCACCGCCTGGGCGAACTGGGGGTGGACGACACCGCGGTCAGTCGAGCCCTGGCGAGCGGCCGACCGGTCATCGAGGAGGTCGAACGCCGACCGGACGTCATCGTGCTGCTCCACTGCACCCCGCTGCTCGCCGAGGGGGACGTCACGGGGGCCATGGTGCTGGTCCGGGACGTCACCGACCTCCGGCGACGGGACCGGCTGCTGCTCTCGAAGGACGCCGCCATCCGCGAGGTCCACCACCGGGTGAAGAACAACCTCCAGACCATCTCGTCCCTCCTCAGCCTCCAGGCCCGCCGGCTCGAGCCCGGCCGGGGCCAGGAGGCCTTGCGGGAGGCCGAGCGGCGGGTCCGGTCGATCGCCGTGGTCCACGAGGTCCTCTCCCGAGAGCCGGGCGAGGAGGTGCCCTTCGACGAGATCGTGGCCTCCTTGGTCCGCATGGCCGAGGACTCGGCCACCGGGGACCACCGGGTGGCGATCGAGGTGAGCGGGGACCTGGGAGCGGTGCCGGCCGACGTCGCCACCCCCTTGGCGGTGGTGCTTGCCGAGCTGCTCCAGAACGCCGTCGAGCACGCCTTCCGCTCCGGGGAGCAGGGCCCCGGCCGGGTCGAGGTGGACCTCGGCGCCCAGGCCGGGCGGCTGCACGTCCGGGTGGTCGACGACGGGCAGGGCCTGCCGGTGGGCTTCTCGATCGAGGACACCACCAGCCTGGGGCTCTCCATCGTCCGGAGCCTCGTCACCAGCCAGCTCGGGGGCACCATCGAGATGCGAAGCCCGGCCAGCACCCAGCCGGCGGGCGCCGGGCCGGGCAGCGGGCCGGGCACCGAGGTGGTCATCGACGTGCCCCTCGGGGGCCCGGCCGGCTGAGGGGCCGACCGGGGGTCAGCTCGCCGAGCTGCCAGGGCCCTGGGGACCCAGGTCGGCGAAGCGGTAGCCCACGCCCCGGACGGTGTGGATCCACCGGGGGTTCGCCGGGCTGTCCTCCAGCTTCAGGCGCAGGCGCCGGACGTGCTCGGTCACGGCAGGAGCTCCTCTCGGGTGAAGACCTGGTCGGGGTTGGCGGCCAGGAACGCCAGGAGGTCGAACTCCTTCGGGGTCAGCTCGATGGGCTTGCCCGCCTTCGTGACCCGGTGGGTGTGCCGGTCGACGACCAGGTCGCCGTGCTCGATCCGCCCGCTGGCCGGCTGGGGCTGACCCCGGCGGAGGACCGCCCGGATCCGAGCCTCGAGCTCGGGCAGGGAGAAGGGCTTCACGATGTAGTCGTCGGCCCCCAGGTCCAGCAGGCGGATCCGTTCCTGCTCCTCGGACCGGCCGGTCAGGACGATGACCGGCAGGGCGCTGTCCCGACGGAGGCGCAGCAGGACGTCCTCGCCGTCGAGCCCCGGCAGGCCCAGGTCCAAAAGGACCAGGTCGTAGCGGCCCAGGCTGGCCTCCCGGAGGGTGCCCGGCCCGTCGGTCGCTTCCCCGACCCGGTACCCGAAGCGCTGCAGGAACAGTCGGGTGGCTGTCCGGCTGCCCGGATCGTCCTCGGCGATGAGGATCGCCGGGTTCTGGCGAGAGGCGCTCATCTGGGCCACCTCAGGGTCCGCTCCACTGGGCTCGCTCCCTTCCCGCTACGCCGACACCGTGTGCCCATGGACCGGCCACCCCTCCGTGGTCGCGGCCGCCCCGGCATCAGGGGTGCCTGCGGTCGACCGACCCCACCCCGACCCGCAGGCTCCGACAGCAGCCCACCATAGGCGATCAGCGTCGAAAACGCTCGTGACGCCTCATGGCTCCTCGAGGCCCTTGGCGTCCTCGCTGGTCGCCCTCCTTGCCCCCCGACGCTTCTCGGCTCGCCACCCCGGGGTGCGGACGGTCGCGGCTCGCACGGCTGGCATCGGCGGTCCGAGCCGTGCCAGCATGCGCACCGTGGAGGGGGAAGGGCGCGTGAGCGCCGCCACGAGCTGGTCCGACCGTCGGTTGGGGAGGGGCTTGGGAAAGCTGCGGGGTGGCTCGCCGGCGCGGCCGGGACGGATCGTCGCTCAGGAGGCTCGGCGGCGGGCGGCCAGCCAGCTCTTGCGCAGCTTGCGGCGCTCCTCCTCGGAGGTGCCACCCCAGATGCCCGACTCCTGGTTCGTGGCCAGCGCGAACTCCAGGCAGGGCTCGATGGCAGCGCAGGTCTGGCAGACCCGCTTGGCTGCCTCGATCTGTTCGACTGCCGGGCCGGTGGTGCCCACCGGGAAGAACAGGTCGGGCTCGGTGTGGCGGCACGCGGCGTGCTTCCGCCAGTCGTCCGCATCCCACTCCACAGCCCGGTTCCACGTGAGTGCCACGGAGCGCCTCCTCAAGCTGTCCCCATCGTCGTGGCACGCGGTCGCTTGTGCACCAGGTCACAAGACTGGCCACGGCAGTTGACCGTCTGATCGACTCGGCCTCGTGAACATACTCCCGAGCTGGTCCGACTGCAAGGGGCGTGAGCAGGGAAGATCGGGCGGGCGGCCCGTGGTCCTCGCTCACCGCGGCCTCCTGCGGGGGCGGGCGGGCCAGCCGGCGGGGCAGGACCCCCCGGAGAACAGCCTGGCTGCCTTCGAGCAGGTGGCGAACGCCGCGGCCAGCGGGGTGGCCGGGGTGGAGCTCGACGCTCGGCTGAGCGCCGACGGGGTGGTGATGGTCCACCACGACCCCCAGCTGGCCGACGGTCGGCTCCTCGCCGAGGTGCCCGCCGCCGACCTGCCCCCAGGCGTCCCGACCCTCCGGGCGGCCCTGGCAGCCCTTCGGGGTCGACTGGTCGACGTGGAGGTGAAGGCCTCGCCGCTCGAGCTCGGGCCCGAGTCGACCGCCGCCCTGGTGCGCGCCGTGGTGGCCTGCTTGGCCGAGGCCCGCCGGGAGGTGCTCGTCCGGCCCGGGCCCGGCCCGGCCCCCGACCCTGGCCCCGTCCCCGACCCAGGCCCCGTCCCCGACCCGGCGGCCAGCTGGCTGCTCAGCTGCTTCTGGCCCGAGGCCTTGGAGGCCCTGGGGGCGGCCGCGGCTGAGGCCGACCTGCCCGTGGCCCGGGGCTGGCTCCTTCGACCTGGCCTGGAGGCCACCGCGCTCCTCGGGCGGGCCGAGGCCCTCGGGGCCACGTGGGTGCTGCCCTTCGTCGAGGACCTGGACCCGGTCGCGGTGGCCGCTGCCCAGGAGGCCGGTTTCGGGGTGATGACCTGGACGGTCCTGCCCGGCCCGGCGCTTGGGGCCTGCCTGACGGCAGGGGTCGACGGGGTGATCGCCGACGAGGCCCTGGCGGTGGCGGCCGAGGTCCGGGCGGTGACGGGGCCCCCTTCCAGCGGATTGGTCGAGCCGGGGGGTCTTCGGGAACAATCGCGCCCATGAACGTGGTCGTGTGCGCCAAGCAGATCCCCGACCCCGCCGCGCCCCCGGCGCTGGACCCCGAGCGGCACACCCTGGTCCGGGACGGCAAGCTGATCCTGGACGACTCCGACGCCTACGGGGTCGAGATGGGGCTGCAGCTGGCCGGGGACGACGGCGAGGTGACCCTGGTCTCGATGGCCCCGAACGGTGAGGTCTCGGGCCTGCGGACCGCCCTGGCCATGGGGGCCGCCAAGGCCATCTTGGTGAGCGACGAGGCCCTGCGGGGCACCGACGCCCTCGGGACGGCCAAGGTGCTGGCCAAGGCCATCGAGCGGGTCAACCCCGACCTGGTGATCGCGGCCACCGAGTCCACCGACGGCTACACCGGCACGACGCCGGTCCAGCTGGCCGAGCTGCTCGGACTGCCCTCGGTGACCTTCGCGAAGAAGGTGACTGTGGAGGGCGGCAAGGTCCGGGTCGAGCGGCAGACCGAGGCCGGCTACGACGAGGTGGAGTGCCCCCTGCCGTGCGTGGTGACGGTGACCGCCGGGGTCGTGGAGCCCCGGTACCCGTCGTTCAAGGGGATCATGGCCGCGAAGTCCAAGCCGGTCGAGCAGCTGACCGTGGCCGACCTGGGCCTCTCGCCGGACGAGGTCGGCTTCGGCGGGGCCCGGCAGGAGATCGTGTCGGTGGTCCCCGCCGAGGAGCGGGGGGCCGGCGAGATCGTGACCGACGAGGGCGACGCCCACGAGCGGATCATCCAGTTCCTGGAGCAGCTGAAGCTGATCTGACGAGGGCCGGGCCGCCAGGGGGTGGCCGGCGAGGAGGAGACGGGACAGTCATGGCGATCGACACCATCTGGGTGCTGGCCGAGCAGCAGGACGGCGCCCCGGTCCCCACGGCCCTGGAGCTGCTGACCCAGGCGCGGGCGATGGCGGGGACGGTGAAGGCGGTGACCTGGGGCGGCGGGGCCGAGGGCCTGGCCGGCACCCTCGGGGAGTACGGCGCCCAGGTCGTCTACGACCTGGGAGACCTCGGCGGCAAGCTGCCCGGTCCGCTGGTGGCCGCGGCCCTGGCCGAGCGGGTCCGCTCGGGGGACCAGCCCGACGCAATCTTCGTGCCCACCACCTACGACGGCCGGGACATCGCCGGGCGCCTCTCGGCCCGCCTGGACGTGCCGGTCCTGACGAACGTCGTGGGCCTGGTGGAGGAGAACGGGGAGCTGCGCTCCGAGCACGCCGTCTTCGGTGGCACCCAGATCGTGACCGCCCGCTTCACCGGGGCGCGGCCGGGCATCTTCGTCATCCGGGCGAAGTCCTTCCCGGCCGAGTCGGCGGGTGGCGGCCCGGCGAGCGTCGAGACCCTCACCGTGCCCGAGGTCGGGGCGGTGTCGGCGGCCAGCGTGCAGCAGCGCCACGTGGAGGAGCGCAGCGGCCCGAAGCTCGACGAGGCCGACGTGGTGGTCTCCGGTGGCCGGGGCCTCGGGGCGGCCGAGCACTACGCCCTGGTCGAGGAGCTGGCCCGCCTGCTCCACGGGGCGGCCGGGGCCAGCCGGGCCATCGTGGACGCCGGCTGGGTGCCCTACTCGCACCAGGTCGGCCAGACCGGCAAGACGGTCAAGCCGACCCTCTACATCGCCTGCGGCATCTCCGGGGCGACCCAGCACCTGGTGGGCATGAAGGGCGCCAAGCACATCATCGCCATCAACAAGGACCCCGAGGCCCCCATCTTCTCGGTGGCCGACCTCGGGATCGTGGGTGACGTCCACAAGGTCCTGCCGAAGCTCATCGAGGCCCTGAAGGCCCGCAGCTGAGGCCGGGCCCGCGCGCCAGGGCCCTCACACCAGGGGCCAGGGGTAGGGCCGGCGCCGGGAGTCCGGGGACGGGAGGCGTCCCCGGGCCAGCAGCTGGCGGATGCGCCGGACCAAGGCGGCTCGCTCCTCCGGTTCCAGGAGGTCGCCGAGCAGCTCGAGGTGGCGCTGCGTCGGAGGGTCGGCCCGGCGTCGGCCGGTCAGGGCGGCGAGCAGCCGGGCCAGGGGTTCCCGGAGGTCCTCAGGGAGCTCCTGGCCGGCGAACTCCCAGATGACCGTCCGGAGCTTCGGCTCGGCGTGGAAGCAGAGGCCGTTGTCGATGGCCCACAGGGTGCCGCTCGGCTCGGCCAGCACGTGGCCGGCCTTGCGGTCCGCGTTGTTCGCCACGACGTCGAAGGCGGCGAGTGCTCGGAGGCGTTCCTGCTGGGCCGGCTGCTCGACCAGCGTGAAGTAGTGCTCCGCGAAGTCGGCCGGGACGAAGCGCTGGAGGGAACCGGGACCGAATGGGGCGTCGACCCGTTCGACGGTCTCGGGCACCAGGCCCAGGCCGAGGAGTTCTGACAGCAGATAGGCGGCCACCTCCCGGCGGTGGATGCCCGGGGGGAAGTCCCAGAGGGGCCGCTCCCCTTCGGCCGGCTTGTAGACCGCGGGGACCACGAGGGGGCCCTGCCGGCAGAGCACCACGAAGGCCTGGTTCGAGCTGTCGGCCAGCCGACCCACCAGCTCCACCTCCCCGGCGCCGAGGGCCGCCAGGCGAGCATCGACCTCCGCCTCGGCCGCCGTCGCGGCCACGGCGATCAGTTCGTCGGTGGACGATGGCCGTTGGTCCTGGGGCATGCGTGGCCGGAGGGGTCGATGGGCCCGCCGCAGAGGGGGCAGGGGGGGCGGCCGGCCTCCACGAGACGGGTGGCCCGGACGGCGAAGGCCGCGGCCTGCTCCCGCGTGACGGTGAACCGGGCCGCGTCGCCCTCCTCGTCCTCGGGGACCAGCTCCTCGGCGATGAGCACGATGCGGTCCAGCTCGGCGTCGTAGCTCACCCCCATGGTCCCCACCACCCAGTGGGGCTCGACCGGCTCCTCCACCTCGAGGTCCTCGGGCAGGTGGCCGGGCCGGGGCAGGTCCCGCAGCAGCCGGCCCAGGTACTCGGCGAGGACGGCGACCTGCTGCTTTTCCACCTTCAGGGTCAAGACGGTCTGCTCCGATCGGCACTGGAGCAAGAAGGTCCGTTGCCCGACCGGCCCGAGGGCGGCCACGGTGAAGCGATCGACGTCGCCAAGATCCACGGTGCTCACGAGAGGCCCAGCTCCCCGAGGTCGCTGGTGGCGTTCAGGCACAAGACGTGCGACATCCCGCCGCCCCGGGCCAGGGCGGTCACCGAGCAGGGCGAGACCACGAGCCGTTGGAAGAGGTCCAGGGGCACCCCTGCGGTGGCCGCCACCGCCGCCTTGATGGGGTCGGCGTGGGAGACGGCCACGTAGGACTCGCCCCGGTGCCGCTCAGCCAGGTCGTCCAAGGTGGCCAGGACCCGCTGCTGCATGGCGGCGAAGGACTCGCCCCCGGGGAACCGGAAGGTGCTGGGCAGGTGCTGGACCGCCTGCCACTCCCGGCGCCGGCGCAGGGCGGCCAACGACGCCCCGGTCCACTCCCCGAAGTCGAGCTCCAGCAGGCCCCGAAGGGGCCGCACCCGGAGCCCGAGGGCCCGGGCGATGGGCTGGGCGGTCTCCATGGCCCGCTCCAGGGGCGAGGCGTACACCGCGACCGGGGGGCGGCGCAGCGCCGCCAGGCGCTCGGCAGTGGCCTCGGCCTGGCGGCGGCCCTCGTCGGAGAGGTGCAGCCCCGGGGCCCGCCCCGGCAGCACCTTGCCGGTGGTCGGAGTCCGACCGTGGCGGACCAGGAAGCAGACGGCATGGGACGCTCGACGACGGGGGGGCACGAACACGCATCGTACGCTGCGCCCATGGCCCGTCGACTCCCGCCGGCTGCCTCGCCGGCGCCCGCCGCGCTGGCGGCCCTCCGGGCGGAGGTCGAGTCCTGTCGGGCCTGTCCCCGCCTGGTGGCCCACCGGGAGGAGGTGGCCCGCCAGCGCCGCCGGGCCTTCGCCGACCAGCCCTACTGGGGTCGGCCCGTGCCCGGCTTCGGGGACCCCTCGGCCCGCATCGTCCTCGTCGGCCTGGCCCCGGCGGCCCACGGGGCGAACCGGACCGGCCGGATGTTCACCGGGGACCGCTCCGGGGACTGGCTCGTCGCTGCCCTGCACCGGGCCGGGCTGGCCAACCAGCCGACGAGCGTGGCCGCCGACGACGGCCTGGAGCTTCGCGACGCCTACGTCACCGCCGTGTGCCGCTGCGCCCCGCCGGCCAACCGCCCGACCCCGGCGGAACTGGCAGCCTGCCGGCCCTTCCTCCGCCGCGAACTGGCCCTCCTGCCAAGGGCCAGGGTGCTGCTCGCCCTGGGGGGCATCGCCTGGGCGGCCCTGGCCGCCGAGGCCGGCTGCCGGCCCCGGCCCCGCTTCGGCCACGGCGCTGCCCACCGCCTACCCGACGGGCGCTGGCTGCTCGGCTCCTACCACCCCAGCCAGCAGAACACCTTCACCGGCCGGCTCACCGCGGCCATGCTCGACGAGGTCCTCGAGCGAGCCAAGGCCCTGGCCGCGGGCTGAGCGATCCGGTGCTGCGCGATCCGGTGCTGTGCAGCCCGGTTCAGGCCGGGGCCCCGCCGGTGCCGCCCGCGGCCGGCAGGAGCCGGGGAGCCGGGTCGGCCCCCTCCGGCCACCGGCGGCGGCTGACCCGGGCGAGGCGGCGGAGGAGGGGCAGGACGTCGGGGTCGTCCTCGACCGGCCGGGTCTCGAGGACCCCGTCAGCCAGGGCCCCCTCGAGGACCTCCTCGCCCCGCTCGGTCCGGACGATGGTCAGGGTCCAGTCGTTGAAGGCCCCGATGCCACCGGTGGCGATGTCGGCGTGCTCGGCGGCGAAGTCGGGGCAGTGGAGGCAGCCCTCCCGGGTCCAGGCGTGGCCCTCCTTGAGGGGCACCTCGTGGTACTGCCCGTCCCGGGTCCAGATCTGGAAGACCCCCTTGATGTTGATCTTCGCGATGTCCTCCCGGCGCAGGCCGTAGCGGGCCTCGAAGAGCTCCGGGAAGATGGCGTCGTCGAAGGTCTTCGAGCAGAGCAGGCCGATCGAGAGGGTCAGCCGCCGAGCCACCTTGCCGGCCTTCCGGGCCGCCATCACCGCGGGCACCGACGCCTGGCAGCTCATGCCGACCAAGGCCAGGCGTTCGGCCCCGGCCTCGGTGGCCTCCCGGTAGGCGAGAGTGTTCGCCGAGTAGGTGTAGCGGGACCCGGCGCTCGCCAGGACCTCTTCCCGGGTCCGGGCCACCCGGGGCACGGCCCGCCACGACGTCCCGTCGCCCTCGAGGCCCGAGACCAGGGCAGCGTCGATGACGTCGTGCTCGAGCGCCCAGACCAGCAGTGCTGACACCAGCCCCCCGTCCTGCCCGGCCTGGTGCAGCGCGGGGTCGGCCGCCCGGGCGAGCAGGGTCCGCCGGGCCACCCCGGCGACCTCCTTGGCGGCGCGGGGCCGGCCGAAGAGGTGGGTGTCCACCTCGGGCTCCCAGGTCCGAAAACGCGGGCAGGCCCGGGTGCACATGGTGCAGCCCTTGACCCCGTGGGTGCAGTCCTCGGGGCCCCCGTCGGCCTCCACCTTCCAGGGCTTGAAGGCCCGTTCGTGGTCGTACTGCAGGACGTCGTGGGGGCAGGCCACCACGCAGGCGGCGCAGCCCGTGCAGAGCCCCGTGGTCACGACCTCCCGGAGCAGGTGGGCCCAGTGGGGCTTCTCGGGCGGCATGGCGCCACGTTACCGTCGGACCCGGTGCCCGAGCTGCCCGAAGTCGAGGCGTACCGCCTGGCCGCCCAGGCGGCCCTCGGGCGCCGGGTGGCCCAGGTGGTGGTCGGGGACCCCCGGGCGCTGGCGCCGGGCACCACGGCGACGATGCTCGCCGGGCTGCTGCCGGGCCGCGAGCTGGTGGCGGCCCGTCGACGGGGCAAGCTCCTCGTCCTGGACCTGCCACCGGGTCGGCTCGGCCTGCGCTTCGGGATGACCGGGCGGCTGCTGGTCGACGGCTGGAGCCCTGTGGAGCGCCTCCTGTGGGCCAGCCCGCGGGTCGAGCCGCGCTGGCTCCGCCTCGAGGTCCGCTTCGAGGGCGGCGGCAGCCTGGGGCTCGTGGACCCCCGCCTGCTCGGTCGGGTGGCCCTCGACCCGGAGGAGGACGCCCTCGGGCCCGACGCCCTCACGGCCACCCCCGCCGACCTCGCCCGGGCCCTGCAGGGCCCGGTGGCCCTGAAGGCCCGGCTGCTGGACCAGCGCCGGATCGCCGGCATCGGCAACCTCGTGGCCGACGAGCTGCTCTGGCGAGCGGGCCTCGCCCCGGACCGCCCCGCCGGCAGCCTTGGGGCGGCCGATCGTGCACGGCTCCATCGAACCCTCCGGCGCACCCTCGCCGACCTCGTGGCCCGGGGTGGTTCGCACCTCGGCGACCTGATGCCCGAGCGGCACCCCGGAGGGCGCTGCCCCCGGGACGGCACGCCCCTGGTTCGGGGACGGGTCGGGGGGCGGACCACCTGGTGGTGCCCGGCGCACCAGCGCTGAGCCCGCAGCGGGCAGCGTGGCGAGGCTGGGCCCGTGGCTGCTCGCTTCGCGCTGCCCTCGGGCTCCTCAGCTCGGGTCGGCCCTCTCGGGGGCGGCGGCCGGCTGGCCCGGTGGGCCCTCGGGCCCGGCTGGGCTCGGCCCGGGGATGCCGGCCAGGCGAGGGGCGCCAGGGGTGGAGAGGACGGTTCGTTCCGAGACCGGCTGCCACTCCGGGTGGCTCGGGTGGACCGTCTGGGCCGTCCGGGTCGGGGCGCCGGGGGCCGACCCGCCGGCGGGCCCGGGTGCGCCCCCCGCACCCCCGGGGGTCCCGGTGCCGACCATGGGAGCGGCACCCCGCCAGGGCGAACCCCCGCTCCGGGAGCCGCCGCCCAGGGGTCCCGAGCGCCGGGCGCGGCCCCCGGCCCGGACCAGCCAGCCGAAGGGGGTGTGCTCGACGAGCAGCCGGTCGAAGGCTTCGAGCACCGCCACGGCCGGCCAGGCCAGGACCAGCACGAAGGCCGCCCCGATGAGCAGGCCGCCGACCACGTCGAAGGGGTAGTGCATCCCGGTGTAGACCCGCCCGAAGCCCAGGAGCAGGCCGGCCACGGTGGCCAGGGCGGCGAGGATCCAGCGGCGGGCCAGCCACAGCCCGGCGATGACCGCCCCGGCCACGGTGGCGTGACCCGAGGGGAACGCATAGCCGTGGGTGCGGTGCAAGAGGACCTCGACGTGGGGCAGGACCAGGTAGGGCCGCTTCTCGGCCACGAGAGGCTTCAGGCCGTAGTGGGCCAGGATCCACGCCAGCACGGTGCCGCCGGCCGCCCAGAGCACGAGGGCCACGGCCCGCTCGGGCCGCCGGTCGAAGCGGGCCACCCACCAGGCCACGAGGAGCAGCAGGGCCAGCAGCCCGACCCCGCCGAAGTGGGCGTAGAAGCGCATGAACGCGTGCAGGCTCGGGGTGTGGCGAGCGAACCGATTGACGTCCAGGTACCAGCGATCGTTCAGGCTGAGGCCGCCCGCCGAGCGGGTCAAGGCCAGTTCCCGGGTCACCGGACCCGCCCCCCGACCGGCCGTGCGGTCCTCGGTCCTCCGGTCATCGGAACGGAAAGGTTACCGAAGTCCCCTCCCGTTCACCTGGCGGTCGCCTCTCGTTCACCCGCCAGCCGGCGAGACCGGCAGGGTCAGCCGAGCTCGGCCAGGGCGGCGAGGACCTTCTCGGCGTGCCCGTTCGCCCGGACGTTGTACCAGGCCCGCTCCACGGTGCCCTCGGGGCCCACGACGAAGGTCGAGCGGATGACGCCCAGGGTGGTCCGGCCGTAGAGGGTCTTCTCCCCGTAGGCGCCGTAGGCCGCCATGACCTGGTGGTCGGCGTCGGTGAGGAGGGGGAAGCGCAGGCCGTGCTTCGCCCGGAAGCGCTGGTGGCGCTCGGCCCCGTCGGGCGAGATGCCGAGGACGGTCACCCCGGCCCGCTCGAAGGCCGTCAGGTTGTCGTTGAACTGGCAGGCCTCGGTGGTGCAGCCCGGGGTGTCGTCGGCCGGGTAGAAGTAGACGACCACCCGCCGACCGGCGAAGTCGGCCAGGGACACCGGGTTGCCGTCCTGGTCCGGCAGGGTGAAGGGCGGTGCCGGCTGGCCGGCCTGGAGCTTGCGGGGCGGCGCCATGGGGGTCTCCTTCGTCGGTTCGGCGGGGACGGCGTCGGGTGCCCTCCCCGGGGTCCGCGCCGAGTGAACCTCGAGCCGGTAGACTAGGGGCGTTCGGTTGCGGACTGCCGCACGGGCGGTCCTGGGACACCGGACGCCGGTCTCGCCGGCGGAGCACCGCCGGTCGTCGAGGGCACCGCCTGGTGCTCCTGTGCCGTGCGCTCCGTGCCGCTGGCGAGGGCTCGCCGGTCGGAGCGGGTCGCTGCTGGTACGCCGGTCGCCGTGGTGCGGGCACGCGCCAGGTGCCGGAAGGGACCGGCAGCGAGGCGCCCCCGGGGCTGCCGACAGGGACAGGAGAACGATGACGAACGAAGCCGCCGCGGGGCAGGTGCCCCGATCGGATCCGACCGAGCAGCCTCGGCGCCGCCGGCGGAGGCGGCGCCCAGGAGGCGGGAGCGCTGATCGCTCCCCGGTGTCGGTGAGCTCGCGGCCCGAGGCCCCGACGCGCACGGTGGCCACGGTGGTGCCCGAGGGTCCCCCGTCGGCGGCGTTCGTGGCCCTCGGGGTGGCCGAGCCCCTGGCCCGGGTCCTCGGCGCCCAGGGCATCGAGCAGCCCTTCCCGATCCAGCGCCAGACCATCCCCGACGGGCTGGCGGGACGGGACGTGTGCGGGAAGGCGAAGACCGGGTCGGGCAAGACCCTGGCCTTCGGCCTGCCCCTGCTCAGCCGGGTCGGCCGGGCCGACCCGGGGGCCCCGCGGGGCCTGGTGCTGGTCCCGACCCGTGAGCTGGCCCTGCAGGTCGCCGAGGTCCTCGAGCCCCTGGCGGCCGCGGTCGAACGCCGGGTGGCCGTGGTCTACGGCGGTGCCGACCTGGACCGCCAGGTCCGGGCCCTCGAGCGGGGGGCCGACGTGGTCATCGCCACCCCGGGCCGGCTCATCGACCTGGTCGAGCGGGGCGCCGCGGTGCTCGGCGAGCTGGAGGTCGTGGTCCTCGACGAGGCCGACCGGATGGCCGACATGGGCTTCCTGCCCCAGGTGGACTGGCTGCTGCGGCGGGTGGAGCGGCCCCACCAGACGATGCTCTTCTCGGCCACCTTGGACGGGGACGTGGACCGGCTGATCCGACGGCGGCTGTCGGACCCGGTGCGCCACGAGGTGGCCGAGGAGGCCCCGACAGTGGACTCCATGGTCCACCGCTTCCTGCAGGTCCACCAGATGGACAAGGTCCGCACCGCCGCGGCCATCTGCCGGCCTCGGCGGCGGGTCATCGTCTTCGTGCGGACGAAGCGAGGGGCGGACCGCCTGGTGGAGCAGCTTCGCCGGGAGGGGGTGAGCGCCGCGGCCATCCACGGGGACCTCCGGCAAGCCGCCCGGGAGCGGGCCATCGCAGACTTCGCCAGCGGCCGGCTGCCGGTCCTGGTGGCCACCGACGTGGCCGCTCGGGGCCTGGACATCGAGGACGTGGAGGTGGTGGTCCACTACGACCCGCCCGAGGACCACAAGGCCTACCTCCACCGCTCGGGCCGGACGGCCCGGGCCGGGGGCAGCGGGGTGGCGGTCACCTTGGTCCTCTGGGACCAGGTCCTCGAGGTGGAACGGATCCAGCGCCGCCTCGGGCTGCAGGAACCGATCGTGGAGATCTTCTCGAACGACCCCCGCCTGGCCGATCTGGCCGCCTTCGCCCCGGCGGAGGGCGCGGCGTGAGCGAGCGGCCTGGCCTGCTGGTCGTCCGGCCCGGCGAGGACCCGGTCCGCTCGGTGCTCGTGGTCACCGCCCACCCTGACGACGTGGACTTCGGGATGGCCGGCACGGTGGCCACCTGGACCGACGCCGGGGTGCGGGTGAGCTACTGCGTGGTGACCGACGGCGACGCCGGCGGGTTCGACCGGAGCGTGCCCCGCCGGGAGATGCCCCGGATCCGTCGGGCCGAGCAGCAGGCCGCCGCGAAGGAGGTCGGCGTCGAGGAGGTGGTCTTCCTCGGCTACCCCGACGGGCGGCTCGCCCCCAGCCTGGAGCTCCGGCGGGACATCAGCCGGGTCATCCGCCAGGTCCGGCCCGACCGGGTGGTCTGCCAGTCCCCCGAGCGCAGCTGGAGCCGCATCTTCGCCAGCCACCCCGACCACCTGGCCGCGGCCGAGGCGACGGTCTGCGCCGTCTACCCCGACGCCCGCAACCCCTTCGCCCACCCTGAGCTGCTCGAGGAGGAGGGGCTCGAGCCCCACGTGGTCCGGGAGCTCTGGCTCATGGGCACCGACCAGCCCGACCGGGTGGTCGACGTCACCGACCAGGTCGAACGGAAGCTGGCGGCCCTCCGTTGCCACGCCAGCCAGCACCCTGACGTGGCCGCCATGGAGGAACGGGTCCGCGGCTGGCTGGCGACCACCGCCGAGGCGGCCGGCCTGCCGCCGGGGCGGGCCGCCGAGGCCTTCCGGGCGGTCCAAACCGGCTGAGCAGCCCGGGAGGAGGGCCTCGGCCCGTCAGGTCCCACGGCGCACCAGGCCGTGCCGCCCTAGGCTGGCCCGGTGACCATCGAAGAGCTGCTCGCGACCGTCTGCCCCCCGATCAACCGCCTGGGCGCCGCCTGGTACTTCGACCCCGAGACCACGGCCGCCGGGGAGCGGTTGGGCCTGGACCCCGGGACCTTCTACTTCCTGGGTCGGGGCGGGGTCCTCGGGGACGTGCCCTGGACGGTGGTCCACGCCGCCTTCGGCTACTTCAACCCGACCGTCGTCGAGCGGGCCTGGACCGCCGGCCGGGAGCGGGTCGCGCCGGCGGAGGCCGCCCGGGCCCACCTGGGCTGCGCCGAGGCGTTCGGCCGGCGCCACTTCGCCGAGCTTGCGGGCCTCGACGTCTTCTGCGAGGCGGCCGAGGCGGTGGTCCAGGCCGCCACCCGGGACTTCTCCGCCCTGCCGCTCTTCGCCGGCCAGGTGGCCCAGCCCCTGCCGGAGGACCTCCCGGGCCGGGCCATCCGCCTCGTGGTGACCCTCCGGGAGCTGCGGGGCTCGGCCCACCTCGTGGCCGTCGTCGCCTCGGGCCTCGCCACCCCGGTGGCCCACCGGGCAGCCCGGCCCGACGCGCTCCGGCTCTTCGGCTGGCAGGAGGCCGAGGTGCCCGAGCCCACCGACGCCGACCGGGCGGCCCTCCAGACAGCCGAGGCCCTGACCGACCGGCTGCTCGGACCCGCCTTCGGGGTCCTGGACGACTCGGGTCGGGAGGCCCTGGCGAGCGGGGTGACGGCCATGACCCAGGCGCTGCCCACCGCCTGAGCGCGGACAGGTCACCGGAAGTTCACCTTTGCTTCACCTTCGGGTCACCCGGAGGACACCTGGGGGTCAAGGACCCCGGCAAGGCTCTTCCTCGTGCCCTCGCAGGCTCATCAGGCGAGCGGGGTGACCCAGGCGCTCGACGAGGCCACGGTCGGTCGGCGGCACTGGCTCACCGTGCTGACTGCCGGCATGGGGTTCTTCACCGACGCCTACGACCTGTTCATCGTCGGCACGGTCACGGTCATCCTGACCCCGATCTTCCACCTCTCCACCAGTCAGATCTCTTTCTTGAACTCGGCGTCCCTCCTCGCCTCGGTGGTCGGGGCGGTGAGCTTCGGGCTCCTCATGGACCGGCTGGGCCGCAAGCGGATGTACGGGGCCGAGGTGGCGATCCTGGTGCTCGGCGCCCTCGCCTCGGGCCTGGCCTGGAACTTCACGTCGCTGCTGGTCTTCCGGCTGGTGGTGGGCTTCGGCATCGGGGGGGACTACGCCACCTCGGCGGTCATCACCGCCGAGTACGCCAACCGGCGCTCCCGGGGGAAGCTCGTCGGCTCGGTCTTCGCCCTCCAGGGGGTCGGCCTCGTGGCCGGCCCGGCCATCGCCTCGGCCTTCCTGGCCGGCGGCGTCTCACCCGGGCTGACCTGGCGGCTCCTGCTGGCCCTCGGGGCCCTGCCGGCGGCCTCGGTGGTCTGGTTGCGGCGCAAGGTCCAGGAGACCCCCCGGTTCAGCCTGGAGGTCCGGGGGGACGAGGCGGCTGCAGCGGCGGCCACCGCCTGGGTGACCGGCCAGCAGCCGGCCCTCGGCACCCGGGGCGTCGAGGAAAGCCGGGGGCGGCCGGCCCGGCCCGGGGCGCGGCCCCGCCTCACCCGCAGCCCGTTCCTCCTGCGGCTGGTCGGCGCGGCGGGGACCTGGTTCCTCATGGACGTCGCCTTCTACGGCAACTCCGTCTCCAGTCCCCTCATCCTCGCCCGACTGGAGCCGCACGGCTCCCTGCTCCACCACACCCTGACCTCGCTGGTCATCTTCCTCGTGGCCGCCCTCCCCGGCTACTGGCTGGCGGTCGCCCTCCTCGACCGCCTGGGCCGGCGCTGGATCCAGGCCCAGGGCTTCGCGGTCATGGCCCTCAGCTTCGCCCTCATCTGGCTGGTCCCGGCGGTGACCGCCACCACCGGGGCGTTCCTCGGCCTCTTCGCCCTCAGCTACTTCTTCGTGGAGTTCGGGCCGAACCAGACCACCTTCGTCTACCCGGCCGAGCTCTTCCCGACCGCCGTGCGGGGCACCGCCGACGGCATCGCCGCGGCCGCCGGCAAGCTCGGGGCCTTCGCCGGGGCCCTGCTCGTCCCCCACCTGCTCGTCTGGGTCGGGCTGCGGGGGGTCATGGGGGTCATGGCCGGGGCCTCGCTCGTCGGGGCCCTCCTCACCCTCGTCGCCCTTCCCGAACCCCGGGGCAAGAGCCTCGACGAGCTCGGAGGGGGCGCACCTCTCGCCGCCAGGTCCGCGCTGGAGGACCCGGCCGAGGCCCTGCCGGTCGGCTGAGGCGTCGGGGGCCGCCGATCAGACCACGCTGAGCCGGCGGTTCGGCGGCCGGAAAGGGTTTGCCGTGCCGGCGGCATAACCGGCGAGCGCGTCGATCTCTTCGACGCTGAAGCCTTTGGCCCGGAGAGCGGCGCCGATGGAAGCGGGAAGTTCGGGCTGTTCGAGGGGGACGTCCGCTGCCCGGGGCTCCTTCGTCTTCCACCCGCGTGCATTGAGCCCTCGATAGAAGGCACGCCGCTCGTCCGCCGTGACCAGGCCGAGCTGGTGGGCTCGTTCGAAGATCGCCTGGATGGAAACCCCCCATTCCCGTTTCAGATCGAACAGCCGTCCGTAGTCCAATCGGCGGAGCTGGGGGCGGATGACGGCTTCTGGCATGAGGAACTCCGCAGCGAACTCGTTGGCTTGGCGCTCGGCATCGTCCGGGATGTCGTTTGCGTGCAAGACGAGGTGGCCGAGCTCGTGAGCGAGGGTCAAGCGTCGACGATCGGGCGCGGCCTGCGCGTTGACCAGGACGACTGGGTAGTCACCGACCCACTGGGAAAGACCGTCGATCCGAGGGGTGCCAAGATCCTCGTCGAAGACCAGACACCCAGCGGCCTCCATCCACCGGACAAGATTCCTCACGGGGCCGATCGGCAGGTGCCACTGGGCGCGAACGAGTCGTGCCGCCTCATCCGGACCGGTGAATTCCGGGTCGAAGGTCGGGACCCGCTGTTCCGCCACGAGCGCGACCTCCTCGAAGAGGAGGGAGGCATGGGCCCGGAGGAGGTTCAGCTTCGCTTCGGCCATTCGCCACAGCGAGGCCTTCGTGGACTTCTGACGCCGCATGTGGGCATCGACGAGCAGGGCACCGCGATACCGCTCGCCGTGGAGCAAGAATCGCTCGGTGACCCCCAGGACGGCTGCGAGCCGCCGCACCATCACTTCGTTCGGCTCGCGATCACCAGACTCGTAGCGATTGATCGTGACCTGACTGACCCCGACCTGCTCGCCGAGCTCTGCTTGGGTCATGCCCCTTGCTCGGCGAGCGACGGTGAGCAGCTCACCGATGGTGCTCATGGCTCAGTCGATCGGTCCCCGTTCCCGGGAGCCACGCGTCCTCGGCGCGTCGAGGGCAGCTCGATGCGAGGAGCCGGCGGCCAGTCGACCTGCTTCACCCGAATCGGGGTCACCGCGTCGGCAGGCGACTCGATCTCGACCGCCCACATGACGTTGTCCTGCCCGTCTCGGTAGGAAAGGAGTGCTGGACCCATGGACCTCGTCTCCCGGTCCCATCGGTAGCCAGCAGCCAGCCGCACTTCTTCCGTGCCCGGGAGCATCCCGTCGTGCTCCTGGATCCAGAACGACAGCGCCGTCTGGGTCGGGTAGTTGCTGATCCGATTGTCGAAATCGTGTCGTTTCAGACGCAGACGGTACCGTCCGACGACGACCTCTCGGATCACGCCAGCCTCTCGCATGGTCAAACCGTCGTGCGGGCCGAGGAGCTGGCCGAGGGAGTCCCAGATGCGGTCGTGCACGAAGCTCGCGAGGGTTCGTTCCGCCATGCTGGGGAACCAGGCTGGTTGCCAGGACCGGAACGCCTCCAGGTCCTCGCGTGCGCTGTCGACTGCACCAACCAGCGACCGGAGGAAGTCATCACCGAGCTCCGCCATCACGGCCTCAGGATCGCTCGGTGAAAACATACCAGAAAATATACCACCCCCGGGGCCGCCAGCGGTTCGCCTCGTCAGTGGCCCGGCTGGTGCCCGGGCGGACCACCACCGCCGGGGCCCCCGCCAGCGGGCCCCGGCGGTGGAGACGGGCCTGGCCCGGGGGCCGGCGCCGAGGCGCTGGCGCCGCTGGTCTGCTGGGTCTGGGTCGGGGCGCTGGGCGCGGGCAGGCCGAGGGCCGCTGCGAGGCTCGCCAGGTCCTCTTGGAGGCTGGCCGCCTGGGCGGCGCTCAGCGAGCCCTGGTCGGTCGCCTTGGCGACGATCTGCTCGATGCCGGCCAGGTCGCTCTCGGCGCTGGCGAGGGAGCCGTCGGCGGTGTCGATGAGGGCCGCCGAGACGTCCCGGCCGATCTTGGCTGCCTGGTCGCTCGAGAGCCCTCCATCGGCCACGTCGGCGCCGACGGCGGCCAAGAGGGCCGCGGCCGCCGCCTGCGGGCTTGGGGTCTTCGGGGAGCTGCTGGCCGAGCCGCTTGCCGATCCGCTGCTGGTCGGCGTCGCCGCGCGCTGTGGGGCGGCCCGGTGGTGATGCTCGATCGGTCGTGCCGTCCCGCCCCCGGCGCTCAGCAGGAAGGCCAGGACACCGACGGCCAGCAGGCCAGCACCCGCCCCGGCCAGTGCCCGACGGCGGCGTCGGCGGGTGGGCCCGCCCGGGGGGACGAGGACCGGCGCCCCGATGGCGGTGGCCGAGAGGTCAGGGGCGGGCGGCGCGGTGCCGTCGGCCAGCGCCGTGGGGACCAGGGCGGCCGTGGGCGGGCCGGGTGCGGCGAGTGGAACCGTGGCCGGTGCCACGCTGCTGGCGGGCTGCCAGGGGACCCGTAGACCCGGGTCGGCCAGCTGCTCGGCGCAGCGGGCGGCGCTGGGCCGGCCGGCGGGGTTCTCGGCGAGCATGGCGGCGAGGAGGGTGCGCCACGGGGCCGGCAGGTCCTCGGGGAGGGGAACCGGTCCGGCGAGGCGCTTCGCCACCACCTCGGCCGGGCTGCCCTGGTAGAGGCGGCGGCCGAGCAGGCACTCGAGGAGGACCAGCCCGAGGGACCAGACGTCGGCCGCCGGACCGACCTGGTGGTGCTGGAGCTGCTCGGGGGCCATGTAGGCGGCGGTACCGAGGGTGGTGCCGGTGACGGTCAGGGAGGAGACGTCGGCCAGGCTGGCGATGCCGAAGTCGGCCAGCTTCACCTGCCCGTCCCGGGCGACGAGCAGGTTGCCGGGCTTCACGTCCCGGTGGACGACCCCGGCGGCGTGGACCGCGGCCAGCGCCCCGGCGACCCGGGTGCCGAGCCGGGCGGTCTCGGTGGCGCTGAGGGGGCCCGCGGCGAGGCGCTGGGCGAGACTGATGCCCTCGACGAGCTCCATGACCAGGTAGGCCCGACCGTCGGGGGTGCTGCCGGCGTCGAGGACCCGGACCAGCCCCGGGTGGCTGACCCGGCGCAGCGCCTGGGCCTCCTGGGCGAGGCGCCGGGCCAGGGTCGGCTCGGGGACCCGCAGGACCTTGACGGCCACGGCCCCGCCCCCGACGAGGTCCTGGCCCCGGTGCACGTCGGCCATGCCGCCCCGGCCGAGGAGCGGTCCGAGCTGCCAGCGGCCGGCCAGGACGGCGTCGGCTCCGTCGACCGAGGTCGGGGTCGGCCCGGCCACCGGAGGTCAGCCGGCCAGCTGCCGGAGCACGTAGGGGAGGATGCCGCCGTGGCGGTAGTACTCGGCTTCCATGGGGGTGTCGATGCGGACCCGGACCGGGAACTCGACCGTCCCGATGCGGACCGTCACCTCCTTGGGCACCTGGCCCTCCCCGAGGGCCGAAAGACCCAGGATCTCGACCGGTTCGGTGGGGTCCACCCCGAGCTCCGCCCAGGTCCGGCCCTCGGGGAGCTGGAGGGGCACGATGCCCATGCCCACGAGGTTCGACCGGTGGATCCGCTCGAAGCTCTCGGCGATGACCGCCTTGACTCCGAGCAGGGCCGGGCCCTTGGCCGCCCAGTCCCGGGACGACCCCGAGCCGTACTCCTTGCCGGCCAGGACCACGAGCGGCACCCCTTCGGCCTGGTAGGCCATGGCAGCCTCGAAGATGCTCATCTGGGCGCCGTCGGGCAGGTGACGGGTGACCCCGCCCTCGGTTCCCGGGGCCAGCTGGTTGCGGAGCCGGATGTTCGCAAAGGTGCCCCGGACCATGACCTCGTGGTTGCCTCGCCTCGCGCCGTAGGAGTTGAAGTCGGCGGGCGCCACCCCGTGCTCTTGGAGGTAGCGGCCGGCGGGGGAGTCCGGGCGGATGTTGCCGGCGGGGGAGATGTGGTCGGTGGTCACCGAGTCCCCGAGCAGGCAGAGGACTCGGGCGCCGTGGAGGTCGGCCGGCGGCGGGGGCAGCTCGAGACCCTGGTCGAAGAAGGGGGGCTTGAGCACGTAGGTCGACTGGGGGTCCCAGGCGAAGGTCTGCCCGCCGCTCACCTCGATGGCCTGCCAGCGCTCGTCACCCTCGAACACCGAGGCGTAGCGCTTCTGGAAGAGGGCCGAGCTGACCGCGGCCCGGATGGTCTCGGCCACGTCCTGCTCGCTCGGCCAGATGTCCCGCAGGTAGACCGGGCGGCCGTCAGCGTCCTTGCCGAGGGGGTCCGTGGTGAGGTCCAGGGCCATGGTGCCGGCCAGGGCGTAGGCCACCACGAGGGGCGGGGAGGCCAGGTAGTTGAGCCGGACGTCGGGGTGGATGCGGCCCTCGAAGTTCCGGTTCCCCGAGAGGACGGCGGCCACCGAGAGCTCCCCGGAGCGGACCGCCTCCGAGACCCCGGGGAGCAGGGGCCCGGAGTTGCCGATGCAGGTGGTGCACCCGAAGCCCACCAGGTCGAAGCCCAGGGCGGCCAAGGGCTCGGTGAGCCCGGCCCGGTCGTAGTAGTCCATGACCACCCGGCTGCCCGGGGCCAGGGAGGTCTTCACCCAGGGCTTGGGCCGCAGCCCCCGGGCCAGGGCGTTGCGGGCCAGGAGCCCGGCCGCCACCATGACCTGGGGGTTGGAGGTGTTCGTGCAGCTGGTGATGGCGGCGATGACCACCGCCTCGTCCTCCAGGGTGACCTCCTGGCCGTCCTCCAAGGTGGCCCGGGCCTGCCGGCGGGTCAGCTGCCCGGGGTCCTCGCCCCGCTGGGTGGCGATCGCCCGGGCGGCGCTCGCCGGGGCCTGGCCGAGGGGGACCCGGTCCTGGGGCCGGGCCGGGCCGGCCAAGGAGGGCTCGACGTCGGCGAGGTCCAGGCTGACCAGCTCGGTGAAGACCGGCTCAGGGCTGGCCGGGTCGTGGAAGAGGCCCTGCTCCTTGCAGTAGGCCTCGACGAGGGCCAGGTGCTCGGGGGAGCGGCCGGTGAAGCGGAGGTAGTCCAAGGTGGCCTGGTCGACCGGGAAGATCGTGCAGGTCGCCCCGTACTCGGGGGACATGTTGCCGATGGTGGCCCGGTGCTCCAGGGGGAGCTGGGCCAGGCCCGGGCCGAAGACCTCCACGAACTTCCCGACCACCCCGTGGCGCCGGAGCAGCTCCGTGATGGTGAGGACCAGGTCGGTGGCCGTCGTGCCGGGCCGCAGCTCGCCGGTGAGCCGCAGGCCGACCACCGGGGGCACGAGCATGGTGAGGGGCTGGCCGAGCATGGCCGCCTCGGCCTCGATGCCCCCGACCCCCCAGCCGAGGACCCCGAGGCCGTTCACCATGGTGGTGTGGGAGTCCGTGCCGACCAGGGTGTCGGGGTAGGCCTGGCCGTCGTCGGTGGCGAAGACCACCCGGGCCAGGTACTCGAGGTTCACCTGGTGGCAGATCCCGGTGCCGGGGGGCACCACCTTGAACCCCTCGAAGGCCCCCTGGGCCCAGCGCAGCAGCTGGTAGCGCTCCCGGTTCCGCTGGTACTCGAGCTCGACGTTGGCGGCGAAGGCGTCGGGTCGGCCGGAGTACTCGGCGATGACCGAGTGGTCGATGACCAGCTCGACGGGGACCAGGGGGTTCACCCGCCCTGGGTCGCCGCCGGCAGCGGCCATGGCGTCCCGCATGGCCGCCAGGTCCACCACCGCCGGGACCCCGGTGAAGTCCTGCATGAGGACCCGTTCGGGGCTGAAGGCGATCTCGCCGCTCCCCGCACGGCCCCCCTGGGCCGCCCAGTTGGCCACCGCCTGGATGTCCGCCGGGTGGACGTGCCGGCCGTCCTCGTGGCGCAGGAGGTTCTCGAGGAGGACCCGCAGGGCGTAGGGCAGGCGGTCCACCGGGAAGCGGCCGGCCAGGGCCTCGAGGCGGAAGACCTCGAAGCACCGGTCGCCGACGGTCAGCTGGCCGCGGGCACCGAAGCTGTCCTGGGAGCGGGCGAGGGGACCTGGGGTGTCGACCATGGTCCCATTCTGGTCCTCCCGCCGCCCGAGCACCCATCCGGCACCTCGCCCCGGGCCCGAGCGCCGCGCACCGGTCCTCCCGCTCGGCGGCCCGGGGAGGCGGGGGGCCGAGCGCTGCCGGCGTCCTGCGGCGCTCGGGCCGAGGCGCACGTGGTGCCTGCTGGACGGGAGCGAGCCGGGCTCGGCGAGGGACCCGGCAAGCCCCCGTCCGTCAAGAGGTATCGGGCGTCGTTGGCCTCGCCTTGAGCTCTCTGGCGGGGGGCGGGACCGGGCCGCTCCGGCTCCCCGCTGCGCTCGTCACATGCGCTCGGGGGCGGCGATGCCGAGCAGGTCGAGGCCCTGGGCGAGGACCCGGGCGGTCAGGTCGCAGAGGGCCAGGCGGCTCTGCCGGCGCTCCTCGGTCTCGGCCCGCAGCACCGGGCAGGTCTCGTAGAACGCGGTGAACGTGCTGGCCAGCTCCGAGAGGAACTGGCAGAGCCGATGCGGGAAGGCGCTGCGGGCCACCTCGGCCACGGTCTGGGGGAAGGCCACGAGGGCCAGGGCGAGGGCCCGCTCCTCGGGCGCCTCGAGGAGCGGCCGGGTGCCTCGCGGGGGCGGCTCGGTGGCGGCCCGCCGGAAGATGGAGCGGATCCGGGCGTGGGCGTACTGCACGTAGGGCCCGGTGTTGCCCTCGAAGGCCAGCATGCGGTTCCAGTCGAAGACGTAGTCCCGGGTCCGCTCGGTGGCCAGGTCCGCGTACTTCACCGCCCCGATGCCGAGCTGCCGGGCCACCGCTCGGCGCTCCGCCGGGTCCTCGTCCTCCTGGCCCCGCTCGGCCAGGGCGGCCTCGGCCCGGGCCACGGCCTCCTGGAGCAGGTCGGCCAGCTTCACCGTGCCCCCGGCCCGGGTGCGGAACATCTTCCCGTCCGTGCCCAGCACCGAGCCGAAGGCCACGTGCTCGGCGTCCACCGCTTCGGGGAGCCAGCCGGCCAGGCGGGCCACGGCGAAGCACATCTGGAGGTGCTGGGCCTGGGGCGCCCCGACGACGTAGAGCAGTCGGCGGGCCCCGAGACGCTGGACCCGGTCCCGGATGGCGGCCAGGTCGGTGGCCGCGTAGCCGAAGCCCCCGTCGGACTTCTGGACGATGAGGGGCAGGGGCTGGCCCTCCCGGTTCGTGAAGCCGGGCGGGAAGACGCAGCGGGCCCCCTGGTCCTCCACGAGGAGGCCCTTGGCCTCCAGCTCGGCCACGATCTCGGGCAGCTGGTCGTTGTAGGCGCTCTCGCCGACCACGTCCTCGGGGCGCAGGAGCACCCCGAGGGTGTCGTAGACCTCCTGGAAGGCCCGGACGCTCTCGGCCACCAGCAGCTGCCAGAGCCGCAGGGTCTCAGGGTCCTTCGCCTGCAAGAGCACCACCCGTCGGCGGCTGCGCTCCCGGAAGGCCGGGTCCGCGTCGAAGGAGGCCCGGGCCTCGCGGTAGAAGGCGTCGAGGTCGCCGACCGAGAGCTCCTTCAGGGCGGCCGCCTCGCCCAGGTCGAGGAGGTGCTCGATGAGCATCCCGAACGGGGTGCCCCAGTCCCCCACGTGGTTCTCCCGGATCACCTCGTGGCCCAGGAACCCGAGCACCCGCACGAGCGCGTCCCCGATGATGGTGGAGCGCAGGTGCCCGACGTGCATCTCCTTCGCCACGTTCGGGGCCGAGTAGTCCACCACGACCCGCTCGGCCGGCTCGCTGCGGGCGACCCCGAGGCGATCGTCGGCCCCCATGGTCGAGAGGGCCTCGGCCAGGGCGTCGGCCGCGAGGGTGAGGTTCACGAACCCCGGGCCGCTCACCTCCACCCGCTCGCAGAGGTCCCCGAGGTCGGCGCCTCGGACCACCGCCTCGGCCACCTCCTGCGGCGGCCGGCCGAGCCGCTTGGCCAGGGCCAGGGCCCCGTTCGCCTGGAAGTCGGCCCGGTCCGAGCGGCGCAGCACCGGGTCGGCCCCGGGGGCCACCTGGGCGAAGGCGGCGGCCAGGCGGTCGGCGAGGGTCTGAAGGAGGTCGGGCATGGCCCATTCTCCCCCGCCCCGGGCCACCCCTCGACGGGGCCCGCCCAGGCCGGGGTGATTCAGGTGGGGGCGAGCGCGTAGGCCGTCATGGAGAGCGAGCCGTAGGCGTAGCCGTCGGTCAGCACCTCGACCGGCCGGCCGAGCTCGGCGGCGATCCCGGCCAGGGTGGCGAGGGGCAGGAAGTGGTCGGGGGTGGGCACGGCCAGCGCCCAGTCGGGGTGGGCCTCGAGGTCGACCAGTTTGGCCGGCTCGCTGGTCATGACCGCCCGGGTGGCCTCGTCGAAGCGGACCGCCCAGTCCTCGCCCGCCTCGGGCCGTCCCGGGTCCATGCGGCGGAGGTTGTGGACCACGTTGCCGCTGCCCAGCACGGCAACGTCGGCCTCGAGCAGGCGGGCGAGGCGCCGGCCCCGCTCGAGGTGGGCGGCGAGGGGCAGCGTGGCGTCGACCGAGAGCTGGACCACCGGCACGTCGGCTTCGGGGAAGACGTGACGGAGGACCGACCAGGTGCCGTGGTCGAGGCCCCAGCTGTCCTCGTCGAGGCCCACCCAGGTGGGGGCCAGGGCAGCGGCCACCTCCCGGGCCACCTCGGGGCTCCCCGGCGCCGGGTACTGAACGGCGAAGAGCTCGGGCGGGAACCCGAAGAAGTCGTGGATGGTCCGGGGCCGGGCCATGGCCGTCACCGCCGTCATCGGCACGTACCAGTGGGCCGAGACCACCAGCACCGCCCGGGGCCGGCCGAGCCGGGCCCCGAGCTCGGCCCAGGCTCTCGTCCAGCGGTTCGTCTCTAGGGCGTTCATGGGGGAGCCGTGGCCGAGGAAGGCCGCCCGCACCGGCCCGGGCCCGTCGGCGCCCGCCTCGCTGGTGCTCACTGGGCCTCCCCGGCAGCGGGATTCGGGCCGGCCCCCATGGCCGCCTTGGCCTCCTCGAAGGCGTGGAGGGCCCTGGGGCCCCAGACGGTGCCGGGCCCGCCGTTCATGAGGATCGCCACCCCCATGGCCTCGGCCACCTCCTCGGTGGTGGCCCCCCGGCGGGCCGCCGCCCGGGCGTGGCTGGCCACGCAGCCGTCGCACTCCCGGGTGACGGCGATGGCCAGGGCGATGAGCTCCTTCGTGCGGGCCGGCAGGGCCCCGTCCGCCATGGCCGCCCGGTGAAGGGTGCCGTAGGCCTCGTAGACCGCGGGGACGTGCTCCCGGAGTTGCCGGCCCAGGCCGGCGAGGTCGGCGAGCAGCTCACTGGGCTTCTCCATGGCGCCTCCCTTTCGGTGCCGAGGCTAGCGGCCGGCCGATCCGGCCGAGGCGGGGGAGCCGGAGGTCCTGGAGGGCCAGGCCGACGGCCACCAGCAAGGCGTCGGCCCCCCGGGGGGCGAGCAGCTGGAGGCTGGCCGGCGGGCCCTGGCGAGCGGGGGCCGGCAGGGCCAAAGCCGGCAGGCCGGCGAGGTTCGCCGGCAAGGTGAGGCGGAGCTCGTCGAGCCGTGCGGCGTCGGTCACCTCGGGGACGGGCCCGGCCAGGGTCGGCAGGGCCAGGAGGTCCACGTCGGCGAGGACCCCGGCCAGCTCGGCAGCGAAGATGCCGGCGGTGAGGCGGGCCGCCTCGAGGTCCTCGGGGCGGACCCGCCGGGCCCGTTCGAGCCGCTCGGCGACGTCGGGACCCACGCCGGGGGGACCCACGCCGGTCGGGGCGAGCAACGGGTCGAGGGTGGCGGCCGCTTCGCTGAGCAGGACGACCCGCGCCGCCTGGTCGGCGGCCCGCCAACTGGCCAGATGGAGCGGGCGGGTCTCGAGGCCGAGCCGAGCGAGCAGCCGGTCGCAGGCCTGGTCGACGAGCGGGTCGGCGGGCAGGTCGAGCCGGCCGACCCGCAGGCGGCCCTCGCGGACCCGCTGCCAGGCGGTGGCCAGCTCCTCGGGGAAGGCGGGGTCCAGCAGGGCCATGGCCTCCGCCAGCCCGCCGCAGTCCGGTGCCAGGGGGCCGAGGGTGTCGAGGCTCGGGGCCAGGGGCTGGACGCCCTCCAGGGGGAGGCGCCCCCGGGTGGTCTTCAGGCCGGTCACCCCGCAGCAGGCCGCGGGGATGCGGACCGACCCGCCGGTGTCGGTGCCGATCGCCACCTCGGCGCTGCCCTCCCCGACGGCGGCCGCCGAACCGCTCGAGGACCCCCCGGGGGCGAGGCGACGGTCCAGGGGGTTGCGGGGCGTGCCGGCCCAGGCGTTGATGCCGGTCACCCCGAAGCAGAGCTCGTGGAGGGTGGTGACCCCCACGAGGCGGGCCCGCCCGGCGGCCTCGGCGGCCCGGACCCCCGCGAGACAGGCGGCGTCGGCCGCCTCGGGGCGGGCCCGGGCGGCCAGGGCCGCCGAACCCGAGGTGGTGGGCAGGCCCCGGACGGCCACGCAGCCCTTCACCGCCACCCGAAGGCCCCGCCCGGGCGGGTCCAGGCGGGCGAGGTAGGTGCGGCGGGGACCCAGGTCTGGCGGCATCAGGCCCCAGCCTGACGCGTCCGGGGCCCCGGCGCTGGGGATCCGAGCCCCTCGGCCACCTGGGGGATCCGACCGGCCAGACGGGCGAGCTCCTCGAGGTGGGCGCTCGAGAGGGCCGCCAGGCGCCGTCGGCCCTCGGGGGTCAGGCGCAGGCGCACCACCCGGTGGTCCTCGGGGTCCCGCTCCCGGGTGCAGAGCCCGGCCGTCTCGGCCCGGTCCACGAGGCCCACCGCCGAGTGGTGCCGAAGGAGCAGGGCCTCCGCGACCTCCCCGAGGGTCGGGCCGGCGGGGTCGGGGCTCCCCCGGATGGCCAGGAGGAGCTGGTGCTGGGCCGGGGTCAGGCCCTGGCGGCGGGCCTGGGTCTCGCTCCAGCGCAGGAAACGGCGCAGCTCGGTCCGGAAGGCCAGTAGCTGCCGGTACACTTCATCCGGCACATCATATCGTGGCACGATATGATCGTAGCAGGATCTGTGGAGGGTGGATGGGGACGAACCCGGGGGCCATGCCCGGAGGAGCCGGCGAGGCGGGGAAGAGGGGGTGGGCGACTCGGTGGCGCGAGGGCGAGGTGAGCCTGGGCACCTCGCCACAGCGCATGCTCCTGCTGCTCGGGCTCGGCCTGCTGCTCGGCGGGGTCGGCGGGGTGGCGGCCTTCGTGGTGGTCCGGCTGGTCGGGCTGCTCTCGAACCTGGCCCTCCTGCACCGGGTGGGCTTCGGCCTGCCCGACCTCCGGCACTACCACCCCTCGCCGTGGCTCATTCCCATCGCGTTGGCCGGCGGCCTGGTGGTGGCCGGCCTGGCCTTCTGGAGCCCGGTCATCAAGGGCCACGGGATCCCCGAGTCCATCGAGGCCATCCTGCTGCGCCAGAGCCGGGTCCGGCCCCGGACCGCGCTGGCCAAGCCCCTGTCGGCCGCGGTGGCCATGGGCACCGGCGGGCCCTTCGGGGCCGAGGGGCCGATCATCGTGACCGGCTCGGCGATCGGCTCGCTCCTCGGCCAGCTCCTGCCGGTCAGTCCGGCCGAGCGGCGCATCCTGCTGGCCTGCGGGGCCGCAGCGGGGATGGCCGGGGTCTTCGACACGCCGGTGGCGGCGGTCGTCCTCGCCTTCGAGCTGCTGCTCTTCGAGCGGTCCCTGCGGGCCCTGCTCCCCTTGGTGGCGGCGACCGCCGTGGCGAGCGCCCTCCACGAGGTGCTGATCTCGCCCCACCCACTCTTCCCCCTGGCCCGTGACCTGGCCGTCCCGGCCCGCCAGCTGCCGTTCTTCGCCGTCCTCGGGCTCGTCGCCGGGCTCCTGGCGGTCGTGTTGAACAAGGGCTTGGTGGCCGTCGAGGCGGGGTTCCGCCGGTTGCCGGTCCCCGAGTGGCTCCACCCGGTGCTCGGCGCCCTGGGGTACGCCCTGGTCGGGCTGGCGGTCCCCGGCTCCCTCTCGGTGGGCTACTGGGCCATCACCGACGCGGTGAACGACCGCTTCGCCCTCGGGGTGGCTGCGGTGCTCCTCGTCGGCAAGACCGTCTCGTGGTGGCTGGGCCTCGGTTCGAACACCTCGGGGGGCACCCTGGCCCCCATGTTCCTCATCGGGGCCACCATGGGCGAGCTGGTCGGCAGCGGCTTCGCTCGGCTCGTGCCCAGCTGGCACCTGGCGCCGGGGGCCTTCGCCCTGGTCGGCATGGGCGTCACCTTCGGGGTCGGGGCCCGGGCCCTGTTGACCGGGGTGGTCTTCGCCGCTGAGGTCACCGGCGGCTTCCACCTCCTCCTCCCCCTGCTGCTGGCCACCGCGTTCGCCGAGGTGGTGGCCGAGGCGCTGCTCGACGAGCGGATCATGACCGAGAAGCTGGCCCGCCGAGGTCTCCGGGTGGTGTTCGACGCCCAGTCGCCCCTGGTGGCCGCCGAGCGCGCCGAGGACGAGACCGTCCAGGTCCCGACCCTTCGGCTCTGGCCCCGGCGAGGCCCGGCAGCCTGAGCCCGGAGGTCAGCAACGCTTGCCGCCCCGCAGGCGCCCCAGCTCGTCCCGCAGGACAGCGAGTTCCGGCACCTCCATCGGCTCGGCGTTCACGACGGCCTGCAGGGCGGTTCGACGGTGGTCTCGGGCTGCGGCAAGGCGCCGGACGACGGCTTCTCGCACGAGGGCCTCCACGGAGACGCCGCAGCGACTGGCCTCGTCCACCAGTCGGGACCAGAGCTCCTCGTCCAAAAGGACCTGCAGTAGACGAGTGGCCACCCGCGCAGCGTAGGCCGAACCCCCGCCGGTGCCCTTGATCCGATGTTGTGCAAGACGCCCCGCCCACTGCCATTCACAGAGGGTGAGTGAGTCGCTACGGATGGCGGCTATCGTGGATGGGAGGACGGACCCATGGTGATGCGGAGCATGCTGATCGGCCAGCTGAGCGCCAAGGTGGCCCTGGCAGCCGCGGTCGGGGCGGGGGCTGCCGGGGCGGTGGGGGCTTTGAGCGCCCACGGGACCACCCAGGGACGGGGCGGAGCGAGGGGCGAGTCGAGCGCGCCGGCGGTCTCGCCGACGACCCCTGCGCCGGTGCCCGGCGGGTCTTCGGCGAGCCGGCCCTCGGCCAGTGGGCCCTCGGCCGGTGGCCAGGCCACGGTTCGGGGGGCCGCAGCCGGGCAGGGGACGGCGCAGGCCGCGGAGCCCACCGGGGAGCCAGTGCCGGGGACCTCGACGAGCCGGGCTCGAACGGCGGTCACCGCCTCCGGCGGCCTCCGGCTGACCGGGGGGTCGACCAGCGCGACCGGGCTCCTCGGCGAGGTCGCCGATCGGGTGCGATCGGCCGAGGCCCGGGCCAGTGCCGCCGTCGCTCAGGCCCGGGCGGCGGCGACCCGCCTGGTCGGGACGGCCGAGGGCACGGCCGGCGCGGTGTCCCGCCAGGTCCTCGGGGCGGTCGACGGGGCCCTGGCGTCGAGCGCGGCGGCTGGGCCAGGCCAGCTGGTGGTGACCGGCCAGGGGGCCGGCGGCGTCAGCGCCGGGACGATCGGCTGAAGAGGGGGAGCAAGGCGGGGAACCCCGTGCGGAGGGCCCGGTCCGGCTGGTCGGGGAGGCCGGTCGGACCGGGCCCCCAGGGGAGGCTTGGGCCGGTCGGCTCGGTGGCTCAGTAGCTGGGGCCGGCGCTCGAGGCGCTGCTGGCGGCGGAGCCGGTGACCTCGACCCCAGCGGCGTCGATGGGCGCGCCCGAGACCGAGACCGCGTACCAGCTGCCGCCGAAGGAGGTGATGCCGACCCCGGTGGGGGTCGGGGAGTCGTCGCCGCTGAAGTAGTAGACAGGCCGGCCGTCGTAGGTCATGATCTTCGTCCCCCCGGCCACTGCGGTCACCCCGACCAGCGAAGGGTGCACCCCGGGCTGGACGCTCGGGACCCCCGAGACGTCGACTGGGGGCCAGACGTCGATGCAGGCGCCGGTGCAGGGGGCCGTGACGCCACCGGTCGTGAGGTGGACGTAGACCGCCCGGCCGTCGACGGTGAGGATGCGGTGACCGAGCTTCGCCGACTCGACCGCCGCCACCTTGGCCGAGGGGCTGACGGTGGCGGAGGAGACCGGGGTGGAGGAGCTGCAGGCCGCGGCCCCGAGGGCCACCCCGAGCAGGGCCCCGGCGACCGGGAGGCGCCAGGCGAGGCGAGAGGTCCGACTGGCGCTGCGCGTCTGGGCGGTCGAGGTCCAGGCCATGCCCTGTTTCCTAGCACGACGCAGGGGAACGGCGACAACGACCCAGGATGGCCGGCACCGGGGTCGGGTCCGACGCGGGGGCGGGGAGCCCCCCGGTGCGGGGAGGCGCCTGGCATGATGCTGCGGCGCGGCCGTGACCAGGCGGGCTGCCGGGGGGCGTCCGAGGAGAGGGAGGTCGAGGAGGGACGTGCACGGCGACTGGCTCGACCTGGTGATCCTGGGTCTCGGGGTGCTCTTCGCGGTCCGCGGGTACCGGAACGGGCTGGTGGTGACCGTGGCGAGCATCGTCGGCCTGGTCGGGGGGCTCTGGCTCGGGGTGGCGGTCGCCCCGCCCCTCGCCCGGCTCTTCACCTCGGGGACCGCCGAGCGGATCGTGGCCATCGTCTCGGTGGTGGTCATCGCCGTGGTGCTCCAGGAGGTCGCCGTGGGCCTGGCGACGGCGGTCCGCCGGCGGATGGGCCGGGGCGCAGTCGGCCGGGCGGTGCGGCGGATGGACGCCGTCACCGGGGCGGCCGGGGCGCTGGCGGCCTTCTTGTTCGTCCTCTGGGTGCTGGCCCTGGCGGTGGCCGACCTGCCGCCGAGCGCGCTCACGAGGGAGGTCCAGGACTCGGTCATCCTCCAGCACATCGACCAGGCCATGCCGGCGACCGTTAGCGAGGACTTCTCCGGCTTCCTGCGGGTGGTCGAGGACCGGGACTTCCCGCCGATCTTCAACGACCTGGGCATCACGACCGTGCTGCCCACCCCGCCGCCCACCCCCGGGGCGGTGCCGGCCTCGGTCGTCAGCGCGGACGCCCCGAGCATCGTGAAGATCCTGGCCTTCGAGCCCGAGTGCTCCCAGGAGAGCGAGGGCAGCGGCTTCGTGGTGGCCCCGGGCCGGATCGTGACGAACGCCCACGTCGTTGCCGGGGCCCGGCAGGTGCGGATCGTGCAGAACGGGGCCGGGCGGGTCATCGACGAGGCGGCCACCGTCGTCTACTACAACCCCGACGTCGACGTGGCCGTCCTGGCCGTGCCCGGGCTGGGCCTCCCGGCGCTGCACTTCGCCGGGTCCCAGCCGGCGGGGGCCAACGCCGAGGTGGTCGGCTACCCCGAGAACGGGCCTTTCACCCCCGTGCCGGCCCGGATCCGGGAGACCGAGACGGTGACCGGCCCGAACATCTACCAGGACGCCCAGGTCACCCGGCAGATCTACGCCCTGCGGGCGGTGGTCGAGCCGGGGAACTCCGGGGGGCCCCTGCTGGACCCCCAGGGCCAGGTGGACGGCATCGTCTTTGCCCGGGAGGTCGGCTCGTCGGACACCGGCTTCGCCCTGACCGCCCACGAGGTCGCCCCGGAGGTGGCCGCCGGGGAGACGGCGAGCGCCCCGGTCTCGACTCAGGGCTGCATCTGACCAGCCCGGTCCGACCCGCCCCTGGCGGTGTCCGTGTCCAGGTTGGAGCCCGGCTCGCCCGGCGGGACCCGGACCCCCGGTAGTTAGACTCTCGCGACATCGAGGGACGAGGACCAGCAGCCAGCGCGTCCGCGCCCGCCCAGGGCGGGGGCAGCGAGGGGAACCTGCCCTGGCTCTACGCCGGGCGGGCCGTGCGGAGCTTCGCCACCGCCTTCCTAACCGTCGTCTTCCCCCTCTACCTGGCCCGCCAGCACCTCTCCTCGACCACGGTCGGGGC
This sequence comes from Aciditerrimonas ferrireducens, assembly GCF_023130475.1. Classification (GTDB taxonomy): domain Bacteria; phylum Actinomycetota; class Acidimicrobiia; order Acidimicrobiales; family UBA8190; genus Aciditerrimonas; species Aciditerrimonas ferrireducens. Next base: position 58,975 of record NZ_JAKHEX010000016.1, read on the forward strand.
GGTGCTGACGGCCGGGAGCTTCCTCGGGGCGGGGCTGGTGGCCGCGGTCGGCATCGTGGGGGACCGGATCGGGCGCCGACCGGTCCTCATCGGGGTGGGCCTGCTCGGGGTCCTCGGGGCTCTGGCCCTGGCGGGCTCGACGAACGTGGCGGTGGCCGCCGTGGCAAGCGGCCTGGGCGGCATCGGTCGAGGTGGCGGGGCGGGCAGCGGCGGGGCGTTCGGGCCCTTCTTCCCGGCGGAGCAGCCGCTCCTGGCCGCCTCGGTGCCCCCGGCGCAGCGCACCCGGGCCTTCGCCCGCCTGGGCCTCCTCGGGGTGCTGGCGGCCGCCGCCGGTTCGCTCGTGGCTGGCCTGCCGGCCGCCCTGCACGGCCTCGGGCTCTCGGTCGACACCGGCTACCGCCTGGTGTTCGTGCTCGGCGCGCTCTGTTCCCTGGTGGTGGTCCTCGTCAGCCTCCCCCTGCGGGAACCGCGACCGGGCTGGCCCCGGAAGGGCGCGGGGAGCGCCGCCCTGGCGGCAGAGGCCGCCGCCGGGGAGGGCCCGACGAAGGGAGCGGCCAGCCAAGGGACCGCCGAGCAGGGCTCACCGGGGGGCCTCTCGACCCGGCAGCTCATCGGCCGGCTGGGGCTGACGAACGCCCTGAACGGCTTCGGCTTCGGGTTCCTCGGCCCCCTGCTCACCTACTGGTTCCACGTCCGCTTCGGGGTGGGCTCGGCGGAGGTGGGCCTGGTGTTCACCGTGGTGAACCTCCTGAGCGCCCTGCCCTACCTCGGCGCCGACCGCCTGACGGCAAGGCTGGGGGCGGTGCGGACGGTGGCCGTCACCCGGGGCCTGTCGGTCCTCTTGCTCATCGGCATGGCCCCCGCCCCGACCTTCGTCGTCGCCGCCGTCCTGCTCACCCTGCGGACCGTGGCGAACAGCCTCGGGATCCCGGCCCGGCAGTCCTACACCATGGGGGTGGCCGACGAGCGGCGCCGGGGCACGGTGGCCGCCCTCGGCACCCTGCCCTCCATGGTGACCTCCTCCATCAGCCCGGTGGTCGGAGGGGCGATCATGGGGACTTTCGTGGACATCCCCATCGTCGGGGCCGCCGTCTTCATGGGGGCCAACACCCTCAGCTACTACCTGGCCTTCCGCCACGCCCCGCCCCCCGAGGAGCAGGGCCGGCCCGCCCGGGCTGCCGTGCGGCGGAGCGCGGAGGGGTAGGGGTCAGCACCGCGAGCGGGCTGGCGCTCCCTCTGGAGGGTCGCCGACGCCGAGGATCCACCGAGCGGTGGTGCCGCGTTGACGGGTCTCAAGGGAGGTCGAGGTGCGGAGTCTCTGACGCGAGGGAGCCCCGGTCATTGACCGGGGCTCCCTCGGAGGTTCTGGTCGGGATCGTGTTCAGCTCGCGGTGGCGATCCCCACCGTCGGCACCGGCGGCCGCACCGAGGCGGGCAGGCCCGGGATGGAGCCCTCGAACTGGGCCGAGCCGAAGTCGAAGACCCCACCGTCGGCCCCGACCAGGCGGTACCCGTTGCCGTGGGGAGTAGCGGCGATACCCACCACGTCGTTCACCGTGACGCCCTGGCCAGGCAGAGAACCGTGGTAGGCGGCACCACCGAAGCTGAACACCCCGCCGTCGGAACCGACCAGCCAGTAGCCGCCGTTCGGGTCGGCGGCGATACCGGTGATGTCGTGCACCTGGATGTGCAAGCCGGGGAGCGACCCTTGGTAGCTGGCGTCGCCGAAGGCGAAGACCCCACCGTCTGCGCCGACCAGCCAGTAGCCCTGGCCGTTCGGAGCCGCCGCGATGCCGACGATCGGGGCAGCCAGCCGGACGTTGCCCAGGGAGCCGTAGAACTGGGCGTCACCGAAGGTGTAGACGTCACCGGCCGACGTCACCTCCCAGTAGCCCTGGCCATCGGGGGTCGCTGCCATGCCCACCACAGGCACATGGGGCTGCGCAGAAGCCGGCAAGGCCGGGAGGGAGCCCTCGAAGGGAGCGTCGAAGCTGAACACCCCGCCGTGTTGTGCCACCAGCCAGTAGCCACCCGTCGCCCGGTCTGCCACGGCGCCGACCACGGGCTTGTCGAGCACGAGGTTGCCGGTCGATCCGTGGAAGGTGGCGCTCCCGAAGGTGTAGACGTCACCGGCCGACGTCACCTCCCAGTAGCCCTGGGTCGGGGTGCTCGGCGTCGGCGTTGGGGTCGGGGTGGTCACCACGGGGGCCGCGAACTGGGTTCCGGTCAGGTCGGCGATGGAGGGGGTGGTCGTCGTGGTGAAGACGAACTGCACGCACGACTGCCCGTTCTGGGTCACCAGGCTCGCTCCCTGGATCACCTGCCAGGTCCCCGTCGTCGGGTCGTAGTAGTCGAGGGCCGGCTGGACGTTCGCCGCGCACTCGTCCAAGGTGACGGACGTGAAGGTGTTCGTCGGGGACACCCGGAGGTCGAAGTAGAGCACCCCGCTCGGCGTGATGCTGCTGAAGGTCGGGGTCTGGCTCTCGGGGTCACCCGTGAAGTACGAGACGGTCAGGCCACCGATGCCGGTGGCGCTGGCCCGCACGCTGCTGTTCGTCGTCGGGTCGGTGGTCGACGCGGTGGCCGTTCCCGACTGGGACGAGGAGGTCCCGCTCTGGGCTCCTTGGGCACCCGACGGCGCAGGCGGGACCGTCGGCGTCGTGGGGGTGGGAGCCGGCGGGCACGAACCGTACCCGAACGCGTAGCTGTAGCCGTACCCGTAGCCGGTGTACCCGAGCCTGTTGCGTGAAGGGCAGCTCGGGGCCGTGGGGAGGCCGAGCGTTGGCCGGGCTTGTCGATTGGCGGCCCCATCGCGTTGCCGACCGGGTGACAGCAGCGGCAGGGGCTTTCCGCTTGTCCGATCAGCGGTTCAGGGCACCTGCTAACCCGAAGTTACGCCTCCGATTCAGCACTGTAGGGCCTTGACCTGGGTGGTTGAGCTGTTGGCTGGTGTCGTTGCTGTCTACGCGATCCGTTTGGGGATCG
>NZ_JAKHEX010000017.1:0-27877 GCF_023130475.1 Aciditerrimonas ferrireducens
AGGTCAGCTCGACCGGGGACCGCCAGCCTCGGGGTGCTGGCTGACCGTCGGTCGCTGCTCCCCCGGCGAGCGGCGCAGGGCCCCGAGCGCGCCGAGGGCGGACCCGAAGGTCAGGATCGCACCGAGCAGGCCGAGGAAGGGCGAGACGGCGAACGTCCCGACCATGAGCAGGACCCCGACGAGCGCCCCGAGGAGCCACCAGCGAGCCCGCTGGAGGGCCACGGCCCGGCTCCCTCGGTGGACCCGAGCGACGAAGCGCGGGTCGTGGCGCGCCAGGGAGCGCTCCAACTCCTCGAGTACCCGCTGCTCGTGCTCCGAGAGCGGCACCAGCACCCCCTCGCTGCTCGACCGGCCGGTCCGTCTCCTTACCTCAATCTTCGCGCAGGCCCAGGGAGCCCACAACGCCACCGGCGAGCCCTCGGGCCCCGGCCCCGGGCAGGGTCGACGCCGGCTGGAGGGCCCGTGGACCGAACCGGGTCCGCAGCTTCGAGGCCACGGCGTCCAGGCTGACCGGCGGACGCCGACGACCCACGGCGACGCCGCCCGGGGTCGAACCGTCGCCGCACCCGAACGGCAGCGTCGGGCTCTGGACCACCTCGTTCCTGGGCCGCAGCCCCTGCACGCTGACCTCGACCGCCCGGACCGCCGGCAGCCCGGGCAGCCGATCGAACAGGGCGAGGGCCTGCCGCCCCACCGACCAGGCTCCCCCGACCGCGTCGCTGCTGCTCGTCCGATGGTGGTCCCGGTGGGCCGGGTCTCGGAGGCCGACCGAGACGCTCCGAGCGAGCAGGCCCTCGTCGGCCAGCTGGTCGCCGAGGGCCTGTGCCAGGACGGCCACGACCCCCCGGAGCCGCTCGCGGTCCTCGACGTCGCTCGGAAAGGTCACGATCTTGCTGATCGACCGTCGGGGCCGGCTGGCCCGAACCGGTTCGTCGAGCTGTCCTTGGGCCAAGGCGAGGAGCCGGTCCCCGGCGGCCTGGCCGAGGCGCCGTCGGAGGACGGTCCGCGGCACGGTCCGCAGGTCGGCCACCTGGTGAAGACCGATCCCGGCCAGACGGGCCGCGGTCACCGGCCCGACCCCAGGCACCGCCGCCAGGGGCAGCGGGCCCAGGAAGTCGGCCTCGGCCTCCGGCGGGACGACCAGGATCCCGCGCTCGCCCCGGACGACCGGCGGGAGACGCTTGACCGCCCGTGAGGCCAGCTTGGCGACGTGCTTGTGGGCCGCCACGCCGACGGCGGCGCTGAGGCCGAGCTCGGTCGCCACCTGGCGACGCAACCCTTGGGCGAGGGCCGCCACCGCGCGATCCGAGCGGGCGTTCCCGCCCAGATCCAGGTAGGCCTCGTCCAGGCCGACCGGCTCGACGACGTCCGCCGCCGCCGCCTGCAGCAGGTCGAGGAACGCCCGTCCGATCTCCCGGTAGCGAGCCATCCGGAGGGGCCGGTGGACCGCCTCCGGGCAGCGCCGCAGCGCCTCCAGCATGGGCATGGCCGAGCGCACCCCGAAGCGGCGAGCCTCGTAGCTGCACGAGGCGACGACCGCCCGCGGGCCCGACCCGCCGACGACCACCGGCCGGCCAGCCAGGGCCGGCTCGTCGAGCACCTCGACGGCTGCGAAGAAGGCGTCGAGGTCCACGTGAAGGATCCGCAACTGCGAGCGGGCATCGACCCGATGGCTCACCACGACAGCAGCACTTGCCGGAAGGCCTCGGCCGCGGACAGGCCCGCGGCCCGTCCCTCCTCGCCGGCGCGCCGCCGGACCACCTCCCCCACCCATGCTCCCTCGTCGCCCAGCTGGCTCCGATGACAGCCCACCGCTTCGACCTTGGCCGCCAAGCCGTCGGCGACCTCGACCCACACCGTCGGCTGGAGCGTCCCCGACAGCAGGACCTCGGGGACCTCGTGCGGGGCACCCGCCTCGGGGAAGTAGGCCGGCCGACCTGCTGCCGGGGCCACCGCGTCGAGGGCCGCCGCCCCGACCACCCGGTGGTCCCGGTGGTTCACGTACCGTTCCCCGAAAACGAAGGCGGTCGGGTCAGGACAGAGCACCACCTCGGGCCGGACCTCCCGCACGACCCTGACCAGCTTCCGACGCAGCTCCCGGTCGTTCTCCACCTCGCCGTCCGGGTAGCCCAGGGCCCGCAGATCGGCCACCCCGAGGACCTTGGCGGCCGCCGCCATCTCCGAGGCCCGTTGCGCCGCCAGCGCTTCGGGGTCCACGCTCGGGCTCGTCGTCCCCTTCTCACCCTTCGTGCACACCACCAAGGTGACCTGGCAGCCGGCCTTGGCCCAGGTCGCCAGCGTTCCGCCACAGGACACGTCCGCGTCGTCAGGATGCGCGTAGATGGCCAGCGCCGACCGCGGCACCCCGCCGACCCGCAGCCGGCCGACCGCCGAAGGGCCACGAGCCTGACCAAGGGTGATGGCCTCGCCTTCTCCGGACACCCTCGGCCTCAGCTCCGCCTCTTCGGCTCGGTGGTCTTCGTCAGGAGGCCGACCTCCCGGGTGAAGTCCCCCACATGCTCGAAGCCCTTGTACACCGAAGCGAAACGCAGGTAGGCCACCTCGTCCAGGTCCCGGAGCCGTTCCAGGACGGCCAGCCCCACCTCTTGGCTCGTCACCTCGGCCTGGCCCCGCAAGGCCTCCTCGACCGAACTCACCAGGCCAGCCACCGCCTCGGCGGTGACCGGCCGGTTCTTCGCCGCCGCGAGGACGCCAGCCTTCACCTTGGCTCGGTCGAAGGGCTCCCGCCCGCCGTCCCGCTTCCGCACCCACAGCGGCGTCTGCTCGATCCGTTCGTAGGTCGTGTAGCGCCGGCCGCACGCACCGCACTCCCGCCGCCGCCGGATCACCGCGCCGTCCTCGGCCAGTCTCGAGTCGACGACCCGGTCGTCGACGCTGGCACACCACGGGCACCGCACCAGATCCACGGTAGCCCGCCCTCCTGACCTGCCCCTGAACGATCAGCACGACCCGAGGCACGACCCCCCGGGCCCGCCGCCCGCCGCCGGCGCCACCGCCAGCGTCCCGACCGGCGGCGGCACCTTCGGCAATGGCCGCATGGGCTGCCCCCAGATCGGCGACGCCAGGAGCGCGACCCCCACACTGGCGCCCAGCGCCGCCAGGAACCGTCGGCCGCTCCTCGCTCGACGACCCGGGCGCCCCCTCGCCCCCCGCTCGAGACCCCGGGCGTGACCCGCCCCCGGCTCCCTACCTTCGGGGACCAGCGGCCGCACCCAGCCCGTCGATCCGCCGCCACGCTCGCAGGCCCCCGACCGCGACGTGGGAAATCGACGTCGGCGGGATGCCGGGCGTCCTTCATGGGCGAACCCCATCCGACGGGATGGCGAACTGATGTTCGACATGTTCCTAGCATGGCCACGAACACGTGTTCATGTCAAGGGTGGGCCCTGCTGTGCCCTTCGGTGGCCACGGGGGTCTCCGGAGGGTTAGGAACCGAACGAATGTTTGTCCCCGGCGTGGTCAGGCGGTAGGCTGGTCGACGCGTGAAGGGAGTCGCCCCGGTGGACGAAGACGTCGAGCTCAGCCCGCGGCGCCGGCAGATCCTGGCGTTCATCGCCCGCTGCCAAGCCACCCGGGGCTACCCCCCCTCGGTCCGGGAGATCGGCGAGGCCGTCGGCCTGTGCTCGTCGGCCTCCGTCCACGGGCATCTGACGGCCCTCGAGGCCATGGGCTACCTCCGGCGGGACCCCAGCAAACCTCGGGCCATCGAGCTGCGGCGCCTGCCCGACCTGGAGGACGGGCACGGCGGGCCCGTTGAGGCCGGCACCTCGCTCGGGGCCGGCGCCGGAACCGTCGGGAGCGGGGCGGGGTACGGGCTCGGGGAGGCAATCGGCGCGCTTCGAGCCGTACCGGTGGTCGGCCAGGTGGCAGCTGGCACCGGCGTGCTCGCCGACGAGCTGGTCGAGGACGTCCTGCCGCTTCCCGCCAACCTCGTCGGTCAGGGCACCGTCTTCGGCTTGCGGGTCCGGGGGGACTCGATGATCGAGGCCGGGATCTTGGACGGCGACGTGGTGGTCGTGCGCCAACAGCCAACCGCCGACCCAGGCGACGTCGTGGTCGCCGGCCTCCCGGGCGAGGAGGCCACGGTCAAGACCTTCCGCCGGCGGGGTCGTGCGGTGGTCTTGGAGCCCGCCAACCCCCGCTACGAGCCGATCGTCCTCGATGCGGCCGAGGTCGTCCTCTACGGCAAGGTGGTCAGCCTGCTCCGGCAGTTCTAGGAGCGGGGCGGACCTGGCTCCCCCGGACCTCTGGGGTCGAGCTCGGGTCCGCTGGTCGGCAGTCCGACGAGGGCGCCGAGGACCCAGAACGCGTGGAGGAGTTCGTCCCGGTGGACCACTTCCCGGGGTCCGTGGGCCAGACGGGGGTCGCCTGGCCCGAAGTTGGCCGCCGGCACGCCCATGCCGGCGAAGGTGGCCACGTCGGTCCAGCCGAGCTTGGCGCGTGGGGCCTGACCGGTGGCCGCCACCAAGGCGGCCAGCCAGGGACTCGCCAGGTGGGGCGGCGCCGCCGGTGCCACGTCGAGGACTTCGAGCTGGTCCCCCAAGGCGGTTTGGAGGTCTTCCTCGACCCAGGCCTCGAGGGCAGCGAGGGCTTCCTCGGGGCTGCGGTCCGGGGCGAAGCGGTGGTTCAGGACCAACTGAGCCAGGTCGGGCACGACGTTCGCCGCCGCCCCTCCCTGGACCGCCACCGCCTGGAGCTGCTCCCGGTACTCGCAGCCATCCAGCCGGACCCGCCGGCCCGGATAGCTGCTGATCCGGGCCAGGAGCGGGGCCATGCGGTGGACGGCGTTCACCCCGGTCCAGGGTCGAGCGGTGTGGGCCCGTCGGCCCCCCAAGGTGACCCGGATCCGTGCGGTGCCCTGGCAGCCCGCCTCGACCACCCCGCCGGTCGGCTCGGCCAGGACGGCGGCATCGCCCTCGAGCAGGCCGGGACGCTCCTGGGCCAAGCGCCCCAAGGCGTTCTCTTCCCTGGCGACCTCCTCGCAGGCGTAGAACACGAAGGTCAAGCCCACTCTGGCGTGGGCGGCTCGGCAGGCCAGCTCCAGCAGCACGGCGAGCCCGCCCTTCATGTCGACCGCGCCCAGGCCGGCCACGGCATCGGGCAGTCGTTCGATCCCGAGGCCCTCGACCGCAGGCGGCACCGTGTCCAGGTGGCCGGCCAGGACCAGGCGGGCGCCGCCCCGATCGGCGCTCCGGGCGACCACGCTGTCCCCGATTCGCTCCACGCCCAGGTCCGCCACGCCCCGCACCTCGGCCTCCACGAGGTCGGCCAGCTCGGCCTCCTGATGGCTCACCGAGGCCACCTCGACCAACTGGGCGGTGCGCTCCAGCAACCGTTCCCCGAGGTCCTCCGCTTCGGCCCCGCTCATGAGGCCCTCGCTCGCTGGCTCGGCCCGGAGGGGTTCTGGTGCCGTCACAGGCCCGCTCCGTGGTCCCGCAAGAGGGACTCCAGCTGGGCCTTGTCGTGCCGCTCCCCCGGCGGGAGGCGCTTGATCACCAGGACGCAGGGCAGGAAGAACTCCCCCCCGGGGAAGGACCGGCGACGGCTGGCCGCCACCGCCACCGACCAGGCCGGCACCACGCCCCGGGAGAGCTCCTCGCCGGTCTGGGCGTCGAGGACGGGGATGGAGGGGTTCAGGATCGTCCCGGCTCCGAGGACCGCGCCCCGACCCACCCGGGCCCCCTCGGTCACCATCGCCCGGCTGCCGATCATGGCGTCGTCCTCGACGACCACCGGCACCGCGTTCGGCGGTTCGAGGACCCCGCCGATGCCGACCCCGCCCGAGAGGTGCACCCGGGCCCCGATCTGGGCGCAGGAACCCACCGTGGCCCAGGTGTCCACCATGCTGTCCGGGCCGACGTAGGCCCCGATGTTCACGTAGCTGGGCATGAGCACGCAGCCGGGCGCCACGTAGGAACCCCAACGCGCCGAGGCGCCCGGCACGACCCGGACGCCCGCCGCCGCCCACCCGCGCTTGAGGGGCAGCCGATCGGCGAACTCGAAGGGCCCGAGCTCCACGGTCTCGATCCGCCGGAGCCGGAAGAGCAGCAGGATGGCCTGCTTGAGCCACTCGTGGACCACGACCTCGCCCTCGGCGCCGACCTCGGCCACCCGGGCCTCGCCCCGGTCCAGCAGCCCGACGGCCGCCTCGACGCTGGCCAGGGCCTCGGCGTCCCCCGGCACCAGCTCGGCGCGCCGAGCCCAGAGCTCCTCGATGTCGGCGGAGAGGTCGGCCATCGGCGGCAGGCTAGCGTCCGGTCACCGGCCCGGCGTCACGATGACGGTCACCGGGAGCGAGGTCACCTCGGAAGATGCTCACGTCCAGCCGAGGGTCCTCGGCACCATGAACAGCCCGAATGCCATGACGACCACGCACAGGGCGGTGACCGCCAGGCGCTGGGCACCCCGCATGCGGTCCTCCTCGGGCAGGGCCTTCGCCTCCAGGGCCAGGAGGAAGCCCAGGACGACCGGCAGGAGGAGGGCGTTCATGACCTCGACGTCGATGACGAGGTGCACGAGGTCCAGGCTGAGCAGGACGATGACGGCGCCCAGGACGTGGGCCAGGGAGTAGACGGTGGAGAACTTCGCCGAGCGGCGGTTCGGCCGTTCGTTGAGGCTGTGGGTCCAGCCGAAGACCTCGGCGATGCCCCAGGCCCCGGCCAGCGACGCCACCAGCGCGGCGACCAGGCCTGCGCCGAGCATGGCGACCCCAAGCAGCACGTCGGCCGCCGCCGGACCGACGAAGGGCCGAAGCGCCCGAGCGAGCTCGCCGACCGTGTCCAGCGACGCCCCTGCGTGGCGCCTGCCGATCGTGGCCGCAAAGGTCACGACCATCACGATCATGATCGCCTGGGTCAGCACGGCGCCGACCGCCGTGTCCCGCCGCTCGGCCCGGATGTGGGCCCGGGTGAGCCCTTTGTCGACGACCGCGCCCTGCTGATAGAAGATCATCCACGGCATGATCACGGCGCCGACGTTGGCCGCCAGGAGCAGCACGAAGGAGCCGTTGCCGAGCGGCAGCTGCACCAGGCCCCGGCCCAGTGCCCCGAGGCTCGGGTGCGCCAGGATCATGGCTGGTACGAAGACCAGCTCCGCCAAGCCGAAGGCGATGCCGATGCGCTCGGCCCGCCGGTAGCTGCCGGTCAGGGCGATCCCGCAGAGGAAGGCGGCGGCGACCGACACGGTGAGGGCTCGGGGGAGCCCGAAGAGCTCCCCTACCCCGGCCACGCCGGCGAACTCGGTCAGGAGCGCCCCGACGCTCGCGGCGAAGAGGGTCAGGGCCGACAGCAGCCCCCACCAAGGTCCGAAACGCTCCCGGATGAGGGCGCCGTGCCCCTTCCCGGTCACGATGCCCAGCCGGACGGTCATCTCTTGGACCACATAGAGGATCGGGACGAGGAGCAGCTGCGGCAGCACCATCCGGTACCCGAACTGGGCGCCGGACTGGGCCGCGGTCACGAGACTGCCGACGTCGGTGTCGGCCAGCATGACCACCAGGCCGGGCCCCCAGATGGCGAGCAGCCCGAGCGCCCAGGGCCAGCGCCGCCGAGTGGCCCGCGTCGCCGTCGGGCGGCTGACCGGTCCGACCGGCAGGCGGGCTGCGTCCTCGATCCCCTCGCCCACCCCCGAAGATTAGGTTACCCTAACTTTCTCTATCAAGCTGCCCGAAACTCGTGCCTGTCCGGCGCAGTCCGGGCCGCCCCGCCTAGCAGCGGTCCTCAGGCCTCCTGGTCCGCCGCCAGGACCTCGGCCAGGCCCGTGGGACCGAGCTTTTCGAGCCGGCGGGCGACCGCTTCGAGCCGCTCGTCCGGCACGACCACGGCCAGCCGGAGGTGCCGGGCCGGGCGCTCGCCGTAGAGGTCGCCGGGGCTGCCAACGATGCCGGCGGCCCGAGCCAGGGCCCGGGCGAGGACCCAGGCGTCGCCCCGGGCGGCTGCCGGGGCCGGCACCCAGAGGTAGAAGCCCCCGGCCGGCAGCTCGACGGGCGCCCCCGCCGCCTCGAGCGCCCCGGCCAGGCGCTCCAGGCGGCGGCGGTAGCGGTCCCGTTGGAGGGCGACGTGCTCGTCGTCGGCCCACGCGGCGACGGCCGCCGCCTGGGCCGGGGCGGGCACCATCATGCCGAGGTGCCGCCGGAGCTGGACCAGCTCGCCGACCAGGCCCGGGTCCCCGGCGAAGCAGCCGACCCGTAGACCGGCGAGGTTCGACCGCTTGGAGAGGGAGTGGACCGCGACCACCCCCTCGGCGCCCCCGGCCAGGACGGTCCGGGGCGGCCCCTGCCAGGTCAGCTCGACGTAGCACTCGTCGGAGAACAGGGGCACCCCGGCCGCGCGGGCGAAGGCCGCTGCCTCCTCCAGGTCGGTCAATGCTCCGCTCGGGTTGGCCGGGCTGTTCACCCAGATCAAAAGGGCCCGCCTCAAGGTCTCGCTCGACAGGGCCCCCCAGTTCGGTCGGCCCCCGGGGCCCTCGGGGATGGCCAGCACCCGGCAGCCGGCCAGGCGGGCCCCCATGGCGTAGGTCGGGTAGGCGACCGCCGGGCAGAGCACGAGGTCCCGCTCGGGTCGCCGCTGGCGGAGCAGCCAGGGCACCGTGGCCACGAGCTCCTTCGTGCCCACGCAGAGGCCGACCTGGCCCGGTTCCACCCGGACGTCGAAGCGTCGGGCCATCCAGTCGGCGGCCGCGGCCCGCGCCTCGGGGGTGCCGGCCGAGGGCGGGTAGCCCGGCAGGCCCTCGGCCCGGGCCAGCGCCGCCTCGACCACCTCGGGGGGCGGGTCGCAGGGCGTGCCGATCGAGAGGTCGACCGCCCCCTCGGGATGGGCGGCTGCCAGTCCCTGGAGCTCGGCGAGGCGGTCGTAGGGGTAGGGCTCGAGCGCGCTCACTGCTCGACCACGAATGCTCGGAAGCGGGCCACGCCCACCTGGTCCAGCACCACCTGCACCGTCGTCCCTCCTTCCCCGTGCTCCTCCCGCAGGACCTCGCCCTCCCGGTGCACCGCCGCTAGGACGTCGCCCCGCTCGAAGGGCACCACCAAGGTGGCCACCTGGTCGTTGGCCCGCAGCCGCCCGGCGAGCACGTCGACGAGGACCTCGAGCCCCTGACCGGTGGCGGCCGCCACCACGACGGCCTCGGGATGCCGGGCGGCCAGGCGTTCGACGACCTGCGGGTCCCGGTCCGCCTTGTTCAGCACCAGTAGCTCGGGTAGCTCGGCTGCGCCGATCTCGTCCAGGACCTCCCGGACCGCCGCCATCTGGGCCTCGGCCGTGGGCACCGAACCGTCGACCACGTGGAGCAGCAGATCGGCCTGGCGGACCTCGGCCAAGGTAGTCCGGAACGCCTCGACGAGCTGGTGGGGCAGCTTCCGCACGAAGCCCACGGTGTCCGACACCAAGACGGTCTCCCCGCCTGGGAGGGCCAGGCGCCGGGTCCGGGGGTCCAGGGTGGAGAAGAGCCGGTCGGCCACGACCACCTCGCTGCCGGTCAGGGCCCGCAACAGGGTGGACTTGCCGGCGTTCGTGTAGCCGACCAGGGCCACCGACCGCTGCCGGGACCGGCGCCGCCAGCGGGCCTGGGTGGCCCGGGTGGCCTCCAGCTCCTCCAGTTCGTCCTGCAAGGCGGCGATCCGCCGGAGCAGGCGCCGGCGGTCCACCTCGAGCTGGCTCTCCCCGGGTCCCCGGGTGCCGATCCCACCGGCCAACCGGCTCATGGCCGTGCCCCGGCCCCGGAGCCGGGGCAGGCGGTAGCGGAGCAGGGCGAGCTCCACCTGGGCCTTGCCCTCCTGGCTCCGGGCGTTCTGGGCGAAGATGTCGAGGATCACCGCTGTGCGGTCGATGGCGGTCCGTCCGAGGATCCGCTCCAGGTTCCGCTGCTGGGCGGGGCTCAGCTCGTCGTCGAAGACCACCGTGTCGGCGTCCAGGGTCTCGGCGAGCTGGTGGAGCTCCTCGGCCTTGCCCGCCCCGAGGAAGGTGGCCGGGTCGGGCCGGTCCCGACGCTGGACCATGCGGCCCACGACCAGGGCCCCGGCGGTCTCGACCAGGCGCGCCAGCTCCTCGAGGTCGTCCTCCACCTGGGCGACCCGGTTCCAGGGGAAGACCACCCCGACGAGGACGATCCGCTCCTGGACCCGCCGGTCGATGAGGGTCACGGACGCTGCGGCCCCCACAGCCACGCCCGGGCCACCCGGACCTCGGCCACCCGGCGCGACGGTCCCCCGAGGCGGACGCCGTCGGACCCGAGGGCCACCCGCAGCACCCCGCCGGGGTTGGCCACGTCGAGCGGCGCCGGGCTCAGCCCCGACGCCGCCACCACCGCCCCGAAGGCCACGCTGCCGGTCCCGCAGGCCTGGGTCAGCCCGACTCCCCGCTCGAAGACCGCCATGCGGGCCCGACCCGGGCCCTCGAGCACCCCGACCTCGAGGTTCGCCCCCCCCGGCACCAGCCGACCCACCGACGGCCCGAGGCGAGCGGCCAGCGCCCCGAGCTCCTCCCGGTCCCGGGCCTCGCCGAGCACGACGACCACATGGGGGTTGCCGGCCCCGGCCAGCCGGACCCAGAGCCGCGGGCCGGGGACGGCCTCGGTGAGCATCGCCTGGAGGGCGGCCACGGCACCGTCCTCGAGGCGGGGCGCGCCCGCCGGGGCACCGGCCACCGGGAGGAGCTCCTCCCAGCGGTCCCCCGCCCGGACCCAGCCGGGTCCCAGCTCGACCGGCCCCATGGCGACCTCGGCCTCGGCGGTCCCCGGGGCCTCGGTCCGCCTGACCTCGACGGTCCGGAGGCCCGCTGCGGTGGCCACCCGGACCGCTCCAGGGCCCACCCGGCCGGCGTCGAGGGCGGCGTGGACCAGACACCGCACCCCGTTGCCGCTCATCTCCGCCTGGGAGCCGTCGGCGTTCCAGAGGACCATCCCGAGGTCGCTCCCCGCCGATCCCGGCCGGAGCTCCAGCAGCCCGTCCGCCCCGACCCCCAAGCGGCGGTGGCAGAGGGCCACGACCTCGTCGGCCCGAAGCGGCCCCTCCGCGGGGGGGTCGAGGAGCACCAGGAAGTCGTTGCCCGCCCCCTCGTACTTCCCGAGGGCCAGCATCGCCTCGCCGGAGCTCATCGGCGACCCGCCGCTCGAGGGTCCGCGCCGGCGGCGTCCCAGGCGGCCAGCAGCGCCGGCAGGGCGTCGGCCGGGTCGAGCCACTGGATTCGGGGATCCCGCCGGAACCAGGCCCACTGGCGGCGAGCCAGCACCCGGCTCCGGCGCTCGGCCTCCTCGTAGCAGGCCGCCAGGTCCGCCCCTTCCTCGAGGTGCCGCAGGACTTCCCGGTACCCGACCGCTTGGCGGGCGGTCCGCGACAGCCCAGCCGGCCGGGCGGCGAGCGCCCGGACCTCGGCCAGCAGGCTGCCCTGCCGCCAGGTGGCGAAGCGCTCGGCGATGCGCCGGTCCACGACGCCGGGCTCGAAGGGCAGGCCCAGCAGCCGGACCGGGGTCGGCGGGTAGCGGGTCAGGCCGGGCCCGTAGGACGAGAAGGGACGTCCCGACCCCAGGGTCACCTCCAGGGCCCGCACCACCCGTCGGCGGTTCCCCGGCTCGATCCGGCTGGCCGCCAGGGGGTCCAGGGCGGCCAGCCGGGCGAACGCCGCGGCCAGGCCGGCGGGGTCGGCCGTCTCGGCCCACAGCTCCTCGGCCAGGGCCGGGTAGCGGCCCGGCAGCTGCAGGTCGTCGACGAGGGCCCGCAGGTAGAGGCCCGTGCCCCCCACCAGCAGGGCCCGGTGCCCCCGGCGCTCGATCGCCGCCACGGCGGCCAGGGCCTCGGCCCGGAAGCGGGCCACGGTGTACTCCTCGTCGGGATCGGCCACGTCCACCAGGTGGTGCGGGACCCGCAGACGCGCCGCTGCCGAGGGCTTGGCCGTGGCCACGTCCATGCCCCGGTAGACGGCCATCGAGTCGACCGAGACCACCTCCACGTCGGGTCGCCGCTCGGCGAGGGCCAGGGCGAGGGCCGTCTTGCCCGAGGCGGTGCAGCCCACCAAGGCCAGATGCCCGGCACCGACCGACGCCCGATCACCCGGCCCCGGCCGGGTCGGCGGACCCGGTTCACGG
Source organism: Aciditerrimonas ferrireducens (assembly GCF_023130475.1). GTDB lineage: Bacteria > Actinomycetota > Acidimicrobiia > Acidimicrobiales > UBA8190 > Aciditerrimonas > Aciditerrimonas ferrireducens. The sequence continues at coordinate 12,100 of NZ_JAKHEX010000017.1, forward strand.
GAGCTGGCCACCGGCAGGGCGATGCTCGACACCGCTCAGCCGAGGACGGCGACCGGCACCCGCCGGCGGGTCGGCTGGTGCCGGGGGGGCTGGAGCACCGCCCGGAGCTCGCCCCGCAGGAAGTGGGGGGCGGCCCCCACGATCCCCACCGTGACGTAGCTGCCGGCTGCTGGCCAGCGCGCCGGGTCGGGCTCGGCCACGTGGACCAGCTTCCCCTGGGCGGTACGACCGGACCACGCGCCGGGGTCCTTGGTCGAGGGCCCCTCGACGAGGACCTCTTCCTCCCGGCCCACCCGGGCCTGATGGCGGGCCAGGGCGCTGCGCTCGACCACCACCCGGAGCCGCTCGAACCGCTCCGCCACCACCTCGGGGTCGACGAAGCTCGCCGTCATGCCGGCGGCCTCGGTCCCCGGGCGGGGCGAGAAGATGAAGGTGTACGCCGAGTCGTAGCCGACCTCGGCGGCCACCGCCAGGGTCTGGCTGAAGTCCTCCTCGGTCTCCCCGGGGAAGCCCACGATGATGTCCGTCGTGACGGCCAAATCCGGGACCGCGGCCCGAGCGGCCGCCAGCCGGTCGAGGTAGCGCTGGGCCGTGTACCCCCGGTGCATCGCGGCCAGGACCCGGTCGGAGCCCGACTGGAGGGGCAGGTGGAGCTGGGGGCAGACCGCCTCGGTCTCGGCCATGGCCGCGATGGTCTCGGGCCGCAGGTCCTTGGGGTGCGGGCTGGTGAAGCGCACCCGCCGGATGCCCGGCACCGACCCGACCGCCCGCAGCAGCTCGGCGAACAGCGGCCGCCGGCGGGTCAGGTCCCGGCCGTAGGAGTTCACGTTCTGGCCCAGCAAGGTGACCTCGGTGACGCCCCGGGTAGCCAGCTGTTCGACCTCGGCCACCACCTCGGCCAAGGGCCGGCTCGCCTCCCGCCCCCGCACCTGGGGCACGATGCAAAAAGCGCAGCGGTTGTCACAGCCCACCTGGATGGTGACCCACGCCGAGAAGGGCAGGTCCCGACGCTGGGCGGCCACCGGCCCGTCGTCGTGACCCTCGGGCCCCTCGGGCACCGCCACCACCGGCCCCTCCTCGGCCGCTCGCCGCAGCAACCCTGGCGCGGCCCCGAGGTTGTGGGTCCCGAAGACCACGTCCACGTGGGGGGCCCGCGCCACGATGCCCTCCCGGTCCTTCTGGGCCAGGCAGCCCCCCACGGCGATCTGGAGCCCTGGGCGCCGCTCCTTCCACGCCTTCAACTGGCCCAGCTGGCCGTAGAGCCGCTGGTCGGCGCTCTCCCGGATGCAGCAGGTGGTGAAGACCACGACGTCGGCGTCCTCCAGCGACGAGGCCGGGACCAGGCCGTCGTCCTCCAGCAGACCGGCGAGGCGCGCGGCGTCGTGCTCGTTCATCTGGCATCCGAAGGTGCGCAGCAGGTAGCGGCGGGCCACCGGCTCAGTCTACGAGGGCTGCCAGGGCTGCCACCGGCCCTGCTCGTCGGCCACGCAGAGCCCGACCTGGTCGGCTGCCAGCGCCCAGGCCTGCCCGGCCACCCCGGCAGCGGCCAGGGCCCGGTCCCCGGCTCGGCGGACCTCTTCCTGGCGAGGCGCCTCGCAGATCCCGAGCAGCGTCGGCCCTGCACCCGACCAGCAGGCCGCCTTGGCCCCGGCCGCCACCAGCTCGCCGAGCAGCCGGGGGGCCTCCGGGAACAGCTGGCTGCGCTGGGCCTGGTGCAGGCGGTCCTCGGCCGCCTCGGGGACGAGCTGGCGGTGGTCGGCCAGACCAGCGAGCAGCAGGGCCAGGCGCCCCAGGTTGAAAGTGGCGTCCTGCCGGGCGACGCTGGCCGGCAGGACCCGGCGCGCCTCGGCCGTGCTGAGCGGCCGGTCCGGCACGAGGCAGACGAAGGCCAGCGCCGGATCCAGGGGGAGCCGCACCACTCGGGGCCGGCCGTCGACCACCGTGGCGGCCACCAGGCCCCCGAGGACGCTGGCCGCCGCGTTCTCCGGGTGCCCGTCGACCTCGGCGGCCACCCCCAGGGGGTCCGGCGAGCCCGCCGCTGCCGCTGCCGCCGCCGCCAGGGCGGCCGAGGAGCCCAGGCCCCGGGCCACCGGGATCTCCGAGCGGACGGTCACCGCCAGGCGGTCATGGCCCGCCACCGCGATGGCCACCCGGGCCGCCAGGTGCTCGGCGTCCTGCGGCAGGCTCGCCCCCTCGCCCTCGGTGCGGACCGCCAGGGCCGGTGCCGGGGTCACCTCGACCTCCACGTAGCGGGCCAGGGCCAGGGCCAGGACGTCGAAACCAGGTCCCAGGTTCGCCGAGGAGGCCGGGGCACGCGCTCGCACGGCGCCGAACCGTAGCGGCCGGGACGCGACCCGACGAACGTGTCGTGCGGATGCGCCCGAGGCGACCCCAGCCCCATCCTGCTGCACAAGGGAACAACAACGACGAGCGGGCATCCCGGCCTGCGCCCCCTGGCGGCCCGGTCTCACGCGGCGGCCCGGTCAGTGGGCCAGCAGCCACCACAGACCGGGCGGCGGCAGGGCGCGAGCCGTGACGAGGGGCGTCTCGACACGCTGCTCGCCGAGCTGGACCGTCACCTGGCCGACCAGCGACCCCGGTCGGCTGGGGACGCGCAGGGGCTGAAGGGCGCTGGACCACCGGGGCGACTGGTCCGGCCCGACCAGCAGCGTGAGCGACCGGTCGGCGAGGACGGAGGCCGACAGGGTGCCGAGCCAGGGGGCCCGCACGGTGCCGAGGACTGTCCCTCGGCGCACCAGCGTCACGACCCGCAGGCTCCGGGCGAGGCGGTCGACGAGCCGGAGGTCGACCTGCTGGGCCAGACCGAGGGGATTGAAGCCGCCCTGGCCGGTCACGGCCGCCAGGACCAGGACGCTGCGGCCCTCGACCGGCCGGCGGGCCGCGAGCACCAGGCACCCCATGGCCGCTTGGGTGAAGCCGGACTTGACCCCGACCACGCCGTCGTGGCCGACGGCACTGATGTAGTTGGCGACCTGCCCGGCGAGGGGCTCGACGACGCTGGGCTGGGAGACGAGCTGGGCGAAGACCGGGTTCGCCATGGCGATCTCGGCGAGGCGGAGCTGGTCGGCGGCCGTGCTCCGGGACCGGTCGCTGACGCCACTGGGGTCGGCGTAGGTCGTCTGGCGAAGCCCGAGGGTCCTGGCGGTGCGGTTCATCCGGGCCACGAAGGCGACGAGGGAGCCGGCGTCCCACCGGGCCAGGGCGTCGGCGAAGTCGTTCGCCGAGCGGACCAGGAGGCCGGCGAGCAGCTGGCGTTCGCTCAGCCGTTCACCGACCTGGATGGGGAGGACGGTGGCGTTCTGGGCCTCGAGGCGAGCGGCGTCGGCCACGTCGGTCGGGGTGATGGTCACGAGAGGACCGGCCTGACCGGGCTGCAGGGGGTGGTCGTGGAGGACGACCAGGGCGGTCATGATCTTCGTGAGGCTGGCCACCGGCACGGGTCGCTCGGGGCCCGAGGTCAAAAAGAAGCCCGTGCTGGGCACGGCCACGGCCGCCTGTCCCGTGGCCGGCCAGGGCAGGGCCGCGACGGCGGCCCCTGCGGCTGGTGCCGGCAGGTCGAGCCGAACGGTGGGCCGGGGCGGGGCAGCGGTCAGCCGGGACATGCCGAGGCCGAGGAGCACCACGCCGAGGAGGGCTCCCCCGGCGACGAGCCGCCGGCGGCGGATCCGCTGGCGAGCCGAGCGCCGGCGGCGCGGGGGTCGGGGCAGGGACCGAGGGCCGCTCACCGCTGCTGGAGCTGGTCGAGCTCCTCGGGGGTCATGAGCACCGCCCGGGCCTTCGAGCCCTCGGCCGGTCCGACCACCCCCCGGCGCTCGAGCAGGTCCATGAGCCGACCAGCCCGGGCGAAACCGACCCGGAGCTTGCGCTGGAGCATGGAGGTCGACCCGAGCTGGGAGCGGACGACGAGCTCCATGGCCCGGGGCAGCAGCTCGTCCTCGTCGTCGTCCTGGGCGCCCGTCCCCGGACCGGCCTCGTCGCCGACGATCCCGACGACGTACTGGGCCTCGCGCTGGCGGCGCCAGTGGGCGACGACCGCCCGGACCTCCTCCTCGGACACCCAGGGCCCCTGGATCCGGCGGGGCACGGAGGACGACGCCGTGAGGAGCAGCATGTCGCCCTTGCCGACCAGGCGCTCGGCACCGGGCTGGTCCAGGATGACGCGGCTGTCGGCGAGGGACGAGACGGAGAAGGCGAGGCGGGAGGGGACGTTGGCCTTGATGACCCCAGTGATGACGTCCACCGAGGGCCGCTGGGTGGCCAGCACCAGGTGGATGCCGACGGCCCGGGCCATCTGGGCGATGCGGCACACCGAGTCCTCGACGTCCCGGGCGGCCACCATCATGAGGTCGTTCAGCTCGTCGACCACCACGACGACATAGGGCAGGCGCTCGTAGGTGGTGGCCGGGGCGGCCAGGGCCCGGCGGCTCTCCTCGACCAACGCGGCCGCCAGGCTTGAAGGCTCCCTGGCCGCAGGGTCGCCGTCGGCGACGTCCCCGGCCGCTGGCGGGCCGCTGACCTGGTCCTCGTCGAGGAGGCCCCGTTCGACGAGCTCGTTGTAGCCGCCGATGTCCCGGCAGCCGACCTCGGCGAGGAGGTCGTAGCGGCGCTCCATCTCCTTGACCACCCAGCCGAGGGCCTGGGCGGCCCGGCGAGGGTCCACGACGACCTCGGTGAGGAGGTGGGGCAGCCCGTTGTACTGCCCCAGCTCGACCCGCTTGGGGTCCACCAGGAGGAGCCGGACCTGCTCGGGGGTGCTGCGCAGGAGGAGGGAGGTGAGGATGGAGTTGATGCAGGAGGACTTGCCCGAGCCGGTGGCCCCGGCGATGAGCAGGTGGGGCATCTCGGCCAGGTTGACCAGCACGGCCCGACCGGCGATGTCCCGGCCCATGCCGACCACTAAGGGATGGGTGGCCCGCCGGGCCTCCTCGGCAGCCAGGACGTCCCCGAGGGTCACCAGCTGCCGGCGCTGGTTCGGCACCTCGACCCCGATGGCCGACTTGCCGGGGATGGGGGCCAGGATGCGGACGTCAGGGGAGGCCATGGCGTAGGCGATGTCCTTCGCCAGGCTGGTGACCCGGGCCACCTTCACGCCCGGACCCAGCTCCAGCTCGAAGCGGGTCACGGTGGGGCCGACCGTGGCCCCGACCAGCCGGGTCTCGACCCCGTGGCTGGCGAGGGCGGCCACCAGCGCTCGGCCGGCGGCGGCGACGTCCTGCTGGTCGATCCGGCGCTCCTCGGAACGCCGGAGCAGGCTCGGGGGCGGCAGGCGCCAGGGGCCGCTGCCCGCGGCTCCAGCGAGGGCCGCAAGGGGCTCAGGATCGCTCGACCCCTTGCCCGACTGCAGGGCTGACCGACCGCTGCGCTCGGCCGAGGCCTGCGACGAGGGCGGCGGGACCTCGCCCGTGGCGTCGGTGCCGACCGGGTCGCCGGGATCGACGGCCGGGGGGACGACACCCGACGTCGGGTCCATGAGGTCGGTCCCTGCCGACCCAGCCGTCGGTTGCCCAGCGTCAGAGGGCGGGAGGAGCTCCTCGGTCCCGAGCCGACCCGGTCCTGCCGACCCCGCAGGCCTGCGGCTTGCGGCCGAGGCCAGCAGTCGAGGCGGCCGGACCGCGGGGCGCCGAGCGGCGGCGCCCCGGGCGAGGCGGACCAGGTGCTGGACCACCGCGCGGAGGGTGGTGCCCGTGAGGAGCAGGACCCCGACGAGGAGGACCGCCACCAACACGACCGCCGCGCCGGCGCCACCCAGCCCGGCGCGCAGCGGGTCGCCGGCGAGGGCCCCCACCCAGCCGCCCGCGCCGGCCAGGCGGGAGCTCGGGGCTCCGAGGCCAGGCGAGCCCCCGGCCAAGCTGGCCACGCCAGCCACCGCCAGGACCCCGAGCAGCAGGCCGAGCACCGCCCGGAGGGGTGGCTGGAGCGCCGAGCGGACCACCAGCCCCCCGCCGGCCACGGCCAGGGCTGGCGGCAAGAGGAATCGGTCGACCCCGAGGAGCAGGGCGAAGCCGTGGCGGACACCGCCCCCGAGGGGTCCGAGGGCATCGGCGTAGAGGGCCAAGGCCAAGAGGATGGCCAGGGTCAGCAGGCCGATGCCGGCCAGGTCGGCCCGGTGCCCGGCCAGGGCCGTCGACCAGGGACTCGGCGCCGACCGGCGGCGGGCGCGCTGCTGGGGCCTGGCTCGGCGACCAGTCGAGCGTCGGGTGCCGCTGGCGGCCCCGGGACGCCGCGGCGCCCGGGCAGTCGACGGCCGGGCCCGGGTCGGCGTGGAGCCCTTCGTCGTGGCCACAGTGCCGGCAGGCTACACCCGGCCCCTCGATGGGCCGCGGACCTGGCCCGATACCCTAGGTCCACGCCCACCTCCGCCCAGTCCTCGACGCGACCCCGGCACACGTCGCCGTGAACCCGACGGACTCGCGCTCGAGCCGCCAGCGCCCTGGTGGGCGGCGGGCCGTGGTGGCCGCCACCGCCGCCACGCTCTGCGCTTCCCTGCCGGTCTACCTGGTCGGGGCCCTGGCGGTGCAGATCCGGCACAGCCTGCACTTCGGACCCAGCACCCTCGGCCTGGTCGCCGGCCTCTACTTCGTGGCGGCCGCGGCCAGCTCGGTCCCCCTGAGCCGGGTGTCGGAGCGGGTCGGCGGGGCCACGGTCCTGCGCCTCGGCGCCCTGCTCGAGGGCCTGGTGCTGGTGGCCCTGGGCCTCGGCAGCCGAGACGTGGCCAGCCTGGCCGCCTTGCTGGTGGTGGCCGGGGTGGTGGCCGGCTGGATCTCCCCGGCCTCCTACCTGTTCCTGGCCCGCAGCGTTCGGCCCGGCCGCCAGGGCCGGGCCTTCGGGGTGAACCAAGCTGCCGTGCCCCTCGCCCCGCTCCTCGGCGGCCTGGCCGTGCCGATCATCGCCCTCAGCGTGGGCTGGCGTTGGGCCTTCGTGCTGGCCGGGGCCCTCGGGGTGCTGGCCAGCCGTCTGGTCCCCGACGCCGGACCCGAGCGTCCTGTCCGGGCCTGGCGCAGGCAGCGGGAGGCTGCCGACCGGTCCTCCCTCCGCCTCGCCCCCCTCGTGCTGCTCAGCGTGGCCCTCGGCCTGGGCATGTTCGAGGCCAGTGGTCTCGTGACCTTCCTGAGCAGCGGCGCGGTCGCCCTGCACCTGGGGGCCGGCACGGCCGGCTACCTGGTGGCCGGCTGCAGCCTCGGCGCGGTCCTCGTGCGGCTCGCCCTCGGGGCCCTGGTGGACCGCCGGCCCGGGGACCACTTCGGCGTGGTGGCCACCATCATGGCCATCGGCGCCCTGGCCATCGGCGCCCTGGCCGCCGTGGCCAGCCAGGGCCTCGCCGACGCCTGGGCCCTCGCCGCCGTGCCCGCCGTGGCCATCGGCTGGGGCTGGAACGCCGTCTTCAACTACGCCGTCGTGCGCTCCCATCCCGACGCGCCGGCCCGGGCCACCGGGGTGACCGACGTCGGGGCCCGCCTGGGCGGCATGCTCGGGCCGGTCGTCACCGGCGTGGTCATCGCCCGGCTGTCCTACCCAGCCGGCTGGCTGGTCCTCGCCGCCGTCGCTGCCTTGGCCGCCAGCATGGTGGTCGCCGGCCGGGCCCTCCTGGCGAGGACCCCTACCCCCTCGACCTGGCCGACGACGACCGACTGCCCGACCACCGCCCGACCGGCGGCCAGCTCAGGAGCCCCCTGAGCGCTCGGCAGCCGGCGCCGGCACCAGAGCCCTTGCGCGCTCGATGATCGTTGCGCCGACCTCCCTGGGGGTCCGGCCGTCGGTCGGCACCACCCAGGTGGCCACCTCCTCGTACCACGCCAGCCGCCGCTCGTAGATCCGGCGGAGGTCGGGCGCCCGGAGCATCGGCCGGGCAGGGTCGTCGCCCAGCCGGCCAAGGGCCTGCTCCCAACCGACCCGCAGGTAGACCACCTGGGCTGGGCTGGCCTGGAGGACCCGACGGGTTCCCTCGTGCTCGACCGCTCCCCCGCCGAGGGCTACCACCGCATCCGGCCCACCGACCAGCTCGGCGACGACCTGGTGCTCGAGGTCCCGGAAGGCCCGCTCGCCTTCCTCGGCGAAGAGGTCCCGCACCGCCTTGCCGGTCCGGTGCTCGATGACCAGGTCACTGTCGATGAACGGCAGACCGAGCCGGTCGGCCACCAGGCGGCCGACCGTGGTCTTGCCCGCCCCCATGAACCCCACCAGCACCAGCACGTCGGGTCCCCTAGACGGTGACGACGACGGGCACCACCATGGGCCGCCGGCGGGTCCGTTCCCCGACGAAGCGACCGAGGGCCCGCCGGGCCGTGCGCTGGAGGGCCTCGGCGTCCCGGGCCCCCTCGCCCAGGGCCTCCTCGACGGCCTTGGCCACCACGGCCGAGGCCTCCTCGAGCAACTCCTCGGCCTCGGGCGCGTACACCCACCCTCGGGTGATGACCTGGGGCGGTGCTGCCAGCTCGCCCAGATGGGGATCGACGGTCACCACCACCATCACCACCCCTTCCTCGGCCAGCTGCCGGCGGTCCCGCAGGACGCCCCGGCCGACGTCGCCCACCGTCCCGTCGACGTAGAGGAACCCGCTCGGCACGCTGCCGTCCCGCCGCAGACCCTGGTCGTCGAGCACCAGGCTGTCGCCGTCCTCGCAGACCAGGATGCGGTCCTCGGGCACACCCATGGTGCGGGCCAGCCGGGCGTGGTGCACCAGGTGCCGGTACTCGCCGTGGACCGGCACGAACCACTCAGGCTGAGCGACGGACAAGAGGGTCTGGAGCTCGCCCTGGCGGGCGTGGCCGCTCACGTGCACCGGGACCTGCCCGGTGTGGACGACCTCGGCGCCCCGTCGGTGCAGGCCGTTCACCACCCGGCCCACGGCCCACTCGTTGCCCGGGATCGGGTGGGCGCTGATGACCACCACGTCCCCGGGCCGCAGCTGCAGCAGTCGGTTCTCCCCGGCTGCCAGGAGGGCCAGCGCAGAGAGCGGCTCGCCCTGGGAGCCCGTGGAGACGACGCACACCTCCCCGTCGGGCAGGGCCCCGACCTCGCTGATGTCCACCAGGGACCCCTCGGGGATCCGCACCAACGTGGCCACCTTGCGACCGTTGGCGATGGCCGCGTCGACGATCTGCTGCACCCGGTGGAGGTGGCTGGCGAAGCAGGCCACCACCACCCGCCGCCCGCCGGCCCCCGCCAGGACCTGCCGCAGCACGGCGCCCACGCTGGACTCCGAGGGGGTGAAACCGGGCTCTTCGGCGTTCGTCGAGTCGGCGAGCAGCAGCCGGATGCCCTCGTCGAGGGCCAGCCGGCCGATCCGGGCCAGGTCCGTGACCCGCCCGTCGACCGGCTGCAGGTCCAGCTTGAAGTCGCCCGAGTGGAGGATGACGCCCTGGGCGGTGTGGAAGGCCAGGGCGAAGCCGTTGGGCACCGAGTGGGTCACCGGCACGAACTCGACCTCGAAGGGCCCGATGGCCCGGCGCTCACCGTCGGTCACCTCCACGAACCGGCACCGCTCCAGCAGACCGGCTTCCTCCACCCGGTGCCGAGCCAGGCCCAAGGTCAGGGCCGAGCCGTACACCGGGACGGCCACCTCCCGCAGCAGGTAGGCCAGGCCACCCGTGTGGTCCTCGTGCCCGTGGGTCAGGACCACTGCCTCCACCTGGTCGGCGTGGTCCCGCAGGTACCCGAAGTCTGGCAGGACCAGGTCGATGCCCGGCATGAGGGGGTCGGGGAACATGACCCCGCAGTCCAGGACGACGATCCGGCCGTCCTGTTCGATGCAGGCGCAGTTCCGCCCGATCTCGCCGAGGCCGCCGAGGAAACTGACCCGGACCGGGGCCGCCACCGTCCCGACCGCCCGGCCCTAGCGCCCGACGCTGCCGAGCGCCCCGGCCGGCGCCGGCTCCAGCTGGGCGACCACGTCCCGGGCCAGCTCGTCGAGGGCCGCGGGGGCAGGACCGAGCGGCAGCCGGCACTGGCCGACCGGCAAGCCCTGGGCCCGACAGATGGCCTTGGCCGGCAACGGGCTCGGGAACTCGTCGGAGGACTGGACCCGCAACAAGGGCAGCAGCCGACAGTGGATCTCGGCCGCCTCGGCGGTGTCCCCGGCCCAGAAGGCCGTCAAGAGCGCCCGCAGCTGGAGGCCGACCCAGTGCGAGGCCACGCTGACCACCCCGGCAGCACCCAGGGCGCACAGGGCCAAGGTGGCCACGTCGTCACCGCTGTAGAGATCGAAGCCGGCCGGAGCCTCGCCGAGGACCCGCGTGGCCCCGACCAGGTCACCAGAGGCGTCCTTCAACGCCACCACGTTCGGCCGGTGCGCCGCCACCTCCAGCACCGTCTCGGGGGCCACCTTCCGGCCAGTGCGAGCCGGCACGTCGTAGAGCATGACCGGCAGCGACGTCGCCTCGGCCACCGCCTCGAAGTGCTGGACCAGGCCCCGCTGAGAGGGACGGTTGTAGTACGGGGCGACCACCAGCACCGCGCTCGCTCCCCGCTGGGCCACCCGGCGGGTCAGCTCGATGGAGTGGGCCGTGTCGTTCGACCCCGTCCCCGCGATGACCGGCACGGTCACCGCCTGGGCCACCGCTTCGATCAGGTCCAGCTTCTCGGCGTCCCCGAGGACCGGGCTCTCCCCGGTGGTCCCGGCCACGACGAGGGCGTCCGAGCCGTGGACCGTCAGCCACCGAGCCAAGCTGGCCGCGCCATCGAGGTCCAGGGCCCCCTCAGCGTCGAAGGGCGTGACCATGGCTGTCACCACGGCCCCGAATCGGCCAGGTGCCAAGGGGCGCCGCATGGCGCCTAGGCTACTCCCCACGCTCGGGTCCAGGGACGGCCCCTCCAAGGCGCGCCCTGGCAGCCTCAGGAAGCCTTCCCGACCGGTTGGGCCTGCAGGGACTCGTACTCCTCGCCGGTGTCCGCCCAGTCCTCGAACTGGATGACGCCCAGCTCCTCGAAGCGGTGCCGCAGCCAGCCGTCTGCTGCGTCGAGCAAGCCCAGCTTCTTGCAGTTCGGCACGATCTTCGAGAACAGCATGGCCTGGAACACCTTGCGCTCGGGGGTCTGGAGCAAGATGGGCGCCACCGCCTTCGGGTCGACCCCCATGCGCTCCCAGACCTCCTGCTGCAGGAACCGGTCCCGCATCCGGACCGCCGCCTCGTAGGCGAACTCCTGGCGCTCGCGCAGCTCGGCCGTGCTGAGCTGGCCGTAGAGCTCCTGGAGGGAGAGCACCCCGAAGGCGACGTGCCGGGCCTCGTCCGCCATGACGTAGCGCAGCAGCTGCTTGAGCAGCGGTTCGGTGGTCATCTGCTGCATGAAGCCGAAGGCGGCCAGCGCCAGACCCTCGACCATGATCTGCATGCCCAGGTAGGTGATGTCCCAGCGGTTGTCAGCGATGATGTCGTCCAGCAGGGCCCGGAGGTGGGCGTTGATCGGGTAGTGCCCCGAGAGCTTCTCGTCCAGGTACTTCGAGAAGACCTCGACGTGGCGGGCCTCGTCCATGACCTGGGTGGCGGCGTAGTACTTCGCGTCGATCCACGGCACGGACTCGACGATCTTCGCCGTGCACACCAGGGCCCCCTGCTCACCGTGCAGGAACTGCGACAAGGTCCAGTTCTGGCTCTCGATCCCGAACTGCAGCCACTCCTTGTCGCCCCAGCTGGCCACGGGGGTCCCGGCCGGGTCCACGTTCACGAGGAAGCCCCCGCTCGCCTCGGCGTTGGCCACCACCACCGCCTCCTGGTCGACCTCGGTCTCCCAGGGCAGGTCGGTCTGGGCGTTCCACTGGGCCCGCTTGGCCTTCTCGTAGAGCTTGTCGAGCTTCGGCCGGGCACCCTTCTCGTAGTCCCAGGTGAAGAAGGTGTCGTAGTCCGAGTGCACCGTGTGCTCCGTCTCGTCCCAGGCCGTGTTCGTCACGGCCAGGACCTCCCGCAGCTCTCGGAGCTCGGCCTCGCGCTGGGCGCTGCCCTCTTCCTCAGCCATCTCGCACCCTCCTCGATCCCCTCCCCGAGGGGCCCTCCGTGGGGTCGACGACCTGGCCCACCCCCTTGGTGAGACGATAAGGCGCTTTCCGTCTCATGTCAAGGGCGAGCGGGGCTGGGCTCGCCCGGCCGTTGTGGAGTTTGTGTGACATGTTGTGCAACGCTGCCCCAGCACGAGCCTCCCTCGCCACGAGCCCCAGGGCCGCCATCGCCCCGCCGGGAGGTCAGAAGCCGAGGAGGGGTCCGAGCCCGAGGGTCAGGCCCGGTCGACTGGCCACCTGGCGGACGGCCAGGAGCACGCCGGGCATGAAGCTCGACCGGTCGTAGGCGTCGTGGCGAATGGTCAGGCTCTGGCCGATTGCGCCGAAGACGACCTCCTGATGGGCCACGAGGCCCGGCAGGCGGACGGCGTGCACCCGGATGCCTCCCGGGGCGCGCCCGCCCCGGGCCCCGGGCAGGACGAGGTCCTCGGTGGGGTCCGGTGGCCAGCCGAGGCCGGCGGCCTCCCGGGCGGCCGCCACCCGGGCCGCGGTCTGGAGGGCCGTCCCCGAGGGCGCGTCCCGCTTGCCGTCGTGGTGGAGCTCGATGATCTCGACCCCGTCCATGAACGGGGCCGCCAGCTCGCAGAACCGGGTCATGAGGGCAGCGCCGATGGCGAAGTTGGCTGCCAGGACGCAGTTGGCCGAGGACTGCTCGAAACGACCGCGGAGCTCGTCGACGGCCTCGTCGGGGATGCCGGTGGTGCCGACGACGGCGTGGACCCCGTGCTGGGCGCACCAGCGCAGGTTGGCGAGGGCTGCCGGGGCCACGGTGAAGTCGACGGCCACCTCGGCCTCGGCCCGGACGAGCTCGTCGATGGTGGAGGCGACCTGCAGGCCGGGCGCGTCGATGCCCGCGACCTGCCGGAGGTCGATGCCGGCCATGCCGGGGTCGACCGCGGCCACCAGTTCGAGGTCCGGGGCGTCGGCCACCGCCCGGCAGACCTCCCGCCCGACCCTGCCGCCCGCCCCCAGCACGCCGACCCGCATGGCCGTCACCCTAGCCAAGGCGGCCCTCAGGGCAGCTGATCGGGGCGGAGGGGCCCGACCGCCGAGACCACCCGGGGCCCGCTGGCCAGCTCGGCGGCCAGGGCCGCGACCTCCTCGGCTTCGACCGCCTCGAGCCGGGCGAGCAGCTGCTCGAGGGGCGGCACCTGCCCGTGGAGGAGCTGGGCGGCGCCGATACGGTGCATGCGGGCCCCGGAGTCCTCGAGGCCGAGGAGGGTGTCGGCTCGGAGGAAGGCCTTGGCCACCGCCAGCTCCCGGGGGGTCGGCCCACGAGCGGCCAGGTCCTCCAGCTGGGCCTGGAGAAGCGCCAGGACCTGGCGGGCGTCGTCGGGACCGGTCCCGGCTCCGAGGGCGAGGTAGCCGGTCTCCTCGAAGAGCACCCGTTCGGCCCAGACCGAGTAGGCGAGGCCGCGGCGCTCCCGGATCTCCTGGAAGAGCCGGCTGGAGAGGCCCCCGCCGAGGACGTGGGCCAAGACGGCCAAGGCGTGGCGTTGCTCGGCGTTGCGACCCGGCCCCCGGACCCCGAGAGCCAGCTGGACCTGCTCGGTGGGCCGGGTGCTGACGACCGTGCGGGGCGTCGGTGGGCCCGGGGGGATCCGGGCCGGCCGGGCACCGCCCTGCCGGTCGCGGAAGACCTGGTCGACGGCCACTGCCAGGCCTTCGGGGTCCAGGGCCCCTGCGGCCGCGACGACCAGGTTGTCGTTCCGGTAGTGCCGCTCGAAGAAGCGGCGGAGGCCGTGGGCGTCGAGGCCGAGGACGCTGGCCTCGCTGCCGAGGACGTCCCGGCCCAAGGGGTGCCGGGGGAAGAGGGCGGCCGCGAGCTGCTCGGCCGCCACGTCGGCCGGCTCGTCGGCGTGCATGCGCAGCTCATCGAGCACCACGCTGCGCTCGGCCCGGACGTCGGCCTCGTGGAGGGTCGGCTCGGTCAGGATGGAGCCGAGGACGTCGAGGCCGAGGTCGAGGTGCTCGGCGAGCAGGCGGACGTAGAAGGTCGTGTGCTCCTTGGTCGTGTAGGCGTTCATGTCGCCCCCGACCTCGTCGACCGCCTCGGCGAGCCGGGTCGCCGGCCAGCGGGCGCTGCCCTTGAAGAGCAGGTGCTCGAGGAAGTGCGAGCTGCCGGCCTCGGTCGGCTCCTCGTCCCTGGACCCGGTGCCCACCCAGACCCCGAGGGTCACGGAGGCCACGTGGTCCATGGGCTCGACGACCAGCTGCACCCCGCAGGGCAGGCGGTCGGTCAGGACCGGGGCCGTCTGGCCCCTCACCGACGCCGGCGGTTCCGCCCGCTGCGCCGCTGGGGGTCCCGGGGCCCACCACCGGCCGGGTCAGGGGCCGGTCCCAGGTCGCCCAGCTCGTCGGCCAGCTCCGCGCTGAAGGCCTCCTCGAAGGAGACGACGGGCGCTCCGGAGGGGGCCTGGGTGGCACCCTCGGCCCGCTCGTCGGCCGGAGCGTCGGTCACCTCGAGGGGCTGGGCCAGGGAGAGGGAGACCTTTCCCTGGGGGTCGATGTCGTCGACCCGGACCTCGACCGCCTGGCCGAGGGTCAAGACGTCCTCGACCCGCTCCACCCGTCGGCCGCCACCGATCTTGGAGATGTGGAGCAGGCCGTCGCGGCCGGGCAGGATGTTGACGAAGGCCCCGAACTTCGTGATGTTCACGACCTTGCCCTGGTAGGTGGCCCCGACCTCGGCCTCGGGGGGCTCCACGATGAGGAAGATGCGGCGCTTGGCCTCCTCGACGGCCGATTGGTCCTTGGCGCCGATGGTCACCACGCCGTAGAGGCCGTCGTCGTCGACGGTGATGTCTGCCCCGGTCTCGGCCTGCAGGGTGTTGATGACCTTGCCCTTCGGGCCGATGACCTCGCCGATCCGGTCGACGGGGATGCGGAAGGAGACGATCTTCGGGGCGTTGCGGCTGACCTCCGAGCGGGGCTCGGCGATGGCCTGGTGCATGACCTCGAGGATGGTGAGGCGGGCGTCCCGAGCCTGTTCGAGGGCCTGCGCCAGGACCTCGGCCGGCAAGCCGTCGATCTTGGTGTCCAGCTGCAAGGCGGTGACGGCGTCGGCGGTGCCGGCCACCTTGAAGTCCATGTCCCCGAAGGCGTCCTCGGCGCCGAGGATGTCGGTGAGGGTCACGTAGCGGCCGTCCTCGTAGACGAGGCCCATGGCGATGCCGGCCACCGGGGCCTTGATGGGCACGCCGGCGTCCATGAGGGAGAGGGTGGAGCCGCAGACCGAGGCCATGGAGGTCGAGCCGTTGGACGAGAGGACCTCGGAGACCAGCCGGAGGGTGTAGGGGAACTCCTCCTCGGGGGGCACGACCGGGAGGAGGGCCCGTTCGGCCAGGAGCCCGTGGCCGATCTCGCGCCGCTTGGGGCCCCGCATGAAGCCGGTCTCCCCGGTGGCGAAGGGCGGCATGTTGTAGTGGTGCATGTAGCGCTTGGACTCGTCGATGCCGATGGTGTCCAGCAGCTGGTTCATGCGGGGCATGCCCAGGGTGGCCACGTTCAGGACCTGGGTCTCACCCCGCTGGAACAGGCCCGAGCCGTGGGCCGTGGGGATGAGGCCCACCTCGGCCGAGAGGGGCCGAAGGTCCCGAGGACCGCGGCCGTCGATGCGGATCCCCTCGTCGACGATGCGCCGGCGAACCAGCTTCTTCGTGAGGGCCCGCACGGCGGCGACGATCTCCTGCTCGCGCTCGGGGAACTCGGGGGCGAGCTGCTCGAGGATGCTGGCGGTGGCCCGGTCGAGGGCCTCGTTGCGCTCGG
>NZ_JAKHEX010000017.1:27908-55154 GCF_023130475.1 Aciditerrimonas ferrireducens
CTCCCGGATCCAGGTCTTGGCCACCTCGAGCCCGTCGGCCAGGACCGCCTCGGTGACCTTCGGGGCCCCCTCGGCGTAGAACCGGAAGGAGTCCTCGGTGCCGCCGGCCTCGACCATCATGATGGCGATCTCGCTGTCGGGCTCCTCCGAGAGGGCCCGGCCGGCGACGACCAGCTCGAAGCAGGAGGCGTCCCCCTCCTGGTAGGTGGCGTGGGGGATCCAGCGGCCCTCGGTGGACCAGGCGATGCGGACCGCCCCGATGGGCCCGTCGAAGGGGATGCCCGAGACCATGAGGGCCGCCGAGGCCGTGTTGATGGCCAGGACGTCGTGGGGGTTCATGAGGTCAGCCCCGAGGATGGTCCCGACGATGTGGACCTCGTTGCGAAACCCCTTCGGGAAGGAGGGCCGCAAGGGCCGGTCGATGAGCCGGCAGGTGAGGATGGCCTGGTCCGAGGCGCGGCCCTCCCGGCGGAAGAAGGAGCCGGGGATCTTCCCGGCGGCGTACATCCGTTCCTCGATGTCGACCGTGAGGGGGAAGAAGTCGGTCCCTTCCCGGACCTTGCGGGCGGCAGTGGCGGTGACCAGGACCATGGTGTCCCCGATCCGGCCCACCACGGCGCCGTCGGCCTGGGGGGCCAGCTTCCCGGTCTCGAAGGTCATGGTCTTCGTCGTCCCACTGACCGGGGCCGACACGACGATGGCGTCCGGCATGCGCTCTCCTCGGTTCTTCGAGCGGCCAGGTCCGGCGCCAGTTCCCAGTCGTCGACCTCCTCCCGGCACACTCTTGGGAGGAAACCGGCGACTGGCAGCTGACCACCGGCCGGTGCCGCATCCTGGTCCCGGGCTCTGCACCCGGGTCTGTCGGGCGGCGGAGCCGCCCAGCCGCCTGGCCGTCGTCGACGGCCCGCCGCTTAGCGACGGATCCCGAGCCGGCTGATGATGCTCCGGTAGCGCTCGACGTCGTTGGCCCGGACGTAGTCCAGCAGCCGACGACGTCGACCGATGAGCATCATGAGCCCCCGCCGGGTGTGGTGGTCGCCCTTGTGGACCTTCAAGTGCTCGGTCAGGTGGGCGATGCGCTCGGTCAAGAGCGCGATCTGCACCTCAGGCGAACCGGTGTCCTTCTCGTGGAGCCGGTACTTCTCGATCGTCGTCGTCTTGTCGGGCATGTCGGGCAACGGCCTCGGTGTGCTCGAGGAGCCGACTGGCGCCGGCCCCGGTTCCAGGCGACCGGGTCCTGACCCAGCCGCCTGGAGCATAGCAGCAGCGCTGGGACCAGGACCGACGGCACGCGGGCTGGTGCACCCCGGCCTAGGGGCCGGCGGTCGCCCCCGGCGGCGACCCGACGAGAGGATCGGGCGGGGCGTCTTCGGCCAAGCGCTCGGCGGCCCAGCGGGCGTCCTCGACCATGGCCTGGCGGAGGGCCGCGGTGTCGGCGAAGCGCTCCTGGGGACGGTGCCGTTCCACGAACCGCAGCCCGAGCCGTTGCCCGTAGAGGTCGCCGGCGAAGCCCAGGAGGTGGGCCTCGAGGAGACGGGTGGCCCCGGGGCCGTAGAAGGTCGGTCGATCCCCGACGGAGACCACCGCCGGAAAGCAGCCGGCCCCCTCGGGGAGGTCGGCCCAGCAGGCGTAGACCCCGTCGGCCGGCACGGCGAGGCCAGCGGGGGGCAGGAGGTTGGCGGTGGGCATCCCGAGGGCCTGGCCTCCCCGGCGGTCCCCAGGGACGACCGGACCGGCCAGCCGGTGGTAGCGGCCCAGCAAAGCGGCGGCTTCGGCGACCCGCCCCTCGTGGACCAGCGCCCGGACGCGGGTGGAGGAGACGGGCTGGCCCGAGGGGTCTGTCGCCAGGGGCCACCCGACGACCTCGAATCCCTCGACGGCCCCCAGTTCCCGGAGGAGGGCCACGTCGCCCTTGCGACCGTGGCCGAAGCGGAAGTTCTCCCCGACCACCACCTGGCGGGCCCGGAGCCCCCGGACCAGCACCTCGCTGACGAACTCTTCCGCGCTCTCGTTGGCCCGCTGCTCGTCGAAGGGGAGGACGACGACGAGGTCCACCCCGGTCGTGGCCAAGAGGGCCAGCTTGTCTTCGAGGTCGGTCAAGAGGGGCGGCACCCGGTCGGGCCGGAGGACCGCGGCAGGGTGGCGGTCGAAGGTGAGGACCACCGAGGCGAGGCCTGCCTCGCTGGCGCGTCGGCGCGCCTCGCCGATCAGCGCTCGATGGCCCAGGTGCACCCCGTCGTAGGTCCCGACGGTCACCACCGACCCCGACAGCCCTGCGGCCCCCTCGAGACCCCGGAGGACCTCCACCTCGGCGAGCCTATCCGGCGGCCACCTGCTCGCCGGCCGGCTCCAGGACGCAGGCCGGCCGGAGGCGATCCCCGTCGCCGGCCTGGTAGACGGCCAGGAGGACGCCCTCGGGATCGAGCACCCCGAAGGGCCCCTCGCCTCGGGCGCCGACCACCACCCGGTCGAGGGGCCGGCCGTGGCGGACCCGCTCGGCCAGGGCCCCGTCGACGACCACCCGGTCGAGGTCCCGGGCGGCTTGGGCGGCGCTGAGCAGGCGAGCGGGTCCGACTTCGTCGAGGGAGAGGGCCTCCTCCACCCCGAAGGACCCGACGGCCAGCCGGCGCAAGGACCGCAGGTGGGCGCCGCCGCCCAGGGAGCTCCCGAGGTCGGCGGCCAGGGAACGGACGTAGGTGCCCGAGGAGCAGGCCACCTCGATGCGAAAGACGCCCGCCTCGGCCGTGGGGGCCACGGTGAAGCGGTCGACCCGGACGCGCCGGGGCGGCCGGGGTACCTCCAGACCCTGGCGGGCCAGCTCGTGGAGCCGCCGGCCCCCGACCTTGACCGCCGAAACCATGGGCGGCACCTGCTCGATCAGGCCGGTCAGGCTGGCCGCCGCCGCTTGGACCTCGGTCAGGGAGACGTCCCGCATGTCGAAGCGAGCCGTCACCTCGCCCGAGGCGTCCAGGGTGGTCGTTGCCACTCCCAAGACGACTTCGCCCTGGTAGACCTTGCCCAGCCCTCCGAGGAAGCGCAGGAGTCGGGTGCAGCGACCCACCCCGACGAGCAGGACGCCGGTGGCGTCGGGGTCCAGGGTGCCGGCATGGCCGACCCGCCGGGTGCCCAGGACCCGCCGGCAGCGGGCCACGACGTCGTGCGAGGTCATGCCGGCCGGCTTGTCGACCACCAGCACCCCGTGGAGGCCCGGCTGCGGCTCAGCCATCGACCGGTCCCTCCCCGGCCGGGTCCTGCCCGGCCGACCCCAGGGGCGCCTGGCCGGAGCGGAGGGCCCGGAGGATCCCCTCGACGGTGGCCCCCTGGCGGACCGCCGGGTCCTCGGCGAAGGCCAGCTGGGGGGTCCGCTTGAGCCGGACCTGCCGGCTGATGGCTCGCTGGAGCTCGACCCGGCAGTCGGCGAGGGCCTCGGCCGATCCGCTGGGCAGGGAGGCCAGGAAGACCGTGGCGTGCCGGAGGTCCACCGTGGTGTCCACGGCAGTCACCGTCAGGAGCCGCAGGCGCTCGTCGGCGTCGGACCGCCGCTCGATCTCCTCGGCCAGGACCTCCCGCAGCACGGCGTTCACCCGGGCGGTCCGGGGGTAACGCCGACCGGTGTCGAGCACCCGACGCTGGGCGCCCATGGGCATCCCCTCCTCGTCCTCGGCTCGGGCCGCTGGTCGGCCAGCACCCGGGGCCGGGCTTCGTGGCCGACTTCAGGTCCGAGGGATCTCCCGCTCCTCGTAGGTCTCGATGACGTCGCCCTCCTTGAGGTCCTGGAAGTCCGAGAGCCCGATGCCGCACTCGAATCCGGCCTGGACCTCGCGCACGTCGTCCTTGAACCGGCGGAGCGACGAGATCGACCCCTTCCAGATGACCACCCCGTCCCGCAGGAACCGGACCTTGGAGCCCCGGGTGATGACCCCGTGGCGGACGTAGCAGCCGGCCACCGCGCCGACCCGGGGGACCCGGAAGACCTGCCGGACCTCGGCCTCGCCGGTCACCACCTCCTCGACCTCGGGCGCCAGCATGCCGACCATGGCGGCCTCGATGTCCTCGAGGAGCTTGTAGATGACCTCGTAGGTCCGGATCTCGACGTCCTTCTCCTCGGCCAGTTCCCGGGCCCGGCGGTCCGGGCGGACGTTGAAGCCGATGATGGTGGCGTTGGAGGCCGTGGCCAGCTGGACGTCGTTCTCGGTGATCCCGCCCACGCCCCGGTGCACGAAGCTGAGCTTCACTTCGTCGCGCTCGAGCTTGCGGAGGCTCTCGGTGATGGCCTCCAAGGTGCCCTGCACGTCGGCCTTCAGGATCAGGTTCAGCGACGCGGTCTCGCCCCGCTGGATCTGCTCGAAGAGGTCCTCCAGGCGGGCCCCGGGAGCAACCGGCGCGGGGGCGTGGCCGGCGGCGCGGTGGCGCCGGGCCCGCGCCTCGGCGATGGTCCGGGCGGTGGCCTGGTCGGCGACCACCCGCACCTCGTCCCCGGCCGAGGGAGGCTCGGAGAAGCCGAGGACCTGCACCGGCGTCGACGGCGGCGCCTCCTTCACCTGGCTGCCCCGGTCGTCCAGCATGGCCTTGACCCGGCCCCATGCCGAACCGGCGACCACGGCGTCGCCCACTCGGAGGGTCCCACGCTGGACGATGACCGTGGCCACCGGGCCCCGACCGGTCTCCAGCTTCGCCTCCAGCACCACGCCTCGGGCTCGACCCTCGGGACTGGCCCGCAGCTCCTCGACCTCCGCCACGAGCAGCAGCTGCTCGAGGAGCTCGTCGATGCCGAGGCCCTGGAGTGCGGAGACCTCGACCACGATGGTGTCCCCACCCCAGGCCTCGGGAACGAGGCCGTGCTCGGAGAGCTGCTGCATGACGCGGTTGGGGTCGGCATCGGCCTGGTCGATCTTGTTGATGGCCACCACGATGGGTACCCCTGCGGCCTTGGCGTGGTCGATGGCCTCGACCGTCTGGGGCATGACCCCGTCGTCGGCCGCCACCACGAGCACCACGATGTCGGTCACCTGGGCCCCCCGGGCCCGCATCGCGGTGAAGGCCTCGTGGCCCGGGGTGTCGATGAAGGTGATCCGCTGCCCGTTCACCTCGGCCTGGTAGGCCCCGATGTGCTGGGTGATGCCCCCGGCCTCGCCCTCCACCACCCGCGTCTGGCGGATCCGGTCCAACAGGAGGGTCTTGCCGTGGTCCACGTGCCCCATGACCGTGACCACCGGCGGACGGGGCCGCAGGTCCTCCTCGGGGACCTCGTCGTCGTCCTCGAAGTACCGGGCCTGGAGCTCAGCCTCCTGCTCCTCCCCGGGGTCCACCAACCGGACGTTCGCCCCGAGCTCGGCGGCGAACAGCTCGATCATGTCGTCGGTCAGGGGCTGGGTGGCCGTGACCACCTCGCCTTGGAGGAACAAGAACCGGATGACGTCGCCCGCCGAACGGTTGAGCTTCGGACCCAGCTCCCGGGCCGTGCAGCCCCGTTCGACGATGATCTCCCCTTCGGGCACCGGCGCGTTCGACGGCGTGTAGGTCGTCAGTTGGGTCGGCTCGAGCTCCTCCATGCTCCGGCGCCGACGCCGGGGTCGACGCTGTGGTGCCCGTCCCCGGCCACCGGGCCCGCCCCGCAGGACCGGCGGGGGACCGCCAGCGGGACGGCCGCCGAAACCGCCGCCAGGCCGGCCGCCCCCGAAGCCGCCCCGGGGACCGCCGACCCCACCGGTTCGGGGGCCCGCCCCACCAGGGCGCGGCGCGCTGGGCCGTCCACCGGGAGTTCCCGCGGGCCGACGACCAGGCGGCGGCGGGATCGGCCGGCCCGAGGGCGAGCGCGGCGGGCCAGGCGGCGGCGGAATGGGCCGACCCGACGGGCTGAGGGGCGGGCGGGCCGGACGAGGTGGCACGCCACCTGGACGGGCCGGAGCCCCGGGACCCGCCGCTGGGGAGCCTGCCGGAGCCGGTCGGGGCGGAGCCCCGGGACCCGCCGGGCGCCCGGCCTGGGCGGCCGGTGCGACCGGGGGGCGTTGCCCTGCCCCCGCCCCGGGCGCCGGCCGCGCCGGCGCTCCGGGAGCCCCCGGGGACCCAGGGGAGCTGGTCGGTTCGGTCGAGGGCTTCGGGGCTGTCGGCGCAGCGGGCCCGCTGACCGGCCGGGGACTCGTCGTTCGAGGCAGGGCGCTCCCACCCGGGCTCGTCGGCCGGCCGGTCCCGGTCACTTCGCTGGCCGGCCGACTCGTGACCACCCGGGAACCGGGAGCAACCTGGCGGCCCGGCGAGGAGGGTGCCTCGCCCGCGCCGGTTCGCGTCGGACCGGCTCCGGGCAGCAGGCTGCTCCCCTGGCCGCTCGGGCGCTCGACGTTCGGGGCGGGACGCGACGGCTGACCGGCGCCCGGCGGCGCCGAGCCAGTGCCAGGTGCCGGCGCTGGCCCAGCCCCGTCAGCGGCCGGTCCCGCCGCCGGCTGGGCCGGGGTCGCCGACGCCTCGGCGGTCGGTGCTCGACGCAACCCCTCGCGGTCGGCTTTCCGGCGCACCCGGTCGGCCTGGGCGTCCTCGATCGACGAGGAGTGGCTCTTCACGCCGATGCCCAGCGACAGGCAGAGGTCCAGGGCCTCCTTGTTGGACAGGCCCAGCTCCTTGGCCAGCTCGTACACGCGGATCTTCTTCGGCACCGGCTTCTACGATCCTTCTGCTTCGACGATCAGGGGCCCCGGGGGAGCCCAGCGCCCTATCCTCCCACACTCTTCCGCCCGGCCCGCCCGCCGAGCCGACCGCCAGCTGCTCGGCCAACCGCTCCTCGGCCCCCGGCGCCGGCTGGCGGCGCAGCGCTCGGGGGAACGCCTTGCGGGAGCGGGCCCTGGCCAGGCACTCGGGCCGGTCCCGGCAGAGCCAGGCTCCCCGACCAGGCAGGGACCGGCCGACCTGCAGCTCGCCTTGGCCGTCGAGGACCACCCGCAGCAGCTCCTCGACCCCTCGGACCCGGCGGCAGCCGATGCAGGTGCGCTGGGGGCCTATGCCGAACCCCCTTCGGAGCCCGCCGCCTGTCCGGGGACCTCGGCTGGCGCTTCGCTCGAATCCCTCTCGGGGGCATCGGCGGGCACCGCCGACTCGGCCTCGTCGGACACCGAACTGGCCGCGGCGTCCCACTCGGCGGCCGAGAGGGCCGCGCTGCCGTCCGCAGGTTGCCAGACCATGTCGCCGGACTCGGTCTGGACCCACTCGCCCTCGGCCCAGTCCTCGCCCTCGCCGGCTTCCTCGGCCGCCACTTGGCTCTCGCTCTTGATGTCGATCCGCCAACCGGTCAGCCGGTTCGCCAGGCGGACGTTTTGGCCCTCCTTGCCGATGGCCAAGGAGAGCTGGTAGTCGCCGACCACCACCGTGGCCACGCCCTGCTCCTCGTCCAGCCGGACCTCCCGGACCCGAGCCGGTTGCAGGGCGGCTTGGATGAAGGTCGCCGGATCGGTCGAGAAGGGCACGACGTCGATCCGCTCACCCCGCAGCTCGTTGATGATCATGCGGACCCGGGACCCGCGAGCCCCGACGCAGGCCCCCACGGGATCGACGTTGGGGTCGTTCGACCAGACCGCCACCTTCGTCCGGTGCCCCGGTTCCCGGGCCATGGCCTTGATCTCGACCACGCCGGCCGAGATCTCGGGCACCTCGAGCTCGAAGAGCCGCTTGACCAGGCCCGGGTGGCTGCGGCTGACGACGATCTGGGGACCCTTGGTGGTCTTGCGGACCTCCACGATGTAGGCCTTCAGGCGAGCCCCGTGCTCGTAGCGCTCGAAGGGCACCTGCTCGGCCTGGGGCAACAGCGCCTCGACCTTGCCCAGGTCCAAGAGGGTGTAGCGGTTGTCCGTCTGCTGCACGATGCCGGTGACGATGTCGCCCTCCCGGCCGGCGTACTCCTCGTACTTCAGGTCCCGCTCGGCCTCCCGGATCCGCTGCAGGATGACCTGCTTGGCGGTCTGGGCCGCGATCCGCCCGAAGTCGGCCGGGGTGTCGTCCCACTCCCGGACCACCTCGCCGTTCTCGTCCAGCTCCTGCCCGTAGACCCGGATCTCCCCCGACTCGGGGTCGATGGTGACCACGGCCTCCTCGGCGGCGCCCGGCCGTCGCTTGTAGGCCGCGACCAGGGCGTTCGCCAGGGCGTCCAGCAGCGTGTCCACGGAGATCCCCTTCTCCCGGGCGATCTGCCCCAGGGCGTCGAGGAACTCGAAGTTCGTCTTGCTCATGGCGTCCTCACCGTCTCCCTCGCGTGGGGCTCCCCGGCCCCTGGCCCCCGCCTCTGCGCCCCCCGGCCGTCCCCGCCCGGCGGCGGGGCCCCGTCGGGGACCCTGCCCCGTCCCCGGTCGCCGGGCCCCACTCGAAGACCGTCCGGGCCCGCTCGACCTCCTCGTACCGCAGGACCTGCCGGCCATCGGGCAGCTCCGGTCCCTCCAGGACGAACCCGGTCTCGTCCGCCCCGGTCAGCCGACCCCGCAGGCGCCGCTCCCCGGTCGCCGCCTCGGCGAGGAGCCGCACGCTCACCACCTCCCCCACGGCCCGCTGGAAGTGCCGCGGGGTCCGAAGCGGCCGCTCCAGGCCCGGGGTGGTGACCTCCAGGGTGTAGCGCTGGCCCGGGAACGGGTCCTGCCGGTCGAGGACCGCCGAGACCGCCCGGGTCGCCTCGGCCAACCGGTCGAGATCGGCGGGCTGCTGGGCACCGTCCACGACCACCCGAAGGAGGCCGGGGCGCCGCTCGACCTCGACGAGCTCCAGGCCGATCGCACCCACGGGCGACGCCAGGACCGCCTCGATGCCCTCGTCGCCCACTGCCTCACCTCCCCAGGTCGGTCACGCTCCTCGCTCCGTACCCGATGCGCTCGGGCCCGCCCCGCAGCGGGGAGCCCTGGAAAGCAGAAGCGTGGGCCGCCAGCCCACGCTCCCACGACACCCTCACCACTGAACGGCTCTGCGAGCTTAGCACGATGGCCCTGCACCAGGGCCCCGTCCCCGGACCGAGACGGCCCGCCTAGCATGACGGGACCATGGCGCCCCCCTCCGTCCTGACCCCCCGAGCCCTGGACTTCCCGCGCTGGTACCAGGAGGTCGTGGCCAAGGCCGAGCTGGCCGAGGGCGGCCCGGTGCGCGGGACCATGGTGATCCGGCCCTACGGCTACGCCATCTGGGAGCGCATCCAGGCCGAGCTGGACCACCGGATCAAGGCGCTCGGGGCGAAGAACGCCTACTTCCCCCTGCTCATTCCCGAGTCCTTCCTGCGGCGCGAGGCCGAGCACGTCGAGGGGTTCAGTCCGGAGCTGGCGGTGGTCACCCACGGGGGCGGCAAGGCCCTGGAGGAGCCGGTGGTCATCCGGCCGACCAGCGAGACGATCATCAACGCCTCCTTCGCTCGCTGGATCCAGAGCCATCGGGACCTGCCCCTGATGGTGAACCAGTGGGCCAACGTCGTCCGCTGGGAGCTCCGGCCCCGGCTCTTCCTGCGGACCACCGAGTTCCTCTGGCACGAGGCCCACACGGCCCACGCCAGCGCCGAGGAGGCCGCCGCGCTGGCCCGGCGGGTCGTCCGCCAGGTCTACCAGGACCTCTGCGAGGAGATCCTCGGCATCCCGGTCCTCGTGGGCCGCAAGACCCAGCGGGAGCGCTTCGCTGGGGCGAGCGCCACCTGGACCTGCGAAGCCATGATGGGCGACGGCAAGGCCCTGCAGATGGCCACCAGTCACGAGCTGGGCCAGAACTTCGCCAAGGTCTTCGACATCACCTTCAGCGACGAGTCCGGCGAGCGGCGGCTGGTCTGGCAGACCTCCTGGGGGGCCTCCACCCGCCTCATGGGCGCCCTGGTCATGGCCCACGGGGACGACGCCGGCCTCCGCCTGCCCCCTCCGGTCGCCCCGGTCCAGGTCGTGGTGCTGGTGGCCCGGGCCGGCGAGGGGGTGGCCGAGGCCGCCCACCAGCTCACCCAGGACCTCGAGCGAGCCGGGGTCCGGGCGCAGCTCGACGACCGTCCCGAGCCGTCCTTCGGGCGCCGGGTGGTGGACTGGGAGCTCAAGGGGGTCCCCTTGCGTGTCGAGCTCGGACCCCGGGACCTCGCCGAGGGCCGAGCGGTCGTCGTCCGGCGGGACCAGGCCGGCAAGGCCTCTTTGCCCCTCGGCCAGCTGGCCAGCGAGGTCCCGGCCCTGCTCGACCAGGTCCACCAGGGCCTCCGGGCGGCCGCGGCCGAGCACTTGGCCGGCCGGACCCGCCGGGTCGAGGACCTGGCCGGGGTCCTGGCCGCCGCTCGCGAGGGGTTCGCAGCCGTCCCCCTCGACGCCCTCGGTGACGAGGGGGAGACGGCGCTGAACGCCGAGGGGGTCACCGTCCGCCTCGTCCGCCGGCCCGATGGCCAGCTCCCGGCAGACGAGGATCCCCCGGCTGCCCTCGAGGCGGTCTGCGCCCGGGCCTACTGAGACCGGCCCTCGGCAGCGCTGGCGGGTCCGGCCTCCTCGGCGACCAGCTCCCGGATCCGGGCGATCCGCTCCCCCGACCGGTTGGCGTCCTGCCCCTTGACCTCGAGCAGGGCCCGGCGGTCGGCCTCGGCCTCCTCGGCCGCCCCGGCCTCGGCGGCCGCCAGGCGGGCCTCGACCCCCTCGGCCACCAGCCGCTCGGCCTCGGCTACCAGGGCCTCGACCATCTGGTCCTCAGGGACCACCCGGACGATCTTGCCCTTGATGAACAGGTGGCCCTTGTGCCGGCCGGCGGCGATGCCCAGGTCGGCCTCCCGGGCCTCGCCGGGGCCGTTGACCACGCAGCCCATGACCGCCACCTGCAGGGGGATCTGGCGCTCCTCCAGGGCCCGCTGGGCAGCGGCCGCCACCCCGATGACGTCGATCTCGGCCCGCCCGCAGCTCGGGCAGGCGATGAGATCGAGGCCCTTGCGCTCCCGCAGCCCCATCGCCTCGAGGAGCTGCCGGCCGGCCCGGGCCTCCTCGACCGGGTCGGCGGTGAGGGAGTAGCGAATGGTGTCCCCGATGCCCTCAGCCAAGAGGGTGGCGATCCCGGCGGTCGCCTTGATCAGGCCAGCCGGCGGGGGGCCGGCCTCGGTCACCCCGAGGTGGAGGGGGTGGTCGAAGGTCTCCGAGGCCAAGCGGTAGGCGGCGATCATGAGGGGAACCGAGGACGCCTTCACCGAGATCTTCACGTCGAAGAAGTCCACCTCGGCGAAGAGCTCGAGCTCGCGGCGCGCCGACTCCACCAGGGCCTCGGGGGTGGCCCCGCCGTGGCGCTTGGCGATCTCGGGGTGCAGGGAACCGGCGTTCACGCCGATGCGGATCGGGACCCCCCGGTCCCGGGCCTCCGAGGCCACGAGCTTGATCTCGGACTCCTTGCGCAGGTTGCCGGGGTTCAGCCGCAGTCCCTGCACGCCCGCCTCCAGGGCCGCCAAGGCCATCTCGTGGTGGAAGTGGATGTCGGCCACGATGGGCACCGGCGAGCGGGGCACGATCTGGGCCAGGCCCTCGGCCGCCTCGGGCTCGTTGCAGGTGCACCGGACGATGTCGGCCCCGGCAGCCGCCAGGGCGTAGATCTGGCTCAAGGTGCCCTCGACGTCGGCCGTCTTCGTCGTGGTCATGGACTGCACCGAGATCGGTGCACCTCCGCCGACCGCGACCTTGCCGATGTGGATCTGCCGGGTAGGCCGACGCTCGGCCACCGTCACCACTGGGCGGGTCATGGGCACCTCCTGGGTCTGAGACGGCCCGGCCGCCCTGCCTCGGCTCAGCCGAAGGGGTTGGCGACCGGATGGGTGATGTCGAGGAAGACGGCGGACCCGACGAACACCACCAGGAACAGGATAAAGGCGTAGGCCACCGGCGCGAGCTTCGTCACGTCCGCCCGGTACGGCCGGCCCCGGCGGCTGCGGAGCCGTTCGTAGACGGCAATGGCCACGTGGCCACCGTCCAGGGGCAGCATCGGAAACAGGTTCGCCATGCCCACGAAGATGTCGATCGAGACCAGCACGGCGATCAAGGCGCCGGGGCCAGCGGCGGCCGCCTGGGAGGCGGTGCGGACGGCACCCACGATCGACTCCGGACGGGTCCCGGCCTGGGCGGCTCGGGCCGCGGCCTTGGCGTTGCCCAGCTGGTTGAAGAAGCTGGCCAGGCCGTGGGGCGAGAAGGTGGTGCCGATGGCGTCGGAGGTGGCGGCCACCACCTGCCAGAGGTCCTGGGCCGCTCCCCCGACGGCCCGCACGGGGTTCTCGGTGGCGCTCAGGGGGCCGACCAGCACCCCGATCCGGCCCTCGGGCCGAGCCCGGCCCGGGACGCGGACCGCCGCAGGCGTGACCGTGACGTGCTCGGTCCGTCCGTCGTGCCTGACCAGCAGGTGGAGGGGCTGGCCGGGATGGTCGGTCACCACCTGGACCAGGGCCTCGGCGCTCCGCACCGGCTTCCCGGCCACCGCCAGGACCTGATCGCCGGGCCGCAGGCCCGCTGCCGCAGCCGGATCCATCCCCTTGGCCAGGGGTGCGATCTGCAGGATGCCGACGGTGCCGGGTTGGGTGACGCCGACGAAGGTCAACAGCCCCCAGAGCAGGGCCAGGGCGAGCAGGCCGTGCATGGCCGACCCGGCCACCGCCACGAGCAGCCGACGGGGGAAGCTCTGGGAGCGGTAGGCCCGGGGCTCGTCGGCCGGGTCCACCTCCTCGAGGTTGGACATCCCCACGATCCGGACGTAGCCGCCGGCGGGAATGGCCTTCACCCCGTACTCGGTCTCCCCCCGCCGCACCGACCACAGACGGGGGCCGAACCCCACGAAGAACTCCGTCACCTTCATGCCGGTCCACTTCGCTGTCAGGAAGTGGCCGAGCTCGTGGAGCATGACCATGCCGGCCAGGGCCACGATCACCACGAGGAGGTCCGTCAGGTGGACGGCCACCGCGAGGGCGCAGACCGCCCCGACCACGACGGCCAGGCGCACGAGGGCCCAGACGGGGGACGCCGAGCCTGGCCGCCCCGGTGCCGGCGACCCTTCGCCCGCCCCGGGCCTGGGACCAGCGGGGCCGTGCCCGGGCTCGACCGGGGGGGTTCGGCTCACGCCGCCCGCTCCCGGGCGGCCACCACCCGCTCGGCCTCGCCCCTGGCCTGCCGGTCGGCCTCGACGATCTCCTCGACGCTCTGGGGGTTCCCGGGCTCGCAGCGCTCCAGGCAGGACTCGACCACCTCGGCGATGCCCAGCCAGGGCAGCCGGCCGGCCAGGAACGCGGCCACCGCCACCTCGTTGGCCGCCACCAGCCACGCCGGGGCGACGCCCCCGGCCCGGCCGGCCTGTTCGGCCAGGGCCAAGCAGCGGAAGACCTGCCGATCGGGCAGCTCGAAGTCCAAGCGCCGCAGGTCCCGCCAGTCAATGGGACCGAAGGGCCGCGGCAGCCGGGCCGGGTAGCCCAGGGCGTAGCCGATGGGCAGCCGCATGTCGGGCCTCGACAGCTGGGCCATCGTCGAGCCGTCGCAGAACTCCACCATCGAGTGGATCACGGATTGTGGGTGCACAACCACTTCTATGTGATCGTAGGGCACGCCGAAGAGCTGATGGGCTTCGATGACCTCCAAGCCCTTGTTCATCAGGGTCGACGAGTCCACCGTGTTCTGGGGTCCCATCTGCCACGTCGGGTGAGCCAGGGCGTCGGCCGGGCCGACGTCGGCGAGCTCAGCGGCGCTCCGGCCCCGGAAGGGCCCGCCCGAGGCGGTGAGGACCAGCTTGGCGACCTCGGCCGGTCGACCTGCCCGAAGGCACTGGTGGAGCGCGCAGTGCTCGGAGTCCACCGGCACGACCTCTGCCCCCGAGCCGTCCCAGACCTGCTGGACGACGGGCCCCCCGGCCACGAGGGACTGCTTGTTGGCCAGGGCCAGGCGGCGACCGGCTCGCAGGGCCGCCAGGGTGGCTGGCAGCCCAGCGAAGCCCACGACCGCGTTCAGGACCACGTCGGCCCGCTCGGCTGCCGCGGCCAGGCCCTCGGGCCCCACGGCCAGTTCGCAGCCCTTCGGCAGCCCGGCGCCGACCGCCGACGCCGCGGCGGGGTCCCCGACCACGACCAGCGACGGCCGAAGCGTCCGGGCCTGCTCGAGCAGCAGGGCGGGATCCCGGCCGCCGGCTGCGAGGGCCACGACCTCGAAGCGACCCGGCACGGCCCGGACCACCTCGACCGCCTGGGTGCCGATCGACCCGGTCGAGCCCAGCAGGGCCACGGTGACCGCCGGTCCGGACGGTTCGTCCGCCGGCGCATCGTCCGGGCACGCACCCCGGGGCAGGCCGTCAACCGACATGGAGGACTCGCACGAGGTAGTAGGCGGCGGGCAGGACGAACAGGGCGCCGTCGAAGCGGTCCAGCAGGCCCCCGTGGCCGGGGAGCAGGCCACCCATGTCCTTCAAGCCCAGGTCGCGCTTGATCAGCGACTCGCACAAGTCGCCCAGGGGAGCGAGCACCGCCGCCACTCCCCCGAGGGCAGTGGCGCTCCCCACCGTCCACGGGTGGACGTGACTGGTGACCAGCGCCGAGAGCACCACGGCCAGGACGGCACCACCCAGGACCCCCTCCCAGGACTTGCCCGGGCTGACCTCGGGTGCGAGGCGGTGCCGGCCCAGGGTGCTGCCGACCGCCAAGCCCCCCACGTCCGCCCCCACCACCGCCACGAGGACCCCGAGGAAGAAGGCCACACCATGGCGGTCGGGGAAGATCGACGGCGCCAGGAGCAGCCCGGCGAACGAACCCAAAAGCCCGATCCAGGCCACCGGCAGCAGGGTCGTCGCCACCCCCACCACCGCTGAGCCCCGACCGGCCCCGAAGAGGTACCAGAGGAAGCTCAGCACCACGGTGGCCGCCAAGACCAGGGGCAGGGCCGCCACCCCGGCCAGGTAGCCGGCGAGCACGATGCCGGCCGTGGCCGCCAGCCCGAGCAGGGTCGCCGGCCGATACCCGGCCCGCTGGAGGGCCCCGTAGGCCTCGGCTGCCGCCAGGGTCAGCACCACGACCGCCAGCAGGCAAGTGGCCAGCGGACCGGCGACCAGGCAGCCCAGGGCGACCAGCCCGAAGACCACCCCGCTGGCGATGGCCACCGGCAGGTTCCGGCCCGTCCGTCCCCGGCCGCTGCCCGCGCCGGCCGACGCGGACCCCCGGGCCCCCCGGTGCCTCGCAGCGGTCCGGCCCCGGCCGACCCCTCGAGGGCTGCCCTCCCCCGCCGGCGCCCAGGACGCCGACCGCGCGGGGCCGGCCGCCTCGGTCGGATCCCCCGAGGCCCTCGACGCCGACGCTCCCTCGTCGCTGCCCGAGGACCACCCGCTCGAGGAACCGGCCTCGTCGGGGCGGCTGCTCGGAGCTGGCCTCTCCGGAACACCGGTCAGGGAGCCGACCCGCAGCTCGGCGTCGCCCAGCAGCTCGCTCGCCAGGGGCTGGTCGTCCCACTCGTGGGGGTGCTCCCGCCAAGACGGCCCGCCGCCGAGCCGGGCGGCCAACGGGTCCTCGGGTTCAGGGCTCCGGGCCACGACGGCCGGGACTTGGCCAGTGGGCGGGTCGGTCCAGGGCAGCAGCGGCACCCCCTGCGCGCCCTCCTCCTGGCGCTCGTCCTCCTCGGAGCGGACACCCTTCGCTGGCCCCTCGGTCGCCGGCCCCGTCTCGGCACCTTCCGTCGGGCCCGCAGCATCGCTCGCCGACCCGGCGCCCGCCGCGTCCTGCCCCTGCTCCGCGGGCACACCGACGCGCACGGCGCCAACCACCCGGACCTGCTCGGTCGGCGGGTCGCTCGGGATGCCCGAGGGCCCCCCAGCCGGGGACCGCTCGTCGTCTCGCTCGTCCACCCTGCCTCCTCGGCCGGCGCCGAGGCCTGCCGGCTCAGACCTCCAGGAGCTCGCGCTCCTTGTGGGCCAGCACGCCGTCGACGGCCTCGACCATCTCGTGGGTCAGCCGCTCCAGCTCTCGTTCCGCCCGCTCCAGGTCGTCGGCGGAGAGCGACCCGTCCCGTTCGAGCCCTTCCAGCTCGTGCCGGGCGGCCCGTCGGAGGTTCCGCACCGCCACCCGCCCCTCCTCGGCCTTGTGCCGGGCCACCTTCACCAGCTCCCGGCGCCGCTCCTCCGTGAGCGGTGGAAAGGCCAGGCGCACCACCGCCCCGTCGTTGCTCGGGGTCAGGCCCAGGTCGGACTGCTGGACCGCCTTCTCGATGGCGCCGATGGTCGACTTGTCGTACGGGGCGATGACCAGCAGGCGAGGCTCGGGCACGCTCAGGCTGGCCAGCTGCCGGAGTTCCATCTTGGCCCCGTAGACCTCGACTTCGAGACGCTCGACCAGGGCCGCCGACGCTCGTCCGCTTCGGATCCCCGCCAGTTCGCTCCGGGTGTGGTCCAGGGCCTTGGCCATCTTCTCCCGGGCCTCGCCCAGGACCAGCGCTGCCAGATCCTCGTCGCTCACCGGATCAGCGTACCGATCTCCTCGCCGGCCAGGGCGCGCCGCAGGGCACCCTCGGCGAGCAGGTCGAAGACCAGCACGGGCAGCCCGTTGTCCTTGCAGAAGGTCACGGCGGTCAGGTCCATCACCCGCAGGTCCCGCCGCACGACCTCCATGAAGCTCACCGTGT
The DNA here is from genome assembly GCF_023130475.1 of Aciditerrimonas ferrireducens. Classification (GTDB taxonomy): domain Bacteria; phylum Actinomycetota; class Acidimicrobiia; order Acidimicrobiales; family UBA8190; genus Aciditerrimonas; species Aciditerrimonas ferrireducens. Next base: position 44,483 of record NZ_JAKHEX010000017.1, read on the forward strand.
CCAGCCGCTCCGCAGTGGCGTCCACCTTGGGGTCGGCGCTGTAGACCCCGTCCACCCCCGAGTGGGTGCCCTTCAGCAGCATTGCCGCCCCGATCTCCGCCGCTCGCAGGGCAGCCGACGTGTCGGTGGTGAAGTAGGGGTTGCCCATGCCGGCGGCGAAGATCACCACCCGACCTTTCTCCAAGTGCCGGACGGCCCGGCGCCGGATGTAGGGCTCGGCCACCTCCTGCATGTGGATGGCGCTCAGCACCCGGGTCGGCTGGCCCAGGCGCTCGATGGCGCTCTGGAGGGCCAGGGCGTTGATGACCGTCCCCAGCATCCCCATGGTGTCCGAGGTGGCCCGGTCGATGCCTTCCGCCGCCCCCGTGGTGCCCCGCCAGATGTTGCCCCCGCCCACTACGATGGCCAGCTCCAAGGGCAGCTCCTGGCAGGCGCTCACGATGTCGCCGGCCAGCCGTTCCACCACGGCCCCGTCGATGGCCTCGGCGGCGCTCGGCGAGGCCAGGGCCTCGCCCGACATCTTCAGCACCAGTCGCCGCCTGGGCGCGCCGGCCTGCGATGCCGAGGTGACCACTGCGCTCAGCCGCCCACCACGACCTGGGCGAAGCGCAGGACGTCGGCACCACCGAGCACCTGCCCGACGCTTCGCTTCTCGTCCTTCACGAAGGGCTGCTCGAGCAGGCAGCGCTCCTTGTAGAAGGCCTGCATCCGCCCCTCCACGATCTTCGGCAGGGCGGCCTCCGGCTTGCCCTCGTTGCGGGCCATGCGCTCCACCGTGGCCCGCTCCTCGGCCACCTCCGCCTCGGGCAGGTCCTCGGGGCGCAGCACCTGCGGGCTGCCCCCCTTGACCTCGACCAGGACCGCGTTCACGCCCCGGCCGGCCTGCTGGTGGAGGTAGCTGCCCAAGACGGACCCTTCGGCCGGCACGAACCGCACCACCCGGCCCACCGAGATGTTCTCCTTCAGGGTGGTCCGCAGGTCGTCGACGGCCTCCTGCCGAGCGCTCGCCGCGTCTTCGCCCTTCTCGGCCACCAGCCGGGCCAGCTCGTCCACCAGGGCGACGAACGACTCGGCCTTGGCTACGAAGTCCGTCTCGCAGCGCAGCTCCACGATGGCTGCTGCTCCGGGCAGGACGGCCAGGCCGACGGCCCCCTGGGCCGCTTCCCGGTCGGCCCGCTTGGCTGCCCCGGCCAGGCCCCGCTCCCGCAGGAGCTTGCGCGCCGCCTCCAGGTCGCCGTCGGCCTCTTCAAGAGCCCGCTTGCAGTCCATCATGCCCGCGCCGGTCTGCTGCCGCAGGGTCTGGACGTCCTTCGCGCTGATCGTCGCCATCGTCGCTCAGTTCTCCTCGTTCGCCGGCTCGCTGACCGGGCTCGTCGCTCCCTCCACCCCCACGCTGGTGCCGTCCTCGCTCGTCCCGGCGGTCCCCGGGACGCCGTCGGGCGCCGTCGGCCCGTGCCCGGTCGCGCCCGGGCTGGCCGCTGCGGCAGCCGATGCCTGCTCGGCGGCGGTCGGCGTCTCCGCCGGGGCCGGCGCGGGGGCCGGCGCCGGAGCTGGGGCGTGTGCCGGGGCGGCAGCAGGAGCCGGGGCCGGACGCGGCGCCGGGCTCGGAGCGCCGCTGGACCGATGCGCCGCGATGTAGCGGCCTTCCTTCACCGCTTCGGCCAGCACCGAGCACATGAGGGTGGCCGAGCGGATGGCGTCGTCGTTCCCCGGGATCACGTAGGTGACGAGGTCGGGGTCGCAGTTCGTGTCCACCACCGCCACGATGGGCAGCCCGAGCTTGTTGGCCTCGGTGACGGCGATGTGCTCCTTCTTCGTATCGATCACGAAGATGGCGTCGGGCAGGCGCTGGAGGTCCCGGATGCCGCCCAGGTTTCGGCGGAGCTTGGCCAGCTCCCGCCGATGCCGGAGGCCCTCCCGCTTCGGCATGGCGTCGAAGTCCCCGGCCCGTTCCATGGCCTCGTACTCCCGCAGCTTGGCGGTCCGGCTCGAAATGGTCTGGAAGTTCGTGAGCATGCCGCCGAGCCAGCGCTCGTTCACGTAGGGCATGCCGCAGGCCTCGGCGTAGGTCGCGACCGGACCCTGGGCCTGCTTCTTGGTGCCCACGAAGAGGATGACCCCGCCCCCGGCGACGAGGTCCCGGACGAAACCGTAGGCCTGCTCGACCCCAGCCAGGGTCTTGTGGAGATCGATGATGTAGATCCCGTTGCGCTCGCCCAGGATGTAGCGGCGCATCTTCGGGTTCCAGCGGCGCGTCTGGTGGCCGAAGTGCATGCCGGCCTCCAGCAGCTGCCGGGTCGTGACGACGGCCACGGCTGCTCCTCCCATCGGTTGTCCCTCCCCGGCGCTGCGCCCAAGGGACGACCGTGGATGCGCCGGGTGCGTGGTGTCGGCGGTCTCCCGCCGGCCCGTCGCTCGACGGGCCGGGAAGAGGTTAGCCGACGCCCGACTGGCAGCCGGTGCCTGGACCCCCGGGCGGGCGCCGGCCGGGTCTTTAGCGGACGCTGGCTCGGGCCCGGGGCCGCCCTCCGCCCCGGACGCCCCGACCCCCGGCGTCGGCCGAGGCACCGGGGCTGCTGCGGTCGCCGAGCCGGGTGCGGAGCTGCAGCACGGCTTTCGTGTGGATCTGGCAGACCCGGCTCTCGGTCACCCCGAGGATCTCCCCGATCTCGGCCAAGGTGAGGTTCTCGTAGTAATAGAGGGACAGGACGGTTCGCTCCCGCTCGCCCAGCCGAGCGATGGCCTTGGCCAGGATCTCCTTGGCCTCCTTGTCTTCGAAGAGGGCCACGGGCCCGTCGGCGGCGTCGGCCACCGTGTCGCCCAGGGTGGCCCGCTCGCTGCGGTCCCCCCCCGCCAGCACCTCGTCGAGGGCGGCCACGCCCACCAGGGAGACCTGCCGGAGGATGTCCTGGAGCTCGTGCTCGCTGATCCCCATCTCGGCCGCCACCTCGGCGTCGGTCGGGGTCCGGTGCAGGAGGCCCTCGAGGGCGCTCATGGCCTGTTCCACCGCCCGGGCCTTGGCCCGGACCGAGCGGGGCACCCAGTCGATGGCCCGGAGCTCGTCGATGATGGCCCCCCGGATCCGGGGGATGGCGTAGGTCTCGAACTTCACGGCTCGGCTCGGGTCGAACCGGTCGATGGCGTCGATGAGGCCGATGATGCCGTAGCTGACCAGGTCCGCGCCGTCGACGTGCTGGGGGAGTCCAGCGGCCACCCGCCCGGCCACGTACTTCACCAGCGGCGAGTAGAGCACGATGAGCTGCTGGCGCAGGGCTGGGTCCCGGGTGGCTAGGTAGCGCTCCCACAGCTCCTCAGGGCTCGCCGGCTCGTCGCCCCGCCGCCGCCGACCCCGATCGCCCGCCGTCGCCTCGACCCGGGGGTCCTCAGGCATCCTGCCTCCCCTCACCGGCCCCGGCCGCCCGGGGGTGGGTCGCCCCGTGCACCGCCACCAACCGCTCCTTGCTCACGTGGGTATAGACCTGGGTGCTCCGGATGCTGGCGTGACCCAGCAGTTCCTGGACCACGCGCAGGTCGGCACCGTTGTCCAGCAGGTGCGTGGCGAAGCTGTGCCGGAGCTCGTGGGGGTGGGCCCGGCGGTCGCTGATCCGGGCCACGAGACGGTGCACGTCCCGGGGTCCGAGGCGTCGGCCGTGCCGGTTCACGAAGACCGCAGCCTCGGGCCGGGCGTCCCCGGCGAGCAGCAGGGACCGCCGGGCCAGCCACGCCTCCAGCCTGGTCCGGCACAGCTGGTGGATCGGCACCACTCGGGCCCGCCCTCCCTTGCCCTTCACCTGGACCACCCCTGCCGCCAGGTCCAGGTCGACCAGGTCCAAGCCGCAGAGCTCCCCCACCCGCAGACCGGCGGCGTAGAGCAGTTCCACGATGGCTGCGTCGCGGGCTGCGACGGCGTCGGGCACCGAGGACGCTGCAGCGTCGCCCCCCTCCGCAGCCCGGTCCAGCATGACCGCCAGCTCCCGACGGTCCAGGACCCGGGGCAGCCGCCGAGGGCCAGCGGGTACCAGCAGTCGGGCCGTGGGGTCCTGGCTCAGCCGTCCCCGGCGGACCAGCCACCCGAAGTAGGCCCGCAGCGCAGCCGCCCGGCGGGCCAAGGTGGCCCGGGCGTACCGTCTCGTGGCCAAGTGGGCCAGGTAGCGCCGGACGACCAGCCGATCGGCCTCCTCGGGCCCCCCCAGACCCATCCGGCCGCACCACTCGGCGAAGTGTTCGACGTCACGGCGGTACGCCGTGCGCGTTGCCCCCGACCGGTCGTGGAGCGCCCGCGCGAACCCCTCCACGTCCCACTCCATGCATCGAGGGTACCGCTGCTCGTGCCTTGGCGCGCGCCGACGACGCCGCCCGATCCGATATCTCACGGAGAGTGTTTATGTATTCTCATATTACTACGTTCCGCGGCGGTCGATCGAGGTTGGGGGTGTCGCCCGGTGCCCCGACACCGGCCCCGTGAGGCAAGATCGGGTCGTGACGGCGCGGATCCTCTTGGTCGAGGACGACGAGCGCATCCGAACCTCACTCCGCCTGGCCCTGGAGGACGAGGGCTACGACGTCGACGAGGCCGGCAGCGGCGAGACCGCCCTGAGCCGCTTCGCCGAGGATCCAGCTGACGTGGTCCTCATCGACATCATGCTGCCCGGCATCGACGGCTTCGAGTGCTGCCGCCAGATCCGTCGGGTGTCGACGGTCCCCATCGTCATGGTGACCGCCCGCAACGACACCCACGACGTGGTCGCCGGTTTGGAGGCCGGGGCCGACGACTACGTCACGAAACCGTTCGTGACCAAGGAGCTGACCGCTCGCATCCGAGCCCTCCTCCGCCGGGTCCGGGCCGGTGGCGAGCCGAGCGTGGTGCAGTTCGGGGACGTGGAGCTGCGCCCGGAGGAAGGCGTGGTGCGGCGGGCGGGCAAGGAGGTCCACTGCACCCGGACCGAGTTCCGACTCCTCTGCGAGCTGGCCGCCAACCCCGGCAAGGTGCTGAGCCGGGAGCAGCTCCTGGACCGGGTCTGGGGGTACGACTACTTCGGGGACGGGCGGCTGGTCGACGTCCACGTCCGGCGCCTGCGCACCAAGATCGAGGCGGATCCGGCCAACCCCCAGCACATCCTCACCGTGCGCGGCCTGGGCTACAAGCTGGCCGTCTAGGCTCATGGCCGCCCCGGTCCGCGCCCAGGGCAGCCGGCCCGAGGCCCAGCCGGGCGCCCCCGGCCCGGGCGGCGACCACCCCACCCGGTCCGACCAGCCGAGGGGACGCGCCCGGCGACCGAGCGGTTGGCCCCGGCCCCTGCGACGCCTGGGTCTGCGGGCCCGCATCACCGTCATGTTCGGCCTGGGGGCCCTCGGCCTCTCGGCGGTCATGGGCATCGGCACCTACTTGGTGGCCCGACAGTTCACCTTGCACCAACGAGAGGCCGAGGCGGTCCGCCAGACCTTCGTCGATGCTTCCATGGTCCGCTCCTCACTGCTCGTGCCGGACGTCGACGTCGTCTCGCTCCTCGAGTCCCTCGACACCTCGGGGTCCCGCTCGGTCATCGAGTTCCGTGGCCGCTGGTTCTCGGCCTCGGTGCCCGTCGGCGAGGGCTCCATCCCCCTGGCCATGCGTCAGCTGGTCCTCTCGGGCACCGCGGCCACCGAGCTCCTGCGCTCGGGGACCGAGCCGACCCTGGCGATCGGCGTGCCCATCCCGAGCGTCGGCGCTGCCTACTTCGAACTGGTCTCCCTGGGGGACGTCGCCCGCTCCCTCCAGATCCTGGCCCTCACCCTGGTCGGGGCCGCAGCCGTCACCACCGTCGCCGGCGCCGTCGTGGGACGCTGGGCCAGCGGTCGGGCTCTCGGTCCCCTGGCTGCGGTCTCCCACGCCGCCGAGGTCATCGCCGGCGGCCAGCTCGACACCCGGCTGGCCGTGGCCGAGGACCCGGATCTGCGCCCCTTGGCCGCCTCCTTCAACCGCATGACCGACGCCCTCAAAGAGCGCATCGAGCGCGAGGCCCGCTTCACCTCAGACGTCAGCCACGAGCTGCGCTCCCCCCTCACCACCCTGGCCACCTCCCTCGACGTCCTCGAAGCCCATGCAGGGGACCTGGGGGAGCGGGGCGCCACGGCCTTGCGGCTCCTCGCCGACGAGGTGCGCCACTTCCAGCAGATGGTCGAGGACCTCCTCGAGATCAGCCGAGCCGACACCGGCACGGCCCAGTTGGCCGCCGAGGAGGTCGAGGTGGCCGAGCTCGTCGACCACCTGGCCACCGCCGGGGGGGCCCGGGGGGTCCCGGTCTCGGTGGACCCGGCGGTCGCCCGCCTGCGGCTCTGGGTCGACAAGCGTCGGATCGACCGGGTGGTCGCCAACCTCGTGACGAACGCCGCCCGTTACGCCGGCGGGGCCCGCCTTCTCAGCGCCTCCCCCGGTCCCGGCCGACCCGAGCAGCCCGGGGCGTCGGGACCCGGGGTCGAGGTCGAGCCCGCGCCGACCACCACCCGAGGTTGGGTCCACCTTTCGGTCAGCGACCACGGGCCCGAGATCGAACCGGCGGAGCGTCACCGCATCTTCGAGCGCTTCTACCGGGGCCAGGCCGCTGGGCGCCGGGGGGCGGCCGAGGGCACCGGCCTCGGCCTGGCCCTGGTCGCCGAACACGTGCGGCTCCACGGAGGGCGGGTCTGGGTCGAGGCCGATCCCGAGGGCGGCAATCGCTTCGTGGTGGCCCTCCCGGCGGCCCCCGCCCGGGAGGAGGCCGACGACGACCGAGGCAGCGAGCGATGAACCCGGTCCGCCGGTGGGTTCCATCCCTACAGCCGGGCCCCGGACCGGCGCCGCGCCGCCTCGTCGTCGGCCTCGCCCTCGTGGCCCTGGCGTTCGGCGTGGCCGCGTGCGGGGTGCCCGTCGGCGGGGGACCCAGCCCGATTGCCCCGAAAGCGGTGCCCTTCGACCTCCTCGCCCCCACGCCCCCGAACAGCGCGCCGGCCTCCAGCAGCACCCAGAGCGGCGGCCACACCCTGGCTGTCCAGGTCTTCTTGGTGAACCCGTCCTCCCACCTCACCGCGGTCAGTCGCTCGGTGGCCTTCCCGAACGACCCTGACGCGCTCCTCGTGAGCCTCTTGCGGGCCGTCATCGCCGGCCCGACCTCGGCCGAGGCGGCCGCCGGCCTCCAAGGCGCCATCCCGCCGCAGACCGCGGTGCTCTCCGGCACGACCATCACCGCGGGCCTGGCGACCGTCGACCTGAGCGCTGGTTTCGGCCAGCTCGCGGGCCAAGCCCAGATCGAGGCCATCGCCCAGGTGGTCTGGACGGTGACCGCCAACCTCTCGGGGGTCAGCGGCGTGGTCTTCGAGATCGCCGGCCAACCGGCCTCGGTGCCCGAGCCCAGCGGCGCCCTGGTCTCCGTGGCCACCCGGGCCGACTACGCCTCCTTGGCCCCGAGCTGACCCCCTCCGGCCCCTTCCGGCATCAGGCCGAGCGCCGGGACCCACACCTCCGAGGCCGCCTCGCCTGCCGGGCGGCCCGGTCCTCAGTCTGTCGACCAGGCCAGGCGAGGGGCGTCCCCCCAGAGACGCTCCAGGTCGTAGAAGGTCCGGGCCTCCTCCAAGAACACGTGGACGACGACGTCGCCGTAGTCCAGCAGGACCCATCGGGCGTCGCTCAGGCCCTCCACCATGAGCGGCCGACGGCCCAGGCGGTCCCGGACCCGCCTCTCCACCTCCTCGACGATGGTGCGCACCTGGCGCACGTTGCGTCCCGAAGTCACCACGAACGCGTCCGTGACCCCCAACAAGGTGTGCATGCCGAGGACCACCGTCTCCTGTCCGGCCTTGGCGTCGGCCGCCAGGGCGGCCTCCAGGGCCAACGGCGGCGCCACCGCCCCCTCCTCTTCCGGCGTCTGCCGCTCGCTCGCCAGCCCGCTCTGCACGCTGGCCCTAGGCTACCAATCCCCCGGCGACCGCTGGTAGAGGCCGCGGCTACGGATCACCCGGAGGGCCCCGGCGGGCACCAGGACGTCCACCGAGGCCCCCTTCGCCAACCGGGCCCGCAGGGCGCTGGAGGAGACCTCCAGGCGCGGCACCGCCAGCTCCCGGATCCGCAGGCCCGGCAGGGGCGCGCCCTGGGGCTCGGCCCCGGGCCGGGTGGCCACGACCACGGTGGCCAAGGAGGCCAGGGCCTCGGCTTCGTGCCAGCTCGGCAGCTGCGGCACCAGGTCAGCCCCGACGATCAGGAAGCGTTCGGCCGACGGCTCCTCGGCCGCCAGGGCCCGCAGGGTGTCCACCGTGTAGCTCGGTCCGCCCCGATCGATCTCCAGGCGGCTGGCCTCGATGCCCACCAGCCCCTCGAGGGCGGCACGCACCATGGCGTACCGGTCCTCGGCCGGCGCCATGCAGGCCCGGCCCCGCTTCTGCCAGGGGTCGTTGGCCACGACCAGCAGCACCCGGTCCAGCTGCAGCTCCTCGCGGGCCCACACCGCCACCACCAGGTGGCCCACGTGCACCGGGTCGAAGGTGCCCCCGAGCACCCCGATCCGCCGCGCCCTCGGGCAGTCGGGCGGTGGGGATGAGCTCGGCACGGCGAGGAGCCTAGGTTCCGGCGGCCTACGCTGGGAACGATGCCTGGCAGCACCCCCGGACCGACGGACTGGAGCCCCGAGAGCTGGCGGCACCGACCCGCCCAGCAGCAGCCCGAGTGGCCCTCAGCCGAGGACCTTGCCCGGGCCGAGAAGCGGCTGGCGGGCCTGCCGCCCTTGGTCTTCGCCGGCGAGGCCCGACGGCTCCGCCAGCAGCTGGCCGAGGTGGCCGCTGGCCGGGCCTTCCTGCTCCAGGCCGGGGACTGCTCGGAGTCCTTCGAGGACGTGGTGGCCGACGTCATCCGCGACAAGCTCAAGGTCATCCTGCAGATGGCCGTGGTCCTCACCTACGGCACCGGGGTGCCCGTGGTGAAGGTCGGGCGGATGGCCGGCCAGTTCGCCAAGCCCCGCTCCGCCCCGCTGGAGGTGGTCGACGGCGAAGAGCTCCCGGTGTTCCGGGGTCACATGGTGAACGACGACGCCCCCAACGTCCGGGCCCGGGTCCCCGACCCGACCCGGCTCCTCGAGGCCTACCACCACGCCACCGCCACCTTGAACCTGGTCCGGGCCTTCACCAAGGGCGGTTTCGCCGACCTCTCCCAGGTCCACGCCTGGAACCTCCAGTTCGTCGCCGACAGCGACGCTGGCCAGCGCTACGAGCGGATCGCCGGGGAGATCGACGCCGCCCTGCGCTTCATGGCCGCCTGCGGCATCGACCTGGGCGCCGAGGAGGCGCTCCACCAAGTCGACTTCTACACCAGCCACGAGGCCCTGATCCTCCCCTACGAGGAGGCCCTGACCCGTCGCGACTCGCTGACCGGCCAGTACTACGACTGCTCGGCCCACATGCTCTGGGTCGGCGAGCGGACCCGCCAGCCCGAGGGTGCCCACGTCGAGTTCCTCCGGGGCGTCCAGAACCCCCTCGGAGTCAAGGTCGGCCCCGGCGCCGACCCCGCCGACGTCGTGGAGGTCTGCCGACGGCTGGACCCCGGTCGCGAGCCCGGTCGCCTCACGCTCATCGCGCGCCTCGGCGCCAGCCGGGTCGAGGAGCTCCTCCCCCCCCTCGTCGAGGCCGTCCGCCGGGCCGGGCACCCGGTGGTCTGGGCCTGTGACCCGATGCACGGCAACACCCTCACCTCGGCCGACGGCCGCAAGACCCGGCGGGTCGAGGACATCATGGCCGAGATCCGGGGCTTCTTCGCCGTCCACCAGCGCCTGGGCACCTGGCCGGGGGGGATCCACGTCGAGCTGACCGGCGACGACGTCACCGAGTGCCTCGGCGGTGCTGGCGCCATCGCCGAGTCGGACCTCCACCTCCGCTACACCACGACCTGCGATCCCCGCCTGAACGGTCGCCAGGCCGTCGACCTCGCCTTCCAGGTGGCCGACCTCCTGCGAGCGGAGCCCGACCCGTCCCGGGCCTGAGCCCCGCCCACCCCTCGACCAGCCTCGTCCATCCTCTGGCCAACACTGGCTCGCCAGCGTGACGGGTGGCCCCGGCCCCACCAGGACATCGCCGCACTTCGCGCGACCGCTCAAGGTGCCTCCCCGAGGCGCCGATCACATCCTTGCTTTCCGCCCCCCGGGCCGGGAAGACTGTCGCAGTTCGTGCCGATGCTCGCCGGTGGCCACCACCGGTGCCTTCCCCACCCTCGCCAAAGGCAGCCATGGACGATCCCACCAGCGCACGGCGGAGCACGGTGCCGTCCCCGGCGACCGGCACCCGATTGCTCCTCGGCCTCCTGCTCGTCGTTGGCCTCCTCGGCCTCGTGACCTCGGCCCGCGCCGGTTCGACTCGCTCCGCGCCGGCCCGCTTGCAGCTCACCGCTGCCACCACCGGCACCGGCACCACTGGCACTGGCACCGGCACCACTGGCACTGGCACTGGCACTGGCACCACTGGCACTGGCACTGGCACCGAGACCAACGTCGGGTACTGGATGGCCACGGCCGAGGGTGGGGTGCTGCCCTTCGGGGGCGCACCGCCGGAGGGCTCGGTGCCCTCCGAGCTCGGCCCCAACGTCAAGCTGGCCGCCCCAGTGGTGGGCATGGCGAAGGACGACAGTGGTGACGGTTACTGGCTGGTGGCCCAAGACGGCGGCGTCTTCACCTTCGGC
>NZ_JAKHEX010000018.1:0-642 GCF_023130475.1 Aciditerrimonas ferrireducens
GCTCGGCCGCACCCCAGCCGGCAGACCCGGCACCGAGCCGTAGAACCGGGCGTCCCCGAAGCTGAACACCCCACCGTCCCGGCCCACCAGCCAGTAGCCGGCCGCCGAGGACGGGACTGCAGCCACGACGGCGACCTCATCCGTCGCCTCCTCGGTCACATCGAGCACGCTGCCGGCACCCTGCCCCGCGGCCACGACCACTGAGGGTGCGGCGTCGAGGCTGGCGGTGGCCTCCACGGCGCCGCAGCCGTTCGTGACGCCACTGTGGCAGTTGGCCGTCTCGAGCAAGGCGACCTGATCAGCAGAGGCCTCCGTCACAGCCAGCTGACCGGTTGCGGTCACGGCCAGGGCGTCGGGCTCGGTCCCAAGAGGGATGGCGCCCACGACGCTCGGACAGCTCGTCGAGCCGGCCGGGCAGCCGCGAGTGGCCACGACGCTCACCTCGTCACCGGCCTTGTCCGCGACGTAGAGGGTGCCCGAGCTGGTGTCGAGGGCCAGCGCCCGGGGCTCGGCACCAACCGCCAGACTGGCGGGGGACTGGCCGCACCCCGACTGGTCGCTCGCGTCACAGGTCGCGGCGTCCAGCACCGACACCGTGTCGGACCCCTCGTTCGCCACGTAGAGGGTCTGCGTCTGGGGGTC
>NZ_JAKHEX010000018.1:659-47745 GCF_023130475.1 Aciditerrimonas ferrireducens
AGGCCGACGGCGCCGTCCCCACCGACACCGTGGCCACCGGCGAGCACCCCGACTGGTCGCTCGCGTCACAGGTCGCGGCGTCCAGCACCGACACCGTGTTGTCGTCGGCGTTCGCCACGTAGAGGGTGGCGGGGCCCGAGCCACTCGCCAGAGCCAGGGCATCGGGCCCCTGACCGGCCCGGGCCTCGGTCACCGGCCCACCACAGGGCGAGCTCCCACCGCTACAGGCCGTCGAGAGCACGGCGACGCCGGAGGCCGCCTGGGCGCTGTCGGCGACGTAGAGGGTCTGGGTGGCGAGGTCTAGGGCCTCGGCGACCGGGGCCGATCCGGCCGGTTCCTGCCGGAGCACCGGCAGACTGCTGCCGGCAGCGTGGGCCACCCCCGGCACGAGAACCAGCCCGCCGCTGGCGAGCAGGGCCGCTCCCGCCAGGAGAAAGGAAGTTCGCCAGGGCCGCCGGCGCAGTCCTCGGGTCCCGGCGTCGAGCTGCTCTTCCATTGCGACCTCCGTCCCTCCCGCGTCGAACACCGGAGGCCGTCCACCGCGACGGCGCGCCAGCGTTCCCTGTGGTCTGCTCCAGGGGACCCACCGGCCGCACCGTCCCCGTCGCTCCCCGCCGCTTGGCGAACGAGCGCAACGTCCGTTGTCGCCCCCTCTACGGTGCAGCCCGCACCCCTGGATGACGGATCTCTCCTCCGGCGCCGAGACGACCGACCACCTGCCCGAAGGTCCGACCCGAGCGGCTTGGTAGACTGCTGGCGTCCCTGTCCTGGACAGCGACACGAAGGGGGTGATCGGTTTCGACTCCGGTCGTCAAGGCAGGAGAAGCGAGCCGTGGTCTCCGGAGCCACGTAAAAGAGCCGGAACACAAAACAAACGCCGAGCCTCAGCTCGCGCTGGCTGCCTGAGCTAGGTAGCCCGTCTGCCCGGCCCCAGCCCTACGGGTCGGTCGCAGGCGTCATCTCGTAGGGCTCACCCCTCGGTCCGGTCGGCAGGCCGAGGGGGACATCCCAGCCGACTGGGGACCGGTCCCGGCGCCGACGACGGGGCTGGTCCCGAGAACTCCTCGCCGGCTGCGCTCGGAGAAGGCCTGCTGAGAAGCCGGAGGACGCGGGTTCGATTCCCGCCACCTCCACTCGCCACGCCCCCGGGGTGGGCATCGCCCCGGGGCAGACCCGGTGCGCTCAGCCCGAACAGCAGCCGCTCCCCCGATGCACCGGGAGACCCACTTCGGCCCAGGCCCGGGTCCCCCCGGCCACCGACACGGCCTCGCGGCCGTGGGCTGCGAGCCAGTCCGCCGCCTGCAACGACCGGCCCCCGCTCGCGCAGATCACCACCAGCGGCCGCTCGCTCGGCAGCTCCTGCAGCCGGGCCGGGAGCTCGTCGAGGGGAACCAACCGGGCGCCGGGGACGTGCGCCTCGACGTACTCCTCGGGCCGGCGGACATCGAGGATGAACGGCTCCTCCGTCTCGGTCAGAGCCGCCAGCGTCCTCACGTCGATCTCCTCGGCCATCGCTCCCGACCTCCTCTCCGTCTCTGCCCTTGGCGACGACCCCCAGCATGGCTGGTCGCGGAGGCCACGCGTGTCCGTTCCGCGGACCGCTCGTCGCTCTCTATACTCCCCCGGGTATTGACGGGCCCATCCCGGTCCGTCCGAGCACCACACCGCCGGGGGACACCCCGGCGGTCCTGGCCAGTACCGAACCGGAGGAGGAACCAACCGTGTCGACGACCGACGCTCCGACGCGCCGCTCGCTGCCGACGGGTGGTCCTCGTGGTCTGGGCGCTCGTCGTCGTGGCCTTCGGGGTCTTCGCCCCCAAAGCCACCTCCTCACTCGCGGGCGCCGGCTGGGTCAGCTCGACCAGCCAGTCGGTCCGAGCCCGACAGGTCATCCAGCGGGACTTCGCCGGCCTGGGCTCGAGCGCCCTCGAGGTGGTCGTCCACGACCGCCAGGGCCCCCTCGAGGCCAGCGCAGCGGGTCGCCAGGTGCTGGCCAGCGTGGAGGCCACCCTCCGGCGGGACTCGGCGGTCTCGGTCGTCGAGCCGCCGACCCCCGGGCTCACCCTCTCCCGCGACGGCCGGACGGCGGTCGTGACCGCCGGCGCCAAGGTCGGACCCAACCGCATGGTCAAGGCGGCCGGCGCCCTGGCCGCCCCCTTGGCTCGCCTCGGTCGTGACGGCGTCAGCGTCACCCTCACCGGCGACAGCGCCCTCTGGGCGGACTTCAACAGCGCCAACCATTCGGCCATGATGCGCTCGGAGATGCTCTCGTGGCCGGTGACCCTGGCCATCTTGGTCGTCGCCTTCGGCAGCGTCGTCGCCGCGGGCCTCCCCCTCATGCTGACCCTGGCCGGCCTGGCGGTGGCGGCGGGCGCCCTGGTCCTCGTCAACCACCTCACCCCAACCTCCATCTGGGCCCTCAACTTCGCCCTCATGTTCGCCCTGGCTCTCGGGATCGACTACGCGCTCTTCCTCGTGGTCCGTTTCCGAGCAGCTCTCGCCCACCACCGCGCCGAGGACGGTGCCCCCGACGCGGTCGTGGCCGCCGTGGCCGAGACCATGGGCACTGCCGGGAAGGCCGTGGCCTTCTCGGCCCTCACGGTCCTCGCTTCCCTCGGCTCCATCCTCCTCGTCCCCAGCCCCGCCTTCCGGTCCATGGCCCTCGGCATCATGCTGGCCGTCGTGGCCGTCTTGGCGGCCACCTTGACCCTGCTCCCCGCCGTACTCGGCCGACTCGGCCTAGCTATCGACCGGGGTCGGGTCCGGCTCCGCCGCCACGCCCCCGCCCATCCGGCCGGGCACCGTCTGGAGTCCGCCCTCCACCGGGTCGGCCGGGGCCTCTGGCGCCATCCGCTCCCCGCCGCCCTCGGGGCCCTCGCCGTCCTGGCCCTGGCGGCCTGGCCCGCGCTGGGCCTCCGGACCGCCATGCCCTCCATCACCATCATCCCCCCGACCGCCAACGCCCGCGTGGGCTACGAGCAGATCGTGACCGCCTTCGGCCCCGGGGCCCCGGGCACCCTCGACGTCCTCGTGCCCGCCGCCGAGGAGCACGACGCCCTGACCACCCTGGCCCGGCTCCCCGGGGTGGCGGCCAGTGTTCCCGGCCCGACCCACGCCGGCTGGACCCTCAACGAGGTCGTCCCCACCACCGGTCCCTCCACACCGGCGACCGCCGCCACCATCGGCCGCCTCCGCCGAGCCCTTCCCCAGGGCAGCCTGGTCGGGGGAGCAGCGGCGGAGAACGTGGACCTCCAGCACACCTTGGCCGCCAAGACCCCCCTCGTCTACGGCGTCCTGCTCGGCATGGGCTTCCTCTTGCTCCTCGTGGCCCTTCAGGCCCCCCTTCTCGCCCTGGCCGGCGTCCTCCTGACCGGCCTCTCGGTGGCCGGGGCCTTCGGGGTCGCCCGCCTGATCTTCCAGGACGGTCACCTCGCCGGCCTGCTCCACTTCACCCCCCAGGGCTTCGTCGACGCCTGGGCCCCCCTCTTCTTCGGGGCCATGGTCTTCGGGGTGGCCATGGACTACACCCTCTTTCTCCTCTCAGCCGCCAAGGAGCGCTTCGAGCGGTCCGCCGATCCCGAGCACGCCATGCTCGGCTCGGTCCGCACCTCCGGGCGGGTCGTGGTCTCGGCGGCTGCCGTCATGATCGCCGTCTTCTTGACCTTCGCCCTCTCGGGCCCCCTGGCCCCCAAGGAGATGGGCGTGGTCCTCGCCGTCGCGGTCGCCCTGGACGCCCTCGTCGTCCGACTGGTCCTCCTCCCGGTGGTGCTCCGCCTCGGTCACCACCGAGCGTGGCACTGCCCGCCGTGGTTGGCCCGACTCCTGCCTGCGGTCCGGTTCTCCCACTGAGGCGGGTCGTCCACTGGGCACGACCCGGTTTCACAACACATCACACAAACTCCACAACGGCTGAGGAGAGACCGGTCCTGGCCCCGGCGGCCCCCGGGGCCAGGACGGCCGCCGGGTCCTACTGGCCCACCCGAGCCAGGTGCCGTCCCAGCTTGACGAAGAGCTGGGCCTTCGCCGGGAGACGCTCGCCAAGGCGTTCGGCGAGCACGTCGGCGAGGGGACGGAGTACGTCGCCCGTCTCCAGGATCACCTGCTCCTGGCCACCCTCGGCCTCGACCACGAGGCGGAGGCCCCGCTGGGCGGCAGCCCGGCGGATCTCGCCGTTGGACCCCGCGAACCCGAGGGCCCGGAGGCTGGCCGCCAGCGGCGCCGCCAGGTCGCTCACCACGGGGAGGTCGGCCTGGGCGTAGGTCCGAGTGGCGAAACGGGCGGCGAACTCCGCCCGGGCGGCCATGGCGGCCTCGAGGCCGTGGAGGGCAGCGGTCACCTCGCCCGCCAGCAGGCGCTTCACGTCGACCGGCCGGACCTCCTTGGCCGCCAGCCGGGCAGTCAGGAGGTCGAGCTCCTCGTCCCGCCACTCGCTCAAGGCTTCGAACCATGGCCGGACCAGGTGGTCGGGTATCGACATGACCTTGCCGAAGACCTCGTCGGGGGGCGCGAGGAGCGGCACGTAGTTGCCCCGGGACTTCGACATCTTGGCGCCGCTGCCGTCGGTCCCCTCGAGGAGGGGCGTGGTCGCCACCAGTTCGGGCTCGAGACCGTGGAGCTCCATGACCTTTCGGCACATCTGGAGGTTGAGGAACTGGTCGATACCGCCGACCTCGAGGTCGCAGCGGGTCTCGACCGAGTCGAGGGCCATGACGACGGAGTAGAGCAGCTCGGCGAGCGAGAGGCCTTGGCCGGCGGCAAGGCGCTGGCGGAAGTCGTCCCGCTGGAGGGCCATGGAGACCGGCAGGCGGGCGGTCACCTCGATGAGCCGGGGCAGGGTCACCTGGTCGAGCCACTCGCTGTTCCGGCGGACCTCGGCGCTGGCAAGGTCGAAGAAGGGCCGCATCTGGTCCTCGTAACTGGCCAGGTTGGCGGCGATGTCCTCCGCACTGAGGGGCGGCCGTTCGTCGGAGCGTCCCGAGGGGTCGCCGATGCGGGCCGTGAGGTCTCCGACGATGAGGACCACCCGGTGGCCCATCCGCTGGACCCGAGAGAGGAGGATCATGGGGACGGCATGGCCGAGGTGGACCTCGGGGCCGGTCGGGTCGATGCCGAACTTCGCCACGAAGGCCCGACCCGCGGTGTGCGCTCGCACCACTCGCTCGGCGAAGGCCGCCGGCGAGGGCAGGAGGTCCGTGCAGCGGCTGGCCAGGAGGGCAGCCTGCTCCTCGGGGCCCAGGTCCGAGAGGTCGAGCTGCCGGCGGGCGGTGGACTCGGCCAGGAGGTCCTCGACGGCGGCGTCGTCTCGCAGGTCGGCTCGGGCCAAAAGCCCGAGCAGCGCCTGCACCGACGCGTGCAAGCGGCTCATCGCGCCCCCCCCGCTGCGGGACCAGGCTTCCTGGAGGCCCCGGTTCCCGCGGCCTCCATGACCTGGTGGCGGAGGTCGAGGACGGTGCCCGAGGGCAGGTCCTCGTCGAGGAGTGCCCAGATCCGCTCGGCGACCACCTCGGGCCGGGGCAGCTGGTCGAGGCGGTGAAGCTCGGCGAACCGTTCGCGGGCTGGGAAGGCCTCGGCCGAGGCGGCGCGGATGGCAGCCTGCATGGGGGTGTCGACCGGCCCGGGCGTCACGGCCAGGATGCGGACACCGCCGCGCTCGGCCTCTTCGGCCCCGACGATCCGGCACCACTGGTCCATGGCCGCCTTGGCCGCTCCGTAGGCGGACCAGCCGAGATAGACGGTCCGGGCGGCGCCAGACGTGAGGAGGACGAGGTGCCGGGGGGCGTCGTGGCGGGCGAGCACGCCGAGGAGGCGCTGGCCGAGGGCCATGGTGGCCGCGCCGAGCAGCACGGCTCGCTCGTAGGCCTCGGGGTCCACCTGGGCAGCGAAGCCCATGGGCTCGAGGGTGCCGGCGGCGTGGACGACCACGACCCGACCACCGGGGTGCCGGTCGAGGGCCTCGGCGACCGCGACGGCGAGCGCCGCCCAGCTGGCCGGTTCGGCGAGGTCGAGGGCCAGGTGCCGCGCCGGGGGGGCCGGGGGTCGGCGGCTGACCCCGAGGACCTCGGCGTCCCCCCAGGGCACCGAGCGGACGAGGGCGGCACCGATGCCGCTGGAAGCCCCGGTCACCACGACGAGCGGCGCCGCTCCCTGCCCGGTCGATCCGACGCTCATCCGGCTCCCCCGCTGGTCGGCTCGAGCCAGGGTTCGTGCCAGGGAGGCAGGCCTCGGACGAGCTCGTCGGCACCCCGCGGGCCCATGCTGCCCGGCTCGTAGGGTTCGAGGGGCGGGGGCGAGTCCAAGAGGGGCTGGACGATGCGCCAGGTCTCCTCGACGAGATCCTGGCGGCTGAAGAGCGACGCGTCCCCCTCGAGCGCGTCGTGGAGCAAGCGTTCGTAGGGCTCGGGCGGCACGCCGAGCTGCTCGGCGAAGGAGAGGTCGAGGTGGACCCGGCGGACACCTCGGTCGTGGCCCTTGGCCAAAAGCACCAGCCGGACCCCGGGGTCGGGGTCGATGCGGACCACCACCTGGGACGGTTCGGGCCGGGCCGGCTCGTCGAGGAAGGCCAGGCGGGGGGGCCGGCGGAAGATGACCCGAACCTCGGTACAGCGCATGGTCATCTTCTTGCCCGCCCGGATCAGGAACGGGACCCCCGACCAGCGCCAGTTGTCGACCGCCAGGCGCAGGGCGACGAAGGTCTCGGTCGTGGAGTCCTTAGCCACCCCCTCGACGTCCCGGTACCCCTGGTACTGGCCGCGGACCGCTCGGGCCGGCTCGGCCGGCGGCATGGCCCGGAACACCTCGAGCTTCTTGTCCTGGACGGCATCGGGGCCGGCGCCGACCGGCGGTTCCATGGCGACGAGGGCGAGGACCTGGAGGAGGTGGTTCTGGACCACGTCCCGAAGGGCCCCGACCGGGTCGTAGAAGCCGCCCCGACCCTCCACCCCGAAGTCCTCGGCCAGGGTCAGCTGCACGGCGGCCACGTGCGAACGGTTCCAGAGCGGCTCGAAGACGGCGTTGGCGAAGCGGAGGTACTGGAGGTCGAGGACCGGCTCCTTGCCGAGGAAGTGGTCGATCCGGAGCAGCTGTCGCTCGTCCAGGTACCGGTGGAGCTCGGCGGCCAGGGCCCGGGCGGAGGCCAGGTCGCGGCCGAAGGGTTTCTCGACGACCACCCGGGCCCCCTCGGTCAGGCCGGCCTGGTGAAGGCCCTGGACGACGGTGGCGAAGAGGCTGGGGGGCACTTCGAGGTAGAAGACCGGGGTCGTGCGCCCCTGGAGCTCCTCGGCCAGGCGGCGGTAGGTGGCGGGGTCGGCCAGGTCGCCGCCGTGGTAGTGCAAGCGCCGGGCGAGACGGTCGAAGACTGCTTCGTCGACCGGGAGGCCGCCCTGGTCCAGGGCCGCCCGGGCCCGGCGGACAAGCTCCTCGTTCGACCAGTCCTGCCGACCCACCCCGTAGACCGGGCAGCGCAGCCGGTCGTGCTCCTCGAGCCGGTAGAGGGCACGGAAGGTCATCTTGGCCGCCAGGTCCCCGGTGATGCCGAAGATCACCAGGGCGTCGGCGCGCCGGCTGTGCTGGTCCGCCCGGGTCTGGCTCATCCCCCGGACGCTACTGGGCCTCCCGGGCCGCCGTCGTCGCTGGCTCCGCCCAGGGCGCGTCGACCGCTTCGAAGGGGACCTGGCAGGGCGGGCCGTCGGCGACCCAGAGTCGGGGCGGCTCGTCGGGTCGCTCGGGGACGACGACGAGATGGGACGAGCGGGTGCCGTAGCCGTCCTCGTGGACGCAACAGGCGCCGCGGGACCCCGGCGCCTGGCCCCGTCCGTGACCGGCCGGCGACTCGTGGTCGGCGAGCAGCCGGGCCAGCCCGGCGAGGACGACCTCGAGGGGCTGGCCCACGAGGGCCGCTGCGCTCCGCCGGACCCGGTCAGTCTTGGCCGAGGACCGGCCGAGGGGCGCGTTGCCCAGCACGACGAGCCCGGGGCCGAGCGCGGCAGCCCGCAGGGGCCGCCGGGGGCGGACCGCCGCCCAGTAGAGGCTCGTCCGATCCCCCAGCAGCACTTCGCAGGGGTTGGGGTGGCACCGGGCCGCGCTGCGAACCACGGTCGCCAGGGCCGCCGAGGCGCTCCGGGCCGTCCCCCCCGCCACCGGGAGGGCGCCCCGGGATGGCCGCTCTGGATCCGGGGGCCGGCCGTCGGGCTGGTTGGTGAGCCCGACGAACACCCCGGCGTCGTTCACCGTCAGCCAACTGCCTCCGGCCTGCTCGTCGAGGCCGCCGAGGACCCGAGGTCGGCTCGGCCGGAGGACGGCCAGGGCCCGGGCCGGTCGGGCCAGCTGCTCGTCCCGGTTGGCTCCGACGACGAGGGCGGCGCCGGGGACGACGCGGTGGAGGACCACCAGGAGGCACATCGGGCCTGAGGCTACGCGGGCGGTCGCCGGCGGGAACCCAGGGCCCCGGTCGCAGCGCTCCGGTCCCGAACGCCTGTTCGGCTCCGCGCTAGCCTGGGGTGCGGTGGTGGCCCTGCAGCCCTCCCTCTTCGACCCTGACCGGCCGGTCGTGCGCTCGTTGGCGGCCCGGCCGGGCGAACGGGGCGACGTCGAGGAGACCCGCCTGGACCTTGGCCAGGGCGCGTGGCTGGTCCTGGTCCGCTCCTGGGTGCTCGGCGCCGACCAGCTCTTCGGGGAGCTCCTCGACACGGTGCCCTGGCGGGCGGCCGAGCGACCCATGTACGACCGGGTGGTGGCGGTTCCCCGCCTGCTCGCCTGGTACGGGGCGAGCGACCCGCTTCCCCACCCGGCCCTGGCCGAGGCCCGGGCGGTGCTGAACGCCCGGTTCCGACCGGTCCTCGGGGAGGCGCTCCGCACGGTCGGCCTGTGCTGCTACCGAGACGGCCGGGACAGCGTGGCCTGGCACGGCGACACCATCGGGCGGGGCGCGACCGAGGACACCGTGGTCGCCATCCTCTCCCTGGGGGCCACCCGGCGCTTCCTGCTCCGACCTCGCGGCGGAGGCGCAACGTGGCGCTTCGACCTGGCGAGCGGGGACCTCTTGGTCATGGGCGGGTCCTGCCAGCGGACGTTCGAGCACGCTGTCCCGAAGACCCAGCGACCGGTTCGCCCCCGGATCAGCGTCCAGTTCCGGCCCGTCGGGGTCCGCTGAGGCGGCAGGCCGCAGGGGTGGCCGAGGGCACGAACGTGAGCGGGGACGGGCTGCTCAGCGGACGATCTGGCCCGAGGGCCGCAGGACGTACCAGAGCCCCCCGGCGTTGGCCAGGGCCTGGCCGCTGGTCGAGCCGGGCACCGTGTCCCCGTACCACAGGTAGAGCGGCCAGCCGTCATAGGTGACCTGGAGCTGGCCGTTGCTCCGACGGGTGGTGCCGAGCAGCGACGCCTTGATCCCCGGGCCAGCGATGGGTTTGGTCACCCCGCTGGGCAGCGTCAGCGGCGGCCATTCCACCGCACAGAACTGGTAGCAGACGCTGGGCTGGCCGCGGTGGTCGAGGGTGAACATGTAGAGGGTGATGCCCTTGCCGTCCACCAGGATCTTCCCGAGACCGCCGACGGTGGCGGCCTGCACCATGGCGGTCGGTCCGGGGGTGAAGCGCGGGCGGGGCGGTGGGCCTCCGGCGCAGGCGCTGGTGCCGAGCCCGAGACCGAGCAGGGCGACGACCGACCCGAGGCGTGCGACCCATCGGCGTCCCGGTCCGATCACGCCCTCGACGGTACCAGCGGCCACCCCGGGGCGGGCCAGCGGGGGCAGCCGACCCTCAGTGCGTCGGGACGCTGGCCGGCTCCACGACCACCAGCTGGTCGCCACCCTCGAGGACCGGGTCCTCGGTGATCCCGATGCGGACCTCATGGTCCCGGACCAGGCCGAGGACGAGGCCTTGGCGACCCGCCCGGACCTGGCTGAGCGATCGACCGACCTCCTCCGCGGCCACCGGAACCTCCCGCATGCGGTAGCCGTTGGACTCGACGAGCCGGAGCAGGACCTGTCCGGCGTGGGGCGCCTCGAGGCTCTTCGTCAGGGTCTGCACCACGAGCTCGTCGGCCGACACCTGGACCGGGACGCCGAGCTCCCGGAGGGCCTGGCAGACCGGGGCCGAGTGGGCCAGGGCTACGGTCGGCACCGCAGGAGCCGCCCGGCGCAGCAAGACGGCGGTCACGAGCACGTCGGCGTCGCTGCGGCCGGTCACGAGCAGCTCCGCGGCCCGCTCAGGGTGGGACCGGCGGACCGACTCCTCCGAGGTGGGGTCCCGGGCCAGGAGCCGGACCTCGTCGGGCAGTTCGCCGAGGGGCGCGTCGCTCACGACGATCACCCGCCGACCAGCCCGGGAGAGGGCCGAGGCCACCTGGGGCACGACCGGGTCGCCGCCGTAGATCACGACCTCCTCACCGCTGGGTTCAGGACGGACCACGGTGAGGAGCCTACGCAGGTGGGTGGCGGCCACAGCGCCAGCGAAGAGGGCGAAGGCCGACGCGAAGAGGGGGATGGTGGTCAGCATGACCAGCGAGGCGATGGCCCGGCCCACGGCGTTCTTCGGCGTCACGTCGCCGTAGCCCACGGTGGTGGCCGTGGTGATGGCCCAGTAGACGGCCGTGCCGAAGGAGACGTGCTGGGTGGCGGCGAACCCGGCGGCACCGCCCAGCAGGCAGACCACCCCGACCAGCACCAGGCGGATGGCCTGGGAGCGCTTGAGCTTCGAGACCAGCAGGGCGAGGATGGCCGGCACCGGGAGCAGCTTGCCACCTGGGACGGGGCCCGGGGCTGCTGCTCGGGACGTCGCCCGTTCCCGTTCCCGTCCCCCTCTCCCGCCCGCTACCGTGCTTCGGGACCCCGGGGCAGCCGGCCGCACGTCGGGCAGCGAGCCGGAGCGGGCGAGACGTGGGGGTGGACATGGAGCACGACGAAGGCGCGCAGATGGCGGCAACCGGCGGCACCGTAGTGGTGACGGGCGCGGCCTCGGGCATCGGTCGGGCCACGGCCCTGCTCCTCGCCCAGCGCTACCCGGCGGTCCTCGCCGCTGACCTCGACGAGGCGGGCCTCGAGCGCCTGGCGGCCGAGGCGCCCGGCCAGATTGCGACGGCGCACCTCGACGTCACGGACGAGAGCGCGGGCTCGCGCCTGGCCGCCCGCCTGGACGAGGACCTCCCGCCCCTGTGGGCCGTGGTCCACTGCGCCGGCTGGGACGAGACCCGGCCCTTCGTCGACACCGACCCGGCCTTCTGGGCGAAGGTCGTGGCCATCAACTACCTGGGCGTAGTCCGGATCACCCACGCCCTGCTGCCCCGCCTTCTGGCCCAGCGGGCCGGCCGGGTGGTGGCGGTGGCCAGCGACGCCGGTCGGGTGGGCTCCAGCGGCGAGACGGTGTACGCCGGGGCGAAGGGCGGGGTGATCGCCTTCATGAAGTCCGTGGCCCGCGAGACGGCCCGGGCCCAGGTGACGGCCAACACGGTCTGTCCGGGCCCGACGGACACCCCACTCTTCCGCCGCCAGCCCGAGCGCCTCCAAGAAGCCTTGGCGCGGGCGGTGCCCATGGGCCGGCTGGGCCAGCCCGAGGACGTGGCCGCCGCCGTGGCCTTCTTCTGCGCGCCCGAGGCCGGCTACGTGACCGGTCAGGTCCTCTCGGTCAGCGGCGGTCTGACCATGGCCGGGTGAGCCAACCCACCCCAGCCGACCAGCCCGACCCTGGGCCGAGCACAGCAGGAGGCAGCCATGCGGTTCGCGGACTACCAGTACGTGCGTTTCGAGGAGAAAGGGCAGGGCGTCGTGGTCATGACCCTCAATCGGCCCGAACGCCTGAACGCCACCCACGAGCCCATGCACCAGGAGCTGATCCGGGTCTGGCGGGACGTCCACCCTCGCCATGATCAGCCGGATGACCGAGGACTACCGAGCAGTCATGACCATGCTCGAGGAGACCCAGGACCTCGTCTCCGAGATGCTCCGCTGCGACACGCCCATCGTCTCGGCCATCAACGGGCCGGCCGTCGGCGCCGGCCTCGTCGTGGCCCTGCTGGCCGACATCTCCATCGCCGCGCAGGGCGTCCGCCTGACCGACGGGCATCTTCGCCTGGGTGTCGTCGCCGGGGACCACGCTGCCATCCTTTGGCCCCTGCTCTGCGGCATGGCCAAGGCCAAGGACCTCCTGCTCACGTCCGACTTCATCGACGCTGAGGAGGCGGCGCGCGTGGGCCTGGTGAGCCGCTGCGTGCCCGCCGACCGACTGATGGACGAGGCCCTCGCCGTTGCGTCCCAACTGGCCCGAGGACCCCAAGCCGCCCTCCGGCTCACCAAACGGGCTCTGAACAACTGGCTGCGGCTTGCCGGCCCGATCTTCGACGCCTCGGCCGCCTACGAGATGCTCACCTTCCTCGGGCCCGACGCCAAGGAAGGCGTCCAGGCCCTCCAGGAGCATCGTCCACCCCGGTTCCCCAGCGCGCCTGCCTCCTGAGGCCAACGGGGCTGGACGCGACAGGCGGTGCCGGCCCTCGGACGCACCGGCACCGCCTCGTCCGTGCGAGCCCGATCGTCAGGGGCGACCGGCGTCGATCCACTCCTGCACGCGGGCGTCGGAGATCCTCCGCGCCGTTGGCATGTCGGCCCAGGCCCGGAACCGTTCCTTCTCCTCGGCGTCCAGTTGCGAGAAGAGCGTCTTCGCCGATCGCCGTCCACTGGTCGCCCGACTCCCCTGAGGGGCCCGTCGCCGGCTCCCGCGACCGGTCGGGCGGGCGTGCTCCACGTAGACCGCCAAGGCCTTGCGCAGTGCCGCGGCGTTCTTCTTGCTCAAGTCGATCTCGTAGGTCTTGCCGTCGAGACCGAAGACGACCGTCTCCTCTGCTTCGCTCCCGTCAATGTCATCCGTCAGCTGCGTCACGACCGTTTTTGCCATGGCCGCAGCATAGCGCGAAAACTGATTGGCCCACTCCAAATGAACAGCCAAGCGCCGAGCCCCGGGTGTGATGCGGTTCGACACCACCCTCAGCCCTCCCCTTCACCGGGCTCGACGGCACCCTCTCGATACCGGATCCAACCGGCAACGAGGGCCAGGCACGGTAGGGCCAGGGCCAGGGCCACGGCGAAGGGCCAAAGAGCGGCTCTCGCCGTAACCGCTCCCACGTAGGCGCCGGCGGCCGTCACAGCGGTGACCCGCCCGACGAACGCCTGGATCCGCAAACGCCGGGTTCGCTGGCGCTCGTCGGGCTGCCCCCGCAGCAGAGCACCGAGGTCGTCGTCCCTCCGAGCCAGGCGAACAGAGCCAAAGGCGATGACGAGGACGATCGGCCCGATGGCGAGCAGTGCCGTCCAGCCGTTCGTCGCAGCAACGGCCATCGCGATGGCCATGCCGCCCACCAGCATGACCACCGACGCCCCGAGCCTCAGGAGGATCGCTTCGACTCATCCATGTCGAACATGGCGTCGACGGTCGATCCGAAGAACCGCGCGATCCGAAACGCCAGCGGCAACGACGGCAGGTAGCGGCCACGCTCGATCGAGATGACGGTTTGCCGGGAAACGCCGAGGGCCTCGGCCAGGTCGGCCTGGGAGAGGCCTCGGGCCAGCCGTGCCTCCCGGACCCGGTTCCGCACGGTGTCAAGCTATCTTGACGCATCCGTGATGTCAAGCGACCTTGACCTTCGTCAGGCTCGGTGAACCGCTCCGGACCCCCGTGCTCGACACGGTCGCTGCTGGGTCGACGCCCGGCTCTGGACGTGGGCGCTGCCGGACTCGAACCGACGACCTGCTGGTTGTAAGCCAGCTGCTCTCCCAGCTGAGCTAAGCGCCCGAGACTCCTCCCCCGACCCTACTCGTCGCCCAGCGAGCCGCGAGGGGGCGTCGGGCGCATCCCGTTCTGCTGGGCCACCATGGCTCGGTGCGCGTGGACGACCTTCGATCGATCCGACTGACCGGGACCACCGTGGTGGTCACCGGAGCGACCAGCGGCCTCGGCCTGGCCATGGCCGACGCCCTTCTCGAGGCCGGGGCCACCGTCTGGTTCGCGGCCCGGCCCACCCCCCGGCTCGAGGCGACCGTGGCCGAACGGGCAGCGGCCGGGAAGCCGGCCCGGGCCCTGGCGATGGACGTCCGTGACCCCAGGGCCGTCGAGCGCGCTGCGGAGCTCGCCTGGGACCGAGGGCCAGTGCATCTCGTGGTGAACAACGCCGGGCTTGGCATGCGGGTGGTCAACCCCCGGTTCTTCGAGGCGCCGATGCCGTTCTTCGCGGTGACCCCCGAGGCGTTCGGCGACGTGGTGGCCACCAACCTGACCGGCTACTTCCTCGTGGGTCGGGCCTTCGCTCGACGCTTCGTCGAAGCGGGCGGAGGACGGCTGGTGAACGTCACCATGAACCACGAGACCATGGTCCGCCGGGGCTTCGTCCCCTATGGCCCAGCTCGCGCCGGCGCCGAGGCCCTCAGCCGCATCATGACCGAGGACCTTCGTCCCTTCGGCGTGACCGTCAACCAGCTCCTCCCCGGCGGAGCGACGGCGACCGGCATGATCCGGCCGCCGAGGGCCTGACCGGCCTGCGCATCGTCGCCAAGGACTTCGAGGCGTTCCTCGCCGAGCGGGAGCCAGCCGGATCCTGACCTCGGCCGGCTCCCTGCCGGGGCGGCCCCCGGTCTCCTGCCGGGGCGTCAGCCCTCGTCGGCGGTGCCGCCCAAGTGCCAGCCCCCACAGAGCTCGCACGGGTAGGCCACCGGGTCGTGGCCGTAAGCCAAACGGACCTGGAGGGCGAACCGGTTGGCTTCGGCCTCGCTCGGGAACCGAACCTTGGGCTGACCGTCGGCCCGCCAGTGGCTGAGCTGGCTGCGTCGGAGCCGATCGGGGTCCTGCCCGAGCGGGCCAGGTCGCCTACCCCGGCGACCCCGAGGGACCGGCCGAGCGTCGCCGCCCCGGGCGCCTCTCCGGCGGGGGCTCATGGCAATCCGAGGGCCCGCCCGAGGGCTCCTCGCAATGGACCCGACGCTGCGCAGCACACTGGCCGCCGGGCCCCGGGCTCCAAGGTCACGGTGGTCTCCCAGGGCGGCACGGCTGCCCCGGCCTCGGCGCAGACGAGGAGGCCACCGAGGTAGTCCCAGGGGGCCAGGGGGTGCCGGGCGTCGGCCACGAAGGCGTCGAGCCGTCCGTCGGCCACCGCGCAGAGCTCCAGGGCGGCGGCGCCGAGCGCCCGGAACTGGCCCCAGCCCACGGGCTGAGCGGGCCAACCAGAGACGGCCACGATCGCCCCGGTCAACCCGTCGCTGCCGGAGGGCTGGATCGGCTGACCGTCCCGGAAGGCGCCCGCTCCCCGGAGGGCCTGGTAGCGCTCGCCGGTGGCCTGGTTCACCACCAAGGCGGCTCGGGGCCCTTCCCCGTCGACCGCGCAGAGGCTGGTCGCGTACCAGGGCAGGCGTCGGGAGGCGTTCGTGGACCCGTCGACCGGGTCGACGACCACGGTCAGCTCGGCCTCCGGGCGGTGCCGACCGCTCTCCTCGGAGAGCACCCCGACCCCGGCCGCGTCCAGGACCTCGAGCACCGCAGCGTCAGCCACCAGGTCCAGGCCGTACTGGCCGGGCCGCTTCCCGGGTGCCGACCAGTCCTCGAGGCGGCCCAGGGCCTCGGCCACGGCGTCGGCGGCCTGGGCCAAGAGCCCGAGCAGCTCGTCGTCGCCCACCTCGGCGACCCTAGCGGGCCGCCCGAGTGCTGGCGGGCCGGGGGAGCCGTTAGGCTCGGGCGCACTGTGGCCGTCATCGACGTCGCCGGATACGTGGCCGACCTGAAGGACCACTCGGTCGACCACGGGTTCCATGTCCACGACGAACGACACTTCGTCGAGACCTACTCGCTCCGTCAGATGTGGGAGGTGGACCTGCACCCCGAGGAGGGCTGCGGCGGGCCCCTGGACCTCCACCTGGCCCTGGAGGTCGAACCGAGGACCCTCCTCTCCTTCGAGGACGCCGTGGTCGACCTGCCGGAGGACCAGGAGCCGCCCGACGAGTTCCACTTCCCCCTGACCTTCACCTGGGGCCTGCCGCCCCTTCCCCAGGGGCCCGACCTCCTCCGCCTCACCATGGACCTGGCCGGGGTCGGGGGTATCGAGCTGCCCCTCGAGGTCTCGGCCATCGACTCCTTCCCCTCGGCGACCGACGCCCCCGAGCGCCGCTTGTCGATCGTGGCCCGCTACCCGGTTTCGCTGGCCAAGGTCCTCATGGGCGAGGAGCTCCTCTGCGACGTCTTCGACCGCTGCCTGGCGGTCAGCCAGTACCTCCTCAAGCAGGCACCGGCATGGCTCGCCGACTGACCTGGGGGAGCCGGGGGCACCCGTGACCGCCCGGCGGCGGCTCCGGCGCCTCGGCGCCGCAGCGGCCGGCGGGCTCCTGGCCGGTGGGCTCCTGGCCGCCTGCGGCTCCAGCGCAGCCCTGGGCCTGGTCCGGGCGGCCTGCGGCCACGTCGACCAGTCCATCCGGACCTACGAGGCCTCCCTGCGCCTCCCGCCAGGCCCTGCCCAGGAGGCGCTGCAGCGCACCGCCGCCCTCCAGCTCGAAGCGGCCCAGCGCAAGGCGGCGGTGGCCGCGGGAGAGGACGCCGAGTGGCAGGCCCTCATGACCACCATCAGTGAGAGCCCTCGGATCCCCGAGGGCTACCTGGTCCACGCCCTCGAGGAGCAGTGCCAGGTGGCCTCCTCCCCCGGGGGGCAGGACGCCTTCGGCAACCTCGGGACCCAGCAGGGGGCACCGCCACCGGCCAGCGCCGTCACCCTCCCGGGCGACCAGCCGGCCAACGGCGTCTCGAGCGCTCGGTCGTCTCGGGCGTCGTCGGCGGGCCGGTCGGCACCGGGCACGGCCCCGGCCGCCTCGTCCCCCGGATCCTCGGCCTCGTCCTGAGCGCCGCCCGGGCTCAGCCGGTGGCCGAGAAGGTGCTGCCGACGGTGACCGAGGGGTCGTCGCCGGCGGGCAGCTCGGCGATCAGGCGGCTCCCGAGGCCCCCGACCTGGACGTAGCCGGTGCCGGGGTTCGTACCCCCGCTCGTCACGGCCAGCAGGATCCCCGACCTCGAGGGGGCCACGAAGGCCGAGGACCCCCCGCCCCCGCCGCAGGCCGAGGTAGCGGTGCCGCCCACCCCGGTGTTGTAGCCCCCGCCGCCCCCACCACCGGCCGCAGGATCACCCGTGGCGGGGGCCCAGCTGCCGTTCCCCGGGCTCGAGGGGGTGGCGTAGCCGAAGGGCGAGCCCGAGGACCCGAAGGCCTCGGGGTAGCCGCCGAGCGCCTGGCTGGCGGTGCCCCCGCCGCCGGCTCCCGACTGGCCTGCTCCGAGCGAGCCTGCCGCCGACCCGCCGTCGGCCACCGCCGGGGTGCCGCTCGGGGTGCTCGTGGCACCGGAGGGGAGGCCCCCGTTGCCGGCGACGAGGGCGCTGCAGGCGCTTCCCACCAGGCCGTTCGTGGTCTCCACGCTGGCGGCCCCGCCGCCGCCCCCGCCGCCGGCCACCGCCAGGAGGCAGGTCTCGGCCGGTGGGCCGCTCAGACTCAAGGGGCAAAACGCCAAGGCCGGGTTCGTCGGCGTACACGAGCTCGGTCCCTGCCCCTGGCCGAGGACGCAGAGGGCGCTCGCCCCGCCGCCCCCGCCGCCTTGGCCGTCTACCGTGCAGCTCACCGACCCGCTGGCACTGGCCGTGCACACCGCCTGCTGGCCCCCGCTCGAGGCCCCAGGGAAGAACCCGGGCCCCCCGACCGGCCCGGCCCCGTTGCAGCCCACCACGGCCACGAGCGAGAGTCCCTTCCCCTGGACGGTGAGGTCCAATACCGCCCCCTGGCCACCTGGACCGCCGCTCGTCCCCGAGCCGGCCGCCGGCAAGCCCCCGGCTGAACCGCTCGCCCCAGCCAGGTCGACCACTTCTGTGCCCTCGACCGTTCCCGGCAGGGGCACCACCGCCGGGGCACAGGCAGCGTTCGAACTGGGAGGGCCCGGGGCGGTGTAGCCCCACTGCAGGCTCAGGCCACCGGGCTGGCCGGCCACGCCCGGGACCTGGTCGTCGCAGAGCAGCAGGCACCCAGCCGTGACGCTCCGCCCGCCGCCCGGTCCCGGGGCCAGGGCCGAGGTGCCCATGGTGACGGCGCACCCGGGGCCGCACGAGATCGTGCCGGTGGCAGCCCAGGAGCTGCCGCCGCCGCCACCGCCCCCGGCGCCACCGGCAGCGAGCAACAGCTGCAGGGTCGGCACACCGCCCTGGCCGCCGCCACCGCCAGCCGCCCCCCCGCCGCCGCCACCGCCCCCCGTCGAACCGCCCGTGCCGCCGCTCCCGGTGCTGCCGGTCCCGGGGCTACTCCCTTGTTGCCCGGCGGTCGAGCCGCTGCCGCCGCCAGCCCCACCCGTCGCGTTCGGCGGAGTCGTGCCGCCCCCACCGCCAGCGGCGAAGAAGGTGTTCCACGACGAGCTCCCTCCCGGGGTCCCGTTCCCGTCGGTCCCCGAGGTGAAGCCGGCACCCCCGCTGCCGCCGCTCACGAGCCCGAGATCGAGCAGGCCGACGTTGGCGGCCCCGCCCCCACCACCGCCCCCCCCCGGCAACGGCCAGGACGCAGGGGGCGGGCGTGCTTATCGAGCACGGTGGCAGCTGGGTCGGGGTGCAGGCCTGCCCGGTGCTCGTCAGCAGGCAGAGGGCGCTGGCGCCTCCGCCGTTGCCGCCCCCCTCGGCACCCCCGCCCGTGCCGGCGCCAGCGGTGGGCCCGGCGCTTTGAAGCGTGCCACCGGCTCCCCCGCACCCGAGCACGTAGCCGAGGATCGGGGTGCCCTGGACGGCGGCGTCCAGGGTCAGGCTTGCCCCGGCGCCCCCCGACCCGCTCGTGGCGGCGAAGAGCCCGCCTCCGGTGGCCTCGGCCCCCCCGCTGCCCCCACCGCCGCCGGCCACGGTGGCCTGGAACGAGGTCAGGCCGCTGGGCTCGCCCCCCACGAGCTCGGAGGCCCCACAGGTGCTCGTCACGCTGGCGGCCTGCGTCTTCTGCCCCTCGGGGCCCCCGGCCACGAGGGCCAGGCCGCTGGTGGTGCCGGCAGGGGCCAGGCCGATGCTGGTCTGGCTGGTGAAGGCCGCATCGACCCAGGAAGCCCCGGCCCCGCCGCCCCCGCCGCCGCTGCAGGCCACCCCGGCCCCGCCCCGGCCGCGGAGAGGAGCAGCCCGAGGAAGCCCAGCCCGTTGGCCCCGGCGCCGCCGGCTGAGCCGGTGGCCGACTGCCCGCTGCTCGCCTGGCCGAGGAGCCAGAACGCACCGGGCCCGCCACTGCCACCACTGCTCGGCGTGCCGCCGCTGCCCCCGCCACCCCCGGTCCCGAGGAGGGCCTGGCCAGCGGTGCCGTCCCCGCCCGAGACGCTCGTGACCGCCGCCGTCGACCCGCTCCCCGTGCCGCCAGCCCCACCGCGACCCTGGAACCAGCAGGCCGACTGGCCCCCGCCCCCGCCGCCGCCGGCTACGGCGAACACGCAAGGAACGTTGCTCGGGGCTACAGGCGCGTTCGTGCTGAACGAACCGCCCTGGCAGAGCGGCAGGCTCGGGGGACAGCTGGTGCTGCCGGTGGTCACGCAGGCCACCGTGGCGCCCCCGCCCCCGCCGGAGCCGTCCCCGCCAGGAGCCCAGCCGGCCCCGCCCGCGCCGGGCCGGCCGGCCTGGCCGGCGCTCGTGCCGATGGCGTCGCCGGCGGGGACCACGACGGTGGTGGTGACCTGGGCGCCTCGACCCGCGGGTCCGCCGCCTTGGAGCTGCCAGAAGAACCAGAAGAAGAGGTCGACCCCAGTCCCCGGCGCCCCGCTCGCCCCGTCGAGGACCACCGTCGCCTCCGTCGGCACGCTCGGCGAGCCGGCCGTCGTCGCCGTAGCGGTCCCCGCACTGACCGTCGTCGTGACGGTGGGTTGGAGGACGGCAAGGGCGGCCCGGACGCTTTGGCAGGTGAAGTGGCCCGAGCTGCCGGCCCGCCCGAGCACCGTGACGTAAAGCTCGGTCGGCGGGGGCGGCGAGCCGCTCGGCGGGTCCACCACGTCGGTGTCGTCCACGTACATCCGGTAGCCGCTCACCAGGCCGTCGGTTCCCCCGGTCTGGTCGACCCAACCAGCGGTCGTGGTCGTCGAGGAGGGGCAGGCAGCGGGGTCCAGGGACGAGACCACCGCGGGATCGGTCGGATCGAGGGTGCATGCCGGCGGTGCGCTCGACCCGGCTGGTCCCTCGGCGCAGCCGTCGAAGGCCAGCCCGGGGTCGGCGGCGAGAGCCGAGCGGTAGGCAGCGAGGCCGGCCTGGGCAGCCTGGAGGGCGTCTTGGCGGAGGACCGCCGTGCTGGCGGTGACCGAGGTCCCCACGGCCCCGGCAACCACCGCCACGGGCACGGCCACCAGGATGGCCACGATGCCGAGCACCACCGCCAGGGCCTGGCCGCCCTCCCGCTTCGTCCCTCGGGGCTTCACGAGCCGCCCCCCTGGGCGAGGTTCGCAAGTGCCACCGTTCGCTGGAGGGCCACGGCCGGGCGGCCCGCCACGTCGGTGGTCAGCTGGCTGCCCGAGGCGGCGTCGCCGAGAAAGGTCAGCCGGACCTCGACGGCCTGGATCCCGGCAGCCACGAGGTTGACGGTGTCGTCGGTCGAGCTCGTAGGGGTCACCGTCGGCTGACACGCCGGCGGGGCCCCGCTGATCGGCCCGCAGAACAGGTCGAGCGGGGTCTGGGCGTCGTTCGCCGCGACCGAGGCGCCCCCGGCCCCGAGATACGTGAAGAGCGGCGGGGTGAAGCGAGCCTCGGTGGCTGGGCTGAGGTCGGGGCACACCGGTGGGGCGTCGACCGGCTGACCGGTGGAGGGATCGAGGTAGCTCCAGCACGAGGTGCCGGCTTGGCAGGCCTGGTCGCACCAGACGTGGGTGACCTGATCCACCACCGTGGCGTTCGGGGCCTCGAGCGGATCGGCCGGGGCGTAGTCGTTCGTCGAGGAGGCGGTCGGTCCCACATACGGGTCGAACCGGACCACGTCGAGGGTGCAGTCCCCCACCACGCTCGGGTCGTAGGTGGCGTCACTGGCCGCCCGGCTCGTGCACGAGGCCGGGTCCAGCCACAGCTCCTCCACCACCGGGGTGGTCTGGTTCGGGGGGTAGGTGCAGAGCTCGACGGCGGTGTCGTGGGCGTAGATCACTGCCAGGCCGTTGGGGTCCACGAGGTCGCCCTGGTAGGGGCTCGGGGCCGGGACGGTGCCCATCGGGTCTGGGCCGAGCAGGGGGCTCGGGGGCTGCGGCCCGGGATCGGGCAGCTGCACCCCGGCGGACGAGGGCAGGGTCCTCGAAGGGTTCTGGGGGTCGTCCCAGCAGATCCCGGCGTCGGCCGGGGGGTCCTGGCCGGTCGGGTTGCCCTCGGCCACCCAGGCGGCCTCGGGGGTGACCGCCCCCTCGAGCACCGCCGTCAGGCCGCTCAGGGCCACCGTCGAGGTCTCAGAGGTGCGAGCCGCCGTCAGGTCGGCCGAGGACTGCTGGCTGACCACCGTGACGATCGTGGCGGTCATGGCCAGCACGACCATGAAGACCGCCAACGCCACCAGCAGCTCGACCAGCGACCAGCCTCCCTGGCCGCCTTCGACGGACCGGCCCAGCGGGTCCGTCACGAGCTGTGACCGGCCGCTCATCCGAGGTCCGCCGGGCACTCGCTGGTGGCCTGGCCGCTCGTGGGCGGCCAGGCCGGTTGAGGGGCGAGCACCTGGGCGCTCACCACCGACGACGTCGAGGGAGCCGTCACCCCCAGGTCAGCGCCGCTCGGCCCCCAGACCACCTTCACGACGACCAGGAAGACCGGCGGCCCCTGCCCCACGCTGGCCAGCTGGCCGGCCGTGCCGCTGCTCGTCGTCGGCGCCTCGTCACACCAGCTCCCGTCGACCCACTGCCGGTACTGCTCCGTCCCCTCTGTGGTCAGGAGCGCTGGCTGCGTCGTGTTCCAGGCCGGCGGAGAGCCGGTGGGGCTGGCAACGGCCACGGGCAGGCCAGGCACCCCGCTGAAGGGGGGCAGCACCCCGGGATGCTCGGCCGCCTCGAGCTCGACCGCCGAGAGGTCCGACGCCGCCAGCTGCTCGGCCGTGGCCCGGAAGCGACCCGTGCTCGTCACCTGGTCCGAGGTGGCCAGCAGGCTGCCGACCGGCACGAGGACCACGAGCAGGACCACCACGGCCACCACCACCTCGACCAGGGAGAACCCGGCCTCGGTGGGCTCGGTGCGCCCGTCGGCTGCCCGCCCCGGCGCACCGGGCGCGATCCTCCGGCGGGCTCTGCCGCAGCCCGCACCGACGCCCCCGTTGCGCAGCGACAGGAGTCTGCGCCCCACACGGCTTCTCTCGGCACGTCCGGTGGCGAGCTGAAGCAGATGCTGGACATCTGCACGGGTTCGGGGGTGAGCGGCCGAGCCCTGCGGGCTAGCCTGCCGGGCCGGTGGCACCCCGGCGCGACACGGGCGAGCGGCCCGGCGCAGCCTTCGAACGCGTGCCGGCCCTCGACGGCCTGCGGGCGGTGGCCGTCCTCGCCGTCCTGGCGTTCCACGGCGGCCTCAGCGGTGCGCTACCTGGGGGGTTCCTCGGTGTGGACACCTTCTTCGTCCTCTCCGGCTTCCTCATCACCTCGCTGCTGGTCGCCGAGTGGGCCGCCCGGGCCTCCTTGGACTTGGGGGCGTTCTGGGCCAGACGGGCCCGCCGGCTCCTCCCGGCGCTGGTCCTCCTGCTGGTGGGGGTGGCGATCTGGACCCGCCTCTTCGCCGGGGCGACCCTGGCACCCGAGCTCCGCCTGGACGAGCTCTCGACCCTGTTCTACGTGGCCAACTGGCACTTCATCGCCGCTGGCTCCCACTACTTCGTGCAGACCGGCCCGCCTTCCCCCCTGCTCCCGACCTGGTCCCTGGCCGTCGAGGAGCAGTTCTATCTGCTCTGGCCTCTCGTGGTCCTCGCCGTCCTCCGGCGCTCCCGCACCCTGTGGCCCCTCCTCGGGGTCGCGGCCACCGGGGCCGTGGCCTCGGCCCTCGAGATGGCTCTCCTGGTCCGGCCCGGAGCCACCACTCGGGTGTACTTCGGCACCGACACCCACGCCCAGAGCCTCCTGGTCGGCGCCACGGCCGCCGTGGCCGTCGCCCTGTGGCGCCAGCACCACCGTGCTGGCCGAGCCGGCCACGTCGCCAGCTCACGGGCCCGCCGGCTCCTCGGCAGCCTGGCCCTCCTCGGCGCGATCGGGACCGCTCTGCTCTGGTGGCGCCTCAGCGCCCAGGACCTTTGGACCTTCCAGGGCGGCATCGGCCTGGCCGCCCTGGCCTCGGCTGCGGTGATCGTCCCGGCCACGCTGGCGCCCGCGGGCCTGGTGGCCCGCCTCCTGCGCTGGTCACCGCTGCGGGCCCTGGGCCAGGTGTCCTACGCCCTCTACCTCTGGCACTACCCCTTCGACCTCTGGCTCACCCACGCCGACACCGGCCTCTTCGGCTGGCCCCTCCTCGGGGTCCGGACCGCCGTGGCGCTGCTCGTGGCCACCGCCTCGACCCTCCTCGTCGAACAGCCCCTCCGAGCGGGTCGGCTCCTTCGATCCCTCCGAGCCTGGGTGCTCGGCCCAGCCGCCCTCACGGCCACCGCCGTGCTCGTGGTGGCCGTCACCGCGGTGCCCGTCTCGGCGGCGCCGATCCCGAGCGCGCTGCCCCGCTGGCCCCCCACCCCGAGTGGCCCGCCGGTGCGGGTCCTGCTCGTCGGGGACTCCGTGGCCCTCACCTTGGGCCTGACCCTCCTGCCTTACCAGGGCCGGGCCGACGTGGCCATCACCGACGCCGGCCTGCTTGGCTGCGGGGTGGCCGAGGGCAACCTCATCCGGCTCCACGGCCAGGTCGACCAGGTGGCCGGCCCAGGACCGGGGGGCACCGGCGCGCCGGGGACCTGCCGGGTCCCCCCGGGCCCCGGCGGCGAGACCTGGGCGGCGTACTGGCGCCAGCGCATGGCCCAGGTCCACCCGCAGGTGGTGGTGCTCCTCGCCGGCCGCTGGGAGACCCTCGACCGGACCACCCCAGCGGGCCGCTGGACCAGCATCCTGGACCCCAGCTACCAGGCCTACCTGCGCCGCATGCTCCAGCAGGCGGTCCAGGTGGCCACCGGCCAGGGTGCCCGCATGGTCATCGAGACCAGCCCGTGCTTCGACACCGGCGAGCAACCCGACGGCGCGCCCTGGCCGTCCGACGACCCTCGCCGGGTCGCCCTCTACAACCAGCTCGTCGAAGAGGTCGCTGCCGAGCACCCCGGGACGGTGACCGTCCAGCACCTCCACGCCCTGGTCTGTCCGGACGGTCGCTACGAGGCGAGCATCGACGGCGTGCCCATCCGGGAGGTCGACGGCATCCACTTCACCTACCAGGGCCCGCCCGATGCCGGCACGGTGCTCGCCCCTCTCCTGCTCCCCCTCTGGTACCGCCTCGGCGCAGCGGTTTACCTTTCGGCACCGGCCGGGCGCTGACCCCCGGCGCTCGAACCCGGCTTCAGCTCGAGCAGGAGCGGAGCCAGAGCAGGCTCAGGGCACGACGCCGCTCGCCACCGGGGCCACCACCGCCGGGGCGTGGCTGACCTGGTGGTAGTCCAGGCTGAGGAGGAAGTCCCGGCCGGCCGAGGCGAAGCGCAGGTGCACCGTCTTGAGGAACTCGCCGTGCACCGTGGCCGTGATCGCCGCCGTGCCGGTCGCCGGGGCCGGCAGGGAGAGGTGGAGGTCTTCGACGACCTGGGCCACGCTCGTCTGGTAGCGGAAGACGTGCTCGCCGTGGCTGAAGTCCACGTCACGGGCGTGCTCAAGGAGGACCATGGGTGCGTCGAGCTGGGCCACGGCGTCGGTCAGGTCGACGGGCTGCTCGCTGCGGTACCAGGTCCGGCCCCCGTTGTCGCTCAGGTAGGCGACGCCGTCCACCACGACCTCTTCCCGCCCCCCGCCGAGGTTGGCGGCGAGCCGGGCCGGGGCCTGGTAGGTCTCCTCGACCCGTTCCAGCACGTGCGCCTGACCGGCCACCACCTGGTCGACGGTCTCGACCAGGGTCAGGCTGGGGGCGCCCGCGGTGTTGCCGGCCGCCTGGCGCAGCAGGGTCTCCCCGAGGGGCCTGGCTTGGACCAGGGAGAGGACCAGGGCGGCCACCGAGAGGGCGGTCAAGCCGCCCATGGCGGCGTGCGGCATCAGACGACCCGGCGTCGGCATGGGCTCAGTATGGGTCCGAGCCGACCCGTCGGGGAAATCCGGCCTGGCCCCTCAGATCGCCGACGTCCACCCCGGACCCGGCGACCAGCCGGGCTGCGCGGCGCACCAGGCCAGCAGGGCTCGGGCCTGGCTGGATCGTCGAGCCGGCACCCAGGTCCAGGGCAGCCGATGGGCCGGCCGCGCCCGGTGGTCCAGCCAGAGCCGGCCGCTGCACCGGGCCGGTTCGGGGGCCGTGGCCACCCAGACGATGCCTTCGGCCCCTTCCTCGGGTCGCCGCAACCAGGGCCGAAGGAGCCGGGCGAAGCCCGGCAGGCCGCTGCGGAGGCCCGGGGTGTCCACCCACCCGGGGTGGACGGCGTGGGCCGTGACCCCGAGGGGCCCGAGGGCCGAGGCCAGGGCCCAGGTGAGGACCAGCTGGGCCCTTTTGGCCCGGGCATAGGCCAGGGCGCCTCGATAGTCCTCGGGAGCGAGGTCCAAGCCCCGCACGTCGAAAGCCTGGGTGTAGAGGCCGCCTGAGGTGACCAGCACCACCCGGGCCCGGTCACCGCTCGGCCGAGAGGCCGCCCCGGCCAGGGCCGGGCGAAGCAGCTCGGTCAACAGGAACGGGGCGAGGAGGTGTACGGCCACCGTGGCTTCGGCACCCCCTGGCCCCACCGTTCGGGTCGGCAGCAGGTTCCCCGCAGCGTGGATCACCGCGTCGAGGACGCCGGCCCCTGCGGCCACCTCGTCGGCCAGCGCCCGGACCGCCTCGGGATCGGCCAGGTCGGCCAGGTGGACCACCGCCTCGGGGTCGCCGGCGGCCCGGACCGCCGCCTCTGCGGCAGCCGCCTTGGCGGGGTCCCGCCCCACCAGGTGGACGTGGGCACCAAGGGCGGCCAAGCCCCTGGCGACCTCCAAGCCGATGCCCGAGGTGGCCCCGGTCACGAGGACGGTCCGACCGACCTGCGAGGGAAGCCGGCCGAACGCCGGCGTACCGGCCCCGAGGCGCCGACGCCAGCGGATCCCCGGCGCGCTGAAGCTCCCCACCACGCTGGCCTCCAGGACCTCGTCCACGAGGAGCCAGGCCGTCCTCCGGCCCAGCGCCGCCGCTCGCTCGGCCAGGTCTCGACCCTCGTACTGCCGGCGCTGGACCATGGCGAGAATTTAGTGCTAAATTCTCCCGCATGAGGGGCGGGCTGGCGCCGCCCGGCCTCGGCGCCAGTTCCCGCCCCTCCCAGGAGCACCGGCCGGGCAGACGAGCGGGGAGGAAGCAGTCGTGCGGATCGCCGTCGTCGGCACGGGCATCGCCGGCGTCACCTGTGTGGAGCTGCTCCGGCGGCGCCACGACGTGACTGTCTTCGAAGCCGAGGGGCGACCCGGCGGGCACACCCACACGGTGACCGTCGAGGTGCCCGAGGGCCCGGTCCCGGTGGACACGGGGTTCCTCGTCTACACCGAGCGGGCCTACCCGTACCTCACCCGCCTCTTCGCTCGGCTCCAGATCCCGACCCAGCCGGCGGACATGAGCTTCTCGGTCAGCGACGAGGTGACGGGCATCGAGTGGCGGGGGACCTCGCCGGCCACCGTCTTCGCCCAGCCCCGCAACCTGCTCCGGCCAGGGTTCTGGCGGATGCTGGTCGACATCGGCCGCTTCAACCGGGCCGGCCGACGCCTCCTGGCCCAGCTGGAGGCCCGAGAGGCGTCCGAAGCGGGGGGCCCCGGGGACCCCTTCGGACCCACCTTGGCCGAGTTCCTGGCCACTGGCCACTGGTCGCCGGGGTTCGTCGAGCGCTACCTCGTCCCCATCGGCTCGGCCATCTGGTCGGCGGACCCGGCCCACTTCCTCGAGATGCCCACCGGCACCTTCGCAGCGTTCTTCGCTCGCCACGGCTTGCTGCGCTTCGGGGACCAGGCAGCGTGGCGAACGGTCACCGGCGGCGCCCGACGCTACGTCGACGCCGTCTTGGGGCCGCTCGAGCGGCAGGGTCGGCTCCACCTCGGCTGTCCCGTGCGGGCCGTCCGCAGCACCGCGTCCGGGGTGGAGCTCAGCACCCCGAAGGGACCGGCACACTTCGACCAGGTCGTCGTGGCCTGTCACGGCGAGGACGCCTTGGCCCTCCTGGCCGACGCCTCCGAGGACGAACGGCAGGTCCTCGCAGCGATGCGCTACCAGCCCAACGAGGCCCTGCTCCACACCGACCGGCGGCTCCTGCCCCGGGCCCGGCGGGCCTGGGCCAGCTGGAACTACCATCGGCTCGCCGACCCGCCGGAGGCGCCGACCCTGACCTACGACATCACCCGCCTCCAGTCCCTCCCGACCGCCGAGCGACTGCTCGTCACCCTCAACCGGTCGGACGCCGTCGACCCGGCGCGGGTCCTCCGACGACTGCACTACGCCCACCCCGTCGTCGATCGGGCCCAAGTTGCCGCCAGGGCCTGGCAGGACCGGCTGAACGGCCGCCGTGGAGTCTGGTTCTGCGGCGCGTACTGGGGCGACGGCTTCCACGAAGACGGCGTCCGCTCGGCCCTCGCGGTGACCCGCCGGCTCGGCGGCGAGGAGCTCTGATCCGGATCCCCCCGCGATGCGCAGCGCTCTCTACGACGGCACGGTGGTCCACGAGCGAACAGGCCACGGTCGGCTCGGCCCCCGCCATCGCTTCCGCTTCCCCCTCACCATGCTCCTGCTCGATCTCGACGAGATCGACAAGGTCAGCGCCCTCCACCCGCTCTGGCGCCACGGGCGGGGCTGGGCCCCGGTCCGGCTCCAGCGGGCCGACCTGCCCGGTGACCGGGCCCGGCCCCCGGCCGAAGCCCTCCGGTCCCTCGCCGAGGCGCCGCTCGGGCGGGCCGCCCCCGGACCGATCCAGGTGCTCTTCCACCCCCGGACCTGGGGCTGGCTGTTCAACCCCATCGCGTGCGCGTACCTCCACGACGACGAGGGCGAGCCCATCGGCATGGTGGCCGAGGTGACCAACACCCCTTGGCACGAGCGTCACCACTACGTCCTCGGGCCTCCCGGGACCCACATGGTGCCGAAAGCCATGCACGTCTCCCCGTTCCTCCCCCCGACCGGCTGGTACCGGGTCACCTGGCAGCCTCCTGGAGAGCGGCTCCGGCTCGCCTGGGACCTCCTCCTCGACGACCCCAGGACCGGCGAACCGGGCGGCGACGCCCTCCGCACCCGGCTCGTGCTCGAGCGCCAGCCCCTCGACCGGACCACGATGGGTCGGCTGCTCTGGCGTCGCCCCTTCCAGACCCACCGGGTCTCGGCCGGCATCTACCGCCAGGCCCTCCACCTGGCCCGACGCGGGGCTCCCTTCCATCCCCACCCGGATCCTCGACGCCGCTGGCGTCTCCCAGGTCGGTTGCGTCAGGCTGGAGCGATCGGTCCGCCGCAGCACCCTGGAGCTCCCCGTTGAGTCCGCCCGGCACTCAAGCCCTGACCCGACCGGAGGGCAGAGCCATGGCCCTGCCGCTCGACCCCCCGACGGTGCCCCCCTGGGCCTGCCTGGCGGGACGGACCGGCCTGGCTCGCTGGCTGGCCCGCCCCGGGGGTCCGCGGCTGGTCGACGACGCGGGTCGTCCCCTGCCCGGCCACCGGCACCAGCGGGGACCCTGCATGGCGGTGCTCGACGACCGTGCCTTGGGGGCCCTGCTCCGATCGGGCACCCGGGGCCTCGGCCTGGCCTACGTGGCCGGCTGGTGGGAGGCCGAAGACCTGGCGGGAGTGGTCGGCGCCCTGGCCGCAGTGGCCGAGCCCCTCCAGTCCCGCCTCGACGCCCTCTTCCGGCCCGTGGCTCCGGTTCTCGACCACCTGCGACGACCCGGCGCCCCGAGCCCGACCGAGGACCGGGCGGCGGTCCGGGCCCACTACGACCTGCCTCACACCCTGTTCGAGGCGATGCTCGACGAGACCATGGCCTACTCCTGCGCCGTGTTCGATCCCCCCGGGATCGACCTGGCCACGGCCCAGCGGCTGAAGTTCGAGCGCATCCTCGCCCCCCTCGAGCTCGGCCCGGACGACCACCTGCTGGAGATCGGCACCGGATGGGGCGGCCTGGCCCTCCACGCGGCCTCGACCCGGGGCTGCCGGGTCACCACCACGACCATCTCGGCCGCTCAGGAGGAGGCAGCGCGCCAGGCGGTCCACGAGGCGAGGGCCGAAGCGCAGGTGACCGTGCTCGGCCTCGACTGGCGGGACCTGCGGGGCCGCTTCGACGCCCTCGTCTCGGTCGAGATGATCGAGGCGGTGGACTGGCGGCACCACCAGGCCTTCTTCGAGGCCTGCCGCCGCTTGCTCAGTGACCGGGGCCGCATGAGCCTCCAAGCCATCGTCATCGACGAGGCCGCCGAACCCCGAGCTCGGCACCGGCCGGATTTCATCCGGGCCCAGGTGTTCCCGGGCAGCTGCATCCCCTCGGTCAGCCGGCTCGTCGCCCTGGCCGCGGGAGCGGGCCTCCAGACCGTGGCCCTCTCGGACATCGGGCCCCACTACGCCGAGACCCTGCGCCGCTGGCGGGCCAACCTCGAAGGCGCGGCGTCGAGGCTTCGCCAGGCGGGCCTCGACCCCCGGCTCCTGCGTCTGTGGCGGCTCTACCTGGCCTACTGCGAGGCGGCCTTCGAGCGACGCCACATCAGCGACGTCCAGCTCGTCCTCGCCCCCCGACCGGGGCGGGCCGGCCGATGAGCCGGCAGGGCCGGGCCGGCGGCCTGCGGCCTGGGGTGCCGTTCCTGCTCGTCCACCTGGCGGTCCTGGCCGTCGTCGCCGTGGGGGTCTCCCCCGTCGCTCTCGGGGTGGCCCTCGTCTCCTACCTGGCCCGGATGTTCGGGATCACCGCCTTCTACCACCGCTACTTCAGCCACCGCTCCTTCCGCTGCTCCCGGCCGGTCCAGTTTGCCGGGGCGGTTCTCGGCGCCGCCGCCGCCCAACGGGGCCCCCTGTGGTGGGCAGCCCACCACCGTCAGCACCACCGGACGACCGACCGACCGGGTGACCCGCACTCCCCTCGGGAAGGGTTCTGGCACGCCCATCTCCTGTGGCTGTTCGACCCGGCCAACCAGGGCACCCGACTCGACCTGGTCCCCGATCTGGCCCGGTACCGGGAGCTGCGGGTCCTGGACCGCTTCCACCACCTGGTGCCGACCCTTACCGCCCTCGCCACCTTCGGGCTCGGGGTCGGCCTCGCGGCAGCGTGGCCCGGCCTGCACACCTCGGGCTGGCAGGTCCTCGTCTGGGGCTTCCTGGTCTCCACCGTCGCCCTCTACCACTCGACCTTCGCCGTGAACTCCGTGGCCCATCGCTTCGGCCGCCGGCGCTTCGTCACCCGGGACGACAGCCGCAACAACGCGGTCGTGGCCCTCTTGACCCTCGGGGAGGGGTGGCACAACAACCACCACCGTTTTCCCCGCAGCGCCCGCCAGGGCATGGGCCGCTTGGAGCTCGACCCGACCTGGCTCGGCCTCCGCCTCCTGGCCCGCCTGGGCCTCGTGCGCGACCTGCAGACGGTGCTGGCGCGAGCGCTCGCCCTGGCCGCGACCGAGCTCAGCCCGAGGGCAGGGCCCGAGGTCGCGAACCACGCACCACCGCGTCCACGGCCCGCACCAGCGACCGGGCGTCCGGACCGGTCCAGCCGTCCGCCCCGAGGGCCTCGGCCTCGGCGGCCGAGGGCACGGCTGCTCCCCCCACGAGCACCCGTACCCCTGGAACCGCCGTCTTCAGCGCCCTGACCACCTCCGCCAGGGCCGGCCGGTGAGCCGGCAGCGTGGCGCCCACCACGACGCCCGCCAGCGGACGCGGCGGGTCCTGGACGGTTGCCACCAGGTCGGCGGCGGGCAGGTCGCAGCCCAGGTCCAGGACCGAGAACCCCGCAGCCCGCAGGACGTGGACGGCCATGCTGAGCGGGAGCCGGTGCAGCTCGCCGGGCGGTGCCGCCAACGCCACGACCGGCGACCGCCGGCCCGGCCGGCGGCTGCGGGTCCCGAGGCGGACGACCAGACGCTCGACCACCTGCGAGGCCAGATGCTCCTCGGCGATCGAGACCTCCCCGGTCGCCCAGCGCTCCCCGATCGCCCGCATCGCCGGCCCGAGCACGTCGGTCACGACGTCCACCACGTCGTGGCCGGCCAGGACCAGGGCCTCGAGGACCACCCAGGCACCCGCCTCGTCCCCGGCCACCAGCCGCCCCGCCAGCCGCTCGGCCACGCTCGGGTCCACCGGTCGGCCCGAGCTGGGCTGGTCCGTCCGGCCCCGGAGCGACCCGGGTCGCCGCCCTGGCGCGGGACGACGAGCAAGCTCCTCGGCCAGGGCTTCGAGCTCGCCCGCTGGGACCCACCAGCGCCCGTCCCGCCAGCTGGCGTTGAGCCGACCGGTCCGGAGGTAGCGGTAGGCGGTCATGTAGTGGACGCCCAGGCGATCGGCGGCCTCCTGGAGGGTCAGCGTGGCCCCGCCCCGGCACCGAGCACGCGGGCCCCGACCGTCCGTGCCGGTCACGTCGCGCTCAGGTCGATCGGTCCGACCCGGCGGCATCGGGCCGCTGATCGGCAGCCTCGCCAGCCTGGCTGTCCTCGACGAGTCCCCCCTCGACGAGCGCAGCGAGGCGGTCCAAGGTGG
Source organism: Aciditerrimonas ferrireducens (assembly GCF_023130475.1). GTDB lineage: Bacteria > Actinomycetota > Acidimicrobiia > Acidimicrobiales > UBA8190 > Aciditerrimonas > Aciditerrimonas ferrireducens. The sequence continues at coordinate 32,415 of NZ_JAKHEX010000018.1, forward strand.
CCTCGATAGCCGTCGGGTGGGTCCGCTCGACCCCCATCAGCCGCAGCAGCCAGGGCGCCTTCGACGGCCGACCGTCGAAGGTCTCGGTCACCTTCGTGCCCTCGGGGACCGGCTCCAGCTCGTAGCGCCAGACGTGGCCCCCGAAGTGCCGCCAGGCGATCCGCCGAGGCTCCTCGAACTCGACCACCGTGTTCGTGATGCGGTAGGGCACCCCGATCCGCATCTCCATCCCGAACCGTGCCCCCAGGGAAAGGCGCTCCGGTCCGCGGGTCACCCCACGGACTGAGCCGGACCCGTCGATCAGCGGATGACGACGCGGGTCGGCCAGCACCGCGAAGACCGCTTCCGGCGGGGCCGCCACCACCCGGGTGCGGCTGATGACCGGAGCAGACATGCCCGCAGGCTACCAAGGCCACTCGCACGACCGCTGCCAGCCCTCGGGGTCTCGAGGCTGAAGGCAGCAGCGGCCCTGGCCTTTCGTCACGCTGCCGAGGATTGCCCGGTCGTTGTCCGGCGCGGCTGGGCGGGGCGTGGGGTTGGGGCCACGTACCCCGAGAGGGGCCCTATCACGGTGCCGGCCGTGGTGTCGGCCCAGAACTGCCGGCTCCCCCGCTCCACCACGCTAAATCCGGTGCTGTCCCCGTCGCCGTTCACGACGTCCGGGAACCGTGGCCCGTCGGGGTCGGCCACCACGATCGCCACGTGGACCGCCGTCCCGGTCGCCGGGTCGTAGCCGTAGACCGCCACGTCGCCCGGTTCGGGCCGGTAGCCGGTCCCGAGGGGGTGCCAGGTCCCATGCGCTTCGCCCCAGGCCACGAAGCTGGCGGCTGCGCCGTTCAGCTCACCGGGGCCGTCGCCGTAGGCCACCTCGGCGCCGGCCCGCCACCACACCCAGGCGGCGAAGTCGGCGCACCACTCCTCGGCCCGCAGGCCGCCCGGGCAGTCGGTGCTCCCCGCCCCCCAGGACGCGCTGTAGCGGTTGCAGTAGCTGTCGGGCGGGTCGGTCCGGTAGCCGACCTGGGACTCGGCCAGGGCCACGATCCGTTGGCGAAGGGTCGTCGGCCCGCCGGCGAAGGGGCCCACGCCGGCGAACGCCAGGCCCGCGACCGACCCCCCGAGGGCGACCAGGACGCCGAGGCGGCCCCGGCGACGCCGAGCTCGCAGGCGACGATCCCGGTCCTGCCGCGAACGACCATCGATCGGATAGTTCATCGAGTCAACAGTCCTGTCCGACAACGATAGACTGGGGCCATGCCCGACGACCGCAGCGTCTCCTCGGCCATCACTGCGCCCCGCGGGGCCCCCGGCGGCGGGGGTTCCGACCGGTACAAGTGGCTGGTCCTCTCGAACACCACCGTCGGCGTCCTCATGGCCATGATCGACGGCTCGGCCCTCCTCATCGCCCTGCCAGCGATCTTCCGGTCCCTCCACATGAACCCCCTGGACCCGGCCAACTTCTCCTACCTGCTCTGGATGCTCATGGGCTACCTCCTGGTCACCGCCGTCCTCGTGGTGACCATCGGCCGGATCGGCGACATCTTCGGTCGAGTCCGGACCTACAACCTGGGCTTCGCCATCTTCACCGCGGCCTCGGCCTTCATCGCCTTCGAGCCCTGGACCGGCTCGACCGGGGCGCTCGCCATCATCATCATCCGCCTGTTCCAGGCGGTGGGCGGCGCCTTCTTGTTCGCCAACTCCGGGGCCATCCTCACCGACGCCTTCCCGGCCGACCAGCGGGGCATGGCCATGGGGGTGAACAACATCGCCGGCATCATCGGCTCGTTCATCGGCCTGGTGCTCGGCGGCATCCTCGCCTCGATCGACTGGCGCCTGGTCTTCCTCATCAACGTCCCCATCGGGGTCTTCGCCACCGTCTGGGCCTACTGGAAGCTCGAGGAGCGAGGCATCCGGACCCCGGCTCGCATCGACTGGTTCGGCAACCTGACCTTCGCCGGAGGCCTCACCGCCATCCTGGTGGCCATCACCTACGGCATCCGGCCCTACGGCCACGACACCATGGGCTGGACCAGCCCCCTGGTGCTCGGGCTCCTGGCCGGCGGGGTGGCCCTCCTCGTGGCCTTCGTCGTCATCGAGCACCACGTGGCCGAGCCCATGTTCCGGATGTCCCTGTTCCGCATCCGGGCCTTCGCTGCCGGGAACATCGCCAGCCTGCTCGCCGCCATCGGCCGGGGCGGCTTCATGTTCATCCTCGTCATCTGGCTCCAGGGCATCTGGCTGCCCCTCCACGGCTACGCCTACCAGAACACGCCCCTGTGGGCCGGTATCTACATGCTGCCCTTCACCTTCGGCTTCCTGGTCTGCGGCCCGATCTCGGGCAAGCTCTCGGACCGCTACGGGGCCCGGTGGTTCGCCACCGGCGGCATGCTGCTCGTCGCCTTGGACTTCGGGCTCTTCCTGCTCCTGCCGGTGAACTTCTCCTACCCGCTCTTCGCCCTCCTGGCCTTCGGCAACGGGGCGGGCATGGGGCTCTTCGCCGCCCCGAACATGGCGGCCATCATGAACGCCGTCCCGGCCCGCGAGCGGGGGGCGGCCTCGGGCATGCGGGCCACCTTCATGAACACCGGTTTGCCTCTGTCCATGGGGATCTTCTTCTCCCTCATGATCACCGGGTTGGCCTCCCGGATGCCGAAGGCCATCGCGCACGGCCTGGTCCGCCACGGGGTCGCTGCGCCGACGGCCGCGGGGCTGGCCCACCTGCCTCCCATGGGCTACCTCTTCGCCGGGTTCCTCGGCTACAACCCGATGGCCACCTTGCTCGGGCCGAAGGTCCTCGGCGCTCTGCCGAAGGGTGACGCGGCCGTGCTGACCGGGAAGCACTTCTTCCCCAGCCTCATCGCCGGGCCGTTCCACCACGGCCTCGAGGTGGTCTTCGTCTTCGCCATCGTGATGCTCGTCATCGCCGGCGCTGCCTCCTGGATGCGGGGAGAGCACTTCGTCCACGACGAGGCCACCTGGATCGGGGGCAGCGAGCAGGACGAGGCGATCCCCGAACCCGTCGGGGCAGCCGGCCGGGCCGATTCCGTCCTGGCCGGCGCCGCCTCGCCCCTTTCCCCCGGCGAAGGAGCGCCGAGCCCCCTCCGGGCGGGAACGGGGTCATCCTCCCCTGGCCTGGCGGGCAGCTCGCCCGTGCTCGGCAACGGGCAGCACCCGGCGAGCGACCTCGGCGGAGCCCTCGGGTCGGGCCCTGCGGGGAAGCCCACCAAACCGGGCCGCCCCCGCTGAGGGTCGATGGCCCTGGCTCCAGGGGGACCCGCAGTGACCCCAGCCGAGGAGGTGGTCCGGGCCGAGCAGCTCACGAAGGTCTTCCGGACCCCTGGTCCTCGTCGCGCCGGACGCCCCCCCGGGGCCGGACGGCCGGACGGGCCAAGCAGCGACGGCCTGGTGGCCGTCGACCACCTCGACCTGCAGGTCCGCCGCGGCGAGATCTTCGGCCTGCTCGGCCCGAACGGGGCCGGCAAGTCGACCACCATCGGCATCCTGACCACCCGGGTCCTCCCGACCAGCGGCCGAGCCCTCGTCGCCGGGGTCGACGTCGTCCGGAGCCCGGCCCGGGTCAAACGACACATCGGGGTGGTCTCCCAGACCAACACCCTGGACCGCAGCCTGAGCGTCTCCGACAACCTCTACTACCACGGCCGCTACTTCGGCCTCGGCCGTCGGGAAGCGGCCAGGCGAGCGGAGGAGCTCCTCGAGCGGTTCCGCCTGGCCGACCGGGCCAATGCGCCGGTCCTGTCCCTCTCGGGGGGCATGGCCCAGCGTCTCATGGTGGCCCGGGCGGTGCTCCACGAGCCCGAGGTCCTCTTCCTCGACGAGCCCACCGCCGGTCTGGATCCCCAGAGCCGCCTGGCCCTCTGGGACCTCGTCCGGGACCTCCACGCTCGCGGGCAGACGGTGCTGCTGACGACCCACTACATGGAAGAGGCCGACCAGCTCTGCGAGCGGCTGGCCATCATCGACCACGGCCGCATCCTGGCCCAGGACACGCCAGCCGCCTTGAAGCGGACCCTCGGGGATCGCAGCGAGATCCGCCTGGCGCTGGCCGGTGACGCCCAGCAGGCGGCTTCCCTGGTCAAAGGGGTCCTCGCCTCGGGGGACGCCGAGGTCGTGGCCCTCGACGGCACCGTACGCTGCTTCGTCCGGGACGCCGGCTCGGTCCTCCCGACGGTGGTGGCCGAAGCGAGCCGAGCGGGAACGGTGACGAACGTGACCGTCGAGGAGCCGACCCTGGAGTCCGTCTTCATCCGCCTGACCGGGAGGGACCTCCGAGAGTGACCCGCACCTTCCTCGCCCTGCTGGCCCGGGACCTCCGGGTCCTGCGCTCGACCTTCCCGGTGTTCGTGATCCGGGTGGTCATGCAACCGTTGCTGCTGGTCTTCGTCTTCACCTACGTCTTCCCGAAGATCGGCCAGGCCATCGGTGGGAGCGGCTCCACGACCTCGTTCTCCACCGTCCTGATCGCCGGGGTCGTCGCCCTCTCCATCATCTTCCAGGGCATCCAGGGGGTGGCCCTCAACCTCGTCCAGGAGTTCGGCTACACGAAGGAGATCGAGGACCGGGTCCTCGCGCCCCTGCCCATCTGGGCGGTGGCCGCGGAGAAGGTCGTGGCCGCCGCCCTCCAGGGCCTCGTGGCCGCCGCGGTGGTCTTCCCCGTGGCGGCCTTCGTGCCCGCCACCCCCGTGCACCTCTCGGTCGACTGGCCGGTCCTCGTCACCTTGGCCCCCCTGGCCGCCCTCTGCGCAGGGGCCCTCGGCCTGGCCATCGGCACCCTCATCCCGCCCCAGCAGGTGGCGCTGATCTTCGCCATCATCGTCCTGCCCCTCACCTTCCTCGGGGCCATCTACTACCCCTGGCAGGCTCTCCACCCCATCGCCTGGCTCCAGTACCTGGTGCTGGTGAACCCGCTCGTCTACATGAGCGAGGGCTTCCGGGCCGCCTTGACCGCGGGGGTCCCCCACATGGCCCTCCTCTGGGTCTACCTGGCGGTGGTCGGGTTCGGAGCCCTGCTCTGGGCGATCGGCTTGTGGGGGTTCCGCCGCCGGGTCCTCAGCTGACCTCGACCTCAGCCGCCACCGGCTGATCGAGCAGGTCCCGGGCGCGCACGAACGCCAGCAGGTCGGCCTCGGGCATCGGGCGCCCCGGGCCGTAGCCCTGGAGGACGTCGTAGCCCAGGCGGGCCAGCTCCTCGGCGAGCTCGTCGTCCTCGACGCCCTCGGCCACCGACCGCAGACCCAGGTGGGCCGCCAGGGTCTGGACGGCCACCACCACCGCCCGATCGGCGAGCGAACGGCGCATCCGCTGGACGAAGGCCAGGTCGACCTTCAGCTCGTCCACCGGCAGGCGCGGGAGGGCTGCCAGGGAGGTGAAGCCGGCCCCGAAGTCGTCGATCGAGACAGCCACCCCCGCCTCGTGGACCGGACCGAGGACGGCCGCGGCCCGCTCCACGTCGAAGGCGGCCGTCTCGGTGATCTCGACGGTCAGCGCCTCCGGGGGTAGGCCCCGGGCGGCAAGGGCCGAGAGGATCTGGTCGGCGAGCCCGGGGATGCCGAGCGAACGGGCCGAGACGTTCACCGAGACCGGCACCCGCACGCCGGCCGAGCGCAACCGGACGGCGGCGTCCAGGGCAGCGCCGAGCACCCAGAGGGTCAGCTCGTCCACCAAGCCGGTGCGCTCGGCCAGGGGAACGAACCGGCCTGGGGGGACCTGCCCGTGGACCGGGCTCCGCCAGCGCACCAGCGCCTCCAGCCCGACCAGCTTCGCCGTCCTGGCCGCGACCTGCGGCTGCAGGGCGAGCCAGAGCTCGCCGCGAGCCAGACCCGCTCGAAGATCGGCGAGGAGGGCCAAGTCCTCGGGCCGAAGAGGATGGACGGCGCGGCCCGTCGGGTCCTCCCGGTCCCGCAGGTCGCTGGTGAGGACCAGCCGGCCGGTCCGCTCCGCCGACCGGGCCCGCTGGGCGGCTCGGCGCAGCAGCTCGCTCACCGCCTGCCCTTCGGCCGGCGCCTGGGTCACCCCGGCGGCGGCCCGCACCGTCACGGGCAGGTCCCCGGCGAGGTACCGGCCGGCGCCGACGACCTGCACGAGGGCCGTGGCCAGTTGCCCGGCCGCCGCCGGGTCCAGGGCCAGCCGATCGTCGGGGAGGGCGACGACCAGCTCCTCGCTCGCCACCCGCCCGACGAGGGCTCCCGGGGGCACGACCGTGCCGAGCTGCTCCACGACCCGCCGGAGCACCTCCCCGGCCACCCGGTGCCCGAGGGCCTCCTGGGCCTCGGCGAGGCCCTGGACCGCCAGCACCACCAGGGTCACCGCCCGTTGCTCCCGCAGCCCCCAGCGCTGGACCGTCCGGGCCACGCCCACGGCGTTGGCCAGCCCGGTCTCGGCGTCCACCGTGCCCACTCGAGCCAGGGTCCGGGCCAGCAGACCCCCGACCAGCCCCCCCACCACCGGCCCGAGGGCACCGACGGCCACCACCGCCAGCCCGCTCGGGTGACCGATCCCCGCCACCCCGAGCGCCCAGGCCACCAGCACCCCGGCCTGGCCGCTCGTCTCGGCCGCACCCAGGAACATGCCGTCGAAGACCAGCAGCGGAACGGCCAGGACGAGCAGCCCGACCACGTCGTCGGGCCGGCCGCGCCACATCGCTCCGCCCAGGACCACCAGCAGCGCCCGGCTCGACCAGGTCGTGGCCGACCGCTCCAGTCGCCGCACCGCCGCCAAGGCGCCCCAGAGAACCGCCAGGCACCCCAGGCCGGCCCACGCCACATCCTGGGTCACGCTCGGCACTCGGCTCCCGACGGCCACCAAAGGCACGCCCAGAGCCACCAGGGGTACGAGGACCCGAAGGAGCGAGAGCGGGCTCAGCAGCTCGGCCGGGGCTCCCAGGGCGAACCAGGAGCGGATCTTCGGGAAGGGGCCACCGTGGCGCCCCGCCCCGGGCCGTTCCAGGACCACCGCCCGGTCCAGGCCCGAGAGCTCGTCCGCCCAGCCCTGCCAGGCGCCCTGCTGCGCCGCGTCTGCCACCACCGAGGAGCCATCGGCACCAGCCCGCTCGGACCCGAGCACCAGCGGCTCAACGGCGCGCAGCGCACCAGGAGCAGGCCGCGCCCACCAGCGCCTCCCAGGCCGGCCCCCGGGGCAGGATCACCCCCCGATGGCCCACCCCGGGCACCTCGACCAAGCGGGCATCGTCCCCCGCCTCCCGGGCCGCAGCGACGTACGCCCGGCTGGCGGCGACCGGCACCACCTCGTCGACCGCCCCGTGCACCACCATCTGGGGCACCCCGAGGGGAAGCAGGCCGCGAGGCGATGCGGCCTCCGCCCGGGAGCCGGTCGGGTCGGGCCCGAGAAAGGACCGGACCGGTCCCGACGCCGTGCCCCGGAGGTCGGTCACCGGGGCGAGCGCCACCACCCCCCGGATCCCGACCGCCGGGACCTGCCCGGCGCTCCTCGCACCCGCCGCCCCGGATGGCAGCCGGTGCCGGCCAGCGACCCAGAGGGCCAGCTGACCGCCGGCCGAGTGGCCGACCAGCACGACCCGCTCCCCGTCCACCTCGGCCCGTGCCGCCAGGGCGTCGACCGCCCGGGCGGCGTCGTCGACCGTCGCCGGCCAGCCCCCGCCCCCGCCACCCAGCCCGACCCGCCGGTACTCCACGTTCCAGACGGCCAGGCCGTGACGGACCAGGCCCCGGGCCAGGGGAACCATGAGCCGCCGACCGTAGGGCATGCGCCAGTAGCCGCCGTGGAACAGCACCACCACCGCCGGCGGACGCCGCTCCCCGGCCGCCCGTTGGACGCCCGGCTCGTCCGGGAGCCAGAGGTCACCGACCTGGCTTCGGCTCGGGCCATAGGCCAGGTGCCACCGGCTGCCCCTTCGACGCCAGTGCCTTCCGAGGCCGGCCCTTCCCACGCCCCGAATGACCCCCGGCCCGCCGCCCTCTGGCGTCTGCCCTGCTCGTTCCCCCATGCCCTCCCCACGAGCTCTCCGGGGCGTGCCTTCGCTGGCGGGGGAGGGCTCGAACCTCCAACCGCTGCTTCCACCGGTGGTTGCGACACGCCGGCCATGATGGTCGGTGCTCTTGGAAGCAACCACCGATGGAGGTACCAGCATGCCAGGTCGACGCCTCGAGCTGGGCGAGCGTGAGGAGATCCGGGTCGGGTTGGTGCGGGGCGAGTCGCTGCGCCAAATCGCTCGGCACATCGAACGGCCGGTGTCGACGATCGCTCGGGAAGTGGACCGCAACGGCGGACGGACCCGCTCCGCGGCGGCCTGCGCGCAGCTTCGAGCGGAACGTTGTGCTCGTCGGCCCAAGACCCGCGGCTCAGAGCAGATCCTGCGCTGGCCCGGCGTGTCACCCGGCGCTTGGTAGAGCACCGAGAGCCGCCGATGACGATCGCTCGACGCCAAGGCGTGAGCCGCGAGACGATCTACCAGGCGATCTACTGAGGAGACCGCGGGCTGGACCTGGGGCTGTGGCGTCATCTGCACCACCAGCGCCGCCGCCGGTCGCCGCACCCAGATCGGGCATCTGGACGGCGGTCTGATCATCGGCGCCAGGAACGCCTCGGCTGTCATCACCATCGTGGATCGCGCCACACGCTTCTGCCCGCTCGGGCGGTTACCCGAGGGCTACGACGCCTGGCACCTGGCCCAGGGCGCGATCCGCCTGCTTCGCCCGATCCCCCAGCCAGGCCGGCGCACCCTCACCTGGGATCAGGGCCGAGAGATGGCGCTGTGGGTGGGCATCGAACAGGTTCTTGGCACCCCCATCGACTTCGCCGATCCCCACGCCCTGCTGTCCAGCGTCCCGTCAACGAGAGCATCAACGGCCTCGGGCGCCGCTGGTCGGCGAAGAGGACCGACCTGTCCAATTCCTCCCAAGCCGACCTCGACGCCATCGCCCGCCGCATCAACCACATGCCACGCCGCTCCCTCAAAGGGGGCCACGCCCACCGCCACGACGACGATGCCCTCGTCGCGACCACCGGTTGAACCGGCCGTGCTTTCGGTCACTCCGCCGAGCGACGCTTTTCGTATGAGCAACGAGGAGCAGATCCGTTCAGCCAAGCGGCCAGGCGGCGAGCTGCGTGGCAACAGTCGTGACCAAGCAAATAGGACGGGGGCTCTCCTCCGCGAGTTCATGGACGGTGCGCACGCGCCGTGCGTCTACTGCGGCAAGGTGTTGGACCAGAGCACTCTCACCCAGGACACGACTTTGACTGGCGCTGAGGGTGGCCAATACCGGCTGGGGAACCTGCTCCCGTCATGCAGGGACTGCAACGCTCACCGCAACGACCAGAGCTTTTTCGAGTCGTGAAGTGACAGCTGAGACACCTGCCTGCTAGCATGATGCTCGTGCCCAGGGTTCGAGCAGTATTGTTGGATTGGGACAAAGCGCAAGCGAACAATCTGTTGCCCGAGCCGGATCCTCGGTTGCCGACCTACGAGGGGTTGCCGCGGGAGGTGGAGGGAGAGCTGGTGCTGGTGCCAGTTGACAACCTCGGGTACACGCAGTACGTGGTAAACGGTTATCAGGTCGATCCTTCGACGATCGAGGTGTTGGACGATGGCGCTGACGCCTGAACAGCGAGAACAAGCTATCCGTCTGGTTGTGGAGTCCGGTGAGGGCGTGCACTTGACGCTGCCGCTCAACCCGGACGTCGACTTGAGCGACGATGCTGCTCGGGACGCCGAGGCGGACCGGCTGGCCGGCGTGCTCAACGAGATGGTCGAGAAGTTCCTTGAGCACGTGTGGGAGATCGCTCAGCGGAAGGCGCAGCACGCGGATAGCGACGATGTTGACCCAGAGAGCGTGCCGCTCCTGTTCCCTAACGGTTTCCCGAGCGACGACGAAGACTAGAGGCTCGACGCGACAGGGGTAACGACCCGACAATGGTCCTGACCCCTCCTGGTTGAACCTGGCCGCTCGTTTCTTAGCTGTTCACGTTTTCCCTGATTCGATCTATTCCCGCACATTGTCGTCGGGGATGCGGCGCGCCGTCGGCTTGTTCGCCTATTCTTGGCACCGCTCTTTTTCGGGTCTTCCCGCATGCATGTGCGTGAACGCGCCGATGTGACCAGGAAGTTCCTCGTGGAAGACAAGAGCTTCGAAACCGGTCAGCAAGGGTGACATCTGTCCCCGTTTCCCGTTTCCCGTTTCCCGTTTCGCGACCTGGGTCGGAGTAGGTGGGCCCGGCGTTCGCACCGGGTATCTGGGTGACGCGCACGGATGGTCTCCAGGTTCGGAGTTGCGACACCAACCGAGCCGAGGAGACCGATCCCGTTCGCGTCACCACTGCATTGAAGCGCCTCATGGACCTGCCCGGGGTGACGGTCACCGCCGTGGTGTTCGAGCCGTCCAGAGTGGTGGTCACCGTCAAGCTGCGAAGCCGGAAGCGGTACTGCCCTGAGTGCCAGGACACGACCAATGCCTGTTACGACACCCGCCCGGTCTCCTCGTCGTGGCGGCACTTCGATCTGGGCCGGTGGCGCCTCGAAGTTCGGGCCGATCTCCGTTGGGTCGACTGTCCCACCGAGGGCGCCCGCACCGAGGAGGTGACCTTCGCCCGGGCCGGCTCCCGGTTCACCAGAGACTCCGAGGACCTGGTCGGGTGCCTCGCCACCACCATGGACAAGACGGCCCTGTGCCGCCTGGTGCGCATCGACTGGGACACCGTCGGGCGCATCATTTGCCGGGTGATGGCAACCGGGCTCGACAAGAAGCGCCTGGACAAGCTGTTCGTGGCCGGCGTCGACGAGGTCTCCTGGCGCAAGGGTCACTCCTATCTCACCTTGGTCTCCAACCACGCCGCTGGCGGGTTCGTCGAGGGAAACGCGGTAACCATTCAGGTGGGGGCGGCGGAAGTGACCCGATGGTCAAGCAGCGAGTGGGGCCGGTGGGATCCAGGGGTCGTCGTTGAGGAGGTGGATGAGGGCGCAGATGGCGAAGATGACGTGTTTGCGGGTGGTGGGGAGGTCGCTGCGGACCCGGGCGAAGCGTTCGGCGTCGGCGTGGCTTTGGAAGCAGGAGGAGATCTTGCGGTGGCGCGTCACGGGCCGCAGGTCCCGCTCGGCTTGGTTTTTGGTCATGGGCAGGTCCAGGCGGTGCAGGTCGTCGAGGATGGCCGCCTTCTGGGTGGAGAAAGACACGGCAGGTTGTGGCTCTGGCGCTGCAGAGGGTCGGCGGTGTTGGTAGTCGTCGGCCTGATCGGAGGGTCGGTAAGCTGTGCTGGTGCGCTTGGGTGGCGCGACCGACGTGCTGGTTGCCGGTGGTGGCCCCGTGGGCCTGGCGGTGGCCATTGGTCTGCGCCGCTTCGGGGTCGATTGCGCGGTGGTGGAGCGCCACGACTCGGCCCTGGACTTCCCAAAGGGCCGGCGGGTCACGGTGCGCACGATGGAGATCCTCCGCCAGTGGGGGCTCGAGCCGGCGGTCGCCGAGGTCGCGCTCGAGCGGGCCGAGAGCCTCTTCGCGTACCGGGGGGCGACGCTGCTCGCCGAGGACTACGTCCGCCAGGAGGTACCCGACCCCGGCGATCGGCACCCAGCGAGCCCGACCCAGGAGGTGATCTGCTCCCAGGAGCGCCTGGAGCCGATCTTGCTGGAAGCGGCCCGGGCCGCGGGTGCACGCATCTGGCAGGGGACCGAGCTGGCCTGGTTCCGCGCCGGAGAGGAGTCCGTGGAAGCGGGGGTCGTCGAGCGGGCCAGCGGCGAGTCGCGCACGGTGAGCTGCCAGTGGCTCGTGGGGGCCGACGGCAGCCAGAGCCGGGTGAGAGCCGAGCTGGGTGTGGACTGGGCGCCGGTTGGGCCGGGCGGGGACCGGGTGTCCATCTTGTTCTGGTCGCCGCTCAAAGAGCGCATGGCCGACCGCCTGGCCGGGGCCTACTACCTCAGCCAACCCGGGCCTGGCACGACCGTGGGGGCCGTCGACAATGCGGAGCACTGGTTGCTGCTCACCGAGCACGACCCGACCCGACCCTTCGACCGGCGCGAGGCGGAGCGTCTGGTGAGAGCGGCCGTCGGCGACGACGAGGTCCCCGTGGAACCGCTCCAGTGGCGGTTCTGGCGCCGACAAGCGGCGCTCGCCGAGCGCTTCGCGCTGGGCAGGGTGGCCCTCGCGGGCGACGCGGCCCACGTCACCACCCCCCTCGGTGGCCTCGGCATGAACTGCGGTGTCGCCGACGCCCACAACCTGGCATGGAAGCTCGCAATGGTGGTAGCCGGCTCTGGCCAGGGGGCCCTGGTGGCGACCTACGAGGAGGAACGGCGCCCCGCGGCAGCGGCCACCGTGGAGGCCAGTCTCGGGGCCGCCCGCCCCCCGGCCCCGATCGACGGCATCGTCCTCGGTGCCGTCTACGACTCGGCCGCCATCACCCCCGACGGCACGGCCCCACCTGCGGTGGAGGACCCGGTGGGCGACTACATCCCCACGGCGCGCCCGCTCAACCCTCGACCTCCTCGGGGACCGCTTCACGCTCCTCTGCGGGCCCGCCGTTGCGACCAGCTTGGAACCGGTCGGTGCCGAGGCCGCCCGCCTCGGCGTCCCCCTCGCCACCATCGCCATCGAGGACCCGGCCTTCTTCGAGGCCTACGGCCTCTCGAAAAGCGGCGCGGTGCTCGTCCGCCCAGACGGCTACGTCGCAGCGCGCCACCCGGGCCAGGCGGGCCTCGCCCCAGGGCTCCTCGCCCACGGGCTCCGGCGGGCCCTCGGTCTCGACCCCGACCCGAGCCGCTAAGCGGCCCGGCCCCTGTGCATCCTTCGACGGCCGACTGTCGCACTCGAACCCGGAAACGGGGTCCCGCGCTCAGCTGATCGTTGCAACGCCTCGGTGGACTACAGCAATGTGGTTCCTAGGAGGTGGCTGCAAGATGCCGGGCAGACGGTTGAGCATCGAGGAGCGAGAGGAGCTGTCGCGAGGACTCGTGACCGGGGAGAGCCTGCGGTCGATCGCAGGACGTCTCGGCCGGCCAGCGTCCACGCTGAGCCGTGAGGTCGCCCGCAACGGCGGCATGGCGCACTACCGGGCGGCGACGGCGCACCAGGCGGCCCACGCCCGCGCTCGTCGGCCGAAGAAGCACAAGCTCGCCTGCCACCCTCACCTTGCCCAAGCGGTCGAGACGGGGCTGAAGAAGCGCTGGTCGCCCGAGCAGATCGCCAACCGCCTCCGCCTCGAGCATCCGGCTGAGCCACCCTGGTGGGTGTCGCACGAGGCGATCTCCCAGTCCTCTCCGTCCAAGGCCGCGGAGGGCTTCGGGCCGAGCTCGTGGCAGCGCTTCGCACAGGCCGCCCTGCCGGCGCAAGAAGGGACCGAACCCCGGCCGGGGCAAGCGTGGTCGCATCGTCGACCCGGTCCTCATCTCCGAGCGTCCCGCCCAGATCGAGGACCGAGCCGTCCCCGGCCACTTCAGAAGGCGATCTCGTCCTCGGCCGGTCCGGCCGCTCCCAGGTCGCCACCTTGGTCGAGCGCACGACCCGCTTCGTCGTCCTCGTGCACCTGCCGAGTGATCGCAAGGCCGAGACCGTTCGCGACGCCATGCAGCGCAAGATCGCCACGCTTCCCGAGGCGATGCTGCGCTCGATCACCTCGACCAGGGCAAGGAGATGGCCACGCACGCCGCCTTCAAGGTGGACACCGGTATCCAGATCTACTTCTGCGAGCCCCACCACCCCTGGCAGCGTGAGACGAACGAGAACATCAATGGGCTGCTCCGCCAGTACTTGCCGAGAAGCATCGACCTCTTCACCCTGAGCGAGAACGAGCTCGACGCGATCGCTGACGAGCTCAACGGAAGGCCACGAGAGACGCTCGGTTGGCGCACGCCATCGGAGAGGTTCGCCGAGCTTGTTGCAATGACCGGCTGAGCGCGGGTGGACAATGGGCCGCCGCGAGCGGTGGCCCAGCACAGGAAAGGAGCATGGGGGCATGAACAGATTGGTCCGATTGGGGCGGCTCCGAGGACGGGTCGCCGCCCTACTGCTCGGGGCTCAACACCCCGAACCCGCAGCCGTGCGCCCAGTCGGTGCCGGGGATCTCCTATTCCCCGTCGCTGGTGAACTTCGGGTATATCGACAACAACGGCGGGTCGAGCACCCAGTCGATCACCATCACCAACAACTCCAGCCAGACGGTGGAGCTGACCGGGGTGGGGTCGATCATCTTCCCGTATGAGTCCAGCGACTCGGAGACCGGGATCTACTGCACCAACGCACCGTCCGGTAGCGACACGGTACAGCTGGCCCCGGGGCAGAGCTGCACCGCCGACGTCACCCTTACCTTTGGCGACGGGCAATCTGTACAGGACTGCTACCCGGCCGACAACACCACCTGCGAGTATTACTACGCCCCGTCGTTCTTCGTGGCGCCGGCCAGCAACCCCAACGACTCCACCGGGTTCTATGTACCGGTGGAGTTCGTGGTCGGGCCCCCGAGCGGTGGTCCGGGCATCCCCACCACCCCTGGCCCGCCGTCACAGCAGGGTGGGGGGTCGAGCACCACGCCGCCCCCTCCCTCGGGGCCGATCCAGCCGGCCACCGGGTGCCACCAGCTGCCGGCGGGCACGGTGGTGGCGGCCTTGGCCACCCCGGATGGGGGCGGGTACTGGATCGTGGACTCGGCTGGCCAGGTGTCCAACTGCGGGGACGCCTCCCCGGTGTTCGGGCAGCTGTCCTCGCCCCCGCCTTCGCCCATCGTGGCGGCGGCAGAGTCCCCCGGCGGCCTGGGCTACTGGATGGTCTCAGCCGATGGGGCGGTCTACGCCTTCGGGGACGCCCAGTACTGGGGCGGGGCCAACACCCTGCCCACCCCCTTGGCCGCCCCGATCGTAGGGATCGGGGCTGACCAGGCCACCGGCGGGTACTGGCTGGTCGGGGCCGACGGCGGGGTGTTCTCGTTCCACGCCCAGTTCGAGGGCAGCACCTGGTCGGACGGGATCACCGGCTTGTCGGGCCCCCACCCGCTGGCCGCCCCCATCGTCGGCATCGACGGGTCGCCCGACGGGCAGGGGTACTTGCTGGTCGGGGCCGACGGCGGGGTGTTCACCTTCGGGGACGCCCAGTTCCACGGCTCGGTCCCGGGGGTCTTGCCCCCCGGCACCCACCTGGCGAAGCCGGTGGTGGGGATCGTCGCTGACCCCGCGACCGGCGGGTACTGGATGGTGGCCAGCGACGGCGGGGTGTTCTCGTTCCACGAGCAGTTCTACGGGTCGGCGGCCTGACCGCCTAGACCGAAGTTACGCCTCCGATTCAGCACTGTAGGGCCTTGACCTGGGTGGTTGAGCTGTTGGCTGGTGTCGTTGCTGTCTACGCGATCCGTTTGGGGATCG
>NZ_JAKHEX010000019.1 GCF_023130475.1 Aciditerrimonas ferrireducens
CCTCGGGGCCCTGGTCCTGGTGGCGACCGGTCGGGCCAAGGGCCGGCGGAGCGCCACCCCAGCGGTCAGCGGCTCGCTTCGACTCGAGGAGGTCGGCCCATGAGCTCCGTCGCCGTGCCCGCCCCGCAGGCCGACTCCCCGTCCACGGCACGGCCCGCCGGACGCCCCGACGACGCTTTGGGAGCCGATCCTGGTCGGCAGGGACGGGCCGTCGGGGTGTCCCTGGTCGGCCTGCGCCGGACCTTCGGCGCCGTGGCGGCGCTCGACGACCTGACCCTCGAGATCCACCCCGGGGAGCTCCTGGCCCTGCTCGGCCCCTCGGGGAGTGGCAAGACCACCGCCCTGCGGGTCCTCGCCGGCCTGGAGCGGGCCGAACGCGGCCGGGTCCTCGTCGGCGGCGCGGACATCACGGCCCTGCCGCCCCACCGGCGGGGCATGGGCATGGTCTTCCAGGCCTACAGCCTCTTCCCGAACATGACGGCCCTGGAGAACGTGGCCTTCGGGCTGCGGCTCCGCCGGGTGGCGAAGGCCGAGCGCCGCCGGCGGGCCGCCGATCTGCTCGACCTGGTCGGCCTGGCCAGGGAAGCGGACCGGCACCCCCACCAGCTCTCCGGAGGCCAGCAGCAGCGGGTCGCCCTGGCCCGGGCCCTGGCCATCGAGCCCCGGGTGCTGCTGCTCGACGAGCCCCTCTCGGCCCTCGATGCCGGGGTCCGGGTCCGGCTCCGGGAGGAGATCCGTCGGATCCAGCTCGAGGTTGGCATCACGACGGTCTTCGTGACCCACGACCAGGAGGAGGCCCTGTCGCTCGCCGACCGGGTGGCCGTCATGGCCGAGGGCCGCCTCGAGCAGGTCGGCACCCCGGCCGAGCTCTACGGCACGCCCCGGACCGGCTTCGTGGCCCGCTTCGTCGGCACGGCCAACGAGCTGCCCGGGCGCCTGGCGGGGCCGGGCACCGTCGAGGTCCTGGGCCGGCAGGTGCCGGTGCCCGAGGCCGCCCTCCCCGGCCTCGAGCATCGCCGCCCGGGGGACAAGCTCCGGGTGCTGGCCCGTCCCGAGGCCCTCGGCCTGCGGGCCGACTCGAACGCCCCGGGGCGGGTGCTCTCCACGACCTTCCTGGGCGCCACCCTGCGGGCCCGGGTGGCCGGTCCAGACCTTCCCCAGCCGGTCGCCGTCACCCTGCCCGCTGGGGCCCCCGAGGCGCCCAAGCCCGGCCAGGCGGTGGCCCTCGAGCTGACCGGACCCCTGCTCTTCGTCGAGCCGGCCGAGGACCGGCCGTGACGGCGTACCCCGGGACGCCGAACCCCGGGACGCCGGAGCCGGGCGGGGTGCCGACGAGCACCGTCGCCGGCACCATCGTCCCCGACCCCAGGACCCCGGGGCCGTACCGCCGGCTGGTGGTCGGCCCGGGGGAGCCCCACCAGTGGCTGGCCAGGCCGGTGGGGGCCGCCCAGGGCCGGGCCGATCCCGCCGAGGGGTCCTGGGCGGGGGCCATCCCCCTGGTCGGCTTCGTCCAGCTGACCGACCTCCACGTCACCGACGTGCAGAGCACCACCCGCGCCGAGTTCCTCGACCGGCTCGGGGACCCCGACTCGCCGCTCCTCCCGCTCCTGGGCGTCCCCGGCACCTACCGGCCCCAGGAGCGGCTCACCACCCAGGTGCTCGACGCCATGGTCCAGGCGGTCGCCGCCCTCCGGGCGGGGCCGGTCTTCGGGGGCCCGCTGGCCGGGGTGGTCCTGAGCGGCGACCTGCTCGACAACGCGCAGGCCAACGAGCTGGCCTGGCTCCTCGGCGTGCTCCAGGGCGGCGTCGTCCGACCCGATTCCGGGGACCCGACCCGAGACGAAGGGGTCGGCGGCCCCGACTGCCGGGACGAGCGCTACTGGCATCCCGAACCGGCCCCGGGGGTCAGGGACCTGCCCCGGGAGCGCTTCGGGTTCCCCGAGGTGCCGGGCCTCCCGAGCGCGGCCCGCGCCCCCTTCGAGGCCCGGGGCCTGCGGCTGCCCTGGTGGGCGCTGCCGGGCAACCACGACGTCCTGCTCGCTGGCACCGTCCCCCCGGGACCGGTCCTGCGGGCCGTGGCCGCCGGCTCGTGGAAACCCACCGGCTGGCGGCCTGGGGCCGACCTCGTGCAGCTGCTCCAGGGCCACGACGTGGCGCCCCCGGCGGTCCTCCGGCTCCTCGCCGGCGGGCCCGGCCGGTCGGTCAGCCCCGACCCCGAGCGCCAGCCCTGGCGACCCTGGGCCTGGCCCGGTCCGGCCCGAGGCCCCTTCGCCTTCGACCTCGGGCCCCTGCGCTGTGTGGCCCTGGACACCGTGAACCGGGACGGCGGCTGGCAGGGCTCGCTTGACCGCGACCAGCTCGCCTGGCTGGAGGCCGAGCTCCTGGCCGGCCACGCCCGGGCCCTGGACCCGGCGGGCCGCTGGGTGGCCGTCGGGGGGGAGCCCCGCCCCTTCGCCCTGTGCACTCACCACCCCCTCGAGTCCCTCGTCAACCCCTACCGCAAGGACCCCGGGGCCACCCCCCGGGTCCTCGGGGAGGAGCTCCTGGCCCTCCTGGCCCGTTTCCCGAACGTCCTGCTCTGGGTGGCCGGCCACACCCATCGCCACCGGGTCCGCTTCCTTCCCTCCCCCCACGGACCCTTCGGCTGCTGGGCCGTGACCACCTCGTCGCTGCTCGACTGGCCCCAGCAGGGCCGGGTCCTGGAGCTGGCCCTCGACCCCGCGGCCCCTCGGCTGCTGCTGGCCAGCACGGTCCTCGACCACGGGGGGCTCCTCGACTCTCGTGGCGGGTCACTCGGGGACACCCGCACCTTGGCTGGCTGGTCCAGGGAGCTGGCCGTCAACGCCTGGCACCGTCCCCCCGACGCTCCCGAGCCGCCCGGCCGGGGGACCCGGGGGGACCGCAACGTCGTCCTGCCCCTGCCGGTCGGAGACCCCGGGCTCCTCGAGCAGCTGGGCGCCCCCGCCGCCGCCAGCTGACCCACGGCGCCGGGGCCGCAGGGAGGGCTCGCAGGGAGAGGGCCGGGAGCCCGCTCAGCGCCAGCGGCCCAGCCAGGCGAGGATGTCGGCGGTCACCTCGTCCCGGTTCGTCTCGTTCAACAGCTCGTGCCGAGCGCCGGGGTAGAGGCGGAGGTCGCAGGGGACCCCGGCGGCCACGAGGGCCTCGGCCAGCGTCCGGGGGTAGTCGCCCATGGCACCCGCGGGGTCCTGGTCGCCAGCGATGACCAGGACCGGGCAGGCGATCGTGTCGAGCCGCTTCGCGGCAGGGGCGGCGAGGGCGAAGACCTTGAGGAGGTAGCCCCAGGTGAGGGGGTGCTGGTCGCCGCAGAAGGGGTCGGCCAGGTAGCGGTCGACCTCGGCCGGGTCCCGGCTCAGCCAGTCGTAGGGGGTGCGACGGTCCGGGACCGCCTCGGCGTAGGGGGCGAAGAGGTCGCTGGCCGGCTGGGCCCGCCCGGCCTGGCCGGCCTGCTCGGCCAGCGCTTCGCCGAGGGCTGCCACCCCGTGGAGGTCGACCGGGAAGCCGCAGAGCACCGCCCCGGCGAGGGTCCGGCTCTCGGCCACCAGGGCGGCCAGCCCGATGACCGATCCGAGGGAGTGGCCGAAGATGAACGTGGGCCGCGCACCGCCGAGGGCGGCCTCGGCCTCGGCCCGCACGAGGGCCAGGTCCTCGAGGAGGGCCGGCCCGCCTCCCGGGCCGACGATCCCCGGGCCGCCGCTGGCCTCGGCCGTCCTCCCGTGGCCCCGCTGGTCCAGGGCTGCGGTGGCCAGGCCGGCACCGGCCAGGGCCTGGGCGAAGCGCTCGTAGCGCCCGCCGTGCTCGGAAGCCCCGTGGGCCACCACCACCAGGCCCCAGGGGTCGGCCGGTCGCCAGAGCCGGTAGGCGACGGCCACGCCGTGGCGATCCCGGCAGGACTGCACAGGGTGCTCGTGTGGGGTCATCGTGCTCCTCCGCCGGTGTTGTCGTCGGTTTCCGTCGTGGTCGCGGGGCCGGCCCAGCCTCGGGCTCGGCCCAGGGCCCGCTGCCAGGTCGCCTGGGCCCGGGCCCGCTCAGCTTCGTCGGTCGTCGGCTCGAAGCGGCGCTCGAGGCGCCAGAACCGGGCGAAGGCCTCCGGCCCGGGCAGCAGGCCAGCCCCGAGGGCCGCCAGGCAGGCGGCACCGAGGGCGGTGGTCTCGGTGACCACCGGCCGTTCGACCGGCACACCGAGGAGGTCGGCCTGGAGCTGGAGGAGCAGGTCGTTGCGGGCTGCCCCACCGTCCACCCGCAGGACCCCCGGCGGGCCGCCCAGGTCCTCGGCCATGGCGACCAGCACGTCCCGGACCTGGTGGGCGATGGCCTCCAGGGCGGCGCGGGCCAGGTGGGCCCGGGTGGCGCCGCGGCTGATGCCCACGAGGGCCCCCCGGGCGGCCGGGTCCCAGTGGGGGGCGCCGAGCCCGGTGAACGCCGGCACGAGGACCAGGCCCCCGCTATCGGGCACGCTGGCCGCCAGGGGAGCGCTGTCCTCGGCCCGCTCGAGCAGCCCCAGGTCGTCCCGCAGCCACTGGATGACCGCCCCGGCGACGAAGACCGAGCCTTCGAGGGCGTGGTCCCGCCGCCCGGGCAGGCTCCAGGCCAGGGTGCCGAGCAGGCCGTGGGACGAGGAGGGGAGGGCGGGGCCGGTCTGGAGGAGGACGAAGGCGCCGGTGCCGTAGGTGGCCTTGGCCATCCCGGGCTCGGTGCAGGCCTGGCCGGCCAGGGCGGCCTGCTGGTCCCCGGCCACCCCGCTGACCGGCACCCGGGCCCCGAGCACTGCCGGGTCGGTCTCGGCCAACGGCCCGGCGGAGTCCACCACCTCGGGCAGGCAGCTGGCCGGCACGCCGAAGAGCGCCAGGAGCTCGGGGTCGAACCGGCCCGTGCGCAGGTCGAGCAGCGCGGTGCGGGCGGCGTTCGTCCGATCGGTGCGGTGGACCGCCCCGCCGCTCAGCTTCCAGAGCAGCCAGCTGTCGACCGTCCCGAAGGCCAGCCGACCCTCGTCGGCCAGCCGACGGACCTCGGGGACGTGCTCGAGGAGCCAGGCCAGCTTGGAGGCCGAGAAGTAGGGGTCGAGGACCAGGCCGGTCCGCTTCCGGACGAGGGGCTCATGGCCGGCGGCCCGGAGGGCCTCGCAGATCGGGGCGCTTCGCCGGCACTGCCACACCACGGCCGGGGCCACCGCTCGGCCGCTCTCCCGGTCCCAGACGACCGTCGTCTCCCGCTGGTTGGCGATGCCGATCGCCCGCAGCTCGGCAGCCTCGACCCCGGCGGCCGCCAGGGCGTCGCGGATGGCCGCCAGCTGGGTGGCCCAGATGGCCTCGGGGTCCTGCTCCACCCAGCCGGGAGTCGGGTAGTGGCAGGCCAGGGGGTGCTGGCCCACGCCCAGCACCCGGCCGTCCTCGTCGACCACCATCGCCCGGGAGCTCGTCGTCCCCTGGTCCAGCGCCAGCAGTCGTGTCGCCATCCCCCTCCCTTCCCCCGGCGCCCGAGGGCCGGTCCTCCGCCGGGCCCGGCCGACCGATCACCAGGCCCGAAGAGGATGCCCGCTCGCGGCTCCCAGCGCACCTCGGGCGGCGCCTAGGGTCCTGGCATGGACCGCCTGCCGACCGGCGTCACCCGGGTGGAGGGCCTGCCCGGGCAGGGCCTCGGCCTGGCCGCCTTGGTGGCTGGCCCCGAGGACGGCCCCTTGGCCCTCTGCCTCCACGGCTTCCCCGACACCGCCTGGACCTGGCGGCACCTCCTGCCGGCCCTCGGGGCTGCGGGCTACCGTGCCGTGGCCCCCTGGCAGCGAGGGTATGCGCCGAGCGACCTACCCGAGGGGGGCCGGGCCCAGGTGGGCGCCGCGGTGCTCGATGCCCTGGCCCTCCACGAGGCCCTCGGGGCCGGGCCCGACGCGGTGCTCCTCGGCCACGACTGGGGGGCCCTGGCGTGCTACGGGGCCCTGGCCCTGGAGCCGGAGCGCTGGCGGGCCGGGGTCGGGCTGGCCGTGCCGCCCGGTCCCCGCCTCCAGGAGGGCTTCCTCGCCTACGACCAGCTCCGGCGCAGCTGGTACATGTTCTTCTTCCAGCACCCCCTCGCCGAGTGGGCCGTGGCCGCCTCGGACCTGGCGTTCCTGGAGCGGCTCTGGCGGGACTGGTCCCCGGCGTACGACCCGAGCGAGGACCTCGGCTGGGTCCGCCAGGCCCTCGGGACCCCCGAGCGGCTCCGGGCCGCCCTCAGCTGGTACCGGGCCCAGCTCGACCCGGCTGAGCAGGACCCCGCCCTGGCCGAGGCTCAGGCGGCCACCGGCCGCCTGAGCAGCCGGCCCCTCCTCTACCTCCACGGCCGCGCCGACGGGTGCATCGGCGCCGAGCTCGCCGACGGCGCGGTCGAGGGGTGGCCGGCTGGCTCCCGGGTCGTGGTCCTCGAAGAAGCTGGCCACTTCCTCCACCTCGAGCAGCCCGAGCGGGTCGAGGAGGAGATCCTGGGGTTCCTCGGGGCGCCCTGAGCACCGGCCGGCTCAGCGGCAGGCGGCGCAGGTCCCCGAGAGCTCGAAGCTCGCGTGGTCGACGGCGAAGCCGTGGTCCCGGGCCACGGCGCCCACGAACGCCGCCACCTCCTCCTCGGGCAGGTCCTCCACCCGGCCGCAGCGCTGGCACACCAGGTGGTGGTGGTGGCCGCTCGTGGCGCAGAGCAGGTAGCCGCCCTGCCCGCCGGGCCGGGGCACCTGCTGGACGATCCCGGCCTCCTGCAGGGACTGCAGGGTCCGGAAGACCGTGGCCCGGCCGATCCGCCGGTCCCTCGCCTCGACCGCCGCCAGGAGCTCCTGGGCGCTCAGCGGGCGGTCGGCCTGCTCGAGCACCTCGGCGACGAGGTCCCGCTGGGGGGTGATCCGCTGGCCGGCCGCAAGGATCCGGCTCCGCACCGAGTCGCTGGCCACCCCCCGAGTGTATCGGGAGTGAGACCACCGTCGGCGACGTCGACCATGAGGGTTGACGGCTCTTTTCTGAGACCAGGTATCATCTCGTTTGACGGCGAGTCGCCCAGGGGCGGCCGCGTCGAGGACCCGTGGACCGTGGCGTACGAGGAGCGAGGATGCGGAGCGAGGCCGTGACGACGGAGGGGCGACGGTCGAAGCAACTGGAACCCGGGGTGGTCTCCCTCTGGGGGCTCGTGAGCCAGAGCATCGCCGGGATGGCCCCGACCTGCGACGTGGTGGCCTTCATGACCGCCGGGGCCGCGTTCGCCCTGGTTGCCCTGCCGCTCTCCTACCTCCTGGCCTTCGGCCTCATGTTCATCGAGGTGAACACCCTCTACCACCTCTCGAAGCACCGGGGCGGCGCCGGTGGTTACTACAGCTACGTCTCGGCGGGTCTCGGGCCCCGGGCAGCGCTCGTGACGGCGCTCATGGTGATCTTCTACCAACTGGTGAGCGTGGCGGGGGTGCCGGTCTACGTGGCCGGGGTGTTCCTCCCGGGTCTCGCCAAGGCCTACCTCGGGGTGAGCCTGCCGGGCTGGTTCTGGATGGTCATGGTGCTGGTCTTCATCGGGGTGCCCTGGGGCCTCTCGGTGGCCGGGATCCGGCCGACGGTCCGGACCCTCGTGTTCACCAGCTCCTTGGAGATTGTGTTCCTGATCGTGGCGTCCTCGATCATCATCGGGCGGTCCCCCCTCCACACCCCCTTGCACCCCTTCGACATGGCGGCGGTCGGGGTGAAGGGCGTGGCCCTCGGCATGATCTTCGCCATCACCAGCTTCATCGGGGTCGGGAGCCACGCTCCCCTGGGCGAGGAAGCGAAAGGGGTGCGGACCCAGCAGGGCCGGCTCATCGGGAAGGCGGCGATCCTGTCCCTCACCATGGTGGGGGTCGCCCTGACCATCTCGGCCTACGCCTTGACGGTGGGCTGGGGCCAGAGCGCCATGGCCGCCTTCGCCAAGTCCCCGGCCCCCGGCGTCGAGGTGTTCCTGCGCTACCTCGGGCCCGTGGGCGCGGTGGCCCTCGTGGTCCTGGCGGTGAACAGCGCCCTCATGGACGACGTGGCCCTGTTGAACAGCAGCGCCCGAGTGCTCTACGCCGTGGGACGGGACCAGCTGCTGCAGACGAGCTTCTCGGTGGTGAACGGGCGGCGGGCCCCGGCGGCGGCCCTGAGCGCCGTGGCGGCCCTCGCCATCGCCGTGGCCTTCGGCTTCGGCCTCTGGCTCGGCCCCTCGAACGCCTTCAACGTGCTCACCACGGCGGTGCTCTTCGGCCTGGTCACCGCCCACACCCTCATGAACCTCTCCCTCATGCGAATCTCCTACCGGGAGCGGCGGGCTGTCCAGGTCCTGTTCCACCTCGTGCTGCCGGTCGTGGCCATGGGCCTGTTCTGGGTCGTGCTCTACGAGTCCATCGTGCCCTTCACCTTCCCCCTGGCCTGGGCCGCGGTGGTGTGGGTGGTGGTGCTCGTGCCCTCGGTGGCCTGGTCCTGGTGGGCCATCGGTCACGGCCGGGTCCTTCCCGGCCGGGACCGGCACCTCGGTACCCCGCCGCCGGAGGCGACCACGCCGGTGGCGCCCACCTTGCCGGGCTGAGGCGCCGTGCTCCCGGCGAGGCGATCCACGGGCGCACCAGGCCTCCGAGGCGGCGGGCGTCGGGGGGCGCTGGCCCGCCTGGCCGCTGGCGAGACCCTGACCTGGCGAGGGTGTCGGCTGCGGGCCCGTTGGTGCTTCGACGGGGTGCCTCTCATTGTCGAGGCCGAGCAATGCCCTCGTCCCTCGGCCAGCTGCCCCGGCACGAGCGGGCCGGCCGAGGCGGGCTGCGCCGTGGTGCCCTGCCGGCGGGGTCGGCTGGCCCGCCAGCTGGCCCTCGGGCTGCAGCAGCTGCTCCTGGACCCGGCGTTGCCGACCGACGTGGCCGCTTCGGCCCTGACCCAGCTGGCGCGTTCGCCCGAGCCTTGGGCCCGGGTCGACGCCGCCCGGGACCCGCGCTGCCCGCCCCCGGTGGTGGCCGGGTTGGCTCGCGACTGGTGGTGGGAGGTGCGAGCCGCGGTGGCCTCCCGGCCGGGCCTGCCCTCTCCGTTGGCCTTCGCGTTGGCCCGGGACCGTAGCGAGTGGGTCCGGCGGGCCCTGGCCGAGAACGCCGATGCCGACCCCGAGGCCTTGGACCTCCTGCGGGACGACCCGAGCTTCGGGGTGCGCGACGCTGTCGCTGAGCACCCCCGGGCCCTTGCCCGGACTCTCCGGGCCATGGTGCACGACCCCGCTTGGGAGGTGCGCCGGAGCCTGGCGAAGCGCCGGGAGGTCCCGACGGAGGTGCTCGAGGAGCTCCGCCTGGATCCGGAGCACTGGGTCCGGTTCTTCGTGGCCTGCCACCCGGCCACCCCGGCTTGGGTGCGCGCCGAGCTCGCCCGGGACCCCCGGCCGAGCGTCCGAATGGTCGCCGAGCGTGCCGGCGAGCGGGCGCGGCGGATGGCCCTCACCTTGGGCCGGGGCCTCGAGGGACCCGGGGCCGCCCTGCCCGAGGGCCCGGCGTCGGGACCGGGTCCGTGCGGGGGGGACCCACCGGGCGGTCGACGAACGCGTCGACCCTGACGCGGGGAGATCACCGAAGGTTCTTCCGTTCGTCGCCGAACTGCCACGGACCGGTCACCTGGGCTCGGCAGATTCGGACCATGACCCGACTGACGGATGCGTCGACCGACGCCCCGGCTGGCGCCGGGACGCTGCCCCACCCGCCCCTGCCGCGGTGGGTGGCCCTCGAAGGGGCCTGCAACGTGCGGGACCTCGGCGGCTACCCGACCCGAGACGGCAGCCAGGTTCGCCGGGGCCTGCTCTACCGGGGCGACAGCCCCCACCGGGTGGCCGGGGAGGACATCGCCATCCTCCGGGCCCTCGGCATCACGACGGTCGTCGACCTGCGTCGCGAGGACGAGGTGACACGGCAGGGCCGCGGTCCGGTCGCCGAGTGGGCCGAGGTGGTCCTCCACCTGCCCCTGCCCCAGCAGCCAGCCGGGTCGCCGAGCAGCCCGACGGCCGGTGTCCCCGAAGACCTCGGCGACCTCTACCGGGCCTACCTCGAGCACGCCGGCCGGGAACTGGCTCTCCTGGTCGGGGTGCTCGCCAAGCCCCGGGCCCTGCCGGCCCTGGTCCACTGCTTCGCCGGCAAGGACCGGACCGGGCTGGTCTCGGCCCTCGTGCTCTCGGTCCTCGGGGTCGACGAGGAGCTCGTGGCCGCCGACTACGCGGCGAGCGCCCTGGTCCGGGACCGCTTCTTGGACTTGGCCGGCGCGGAGCTCGTCGGGCCGGGCGCCGACCCGAGCAGCCTGGACCGCGACGACCCCCGGCTGGACGCCGACCCCGGGGTCATGCTCGAGCTCCTCGCCTGGCTGACCGACCGCTACGGCGGTCCCGAGGCCTACCTCCGTGCCGCCGGCGCCAGCCCCGAGGACCTCGCTGCCTTGCGGGCACGTCTGGTGGCGCCGACCGCCTGAGCACGTTCCTGTCCCGACCCGACGATCCCCATCGAAGGAGGCACGCGTGTCGACCCGGACCATCTTCGCCGCCCAGGACCAGGCCCGAACCGGGCGGTTCCACCTCCGGACCATGTTCACCACCGGCATGGGCGTCTTCAGCGACGGCTACAGCCTCTCCTCCATCGCCATCGTCCTGCCCCTCGTCCTCGCCAGCTTCGGCCGGCACTCCCTCACCGGCATCCAGTCCTCGCTCCTCACCGGCTCGGCCCTCGCCGGCATGGCCCTCGGCGCGCTGGTCTTCGGGGTGCTCGGGAACCGAGGCCGGAAGCGCTACTACGGCATCGACGTCGTCGTCATGGCCGTCACCGCCCTGGCCCAGGCCTTCGTGCCCGACGTCGCCTGGCTCATCGCCGTCCGGTTCCTCTTCGGCATCGGGGCGGGCGCCGACTACGTGCTCTCGCCCACCATCCTCGGTGAGCACGCCAACGTCCGGGACCGGGGCAAGCTCATGCTCATCGGCTTCGGGGTCAGCTGGGTGACCGGCGCGGCCCTGGCCGGCGTGGTCGACCTGCTCTGCCACGCCGCTGGCCTCTCCGGCGGGGACACCTGGCGGATCGTCCTGGCCTTCGGGGCCCTGCCGGCCCTCACCGTCGTCTACCTCCGGCGCCGCCTGCCCGAGACGGCCCGCTTCCTGGCCCGGGTGCGGGGCGACGCCGCGGCGACCGCCGCGGTGCTGGCCGAGGTGCACGCCGAGGAGCAGGTGCGCCGCGACCTGGCCGGGGTCCGGCTGGTGGACCGCCGGAGCGTCCTGCACTACCTGGCCCGGAACCGCCAGGCCATCGTGACCTCCTGCGTCCTCTGGTTCCTCTTCGACGTGATCGGCTACTCGAGCGGTCTCTACGGTCCCACCCTCATCGCCAAGGGCCTGGGACTGAGCCCTGAGGTCTTCACCCTGGTCACCTACGCCGCCTTCTCCATCCCCGCCCTGCTCCTGGCAGCGGCCATCGTCGACAAGCGGGGCCGGCGCCGCATGACCGCCCAGTGGTCGGTGGCCGCGGCCCTGGCCCTCGTGGCCTTCGGGGCCTACAAGGACGCCGTCGGGATCATGGCGCCCGGGGTCGCCCTCGTCCTCCTCGGCCTCTTCACCGTGACCGGCGGCGTGGCCAACGCGGTGCCGACCTCCGGCATGAACGGGGTCGAGCTCACGCCCACGAAGGCCCGCACGGTGGTCCAGGGCATCACCGTGGCCTCGGGCCGGGCCGGGGCGACCATCGCCGCCTTCGTCTTCCCGGCCCTCTTCGCCCACCTCGGCGAGTCCGTCGCCATCTACTTCCTCGCGGCGGTCACGGCGGTCGCGGCGGCAGTGGCCTGGGCGACCCTCCCCGAGGCGGCCGGGCGGAGCCTCGAGGCGGCCAGCGACGAGGAGCTCGAGGGGGCCACGACCGCGCCGTCCCCGACCCCGACCGAGACGGCAGCGTGAGGGTTTCGGGGCCCGGGACCAGCGGTCCTAGGCTCGTCGTGTGGACCGGCAGCGCTCCCCGGGCGCTGATCGACGAGCGGACGCCACGGCGGGGGTGGCGAGCGAGCGGGTGCTGCTCGTCGACGCGGCCAACGTCGTCGGCAGCCGACCAACGGGATGGTGGCGGGACCGGGTCGGGGCGGCCCGGCGGCTCCTGGCCGAGTTGCAGACTGCCCTGGCCGAGGGGCGCCTCGGGGACCCGACCGTCGTCGTCCTGGAGGGCGCGGCCCGGGCGGCCCAGGGAACGGGCGATCCGGCCGACGACGGAGCGCCCGCCGGAGACGACGACCCTGGCGGGGCCCCGAACCTCTGGGTGGTCTCGGCCCCGGGCAGCGGGGACGACCTGCTCGTCCGCTTGACCTCGGTGGCGTGCCGGCAGGGGTGCAGGGGCCTGGTCGACACCCTGGTCGCCCTTGGCGGCCGGCCGTGCTCGACACGGTGGGCAGACTCGACACGGTGGGCAGGCCGGCCCGAGCGGCCCGTCTCGGAGGACCGCAGGGGCCTGGCAGCCGTGGTGGTGACCGCCGACCGGGGACTTCGGGCCCGGGTGCTGGCCGCTGGTGGCGAGGTCCGGAGCCCAGGGTGGCTCATGGGGCAGCTGGCCTCGTCGCCCGGCCAGTGAGCGGGCCGCCCCGCCGGCCCGCTCAGGGCTGTGGTGCCGGGGGGTCGAGCAGCTGGTCCGCCCAGATTCGTTCCTCGCCGTGGCGGAGGCAGGCCGCGAGAAACCGGTAAGTCCACTCCTCGGCCAGCTTGCGGTTGTCGCACCAGACCAGCGGCACCGTCGGCCAGCGCACGGCCACCTCGGCCAGGCCATCGGCCACCTGGCCCGGGCGGAGGTGCTCGAGCGCGAACACCTTGGCCCAACGGTCCTCGACCACCAGCGCCGCCCGAGGCTGCGCGGCGAGCTCGGCGAGCTGGTAGCGCAGGCGCCCGCTGGTGAGGCTGCCGACCAGATCCGCCAGGGACTTGCGCTCCACCACCCCGACGAGGCCCCGGTCGTCGGCGACGGCGTAGTCACCGCAGGGCAGGGCCTGGCGCCGAGTCGCCACCCGGTCCCCCTGGGCGGCGAAGCGGTAGGGGTACCGCTCGCGGGTATCGACGAGGACGGTCAGCTCCGGGAGTCCTTGTGCCCGGGCCCGAGGCACCCGCACCCCGGGACGAGACTGCCTGGTGGTCCGAGGAGCCTGCCAGAACACGACCTGGCGACCCCGGGCCCGGGTGACCACCAGCTGGGAGCGCTGTTCCCGACGCCGGTCGGCCACGAGGTCGATGGCCGCGCCCCGCCGAGTGCAGGCCTTCAGCGGGACCCGCTCGAGGATCTCGGGCTCGGCCGGCCAGTCCTCGAGCGGCACCGGATGGCAGTACACCGCCGTGGTCCGGGGCCAGGGTTCCCGGGCCCGAAAGACCTTGCCCCCCTCGAGGGGCACGAGCAGCAGGTAGGGCAGTCGACTGGCCGGGTCCGGGTTCCGGGCCACGAGCAACTCCACCTCGGCAGTCTGCTGCAGCGCCGCGTCGGCCGTCTATCGTGGACCGGTGCCCTCGCCGCCCTCGCCGGGGCCACGTGCCCGGCACGCCGGTCCCCGTCACGCCCGGCCTCGCCGAAAGCGACGGCCGGCCCTGCACCTCGGCTTGGCGTTCCTCGGTGCGCTCGTCCTGGCCTCCGTCGGCCTGGGCGTGGCCAGCGGCCGCCTCACCGCCCCGCTGGCCCCGCCTCCGCGGGCCCCGTCGGCTGGGTCCTCGGCGTCGGCTGTGGCGGCCAGCGGACCCCGGTGTCCCCTGAGCGACGAACCGGCACCCGGGGGTGTCGTGCCGGCCCGGCCCGCCCTGGCCATCAAGGTCGGCAACAACCCCTCTGCTCGGCCCCAGAGCGGGCTGAGCGAGGCGGACATCGTCTACGAGGAGCCCATCGAAGGGGCCATCACCCGGCTGCTCGCCGTCTTCCAGTGCCACGGCGCACCCCAGGTCGGTCCGGTCCGCTCCACCCGCTGGATCGACGTCCAGCTCCTCGAGCAGTTCGGCCACCCCGTCTTCGGGTTCGCCGGCGGCATCGACCCCGACGAAGCCCTCGTGCGCGACTCGCCGGTGGTCGACGCGAACTTCCTGCGGGACTACGACCTCTACTACCGAACCGACACCCGCCTGGCGCCGAACAACCTCTACGTGGCCACCGCCAGCCTCTGGGGCCTGGACGACGCCAGGACCCCGCCCGCCCCGGTCTTCAGCTTCAGCACGAGCCTCCCCAAGGGCCTCGGGGCGACGCCGACCGCCAGCGCCACCTTGACCTGGAGCTCCATCTACGACGTCACCTGGACCTGGGACCCTCCTGCTGAGAGCTGGCTCCGGACGGTGAACGGGACCGCGGACCTCGAGACCAGCGGCCGGCAGCTCCAGGCGGCCAACGTCGTGATCCTGCGGGTCAAGACCGTGCCGGGCCCCTACTCGGAGGACGCCGAGGGGGACGTCGGGGTCCACAGCATCACCGTCGGCGAGGGCCCCTTGACCGTGCTGCGCAACGGGGTCGCTATCCACGGGATCTGGCAGCGCGGCAGCATCCAAGAACCGATCCGTCTGCTCAGCGCCGCGGGGACCACGATCCCCCTCGCGCCCGGGCCCACCTGGGTCGAGTTGCTGCCCGTCGCCGGGCAGCTCCAGCTCGCCGGGGGCTGAGCCGGTGGCGCCCCGAGCCGACCGACCGGTGGCGGTCGTCGCCGTCCGCCTCCACGGTGACCCCGGTCGCCAGCCCGGTGACCACCGGGTCCTGGTGGACCGGCTGTGGCCTCGCGGGGTGCGGCGGGCCGCCCTGGACCTCGACGAGTGGGCCAAGGACCTCGCGCCGAGCACCGAGCTGCGACGGTGGTACGGCCACGAGCCCGAGCGCTTCGCCGCGTTCGCCGACCGCTACCGGGCCGAGCTGGCCGCGCCCGAGCAGGTGGCCCGCTGCGGGGCCCTCCTGGCCCGGGCCGCGGGTCGACGGCTGGTGCTCTTGACCGCCACCCGGGACCTCGAGCGCTCGGCGGCGTGGGTCCTGCGGGAGGTGCTCGAGGCCTGGCCGCCTGAGGGCCCCCCGCCCTGAGGGCCCCCAGCCGACGACCTTCAGCGCTCCCCGGCTTCGTCCTGCTCGTCGTAGGTGTAGGTGTAGGGGTTCTCGAGCACCCGGGTGGTCGGGATCTCGGGGTGCATGCCCTCGTGCCAGGCCTCGGCGCCGAGCGTCCGCTCGAGGTGGGCGACGCCCTCCTCGACCAGCCGGCGTAGGCGGGCCCAGTCGACGTCGACGAGCTCCCCGGCCCACTTCACCACCCGCCCCTTGGCCAGGACCAGCTCCACGTCGGCCCGCTGGGCCTGGAAGGCCAGGTGGCCGTAGGGGTTCAGGATCGGCAGCATGGCCGGGGAACGGGGGTTCCGGACCAGGACCACGTCGGCCGCCTTGCCCGGTTCCAGGCTGCCGGTCTCGGCGTCCAGCCCGAGCGCCCGGGCCCCGCCGATGGTGGCCATGGCGACCACGTGCTCGGCCCGGAGCGAGCAGTGGGTCAGGGTCTCGCCCCGCTCGTGGTGCTCGAGGTGCTCCATGGCCCGGTCGGCCCCCAAGGTGGCCCGCATGGCCGAGAAGAGGTCGCCACTCCACCAGACACTGGTGTCGTTGGAGAGCGAGCCGGGGATCCCGTACTGCCGGAGCCGGTAGGTCGTGGGATAGCCCTGGCCGGCGCTCTCCTCGCTCTCGGTCGCCACCGACACCGTGCCGCCGGTCGCCGCGATGCGGTGGTAGGAGTCCGGCTGGAGGGTGGCGGCGTGGACGTAGGTGGTGCCGGGGGTCATGAAGCCGTGCTCGTGCATCAGCCGGATGCCCTCGTCGTTCGTGGCGCCCCAGACCCCGGCGTGGGTCGTGACCCGGATCCCGAGCTCCCGGGCGACCTCGAAGGCGGCCCGCTCCGGGAACGCCGGGTCCCCGGGCACGTCGAAGGCCAGCTGCGGGACCACCTTGCCTCCGGGTCGGCCGAGGAGGCGGCGGAGGAACTGCTGGACCTCCGGGCTGGTCGCCCACTCCCAGGGGCCCTGCTGGATGTTGCCGTAGGCCAGCACGTAACGGCCCGGGGCCTCGTCGAGCGCGGCGAGAGCTGCCTCCGCGTGGGCCACGCTCTGGAGGCCGTGGGACCAGTCGACCGTGGTGGTCACCCCGGCGTCGATGGCCTCGAGAGCGCCGAGGAGGTTCCCGGCGAAGACCTCCTCGGGCCGAAAGGCCTTGCCCCACTCGAGGTAGTACCAGACGAAGTACTGGGTGAGGGTCCAGTCGGCCCCGTAGCCCCGCATGAGGGTCTGCCAGAGGTGCCGGTGGGTGTCGATCATGCCGGGCAGCACGATGCCCCCCTGGGCGTCCACCACGAAGGCGTCCCCCGGGGCGGCCAGGCCCTGGCCGACCGCCTCGATCCGTTCGCCCCGCACCAGGACGTCGCCGCCCTGGAGGACTCGTCGGTCCTGGTCCATGCAGAGGACCGTCCCGCCCCGCAGCAGGATCGGCTGACCAGGTTGCGGCCTGAGCCCTGTCGACGTCGTCACGGTCCCACCCCCTTTGTCGCCGACCCCTTCGCGGGCCGGTTCCCTCCACCGGTCGCCGCCACACCGACCCTGCGTCGCGGACGACGGCCAAAACCTCGGACAGTTGTCCGCTCGATGGACAGCAGCAGGCTAGAGCGCGGGCGGCGAGGAGGCAACGGCAGGCCCCTGCCCGCTCGCTCGTGGTCCGGGTCCTCGGCCCTACACTGCGCTGTCCGCCCGTTCGGTCCCGAGGACAGCCTGGAGGGCCATGACCCGGCGCAGCACCGCCCCTGAGTTCATCGAGGCCCTGGCCCGGGGGCTGGACGTGATCCGGGCCTTCCAAAGCGGCGACCGGGAGCTCACCCTCGCCGAGCTGGCCGGCCGGGTCGACCTCGCCCGCCCGACCGTCCGGCGCATCCTGCTCACCCTCGAGGAGCTCGGCTACGTCCGAGCCGGGGCGCGGGGCTACTCGCTGACCGCCAGGGTCCTGGACCTCGGCCTGGCCTACGTCCAGTCGGTCGGCCTCTGGGACGTCGTGGCACCGCATCTCGAGCGCCTCTCCCGCCAGACCGGCGAGTCCTGCTCGATCGCCGAACTGGACGGGTCCGACGTCGTCTACGTGGCCCGGGTGGCGGTCCCCAAGGTGGTCGGCCTGGCGGTCAGGATCGGCACCCGCTTCCCGGCCTACGCCACCTCCCTCGGCAAGGTCATGCTGGCGGCCCTCGGGGCCAAGGAGCTCGACCGGGTCCTGCGCATCCCGAGCCGCTCCGAGGTCCGTCCCCTCTGGCAGCCCACCCGGGCGGAGCTGGCCGCCGATCTCGCTGCGGTCCGCACCCAGGGCTGGGCCCTCACCGACGAGCAGCTCGCCAAGGGCATCCGCTCCGTGGGTGCCCCGATCCGCCGGCCCGACGGCACGGTGGTGGCCGCCGTCAACGTCAACACCCACGTGCTCGAGACGCCGGTGGAGCACCTCGTCGGGCACCACCTGCCCCGGCTGCTCCAGGCCCGCGACGCCATCGAGGCCGACCTGGCCCGCCTCGAAGCCCTGCCGCTGCGCCAACGGAACCACGCCTCGAGCGCCAGGACCCTGGCGGCAGCCGGGAGACCGGACGGCCTTGCTCGGCCGTCCCGCCGTCGCTAACGTCGCTCCCGCTGATCGGACGCTATTCCGAGGAGTGGACACATGGGGTGGTACAGGCCTGTCCGGGTGGGCGACGTGGGGGGACGTCCGTGGTGCTGAGCGGATCGTCCCCGGCCCCGGAGCTCGATCCCGCCCCGCGAGGCCCCCTGGCGGGTCTGCTGGTGGCGGACTTCTCCCGCATCCTGGCGGGGCCCTACGCCACCATGCTGCTCGGGGACCTGGGGGCCACGGTGGTGAAGGTCGAGAGCCCGGCCGGGGACGACACCCGGACCTGGATGCCGCCGGTCCACGAGGGAGTGGCCACCTACTACCTCTCGGTCAACCGCAACAAGCGCTCAGTCGTCTTGGACCTGAAGGACGAGGAGGACCGGCGGCTCGCCGAACGGCTGGTCGAGCGGGCCGACGTCATGATCGAGAACTTCCGGCCCGGTCAGCTGGCCCGCTACAGCCTGGACTGGGAGCGGGTCCATGCCCGGAATCCCCGCTGCGTCATGGCGTCCATCACCGCGTTCGGGTCGAACGGCGAGGGCGCCGGCCTCCCGGGCTACGACCTCATGGTCCAGGCCATGAGCGGCCTGATGAGCCTGACCGGTGACCCCGAGGGACCGGCGATGCGCAGCGGCATCGCGGTGTTCGACATCCTGGCCGGCCTGCACGCCACGGTCGGCATCCTGGCGGCCCTGGCCGAGCGGGAACGCAGCGGCGAGGGACAGCACGTCGAGGTGAGCCTCATGGCCTCGGCCCTCTCGGGCATGGCGAACCACACCACGGCGTGGGTGGTCGGCGGCGTAGTGCCCTACCGCATGGGCAACGCCCACCCCAGCCTCTTCCCCTACGAGCCCCTGCCGACCGCCGATGGCGAGCTGGTGGTCATCGCCGGGAACGACCGGCAGTTCCGGGCGCTGGTCGACGTCCTGGGCGTGCCCGAGCTGGCCGAGCGGCCGGAGTTCGCCCGGAACGAGGACCGAACGGCGAACCGGGAGATCCTCCGTCCGCTCCTCGTCGAGCGGCTGCGCACCCGGCCGGCCCGGGAGTGGTTCGACCTGCTCATCGCCCGGGACGTGCCCTGTGCCCCGATCCTGACGGTGGACGACGGCGTGGCCATGGCCGAGCGGCTGGGCCTGGCACCGACGGTGCCGGTCCCAAGCGACCAGCCGAGCTTCCCCATGGTTCGTCACCCCATCGGCCTCTCCAGGACCCCGCCTCGCTACGACCTCGCCCCCCCGGCGCTCGACCAGGACGGGGCGCTCGTCCGGCGCTGGCTGACCGAGGGGGCCGGGCAACCAATGAGCGGGGCCGCGGGCCAGGCCGGTCGAGCCGGGACGGGGACGGACCAGTGAGCGAGACCGCCTACCCCACGGGTCTCGGGGCCTCCACCGAGGTCGGCATCACCCTCATGGGCCTGGACCTGGCCGAGGACCTCATGGGCCGGGTCGGGTTCGGCGAGCTGGTGCTCTGGCTCTGCCGCCAGCGCCGACCCCGGCCGGGGGAGGTCCGGCTCTTCGAGGCCGTCCTCGTAGCCCTCGCCGACCACGGCTTCACCCCCACGGCCATCGCCGCCCGCCTGACCTACCTGTCGGCCCCTGACGCCCTCCAAGGGGCCTTCGCCGCCGGGCTGCTCGGCGGCGGCTCGCGCTTCTTGGGGGTGACGGAGGACACCGGGCGGTTCCTGGCCGAGGCCCTCGCCGGACGGGACCTGCCCGCGCCCGAGGCCGACCCGGAGCGCTGGGACGAGCTGGCCCGGGCCGTGCTCGCCGAGGCCCGAGCGGCGAGGCGCCTGGTGCCGGGCCTCGGCCACCCGGTCCACAAGGTCCAGGACCCCCGGACCCCCCGCCTGCTCGCCATCGCCCGCGAGGAGGGCAGCTTCGGGCCGCACCTGGCGCTCTTTTCGGCCATCGGTCGGGTCCACCCTGAGGTCCTCGGCCGCCGGCTGGTCCTGAACGGGGCCGGGGTCTGCGGGGCCGCCCTCATGGATCTCGGCGTCCCCTCCGCCGTGCTGCGGGGCGTGGCCCTGGTGGCCCGGGCCGGCGGGCTCCTGGGCCAGTTGGCGGAGGAGGCTCGGGCCCCGGTCGGCATGGACATCTACCTCCACGTCGAACGCCATGCCCGTTTCGAGGCCCATCCCTACCCCGACGCCGGGCCGGCGCCAGCCGGCCACGGGGAAGGGTGAGCCGGACGAGAGGAAGGAGGACCCCGTGGCGCCCTTGGTGGCCGTCGTGGCCTCGACCCACCACCCGTTCTACTACCGGGCCTCCACCCAGCCCCCGGACCAGCGGCCGGCCTCCGTGGACACCTGGGTCCGAAAGATCGAGGCGTTCCGGGAGACGCTTCGGGTGGCCGAACCCGACGTGCTCGTCCTGGTCGGCTCGGACCACTTCCACCAGCTCTGGCTGGACAACATGCCCCAGTTCCTCGTCGGAGCCGCCCCGGTCTACGACGCCAACTGGTACAACGAGGAGCGGGAGTTCGGGCTGCCCCGCATGCGGCTCCAGGGGCACCCGGCCCTCTCGCGGCACCTCCTGCGCCGGGGCCTCGACCTCGGTTTCGACCTGGCCTTCTCGAACGAGCTCCGCCTGGACCACTCGGTGACCTGCCCCATCATCACCCTGCGGCCCGAGGCCGACCTGCCGGTGGTGCCCCTCTACACGAACATCTTCGCCCCGCCCATGCCCCAGCCCCGGCGGTTCGTCGAGCTCGGCCAGGCGCTGCGCCGCATGGTGGAGGAGTGGGAGTCCGACGAGCGGGTGGCCATCATCGGCACCGGCCACCTCTCCTTGGAGCTCGGCGGCCCCCGCCAGTTCGGGCCGCACGGGCCCGACCCGGCCTTCGACGCGAAGGCGGTCCGCTGGATCGCCGAGGCCGACGTGGAGGGCGCCCTCAGCGAGGTGACCCTCGAGAGCCTCGCCGAGCCGGGCAACGCCACCCACGGCTTCATGGACTTCCTCCTCATGATGGGGGCGGCGGGCCCCGGCACCCCGGCCGACTACGTCGACAGCCTGGACCTGTTCCACACCATGGAGGCCTACTTCACCTGGTACCCGAAGGAGGGGACGTGAGCCGCTACCTGCTCGACAAGTTCCTCTACACGGTCGACCGGGACCCCGACCTCCTCGAACGCTACCGCCAGGATCCCCGGGGCACCGTGGCCTGGTGGGAGGCCGAGATGGCCAACCGTCTGCTCGCCTGTCACGAGCAGGAGCGCTCCAGCTGGCTGGCCTTCGAGGACGCCGAGCGCGAGGCCCTCGCCACCCACGACTACCCGGCGCTCTTCGCCCTCGGCGCCCACCCCTTCTTGACCCTGACCCTCTTCATCGGGCTCTTCGAGCGGGACCACCCTGAGCCCCTCGGTTTCCAGCGGGCCTACGCCGCTCGCCTGGCCGACTGGCTCGGCAAGCCCTACCCCGACATCAGCACCTGCTGAGCCGTGCGCGCCGCCGTCCTTCACCGGGCCGGGGCACCACCCGAACCGGGCTCCTGGCCGGAGCCGGTGCCCGGCGAAGCCGAGAGCCTCCTGGCCGTCGAGGCGGCGCCGATCAGCCCGCTGGACCTGCTCCTCGCGTCGGGGGTCTCGTACTTCGGGCCGCCGCCGCTGCCCTCGGTGCCCAGGGTCCAAGGCGTGGGCCGGGTCCTGGCCTCGGGCTCGCTCCCGGTGGGGGCCCGGGTCTGGTTCCAGGCCCCCGCCCGCAGCGCCTCGGCCCTCGGGGCCCTCGCCGAGCAGACCGTCGACCTGCGCCAGCACCCCGACCCCGAGGCCCTGCGCCAGGCCTTCCTGGCCGCCAGCCCCGAGGGCTACGACCTCGTCCTCGACCCGCTCTGCGGTCCGCCGGCCGACGCGGCGCTCGTGACCCTCCGACCCGGGGGCCGGTTCGTGAACCTCGGCAGCGCCGCCGGACCGGCCCTCCAGGCGCCCTCCACGGTGCTCCGCAGCCGGAGCCTCTCGGTCCTCGGCTACACGAACGCCAGCCTCACCCCGGCTGAGACCATGGCGACCCTGGCGAAGGTTTTCGACCTGGCCGCCGGGGGCGTCCTGCGGGTGCGGACCGAGACCCACGCCCTCGCCCGGGTCGGGTGGTCGTCCTCGTGGACCCCGCCGCCTCCTGAGCCGAGGCACCCTCGGCTCTGTCAGCCCTCGGGCGGCACGCTGGCCTGCCGCGCCGGCCGGGTCGGCCACCAGAAGCGCTCGCCGAGGGTGCTGCCGATGGCCGGCACGAGGACGCTGCGGACCAGGAACGTGTCGAGGAGCACGCCGACGGCGACCAGGAAGCCGACCTCGGTGAGGGCCACGAGGGGCAAGACGGCCAAGGCAGCGAAGGTGGCCGCCAGCACCACCCCGGCAGCGGTGATGACCGGACCGGTGGCCTCCAGGCTCCGCGCCATGCCGATGCGGGTGGCGCCGCACCGAGCGGTTTCCTCTCGGGCCCGGCTGGCCAGGAACACCGTGTAGTCCACGCCCAAGGCCACCAGGAAGACGAACCCGAAGATCGGGACGGTGGGGTCGAAGCCGGGGAAGTGGAAGAGGTGGGTGACGACCAGGGCACTGACCCCGAGGGAGGCGACGTAGGAGAACAGGACCGAGGCCGCCAGCACCACCGGTGCCACCACTGCCCGCAGGAGGATCCCGAGGACGACCAGGACCACGAGCAGGATCACCGGCAGCACCCGCTCGGTGTCGTGGACCGCCGCCGCGTGCAGGTCGAGGTCGGTGGCGGTCTCGCCACCGACCAGCGTCCTGGGGCCGACCGCCTCGTCGAGTCGCCGCTGGAGCGAAGCCACCGTCGACGCAGCGAGCCGTCCCGAGGGTGCGCCGGCCAGCGTGGCGGTCAGGATGGCCGCGTCCGGCAGCACCCGGGGGCTCCCGAGGGCCACGATGCCGCGAGTGGACCGGACCACCGCCTCGGCGGCCGCCAGCCGGCTCGGCGGCCGCACGAGGATGGTCGCCGGCGCGCTCGCCCCCGGCGGGAAACCCTCGGCGAGGAGCTCCTGGGCCACGACGGCCCCGACCCGGCCCCGGAACCCGTTCTGCTGGTTCACCCCGCCCCGGTAGGCGAGGAGACCGAAGCAGCAGGCACCGAGGACCACGGCGACCGACGATCCCGCCAGGACACGGCGGTCGACGACGCGCCGGGCCACCTGGGCCCACGGGCGGCTCGTGGCCGCCGGCGGTCCGCCCGGGCGGGGGATGCGCGGCCAGAACACCCGGCGTCCGCAGAGCACCAGGAGCGCGGGGAGCACGGCGAGCTGGGCGACGAGGGCGCAGGCCACCCCGGCGGCACAGGCCGGGCCCAGGGCGGCGACGTCCCGGAGGTGGGCCAGGCCCAGGCAGAGCAAGGCCAGGACGACGGTTCCACCCGAGGCCAGGATGGTCGGCCCGGTGCGGGTCAGGGCCCGGATCACCGCCACCCGGTGGTCCTCGTGCTGGGTCAGCTCCTCTCGGACCCGGGCCACGAGCAGCAGGGCGTAGTCGGTGCCGGCCCCGAAGACGACCACCGTCAAGATGCCGACCGTCATGCCGTTCACCACGAACCCGTGGGTGGCGAGGAGGTAGGCGGCCCCTTCGGCCCAGCCAGCGGCCACGAAGACGGAGAGGAGCGGCAGCAACCACAGCACGGGGCTGCGATAGGTCAGCAGGAGGAGCAGGACGACGATGGCGACCGTCAGTCCGAGGAGGCGCCCATCGACCCCGGCGAACGCCCGGGCGACGTCGGCTGCCGAGCCGGCCGGTCCCCCCACCGCTTCCCGCAGGCCCGACAGTCCGCTCGTGCGCGCGGCCTGCCGTGCCAGGCGCGCCAGGGTCGCGACGTCGTGGTCCAAGACGCCCGGGGCGATCGTGGGGGCCAGCGAGATCTCCACGAGGGCCACCTTGCCGTTCGGGGAGACCTGGAGCGCCGACGGTGTCCCCGCGTCCCGCAGCCGGGCCTCTCGGACGGCCGAGACGAAGCGCTGGACGGCCCGGCGTCCGTTGGGCCCGAGGCCGTGCGGCCGGGCGAACACCACGACGGCGGGGGAGCCACCGACCGCGGGATGGGCCTCCTCGAAGGCCAGCACCCGAGTGGCGGGCGCGCCACGGGGCAGAAAGGTCGTCGGGGCGTTGTCCTCATGGGCGCTCAGCTTCCCCGCCAGCGGGCCGCAGATCCCGAGGAGGGCGACGGCCAGCACCACCACCCCCCGGCGACCCCCCGGCCGAGGTAGCGTCCCCGTCGAGCCGTCATGAATGATGACACTACGTCGGAACCTAGACAATCTGTCAAGAAGATGCGCGGCCGGAGGGCCGCGGGTCGCTGGGCGTCGGCCGTCGAGGCCCACCGGGCTGCCCAGCGGGACGTCGTGCTGGACGCGGCTTTGGAGCTGCTGCGCGAACGGGGCCTGGCTGGGCTCACCATGTCGGCCCTGGCCGATCGGGCCGGGGTGTCCCGAGCGACCCTGTACCACTACTTCCCCGACGTCGACCATGTCCTGGCTGCGTGGGTCAGCCGGGAGGTCGAACGGAGCGTGGCCGACGTCCTCGCCACGGCCAGCGCCATCGAGGACCCCGTGGAACGGCTCCAATGGGTGGTCGGGGACCAGCTGGCCCGCTTCGCCAGCCAGGAGCACCGGGTGTCGGTCGAGCACCTCGACTCCGAGGCCGGCTCGCCGGTGGTGCGCGCCGCAGTGGCGAGCGGTCTCGAGCCTCTCCGACGGCTGCTCGCCGGCACCCTCGAGGAGGCGGCCAGCCGGGGCCAGCTCGCCCTGCCCGCCGGCCCCGACCTGGCCGTCGACCTCCTCCTCGGACTCCTCGGCGCCACCCGTCGACACCTCGTCGAGGGTCGCCTCGAACCGGCCGAGGCGACCCAGGCGATCTGGGACCTCCTCGAGACCGGGTGGCGGCGGCCCGG
Source organism: Aciditerrimonas ferrireducens (assembly GCF_023130475.1). GTDB lineage: Bacteria > Actinomycetota > Acidimicrobiia > Acidimicrobiales > UBA8190 > Aciditerrimonas > Aciditerrimonas ferrireducens. The sequence goes on from NZ_JAKHEX010000019.1 coordinate 24,502, forward strand.
CCGGCGGAACCCTCGTCGTCGACCCTCGGACCGCCCGGGCGGACCCCCTCAGGGGGTCCCGCCCGCCGCCTCCCCGCCGAGGAGCCGGTAGAGCCGCTGGCGGGCCTCCTCGAGGATCGCCACCGCCTGCTCCTGCTGGTGCTCGTCGCCCACCAGGGCCACCTGCCGAGCCGCCGCGAGGGTGGTGGCGGCGGCGTGCCGCAGGGCCAGGCGCGGCCCGCCGACGGCGTCGCGCAACCGAGCCCAGGGTGCCCCGGCTTCGAGGACCTCGGCCGCCTTCCGCTCGCCCTCGGCGGTGAGCGAGTAGCGGCGGCGACCCTCCTCCTCCTCGGCCTGGACCAGTCCCTCGTCCTCCAGGAGCTGCAGGGTCGGGTAGACCGAGCCGGGGCTGGGTCGCCACAGGCCCCCCGTCCGCTCCTCCAGCTCGGCGATCATCTCGTAGCCGTGCATCGAGCGCTCCGCCAAGAGGGCCAGGACCGCGTGCCGCACGTCGCCGCGGCCCCGCCGACCTCGACGCCGGCCCCCCGGTCCGAAGCCCCCCGGTCCGAGACCCTCGGGACCACCGGCCCAGGGTCCCGGACCGCCGATGCCCATGCCCATCCTGCCTGCCCCCGCCGGGCCAGCCCATCCGGCTGTCCACGGACCGCCAGGGTCCGCCCACCAGTTGCGGTTCCTCCCGTGCATCGTCACCTCCACGTCTGGGCGCATCCGCGCCTAGTATCGATATATCGATGATAGCTCGACGATCAATCGGAGGGGGTCGGGGGGCGTCGGGTGCGGGGTAGCGTGCCGGGGATGATCCCCTTCGACGAGGCGACGGCGGTCGAGACCATCGCCCCGGGCCGTTACCGGGGCGAGGTGAGCCCAGGCTGGACGATCGGGCCGAAGCCGAACGGGGGTTACCTGTTGGCCATGCTGGGGCGGGCGGTGGCCGCCTCGAGCCCCCATCCGGACCCGGTGGCCGTCTCGGCCCACTTCCTCTGGGCACCCGATCCGGGGACGGTGACCATCGACGTGGGACTCCTGCGGGCCGGACGGAGCGCCAGCCAGCTGCGGGCCGAGTTGCGCCAGGAGGAGCGGGTCTGTGTCGCCGCCCTCTTCACCCAGGGGCGGCTCGGGGAGGAGCCCGTCCACTGGGACCAAGGCGCCCCCCGGGCACCAGAGGTCCCCTTCGAGGCCTGCGTGCCGTCGTCCGGGACCAACCCGAGCGGGGTGCGGGTGGCCCTCATGGACCAGGTGGAGGTCCGCCTCGACCCGGCATGCACGGCGTTCGCCCGGGGCGAGCCGAGCGGTCGTGGGGTGGTGGAGGGCTGGCTGGCCCTCCGGGACGAACGGCCCTTCGACCCCCTGTCGCTCCTGTTCGCCCTCGACGCCTTCCCCCCGGCGAGCTTCGACATCGCGCGGACCGGCTGGGTGCCGACCCTCGAGCTCACCTGCTACTTGCGGGCCCGGCCGGCGCCGGGGCCCCTACGGCTGCGGCAGGCCGCCCAGCTGGTCGCCGGGGAACGCTTCGACGAGACCTGCATGGCGTGGGACCGCACCGGCCGCCTCGTTGGTCAGGCCACCCAGCTGGCCGGCATCCGCCTCGGCGGCTGAGCACCGGCTGGGCTGCGGGGAGCAGGTCCCGCCCGGAGATCGCTTGGACGCCCTGGTCCTTCCTCCTCGGAGGGCTGGAGGGTATCATGCGGCAGGTGTCCACCGCAAGGTGGGCAGGGGGAGGGAGAGGGGGTCTCACATGGCCTCTGATGTCGCCGCTGCCGTCCCGTCGCCGGGAACCCCGGGCGCCGGGACCGCCGAGCCGCTCGGCTCGTTCGAACAGGCCGACGTCCACCTGCGGAAATCGCTCGGCTTCACCTCGCTGCTGTTCTTGTCCATGGGGGCCATCATCGGGTCGGGCTGGCTGCTCGCGGCCCTGGCCGCGGCGTCGGTCGCCGGCCCGGCTTCCATCCTCAGCTGGGTGATCGGCGGGGTCTTCATCATCTTCATCGCCCTCTCCTATGCCGAGATCTCCGGCATGCTGCCCCGCAGCGGCGCGATCGTCCGCTACCCCCAGCTGACCCACGGGTCGGCCACCGGCTGGATCATGGGGTGGACCTACTGGCTGACGGCCTTGGCCGTGCCGGCCATCGAGGCCGAGGCGGTCGTGACCTACGTCGGGGGCCGCTACCCGAGCGCGGGCTTCAAAGCCACTCGGCACGGGGTGGTCGTGCTCACCGGGTCGGGCATCGGCTTCGCCATCGGCCTCATGGTGCTCTTCGCGTTCGTGAACTTCTTCGGGGTCCGGTTGCTCGGCGAGTGGAACAAGTGGTTCACCTGGTGGAAGATCATCATCCCCACGGCCACGTTCTGCATGCTGTTCGTGGCCTTCCGATCCTCGAACTTCACGGGCCTCCAGGGCGGGTTCTTCGCCACCGGCACCGCCAACGTCTTCGTGGCCCTCTCGACCACCGGCATCATCTTCGCCTACCTGGGCTTCCGCCAGGCGCTCGACTTCGCCGGCGAGAGCATCCGGCCGGCTCGGGACGTGCCCCTGGCCACCATCCTCTCCATCGTCCTCGGCATGCTCATCTACGCCCTCCTCCAGGTCGGGTTCATCGGCGCCCTGGTCTGGCACAAGGCGGGCGTGCACCCGGGCAACTGGGCCGGTTTGGCCTCGAGCTCGTGGGCCTCCACCCCCCTGTACTCGGCACTCGAGGCCGCTGGGATCGGGGCGCTCGCCACCTTCGCCTCCCTGCTGCTCTACGACGCCGGCATCTCCCCGTCGGGCACCGGCTGGATCTACCTCGGCACTGCCACCCGAACCACCTACGGTCTCGGGGTGGGACGATTCGGGCCGAAGGCCCTCACGCGGCACAACCGCTTCGGCGTGCCCTGGCTCTCCCTCCTCATCGCCCTCGTGATCGGCTGCGTGTTCTTCGTGCCTGCACCGAGCTGGTACAAGCTCGTCGGGTTCATCACCTCGACCACCGTCCTGACCTACATCATGGGCGGCGTCGGCCTCCCGGTCCTCCGGCGCTATGCGCCGAATCTCCACCGCCCGTTCCGTCTCCGGGGGGGCGTGGTTCTGGGCGCCGGTGGGGTTCCTCGCAGCGGTCATGATCGTCTTCTGGACCACCTACGTCACCCTCGCCGACGTCTACGCGGCGGTCTTCGTCGGCTTGCCCATCTTCGGCTGGTACTACGCCGCCGAGCACGGCTGGGTCGACCGTCCCAAGATCGGGGTCCTCGGCGCCGTCTTCCTGGCCGCGTGGATCTTCATCCAGTTCCGGGGTGGCTGGGTCATGCGGGTCGTGACCCCCGTCGACCCGGCCCGCCACGGGTTCTGGAGCTTCGCCACCTACGACATCGCCTCGTCGGCCTGTGTCGCTTTCTACCTCGTCGGCCTCTACCTCCTCGCCAACCAGGAAGGCCGTCGCCACGTCCGGGCCAGTGTCTGGCTGGTGGTGATGATGCTGGCCTTGTTCCCCTTGGAGTACTGGACGGCCGACCTCGGCCCCCATACCACCGAGCCGGTCTCCTTCACCGTCGGGACGATCGTGGCGGCCGCCGTCGGGCTGGTCTGCTACTACTGGGGCGTGGCTTCGGGGTTCTCCACCCCCGAGCTGCAGGACATCCTGGCCGGCGGCGGGGCCCAGGCTGCAGCAGCGGTGCCGCCCTCGCCTGCCCCAGCGCAGACGCCGGCGCCCGCCCCCGCCCCGGCTCCGTTCTCGTCGCCCTCGCCGCCAGCACCCGAGGGTGCCTGAGCCCCGGTTCTCGCTCCCCCGGGGTGTCACAGGGCATTCGTAGGATGCCCCTGTGAACGCCCACCTCCTGCTCGGTCTGGCGATCGGCCTGGTTCTCGGCCTGCTGATCGGGCTCCTGCTGGCCCGGGCTCGCCTCGCCCGGCTGCGGGCCGAGCTCGAGCTGCGGTCGGCCATCGGGCAGGAGGTGCGAGCAGCCGTGGAAGCGAGCCAGCGGCCCGCGCTCGAGCACGCCCACCAGGCCCTCCTGGCCCAGGCGAACCACCAGCTCCGCCAGGCCCAAGAGGCCGTGGGCCAGGCCACCGCCGGGGTGGTCGGCCCCCTGCGGGAGCACCTGGCGAAACTCGAGGACCAGGTGCGAGAGCTCGAGCGGGCTCGGGCCGGGGCCTACGAAGGCTTGCTGACCCAGGTCCGCGAGCTGGGCCAGCGGGTGGGGGAGCTGGGGCAGGGCACCCAGGCGCTCCTCCGGGCGCTTCGGGACCCCGGGGCCCGGGGCCGCTGGGGCGAGCTGCAGCTGCGCCGGGTGGTGGAGGCGGCGGGGATGGTCGACCACGTGGACTTCGAGGAGCAGCGGGCGCTGGCTCCCGGGGAGGACGGGGACGGCCGGGCACGGCCGGACCTGGTGGTGCACCTGCCCGGCGGCGCCGTCGTGGTGGTCGACGCCAAGGTGCCCCTTGACGCCTACCTCGACGCCCAGCAGGCCGAGGACCGTCTGACGCAGCGAGCCCACCTGCAGCGCCACGCCCGGCAGCTGCGCACCCATGTGGAGGCGTTGGCCAGTCGGGGCTACAGCCGGCAGCTGGCCGGGAGCGTCGGGTCCGTCGTGGCCTTCGTTCCCGGGGAGCACCTGCTGGCCGCCGCCTTGGAGGCCGACCCGGGACTGCTCGACGACGCGCTCACCCGGGGGGTCCTGCTGGCCACACCGGTCACCTTGGTGGCGCTCTTGAAGGCCGCGGCCACCGGCTGGCAACACGAACGCCTGGCAGAGTCAGCGCGAGAGGTCCAAGCCCTCGGCCAAGAGCTGGCCCGGCGCCTCCAGCGGTTCACCACCCACCTCTCGGGGGTCGGCCAGTCCCTCGACCAGGCGGTGCGGCGCTATAACGAGGCGGTCGGATCCTTCACCAGCCGGCTGCTCCCCCAGGCCCGGCGCTTCGAGGACCTCGGGGTGGTGTCGGGGCCCGAGCTGCCCGAAGAGCCCCCGGTGCTCACCACTCAACCCCGGGAACTCCCGGGTGCCCGCTCCCCCGAGCAGTGAGGAGCGAAGCGGCGCGCCGCTCGTACACAGCGGTCCGAACGGATCGTTCTCCGACGTCCCGACCACGTTGCCGCCGTCGGTCCGACCCGGGCAGTTGCTCTCCTCCCGACCGTGGGCGAAGCCCTCGACGAGAACAGCCCGGGCCTCCCCGGTGCCCGCATCGCCGTGCCGGTCTACAACGACCGGGGGATCGTCGACGAGATCGTGCCCACCTCGGTGGAGGACGCGACCTACCACGACCTCTGCACCACCGGCACGGCGGTCCAGGCCGCCGTCTACCCCGGTGAGCACCTCCTCACCGACGACGAGGCGCAGCACAACGTCCTGCAGTTCATCGCCCAACGGCTCGCCGGAGCGCCGCCGGTCGACAGCTGCCTCACGAACCCGAACACGCTCTGAGTCGCTGCCGGCAGCCCCACCCTCCTCGGTAGACACACACATCACCTCTTCGCGTACACTTGAACCGTGGAGGTCGGCGTGCGAGAACTACGAGAGAACCTGCGCCGTTACCTGGCGTCGGTGCAGGAGGGCGAAGAGGTCGTCGTCACTGCCCGAGGCATGGCCGTCGCCCGGATCGTCCCGATCGAGGGCGGGCGTGCGCTGGATCGTGCCGTCGCCGCGGGGATCGTGCGCCCAGCATCCCGGCCGCGACGGAGCAGGCCCGCTCGTCGGGTGGCGAGTCGCGGCGGTGTGAGCGACTTGGTCGGCGACCAGCGCCGTTGATCGTCTACTTCGACACCTCTGCCATCGTTCCCATCCTCATCGAGGAGCCCTCCAGCAGGGTTGCGTCGCGGCTCTGGGACGAGGCCGACCGGGCCGTCTCGTCCCGACTGGTCTACGCGGAAGGCAGGGCTGCTCTGGCAATGGCTCGTCGACTCGACCGGCTCGACGCCTCAGGACTCCGAGAAGCGGTCCGGGCGTTCGACGACCTCCACGAGCAACTCGACCTGGTCGAGGTCACCGAGAGACTCGTCCGGGAAGCCGGCGCATTGGCCGAGCGGTTCGGCCTTCGCGGCTACGACGCCGTCCACCTGGCCTCGGCGTGGTCCGTTGCAGACGCCCAGACGGTCGTGGCGACAGGCGATGGCGCGCTGTGCGCTGCAGCTCGAGCGATGGGGATGGCGACGGCCGAGCTGGCCCAATGAGCAGAGCGCCTGCCGGCTTTCGACGTGGCCGACCGGTGTGACGAGAGGCCGACCGGTCCGACCTCACGGGCCCGGTGGCCGACCGGTCTCGTCTCGAGCCGGGGTGCGTCGGCCCTCGGGGTCCTCGGGGGTGCGGTTCCGGACCGTCCGCACCGGGACCTCGGGGAGCCGACGGCGCCGATCGCCGGTCCAGGGGGCGGGGACGACCGTGAGCCGGCGAGCCAAGGCGTAGGCCGCAGGCTCGTAGTTCACCCGCCACCCCTGGAAGTCCCGCCAGGCGGCAGCCGAGGGCCGCTCGATGGGGAAGCCGACCTCGGCGAGTCGGGCCACGCCCTCGGCGAACTCGGCCTCGGTGAGCTCGATGCCCTGGTCGGGGCGGGGATCCCGGTCGACCGGCACCCCGACGGTCTCCGCCAGCTCCTGCAGGCAGGTGAAGCCCATGCGCAGGCAGAGCCGGGCCTCCACCGGGGCGCTGCTCGGCGCAAGGGACAGGTGCAGCGCCGCGGCGTCGAGGACCGCCAGGAGCCCGACGAGCCAGGACGAGGTGGGCTGGGGGGAACGGAAGCGGAGCAGGACCGGGTAGGTCGTGTGGCTCTCGGCCACGTCGGCCGCCCAGCGCTCCCAGTCGCCGTAGAGGGGAGCCAGGTCCTGGCGGACGAAGCCGACCCGGGTCCGAGCCAGCAGCTCGGGGCCCCAGGGGGGCAGGCCCGCCGAAGCGGCCAGCAGGGTCACGAGCGTCTCCCGGCGGTTGTACGCAGCGTAGAGCGTTGGGAGGTAGGCGACCTGGAGGGCGATGACGGCCATGCCGGTGAAAGCGGCGCCGGTGCAGACCACCCGAGTCCAGGCGTCGGGGTGGCTCGGCAGGCTCAGGGTGCCCATGGCGGCCGCCACCTCGGCCAAGCCGGTGGGGAACCGGCCGGTGACCGGCTCCAAAAGCAGCGCCCCGCCCACGAGCAACAGGGCCACCCAGACCACCAGGGTGCCCAGCACCTCGACCGCACCCTGCGAGGCCAGGAGTCGGTCGTTGGCCTCCCACGTCCGAAGGGGGCGGCTCAGGAGCCCGTAGACGGCCTCGATGCCCCGGTCCAGGCTCCGCACCAGGACCGACCGATGGGCTCGCGGCACGACCAAGCTGGCCAGGATGCTCCAGAGCACCGCCAGGGTGAGCGCCCCGCCGACGACGGCCAGGACCAGCCGGAGGGAGCTCGGCACGACCGGATGGTACCGACCCTTCCCGCCACCTTCCCCAGTAGGGTGGGGCAGGTGGGGGCGTCCCAAGAGGCCGATCGGCTCGAAGGCGAGACCGTCGAGCTCCTCCAGACCCTCATCCGCAACGCCTGCGTGAACGACGGCTCGGAGGGCTCGGGTGAGGAGCACCGCAACGCCGCGGTGCTCACCGCCCTTCTCGAGGGCAGCGGCGTCGACCTGGAGCGCTACGAGCCCGCCCCCGGCCGGGTCTCGCTCGTGGCCAGTGTCGACCCGCCCCGGCCGGACGGCCCGGTCCTCGTCTACCTGGCTCACACCGACGTCGTGCCCGTCAGCCCCGAGGGCTGGCGCCGGGACCCCTTCGGCGGCGAGCTGGTCGACGGCGAGGTCTGGGGCCGTGGGGCGGTCGACATGCTGAACCTGACGGCCACCATGGCCGTGGCCCTCCGTCACCTCCTGGCCCGGGGCCGCCCGCCCTGTGGTCTGGTCTACGTAGCGGTGGCCGACGAGGAGGCCGGCGGGCACCTCGGGGCGAAGTGGCTCGTCGAGCACCTGCCCCTTTTGCGCCGGGTCCACGGGGTGGTCTCGGAGTTCGGCGGCATGCCGCTTCGCACCCCCTCGGGGGCCACGAAGCTGCCGGTGGTCGTGGCCGAGAAGGGCGTGAACTGGACCCGCCTCGTGGTCCACGGCCGGCCCGGCCACGGCTCGCAGCCCTTTGGGGCCGACAACGCCCTGGCCAAGGCGGCGCTCGTCGTCCAGCGCCTCCTGGCCAGCGAGCCCGAGGTCCGGGTCCTGCCGGTCTGGGAGGCCTACGTCGCGGGCCTCGGCCTGCCCCCTGAGCTCACCGAGGCCCTCCTCGACCCCGCCGGGGTGGACCGGGTCCTCCCCGAGCTGCCCCAGGCCCTGGCCGCCCAGGCCCACGCCGCCACCCGGGCCACCTTCACCCCGACGGTGGCCCACGGCGGGACGAAGACGAACGTCATCCCCGACCGGGTCGAGCTCGAGGTCGACATCCGCATCCTGCCCGGCGAGGACCCCGCCGAGGTGCCGGCCCGGCTGGCCGCTGCCCTCGGGGACCTGGCCCCCTCGGTCGAGATCGACCAGCGCCACCGGGACCCAGGCAGCGAGTCGCCCACCGACACGCCCCTCTGGCACGCCCTGGCCCGCAGCGCCCAGCAGATCGTGCCGGGCAGCGAGCTCCTGCCCTTCCTGGTCGCCGGGGGCACCGACTCCCGGTTCTTCCGGGCCCTCGGCGTCCCCGCCTACGGGTTCGGGCTCTTCAGCGAGCGCCTCCCCCTCGGGGACTTCCAGGCCATGTTCCACGGCAACGACGAGCGGGTCGACGTCGAGTCCCTACGCCGCTCGGCCGAGCTCTTCGCCGCCCTGCCCGGCCACTTCGCCGACCTCGCCGGCTGAAGCCGGCTGAACGGGTCGCCGGGGGCCCCGAGCCCCGGTCCGTGGCCTGCTGGTCTCAGCGGCTCGGTGAGGGGTCGGCCTCGGCGGCCGGGGTGGCCCAGACCACGAGCGCGTCGAGGGCCCAGGCCCCCTCGGGGGTGGCGAGGAGGGGGTTGAGCTCCACGGTGTCCAGGGCATCCCCCAGGGCCTGGCCCAGGCGGGCGAGCGCCCCGATGGCCGCCAGGAGGGCCTGCTGGTCGACCGGCGGCCGACCCCGGGCCCCGGCCAGGAGCCGGCCGATCCGGAGCCCGGTCAGCGCGTCTGCGACGTCGTCGGGCTGCGCGGGCAAGGGGAGGAGGGCCCGGTCCGCCAGGAGCTCCACCAGGGTGCCGCCCGCCCCGAGCACCAGGAACGAACCGAGGCGCGGGTCCCGCTGGACCGCCGCCAGCAGCTCCACCCCGCCCCGCTTGAGCGGCGAGACCAGCAGGCCAGCACCTTCGACGCCCTGCCGCGCCGCCAGCTCGAGGAGTCGCAGGGCGGCGGCCCGGAGCTCCTCGGGGCGGCGCAGGTCCAGGGCCACCCCGCCGAGGTCCGAGCGGTGGGCCAGGCCGGGGGCCACGAGCTTCAGCACCACCGGCCAGCCGAGCCGGTCTGCCGCCGCCAGGGCCTCCTCGGGGTCCCGGGCGGTTTCGGCCGGCACCAGGGGGATCCCGTGGTCGGCCAAGAGCCCCCGGGCGACCAGCTCCCCCCAGACGCCCCGGGCCCCGGGGGGTGGGGCCAGGGTGCCGACCGGCGGGGGCGGTGGCCGGTCCAGGCGCCGTTCCCGGCGCTCCTGCCAGCGCATGGCCCGTCCCAGGGCCCCCATGCCGTGCTCGATCCCGTCCAGCAGGTGGAGGTCGAACCGGGCGGCCAGCTCCCCGGCGAAACCCCCCAGGTCGCCGCCCCCGCTGGCCTGCAGCACGACCGGCACCGCCGAGCCGGCCTGGAGGGCGGCCACCTGGGCCAGCCGGGCCACGAGCGGGCTCGGGTCCGCCGGGGCCACCCGGGGCAGGCTGAGCTGGAACAGCAGGGTGTCGAAGGTGCCCGGGGCGTCCGCTGCCACCACCTCCAGGGCCCGCAGCGAGAGGGTCGGGTCGACCACCACGTAGCCGGTCACGTCCAGGGGGTTCCGCAGGGCGGCGAAGCTCGGCAGGCGCTCCCCGAGCGCCGCCTGGGTGGCCGCCGGGAAGGGGGGCAGCTCGAAGCCCTCGTCCGAGGCCCGGTCGGCGATGAGGTCGCAGGCCCCGCCCGACACCGCCACGACCCCCAGCCGGCGCCCCAGCCGCCGGGGCCTCGGGCCGCGCTGGAGGGCGGCGAGGAGGCCGGCGGTGGCCAGCAGGTCCTCCAGGCTGTCCACCGGCACCACCCCCAGGTGCTCCAGGAAGGCCCGGGTGCGGGCGGCGTCCCCGGCGACCGCCCCGGTGTGGGCCAGGGCGGCCGCCTGGCCGGCCTGGGAACGGCCCACGTGGAGGGCCACCACCGGCTTGCCGGCGGCCAGGGCGGCCGAAGCGGCCTCGGCGAAGCGCTTGGGGGAGCGGATGGTCTCCAGGAACAGGGCCACCGCCGTCGTCGCGGGGTCCTCCACCAGGTAGGCCAGGACGTCGGCCACCTCGAGGACCGCCTCGTTGCCGCTCGCCACCACCAGGCTCGGCCGGATCGCCCGGGCCTGGGCCATGGCCAGCACCACGCTCGCCAGCCCCCCGCTCTGCAGGGCGATGCCCAGGGGCCCGGGCCGCAGGGGTTCGGGGAGCGGCAGGCCGTAGGGGCAGCAGCCGACGCTGGCGTGCACGAAGCCGTTGCCGTTCGGCCCGAGGACCACGAGGTCCCGCTCCTCGGCCAGGGCCACCAGCTCGGCCTCCCGGGCCTGGCCGGCCGGGCCGGCCTCGGCGAACCCGGCGGTCAGGACCACGGCGTGGCGGACCCCGAGGTCGGCAGCCTCGACGAGGACCCCCAGGACCGCCTCGGTGGGCACCATGACGAACAGCAGGTCCGGCAGCTCGGGCAGGGCCGAGAGGGACGGGTAGGCCGCCTGGCCGTGGACCACCCGGTGGCGCGGATGGACCAGGTAGACCGGCCGGTCCCCGGCGTGGGCCCGCCAGTTCTCGAAGGTTGCCTGGGACCACCGGGACGCGTCCGTGGCCCCCACCAGGGCCAGGGAACGGGGCCGGAAGAACGCCCCGAGCCGACCCGGGTCCAGTCGGCGCCGCCCTGCCCCCCGGCGAGCGGCTCCCGTCGTGCTCCCCATCGCCCCTCCCCCGAGGCGCCCCCGTCGGGTGCCCTTTGGCTGATTCTCCGCCCGCCCCGGGTCCCTCGCAACGACCCTCGCCCGCCTCGGCCGACCACCTGGGCCCAGCAGCCGGGGTCCGCCGGGCCGCAGCCGTGCGTCGTGTTCCGAACAGGTACCTCTCCGGTTGACGCTCAGCGCCCTTCGGTTCACCATGGGAGGGCGGGCGTGGGGTCCGCCGGGCCGGGGAGGGGCGATGGGCGAGGGCCTGCTCGAGGGGAAGGTGGCCGTGGTGACCGGCGCCAGCCGGGGCATCGGGGCGGCCATCGCCGAGCGCCTCGGGGCCGAGGGGGCGACCGTGGTCCTCGCCGCCCGGACCGCCGAGCCCGGGGGCCACCGGCTGCCCGGGTCCCTGGCCGAGACCGCCGAGGCGGTGCGCCGGGCCGGCGGCAAGGCCCTGGTCGTGCCGACCGACCTCGCCCGGGCCGAGGCCCGCGAGCACCTGGCAGCCGAGGCGGCCGCTGCCGGGCCGGTCGAGGTGCTGGTGCACAACGCCGCGGTGACCTTCTTCGAGCCGGTCGCCACCTTCGACCTGCGCCGGGCCCAGCTCATGGTCGAGGTGCAGGTGCTGGCCGCCCTTCATTTGGCCCAGCTGGTGCTGCCCGCCATGCAGGAACGCCGCCGGGGCTGGATCTGCCTCGTCTCGTCCCTGGCCGCCCGCCACCCGGCCATGCCCCCGCCCGAGCGGGCCCGCCGGGGCGGTGGCACCGTCTACGGCATGGTGAAGGCGGCCCTCGAACGCCTGGCCACCGGCCTGGCCGCCGAGGTCTACGACCAGTGCATCGCGGTGAACGCGGTCGCCCCGGCCAGGGTGGTGCCGACCCCGGGGACCCGGTTCCACGGCCTGGTCCGCCCCGGGGACCCGACCCAAGAGCTCGAGGGGCCCGAGGTCATGGCCGAGGCGGTCGCGGCCCTCGTGACCGCCGACCCCCGGCAGTTGACCGGGCGGGTGGTCCTCTCCACCGAGCTCCTGGCCGAGCTGGGCCGTACGCCGCTGCCCCTTGCCGGGACGGGGGCCTGATGGGGATCCTCGAGGGCCGGGTCGCCCTGGTCACCGGGGCGGGGCGGGGCATCGGGGCGGCCGTGGCCCGCCTGCTCGCCGCCGAGGGGGCCGCGGTGGTGGTGAGCGACCTCGGGGTCGCCCTCGACGGGAGCGGCCCGAGCGACCAGCCCGCCCAGCAGGTCGCCGAGGAGATCCGCCGGGCCGGGGGCGAGGCGCTCCCCGACGCCACCGATGTCGTCGACTTCGGGGCCTGCGCCGCCCTGGTCGAGCGGGCCGTCGAGGCCTACGGCCACCTCGACGTGGTGGTGACCGCGGCCGGGATCCTCCGGGACCGCATGCTGTTCAACCTCAGCGAGGCGGACTGGGACGCGGTGGTGGCGGTCCACCTGAAGGGCACCTTCAACGTGGCCCGCCACGCCGCGGTCTGGTGGCGGGCACAGCGGAACCCCGAGGGCCACTACCGCCTGGTCACCTTCACCTCCGGTTCGGGCCTCCACGGGGCCCCCGGCCAGCCGAACTACGCGGCGGCGAAGATGGGGATCGTCGGCTTCACCTTCAGCTGCGCGAACGCCCTCGGCCGCTATGGGGTCACGGCGAACGCCGTTGCCCCGGCGGCCGCCACCCGCATGACCGAGTCCATCCCCGCGGAGCGCCGGCGGGGCGGCCCGGGGGCCGACGACCGCTCCCCGGAGCGGATCGCACCGCTGGTCTGCTATCTGGCCAGCACCCGTTCGGACTGGTTGACCGGGCAGGTCCTCTCGGCCCGGGGCACCCAGATCGGCCTCTACGCCATGCCCCAGGTCACCCGCCAGGTCACCTGGGCCGGCGAGCTCGACCTGGAGGGGATCTTCTCGGCCCTCGAGCGCAGCTTCCGGCCCGCGGTCGCCGGCGCCCAGGCGTCCCGCGCAGCCGAGCTGGCAGCCCAGGCCAGCGCAGCCGGCGAACCGGTCGGCACGAGCGACGCAAAGGAGTGAGACCGTGGGGATCGACCCGTCGAAGGTCACCGGGGCGTGGAGCGAACCGGTCGAGCGGACCTGGAGCGCCACCGACGCCATCCTCTACGCCCTCGGGGTCGGGGCGGCCGCCGAGGACCCCCTCGGGCCCGAACTGGCCTTCGTGAGCGAGCTGACCACCGGCCGGCCCCAGCGGGTCCTCCCGACCTTCGCCACGATCGTCGGCCGGCCCCCGGTGCGGGTCTCGGACCTGGGGGAGGTCGACCACCGGATGCTCGTCGACGGGGGCCGCCGGGTCCGCTGGTACCGGCCGCTGCCCCCCGAGGGCCGGGCCCTGGTCCGGGGACGGCTGGCCGGCGTCTACGACAAGGGCAGCGGGGCCCTCCTGGTGAGCCAGGCCGAGCTGCGGGACGCCGAGGACGGGGAGCTGCTCTGCACCCTCGAAGCCCAGGCCTTCCTCCGGGGGGCCGGCGGCTTCGGCGGGGACCGGGGCCCGAGCGGCCCTCGGCACCAGCCGCCCGAGCGGCCCCCCGACGAGGTGGTCACCCTCCGGACCCGGCCCGACCAAGCCCTCCTCTACCGGCTCTCGGGGGACCGGAACCCCTTGCACGCCGACCCGGCCTTCGCTGAGGCAGCCGGGTTCCCCCGGCCGATCCTCCACGGCCTGTGCACCTTCGGCTTCACCGGCCGGGCCCTGCTCCAGGCGCTCTGCGACCACGACCCGGCCCGGCTGGTGGCCATGGAGGGCCGGTTCTCGAAGCCGGTCTACCCCGGCGAGTCCCTGGCGGTCAGCATCTGGCGGGACGAGCAGGGGGCGATCTTCCAGACCACCGCCAGCTCCGGGCAGGTGGTCGTCGACCAGGGCCGCTGCGAGGTGGCGGCCCTCTAGAGGGGGTGGGGACCGTGGAGCTCGACCTGGGACCGCGGGCCGAGGCGTTCCGGGCGGAGATCCGGGAGTGGATCGCCGAGGCGGCACCACCGGAGCTGGCCCACCTGGCCGACTGGTGGGCGCCGCTCATGGCCGGGGCGAGCCGCCGCCGGCTGGAGGCCGCCGAGCAGCACCCGGCGTATCGCACCTGGGAGGAGCGCTGCGCCGAAGCCCGCCTCATCTGCCCCCAGTGGCCCGCGGAGGTCGGCGGGCGGGGGCTCGGGCCCCTGGAGATGGCCGTGCTGCACGAGGAGTTCCACCGGGCCGGGGTGCCGAGGATCACCCGGGGCATGGGGGAGAGCCTGGTGGGGCCCTCGGTCATCGTCCACGGCACCCCCGAGCAGCGGGCCCGGTTCCTGCCCCGCATCATCGACGGCACCGACCGCTACTGCCAGGGGTTCTCCGAGCCGGGCCACGGCTCGGACCTCGCCGGGGTCGAGACCCGCGGGGTGGTGGACGGGGACGAGATCGTCATCACCGGGCAGAAGGTCTGGACCTCGGGAGCCCAGCGGGCCACCATGATCTTCGTCCTCTGCCGCACCGACCCGGCGGCCCCCAAGCACCGGGGCCTCTCCTACGTCCTTGTGCCCATGGCCGGCAACCACATCGAGGTGCGGCCCATCCGCCAGCTGACCGGCGGGGCCGAGTTCTGCGCCGAGTTCCTCGACGGGGCCCGGGCCCCGCTCGGCAACGTCATCGGCGGGCTCCACAACGGCTGGCGGGTCGCCATGACCACCCTCGGCAACGAGCGCGGCGGCCGGGCTGCGGTGGCGCACCTGAGCTTCGAACGGGAGTTCTGGGACCTCGTCGCCGAGGCCCACAAGCGGGGCCGCACCGCCGACCCCCTGGTCCGCCAGCGCCTCGCCTGGGCCTACACCCAGGTGCAGCTCATGCGCTTCTCGGGTCTGCGGCTGCTGGCCACCCTGGCCAACCAGCGGGAGCCGGGCCCCGAGGCGTCGGTGGCGAAGCTCCAGTGGAGCGAGTACCACCGGGCCTTCGGGGAGCTGGCCCTCGACCTGCTCGGCGAGGAGGGCACCCTCGCCGGGGAGCCCGAGGACCCCGGTGGGCGCCTCGGGCGCTGGCAGGAGGTGTTCCTCCTCTCCCGGGCCGGCACCATCTACTCGGGGACCAGCGAGATCCAGCGCAACATCGTGGCCGAGCGGGCCCTCGGCCTGCCCAAGGACCCGCCAGTCGCCTAGCGCCCTCAGCGGACCAGGGCGGCGAGGAGGACGGCCAGGAGGCCGCTCAGGAAGACCCCGTCGAAGGTGCCGGCCCCGCCGATGGAGACCACCGGGGCGCCGAGGCGGGCGATGCTCCGCAGGTGGGCCAGGTCGGCGCCGAGCAGGGTGCCGAGGGTCCCCCCGATGTAGGCCAGGGCCCCGGCGTGGTGCGTCGAGACCCCGAGGGCCACCAGGGCAGCCACGATCGGCGGCACGAGCCCCGGCAGGGCGATGCCCAGGCCCGGCACCGGTCGGGCCAGGGCCAGGGCCGCGAGGAACACCGCGGCGAGGGGCACGAGCGGGCTCGCCCCGACCCCGGTCCGCCACCAGACGTAGCCCGAGAGGGCCGTGGGGACCAGGGCACCGCCGACGTTCACCGCCAGGACCGTGTGGTCCTGGACCCGCCGGGGCACCAGCCACCGGACCCCCCAGGCCTGGACCACCGCCAGCTCGGTGCGCTCCCCGCCCCGCAGCCGGGCCACCGGCAGGTTCACCCCGGCGCCGAGGAAGCAGACCACCACGGTGGCCAGGGCCTGCAGCGGGGTGAGGCCCAGGCTGGCGAAGGTGGCGGCCAGGGCCCCGAGGGCCAAGAGCGCGACGACGGCCAGGGCCGGCAGGGCCAGCAGGAGAAGGAGCAGGGGGCCGAGCGGCCAGTAGTGCGGCCCGCCCCGGCCCCCGGGGCCCGGTCCCACCTCAGGCGCCCGGCTCGCCCGGCGCCGGCGTCCCGGGCCCTTGCAGGTGGGTGGCGAAGAACGCCGCGATGCGCCGGCGAGCGTCCTCGTCGGCTTCCGGGTCGAAGCGGATCCCAGCGAGGGCCAGGAACGTCTCGCCGAGGCCCAGGGGGCCCCGGTGCAGGTTCATGAAGCCGTGGCCCGCCCCCGGGTACTCCCGGACGTCGTGGGGCACCCCGTTGGCCGCCAGCGCGGCCTGAAGGCGAGCGGCCGCGCCCTTCAGGGTCCGGTCCCGGCCCCCGAAGCTGCCGATCACCGGGCAGGCGCCCCGCAGGAGCGCCTCGGCGTCCTCGGGCACCTCCCCGTAGTTCACCGAGGAGGCGGCGTAGCCGCCCTGGCCGGCCAGGAGGAGGGCGAAGCCGCCGCCCAGGCAGAACCCGATGACCCCCACCCGCCCGGTGCAGGTCGGCTGGGCGGCCAGCCAGCTGCGCACCGCGTCGAGCTGCTCGAAGATCCGGCCCCGCCGGGCCCGGAGGGCCGAGAAGGCGGCCAGCACGCAGCGGGCCCGGCCCTCGGCGAAGAGGTCGGGGGCGGCGGCCAGGTACCCCTGGCCGGCCAGCCAGGCGGCCTGGCGGCGCAGGTCGGCGGTCATGCCGAAGACGTCGTGGACCACCACCACCCCCGGCACGGGCCGGTCGGTGGGGGGGCCGACGAGGTGGACCGGGATCTGCCCGCCGGCGAAGGGGACCTGGACCTGGGGCACGGCGGCGATGCTACGGCCCGGGGGGCCTCAGGGGCGCGCCGCGGCCCGCAGGGCCTGCCAGATCCGCTCGGGGGAAAGGGGCGGGTCGAGGTGCCGGACCCCGTAGGGGGCCAGGGCGTCGAGCACGGCGTTCACCACCGCCGGGGTGGCCCCGACGGTGCCCGACTCCCCGACCCCTTTGGCGCCCAGGGGGTTCCGGGGGGTGGGCACGGGGTGTTCGGCGGTCTCGAAGCTCGGCAGCTCGGCCGCCGAGGGCACCCGGTACTCGGCCAGGGTGGTGCCCAGGGGCTGGCCGGACTCGTCGAACCGGACCTCCTCGTAGAGGGCCTGGGCGATCCCCTGGGCCAGACCGCCGTGCACCTGGCCGGCCACGACCCGGGGGTTGATGACCGTGCCGCAGTCGTCGACCGCCACCACCCGGGTCACCCTGGCCAGGCCGGTCTCGAGGTCCACCTCGCAGACCGCCAGGTGGGCGCCGTTCGGGTAGGTGCCCTCGGGCTGGGCCGCATCGGCCTCGGCGAAGAGCCCCTCGGGGCCGAGCAGGGCCCGGCCCTCGGGCGCCTCGGCCAGGGCGGCCAGCTCGGCCCAGTCGAGGGAGCGGGCCGGCACTCCGGCCACCTGGAGGCGCCCCTCGGCCACCTCGATGTCCTCCACCGCGGCTTCCAGGTGGGCGGCGGCGAGGGCTTTCGCCTTCGCCAGCACCTCGTCGGCGGCGAGCTTGGCGGCGCCACCGCCGAGCTGGCCAGAGCGGGAACCGAAGGTGCCGGTCCCCCGGGGCACCAGGCCGGTGTCCGAGGCGACCAGCCGGACCTGCTCGAGGGGCACCCCCAAGGTGGCGGCCACCACCTGGGCGAAGGTGGTGGCGTGCCCCTGGCCGTGGGGGGAGGAGCCGGTCACCAGCTCCACCGTGCCCGTCGGGGTGACCCGCAGCGCCCCGTACTCCTCGCCGGTCCCGCTGACCTCCACGAAGCAGGCCAGGCCGATCCCCAGCTGCCAGCGGGCCCGCTCCCGGCGCCGGCGGGCCTGCTCCTCCCGGAGGCCCTCGTAGTCGGCCAGGGCCAGGACCGCCTCGAGAGCCCCGGGGTAGTCGCCGCTGTCGTAGGCCGCGCCGCTCGGGGTCTGCCGGGGCAGCTCGTCGGGCCGGAGCAGGTTCCGGCGCCGCAGCTCGGCGGGGTCCAGGCCGAGCTCGAGGGCCAGGAGGTCCATGGCCCGCTCCCACATGAGGGCCGCCTCGGGACGCCCCGCGCCCCGGTAGGGGCCGATGGGCGTGGTCGGGGTCAGGACCCCGAGGGCCTCGACCGTGAGGTTCGGCACCCGGTAGGGGCCGGCGGCCATGAGCAGGGCGGTGCGGAACGGGATCCCGCCCCGCCAGGGGTAGGCCCCCATGTCGGTCAGGGTCCGGGCCCGCAGGCCCACCAGCCGGCCGTCCCGGGTGGCGCCGAGGGTCACCTCCTGGACCTGGCCCCGGCCCTGGCTCATGGCCACGAGGTTCTCCGAGCGGGTCTCGACGTGCCGCACCGGCCGGCGAAGGCGCCGGGCCAGGGCGGCGACCACCACCTGCTCCGGGTAGGCCCCGCCCTTCGCCCCGAACCCCCCACCGACGGCCGGGACCCGCACCCGGACCGCCTCGGGGGCGAGGCCCAGGAGGCCGGCCACCGCCGCCCGGACCTGGAAGGGGGCCTGGGCCGACACCCAGAGGGTCAGGCCGCCGTCGTCCTCGGGGACCGCGAGGGTCCCGTTCGGCTCCAGGGGCACCGCCGCCACCCGCTGGTCGACGAGGCGGGCCGAGACCACCACCTCGGCGCCCTCGAGGGGGTCCCCGCCGGTCGAGACCACCTCCCGGCGGGCCACGTTGCTGCCGAGCTCCTCGAAGAGCACCGGCGCGTCCTCGGCGGCCGCCGCCACCGGGTCGACGGCGGCCGGCAGCTCCTCCAGGTCGACCTCGACCAGCTCGGCGGCGTCCACCGCCTGGGCCTCGGTCTCGGCCACCACCACCGCCAGGGCCTCGCCGACGAACCGGACCCGGTCCCGAGCCAGGCAGGGGCGGCGCAGGGCCGCCCGAGGGCCCCCCGGCGGGGGCGGCCACTCGTCGAGGCCGCCGAGGCCCAGGTCCTCCGCGCCGAACACCCCCAGCACCCCCGGGGCCTTTGCCGCCTCGTCGACCCCGATGCCCCGCACCCGGGCGTGGGCCAGGGGGGAGCGGACGAAGACGGCGTGGACGGTGCCGGGCACTGCCAGGTCGGCGACGTAGCGGGCTTGGCCTCGCAGGAGCGGCTCGTCCTCGAGCCGCTGGACGGGGTAGCCGATCACGGGCCGACGCTAGCGGGCCGAGGGCCCGGACCGGCCTGCTCAGGTGGCGGCCAGGTGCTCGAGGAGCAGGGGGGCCACCTGGTCGGCGGCCGTCGTCGGCAGCCAGTGCGACGCCCCGGCCAGGCGATGGAAGCGGTAGGGGCCCCGGACGTGGGCGGCGCAGCGCTCCGCCGCCTCGGCGGTCACGAACCAGTCCCGGTCCCCCCAGACGAAGCAGGTCGGCCGCTCCACCGGTGGCAGGGGCCGGCGCAGGGCAGTGGGGGCCGCCCGGTACCAGGCGAGGCCCCCGGCGATGGCCCGCTTGTCGGCGGCCCGGGCGGCGTAGCGTCGGGCGGTGGGCTCGTCGAGGCCCGAGCGGCGCAAGAAGGCGGCGAACCCCGCCCCGCCGGCCACCCCGAGGACCGTCTCGGGCAGCCAGGGCAGCTGGAAGAACCCCATGTACCAGGAGTGCAGGGCCTGGCGCCCGGCCCGCAGGGCCTTGGCGAAGGCCGCCGGGTGGGGCACCGAGAGGGCCTGGAGGCTCCGGACCCGCTCGGGGTGCAGGGCGGCGAGGGCCCAGGCGACCGCCGCGCCCCAGTCGTGCCCGAGCACGTCGACTCGCTCGACCCCCAGGGCGTCCACGAGGGCCAGGACGTCGCCCACCAGGGCCCCCATGCGGTAGGCCAGGCGGGGACGGGGCCGGGCGCCCGGCGCGTAGCCCCGCTGGTCGAAGGCCACCACCCGGTACCCCTCGGTGGCCAGGCTGGCCGCCAGCGGCGCCCAGCAGTGCCGGTCCTCGGGGAACCCGTGCAGGGCCACCACCACCCGGCCGCTCGCCGGGCCGGTGTCGGTCACCGGGAAGACCAGCTGGTCGTGCCGGAACTCCTCCATGCCCACCTCCCGGGGTTCGGCCTCCTCGGTCCTCACGCTCCACGCCGAAGCCCAGGGCGCGCAAGTCCGGGTCCCCTCGGCCGTTGCCAGGGGTGAGAGGGGAGGGGCGGGGCCGGCGACACCGGTCCTGACAGCACTGGGGGCGCCGGGTGGGGGTCCGGAGGGGGAGCTGGCGAGCGTTCGGGCGCACCGGGGTGGCAGCCGTGCTGCTCGGCGGAGCGGTCCTCGGCGTCGCCCTGGCCGGCCCGGCCCGGTCGGCTGAGGCAGCCGTGGTGCCCGGCACCGCCCAGGCCCTGGCCACGGCCCTCACCGTCGGCCCGGCCACCGGGGGGCTCTCCGAGGAGCTCACCTTCGGCCAGTCCCTGGCCGCCTACCTGCCCGGGGAGGCCCAGGCCCAGGCCCAGGCGGTGAACTTCGGGTCGATCGGCCTCAGCCTGACCAGCGACCAGTGCAACGGGTCCCCGCCGCTCGTCCAGCCGAGCCAGCTGCCGAAGCCGGCCACCGCCGAGTCCATCGACCAGCCCCAGAGCCAGACGGTCGACGCCGCCCCCATCCCCGGGTCCGCCGGGGTCGGCGTCGGGGTCCAGCAGGCCGCCACCACGCCGGAACCCGCGGGCACCGCCACCACCACCCTCGCCGCCTTCTCGG
>NZ_JAKHEX010000002.1 GCF_023130475.1 Aciditerrimonas ferrireducens
GCGGGCTCGACGGTCTGGAGGCGGTCGAAGACGCAGACGTCGGCCTGGTAGCCGGGCCCGAGGTGACCGAGGTGGGTGAAGCCGTGGTAGGCGGCCGGGTTGGCGGTGGCGAGGACGAAGGCGTCGGTATCAGGCACGCCGTGGCGAATGGCGAGGCGGACGCAGTCGTTCATGTGGCCGAGCTCCACCAAGGTGGTGGGCTCGCGGTCGTCGGTGCAGAGGGCCACGAGGTCGGTGCCGTGGCGGAGCACGGTGGGGATGAGAGCGGCCAGGTTCTGGCTGGCCGAGCCTTGGCGGACGAAGACCCACATGCCCTTGGCCCGGCGTTCCTCGGCCTCGGCGAGGGTGGTGCACTCGTGGTCGGACTCGACCCCGGCGGCCAGGTAGGCGTCGAGCTGGGGGCCGTGGAGGCCAGGGGCGTGGCCGTCGACCCGCCGGCGGCCGGCCCGGGCGATCTTGGCCCGGATGGTGGGGTCGCCGGCCACCACCCCGGGGAAGTCCATGACCTCGGCGAGGCCGATGGCCCCGAGGTCCTCGAGGAGCACCCCGACCTCCTCGGGGCCGAGGCTGGCGCCGGGGCTCTCGAAGGGGGAGGCCGGGACGCAGCTGGAGGCGCAGATGCCGAAGGTGAAGGGCAGGCGGCGGGCCGCCTCGGCCAGCGCTGCCACCCCGGGGACCCCGGCGACGTTGGCGATCTCGTGGGGGTCGGCGGCCACCGCCGTGGTGCCCCGGGGCAGGACGGTGGCCACGAACTGGTCCACCCAGAGCTTCGTGGACTCCAGGTGCATGTGGGCGTCGATGAGCCCGGGGGTGAGGGCCGCCCCGTCGACGTCGATGACCTCGGCGGCGTCCCGGGTGCCCCAGGCGCAGACCACGCCGTCGGCGATGGCCAGGTCGGTGGGCACCCACTGGCGGGTGGCGCAGGCCAGCACCCGGCCGCCTCGCAGGAGGAGGTCGGCTGGCTGCTCGCCTCGGGCGACGGCCAGGGCCCGCTCGGATGCCGGGGGTCGGGCCATCAGGCCCTGGCCTCGGCGTGGACCTGGTCCCAGGCTTCGAGGCGCCTGGCCAGGTGCTCTCGGGTGGCGGCGTCGCAGAAGGCGGCCCGGAGGCCGGCCCGCTGGGCCTCGGCCAGCCGGGGCAGCCCCCAGTGGGCGACGGCCGCGGCCCGGGCCAGCTCTTCGGGCAGGTCGATGCCGAAGGTCAGCGGGTCGTCGGTGCCGATGCTCAGGGGCACTCCGGCCCGGTCGAGGAGCGCCAGGGGGTGGTGTTCGAGGCTGCCGTAGAGCAGGTGGGCGTTGGAGGTGGGGCAGACCGAGAGGGTGATCGCCTCGGCGGCCAGGCGGGTCAGGAGGCCGGGGTCCTCGGCGGCCCGGACCCCGTGGTCGATGCGACGGACCCCGAGCTGCTCGAGGGCCGCCACCACCCCCTCGGGGCCCGAGGATTCCCCGGCGTGGGCGGTGACCCCGAGGCCGATGCGGCGGGCCTCGGCGAAGGCCTCGCCGAACACCGGGCGGTGGGCGCCGGGGGCCCGCTCGTCCCCGTCGACCCCGAGGCCCACCACCCGGGCAGGGCGCTCCCGGGCGAGCTCGGCGAGGACCTGGCGGACCTGGTCGTCGGGCTGGTCCCGGCGCAAGGAGACCACGAGGCGGCAATCAGCGGCGCCCTCGTCGGCCGCCCGGTCGAACCCGGCGCAGACCGCCGCCACGAGCCGGGGACGGGGCAGGCCGGTCCAGTGGGTCGGGTTGACCGTGACTTCGGCGTAGGCCACGCCGCTCGCCCCGAGGAAACGGGCGAAGCCGGCCGCCTGGTCGAGGGCCTGCTCCTCGGTCCGGACCAGGGAGCACCACCAGTCCAAGGCGGCCAGGAAGTCGGCCAGGTCCTCGGTGGCGAAGGCCCAGGCCACCCGCGCCTCGACCGCCGGTTCCCTCGCGGCCCGGGCCAGCTCGGCGACCCGCTTCGGCGAGAAACTGCCCTCGAGGTGGACGTGGAGCTCGACGGTCGGCAGGCCGAGGAGATCCTGGCGGGTCGGCGTCGGTGCGGGGTCAGGGTGGCCGCTGGTCGGGCTCACGGCCGGGGGTCTCCGGGGGTGGCGAGGGCGATGTCGGCGGGGCGGACCGGCACCCGGGTGAGGGGGAGGCCGGTGGCGGCCCGGATGGCGGCCACGACCGCCGGGGTGGAGGAGATCGTGGGGGGCTCGCCCACCCCTTTCGCCCCGAAGGGGGCCCCGGGCTCGGGTTCCTCGACGAGGGCGGCGACGGCCACGTCGGGCATGTCGAGGGCGGTGGGGATGAGGTAGTCGGTGAACGAGGGGTTCCGGACCCGACCCTGGTCGAGGACGATCTCCTCCATGACCGCCAGGCCCACGCCCTGGGCGATGCCGCCCTCGATCTGGCCGAGGACCTGGAGGGGGTTGAGGACCCGGCCGACGTCCTGGGCGGTGGCGATCTGGACCACCTTCACGAGGCCGAGGTCCAGGTCCACGTCGACCACGGCCCGGTGGGCGGCGAAGGCGAAGGCCACGTGGGCGTCCCCCTGGCCTCGCTCGTCGAGGGGCTCGGTCTGGCGGTGGTGGAAGGTGACGGTCTCCTCCAGGGGCCCCTCGGCGAGCAGCTCGGCGACCGAGAGCGCGTCGGCCCCCTCGAGGGCCTGGACCGCCCCTTCGGCGAGGACCAGGCGGCCCGGGTCGGTGCCGAGGCGGCGGGCAGCCCGCTCGAGGAGCCGGCCGGCCACCGCCCGGCAGGCCTCGGCCACCGCCCCGCCGGACATCCAGGTCTGGCGGCTGGCCGAGGTGGAGCCAGCCGAGCCGATGCGCGCGGTGCTGGGCGGGGCGAGGACCACCCGCTCGACACCGAGCTCCTCTTCGCAGATCTGGCGGGCCAGGGTCACGAACCCCTGGCCGACCTCGGCGGCCGCGCAGGTCACGGTGGCCAGGGGGCCGTCTTCGGCGAGCTCCAGGCGGACCCTGGCCTCCGAGGCGTCGTCGAAGCCCTCGGAGTACATGAGGTTCTTGTAGCCCACCGCGAAGCCCACTCCCCGGCGGACCCGGCTGCGGGTCGCCGTGCGGCCGGCTCCCCCGGGGAGGGCCACGTCGGGCAGGGCCTCGGGGCCCACCGCCGGGAGGGGCGCGCCAGCGGCCGCCTCGATGACTTGGGCGACCGGGGCGCTGCCCTCGATGCGCTGTCCGGTGATGAGGGTGTCGCCGTGGCGCAGGGCGTTGGCCAGGCGGAGCTGGACCGGGTCCATCCCGAGGGCCGCCGCGAGCTTGTCCATCTGGGCCTCGTAGGCGAAGCAGGCCTGGACGGCCCCGAAGCCCCGCATGGCCCCGCAGGGCGGGTTGTTCGTCCGGACCACCCAGCCGTCGACGGTGGCGTTCGGCACCCGGTAGGGGCCGGTGGCGAAGGCGGTGGCGTTCGAGATGACGGCGGTCGACGAGGAGGCGTAGGCCCCGCCGTCGAGCAGGACCCGAGCGTCGACCCGGACGAGGCGGCCCTGGCGGTCCGCCTGGTGGCGGAGCCAGATGCGGGCCGGGTGGCGGTGCACGTGGGAGAAGAACGAGTCCTCCCGGGACAGGACCATCTTCACCGGCCGGCCGGTGGCCAGGGCGAGGAGGCAGAGGTGGACCTGGATGCTGACGTCCTCCCGGGCGCCGAAGGCCCCGCCGACCCCGGCCAGGTGGAGCCGGACCTTCTCGAGGGGCAGGCCCAGGCAGCGGGCCACCTGGTCCCGGTCGACGTGGAGCCACTGGGTGGCGATGTAGAGGTCCACGCCGCCGTCCTCGGCCGGCACGGCCAGGCCGGACTCGGGTCCCATGAAGGCCTGGTCCTGCATGCCGACCTCGTAGGTCCCCTCGACCACCACCTCGCCACGGGCCTCGGGGTCGCCGTGCTCGATGCGCAGGTGCCGGAAGACGTTGCCGTCGGGGTGGATGGGCGGGGCCGAGATGGCGTCCTCGGGGTCGACGAGGGGGTCCAGGGGCTCGTAGTCGACCAGGACCGCTGCGGCGGCCCGGCGGGCGGTCTCGGGGTGGTCGGCGGCGACGGCGACCACCGGCTCGCCCATGTAGCGGACCACGTCGGCGGCCAGGACCGGCTGGTCGGGGATCTCGAGCCCGTAGGTCGGCGCCCCGGGCACGTCGGCAGCGGTCAGGACCGCCCGGACCCCGTCGATGGCCCAGGCCGGGCCGACGTCGAGACGGCGGATGCGGGCCGAGGGGTGGGGGGAGCGCAGGACGTGGCCCCAGAGCATCCCCTCGGCAAAGAGGTCGGAGGAGAACTGGAACTGGCCCCGGACCTTGGGCACCCCGTCGGGTCGGGGGGCCGAGACCCCCACGCCCCGGGTGGCCCGACGGGGACGCTCGAGGACGGTCACCGGGTCACCGCCTGCTCGGCGAAGGCCCGGGCGGCCCGCTGGACGGCGTCGAGGATGCGGCCGTAGCCGGTGCAGCGGCAGAGGTTCCCGGAGATGGCCTCCCGGATCTCCCACTCACTCGGCTGGGGCACCCGGCGGAGCAGGTCGTGGACGGCCACGACGAGGCCGGGGGTGCAAAACCCGCACTGGACCGCCCCGGCCTCGACGAAGGCCCGCTGGATGGGGTCGAGGTCCTCGGGACCCTCGCCCCCGAGCCCCTCGACGGTGGTGATCTCGGCCCCCACGGCGCTCGCCGCCAGGACCAGGCAGGCGCAGACCAGGCGACCGTCAAGGAGGACCGAGCAGGAGCCGCACTCGCCTTGCTCGCAGGCGTTCTTCGAGCCGGGCAGGCCGAGGCGCTCCCGGAGGACGTAGAGGAGGCTCTCGCCGAGCCAGCTGCTGTCGACCTCCCGGGGGGTGCCGTTCACGACGAGCTCGTACCTCACGCCGCCACCTCCCCGAGGGCCGCGCCGGGCGCCGGTCGGAGGAGCCGCTCGAGGGCCCGGGCGACGCAGACCCCGACGGCGTGGCGGCGGTAAGCGGCGCTGGAGCGGTGGTCGTCGATGGGCTGGGCGGCCTCGGCCACCAGGCGCCGGACCTCGGCCAGGGCGGCGTCGCCGTCGCGAAGCTCGAAGGCGGACGTGGCGGTGGGCCCGGTGCCCTGGGGCACGAGCTGCTCGGCCAGGTAGGCCTCGGCGGCCCGGGCCCGCAGGGGGGTGGGGCCGACCGAGCCGAGGGCGATGCGGACCTGGCCGGTCCCCGGGTCGAGGACGACGCAGACGCTGGCCACGGCGATGACCATGGCGTTGCGGGTCCCGACCTTCACGAACTCCTGGCGGCCGAAGGGGGCGGGGAACCGGACGGCGACGAGGAGCTCGTCGGGTCGGCGGGCGCAACGCTTGGGCCCGAGGAGGAACGCCTCGAGGGGAAGGGTCCGGGTCCCCTGGGCGCTGGCCAGCTCGACCTCGGCGTCGAGGGCGAGGAGCACCGGCAGGGTGTCGCCGGCGGGCGAGGCGGTCACGAGGTTGCCGCCGATCGTCCCGGCGTTGCGGATCTGGGGCGACCCGACGGTGCGGGCCGCCTGGGCGAGGGCTGGGGCCAGCTCGGCCAGGGGCGGTTCGAGGAGCTGGGTGTACGTGACCCCCGCCCCAAGCCGGAGCTGGCCGTCGCTCTGCTGCCACTGCCCGAGGGCGTCGATCCGGGACACCGCCAGGATCGCCTCGGGGCGTCGGCGAGCGAAGTTCACCTCGACCATGAAGTCGGTGCCCCCGGCGAGGACTTCGGGGGGCGGGTCGGCGGCGAGGGCCTGGAGGGCCTCGGGGACCGACCTGGCCACGGTGACCGTCATCCGCCCAAGCGTCGCACGGCTTTCAACCTTTTGTCAACGCGCGGAGGACAGGAGACGGGGTATCGGCAGCAACGGTGACGATGCGGAAACAGCCCGGAAACACGCAGGAAACAGGCCGTCGGAGTAGGCTGCTGCCATGGCGCTGGACGCGGTCGGCAACGCAGTCGGCAACGCGGTTGGCACGGCCGAGGGGCAGCCGTCGGAGGCCCAGGGGGAAGCGGCGGCCGCCCCGTGGCTGCGGGCCGAGGCGACGGTCGAGCCCTTCGTGCCCGGTCAGCGGGGACCCCACGTCGAGGCCCTGGCCGAGGCGGCCCGTTCGGCCGGGGTGCGGCTCGTGGTGGGGCCCTTCGGGGACCTCGTGGAGGGGCCGGCCGAGGCGGTGGCCCGGGCGCTCGCCGAGGCCGTCCGGGCGGCCTTCGCCGCCGGGGCGAGCCGGCTGACGGTGCAGGTGACCCGGGAGGAGCCACCGGAGCCGACCGATGCCTGACAGTTTGTTGAGGCTCGGGTAGCCTGCGGGCATCGACCGGATCCTGGTTCCCAACCCCCTCCAGCAGGACCCCGAGGTGCTGGCCGTGACCCTGGGCCCACCGGACGACGCGCCGCTGCGGTTCCATCGGCGGCTGCCGGGGTACGAGCCGACGCCGTTGCGGGACCTGCCGGCCCTGGCCGAGGAGCTGGGGGTGGGGCAGGTGCTGCTGAAGGACGAGTCGAGCCGGCTGGGCCTGCCGTCGTTCAAGGCCCTCGGGGCCTCCTGGGCCCTCTACCGGACCCTCGAGGCCCACCTGGGCCGGAGCCTGGAGCCCTGGGCGAACCTCGGGGAGCTGGCCGAGCGGCTGGCGCCGGCGCTGCCCCTGCGGGTGGTGGCGGCCACCGACGGGAACCACGGCCGGGCGGTGGCGGCCATGGCCCGGCAGCTGGGCCTGGGCTGTCGGATCTTCGTCCCGCGGGGCACCGCGGCCGCCCGGATCGCGGCCATCGAGGGCGAGGGGGCGAGCTGCGAGGTGGTCGAGGGGGACTACGACGCCGCCGTGGCTCGTTCGGCGGCCGAGGCGGCCGAGGACCGAAGCGGCCGGACCCTGGTGGTCTCGGACACCTCCTGGCCGGGCTACGAGGACGTGCCGCGCTGGGTCAGCGAGGGTTACAGCACCATGCTGGCCGAGGTCGACGAAGCCCTGGCTGCCCGGGGCGAGGGGCCGGTGGACCTGGTGGTGGTGCCCATGGGGGTCGGGGCCCTGGCCGCCGGGGTGGTGCGGCACTACCGGCGCCCCGGCCTGGCTGACCCGCCGGCCATCTTGGGGGTCGAGCCGGTCGGGGCTGACTGCGTGGGCCAGTCCCTGCGGGCCAAGGAGCGGCGGACCCTTCGGGACTACCGGCCATCAATCATGGCCGGGTTGAACTGTGAGACCCCGTCGCTGGTGGCCTGGCCGTTGGTGGCCGGGGGGCTGAGCGGGGCGGTGGCGGTGACCGACGAGGAGGCAGCTGCGGCCATGGTGGCCCTGGCCGCCCAGGGCGTGGTGGCCGGGGAGACGGGGGCGGCGGCCCTGGCCGGACTGCGGGTGGTGCTGGACGGCCCCGGGGCGGCCGAGCGCCGGCGCCTGTTGCGGGCCGGGCCGGGGCAGCGGGTCCTGCTGCTCTGCACCGAGGGGGCCACGGACCCCGAGGCCTACCGGCGGCTGGTGGGCCGGGACCCCGAGGCGGTGGCGGCGGGGGGCGCGGCGTCGTGAGCCGGCTGGTGCTGCGGGGGGCCCGGGCCCCGGGGGACGTGGCGGTGCGGGACGGACGGATCGAGGCGGTGGGCCGAGTGCCCCCGGAGCCCGGGGACGAGGTGCTGGACTGCGAGGGCTGCCTGGTGACCCCGGGGCTGGTGAACACCCACCACCACCTCTACCAGTGGCTGACCCGGGGCCGGGCGGTGGACCAGGGGCTCTTCGGCTGGCTGGTGACCCTCTACCCGGTCTGGGCCCGCCTCGACCCCGAGGACGTGGCGGCGGCCGCCCGGGTGGGCCTGGCGGAGCTGGCCGTCTCGGGGGCGAGCACGGTGGCCGACCACCACTACGTGGTGCCCGGCGGGGACGACTCGGTGTTCGACGCCCTGGCCGACGCGGCCCGGGCGGTGGGGGTCCGGCTGCACCTCTCCCGGGGATCCATGGACCTGGGCCAGTCCCACGGCGGCCTGCCCCCGGACCAGGTGGTGGAGGACACCGAGGCCATCCTGGCCTCGACCGAGGCGGTGGCCGGGCGCCTGCAGGACGGGGAGCGGGTCTTCGTGAACGTGGCCCCCTGCAGCCCGTTCTCGGTGTCGACCACCCTGCTCGAGGAGTCGGCCGCCTTGGCTCGGCGCCTGGGCCTGCGGCTGCACACCCACCTGGCGGAGACGAAGGACGAGGAGCGGGAGTGCCTGGCCCGCTTCGGGCGGCGGCCGGTGGCGGTGCTCGACGAGCTGGGCTGGGTGGGGCCCGACGTCTGGGTGGCCCACGGGGTGCACCTGGATGCCGGCGAGGTGGCCCGGCTGGGGGCGGCCCGGACGGGGGTGGCCCACTGCCCGACCTCGAACGGCCGGTTGGGTTCGGGGATCTGCCCGGTGGTGCCCCTCCGGCGAGCAGGGGCGCCGGTGGGCCTGGGGGTGGACGGGGCAGCCTCGAACGAGTGCGGCCGGCTACAGCCCGAGCTGCGCCAGGCCCTCGTCCTGGCCCGCTTGGCCGCCGGCGACGCCGGGGCGCTGCAGCCCGCGGAGGTGCTGGCCATGGCGACGGCGGAAGGGGCGGCCTGCCTGGGCCTGGAGGACGTGGGCCGACTCGAGCCCGGGGCCCGGGCCGACCTGGCGGTCTGGGACCTGGGCGACGCCTGGGACGTGGCCGACCCGGTGGCCGCCTTCGTGCTGGGACCCGAGCGGCCCTGCCGGACCCTGCTGGTGGGCGGCGAGGTGGTGGTGGAGGGCGGGGAACCCACCCGCGTGGACCTCGGGGCTGCCCGGGCGGAGCTCGCTCGGCGGGCCCGGCGGCTGTGGCCATGAGCACCGGCACTGGGAGCACCGGCACTGGGGGTCCTGGCGTGGGCGTGTCGGGAGGACCGGTGACGCTGGTGGTGGAAGGCGGCCAGGTGGTGACCCCCGAGGGGGTGGTGGCGGCCGACGTGGTGGTGGCCGGGGAGCAGGTGGCCGGGCTGGTCGCCCCCGGGCAGGCCGGCGTGCTGGCCGGACCGGGGGCGACTCGGCTGGACGCCCGGGGGATGCTGGTGCTACCCGGCGGCGTGGACGTGCACACCCACCTGGACATGCCCCTGGGCGAGCTGCGGAGCGCGGACGACTTCGCCAGTGGCACCGAGGCCGCGCTGGTGGGGGGGACGACGACGGTGGTGGACTTCTGCGTGCAGCCCCGGGGGCAGAGCCCGCTGGCCGGCCTCGCCGAGTGGCGGGAGCTGGCCGAGGGCCGGGCGGTGTGCGACTACGGCTTCCACGCGATCCTCTCGGACCCGAGCGAGGCGGCCCTGGCCGACCTGCCGGCGCTGGTGGCCGAGGGGGTGAGCAGCGTGAAGGTCTTCACCGCCTACCCGGGGCGGCTCTACGCCGACGACGGGCGGATCCTGCGGACCATGCAGGAGGCGGCAGCCTTGGGCATGGTCTGCATGGTGCACGCCGAGAACGGGCTGGCCATCGACGTGCTGGTGGCCCAGGCCCTGGCCCGGGGCGAGCTGGGGCCCGCGGCCCACGGGACGACCCGGCCCTCGGTGCTGGAAGGCGAGGCCACCCAGCGGGCGATCTGCCTCGCCGAGGTGGCCCGCTGCCCGCTCTACGTCGTGCACCTGTCGGCGGCTGAGGCGCTGGCCGCGGTGCGCCGGGCCCGGCGACGGGGCCAGCCGGTGTTCGCCGAGACCTGCCCGCAGTACCTGTTCCTGGACGAGGGGTTGCTGGGGGGGCCCGGCGGGGAGCGGTTCGTCTGCTCGCCGCCGCTGCGCTCCACGCGGCACCAGGAGGCCCTGTGGCGGGGACTGGCCCGAGGGGACCTCCAGACGGTGGCCACCGACCACTGCCCGTTCTGCCTGGCCGAACGGGCCCCGTGGGTCGGGGTGGACTTCTCGAAGATCCCGAACGGCCTGCCGGGCATCGAGCACCGGCTGGACCTTTTGCACCAAGGGGTGGTGGAAGGCCGGCTGACCTTGGAGCGGATGGTGGAGCTGGCGGCGAGCACGCCGGCCCGGCTCTTCGGGCTCTGGCCGAAGAAGGGCTCGCTGCTGCCCGGGGCCGACGCCGACCTGGTGGTCTACGACCCGAGGTCCCGCCAGGAGCTGTCGGCCAGTCGGCACCACATGGCGGTGGACTACTCGGCTTACGAGGGCATGGTGGTGACCGGCGTCGTGCGCAGCGTGGTGCAGCGGGGGGAGGTGGTGGTGCGCGACGGGCGGTTCGTGGGCCGGCCCGGCCGGGGACGGTACCTCCCGCGGCCCGCGGGGGTGCTGGGCTGGCCGACGGGGACCCTGGCCGATGAGGGCGTGGAGGCCGACAAGGAGGCCTGATGGTCGAGGGACCCGTCGACTGGCTGGCGAACGACGATCGCCGGCTGCGGCGAGCCTGGCACCCGGTGGCGAGGGTGGCGGAGCTCGGGGAGCGGCCACTTCGGCGCTGGCTGCTGGGGGAGCCCTGGGTGCTGGTCCGGCTGGGCGGCGGGGTCCGGGCGTTCCTGGACCGCTGCCCCCACCGGCGGGTGCCCTTGTCGCTCGGGGCGGTGGAGGACGGCCGGGTGCTGCGCTGCGCCTACCACGGCTGGTGCTTCGACGGCGAGGGCCGCTGCGTGGAGATCCCGGCTCTCGGGCCTGGCGCCGCCCTGCCACCCCAGGCCCGGCTGGTGCCGGCGGCGGCGGTGGCCGTCCACCTGGGTCTGGTCTGGGTGGCCCCGGAGGCACCCCGGGGATCGCTGCCGGTCGTGCCGGAGGCCGAGGACCCCGGGTTCGAGCGGGGGGACCTGCCGGTGCGGGAAGCCCGGTGCTCGGCGGGGATGCTGCTCGACAACTTCCTGGACTTCGCCCACTTCCCCTTCGTCCACCGGGGCACCTTCGGAGCCGAGGAGGAGCGGGAGGTCGAGCCCTACGCACCGCAGGTCGAGGGGAACGTGGTGCGGTTGCGCCTCGAGCACTGGTTCGCCAACCGGGAGGACCCGGCGGTGGCTCGAGGGGAGCGGCCCCTGCGGCAGCGACGGGTCATGTCCTACGAGTACACGCCGCCGTTCTTCGCCCGGCTGCGGCTGGACTTCGTGGACGCCGGGGGCACGAACACTATCGTGCTGGCCGTCCAACCCGAGACCGCCGAGCGCTGCCGGATCTACTCGTCGCTGTTCCGGGACGACCTCGGTGGGGACGAGGCCGCCATGGCCGAGGCGGTGGCCTACGAGCAGCGGATCCTGGAGGAGGACCTGGCGGTCCAAGAGGCCCTGGACGACCTGCGCTTGTCCTTGACGCTGCCGGTCGAGGTCCACACGCGGGCCGACCGGATCACCGTCGAGCTGCGCCGGGCCCTGTCCCGTTTCCTGGGCGACGGCGGCGCCGGGCCCGGCTGAGCACGAGGCGGCCGGGCTCAGGACCCGCCGGTGGTGGCGGTGCCGGCGCTGAACTGGTACTCGCTGGCGAACGGCCAGGGTTCGGTGACGGTCGCCCCGCTCTGGTTGGTGAAGGTGACCGCGGTCGGCAGGTTGCTCGGGCTGATCTGGACCTTGCTGGCGACGATGTAGCCGGCCCGAGCGGCGTTGCTCTGTGGCCAGAGGAGGGAGAAGGGGGTGGGGGTGCGGGGGAGGTGGTGGGGCAGGTGCTCGATGACCGCCACCCCGACGGCCGCGGCCCGATCGGCGGCCAGGACCCCCTGGTAGGCGTTCGGGTACCAGGGGCTGTCGGAGATGCCCCGGACGACCAACCAGGGCACGCCGAGCTGGGCGTTCGCGTAGGCGAAGCCCATGCCCTCGTTCTCCCCGGCGTCGCTCTGGTAGAGGGCGTTCTGGATCTCCTGGTCGGCGAGCGGCTCGGTCCACTGGTTGGCGCTCCCGATGACCCCGACGAGCAGGTGGTTCGTGAGGGTGCCGGTCGCGCTGGTGTTCCCGGTGGCATCGGCAACGGAGATGGTGCCGAGTGCCGGGGCGTGGGCCAGGGCGTCGTCCACCAGGGCCTCGGGGGCGGCGAGGTCCTCGACGTAGACGTACCGCTTCGTGGTGGTCGAGGGACCAGCGCCGTAGGTGGCGGCGTCCTTCGGGGTGGGCCCGACGGCCCCGTACCCGCCGACGATGGCGCCCTCGGTGTCGCTGCGCTGGGTGACCTCCATCTCGACGCCGGTGTAGGGCGAGAGGTAGCCGCGGTCGTGGAAGTGGATGGAGGACTTGTCGACCACCGCTCCGCTGACCACGACGTCCCCGACGTTGACCGCCGGGTTCCGCGAGCCGGCGGTGCCCGTGAGGATGGCGGCCCGGACGTGGAAGGTGAGGTCCATGAGGGTGGTGGCGAGCTCCGCGGCGTACTCCTTCTCCCCCGAGCGGACGTCGACCACCGGCACCCCGTCGATGGTGCCGAGGAAGAACCGGTAGCCGTCGACGATCCGACTGCCAGTGACGTGCATGGCGGCCAGGATCGGGGCCTGCTCCATGCCCATGGCGTTCACGATGCCGACCAGGGGGGTGCCGGGGCCGAGCCGGGCGGCCGCGGCGCTGGCCGAGGGGCTGGCGCCGCAGGCGGCGAGGCCGGCGCCAGCACCCAGGAGACCGAGGCCGGCGAGGAGGGACGGGACAAGACGAGTACGGGACACGAGGTCTCCCTTCGGGGTGGGGCGGTCGGCGTGGGTGGGACGAGGTACGGCTCGCGAGGCCTGCCTTCCCGGGACCCCCAGGAGCCGAGACGCTCAGGAGGCGGCCTGGCCCGCGCCGACTCCGGGCAGGCTGCCGCCCAGGGGCAGGGTGGCCTCGGCCGGAACGGAACGGAAGGAGAGGAGCCAGTAGGCGATGCCGCCGACGAGCATGCCGATGACCCAGCTGAAGTCGGCCCCGTTCGTGGCGTTGGAGAGCGGCCCGGTGTAGGAGGGAACGTAGAAGGCGGCGTCGATCCACATCATGGCCGCGGCCATGCCGAGGAACAGGGAGACGATGGCCTTCCAGTTCACGCCGCCGTTGCGCCAGTAGGTGCCGCCCCGCTCGGCGAAGAGCGCCTGGCGGTCGTAGCGGCCCCGGCGGAGCAGGTAGTCCACGAAGACGATGGCGAACCAGGGCGCGAGCCAGACGACGATGTAGTCGAGGAATCCGGAGAGGTCGGTGTAGAAGTTGCCCTTGAAGATGACGAGGGCGGTGACCGCACCGGCCACGATGGTGTCGATGATGACCGCACCCCAGCGCTTCACGGGGACCCCGAGGGCCTGGAGGGTGACCCCCGAGGAGTAGAGGTCCAGGCTGTTGATGGCGAAGATCTGGGGCAAGGCCAGGATGAGGAACGGCCAGAAGAACCAGCTGGCGAAGGACGCCGGCAGGCCGGTCACCGCGGTGGCCTTGGGGCTCACGATGTAGGCGGCGGCGCCGAGGAGCTCGAGGAGGATCGAGGGGATCGCCGCCCCGAGGGTGGCGGCCCAGAGGGTCTTGGCCTTGGAGGTCTGGCGGGGCAGGTAGCGGGAGTAGTCGTTGCCGTTCTCCGTCCAGCCCAACCCGCCGGCCGAGACCAGCAGGACCACGGCGGTCGTCCAGATCTCCCACGTGGCGCTCTTGTGGTACGTGCCGAGGTGGACGTGGGGGATGACCAGGGCGGCCATGATGGCGAAGACGACGATGAAGACGAAGGAGAGGTAGCGGAGAAGCTTCGTGATGGTGGCGTGGCCGAGGAACGGGGCGATGAACTGGACGGCCACGGCGAAGAGGATGAGCCCGATCTTGATCCCGGTCCCGGCCGAGACCCCTTCGTGGGAGAGCATGGCCTCGACGACCAGGACCACGAGGACCAGTCCCTCGACCTCGAAGCCCACCTGGGTGATCCAGTTGAAGAGCGAGGGCACGCGGTTCCCGTTGATGCCGAAGGGGGCCCTGCTGACCCCGAAGGCGGTGGTGCCGGCCTCGGGGCCCTGGATGGAGGCCATGCCGAGCAGGACGTAGAAGACGTTGCCGACCAGGATGGCGATGACCGCCTGGGTGAAGGAGAGGCCGAAGGAGACGATGAGGGCCCCGTAGACGAGGAACTCGACGTTCCAGATGGCCCCGGCCCAGAGCCAGAAGAGGTCCGAGGGCCGCATGGGCCGCTGGTCGTCGGGGATGAGCTCGATCCCCCGGCTCTCGACCTTGAAGGCCTGGTAGGCGTCCTCCGAGGGGGCGCTGCCGCCGCCCACCGTCGTCCCCACCGCCGCCGAGGCAGCGTCACTGGCCATGGATCGTCCCCTCCTTCGTCGGTCCTCCGGGTCCACTCGGGCGCCAGCCGCCCCCAGTCGGCGCACCGTAGTCGGTCGTGGTGATGCGGGGGCGGGCTCCGGGGACGGCCCCTGGCCTTCGAGGCCGGTGACGCAGCGCCCCGGGAGAGCGAAGGAGCGGGGAGGACGCCGACGACGACCACCGGGCCCAAGCCGGCTCGGCGGCGCTCGACTCACCAGAACGGTCCTGGTGCACCGTTCCCCCTCCCCCTGGCCCCTGGCCACCGACTGGCAGGGGCGAGCACCGGCCGGCTGTGGGCAGCTGACCGGCGACCCTCCTGCGCCGCACCGTACGCCCTGTGCAACAAACTGTCAAGGATTGCACCCCCTCACCCTCGCAGGGCCGTGTTTCGAACGGGTGAACGGGGGATGAACGGCCGATGTCGGACCCTCGGACATCCTCCGGGACGGACGATGGGCATTTGTGGACGCGTTGGTACGCTTGTCTCGTTGGGTGCGACCGTGCGTCGCGCTCACGGAGGGGGGTGCCATGGCATGGAAGCGCTTGCCTCCGGGGCCACCCCGTTGCTCATCGTCGGATCGTGGCCAGCGAACGGGGTCGACAAGGTCATTCGTGGGGGCCCAGGGAACGGGCGCGGCCACCCTGGCGGCGCAGAGGTCGCGGGTGCGGCCGTCCGAGGACGCGGCGAGCGTGGTAATGCCCCTCGGAGTCGGGTTCGTGCTCGCAGCCCTCACCTGGGCGCTGGTGGGCGCCGCGGGCCTCACCGGGCTGGCCCAGGGCCGCATCGTCGTTCGAGTCTCCGAGGTCCTGAGCCTCTTGACGGTGACAGCCGCCACCTTGGGGGCTTTCCTGGCCCTCCTGGTCCATCGGGTTGTGGGACAAGGATCGGGCTTCCTGGTGCTGGCCGTGGGTTTGGTGGTCGGCGCGGGCCTGGAGGGGGAGCTGCTTCTCCGCCAGCTGTCCCCGGGGGCCTCGGGACCGCTCGGGCAGTGGGCCCGGCCAGAGGCGGCCATGCCGGCCTCGGGGGTCGTGCTGGCGGTCTGCCTGTCGGTCTGGGTGGCCGATACCGTGGCCTCCCAAGCCTTCGGTGAACGGGGCGTTGGGGACTGGGGAGCCCGCCAACGCTGGCCCACCGTGGTGCTCTCGGCTGCCGGGGTGGCGACGGTGGCCCTCGTCTTGGGGGTGTGGCCGTGGCTGGATCGGGTTCGGCTCGCCGAGGCCCTCGGACTGGTCTCCCTGTGCGTGTTGGTTTTCGCCCTCGGGTCGTTCTGGCTCCGCCGACGGGTGTTCGTCCCCCCCATGGGTGCTTGCGGCCGTGGCCATCCTTCTCCAGAACGGCTTCGTTCCGCTTCTGGATTCGGCTGGAAGCCCGTCGTGGCTGGGTGACCTCGCCGGGAGCTCGTTCCGCTGGGAGGCGACCGTCGGGGTCGGCGTAGGCCTCTTTTCCACCCTGCGGGGCGCGTGGCGAGAGGAGCAGCGCAGGCACCAGCGGGAGAGTCGGCGGCTTCGGGCCATGGTGGCCAGAGCGGACGCTCTGCGGGCCGAGCAGCGGCACATGGCCCATGGCATGAAGGCCACCATGCTGGTCCTGCGGAGCAGCATCGCCCAGATCGAGGCGTGGGGTGCTCGCAACGGCGACCCGTCGCTGTCCGATGCAATCCGGTTCCTGCGGCATGGGTGCGACTCCCTGGCGGCCCTGGTGCGAGCCGAGCGACAGGGTGTGCACCGAATCGACATCCGGGCCGTGCTCGACCTGGAGTTCCTCGGCGCTCGCACGTTGGGGCTGCGTGCGGTGGAGGTCCGAGGCCCGGCGTCTCCGGTGATGGCGGAAGCGGACCCGTTCGTGCTCAGCCAGGCCCTCCGGGAGGTCCTGTGCAACGTGGTGGAGCACGCCCCTGCGGCTCGGCTGGTCGTGGACCTCCTCGAGGAGGGCGAGACCGTGCGCATCCGACTCGACGACAACGGCCCCGGGTTCCCGTCGCCGGGTGAACCGGATCCCCTGATGCGGAGGTCCGGCTCCCCAGGCACCGTCGCCGAGCCTGGACAGGGTCTCAGTCTGGTGCAGACCCTTCTCGAATCCCAGGGCGGGCACCTGGTGCTCGGACGGGGTGAGCTCGGTGGCGCTCGGGTGGAGCTCCGCCTGCAACGGGCGGCCCACGCGCCCCGCCCCGGGTACCGGACCGGCGACGACCACCGGGGGCCGACCACGGTATCGGCCTGAGCAGCGGGAGGGGACGTGGAGGGCCGGGTCCTACTGGTCGACAACCACCGCCTGCTGGGCCAGAGCCTGGCGGCGCTGCTGCGTGAGAAGGGCTGCGAGGTCGAGGTGATCGACGGCGTTGTGCGGGACTTCGGCGAGATACCGGCAATGGTGGCCCTAGCGGTTGCCGCCGGACGGCCTTCGGTGCCTGCCCTGGTGGGCCTGGTGGACCTCAACCTCGCAGCAGAGCTCGATGGTGTGGAGGTGATCCGGCTCCTTGCCCGTCACGGCCTGCCGGCAGCCGTCCTGAGCGGGGTGGTCGACCGGCTCCGACTCGGCGGCGCCATCGCCGCGGGCGCACGGGCTGTGCTCGGCAAGGACGCTCCCTTGGAGGACGTCCTCGCGGTGGTGGATGATCTGCTGGCGGGTCGGGAACCACCGGGTCGACGGCAGCGGGAGGAACTGCGCGAGCACTACCTCCGGGACCAGCGGACCCGGGAACCGCTGCTGCGGAAGCTGGCGCGACTCACGAGCGCCGAGCAGGAGGTGCTTTGGCTCCTGGCCCACGGGTTGGACGTGCACGGCATCGCCCTGGAGCGGGTCGTCTCGGAGACGACGGTTCGCAGCCAGGTGCGGAGCATCCTGCTCAAGCTGGAGGTCCACTCGCAGCAGGAGGCCGTGACGTTGGTCCACCGATCCCGGTGGCGCCCATCCCTAGGTTCGCTGTTCCCGCTTGGATCGGTCGGTTTGGAGCAAGGGCGCTGAGGGTGGGGGTGGCGGGTCGGGACAGCTCCAGCGGTAGCAGGTCTGGTCGAGGAGGACCCAGTAGACGCTGCGGTGCTCGTCGAGGTCACTGGCGACGAGGGGGAGCTCGAGCCGCTTGGCCAAGGCGGCGAGGTCCCGGCGGTCGGAGACGGGGACGACCACGGCCCCCGTGGGGAGGACAGCTGAGGCACTGCGAACCAGCAGACGTCCGAAGAGCAGTTCGGGAACGGCCCGAGGTTCGGCGAGCGCGAGGCGACGGGTTGCCCGGAGGAGCGCCGCGAGGGCGAGGACGAGGAGGGCCGCGAAACCGGCGGCGGCGAAGCGGACGACGAGGACCGGGAGGTCGAGGAGGGTGCTCGGGGTGGCGCGAAGACCCGGGAGGAAGCCGTTGGCCGTGGCCTGGAGCCGTGTCGAGGGGGGCTGATCGGAGGCGGCCGCTCCGGTCGCGGTCGAGCCGTCGGCGCTGCTCGTGCTGGCTGGGACGAGCGAACCGTTGGTGGCGCTGAAGGGCACGCTGAGTGCCAGGGTCCGGTCGAGGGGACGCCCGGCGAGGGTGCCGTGAAGGGAAATGTTAGTTACCACTGCCAAGGTGGCGTTCTGCGGGCCGAAGGCGTCGTCGAGGCTGGTGAGGATGGTCTGGTAGGAGGTGAGGGGGAGCGCGACGTCGAGGACGGTGGCGGCCGAGTCCCAGGGCTGAACGGGGGTGCTCGCGAGCGTCCTGGTCAGGCCCTGGTCCTCCAGGACCAGGGCTGCGCCGAGGCTGCTGTGGAGCTGTGGCCGGGGAGCGGCGAGGGCCACGCGGACGGCGAAACCCACGGAGCGGAGCTGGCCGAGCAGCAGAGGCTGCCCGGCGCGAACGGTGACCGTGCCATAGACCGAACCCGGGATGGGAGTTCCGGCGTAGTCGACCTGGACGGTCAGCCGGTAGTCGAGGGGTGCCGGGCGCAGCCGGGTCACCGGTCGGCTCGCGGCGACCCCGAGGAGGACGAGGGTGGCCACGAGGAGAAGAGCAAGAGTGACCGCTCGAGCCGCCAGTCGCTCAAGGCGCTGCTTGGCCTGCTCGATGCTGTCCCGAGAGGTCCAGACCCGTGGGGGGCGAGCCGGTCGCCTCGTGCCCGTCGGGGATCGGAAGGCCATCGGGCCTCCTTTCGGTCGGGAAGGGGTGTCGTGGTCGTCGGCGACGGCGCCGTCGGGGGACAGCGGCGGTCGCGGCCCCCAGGCCGAGGAGCGGCCCGCCGACGGCTGGGTGCTGCATGGTCCGCAGGACCGTGCCGAGCCGGCCCAGGTCGAGCCAGAGTCGCCCCACGACTTCGCGGGAGGTGGGCTGAGCGGGGTCGACGAAGGCGTTATTGACCCCCTTGGTCGAGAAATGGCCCCGATGCACGGCGATGATCTGGTGGACGATCGGAGCGCGCAGCTGGGGGGTCCGGTAGCCGACGATCTGCCCGACGCGGTAGACCGGAGCCTGGCGGAGGATCAGGAGGTCACCGCTCCACAGAATGGGTTCCATGCTGGGTCCGTCGACGACGACGTAGGTGTCCCGACCTCCCAAGCTCCGAGGTGCGAGATACCACCACGCCGCGAGCACTCCAACCGCCATCAGCAGCGCTGCGATGACTCGGAGGCCGACGAAGCGCATGGCCCTCCTGGCACTGGTCGATCGTTGGGGGACCCGAGAGCGGCGGGTGGTTGGCCGACCCGCAAGGGTCGGCCAACCACCGTTCGCTTGGGGTCGATGGTCGGTGCGACTACTGGTTGACCTCGATCTCGAGGTTGTTGATCCAGCCGACGCCGGAACCCGGCTGGGGTTGCATGTTCACCGGGATGCCCGGGTTGAAGCTGCAGGTGAAGTTCGTGCTGTTCGATGTCCCACCTGGGGACACGGTGCAGACCGTCCAGGGTTGACGAGGCGCCGGGGGCGGTGGGTCGAGACGCACGAAGGCCTGGCTGGCAGCCAGCTCCCCAGCCGAGGTCGTGGTGGCAGTGAAGCTCACTGACGCCACCGAGAGCGGGGGCGGCACGCTGCTGTTGTTCGGGGGCGGCGGCGGGTCCACGGTGTAGTGGATGTTCGAGATGGCGTAGCCGTCAACCACGCCGTTGGAAACCCCTTCGCCCGACGCCGGTTGGGTGTTGACGGCCAAGAAGGCCGAGCCCCCGGTGGCCAGGAGACCCCCGACCACCAGCGGGGCCAGCACTCGTCGGGGTAGCATCATGGTAGTTCCTCCTTCTCTCGGTGGAACAGGCGGTGGTCCTGGCTCCGTGGCTGCGGAGTACGCCAGGGCCACCGCTGACGCTACGGCCCGAGGCGACAAGCGACATCCTGCAGGCTGCAGGATCGCGGGCACCGGACCCGTCCGAGCCGCGCGTTGGCCTTCAGTCGTCGACGAGCTCGACGAGGACCTCGACCTCGAGGTGCTGGGTGCCCCCGCCGCGGACCGTGCCCCGGAGAGGGGCGACGTCGTCGTAGTCCCGGCCCCAGGCCAGGGTGACGTGGTGGTCGGAGACCAAGGGCTCGTTGGTCGGGTCGAGGTCGAGCCAGCCGGCGCCGGGCACGAAGACGGCGAACCAGGCGTGGGAAGCCTGGGCCCTCGGATCGACCGGGGTCCCGGCGGCCAGCAGGAGGTAGCCGCTCACGTAGCGGGCGGCCAGGCCGCGCGAGCGGAGGCAGGCCACGGCGAGGTGGGCGAAGTCCTGGCAGACCCCGCGGCGGGCGTCGAAGACCTCCTCGACGGGGGTGCTGACGGTGGTCGAGCCGGGCAGGTAGGCGAAGTCCTGCCTGATGCGGCACGCGAGGTCCAGGGCGGCTTCGTGGAGGGGCCGACCCGGGGGGAAGGACTCGGCGGCGTAGGCCGCCAAGGTGGGCGAGGCGGGGGCCTTGCGGCTCCCGGGCACGAACCGGCGGGCTTCGAGCACCGCGGCGTGGCGGTCGAGCTGGAGGAGGTGACGGACGGTCTCCCAGGGTGGGCTGGAGGCGGGGGATGCGCTGGGGAGCAGCTCGACGGTGCTCGAGGCGGTGACCTCGAGGGCGCGATGGGGCTCGTCGACGCTGAAGACCACGAGGTGGTTGCCGAAGGGGTCGAGGAGCGGGGTCGTGGTGGCCGGGGCAGGGTCGACGGTGAGCTGATGGGCGACGAGGCGCTGGCGGGGGGTGGCTCGGGGTCGGAGGTGGTCCTCGGTCGTCGAGGCGCTAGCGGGTTCCTCGTAGCGGTAGCGGGAGCGGTGGAGCACTCGGAGGCGGCGAGGTCCGACGGGAACGCGGCGCGCACGGGCGCGGCTGGCGGTCGCCGCAGTGCCCGGCGGGGAGGCCGGGAGCTTCCAGAGCTGGGTCAGCTGGCCGTGCACGCCGGTCAAAACAGTCCGGACGGCCGGAGCGACCACCGACGGGAGGAGGGCCTCGGCGGTGCTGACGGCGTCGTCCAGGACGGTGCCGGCCTGGAGCAGGGCGGCGGTGGCGCGACAGGGGAAGGGCAACGCCTCGAGGAGCGTCAGGCAGGTGCCGAGCTCGGAGCGGACCGAGCCGGGGAAGGCCTCCTCGAGCAGCACGAAGAGCGGCACAGCGAGGGGGTTCTGGAGCCGCCAGCCGCCCCGTCGGAAGACGGCCTCGGCGTGGAGGGCTCGCAGGACCGTGGCCCGATGAATCGCGGCGAAGGGATCTGCGGTCCTCTCCAGGGCGGGCGCCCAGGCCTCGAGGACCCGGCAGGTGAGGTCGGCTCGCTCCAGGGCGCGACCGAGCCCGAGCAAGACGCCGGGCTGGTCGCGTCCGAGGGTCTCCTCCGCCACCCGACCAACGGCGGTCGTCGCGACCAGCAGATCGCCCAGCCACGCAAGGCGACGAGCCCGGTCAGGCACCACGACGGGGCCGTCCTGGGCGAGTTGCCAGAGGTCGTGAACGGCTGCCGCCACCTCCATCGGCAGGAGGGCCGCAGCTGTCCGGGCGTTCGCCCGGACAGCCCGGAGGGAGGAGCGGAGCGCGCTGGGATTGGACAGGTCCAGCAGGCAGAAGGGCAGGACCTGGTCCTCGCCGGGGCCGGCGTCGGGGAGCTGCTCGCCGCCGAGGAGTGGTTGGTAGCGGTCGCGGAAGAGCTCCTCGGTGCCGCTCAAGCGCAGGAGGACCGTCCAGCCGAGCTCGGCCCCGACCGGCAGGTCGAAGAGCGCGTCGTGGTAGGCCTGGACGACCCGGACGGTGCCCTCGGCTCGGGCGAGGTACCGGCCAAGCCAGTAGAGAGCGTCGGCGATCC
Organism: Aciditerrimonas ferrireducens; assembly: GCF_023130475.1. Lineage (GTDB taxonomy): Bacteria > Actinomycetota > Acidimicrobiia > Acidimicrobiales > UBA8190 > Aciditerrimonas > Aciditerrimonas ferrireducens. The sequence continues at coordinate 21,331 of NZ_JAKHEX010000002.1, forward strand.
GGGCGAGGAGCGGCTGCTCCCGCCGGTGGACGGGCAGTGCGGTGGTGGTCACCGGGGGTCCTGCGTCCTACCGGGTCGGGGATCGAGGGGCGCCGGCCGGCCGGGGCCGAGCAGGGGGGATGGGAGCACTCGGGCCCCGGGCCGGCCAGCGGGGAGGCGATCGTCGACCACCCAGGTGTCCTTGGAGGAGCCGCCCTGGGAGGAGTTGACCACTCGGCTCCCGAAGGGTGCGACCCGGGTCAGGCCGCCGGCCGCGCTGGTGGCGCCTGCGGGGGTCAGGACGGTGAAGGTGCGGAGGTCCACCCGGCGGGCCTGCAACGTCCCGTCGCCGGTCAGGCTGGGGGTCGTGGAGAGCTCCAAGGTGGGCTGGGCGACCCAGCCGGCCGGGTTCTGCTGGATGCGGGCGGCGACCGCCGTCAAGGACGCTCGGGGCACGTCGGGACCGACGACGACGCCGTAGCCGCCGCCTTCGGTCGTGGGCTTGACGACGAGTTCGGCCAGGTGGGCCAGGACGAAACGGCACTGCTCGGGGTCCCCGCACCACCAGGTCGGGACGTTCGCCAAGATGGGCTCCTCGTCGAGGAAGAAGCGGATGATCGCCGGGACGAAGGCGTAGACCGCCTTGTCGTCCGCGACACCGGTCCCCGGGGCGTTGGCCAGGGCCACCCGACCGGCTCGCCAGCTACGGAGCAGCCCCGGGACGCCGACGAGGGAGTCGGGACGGCCCAGCTCGGGGTCGAGATAGTCGTCGGCCACCCGCCGGTAGACCACGTCGACCGGCCGGAGCCCCTCGACGGTCCGGGCCTGGAGACGGTCCTGGTCGTCGACCAGGAGGTCCGCGCCCTCGACCAGGGGGATGCCGAGTTGGCGGGCCAAGAAGACGTGCTCGAACCAGGCCGGGTTTGCGGGGCCGGGCGTGAGCAGGACGGCCAGGTCGTCGTCGCTGCCTGTGCGGAACGCCGCGAGGCCCTCGCCGAGGGCGTCAAGGTAGGGCTCGACGGGGAGCACGCTCGCCTCCCGGAAGGCCTCGGGGACGACCGTCTTCGAGACCTGCCGGTTGACCAGCATGGAAGCGGCCCCCGAGGGGACCCGGAGGTTGTCTTCGAGGACCGCGAACTGGCCGCTCCCGTCCCGGACGACGTCGGTGCCGGCGACATGCGTCCAGATGCCCGCCGGTGGCGAGGTGCCGAGCAGGGCTGGCTCGAAGTGACGGGAACCGAGGACCACCTCGGGCGGGACCACCTTGGCTCGGAGGGCTTCCTGCGGACCGTAGCAGTCGGCCACGAAGGCGTTCAGGGCCACGAGCCGCTGGGCCAGGCCGGCGGCGAGGCGTTCCCATTCGGCGAGGGCGACGAGGCGAGGCAGGACGTCGAACGGCCAGATCCGCTCGGGGTCGGGGTCGGGGTCGCTGGCGAGCGGGAACGTGACCCCGAGGCGGGCGAGCTGGCGTTGGGCGGCCACCTGCCGGCCCAGGAGCCCCGCGGACCCGAGGTCCTCCAGGAACGCGGAGAGGCACGCGGCGTGGGGCCGTGGCTGGCCCGAGCTGTCGAAGAACTCGTCGAGGGGTGCCTCGGGTGCGGTCTCCGGGCAGCGACCAGGGACCGGAAGATCGCCGTGGGTCCTCGTCGGACGTTCGATGGGTGCCTCGACGGCCACGGTCGGACCGTACCGAGCAGACGTTGCCGGCGGGTTGCCGGGGTGTGAACAGGACGTGTCGGACCGAGGTTCACGAGGAGTTCACAGGCTCGAAACCTGGGCGACCCATGGGGCGGGCGCGATGGGCGTATGGATCGCTTGGAAGCCGGTGAAGCCGTTCGACGGGCAGTGCGAACACGGGGGCGGCGATGGTCGGAGCTGGCCGAGCTGCTTGGGCGGTCGGTGGTGTGGACCACGTCGGCCCTGCTGGGTCAGCAGCCCCTCGGACGGGAGCAGGCCGAGCTGGTGGCCAAGGAGCTCTCGCTGGGACCGGAGGTGGTCGAGGGACTCTGCCTCCCGCCGGTGCGCGGCGCTGCGGCCGTGGACCGCAGCGAACCGGTCGTCTACCGGCTCGAAGAGGTCGTGCAGGTCTACGGCTCTGCGGTGGCGGAGCTGGTGGCCGAGGAGTTCGGCGACGGGATCATGAGCGCCATCGACTTCGAGATGGACCTCCGGCGAGAGCCGGACCCGAAGGGCGACCGGGTAGTGCTGACCCTGAGCGGCAAGTTCCTCCCGTACTGGGTCTGGTGAGCGGCCAGCCCCGACTCGTCCGGCCTCGACTCGTCCGGCGCGGCGGCCCGGTCAGCGGGCCAGGAGCTGGAGGGCCGTCGCCATGAGGCCCGGATCGGGCTGCCCGCAAGCCGGACAACCGATCCCGGGCGAGGGGACGTTGAGCCAGTAGCCCTGGACGAGGTCGTGGGTGGCCTTGATGTCGCCGGCGAGTTCGGCCGCCGTGACCGGGCCGCCGCGGGGGTTGGCCGAGAGGCCGGCGAGGACGATGGCATCGGGGCGGACGGCGTGGATCGTGGCCAGCGCCCGGGCGACCAGGGCCTCGTAGGTGGCGGGCTGGCGCTCGGACTGCTGGACGGTGTTGAGGCCGATGATATTGCAGGGTGGCACCTCGTCCTTCGGGGTTCGCTGATCGGCGGGGAGACGGTCGGGCTCGATGAGGTCGCAGATGGAGACCCAGTGGTGCTCGGCGGCGAGGGCGGCGACCCGCTGGTCGTAGGCCAGGGGGTTGGCCTGCTCGACCGAGGGGGTGTCGGGGAAGCGCTCGTTGTCGTAGAGCACGGCTCGGATGTCGCTTCGGACCTGACCGGCGGCTACCTGGTTCGCCAAGAGGCCCTCGCTGTGGACCACGAGCGTCGGGGTGACGGGGAGAAGACCGCTCGGTGCCTGCCGTGGTGAGACCGGTTCGAAGACGGTCCCGCCACCCATGAGGCGGGCCACGCCCGGTTGGCCGACCACCGCGGCGAACTGGGAGGCGGCCAGGATCCAGTCGGCGGGGCGCCCGTTCGCGGCGAGGAGCTGACCGGCAGCGTCGAGGAGGGACCCCCGAGCCGAGGTGACGCTGCTCACCGGGCTGCTCGGCGCCCCGGGGTGGGGGCCGTGGCCGCGGGCGAGCTGCTCGAGGAAGGCCACGGCCACCTGGGGCTCGGGCTGGCCACAGCGCGGACAGGCTGCCCCGGCCTCGGGGACGTTAAGCCAGAACCCACTGGCCCCCGCTGCCCTGGCAGCCTCGGCGACCTGGAGGAGATCGGCCGGGGTGACCCGCCGGCCCGAGGGGTTCGTGGAGAGGCCGACGAGCACCGGGATGCCTGAGTGGGCGGTCTGCGCCGCCCGGACGGCGCCGCGGGTGAAGCTCGTCGCGTCAGCGGTGCCTTCGGTGCCCTGGGCCTGGACCTCGAAGACGTTGCTGACCTTGGCGCCGGGGCCGGCGAGAAGCCGGTCGTAGGCGGCGAGCAGCGCGGGTCCCTGGAGGTGCTGGCCGGTCAGCACCCGGACCAGGTCGACCCCGGGGGTGAAGATCAGGCGTTTGCCGGCCGCCTGCGCGGCGCGGAGGGCCTGGCCGGCGGCGGCGATGGGGTCGTCCTGCTCGGCAGTCGGGGTGAGCGGCCAGGCCTCGAGGTCGAGGACCAGGTCGGGCACCGAGGCGGGCACCCGATGGTCGGCCAGGGCCGCGATGAGGGCCTGGGCGCTGGTGAAGTCCGCCGCGGCCTGGGCGTGGGGGGCGAGGGTGTCGCTCCCGGCCCCGGTGGCGCCGAGGAGGATGGTGCTTCGCTGGTCGAAGAAGGACGAGACCAGGCTGGGGGGCAGGCCGGCCTGGTCGATCCGTCCGAGGGCTCCGACCGAGAGCATCCAGGTGACCGGTCCTCCCGGGAGAGGGTCCGTGGTCATGTTCAGCACCGTGCCGGGATCGTGCGCCGACCGACTCGTGCCGGCCGTCCCGAGGAGGGCCCCCACGGCGAGACCTCCGGCGAGCAGGGCAGCCAGCGCGAGGCGCAGCCGGGACCGTCGGGGGCGACGGGTCGGCGGGGTCGTGGTGGGCGGGAAGCCTGCCATGCCAGCAGCATCGGCCAGCGGTGTGAGGACAGTGCGACGATCGTGTGAGGGGTCGATGAGGGGATCGTGAGGGGTCGGTCAGGACCGAACGGGTGATCGGGCCCGGCAACGGGCCGGGTGGTCCCTGCACCCCGCCGCCCGACGCCGGGGCGCGTGCCAACCTGTTCGCCGGTCCACACGGGAGGGACGACATGGGGACGATGCGCTGGGCGCCGGGTCGGCCACCTGCGGTGGCTCGGGATGGCATGGTGGCCACCAGCCAGGTCCCTGCGGTCCTGGCCGGGCTCGGGGCGCTGCGGGCCGGCGGCTCGGCCGCCGACGCAGCGGTGGCTGCCGCCGCCGTGCTTTGCGTGGCCGAGCCGATGGCCACGGGGTTGGGGGGCGACTGCTTCGCCCTGGTCTACGACGGCGACCAGCCAGTGGGCCTGGACGGCGGGGGCGCCGCACCGCGGTCGGCGAGCGGCCCGCCGGCGGAGCGGGGTCCCCGGTCGGTGGTGGTGCCCGGGGTGGTCGGGGCGTGGTCGGCGCTGCTGGAACGCTTTGGGCGCCTCGGCCTGGACCGTGTCCTGGCCCCGGCCATCGACGCCGCCGAGGGTGGCGTGGCGGCCGGCGCCCACTGCGCCGCTGCGTGGCAGGGGAGTCGAGTGGCGCCTGCCGCTCTCGGTCGGCCCCCGCGGGTCGGCGAGGTCTTCCGCCTCCCCGAGCTCGGGGGGACGCTGCGGCGGGTCGCGGAGGAAGGGCCGAGGGGGTTCTACGTAGGGCCGGTGGCCGACGCGCTGGTGCGGGCCAGCTGGTTGGCACCCGAGGACCTGGCCGCTTTCGAGGCCCGATGGGTCACCCCGATGCGCGGGACCTACGGTGGCCTCGAGGTCCTTGAGATGCCCCCGCCGACCCAGGGGGTGGCCGCGCTCGAAGGGCTTGGGCTGCTGGCCCTGATGCCGGACCGGGGCCTGGTGTCGAAGGTGCGCGCCGTCGCCCTGGCCTTGGAAGACGCCCGGCGAGTGGTCCGGGACGGGGCCCGGGTCGACCACCTGCTCGCCCCCGAAGTCCTGGCGGACCGGGCCGAGGCGTCGCCGACGCTCCTGGGGGAGCTGGCGGGGGGGACGGTCTACGTGGCCGTGGTGGACGGGGAGGGCATGGCGGTCTCCTTGATCCAGAGCCTCTACGAGGACTTCGGTTCGGGGGTGGTGGCGGAGGGAACGGGGGTCGTGCTGAACAACCGGGCGGCCTGCTTCGCCGTCGAGGGGGAGGTGCGCGCCGGACGACGGCCTTACCACACGACGATCCCCGGGATGCTGCTGGCCGACGGTCAGCTTCGGGGTCCGTTCGGGGTGGTGGGCGGCTTCCTCCAGGCCCAGGCCCACGTCCAGCTGGTGTCGTCGTTGGTGGACGACGGGCTGGACCCCCAGGCGGCCCTCGACCGGCCCCGGTTCCGAGTCGAGGACGGCGCCGTCCACCTGGAGGGGGGCCAGTGGCCCGAAGCCGCCTCGCTGACGGCTGCCGGCTACCCGGTGGTGCTGGACGCCGACCGGGTCGACTTCGGGGGCGGCCAGCTGATCTGGTCGGAGGACGGACGGTTGCTCGGCGGGTCGGATCCCCGGAAGGACGGCTGCGCGCTGGGGTGGTGAGCCCCGCCGGGTGATCAGGGGGAACGGTTCAGCCGGCCTGCGCTTCTGTCGGCCGGGTCGGCGGCGAGGCGGGCCGAGAGCTCGCCGAGGTGCTCGGCCATGCTCCGCGCTGCTGCTTCGGTGCGGCCGGCGACCATGGCGTCGAGCACGAGCTGGTGCTCTTCGACCTGCGCCAGGCGGGCCTCGGGGTGCCGGAGCGCGACCCGGTGCGCCAGCAGCCAGAGCGGGTGCTGGCCGGCGTCGACGAGCTGGGCCACGAGTCCGGCCAGGACGAGGTTGCGGCTCATCCTGGCCAGGTCCCGGTGGAAGGCAAGGTCCAGCTGAAGAAAATCGTCGAGATCGGCGTCGCTGTCCTGCGAGGCGAGCGCCGCCGATCGTTCGACGAGACCCTGGAGGTGACGCAGCTCCGAAGAGGCAGCAGCCGTGGTCGCAAGCGCCGCCGCTTCGGGCTCGAGGAGCCGACGGACCTGGAGGAGCTCCGCCGGCGCGGCAGCAGTGACCGAACTGATCGGGGGGTTCGGACCGGGGAGGCCGACGCCGGTCAGGTAGTGGCCTGCTCCTCGGCGGACCTCCACGATGCCGGCGAGCTCAAGGGCCAAGAGAGCTTCCCGAACGGTCGAGCGGGCGGCGTGGCACCGATCGGCCAGGGTCCGCTCGTCGGGAAGCCGATCGCCCGCCCGGTGGTGGTCAAGGATCAAGCCAGAAAGGATTTGCTCGGCGACGTCGAGGTAACGGCGTCGAGCTCGCTCGGGACGGGGTTTTCGTCGCAGTGGTGATGGGGACACGGTCGACACCCCGGTGCGCCAGACCACGTCGGATCTCTGCGGGCCGTGGGGGCCGACCGTGTCCGCCATCGTGGGTTCTCAGCTCGCCGCGGGGGCGACGGCCGGCTCGGTCTGCTCCCCTTCGGGCAGGTGGTCGGCGTCGAAGCCCGTGGCGTCGATGCGCGCCCGCTGCGCGGCCCGATCGGCGCTCGTGGTGGGTCGCCGTCGGGTCACGTAGTAGACCGCCCCGAGGGCCAAGCCGCCAAGGAGGACGACCGGTCCCCAGGCCGTGGGGAACGAGACCGGGTAGAAGGTGTAGTAGATGCCGAGCAGGGTGGTCACGAGCGAGGCCAGCGGCAGGATGACGTGGACGACCGGTTTGGTGATCCGGCGTCGGCGTGCGAAGGCTGGGAGGGCGGCATTGCCGAGGATGTGGCCGACGAACTCGCCCATGGTCCCGATCAGGATGAGGACCGTGAAGGCGGTGTCGATGCCCCCGATGGCCCCCGTCAGGAGTGTGCCGAGCGCCGCCGCGGCGAAGGTGGTGACCACGGCGACCTTCGGGCTGCCGCTTCGGGGGTTCACCTTGGCCAGGGCGCCGGGCAGGAGACCCGCCTCGCCCATGGCGTAGGACACTCGACTGACCACCAAGGTCGAGGCCACGATGGCGCTCATGATGGAGTTTGCCATGAAGATGGCGACCAGGATCTCGACGGCCGAACCGAGGAAGTGGTGGATGACGAGGAGGCCAGGGATGTTCGAGTTGGCGAAGGCCGCCATCTTCGTGGGCCCCCAGCCGACGGTCATGGCGTAGGAGACCAGCATGAAGACGACCACGACCGCGGAGGTGGAGAGGACCAGGCCTCGGCGGATGGAACGGTGGGGCAGCTTGGCCTCGTGCCCGAGGTAGACGGTGGCGGTGGAGCCGGACATGGAGAAGTCGGCGAGGAGCATGCCGATGCCGACACCGGCGAAGCCGTTGTGGGCCAGGGAGGGTTCGAAGACCCGGCCGGTGTTGGCGTGGCCCGCCAGGAAGACGATGGCGAGGGCAGTGCCGACCATGAGGACCAGCTCGATGAGGCCCGTGACGAGGCCGTAGCGGAGGGAGGGTCGGATTCCCCGGTAGACGAGCCCGATCGGCACGGCCAGGACGGCGACCGGCAAGACCACCCACACCCAGCCTGGTCCGGTCGAGGCCCCGAACTGCTGGAGGAGGGACTGGACCATGACCGAGAAGTAGACGGCCCCGGCGGCGGCGAAGGCCGAGTAGTAGATGGCGTAGGACAGGCCGGTCACGAAGCCGACCAAGGGAGAGGTGCTCTTGGTGACGAAGTAGAACATGCCACCGGAGCTGACGAGCTTCCTGGAGTACTGCAGGGGGGTGTTGACCCAGAGCCAGACCAGGACGGCCCCGAGGAGGTAGGCCAGGGGCATGGCACCCCGGGCGTAGATGGCGGCGGAGGTCATGACGGCACCCATGCAGAGCAAGGGGCCGTTGGCGATGATCCCCTGGGCGACGACGTGGTTGGGAACCGCGCTGTCTCGCTGGAGGCCCACGCTGGCGTCGTCAGCGCTCGGCGGGGAAGTGGGGCGGAGGGTGAGGCTCATGGGTTGCTCCTTGTCGCGGGCGGGTGGGGTGGTCCGGCCTTCGCTGGGCGTTCGCTGAGCTCGACGGGGCTGGTCCGCAGCGGGTGGTGCTCCGCGGGGTCCCGAGCTCGGGGCCGGGCCGCCGCGGGGACGAGGACCCGGAGCTCGAGGGGGAGCGGGCGGGCCGCTCGGACCAGGACGCCCTGGTCGTCGAGCCGGATGCTGAGCTCGTTCGGGCCGAGCAGGCGTTCCCAGCGTTCCCGGTAGGCGAGGGTGCCCTCGGGGCCGGGGAAGATGCCGCTCTCGACGAGGACCTGGTCGTCCCGGCGGGCGATCCGACCCACGTCGGGATCGTCGGCCGGCAGGGAGTCCAGGAGATGGTGCCAGCGGAGATGGGGCGGGGCCCAGCTGGTGCGGCCGGCGAAGATGCGAGGTCCGTCGAGGCCGGTCGGTCCCGGCCCGCGGAGGTCGAGGAAGCTCGTCCCGTCCTGGAGCCACAGCGCCGTCCCGGCGTGGCGGACGACCCGTCCGGCGATGACCAGGCGGGTTCGCCACCAGGCGCCCGAGAGCCAGTCGGGAACCGGCCCTTCCCGAATGCTTGCGGGGGCTGGCGGAGCGGAGCCGGGTTCAGGCTGGCGCACCGCAGATCTCCGCGACCACGCGTCGGAACCCGACGAGGTCCGCCTCGAGGGTTCGAGCCAGGGGTCCCTCGGGCACGCCGCTGCCGAGCGCGGCCTGGACCGCTTCGCAGGCGTCGATGTCCTCCCGGACGAACCCGAGGACGTCGTCAAACAGGGCCTCGGGGTCAGAGCCTTCGGTGCCGCGGACGACGAGGTGCAGGCGGGTCCGGTCCGGGGCCAGGGGTTCGAGCCAGGCGGTGGCCAGCCACCAGGGGGTGGTGACGATCAGGAGGCCGGGGAAGAGCAGGTGGGCTCCCATGCCGACTCGGCCGAGGTTCGGAACGGGCACCAGGCCGCTTGGGGGCGGTGCAGCCGGGCGAAGCGGTTCGAAGCTGGTCCAGATGCCATCCGGTCGGAGCCGGCTGGTGAAGCGCCGGTGGTCGTAGGCACCGAGGGACCGCTGATGGAGGTACCAGAGGTGGTAGCCGTCGAGGTGGTTCTCGACGAGGAGCTTCCAGTTGCACGCCGCGACCAGGGTGCGGCGGAGCACCACCGGCAAGGTGGGGGGGTCGTGATCGGCGAGCTCCTTGGCGACGAGAGCGACGGGGTCGTCCGAGTCGGAAGGGAACGACCTGGGGGCGGCGTCACCGGGGGACTCGAGGCGCCCGAGGAGCAGGCCGGCAAGTTCCGTGCTCGGCACCTCGGCGAGGCGGAGCCGGGTGGGATCGAGGTCGGGGAGCTCGCGTGCCCGCTGTGGGACCACGAGGAGCTGGCCGTCGAGGGCGTAGCGCCAACCGTGGTAGGGACAGGTGAGCGCCTGGTGCTGGCCCGCAGTGGCACAGAGACGCATGGCCCGGTGGCGGCAGACGTTCGAGAGGAGCCGGACGGACTCGGCGTCCCGGACTGCCAGCAGGGGGACACCGGCGAGGTCGAGGGGGACGACGGCCCCGGGTCGGGCCAGGTCCTCGAGGGGCAGGGCGGCCAGCCAGTGGCTGGGCCAGAGGGTCCGACGTTCGAGGGCGAGGAAGTCGGGGTCCTGGTAGACGAGTCGACGGTCCACCCAGCGACCGGCGGGGTCGAGGAGGCCGAGCGAGGGGATCCTGTCGAGCAGGGCCACGGTGCTCATCGGGCCGCTCCTGCCCCCGCGTCGGTGGTCCGCCGTCGGGGGAGGTGGCCGGCGCGGACTAGGCAGCCGAGGGTGTCGCAGATGACCCGGGTGGCGATGAGCGAGGTGATCTCGGCGTTGTCGTAGGGCGGGGAGCACTCGACCACCTCGATGCCGGCCAGTGGGCGCTCGGCGACGAGCTGGATGAACTTGAGGACCTCCCGGGGCAGGAAGCCGCCTGGTTCGGGCCAGCCGGTGCCGGGCACGAAGGCGGCGTCGAGGCAGTCGACGTCGAAGCTGAGCCAGACTGCCTTGGCCCCGTCCCAGGCCACCTCCAGGGCCCGCTCGGCCGCCTGCTCGATCCCCATCTCGACGCAGTCGGTGACCGTCATGATGGTGGTGCCGCGCTCCCGACCGACCTTCACCCCCGGCCGGGGTGCCTGCCAGCCCCCGATGCCGATCTGGACGAGGTTCTTGGGTGGCACGTTGGGGATGTCGGTGGCGTGGAACCAGGGTGTGGTGTGCATCCGCTCGTCGAGGTCGGTCTCCTGGGTGTCGACGTGCCGGTCGAAGTGGATGATCCCGAGGTTCCCCGAGAGGTGCTGGGCCACGCCACGGACGGTCGGGTAGCCGATGGAGTGGTCGCCGCCGAGCACGACGGGGAAGGCGCCCGAGGCGAAGACGTGGGCCACGGCCTTGCTGATCTGGTCGAAGGTCTTCTCGATGTTTGCCGGGATGGTGAACACGTCGCCGAGGTCGGCGATGGTGATGGACTCCCGGAGGTCGACGCCGAGCTCGAAGCTGTAGGGGCCGTAGAGGGCGGAGATGCGGCGGATGCCCTGCGGGCCGAAGCGGGTGCCGGGACGGTAGGTCGTTCCCCCGTCGAAGGGTGCCCCGAGGACGGCGACGTCGTACTCGCCGCAGCGACGGACGTCCTCGAGGAAGGGGGCCTTGAGGAAGGTGTTGATGCCGGCGAAGTGCGGCAGTTCCCCGCGGGAGAACGTGGGGATCCGGCGGTCCACGATGGAGTCGGCGCCCGGGAGGCCGAGCTCGAGACCCCGTCGGACCTCGGCCTCCCAGCGGGCGGTGGGGAGCTCGGCTTCCCGGGCGACGGCGTAGGCCGCTTCGGGCCCGTAACGGTCGTGGAGGAGGGTCCGGGGGTCTGGGTCGCGGTGGGTCACGGTGCACCTCCGAGAGCGAGGGCGGCTGGGACCGCCGGCTGGACGTTTCCTTCGCTCTCCCGGGCTTTTGTCCCGCCGTGGAGCGAGCGCCGCTGGCCGCGACGACGCCTGCACCTCTCGGACCAGACCCACCGTCGAGGTGGCGGAACCCTAGGTGCGCCCCGCCGATTCCCAGCGGGTCGTAGACAGTGTCCACGACCCCTGTTTCCGGCGGTTTTCCCGTGTGTGAACATTGTGTTGCCAGCGGGTCCCGTTTCGACGTTCAACGGGCCCCTCGGGAACGCGGCGCCTAGCATGCGGTCATGCGGTTGACTCCGCACGAACAGGAGCGGCTCCTGGTCTCGGTGGCGGCCATGGTGGCCCGCGACCGGCGGGAGCGGGGCTTGAAGCTGAACTATCCCGAAGCCGTGGCCATCATCAGCGCGTTCGTGCTCGAAGGGGCCAGGGAGGGTCGAAGCGTGGCCGAGCTCATGGAGAGCGCCCGGCACGCCGTGCGCCGGGAGGAGCTCATGGAGGGCGTCGCCGAGCTGCTGGACCCGGTGCAGGTCGAGGCGACGTTCCCCGACGGGACGAAGCTCGTGACCGTCCATCGGCCGGCACCGTGACCGGCGGTTCCCCAGTGCCGCCATCCGAGCCTGACCGGCTGGTGCCTGGCGAGTTGTGGCTGGCGAGCGACCCGATCGCACTACCACTTCGCCCAGGCGAATCCTGCCCTGCGCTTCGACCGGTCCCGAGCCCTCGGCCGTCGTCTGGCCATCCCGGCCGGGACGTCAGTGCGCTTCGAACCAGGCATCGAACGGGAAGTGGCCCTCGTACCCCTCCGGGGCCGACGAACCGTCCTGGGTCTGCGCCGGGATCTCCCCGGTCTGCGAGACGGCGAACCACTGGACGTCGCCGACGATCCGGGCCAGGCACGGGAGGGGCAGCGTGACTGAGATCGACCGGGCCCGCTACGCCGCCCTGTACGGACCGACGGTCGGGGACCGGATCCGCTTGGCCGACACCGATCTGTGGATCGAGGTGACCGAGGATCGCTGCGGGCGCGGGGACGAAGCGGTCTTCGGCGGAGGCAAGGTCCTCCGGGAGTCCATGGGGCTGGCCCGTGCCACCCGAGCCGAGGGCACCCCGGACCTGGTGATCACAGGAGTGGTGGTGTTGGATTACTGGGGCGTGGTCAAGGCCGACGTCGGCGTCCGGGACGGTCGGATCGTGGCCCTGGGCAAGGCCGGGAACCCCGACATCATGGACGGCGTCCACGATCCTCGCCGGCAACGGCCTGATCCTGACGGCCGGCGCGGTCGACTGCCACGTGCACCTCATCTGTCCCCAGCAGGCCGAGGAGGCGCTGGCCTCGGGCGTGACCACCTGGATCGGTGGGGGCACCGGACCGGCAGAGGGTACGAAGGCCACGACGGTCACCCCCGGGGCCTGGCACCTCGAGCGCATGCTTCTGGCCACCGCCGGCCTGCCGCTGAACCTCGTGCTCCTGGGCAAGGGGAGCTCGGTGTCTGAGGAGGCCTTGTTGGAGCAGGTCCGGGCGGGAGCCGGTGGCTTCAAGGTCCACGAGGACTGGGGGGCCACGCCCGCCGCCCTCGACGCCTGCCTCCGGGTCGCCGACGCCACCGGTGTCCAGGTCGCCCTGCACAGCGACACCCTGAACGAGGCCGGTTACGTGCAGGACACCCTGGCGACCATCGGGGGTCGGACGATCCACGCCTACCACACCGAGGGAGCCGGCGGGGGGCACGCGCCGGACATCATCGTGGTAGCCGGCGAACGGAACGTCCTGCCTTCCTCGACCAACCCGACGCGGCCCTACACGGTCAACACGGTGGACGAGCACCTGGACATGCTGATGGTCTGCCACCACCTGAACCCTGGGGTTCCCGAGGACCTGGCGTTCGCCGAGTCGCGGATCCGCCCGAGCACGATCGCTGCAGAGGACGTCCTGCACGACCTCGGGGCCATCGCCATGGTCGGTTCGGACTCCCAGGCCATGGGCCGGGTCGGGGAGATCGTGCTGCGGACCTGGCAGACCGCCCACGTCATGAGGCGGCACCGCGGCGCTCTGCCGGGGGACGGACCAGCGGACAACCTGCGGGCCCGGCGCTACGTGGCCAAGGTCACCATCTGCCCGGCGGTGGCCCACGGCATCGACCACGTGCTGGGTTCGGTGGAGCCAGGGAAGCTGGCCGACCTGGTGCTGTGGCGCCCGGGCTTCTTCGGGGTGCGGCCCGAGGTGGTCCTGAAGGGCGGCATGGTGGCCTGGGCGGCCATGGGCGACGCCAATGCGTCGATCCCGACGCCCCAGCCGGTCTTCCCTCGGCCCATGTGGGGCGCGGCGCCGACGGTGGCCGCCGAGCGGAGCCTGAGCTTCGTGGCGCCCTTGGCCCTGGAGGGCGGCCTGGCCGAACGGCTGGCCGAATTGGGTCTCGGATCCCGGCCGCTCGCTCCCTTGGCCGACGTGCGCCGGCGGTCGAAGGCCGACCTGCCGCTGAACGACGCCTGTCCCCGAATCGAAGTGGACCCGGAACGATTCAGCGTCCGGGTGGATGGCGAGGAGATCGAGGTGCCCCCGGTGACCAGCTTGCCCATGGCTCAGCGCTACTTCCTCTTCTGATGGGCCGGCTCGTCTCGGTGCTCGTCCTGGCTGACGGCCGGTTCCCCGCCGGGACCTACGCCCACGCCCTCGGCCTGGAAGAGGCCGTGCGCCAGGGGCTGGTCGTCGACCTGGCGACGACGGCTGCCTACGTGGACGGCGTGCTGGCCACCAGCGGGGTGCTGGCAGCCCACGCCGCTGCGGCGGCATGGCAGCTGGAACGGGCGGAGGCGCCGATCGATCGCTGGTTGCGGCTCGACGCCGAGATCGACGCCAGGACCGCGTCACCATGGGCCCGGCACACCGCTCGGCTGCTCGGGCGGCACCTCTTGCGGGCAGCGGCCGCGCTCGGTCCGTCGGCCGAGGCTGCGGCCCGTCGAGCGGCCGCCGACGGGCCCGCAGGACCGCAGCAGGTGCTGGCCCTCGGTGCCGTCGTGGCCGCCGTGGGCGGGGGAGCCGACGAGGCTGCCCTACTCGCCGTGCTGGGGGTGGCCAGCGCGGTCGTCCAGGGGGCTGTTCGGCTCCTCGGCCTGGACCCCGTGGCTGCCACCGGCCTACTGGCCGGCCGAGCAGACCACATGGAGGCCCTGGCATCGGAAGCGGCGGCTCGGTCGGCGACGGTGCTGGAGGACTGGCCGGCGAGCCTCGCCGAGCTGCCGGCGACAGCCGGGGCGATGCTGGACCATCTCTTGGAGTGCCAAGCCGCCCGGCCCGACCGGCTCTTCGCTTCGTGACGGTGGCGACGGGAGGAGGAACGCTGCGTGACGAGGACGCTCGACGATCGCACCGGCCCGAGGGATGTGGGTCCACGGGACGGGCGGCAGACCCTGCGGGTGGGCATCGGGGGACCGGTTGGCAGCGGCAAGACGGCCCTCGTCGCGTCCTTGTGCCGGCTGCTCGGCGAGGAGCTGGAGCTCGTGGTGGTGACGAACGACGTCTACACCACCGAGGACGCCGACTTCCTGCGCCGTCGAGGCGTCCTGCCGGTGGAGCGGATCGTTGCGGTGCAGACCGGCTGCTGCCCGCACACGGCGATCCGCGACGACATCGCGGCCAACCAGGACGCCCTGGAGGGACTGGAACGCCGATTCCCGGGGGCTGACGTGGCGCTCGTGGAGAGCGGTGGGGACAACCTCACAGCCATCTTCAGCCAGGCCCTGGTGGACCGGCAGATCTTCGTCGTCGACGTGGCCGGGGGCGACAAAGTCCCCCGCAAGGGTGGACCGGGGGTGACCCGAGCCGACCTCTTGGTGGTGAACAAGACCGACCTGGCCCCCTTGGTGGGGGCGGACCTCGACGTCATGGCCCGCGATGCGCGGGCCCAGCGGGGCGAGCTGCCGACGGTCTTCACAAGCCTGGTCGGCCCCGAGGGAGCCGAACCGGTCGCTGGTTGGCTTCGGGCGCAGCTGGCGGCCTGGCGAGATCGACGGTGACCCTGGTGGCCGGCCCGAGGGGTGCCGAGGTCGTGGTGGCCCCCGGGCCGGATGGTCGGCCGCGCTACCGGGTGCTGCGGCAAGGTCCGTTGCTGGCCTTGCGACCCACCCCGGCGGGCCTCCACCTCGTCTCCCCGGCGGCCACCCCGCTCGGCGGTGACGAGGTGACGCTGCGGCTCGCCGTGGAGGCGGGCGCCAGGCTGGTCGTCCGGTCGGCGGCGGCCAGTGTCGCCCGGCGGGGACCGAGGGGGGCGCCGTCGCGCCTCGAGGTCCGGGCCACCGTGGAAGAGGGAGCGTGGCTGAGCTGGCTGGTCGAGCCCACCGTGGTCGCCGACGGGGCGACGCACGACGCGGCGAGCTCCCTGGAGCTGGCCGAGGGGGCCGGCTTGTGGTGGCGGGAGGCGACCATCCTGGGCCGGAGCGGCGAATCGGGGGGGCGTGGCCGGTCTCGGCTGGCCGTGGATCGGGCCGGGTGGCCGGTGGTGCGCCACGAACTGCGGTTCGCGGCCGACGACCCGGCGCTCGGCGGTCCCGCGGGCCTGGGCGGTGCTCGGGTGGTGGGCACTGCGCTGGCGACGGTGCTGGCCAGGAGCCCGGCGCCGGGCCCGTTGACCCAGGCCAGCGGGTGCCGGGTCGTGGTCCTGCCGACGGTCGACCCGGGCCTCGTCCTCGTCCAAGGTCTGGCCGAGGGCTGGCGCGAGCTCGAGGAGGCCTGGGGGCCAGCGCTGGCGTGGGTGGCGAGCGTCCACCGATGCGGGGAAGTGCCCTGGTAGGGTCCGAGGGGACTGGCGCGGGCCGGGCGCACCGGCGAGGTTCGATGGTCGGCCGAGACGTGCCGAGGGGAGGGTGGCTCGACCGGGCGTGGGCCCAGGGACCCAGGACGAGGGCGAGGAGCAACCATGGCACGAGGCTCGCAGTGGGGCAACGGTTCGGCCGGGGTCGACTGGCGGCGACCTCCGCCCTACGACCTCGAGGAGGACGACGCCGTCCTGGCCAGGGTGGTCGAACCGAACGTCCCGACCGAGGGCCGCAGCGGTCGGCGTCGACCGGCCGAGGGGCCAGGTGACGACCTGGGTGGCGGCAGCGAGGCCGCCGGACTCGGCCAGACCGGACAGGGGGACACGGAGGTGGCCCCGCCGAGCTGGGTGTCGGGCGAGGAGCGCGCCAGCGAAGGGGTGACCGTGCTGGCCTCTTCGTCGGGTGCCGCCGTGGCCGGGCGCCCGGCTGGTGTGGGCCAGCCCGGCGAGACGCCCCGGCCGTCGGAGGGCACCGAGCCTCGGACCCAGGCGTACCGTCTGGCCCCGACCCGTCCGACCGGTTCGGCGAGCCCGGATCCTGCCGGGGCGTGGTCCCCGGAGGCCGGCGAGGTGGAGCTGCCGGCCTTCAGCGTGGTGCGCCGGGGTTTCGACCCCGACGAGGTGCAGGCCTACGTGGAGGACCGGGAGCGGCAGCTCGCCTTCCTCCAGGGCCAGGCCGACGCCGCCGAACGGCAGCTGCGCAACGCCCTGGAGCAGCTGGCAGCCGAGCGGCGACGGGTCGAGGAGCTGGAGGCCCGGCTGCAGGCCAGCGAGGCCGAGCGGCTGCGGGACCCGGCCCCGCCCCCCTCGATCGCGGCCCTCGGGGAGCGAGTGAGCCGGATCCTCGAGGAGGCCTGGGAGGCGGCCGAGGCGCTGCGGCGGGAGGCCGAGGGCGCGGCCGAGCGGGCCCGGGAGGAAGCCCGGCAGATCCTGGAGCAGGCCGAGGTCGAGGCCCGGCGGCGGGCCGACAAGGTGGCGGCCGAGACCGAGCAGCACCGACGCCGGGTCCTGGAGGAGCTGGACGCCGCCCGGGCCGAGCAGCAGGCCGCCTTGGCGGCGCTGCAGGAGCGCCGGGAGGCGGCCATGGCCGAGCTGGGCCGCATCCACCGGTTCTTGCAGGACGCCCTGGGCGGCATCGCCGGGCGGGCCGGTCCGGGAACCGGCGAGAGCGGAGCAGTCGAGCCGGGCGGGAGCGGAGCGCCCGAGGCGCAGGAGGGTCGAGGCGAGGATGCCTGAGGACGCCCGGGCGGCCACGGGCGCGCTGCAGGAACCGGGCCGGGACGAGCGGCGGGCGGCCCTTCGGGTGGCCCTGGCGCCGGTCGGCATCTGGACGGGCCAGCTCGACATGGTGCCGGCCGCCCGGGCCCAGGAGCTGGCGGCCGAGCTCGAGGAGCTGGGCTACCGGGCCGTGTGGCTGCCCGAGGTGGCGGGCCGGGACGTCTTCGTGCACCTGGCCCTGCTCCTCTCGGCCACTCGGCGGCTGATCGGCGCGACGGGCATCGCCAACATCTGGGCTCGGGACGCCGTGACCATGGCCGGGGCCATGAAGGGCCTGACCGAGGCCTTCCCGGACCGGGTGGTGATCGGCCTCGGGGTCAGCCACAAGAACCTGGTCGAGGACCTCCGGGGCCACCGCTACGAGCAGCCCCTGACGGCCATGCGGCGCTACCTGGAAGCGGTCGACGCCAGCCCCTACACCGCGCAGCGGCCCGCGGCCGCCCCGTGGCGGGTCCTGGCGGCCCTCGGTCCGAAGATGCTGGCCCTGGCGGCCGAGGCGGCCGACGGGGCCCACCCCTACTTCGTGACCCCCGAGCACACCGCCTCGGCCCGTGCCACCCTCGGAGCGGACCGGCTGCTCTGCCCCGAACAGGCCGTCCTGCTCGAGCAGGACCCCAGCCGGGCCCGGGAGGTGGGCCGGGCCTACACCGCCCTCTACCTCTCCCAACCGAACTACGTCCGGAACCTCCGCCGCCTGGGGTTCCCCGAGGAGGACCTCCGGGGCGGGGGCAGCGACCGGCTGGTCGACGCCCTCGTGGCCTGGGGGGACGAGGAGGCCATCGTGCGGCGGGTCCAGGCCCATCTGGACGCCGGGGCCGACCACGTCGGGGTCCAGCCCTTGCCGACCGAGCGGCGGGGGGTGCCCGACGACCAGTGGCGCCGGCTCGCCTCGGCGTTGACCGGCCTGCGGCGAACCGGCACCTGAGGACTGCCTGGGCGCTGGGCTTCGCCCGGTCCGGCGGGCGCCGCCGCGGTGCCTGAAGGCCTCAGGGGAGGCGGAGGTCGGCGAAGCGTTCCCGGAGCTGGCGCTTCGAGAACTTGCCGACCGAGGTCTTGGGCACCTCGTCGATGAGCTCGACCCGGTCCGGCAGCCACCACTTCGGGACCCGGTCGGCCAGCCAGCGGCGAAGCTCCTCGGGGTCGAGCTGCTCGCCGGGTTTGACCACGACGCAGGCCAGGGGCCGTTCCATCCAGCGTTCGCTGGGCACGGCGATGACCGCCGCCTCGGCGACCTTCGGGTGGGCCATGATCTCGTTCTCCAGGTCGACCGAGCTGATCCACTCGCCGCCGGACTTGATGAGGTCCTTGGTCCGGTCCACCAGGTGGACGTAGCCCTCGGGCGAGACGGTGGCGACGTCGCCGGTGCGCAGCCAGCCATCCGCGGTGAAGCTCTCCGCGCTGCGAGGGTCGTTGTAGTAGGCAGCGGCCACCCAGGGGGAACGGACCTGGATCTCCCCGCAGGCCTTGCCGTCCCAGGGGAGGGTCTCCCCGGTGTCCGGGTCGACGATGCGCAGTTCCATGCCCACCACCGGCAGGCCCTGGGTGGCCCGGATGTCGGCCTGGGCGTCCTCGGGGAGGTGGCGGAGGTCGGAGCGGACCCGGGCGATGGTGGCGAGGGGGCTGGTCTCGGTCATGCCCCAGGCCTGGAGGATCGGCACCCCGAGCTCGGTGCGGTACGCCTCGGCCAGGGCTTTCGGGACCGCCGAGCCGCCGCAGAGGATGCTGCGGAGAGCCGAGGTGTCCCGGCCGGCGAGCAGGGGCCGGACTCCCATCCAGATGGTCGGGACGGCGGCGGCCACCGTGACCCGCTCGCCGACCAGCAGGTCGGCGATGGCGGCGGGGCTGAGGTCGGCCCCGGGGAAGACCAGAGAGGCCCCGGCGAGGACGGCGGCGTGGCAGAGCCCCCAGGCGTTGGCGTGGAACATGGGGACGACCGGCAGGACCCGGTCGGCCTCGCCGATGCCCAGCCCGTCGACCGTGAGGGCCACCAGGCTGTGGAGGACCGTGGAGCGGTGGGAGTAGACGACCCCCTTGGGGTTGCCGGTGGTGCCCGAGGTGTAGCACATGGACGCCGCCCGGTTCTCGTCGCTGACCTGGTCGAGGGGGCTCGGCGAGGCCTGGGCCACGAGGGCCTCGTAGTCGAGGACCCGGGGGTCCACGGGGATCTCGGCCGGGCTGCCGTCGTCCATGACCACCACGTGGCGCACGCTGGTCAGGCGGTCGACGAGGGGCCAGAGGACGGGCAGGAGGCTGCGGTCCACGAAGACCACCTCGTCCTCGGCGTGGTTGGCGATGTAGACGAGCTGGTCGGCGAAGAGCCGGATGTTCAAGGTGTGCAGGACCCGCCCACTGGCCGGCGCCGCGAAGTAGAGCTCGAGGTGCTGCGCGGTGTTCCAGGCGAAGGTCGCCACCCGGCCGTCGGCCGAGATCCCGAGGTCGTCCAGGGCCCCGCCCAGCCGCCGGGTCCGCTCGGCCCAGGCCCGGTAGGTGGTGCGCTGGATCCCGCCGGGACCGGCGGTGGCGATCTCCTTGTCCCCGAAGAGCTGCTCGGCTCGGCGCAGGATGCCGCCGACGGTCAGCGGGACCTGCTGCATCAACCCGTCCATCTGGACCCCCTCCCTGGTCGACGCCCCCTGGTGCCATCATCGCGCCGTGGCTCCCTCTCCGACCTGCTCTCGGGCGGTGCCATGAGCGTGGCGTTCGTGCTCAGCGGCGGTGGCAACCTCGGCGCCCTCCAGGCCGGGGCCCTGCGGGCCCTGGTCGAGGCCGGGATCCGGCCGGACCTCGTGGTGGGCACCTCGGTCGGGGCCATCAACGGCGCGTTCTTCGCCAGCCGGCCGGGGCTCGAGGGCTGCTGGGCCCTTGAGGACGGCTGGCGTCGGCTGCGCCGCCGGGACCTCTTCCGCTTCCGGCTCGGCCTGGCGCTCGGGGGCTTCCTCGGGCTCGGCGACCACCTGGTCGGCACCGGGCGGCTGCGGGCCTGGATCGAGGAGCACCTGACGGTTCGTCGCGTCGAGGACACCCCGGTGCGCTTCGCTGCCGTCGCCACCGACGCCCTGCGGGGCGACCCCGTGGTGCTGACCGAGGGGGACCTGGCCAGCGCGCTGCTGGCCAGCTCGGCCATCCCGGGCATCTTCCCGCCCGTTCGGATCGGGGACCGCTGGCTGGTCGACGGCAGCCTGGCGGCGGGGACGCCCGTGCTCGAGGCCCTGGCCCTGGGTGCCCGGGAGGTCTACGTGCTGACCACCCAGACCGCTCCCCGGCGCCGACCACCCCGTGGCGCGATCGCCATGGCCATGAACAGCGTCAGCTTGACCACCGCTCAGCTGCAGCGGGAGCAGGTGGCGGCGGCTGCCCGGGACCTCGAGGCCCGAGGGGGTCGGCTCCACCTGGTGCCCTCGCCCGCCCCGGAGGCGCCCTCGCCGTTCGACTTCCGCCAAGGCGGACGGCTGGCCGACCTGGCCTACGCCCGGACCCGAGCGTGGCTGGCCGGCGTTCCCCAGGTCGCTGCCGCGGCCGGCGAGGAGGCCTAACCGCCGCGTTTGGGGACGAGAACGCGGGATTCGCCAGCGTGGGCGGTCCCGGCGGGGGTCGGGGGGCCGGTCCCGACGGGCGGCTGCAAATCACAACATGTCACACAAACTCCACAACGGGCGCCGGACCCTCCTGACTACTGGCCGACCGGGGCTGGAGCCTGGGCACGCAGCCCGGGTCGCCGCGGGCTTGGGTCGCCGTGGCGGTGGAGGGTCTCGGAGACGGCCTGCTCGCGGACCCAACGCTGGACCTCGACGGCGGGATCGGCGGCCAGGGGCCGGGTGTCGAGCCAGGCACCGGCGTCGAGGAGGGCGAGGAGGGCGGCGCCGGGGACCTCGCCGAGGACCCGGCACTTGCCGCCCAGCTCGACCCGCCCGAGCGCCGCCGCCTGGTCGAGGACCTGGAGGTGCACCCCGAGGGCCCCGGCCGCGGCCTCGGCCAGGGCCACGGTGGCGGCATCGACCCCGTCGCCGGGGACGAGGACGGCCCGGTCGAGGGGGAGGCGGCGCAGGACGTTGGACTCGGCGGCCAGCCCAGCGAGCTCGACGGGTTGTCGGAGCCGACCCCAGGCGGCTCGGCAGGCAGCGGCGTAGGCCGCCGGGTCGGTGTCGGGTGGGAGGGGTCGGGGCCGGGTGAGGCTTGGCACGTAGCTGGGCCCGCCGGTCTTGGCCCCCGGGCCGACCACGGAGCGTTTCCAGCCGCCGAAGGGCTGGCGGCCGACGACGGCCCCGGTGATGTGCCGGTTGACGTAGAGGTTGCCGGCCTGGACCCGGTCGCGCCAGAAGGCGATCTCGGCCGGGTCGAGGGCGTGAAGGCCGGCGGTGAGGCCGTAGGGGGGCTGGTTCTGGAGGCGGATGGCTTCGTCGAGGTCCGCGGCCCGCATGATCCCGAGGACGGGCCCGAAGCACTCGGTGAGGTGGAAGGGCGAGCCGGGCTGGACGCCGAGCTTGACCCCTGGGGACCAGAGGTGGCCCGACTCGTCGAGACGGCGAGGCGCCACCAGCCAGCGCTCGCCGTCCTCGAGGTGCTCGAGGGCGTGCCGGAGAGGATCGGCTGGCGGGCGGATGAGGGGACCCATCTGGGTAGCGAGGTCCCAGGCGGGCCCGACCCGGAGGCTGCGGACGGCGTCGGCCAGGCGGCGGAGGAAGCGGCGGTCCTCGAGGAGGGGCGCCTCGACGATGGCCAGGCTGGCCGCCGAGCACTTCTGGCCGGCGTGGCCGAAGGCCGAGCGGACCAGGTCACGGATGGCGTCGTCGAGGTCCGCGGTGGCCGTGACGACGAGGGCGTTCTTGCCGGAGGTCTCGGCGTGGAGGTCGAGGCGGGGACGCCAGTCGAGGAAAAGGCGGGCGGTGTCCCAGCTGCCAGTCAGGACGACGGCGTCGACGTCCGGGTGGGTCACGAGGAGCTGGCTGGCTTCGCCGTCGAGGCAGGGGACGAACTGGAGGGCCGAGGGGGGCACACCGGCGTCGAGGAGCACCCGGACCAGTTCGGCAGCCACGGCGACCGCCTCGGGGGCGGGTTTGAGGATGACGGTGTTGCCGGCAGCGAGGGCCCCGAGGACCCCGCCGGCCGGGATGGCGAGGGGGAAGTTCCAGGGGGCGGCGACGAGCACCGTGCCGAGGGGCTCGAGGTCCGCCGGGGGGACCTGCGTGGCGTAGTAATTGGCGTAGTCGACGGCTTCGGAGACCTCGGTGTCGCCTTCCCGGACGGTCTTGCCGGTCTCGACGGCCATGGTGGCCACCAGGCGTCCCCGGGCGCGGGCGAGGGCCGCTGCCGCCTGGCGGAGGATGCGGGCCCGCTCGTGGGGGTCGGTGGCTGCCCAGGCCGCCTGCCCGTCCCTGGCGGCCCGGATGGCGGCGAGGACCACCTCCTCCTGGGCGGCGGCCCAGCGGGAGGGGGGGCCGCCGGTGGGTGCGCTGGGGTCGAGGCCCTCGACGAGGACGGTGCCCTCGTGCCGCTCCTGCCCCTCGACGATGGGCGCGTCGCGAGCATCGCGTTCGGCGCGGCGGGCCGCGAGGTGGCCCTGGACCCAGGTGCGGTTCACCGGCCGGGTGAAGTCGGTGTCGGGCTCGTTGCGGAACCGGGGGGAGGGCGGGCTCCGCAGGGGGGCGGTCTCCTCGGCCCGGCGGTCCTGGGTGCGGCGGGTGGGCGGGGCTGGTCGGGCGGCGTCGGAGACGGCTCGCCGGAAGCGGTCGGCCTCCTCGCGCCACGCGGGGGAGCCGACCCGGAGGGAGAACTGGCGGGCCAGCGAGGCGGCGGACGAGGTAGGCGACGGCGGACTCGAGGTCGTGGCGGTCGACGAGGGGGGCGTAGAGCAGCAGGTCGCCGAAGCGCTCGGCACAGACGCGGGCCAGGGCCGGAGCCATGCCCTCGAGCATCTCGAGCTGGAGACGGTCGAGGGCACCGAGGTCTTCGGCCCGGACCACCGCCCAGGCCAGGTCGAAGACGTTGTGGCTGGCCACGCCGACCCGGAGGGCGCCGGCGTTGGCCGGGTCGAGGGCCGCCTCGAGGAGGCGCTTGTAGTGGGCGTCGGTATCGGCCTTGTGGTCGAAGGGGGCCGGGGGCCAGCAGGCCAGCTCGGCCTCGACCCGCTCCATGGGCAGGTTGGCCCCCTTGACCAGGCGGACCTTGAGGGGCACCGCCCCTCGACGCCGGCGCTCGTGGGCGAAGCGGGCGAGCTCCTCCAGTGCGGGGAGCGAGTCGGGGAGGTAGGCCTGGAGGGCCAGGCCGGCAGGCAGGGCGTCGAGGCCGGGGCGGTCGAGGACCCGGCGGAAGACGGCCAGGGTGAGCTCGAGGTCTCGGAAGCCCTCCATGTCGAGGTCCAGACCCTTAGGGGGCGTGGCGGCGGCCGCCACCCGGGCGAGGTCGAGGAGCCGCTCGGTCAGCCGCTCGACCTCGTGGTCGAAGCGCAGGGGATCGAGCTGGGCGGCGAGGGCGCTAATCTTCACCGAGAGCTGCTGGACGGCGGGCCAGGCGAGGAGGTGGCGGAGCCGGGCGACCCGTGCCGCCGCCTCGTGGTCCCCGAGGACCTCCTCGCCGAGGAGGTTGACGTTGAGGCGGATGCCCTGGCGCTGCCGGCGGCGGGCGTGGCGGGCGAAGCGGCAGCGGCTGGCGGGCAGGACGACGTCGCCGAGCTCCCAGAGGACCCGCCGGCGGACCACGGGGAGGACGAGCTCGGGAACCAGGCGACCGAGGCGGGCCCCGGCAACGAGAGCCAGGCGGTCGAGGGGGCCCAGGCCGCGCCCCGGCGCCTCGGCCAGCTCGGCCAAGACGGCCGCCGCCCGGGAGGCGTGGCGGATGCGGAGGACCTCGTCGGTGAGCGCACCGACGGTGGCCATGGCCTGGGGGTCGGTCAGCAGACGGGCGAGGCGCCGGGCCCGGGCCCGCTCGCGGCGCCCCTGGCGACGGGCGGCGTGCTCGGCCAAGGCGGCGGCGAGGGCCAGGGCCCGTTCGACGCTGGGGTTCTCGCTGGCTGCGCTGGGCTCGGGTGCCGACGGGGGTGTCGGACCGCTGGCACCGGGGCTCACGGCCAGGCCTCCGGTGGTCCGAGGGCCCGGCGGAGCACCGCGGGGACGGGGCGGCTGCCGGAGCCGTCGGTGGCCACGACGACGTAGACGGTCTGGCCCCGGGCCACCTGCTGGCCGCCGGCGCTCTGGGCCCGGACCTCGAACCCGAGGGTGAAGGAGGTCCGGCCGAGGCGGAGCAGCCGGACCGCCACCTCAGCCTCGTCGGGCCAGCGCAGCGAGCCGGACCAGTCCAGCTCGCTGTGGACCAGCTGGACGTCGTAGCCGGCGGCCAGGAGGTCCGGGTAGGCCAGGCCGCCCTCGGCGAGGAACTGGGTCATGGCCTCGTCGAAGTAGCCGAGGTACCACATGTTGAAGACCACGCCCTGCTGGTCCGCCTCGAAGTAGCGGACCGGGTGACGCCAATGGGTGGTGCGGGGATCGGTCACGGAACGACGTCCTCGGCCTGAAAGGGGCAGCGTGCTTCCAGCCTCGTCAGCAAGCCCACCGATTGGCAAGCCGGCGTACCCCCGGACCGTCGGGTGCACGGAAAGGCTGCGGTGTGCCCCCGTCGGGCCGAGTTCCTGTCCCGCTGTGGACTTCATCGTTCGGACTCAGCGGACGGCAGACGACGGGGTCGGATACGAGCCGAGGCGAGGTCGGCACGGCCGGGCTCACTGAGCTCCGTCAGGTATCCGTCTGTTGTCGCATGTGGTCGTCGTTCGAGACCTTCCAAAGGCAAAAGCGCCGTCCAGTCCCGATTCATGTCCGGGTTGGTGCGAGAAAGCGTTCCGGACCGCTGAAGGACCTCGAGTGCCAACGCAACGCTGGGGCTCTGGCGGCGACCCTGCCGCAAGCCGACCGCCTCGTCGCAGGTTCCCGCATCGCCCTCCCTCGCTGCAGGCATGACGGCATCCTCTCCGCGGGATCAGCATCGCCACGAAGCGAGAGGCACGTCACTACTCGACGAGCCCCCGTCGTCGACGTCGGCGTTCCCAAAGACGCCGCCACATGCTGGCGGGCGCTCCCTGGAGGCGCGGAGATCGAAGCTCGCAACCGGTCCATCAACCACCCTGCTCTCGTTTCAGCCACCATCCCGGAGGACACCGCCTCGGCTGGCGAGAGATCATCGTCGTGGCACCGACGCGACGCAGAGCGCTGGTGAGCAGAAGTCGGGCCACCAGCCCTCTGCTTTGTGTACGAGCGAGCGCCCCCGGCAGGACTCGAACCTGCGCACCCGGCTCCGGAGGCCGGTGCTCTATCCACTGAGCTACGGGGGCGTGACGGGGCTCGGCGCCGGGACGGGCTGGACCCCGAAGGTTGCCAGCCTGGCATCCTAGTGGCCCGGCGGGGACCCGACGGTAACCTGCGGCGGTGCTCGACCCCGCTGCTCTCCTCGCTGGCCAGGGGCCCGAGCCGTCGAGTGCGCCGGTGCCCCGGGTCCTGCTGCCGGAGACCGCCGAGGTGGACGGTGCCGGACGGCTGCGGGTCGGTGGCCTGGACGTCTGCGAGCTGGCCGAGCGCTTCGGGACCCCGCTGTTCGTCTACGACGAGCTGGACCTGCGGCGGCGGTGCCGGGAGGCCAGGGCGGCATTCGGGGAGGGGGTGGCGTATGCGACCAAGGCCTTCCTCTGCCGGGCCATGGCCGCCCTGGCCGTCGAGGAGGGGCTGTGGCTGGACGTCTCGACCGGGGGGGAGCTGCACGTGGCCCTGGCGGCCGGGGTGCCCCCGGAGCGGCTGGTGCTGCACGGCAACAACAAGTCCGAGGAGGAGCTGGCCCAGGCCCTCGAGCTGGGGGTGGGCCGGATCGTGGTGGACTCCTTCGACGAGATCGACCGGCTCGGGGCCCTGCTCGGGCGGTCGGGCCGGGTGGGCGAGCGCCGGGTGCCTCAGCCCGTACTGGTGCGGGTGACCCCGGGGGTGGAGGCCCACACCCACGAGTTCGTCCGGACCGGCCAGGACGACTCGAAGTTCGGCTTCGGCCTGGCCTCGGGGGCGGCGGCCGAGGCGGTGGCCCGGGTGCGGGCCCTGGCGGGTCTGGAGCTGGTCGGGCTGCACGCCCACATCGGCAGCCAGGTGTTCAAGGTGGCCTCCTTCGCCGAGGCGGTGGCCGTCCTGGCCGAGTTCTTCCGGCCCCTGGGTCTGGGTGAGCTCTGCGTCGGTGGTGGCCTCGGGGTGCCCTACGTCACCGGCGAGCCGGCCCCGACGATGGCGGAGTGGGCAGCCGCGGTGCGGGGGGCCTGCGAGGCGGCGGGGATCGGGCCGGAGGTCCGGGTGACGGCCGAGCCGGGGCGGGCCATCGTGGCCCGGGCCGGCATGACTCTCTACCGGGTGGGGACGGTGAAGGAGCTGCCGGGTATCCGGACCTACGTGGCGGTCGACGGGGGGATGAGCGACAACCCCCGGCCGGTGCTCTACGGCTCGGGGTACGAGGCCTTCTTGCCCCGGGCCGCCCTGGCGGCCCGCCCGAGGGCGGTGCGGGTCGTGGGGAAGCACTGCGAGAGTGGCGACGTGGTGGTGGCCGACGCCCGGGTGCCCGAGGACCTGGCGGTGGGCGACGTGCTGGCCACTCCGGTGACGGGGGCCTACGGCTACGCCATGGCGTCCAACTACAACAAGGTGCCCCGTCCGGCGGTCGTCTTCGTGGCCGAGGGCCGGGCCCGGGTGGTGGTCCGGCGGGAGACCCTGGACGATCTGCTGCGCCTCGACGTGGGGCCCGGGGACGCCGGGGTAGCGTGAGCCGGTGGTCGAGAGCCGACGACGGGGGACCGTGCGGGTGGCCGTCTTGGGCTGTGGCACGGTGGGCGGGGCACTGGTCCGGTTGCTGCTCGAGGACCCCGAGGGCTTGGCCGACCGGGCCGGTGTGGGCCTGGAGCTGGTCGGGGTCGCGGTCGCCGACCCCACGAGGGACCGGCCGGGGGTGCCGCGAGCGCTGCTGACCGGCGACGCCGCCCAGCTGGTGGCCGACCCGACGGTCGAGGTGGTGGTGGAGCTGATCGGTGGCCTCTCCCCGGCCCGGGAGCTGGTCGAGGAGGCCCTGACCCGGGGCAAGGCGGTGGTGACGGCGAACAAGGCCCTGGTGGCCAGCTGCGGGCCCGACCTGGCCGAGAAGGCGGCGGCCGCCGGGGTGGACCTGCTCTACGAGGCGGCCGTGGCGGGGGCCATCCCGATCATCCGTCCGCTGCGCGAGTCCCTGGCCGGGGAGCGGGTCCAACGGGTGGCGGGGATCGTGAACGGCACGACGAACTTCGTGCTGACCCGGATGGCCGAGGCCGGTGAGCCCTACGAGGCGGCCCTGGCGGAGGCCCAGCGGCTGGGGTACGCCGAGCGGGACCCGACGGCCGACGTGGGCGGCCACGACGCGGCCCAGAAGGCGGCCATCCTGGCCGGTCTGGCTTTTCGCTGCGCCGTGCGGGACCAGGACGTGTCGCGAGAGGGCATCGAGGGCCTGCAGGCCGCCGACGTCGCGGCGGCCCGGCGCCTGGGGTTCGAGGTGAAGCTCCTGGCCGTGGCCGAGATGGTCGACGGCGGGGCGGTTTCGGTGCGGGTCCACCCGGCCCTGGTGCCCCAGGAACACCCCCTGGCGGCCGTCCGGGGTGCCTTCAACGCCGTGTTCGTCGAGGGCCAGGCCTGCGGGGAGCTCATGCTCTACGGTCGGGGTGCGGGCGGCGCGCCCACGGCCTCGGCGGTGCTCGGCGACCTCATCGACGCGGCCTGGAACCGGCTGAGCGGCACGGCCGCCCCGGCCCCGGTGCTCGGGCCGGCCCGGATCCAGCCGCTGGCCGAGCTGCGCTGCCCGTTCTACCTGAGCCTCGAGGTCGCCGACCGCCCGGGCGTGCTGGCTGCGGTGGCCTCGGTCTTCGGTCGCCACGGCGTCTCGATCCGGTCCATGGAGCAAGACGGCCAGGGGGACGAGGCCCGGCTGATCTTCCTGACCCACAGCGCCCGGGACGGTGACGTCCAGGCCACCTTGGCCGAGCTGGCTCGGTTGGACGCCGTCCGGCACATCGGGGCCGCCATCCGGGTGGCCGGCGTGGAGGAGGCTGAGGAGCCAGGTGAGGCCGACCGGGGGGCGAACCGGGCCGGCGGCCCCCGTCGCGAAGGGCCGGTTGGTGGCGCGCCACGGGCCGGCGACCGGCGGCGGGCTCGGGTTGGCTGGGCGAGGGGGTCCGAGTGAGTCGGCTGGGCTGGCCTGGAGTCATCGAGGCCTACCGGGCGTTCCTGCCGGTGGGGCCCCGGACCCCGGTGGTGACCCTCCTCGAGGGGGGAACCCCGCTGCTGGAGGCCCCGAAGCTCTCGGCCCGGGTCGGAGCCCGGGTGCTGCTGAAGCTCGAGGGCATGAACCCGACGGGTTCGTTCAAGGACCGGGGCATGACCATGGCCATCACGAAGGCCCTGGAGGCCGGGGCCAAGGCGGTGGTCTGCGCCTCGACCGGCAACACCTCGGCGTCGGCCGCCGCCTACGCGGCCCGGGCCGGCCTCCGGGCGGCCGTGCTCATCCCCGAGGGCCACATCGCGCTCGGCAAGCTGGCCCAGGCGCTGGTGCACGGGGCCCGGGTGCTCCAGGTGCGAGGGAACTTCGACGAGGCCCTCCGGATCGTCCGGGAGCTCGGCGAACGGGCCCCGGTCACGGTGGTGAACTCGGTCAACCCGGACCGGCTCGAGGGGCAGAAGACCGGGGCCTTCGAGATCGTGGGTGGGGAACGCCGGGAACATTACGGCCTACTGGCGGGGTTACCTGGAGTACCGGGAAGCCGGCCGGGCCACCCGACTGCCTCGGATGCTGGGGTTCCAAGCGAAGGGGGCCGCCCCCATCGTGGAGGGTCGAGTCGTGGAGCGACCCGAGACCATCGCCACGGCCATCCGCATCGGCAACCCGGCCTCCTGGCGGGGCGCCGAGGCAGCGGCCGCCGAGTCCGGCGGGGCGATCGCCGCGGTCTCCGACGAGGAGATCCTCGACGCCTACCGGTTCCTGGCCGTCGAGGAGTCGGTCTTCTGCGAGGCCGCCTCGGCAGCGGCCGTCGCCGGGTTGCTGCGCAGCGAGGTGCCCCGCGGGGCAACGGTGGTCTGCGTGCTGACCGGCCACGGCCTGAAGGACCCCGACCTGGCCATCAGCCAGATCCAGGTGCCCGATGCCGTGGAGCCGACCTTCGGCGCAGTGACCGAAGCCCTCGGCCTGTAGGCTGGAGGTGGGTCCGTTCGGCCCGCTGCCGGGGGTGGGACGGCGTGTCCGTGGCCAGCAGCTGGGCGGTCCAGGGGTTCCGACCAGGCCGATGGTTGGCGGGGACCGTCGGCATGCTCTAGCATGAGGGTCGCCGCCCGGCTCTGCTTCGAGGGTGCGGCAGCAGCCCCCAGGAACCCTGGGTGGTGCGACCGGACGGGGTCGGCAGCTCGGTGAGCGGGGGTCGAGAGCAACGCTCGTCGGCTGGCAGAACGGGTGGGCGGCCCATGGATGTCGTTGGCTGCGTTGGCCTGTCCGAGGATCGGGGCAGTGCGGCGCGAGCGTGTGAGGGAGCAATGGCTGCAGAGCAGCTGGAGCGCTCGGTGCTCGAGCGCAAGGAGCGGGACGAACTCCGGGCAATCGCCCAGGCGATGGCCATCGAGGCGACGTCCCGGATGCGGAAGGCGGATCTGATCACCAAGATCCTCGTGGCCGCTGGGGTCGAAGCGCCGTCCCCGGACGCCGAGGGGGTGACGAGCGCGCCCCGAAGCGGTCGGGGGCGGGGACGGAAGGCTGCCGAGGACGCCGCCCCGAGCGAATCCCTCTTCGCCGAGGCGACCGAAGGGTCGGACGCACGGGTCGTGGAGCCCGAGGCAGCCCGAGCAGGGTCGGGAACCCCTGGCCTGGGGGAGAGGCCGAGGGACAGCGAGGCCACCCCGGACGGCAACGATCCGGTCCAGGCGGCGACCGAGGCGAGCGGCCAGGCCAACAACGGCCAGGGAGGGGTCCCGCCGGTGGCGAACGGCAGCGCCATCGGGGCGGGGTCCAGCGGACCCGACAGCGTCGGCACCCGGGGCAACGGCGCCGGTCCGGTGGCCGCTGGCGAGGAGGGGAGAGGCGGGCCGACCGCCGCTCCGTCTCCGGGTTCGGCGGCCGGGACCGATGCAGGTCCGGGAGGTTCGAGCAGCAACGGGCAGTCGTTGAGTCCGGCCGGGCTGCCGACCGTGGTCCCAAACGGTGGGCAGAGCGCCAACGGTGAGGGCGGCGGGCCCAGTGGGCCCCGCTTCGAACCCGGTGGGAGCCGGCGGGGCCGGCGGCGGCGGGGCCGGGGACAGGACCGGGGCGAGCCGCACGGCAACGAGCAGCATTACCAGGGCGAGCTGGTCCCGGTCCGGGGGCTGCTGGACCTGCGGGAGGAGGGCTACGGCTTCCTGCGGGCCGAGGGCTACCTCCCGAGCCAGCGGGACGTCTACGTCTCGATGAGCCAGGCCCGCCGGTTCGCCCTGCGGAAGGGCGACTGGGTGGAAGGGGCCTGCCGGCCGGCAGGCAACAGCGAGAAGTTCCCTGCCCTGGTGCGGATCGACTCCGTGTCGGGCATGTCCCCCGAGGAAGCCCGGAGCCGGCCCCGGTTCGAGGACCTGACGCCCCTGTTCCCCGACACTCGCCTGCGCCTGGAGACCCCGGGCTCTCCGGACAACCTGACGGCCCGGATCATCGACCTCCTGGCCCCGATCGGCAAGGGGCAGCGGGGGCTGATCGTCTCCCCGCCAAAGGCGGGCAAGACGACCATCATGAAGCAGATCGCGCACTCCATCGAGGCCAACAACCCCGAGGTGCACCTCATGGTGCTCCTGGTGGACGAACGGCCCGAGGAGGTGACGGACATGCGGCGGTCGGTGAAGGGCGAGGTGATCGCCTCGACCTTCGACCGACCTTCCGACGAGCACACCCAGGTGGCCGAGCTGGTCATCGAGCGAGCCAAGCGGCTGGTGGAGCTCGGCAAGGACGTCGTGATCATCCTGGACGGCATCACCCGGCTGGCCCGGGCCTACAACCTCGCCCAGCCGGCCAGCGGGCGGATCATGTCCGGTGGGGTCGACTCCGGGGCCCTCTACCCGCCGAAGAAGTTCTTCGGGGCCGCTCGGAACATCGAGGAGGGCGGCTCGCTGACCATCCTGGCCACCGCGCTGGTCGAGACCGGCTCGAAGATGGACGAGGTCATCTTCGAGGAGTTCAAGGGCACCGGCAACATGGAGCTCCGCCTCGACCGGCGGCTGGCCGAGCGCCGCCTCTACCCGGCGATCGACGTGAACGCCAGCTCGACCCGGCATGAGGAGCTGCTGTTCGAGCGCGGCCAGCTCCAGCAGGTCTGGAAGCTGCGGCGGGTGCTGAACGCCCTGGCGGCCGAGGGCAACGCGGCTGCCGGGCTGGACCTGCTGTTGGACAAGATCAAGACCACCCGGTCCAACGACGAGTTCCTGGCGGAGATCGCCAAGGGCCCCGCCCCGGTGGCCTGAGCTCGCCGGCCCCGACGGACGACGGTCACAGAAGGAGAGGAAGCTGCCATGAAAGCCGACATCCACCCCGCCTACGTCGAGAGCCGGGTGACCTGCTCCTGCGGCAACACCTTCACCACCCGCTCCACCAAGGCCGAGCTGCACGTGGAGCTCTGCAACGAGTGCCACCCCTTCTTCACGGGCAAGCAGAAGCTGGTGGACTCCGGTGGGCGGGTGGAGCGCTTCCAGCGCCGCTACGGCCAGCGGGCTACCCGGCGGCGCCCGGCCAGCCGGGCCTGAGGCCCCTGGAGGCCGTACGCCATTCGTCTGGTTCGGGTCGGTTCCAGGGTCCTGCGCACCGGGGCAGCTGAGCACCGCGCCGTCGCGGGCTGCAGCCTGAGGCTCGGTACCCTGGGACCGTGGAGGCCCCCGAGCTGGCGGCGCAAACAGCCACCTGGCGAGCCGAGCACCAGGCCGTCCTCGAAGCGCTGAGCGACCCGGCAGTCCTGCGGGACCCGGCCCGGCTCCGGCAGGTCTCCCGTCGGGAGAAGGAGCTGGCGGCGCTCGTCGAGGCCGCTGAGGCGGTGCAGCGGGCCGAGGCCGACCGGGCGGTGGCCCGGGAGCTGGTGGCCCACGCCGGTGGGGGGCCCGACCGGGACCTGGCTCGGGAAGAGCTCGAACACGCCGAGACGGTGCTCGAGGAGGCCTGGGCGGCGTTGCGCTCCCTGCTCGTCCCGAAGGACCCCGACGACGGCCGGGACGTGATCCTGGAGATCCGCGGCGCCGAGGGTGGCGAGGAAGCCAACCTCTTCGCCCGCGATCTCTTCGAGATGTACCGCCGCTACGCCGAGCGGCGGGGCTGGGACGTCGAGGTGCTCTCCCTCACGCTCTCGGACCTCCAGGGCATCGACCAGGTGACCCTGGTGGTCAAGGGACCCGACGCCTGGCAGCGGCTCAAGCACGAGGGCGGGCCGCACCGGGTGCAGCGGGTGCCGGCCACCGAGTCCCAGGGGCGGATCCATACCTCCTCGGCCACCGTGACCGTGCTGCCCCAAGCCGAGGAGGTCGAGGTCGAGATCGACCCGGCGGACCTGCGGGTGGACGTCTTCCGGTCGACCGGGCCAGGGGGGCAGTCGGTGAACACCACCGACTCGGCGGTCCGCATCACCCACCTGCCGACCGGCATCGTGGTCAGCATGCAGGACGAGAAGAGCCAGATCCAGAACCGGCAGAAGGCCATGGCGGTCCTGCGGTCCCGGCTGCGGCGCCTCGAGGAGGAACGGCAGCAGGCCGAGGCCAGCTCCCTGCGACGCAGCCAGGTCGGCAGCGGCGGCCGGTCGGAGAAGATCCGGACCTACAACTTCAAGGAGAACCGGGTCACCGACCATCGGATCCAGCTGACCCTCTACAAGCTGGACCGCATCCTCGAGGGCGACCTCGACGAGCTCGTCGACGCGCTCCTGGCCGCCGAACGAGCCGAGCAGCTGGCCCAACCCCTTGCCGAGGCTGCCTCGGCTACGCCGACCCCGAGTGGGGCCCGTCGGGCCCTGACCTGAGCCGATCCCCGAGGAGACACGATGGCGGAGTCACGGTTCGCCCCAGACCCGGGGAGCGGCGAGGACCACGGGCAGGAGGTCCGGGACGTGCTCCTGCGGACAGCCCGGCAGCTCGGTTCGGCCATGGAGGCCCGCTGGGTCCTCGAACACGTCCTCGGGCAGGGCACCAGCGCGATCCTCCTCGCCCAACGGGCCGCTCGGCTCGACCCCGGTGCCCTGGCCCGCCTGGATCGGCTGGTCGACCGGCGCCTGTCCGGGGAACCCCTGCAGTACGTGCTCGGCAGCTGGTCCTTCCGGGGCATCGAACTGCGGGTCGACCCCCGGGTGCTGATCCCCCGACCCGAGACCGAGGTCGTCGTCGGCCACGCCCTCGACGAGCTCGGCCCGGCGCTCGACCTGGCCGCCGCCCTCGGCCAGAGCCCGCACGCCGAGGTCCTGGCCGTGGACCTCGGGACTGGCTCGGGGGCCATCGCCGCTGCCCTGGCCGTCGAGGGTCCGGCGCGCGTCGGCGACCGACCCCTGCGGGTCCTGGCGGTCGACGACGCCCCCGACGCCTTGGAGGTCGCAGCCGCCAACCTCCAGGCCCTCGGGAAGCGCCATCCCGGTGCGGCGCCGGTGGAGCTGCGCCAGGGGGACTGGTTCGACGCCCTGCCCGGGGACCTGGCCGGCCAGGTGACCCTGGCCGTGGCCAACCCGCCCTACGTGGCCGAAGCCGAGTGGCGAGCGCTCGACCCGACGGTCCGGGACCACGAGCCCCGACGGGCTCTCGTCGGGGGCCCGACCGGCCGGGAAGCGGTCGACCGGATCCTCGCCCAAGCCTGCCGCTGGCTGGCCCCCTGGGGGGTGCTCGTCGTCGAGCTGGCCCCCAGCCAGGCCGAGGACGCTGCCCTGCGGGCCCTGGTCGACGGCTTCGACGCCGTTGTCGTCCGCCACGATCTCGCCGGTCGACCCCGGGCCCTGATCGCTCGCCGCTGGGGCACCACCGCCGAGGACCCGACCGACGACGAGGAGGAGCACCGTGGCTGACCCCGACGGGCCCCTGGGCGCGACGCCGGCGCGGCTGGTGCCCCGGGGACCAGCGGCCCTCGATCGCGTGGCCGAGGCCCTGGCCGCAGGGGCGGTCGTGGCCCTCCCGACCGACACCGTCTACGGCCTGGCGGTGCGGGCCTCCCTGCCCGAGGCGGCGGCGACCCTCAGCCGGGCCAAGGGCCGGGACGAGGCCACCCCGACGCAGGTGCTCGTGGCGGATCGGACCCAGGCCGAGGCGCTCGCCGCCCCGGGAACGCTCACCGGACCGATCGCCGGGCTCCTGGACCGCTTCTGGCCCGGGGGGCTGACCGTCGTCCTGCCCCGTCGACCCGGGGTGACCCTCGACCTCGGTGGGCAGGAGGACAGCGTGGGCCTGCGCTGCCCTGACGACCCCTGGCTCCAGGCCCTCTGCCGCCGGGTCGGGCCCCTTGCGGCCACCAGTGCCAACCGGCACGGCGAGCCGCCCCTGACCACGGCCGAAGCTGTCGTCGCCACCCTGGGTGAGGCGGTGGCCCTGGTCGTCGACGGCGGCGTCGGCGGGCAACTGGCCTCGAGCGTGCTGGACCTCCGCGCCGCGCCCCGGGTGCTCCGGGAAGGCGCCATACCCTCGGGTGCGCTCCTCGCCGCCCTCGGCGACGCCGGGGAGGCCGGCGGGTCGTGAGCCGGGCCGCCCTGGTCCTCCTGGGCTTGCTCCTCGCGGGCCTGGCGGCGACCAGCCGGCCGTTCACCGACGCGGCCGACGCCGAGACCGCTGCCGGCTTCGTCTTGGTCCTCGGACCTGCCGTCCTCGAGTGGCGACGCCAACGGCCCCGTGGGACCGACTCGGCAGACCTCGGGCCGCCGGCCGGGGTCGCGTCGGCCCCGGCCCAGCCCGACTGCCACCCGCCGGCCCGGAGCTGGCCCTGGCTGACCCTTTTCGCCCTGGCCGGGGCCCTCGAGCTGGCCACCTATTTCGCCGGCTTCGACGGCCAGCGCGCCCAGTTCCCGACCATCAGCTCCTTCGAGACCGCGGTGGACGCCCAACCCGTGCTGCGGGCCCTGCTCTTTCTCGGCTGGCTGGCCCTCGGGGCCAGCTTCGCCCTGGCAGGGCGGCCTCGAGGGAACCCGTGAGGACGTGGACCGGGTGCTGGTGACCATCGCCCTCGACGCGCTCTGGGCCGCCCTCGCCGCTGGGCTCGTCGGCCTCGTGGTGGCCAGCCACCTGCCCCGCCCGGTCGACCGCCCCGCACCGCTCGTCCAGCCCTTCGGCCAGCTGGTCCGCCGCGCCGTTGAGCGCCCCTGGGCCCGGGGTCTGCTCCTCCTCGGGTGGCTCTGGCTGGGCTGGCACTTCTTCGCTCGCTGAACCCCCGCCGCCTGCGGTCGTCTGGTCGGGGCCGTCGAGCTGGGGTGGGCGGCGGTCAGGCCCGGAATCACAACATGTCACACAAACTCCACAACGCCGGACACGGTCCCCACCCCACCGCCCCTTCTCGACACCAGGTCGCTTCACCTCCGGGCGCGGCGTGCCGATGCCGGGGACGTGGAACCCTCGGGCCCGCCAGCCGAGTGGCTGCGGCGGATCGTGGAGCAGATCGGCGAGGGCGTGGGGGTGGCCGACACCCGGGGCCGCATCGTGTTCATCAACGGTACGGGGGCCGCCATGGTCGGGTGGCCGGTAGAGGAGCTGCTCGGCCGGCACATCTCGGTCCTGCACCGCCCCGAGGCCTACCGCCGGCAGCTGGAGCCGCTGCGGCAACGGGCCCTCAAGGAGGGGACGGCCCGGGGCGTGGCGGAACACCTGCGGCGGGACGGCACGGTCTTCCTGGGTGAGACCACCATCAGTCGGCTGACCGACGAGGCGGGTCGCCCGCTGGGCCTGGTGCGGACCGTGCGGGACCTGACCGGTGAGCTGGCCGCCCAGGCCCGGGAGGAGACCCAACGGGAGCGGCTGGCCACCATCCTGGGCGTGCTGCGGGACCTGGTGCTGGTCCTGGGGCCCAGCGGGGAGATCCGGATGGTCTCGGGGTCCTGGACCCAGCGGGCGGGCTACCCGGTGGCGGCCATGGTCGGTCGCTCGGCGTTCGACTTCGTGCATCCTGACGACCAGGTCCGGGCGGCGACGCGGGCGGCTGAGCGGCTGGAGGAGCCGGCGGACAGCCCGGTCCGGCCCGTGGAGCTGCGGATCCGGCACGCCGACGGGCAATACCGATGGTACGAGGCGCTGGCCAGCCCGCTGCGCAGCGGCAGCGAGACCGAGCTGGTGGTGACCTTGCGGAGCATCGACCACCACCGGGCCCTGGCCGAGCAGCTGCAGGTGTTGGCCCGCAGCGACGCCCTGACGGGCTTGGCGAACCGGCGAGGGGCGCTGGAGGACCTGGAGGTGCTGCTCGACCGTTGGCGCGTGGCGGGCAAGGCGCCGGCGGTCGGCCAGGTGGCGGTGCTGTTCGTGGACCTGGACGGGTTCAAGGTGGTGAACGACACCTTGGGCCATGGGGCGGGGGACGACGTGTTGGTGGAGGCCGGGCGCCGGCTGCGAGGCTGCGTCCGTCGGGGGGACCTGGTGGCCCGTTGGGGCGGCGACGAGCTGCTGGTCGTGCTGGCCGACCCGCCGGATCAGGCGTTCGTGGACCGGGTGGCCGAGCGGGTGGCCGCAGCCCTGGCCGAACCGTTCGCGACCCGGGCCGGCCCTGCGTCGTTGCAGGCCAGCGTGGGTGTGGCGCTGGCGGCCCCGGGTGAGGGGGCCGAGGAGGTGGTCCGACGGGCCGACCGGGCGATGTACGCCAAGAAGCAGGCCCTGGGCCGACACCCGACGGCGGTGAGCGGGGGCCGCTGAGGGAGGGGCGAGCTAAGCGAGCCGGAGCTCCCGGCCCGGCTGGACGTGGCAGGGCTGGCGGAGGGGGTCGGTCTGGAGGAGGCCGGCGAGGACCTCAAGGTGGGTGCTCTGGGCCCAGGCCCGCTGGCCGGTGGGGGTCCGGACGGCGGCCACGGCCCGTTCGGGTTGGCCCTGGCGGTCGTGGACGACGGTGGCGACCTCGATGGTGGCGGGTCCCTGGTAGTTGGGGGCCTGGGGCTGGCGGGGGAGCTGGTCGACGTGCTGCTGGGGGTGGAGGAGCGCGAAGGGCCGCTCGGGGGGCCTGGTGGACCAGATCGAGAGCGCGTGCTTGGTGACGAACCAGCCCAGGCCGCTCACGAGGCCGAGGTCGCCGGGGTGCTGGCGGAGACGGTGGGCCATGGTGACGAGGCTGTGGGCGGCGTAGTCGTTGAGGGGCCCGCCGAAGAAGGTGAGGCCCCCGGTGACGGTGAGGTCCCGGCGGGGGTCGAAGGGGTCGAGCCCGAGCTCGGAGGCCGCGATCTGGACGGCCGAGGGGAAGCAGGAGTAGAGGTCGAAGTGGGCCAGATCGTCGACGCCGAGGCCGAGGTGGGCGAAGAGGGCCTGGCCGCAGGCGGCGATGGCCGGGGACCGGTGAAGCTCGGGCCGCTCGGAGACGAACCAGTGGTCGGTGGCCTCGGCGCCCGCCAGGGGGAAGACCCAGCGGTCCTCGGGCACCCCGGCGGCCCGGGCGGTGTCGAGCGAGCAGAGGACGAGGGCGGCGGCCTGGTCGACCCGGTCGTAGGCCACGAGGTGGCGGGTGTAGGGGGTGGCGATGAGACGGTTGGCCGGGCCGGGGGTGATGAGCTGCTCGGCTGAACGGGGAGTGGGGTCCCAGGCGAAGGGGTGGCGGGCGGCGACCGTGGAGAAACGGGCCCAGAGCTGGCCGACGAGCTGCTGGTGGGCGGCCTGGTCCCGCTGGGCAGCGGCGCGGAGGGCCTCCTCGAAGAGGGGGTAGACGTGGATGGGCAGGCCGAGGCCGACGGCCAGCTCCTCCTCGGAGGAGCCGGGTCGGTCGACCCCGTGGAGGCGGGGCTCAGGGGTGTCGGGCCCCTGGGTGGTCCAGGGGGGTTCGGCCCCGTCGTGGGCTCGCCGGTGGGCGAGGCGGCTGGCGGTGCACTCGGCGCCGGCGACGAGGACGACGTCGTGGTGGCCGGCGGCGATGGCCTCGGCAGCGGCGAGGGTGAGGGCGACGGGGCTGTTGCCGCCGATGGTCGACTGGACGAGCTCGGACGGGGCGAGGCCGATGCGCCGGGCCAGGAGGAGGGGCGCGTTGCGGTAGTGCCAGCTGAGGGGCCGGACCATGCGGAGCGAGCCGAGGGCCCCGCGTAGACGCGCACCGGCGCCGGTGTCCTCGAAGGCGGCCTGGGCGGCGAGGGCGGCCAGCTCGACCGGTTCGACACCGGGGGGCACCTCGAGGCCGTCCCGGGGCGTGAGCCCACCGACGCGGGGTGCACCGGGCCGGTTGGTGACCTGGGCAGCGCCGACGAGGACCGGGGTTCGCGGGTCGAGGGCCATGCGCCCAGCTTATCGATTAGCGAGTCAGTTTCCCAGGGGGCCGGGACGTGCGGCGGGGCGCCGGGCGGGGTGCTGGCTAAGCTCGCTGCGTCGTTCCCGGCAGGAGCCGGCTGGCGAAGAGGAGGTTGGATGGGCGAGCGGGTGGAGGTGGAGCCGTTGGCGACGCCGTTCGACACCTGGCTCGCCGGAGACCCCGAGGTCCGAAAGCTCCTGCGGGAGGAGGCGGTGCGGCAGCGGACCTGCCTGCAGCTGATCGCCTCGGAGAACTTCACCTCGCCGGCCGTGCTGGCGGCCACGGGGTCGGTGCTGACGAACAAGTACGCGGAGGGGTACCCGGGGCGGCGCTACTACGGCGGCAACCAGGTCATCGACGAGGTGGAGGACCTGGCGCGGCGGCGGGCGACGGAACTGTTCGGGGCGGAGCACGCCAACGTGCAGCCCCACTCGGGGGCCTCGGCGAACCTGGCCGTCTACCAGGCCCTGCTGGAGCCGGGTGACACGGTGCTGGCGATGCGGCTGGACCAGGGCGGGCACCTGACGCACGGCGCCCCGGCGAGCATCACCTCGAAGATCTGGCGTTTCGTGGCCTACGGGGTCACGCCGGCCTCGGCCGACCCGGCCCGTCCCGGGGAGGTGATCGACCTGGAGCAGGTGGCCGAGCTGGCCCGTCGGGAGCGGCCCCGGCTGATCGTGGCCGGCGCCACCGCTTACCCGCGGGTGCTCGACGCCCAGCCGTTCCGGGAGATCGCCGACGAGGTGGGGGCGCTGTTGATGGTCGACCTCGCCCACCCCGCCGGGCTGGTCGCCGGGAAGGCCCATCCGAGCCCGGTGCCCTTCGCCGACGTCGTGACCTTCACCACCCACAAGACCCTGCGGGGGCCCCGGGGCGGTGCCATCCTCTGTCGGGAGGACCTGGCGAAGCGGATCGACCAGGCGGTGTTCCCCGGCCTGCAGGGTGGGCCGCTGGAGCACGTGGTGGCCGCCAAGGCGGTCGCCTTCGGCGAGGCCCTGCAGCCCTCTTTCCAGGCCTATGCCGCAGCGGTGGTGGCGAACGCCCGGGCCCTGGCCGAGGCCCTGGCGGCCGAGGGCTTCCGGCTGGTCTCGGGGGGGACGGACAACCACCTGGTGCTGGTCGACCTGCGGCCCTTCGACCCGGAGCTGACCGGCAAGGAAGCCCAGGAGGTGCTGGACCGGGCGGGCATCACGGTGAACCGGAACACCATCCCGGACGATCCGCGCTCGGCGTTCGTGACCTCGGGTCTTCGGTTGGGGACGGCGGCCGAGACGACGGCCGGCATGGGGCCGAGCGAGATGGCCCGGATCGCCGGGCTGCTGGTGCGGGCCCTGCGGTGCCGGCACGAGGACGCCGAGGTGGCCCGGGTGCGAGCCGAGGTGGCCGAGCTCTGCGCCAGCTTCCCGCCCTACCCGGAGCTGGAACGGGCCCAGGAGGCCTGAGATCGTGCCCGACGGCGGCTACCTGGCCGTCGCGGCCGTGGCCGCCGTGGTGACCTTCGCCGGCACCTTCGGCGTGCGGGCCCTGGCTCCCCGGGTGGGCCTGGTGGACCGGCCCGGGGGTCGGCGGGTGCACCTGCGACCCACCCCCCTGGGCGGCGGGGCGGCCATGCTCCTGGGGGTCGTGGTGGCGATGGCCGTGGCCGGTCTGCTGCCC
Source organism: Aciditerrimonas ferrireducens (assembly GCF_023130475.1). Lineage (GTDB taxonomy): Bacteria > Actinomycetota > Acidimicrobiia > Acidimicrobiales > UBA8190 > Aciditerrimonas > Aciditerrimonas ferrireducens. Next base: position 61,455 of record NZ_JAKHEX010000002.1, read on the forward strand.
GGCCTGGGGCGGGTGACGGCTGGCAGCTCGGAGCCCCTGGGGGTCTGCCTGGGGGCGGCGGTGATCTTCGGGGTGGGGCTGATCGACGACTTCCGGGAGATGTCGGCCCCGGCGAAGGTGGCGGGGGAGGTCCTGGCAGCCAGCGTGCTGGTGGTGACCGGGGTGACCTTGTTCCAGCTGAAGGTTCCCTTCGCCGGGTTCGTGGTCCTCTCGCCCCAGATGATCCCGTTGCTGACGGCCCTCTGGGTGATCGTGATCACCAACGCCGTGAACCTCATCGACGGCCTGGACGGCCTGGCTGCCGGGGTGGTGGGGATCGCCGCGGCCGCCCTGTGCGTCTACGGGCTGCGGCTGATCCACGACGGTTCGCTGCCGGCGGACAACCTGGGACCGTTGCTGGCGGCGGTGACCGTCGGGGTGTGTGTGGGGTTCCTGCCGCACAACGTCCACCCGGCGAAGGTGTTCATGGGGGACAGCGGGGCGCTGCTCCTCGGCCTGCTGATGGCGGCGGCGACCATGGTGGTGGGCGGGCGGACCAGCGAGGTGGTGAGCGGCCAGACCTACTTTTTCTTCGCGCCCCTGTTCATCCCGCTGTTCATCCTGGGGGTGCCGATCGCCGACATGGTCTTCGCCATCGTCCGCCGGACGGCCCGTCGCCAGGGGTTCCACACCCCGGACAAGGACCATGTGCACCATCGGTTGCTGCGGCTGGGCCACGGGCACCGGCGGACGGTGGTGATCCTGTGGGCGTGGACGGCGGTGCTCTCGGGGTTCGTCCTGACGCCCTTGTTCGTGCCGGCCGGCAACGCGGTGATCCCCTTCGGGGCGGCGGTGCTGGGCCTGCTGCTCTACACGTTCTTCCACCCGGGCCTGCACCGGGGCGGCGATCCGGGCGAGGTTGGGGCGACGACGGGCGTCGGCCAGGGAGACCCGGGGGCTGGGCCGTTGCACGGGGACGAACCGGGGGCCGCCGAGCCGACGGCTGTCCTGGAGACCGTCCCGCCTGGCCCTCGGGCGCCGGGAAGCGGCGGCCCGCGGGCCACCCCGCAGGACCCCTGGGCTTAGGCGCCGCAGGCGCCCTGGTCAGTGGCCGTTTTGGCACCGGCCGCCGGGCGATGCCATCATGGCGCCCGTGCCGTATCCCGAACCTGCGTCGACCATGGCGCCGGTGACGTGCCCGTTGACGGGGCGCCGCCGGGTGGCCGGCTGACGGCGGCGGGGCGGAGCGATGGCTCGGTACGCTCTGCGCTGTGGCGCGCGCGAGGCCAGCAGGCGGGGAGTCGAGCGGGCCGCAGGGGCCCGGGCAGCCGCCGTCCCCGGGGCTGTTCGATCTGCTGGCCTTGGGGTTGACCATGGCCTTGCTGGTCGGCGGTGGCCTGGGGATCGGTCTCCTGGTGGACGACTGGCTGGGCAGCTCGCCCATCGCCACGTTCTGCGGCTTGGGCCTCGGGGTGGTCTTCGCCGGCCTGGCGCTCTGGGACCGCTCGCGGCGCTACCTCTGAACCCGCCCGGCACCGAGGAGGGGGGGCGGGCGCCATGGTGAACGTCCTCTCGGCCCTCTCGGTGCCCCAGCTCTCCGTCCTGGCCCGGCGGACTGCTCTGGTCGCCCTCGGGGTAGGCGTGGTGGCCCTCATCGTGACCTTCGTGCTGGGCATGCCCCTGGCCGGCCTCGGGGTGTGCCTGGGGCTGGCCATGGCCCTGGTGAACTTCCGGCTGATCGCCCGGTCCACGGCTCGAGCCTCGGCGGCAGCCGAGCCGGCTCGGCGCCGGCCCCTGGTGACCTCGACGCTGGGACGCCTGGGGGCCATCAGCGTGGTGGCCCTCCTGCTGGCCTGGCTGGTCCGACCCCTCGGGTTCGGCACCATCGTCGGCCTCGCCCTCTTCCAGTTCGCCCTGCTGGCCAACGTGGTGACCGCGCTGCTGCGGGACGGGGCCCTTCGGACCGAGGAGGACGGTCGGTCGTGAGTCTGCTGGGAAGCGGCCTGGGCCGGCTGGGCGGGGGCCTGCCGATCCTCGCCACGAACATCAGCGTCGGCGACCACCTGCACGTGGCCGCCGGTGGCCTGACCTTCAACCTGGACACCCTCTGGGAGACCGGGGTGGCCATGCTGGTCGTCATCGGCCTGGGGCTGCTCGTCAGCCGGCGGGCCACCTCGGGCGTGCCGGGCAAGCTGCAGCTCATGTGGGAGATGGCTGTGGATGCGATCAACCGGCAGCTCGAAGGCTCGGTCGGGCCGCGGGGCCGGTCGATCGTGCCCTTGGCCCTGGCCCTGTTCGTCTTCATCTTGGTGGCCAACTGGCTGACCACCTTCGAGATAGGGGCGAAGATCGACCCCTTGGGGCCGCCGACCGCCGACATCAACCTCACCCTGGCCCTGGCGGTCATCGTGATCGTCCCGGTGCACGTCGCGTCGATCCGGACCCGAGGCCTTCGGGGCTACGTGAAGCACTACTTCAGCCCGTACCCCTTCCTGTTCCCGATCAACCTCGTCGAGGAGATCGCCAAGCCGATCACCCTGGCCCTGCGGCTCTTCGGCAACCTGCTCTCCAGCGTGCTCATGATCGCCCTGTTGGCCGCTCTGGCAGCGTGGACGATCGCCCACATCCCCATCGGCGACGTGGCCACCTTGCTCCTGGAGACGGTCTGGAAGCTCTTCGACTTGTTGATCGGGGCGATCCAGGCCTTCATCTTCTCCCTGTTGACCATCCTCTACTTCGATGCAGCCATGAGCGACGCCCACTGACCCCGCCGCTGGGCCAGCCGACGGCTGGCCCGAAGGCGCGCCGCCGAGCTGGCGGCACCGAGTTCCCCCCGACCCAGCAACCCCGAGAAGGAGCAGACCACGATGGCAGCGGACAAAGCCCTCGACCAGGCGATCAGCCTCGCCGGCGCCATGGTCGGCGGCGGCCTCCTGATGGGTGGTGGCGCCGTCGGCGCCGCCATCGGTGACGGCCTGGCCGGGAGCCAGACCATCGCCGGGGTCGCCCGCCAGCCCGAGGCCCAGGGACGGCTGTTCACCATCATGTTCCTGACCGTCGGCCTGGTCGAGGCCATGTACTTCATCAACCTGGCCTTCACCGCCCTCTTCGTCTTCTCGCTCTACAAGAAGGGCTGAGGATGGCCGGCTGGGAGGTGCCGGGCCGGGTCGGCCGGCAGGGGCCGAGGGGAGGTGCGACGCGGTGATCGCCTCGAACTTCCTGGTCCCCAACGGGACCTTCATCGTCGAGATCATCGCCTTCCTGATCGTCCTGGCCGTGATCGGCTGGAAGGTGGTGCCGATCCTGAACAAGGCCTTGGAGGAGCGCCAAGGGCAGATCAAGGCCTCCTTGGAGGCCGCCGAGGCGGCCCGGGCCGAGGCCGACGCGCGCCGGCGGGAGCGGGAGCAGATCCTGGAGGAGGCCCGGGCCCAGGCCCGTGAGATCGTGGCCCAGGCCAACGCCACGGCCGAGCGTCTCCGGGAGGAGGCCCAGCGGCGGGCCCAGGAGGAGCACGACCGGATCGTGGCGTCGGCCGAGCAGGAGATCGCCCAGGCCCGCCAGCGAGCCGTGGACGAGGTGAGCGCCCAGGTCGGTGCCCTGGTGTTGGCGGTGGCCCGGCAGGTCGTCGGTCGGGAGGTGGACGCCGAGGCCCATCGGGCTTTGCTCGACGAGGCGGCGGCGGCCCTGCGGGCCTCGACGGACTCGGCCGCGGCGAACGCCGCGCACTGAGGCGGCCAGAGGCGAGGGCAGAGGACGATGGACCTGGCGACCCGGGGCTACACCCTGACGGTCTGCCGCCAGGGCAGCGAGGATGTCGCTCGGCGCCTGGCCGACGAGCTGGCCCAGGTGAGCGAACTGGTGGAAGGCCAAGCCGACCTGGCCATGGCGGTGAGCGACGTGGCCGTCGCCCTGCCGGCGCGGCGGGCCATCCTGCAGGACCTCTTCGCCGAGCGGGTGGCGCCGGCGACCTGGCGGGTCGTGCGGTTCACCGTCGAGACCGAACGGGCACCGGAGCTGCTGAGCGCGTTGTTGGCCGTGGTCGAGCTGGTCCGGTTGCAGGCGGAGCGGCCCGAGGAGGTCGAAGCGCAGGACGACCGACCCCTCGGGCACGGGGCCCTGCGCCGGCTCCTGCGGGGGGTGGCGGCCGCCGCCTTCGAGGAGGTCGAGGACGCCGAGACCCTCAGGGAGGTCGAGGACGAGCTGTTCCGCTTCGCCCGGATCGTCGAGGCCCACGGGGAGCTGCGGCGGGCCCTGCGGGACCACGGGGTGCCGGCCCGAGGGCGGGTCGCCCTGGTGCGCTCCTTGCTGGCCGAGCGGGCCCATCCGGCGACCGTGACGGTGGTCGGCGAAGCGGTCCGGCTCCGGCTGCGCGACGCCGTCGGGGTCCTGGACTGGCTGGCCGAGCGGGCCGCCGAGGCCCGGGGGTGGCGGATCGGTCGGGTGACGGCTGCCCGGGAGGTCGACGCGGACGAGCAGCGGGCCCTGGCTGCGGCCCTGGAGCAGCTGACCGGTCGGCCGGTCGAGCTGCAGGTGACGCTGGACCCGGCGCTGCTCGGCGGCGCCCGGGTCGAGATCGGGGACCTGCTGGTGGACGCCACGACGGCTCACCGGCTGGCCGAGGTGGGCGAGCGGTTGCGGGTGCCCGAAGGGGCGGTCCGGGCCGCGTTCGAAGCGGCAGGTCGCCCCGGTGCGGGGCGGCCCACGGGCGGCCCAAGCGGGCGGGCCCTGGGACAGGAGGGATCGGAGCGTGGCTGAGCTGACCATCAACGCCGAGGAGATCGCCGCCGTCCTGGCGCGGCACGTGAGCGAGTACCAGCCGGGGGTCGCCGCCGAGCAGGTCGGCCGCATCGTCGAGGTCGGCGACGGCATCGCCCGGGTCTCGGGACTGCCCGGTGCGGCAGTGAACGAGCTGCTGGAGTTCGAGGACGGGACGGTCGGCCTGGCCCTGAACCTCGACGAGGACACCATCGGGTGCGTCGTCCTGGGCGACGACACCGGCCTGGAGGAGGAGCAGCTGGTCCGGGCCACCGGGCGGATTCTCTCGGTGCCGGTCGGCGACGGCCTGTTGGGCCGGGTGGTGAACCCCCTCGGGGAGCCCATCGACGGCAAGGGGGTCATCCAGGCCACCGAGACCCGCCGGCTCGAGGTCCAGGCCCCCGGGATCGTCGACCGTCAGCCGGTCAAGGAACCGCTGCAGACCGGCATCAAGGCCATCGACGCCATGACCCCCATCGGCCGGGGGCAGCGGGAGCTGATCATCGGGGACCGCAAGACCGGCAAGACCACGGTGGCGATCGACACGATCATCAACCAGCGGGGCCAGGGCGTGAAGTGCATCTACGTGGCCATCGGGCAGAAGGGGTCGTCCATCGCCCAGACGGTGGCCACCCTGGCCGAGCACGGGGCCCTGGAGTACACGGTGGTGGTGGCCGCGGCGGCTTCCGAGCCTGCCCCGTTCAAGTACCTGGCGCCCTACGCCGGCTGCGCCATGGGCCAGCACTGGATGGAGCACGGCGAGCACGCCCTGATCGTCTACGACGACCTCTCGAAGCAGGCCGAGGCCTACCGGCAGCTCTCGCTGCTACTCCGGCGGCCCCCGGGGCGGGAGGCGTACCCGGGCGACGTCTTCTACCTCCACAGCCGGCTGCTGGAGCGGGCGGCCAAGCTCTCCGACGAGAAGGGCGGGGGTTCGCTGACCGCCCTGCCGATCATCGAGACGAAGGCCGGCGACGTGTCGGCCTACATCCCGACGAACGTCATCTCCATCACCGACGGCCAGGTCTACCTGGAGTCCGAGCTGTTCTACGCCGGGGTCCGGCCGGCGATGAACGTGGGCATCTCCGTCTCCCGGGTCGGTGGGGCGGCCCAGGTGCGGGCCATGCGGTCGGTCTCGGGGACCTTGAAGATCGACCTGGCCCAGTTCCGCGAGCTGGAGGCCTTCGCCACCTTCGGCTCGGAGCTCGACAAGGTCTCCCAGGCCCAGCTGGAGCGGGGCTACCGGCTGACCGAGCTGCTCAAGCAGCCCCAGAACGCCCCGATGCCGGTCGAGGAGCAGGTCGTGGTGATCTACGCCGGCACGAAGGGCTACGTGGACCGGGTCCCGGTCGCCGAGGTCCGGCGCTACGAGCAGGAGCTGCTGGCCTGGCTGCGGGCCGAGCAGGCCGACCTGCTGGCCCACATCCGGGACACGGGGCAGCTGCCCGAGGGGGACCGGTTGGACCAGGTCCTCTCGACGTTCACCGAGCGGTTCACCGCCGGCCTGGGGAGCTGAGGTGCCCGGCGGCCAGGAACGGGCGCTGCGGCGCCGGATCCGAAGCGTCCAAGCGACGCAGAAGATCACCCGCGCCATGGAGCTCATCGCCGCCTCCCAGATCGTCCGGGCCCAGAACCGGCTGGCCGCCGCCCTGCCCTACCAGCGGGGCCTGGCCGAGGTCCTGGCCGAGGCGGCCGCCGACGCCGGCGACCAGGCCGGCCGGCTGCTCGGCACCCCGGAGGACCCCCGACGGATCCTCGTGCTGTGCCTCGTGGCCGACCGGGGCCTCTGCGGCGGCTACAACGCCAACGTCCTGCGGGCCACCGAGCGGCTGGTCCGTGCCCGCCGGCAGGCCGGGGCGACGGTCCAGGTGGTGACCGTGGGCCGCAAAGCCCCGCCCTACCTGCGGTTCCGGCGGGTGGAGGTGAGCCGGAGCTTCGGGGGGTTCTCGGACCGCCCGAGCTTCGCCGACGCCCGGGCGGTGGCCGAGGCAGTGGTGCCCCCCTTCCTGGCCGAGGAGATCGACCAGGTCCTCGTGGTCTCCACCCGCTACCGCTCGGCTGGTACCCAGGTGGTCGAGGAGCGCCAGCTCCTGCCCCTGCCCGACCCGAGCGCCGACGGGGAGGCGACCCCGCGCACCCCGGCGGCCGGCGAGGACCTGCCGCCGGGCACCGTCGGGCCCGAGGACCGACAGGGGTACGTGGAGTTCGAGCCGGCCTCCCAGGACCTCCTGGGCGAGCTGGTGCCCCGCTACGCCGAGGCGGCCATCTTCGGGGCCCTGCTCGAGGCGGCGGTCTCGGAGCACACCGCCCGCCAGCGGGCCATGGCGGCGGCCACGGACAACGCCGAGGAGCTGGTCAAGACCCTGACCCGGGTCATGAACCGGGCCCGGCAGGACGCCATCACCACCGAGATCATGGAGATCGTGGGCGGGGCCGAGGCCCTGCGGCAAGCCGAGGAAGCCGAGGCCAGCTAGGCGGCAGGCTGGTCAGGAACGGTTCGGGACCCAGAGACGAGCCAGAGACGAGGAGCGAGGCAGGATGACGACGACAGCCCCAGCCCAGGCGGCCCAGCGGGCCAACGGGCTCCCCGACGGCCGGGTCGTGGCCATCGCCGGCCCGGTGGTCGACGTGGAGTTCCCGCCGCACGGCTTGCCGGAGATCAACCACGCCCTGGAGATGGACGTGGAGCTGGAGGGCCGCACGGTGACCATCACCGCCGAGGTGGCCCAGCAGATCGGTGAGGGCCGGGTGCGCTGCATCTGCCTGAAGCCCACCGACGGGCTCCGCCGGGGCACGGCGGTGCGGAACCTCGGCCGGGGCCTGGCGGTGCCGGTCGGCGACGCCGTGCTCGGCCACGTCTTCAACGTCCTGGGCGAGGCCCTCGACACCGTCGACATCGGCGCGGTCGAGGAGCGCTGGGAGATCCACCGGGACCCCCCGCCCTTCGACGCCCTGGAGCCCCGGGCCGAGATGTTCGAGACCGGCATCAAGGTCATCGACCTCCTGGAGCCCTACGTGCGGGGCGGCAAGATCGGCCTCTTTGGCGGGGCCGGGGTGGGCAAGACGGTGCTCATCATGGAGATGATCAACCGGGTGGCGACGAACCACGGCGGGGTGTCGGTCTTCGCCGGGGTGGGCGAGCGGACCCGGGAGGGCACCGACCTCTGGCTCGAGATGCAGGAGTCGGGGGTCATCGAGAAGGCCGCCCTGGTCTACGGCCAGATGGACGAGCCGCCGGGGGTGCGGCTGCGGGTCGGCCTCTCGGCCCTGACCATGGCCGAGTACTTCCGGGACGTGAAGGGCCAGGACGTCCTGCTCTTCATCGACAACATCTTCCGGTTCGTCCAGGCCGGTTCGGAGGTCTCGACCCTGCTGGGCCGGATGCCCTCGGCCGTCGGCTACCAGCCGACCCTGGCCGACGAGATGGGCCAGCTCCAGGAGCGGATCACCTCGACCCGGGGCCGCTCGATCACCTCGCTCCAGGCGGTCTACGTGCCGGCCGACGACTACACCGACCCGGCCCCCTTCACCACCTTCACCCACCTGGACGCCACCACCGAGCTGTCCCGCCAGATCGCGTCCCTGGGGATCTACCCGGCGGTCGACCCCCTGGCCTCGACCTCGAACATCTTGACCCCCGAGGTCGTCGGCGAGCGGCACTACCAGGTCGCCCGGGGGGTCCAGAGCGTCCTCCAGCGCTACCGGGAGCTCCAGGACATCATCGCCATCCTGGGCCTCGACGAGCTCTCCGAGGAGGACCGGCTGACGGTGAACCGGGCCCGGAAGATCCAGCGGTTCCTCTCCCAGCCCTTCAACGTCGGCGAGGCCTTCACCGGCCTGAAGGGAGTCACGGTGCCGGTGGCCGAGACCGTGGAGTCCTTCGAGGCCCTCTTGAAGGGCGAGCTGGACGACGTGCCCGAGCAGGCCTTCTTGAACGTCGGGGGGGCCGAGTCGGTCCTGGCGAAGGCCCGGGAGCTCCAGAAGGAGGCCGAGTAGCCGTGGCCCTGCCGGCGGCCGTCGTGACCCCCGAGCGGGTGCTGGTGCGGACCGAGGCGACCGAGGTCCACCTGCGGACCGAGGAGGGCGAAGCCGCGTTCCTCCCAGGCCACACCCCCCTGATCGGGGCGCTCGTGCCCTGCCTGCTGCGGGTGGTCGAGGCCGAGGGCGAGCAGCGCCTGGCGGTCCACGGCGGGTTCGTCCACGTCGAGCAGGCCGGCCTGGTGGTCCTGACCCCGGTGGCCGAGCGAGCCGAGGAGATCGATGTGGCCCGGGCCCAGCGGGCCCGGGAGCGGGCCGAGGCCCGCTTGGCCGAGCTGCGCAACGCCGAGGCCCCACCCGAGGAGCTGGCCGCGGTCGAGGCCGCCTTGGCCCGGGCTCAGCTCCGCCTGGAGGTGGCCGCTGGCGGCGGGCCGGGCACCGGCAGCTGAGCCGCCGGGGCCGGCCCCGCGGACTTCAGGGGTGCACGGCCCGTTCGTGGTCCAGGTGGCTGGCCGGCTCGATCTGGAAGGTCGAGTGCTCGACGTCGAAGTGGTCGGCGAGGCACTCCTGGAGGTCGTCGAGGAGGGCGCCGGCCCGGCTCTGGAGGACGCGGTCGTCGACGACCACGTGGGCGGTGAGGATCGGGAGGCCTGAGGTGAGGCTCCAGGCGTGGAGGTCGTGGACGGCCACCACGCCGGGCAGGGCCAGGAGGTGCTGGTGGACCTCGGCCAAGGCCACCTCGGCTGGGGCGGCCTGGAGGAGGATCCGACCCGAGCGCCGTAGGAGGTCCCAGCCGGTGCGGACCATGAGGGCCACCACGAGGAGCGACGCCGCGGTGTCGGCCAGCTCGACGTGGGCGACCAGGATGAGGACCCCGGCGAGCAAGGTGGCGAGGAAGGCAGCCAGGTCGGCGACCATGTGGCGGAAGGCCCCCTCGACGTTCAGCGACCCCCGGTCCGCCTTCGTCAGGAGCGCAGTGGCGGCCAGGTTGACGAGGACCCCGGCGGCCGCCACCCCGACGACCGTGGCGCCCTCGACCCGAACCGCGGGGTGCAGGAGGCGGCTGATGGCGCTCTCGACGACCAGGGCGGCGGCCACCACGAGGGCGATCCCGTTCGCCGCGGCCGAGAGGATCTCGGCCCGCTGGAGGCCGTAGGTCCACGGACCCCCGGCGGGTCGGCGGGCCAGCCGGATGGCCGCCACGGCCCCCACGAGGGCCCCCGCGTCGGTCAGCATGTGGCCGGCGTCGGCGAGCAGCGCCAGGGAGTGGGCGAGGACCCCGAGGACGACCTCGGCGACCAGGAAACCCCCGATGAGCACCAGGGCCTGGAGGAGGGCCCGCTCGTCGGTAGCGGTGCCGTGCCCAAGGCCGTGGTGGTGGTCAGCGTGCGGGGCGCGGGTCCGGGGCCGCGGGGCGGGCCGGTCCATGGGCTGACGGTAGCGGAGGCCCAGGTAGGGGGCAACGCTGGCGGCCGGTCGCCCCGGGGCGTCAGACTGGCGGGGTGCCCGACGCGCCCCGGCGACCCCACGAGCCGGCCCTCAGCCCTGAGGTGGCCCGTCGTCGACGGGGCCTGCGCACCGGCTGGACCACCGGCACCTGCGCTAGCGCGGCGGCCAAGGCCGCCGCCCTGGCCGCGTGGACCGGTCAGCGCCCGACCGAGGTCGAGGTCGGCCTGCCGAGCGGCCAGCGGGTCCGGTTCCCGGTCGAATGGGACCAGGAGGGCCGGGCGGTGGTGGTGAAGGATGCCGGCGACGACCCGGACTGCACCGACGGGGCCCGCATGACGGCTGCCGTGGCCCCTGGCCGGGGGCCGGGCACCGAGCTGCTGGCCGGCGAGGGGGTCGGCACGGTCACGAAGCCCGGCCTGGGCCTGGCGGTCGGCGGTCCGGCCATCACCCCGGTGCCCCGCCGGATGATCCTGGCCGCCCTGGCCGAGGTGAGCCCCGAGCCCCTGGTGGTGACCTTCTCGGTGCCCGACGGGGAGCGGATGGCGGAGGAGACGACGAACGCCCGGCTGGGGATCCTCGGGGGCATCTCCATCCTGGGCACCACCGGCATCGTCCGCCCCTTCTCGACCGCCTCCTACCGGGCCTCGGTGGTCCAGCAGGTCGACGTGGCCAGCGCCCAGGGCGAGCGGACCGTGGTCCTCGCCACCGGGGCCCGCTCCCTCGCCGCGGCCGAACGGCTGCACCCCGGGCTGGACCCGGTGTGCTTCGTGGAGGTCGGGGACTTCACCGGGGTGGCCCTGCGGCGCTGCGTCCGCCAGGGGGTGGCCCAGGTGGTCTTCGTGGGCATGGCCGGCAAGGTCAGCAAGCTGGCGGCCGGGGTGATGATGACCCACTTCCACCGCTCCGACGTCGACACCGGCCTGCTCGAGGAGGCGGCTCGGGCCACCGGCGCGCCCCCGGCGGTGGTGGCCGCGGCCCGAGCCACCGCCACCGCCCGGCACTTCTGCGAGGTCTGCCTGGCCGAGGGCTTCCTCGCGCCCCTCCAGCTGCTCTGCGAGCAGGCCCGGGCGGCCTGCCGGACCTTCGTGGACGGTGCCCTGGCCGTGGAGGTCGTGATGGTGGACTTCGAGGGCCAGCAGGTCCTCGGCTGGGCTCGGTAGCCTGTCGCATGGGCCGCGTGGAGGACCGCATCGATTCGACCACCGCTGCCTTCTTGGAGGCCCAGCCGGTCTTCTTCGTCGCCAGCGCCCCGCTGGCGGCCGACGGCCGGGTGAACTGCTCGCCGAAGGGCAACCGGGGCGAGCTCAAGGTCCTCGGTCCGCGGCTCCTGGCCTACGCCGACCAAACGGGCAGTGGCGCCGAGACCGCCGCCCATCTCCGGGAGAACGGCCGGCTGGTGCTCATGGCCTGCGCGTTCTCGGGGCCGCCCCGGATCGTCCGGGTGCACGGCCGGGGGCGGGTGGCGGAGCGAGCGACGCCCGAGTTCCTCGACCTGGCCCGCCAGCTCCCGGCCTTCGCACCGCGCAGCCCTGGCAGGACCCCGCCGCCGGTGCCGGCCGGGGTGCGGGCCGTCGTGGTCCTCGAGGTCGAGCGGGTCTCGAGCTCCTGCGGCTACGGGGTCCCGCTGCTGCGCTTCGAAGGGCACCGGTCGCAGCTGGACGACTGGGCGGAGCGCAAGGGCCCCGAGGGCCTGGCCGCCTACCGGGCGGCGAAGAACGCCCGGAGCATCGACGGCTTGCCCGCCCTGGGCGACCCCTGAGCCAAGAGCCCGGCACCCGCCTCGGGTCCGGGGCCCGAGGCCGGCTCCAGCGGCGCTCTCGGGGGAGGCTCAGGCGCCGAGGGAGCCGCCGCTCCCCGGGGGGAGGCGGCGCTGGCGGAAGTGGCGGTGGCCGTGGGTGCCGGCCACGATGACCGCCGCCGCCCCGACGGCCAGCACGAAATCGATGATCGGGCCGACTCCCAGGATGGCGCCCACGATGTTGCCGACCACGGAACCGGCGAAGCCGATGAGGATGGTGGCGCCGATCCCCATGCGGCTGTGGCCCGGGACCAGCAGCCGGCCGAGGCCACCGACGATGAGCCCGCTGACGACCACGCTGAGCAGGACGGCGAGGATCATGCCCGAGGGTACCCCTCGGCGGCGGGGACCGGGGGTCGCCCCGTCATGTTCCCGTCAGGTCGAGGCGGGCGAGCCGGAGCGGTCCGCTGACCCTCAGTCGAAGGCCACGGAGCTGAACTCCCGGAGCTTGTGGAGGGAGTGGCGAGCCGAGATGAGCCGGACGGTGCCCGAGCGGGAGCGCATGACGAGGGACTGGGTAGTGGCCCCGAAGTCGTGGTAGCGGACGCCTTGGAGGAGTTCGCCGTCGGTGATGCCGGTGGCGGCGAAGAAGCAGTTGTCCCCGCGCACCAGGTCGTCGGTGGTGAGGATGGCGTCGAGGTCGTAGCCCTGGGCCTGCGCCCGGGCCCGCTCGTCCTCGTCCCGGGCCACCAGGCGGCCCTGGATCTCCCCTCCCATGGACTTGAGGGCGGCAGCGGCCAGGACCCCCTCGGGGGTGCCGCCGGTACCCAGGAGCAGGTCCACGCCCGAGTCGGGCCAGGCGGTCGAGATGGCCCCGGCGACGTCCCCGTCCGTGATGAGCTTGATGCGGGCCCCGATGCCCCGGACCTCGGCGATGAGCTCCCGGTGGCGCTCCCGGTCGAGGATGACGACGGTGACGTCCCGGACGGACTTGCCGAGGGCCTTGGCGACGGCCTCGACGTTCTCCGCCGGTGGCCGCCGGAGGTCGACCACGCCGGCCGCCTTCGGGCCGACGGCCAGCTTCTCCATGTAGACGCAGGGACCGGGGTTGAACATGGTGCCCCGCTCGGAGACGGCGATGACGGCCAGGGCTCCGCCCCGGCCGAGGGCGGTGAGGGTGGTGCCGTCGATCGGGTCGACGGCCACGTCGGCCTGGGGCGGGCTGCCGTTGCCGACCCGCTCCCCGTTGTAGAGCATGGGGGCCTGGTCCTTCTCCCCCTCCCCGATGACCACGATGCCGTCCATGGCCACGCCGTCGAGGACCACCCGCATGGCGTTCACCGCCGCGTTGTCGGCCCCGTTCTTGTCGCCCCGGCCCATCCAGCGGCCCGCGGCCATGGCGGCCGCCTCGGTCACCCGGACCAGCTCCATGGCCAGGTTGCGGTCGGGGGCTTGAGGAGTGCCAGCCACGGCCCGACGATAACCCAGGAGGGGCTCCATCGGCGGCCCCGGCGGGGGGTCATACTGGAGCCCGTGCCCGAGCCCTCCCCCTGCTCCCAGGTCGTGGTCCGTCCCTCGGGCCCCCTGCGGGGCGTGGTGCGGGCCGGGGGGGCGAAGAACTCGGCCCTCAAGCTCATGGCGGCCTGCCTCCTGGCCGAGGGTCGCTTCGTGCTGCGGAACGTGCCTCGGATCACCGACGTGGGCCTCATGGCCGAGGTGCTGCGGGCCATGGGGGCCGAGGTGGTCCGGCAGGAGCCGTCGGGTCCCGACGACCCTGGGGACCTGGTCGTGACCGTGCCGGCTGCGCTCGAACCGGTGGCGCCGATGAGCCTGGTGGCGAAGATGCGGGCCTCGATCGTGGTGCTCGGGCCCCTGCTGGCCCGCTGCGGCTGGGCGGTGGTGGGCATGCCGGGGGGTGACGACTTCGGGGAGCGGCCCATCGACCTGCACCTGGAGGGCCTGGCAGCCATGGGGGCCCGGTTCGAGACCGCCGAGGGCGGGGGGTTGGCGGGGACCGTCCCGGGCCGGCGGCTGCAGGGGACGACCATCCGGCTCGCCTACCCGAGCCACACGGTGACCGACAACCTCCTCATGGCGGCGACCCTGGCCGAGGGCACGACGGTCATCGAGAACGCCGCCCGGGAGCCCGAGGTGCAGGACCTGGCGGCATTCCTCGAGGCCATGGGGGCCGAGGTTCGTGGCGCCGGGACCTCCCGGGTCGTGGTCCGGGGTGCTCGGGCCCTCCGGGGTGCCAGCCACCGGGTCGTCCCGGACCGCGTGGTCACGGCCACCTTCCTGGCGGCGGTCGGCATGGCCGGCGGCGAGGTCCGGGTGGCGGACGGCCGCCTGGCCCACATGGAGATGCTGGTCTGCAAGCTGCGGGCCATGGGCCTGGAGGTCGAGGGCGACGCCGAGGGTATCTGGGCGGCCGGCCGTCGACGGCTTAGGAGCGTGGACGTCTCGACCCTGCCCTACCCCGGCGTGGCCACCGACTACAAGCCCTTCATCGTGGCCATGCTGAGCGTCGCCGAGGGGGTGGGGATCGTGACCGAGAACCTGTTCTCGGGGCGGTTCCGCTACGTCGAGGAGCTGCGGCGCATGGGGGCGGACGTGCGGATCGAGGGGCACCACGCCGTGGTCCGGGGGGTGCCCCGGCTGCAGGGAGCCCGGGTGCGGGCCACCGACCTGCGGGCCGGGGCAGCCCTCGTGCTGGCCGGGCTGGTGGCGGAGGGGCAGACGGTGGTCCTCGACGCCCAGCACGTCGACCGGGGCTACGACGACCTGGTCGGCAAGCTGCGGTCCCTCGGGGCCCCGGTGTGGCGGGAGCACCCCGAGGGGGAGCTCGCCATGGCCGAGGCCGGGTGGTGAGCGCCGGGGCCGGTCCCCTACGCTCCAGGCGCCATGGCTGAGGATCTCGCCACCGTCTCGACCGAGCCCCGCCCCGGGCCGGGTCGCGTCTCGCGGGACCCCGCCGAGCTGCTGGACCAGGCGGGCTCGGGGGACCGTCGGGCCCTGGCCCGCCTCCTCAGCCTCGTCGAAGCCGGGCGCGCCGAGGGGCAGGCCCTCTCGGCCCTGGCCCATGCCCGGGCGGCCGGCCAGGAGGGCTGGACGGTGGGGATCACCGGGGCTCCGGGGGCCGGCAAGTCGACCCTGACCTCCCGGCTGGTGGCCGAGGCCCGGCGCCGGGGGGCCCCGAGGGTGGCGGTGGTGGCCGTCGACCCCACCTCCCCCTTCAGCGGCGGGGCGGTCCTCGGCGACCGGGTCCGGATGCAGGACCACGCCGGCGACGACGGGGTCTTCATCCGGTCCATGGCCACCCGCGGGCACCTGGGCGGGCTGTCGGTGGCCGTCCCCGAGGCCATCTGGGTGCTCTGGGCTGCCGGCGTCCCGCTGGTGCTCGTCGAGACCGTCGGGGTCGGCCAGGTGGAGGTCGAGGTGGCGTCGGCCACCGACACGACCGTGGTGGTCGTGAACCCGAAGTGGGGCGACGCCGTCCAGGCCAACAAGGCCGGGCTCATGGAGGTGGCGGACGTCTTCGTGGTGAACAAGGCCGACCTGCCCGGCGCCCGGGAGGCCAGGCGGGACCTGGAGCAGATGCTGGACCTCGCGGGCCGGCCCCGGCCCGGTCGGCGAGGCGAGCAGGAAGGCGACCCGGCGGAGGCCTGGCGACCGCCGGTGGTCGAGACCGTGGCGGCCGACGGCCGGGGAGTAGCAGAGCTGTGGGCGGCGATCGAGGCGCACCAGGACTACCTGGTCCGAAGCGGCGAGCGGGACCGCCGCCGGCGGGCCCGGGCCCGGGCCGAGCTCGAGCGGATCCTGCAGGCCCAGCTCGCCCGGGTGGTCCGGGACCTCGAGCTCGGGGACCGGGCCGAGCTCCTCTCGGCGGTCGAGCGGGGCCAGGTGGGACCCTACGAGGCGGCTCGGACGCTGCTGCTCGACGCAGGCGAAGCCCTCCGGGGCCAGCCGGGCGCCGCGCTCGCCGAGGTCCCGCCTGGGTAGCCGTCCCAGGGGGGCTGCCGGGGGCGTGCCGGCGCTCAGGCCTGGCCGGCGACGGCCTGCGCCGGGGTGCTCTCGGCCGGGTCGGCGGCCCGCAGCTCGGCAGCGGCCGTCTCGGGAGCCACGATGTTGATGGCCACGCCGGTGCCCAGCTCGAAACCAGCCCTGGTGGTGAGCTTGGGGAGGATGTGGACGTGCCAGTGGTAGGGCTCGGGGGCACGGTAGGGGGCAGCGTGGAAGACCACGTTGTAGGCCACGTCCCCGAGCCGCTGGCGCAGCCGGCGGAGGGCCTCCCGGATGGCCTGGCCGACCCCGGCCAGGTCCTGGGGGTGGGCCCGGTGCAGGTGGGCGGTGTGGGCCCGGGGCAGGACCAGCATCTCGTAGGGCACCCCGCTCCAGAAGGGGGCCACCACGAGGACCCGGTCGTCGGCCAGGACCACCCGGTGGCCGGCGTCCTCCTCGGCGGCCACCGTGGCGCACAGCAAGCAGCGGCCAGCGAAGCGGGCGAACCCGGCCTGCTCGTCGACCAGCTCCCGGGGCACGAAGGGGATGCCGAGGAGCTGGCCGTGGGGGTGCTCGATGGAGGCGCCGGCTTCCCGGCCGCTGTTCACGATGGCCTGGCTGTAGCGCAGACCGGGGACCGCAGCGTGCTCCTCGACGCGATCCCGGATGGCGGCCATGACCAAGGCCGCCTGGTCCTCACTGATGGCGTCCCAGCCGTCTGCGTGCGACGGCGAGAGGACCAGGACCTCGTGGATGCCGCCCGCGTTCGCCTGGGTGAAGACCGGCCCGCGGTGCTCCACGACGAAGGGCTCGTCCCCCTCGAACGCCGGGTAGAGGTTCTTCACCACCCGGACGGCCCACCGTCCACCGGCCCCGTAGGTCTCGAGGGCCGGCGGGGAGGCCTCCTCGTTGCCCGGGCAGAAAGGACAGGGGCGAGAGGTGTCGGCCTGGACCACCGAGAGCCGAGGGGCGAAAGCCGAGGGCCGCTCGGACCGGTCCACGCTCAAGACCACCCAACGGCCGGTCAGCGGATCAAGGCGGAGCTGGCTCACCGGGCCCTCCTCGGCGTTGCTGCTACGGCGACGGACCTCACTGGCCGATCACGCTCCTCGTACCCGGTCCGGGTATCGCCCGGGCCGGCTGACTGCCCCGCGCTGCTCGTCTCTCGTTGGCTTCAGGCTAGCGGGCGGCGGGCCGGCGGGGATGGCACACCGAAGACCTCGGCAGGCCCGCTCCCCGAGCCAAGGACTCGGCGGCCCGGTTGGGTCGGCGTTGGGGAACGGGGCGGCCCGGGCCGGCGACTCCCCGGCCCTCGGGCGCTGGGGCACCATGAGGTCGTGCTGCTGCCCGGGGAGGTCTGGCTGGCCGGGGTCGGAGTGAACAGCCCGGCGTTCGGGATCGTCCTGGCGCTGCACGTGGCGGCGGTCCTCGTGGGCTTCGGTTCGGTCCTGGTGACCGGGGTCCAGGGGGCCCGCCTGGCCCGGCTCCCGGTGGGACCGCTCCCGGCCCACCTGGCCCGGTTCTTCGCCACCCCCCGGAACTGGGCGGCCCGGGCCGTCTACCTTGTGCCCCTGCTCGGGGCCGCCCTGGTCTGGCTGAGCGACGGCCGCTTCGCCTTCGACGACCCCTTCGTCGAGATGGGCGGCGGGCTCTGGGTGGCCGCCGTGCTCCTGAGCGAGGCCCTGGTCCTGCGCGGCGAGCGGCGCCTGGCCCGGGTCCTGGCCGACGAGCGCGAACCGACTCCCGGGCCCGAGGTCGCCCGAGAAGGCCGACGGATGGCCCTCGGGGCCGCCGGGGTGCTCGTCCTGGTCGGCGCGGCGGCCGTGATCATGGGGGCCCACCCAGGATGAACACCA
The DNA here is from genome assembly GCF_023130475.1 of Aciditerrimonas ferrireducens. GTDB lineage: Bacteria > Actinomycetota > Acidimicrobiia > Acidimicrobiales > UBA8190 > Aciditerrimonas > Aciditerrimonas ferrireducens. The sequence goes on from NZ_JAKHEX010000002.1 coordinate 79,209, forward strand.
CGGCGCGGGCCGGCAGGGAGCCGGGCGGGGCCCCGGTGTACCTGGACCACGCGGCGAGCAGCCCGCTGCGCCCTGAGGCCCTGGAGGCCATGCTGCCCTGGCTGGCTGGCCAGCCGGCCAACCCGGCGGGGTCCCACCGGATGGCCCGGCGAGCCAAGGCCGCCTTGGAGGACGCCCGGGAGCAGATCGCGGCGGTCGTGGGGTGCCGGCCCGACGAGCTGGTCTTCACGAGCGGCGGTACCGAGGCGGCCAACCTGGGGGTGCATGCGGCCCGCGACCGGGGTCGACTGCTGTGCAGCGCCATCGAGCACGCGGCGGTCCTCGAGCCCTGCCGGGCTCTTGGGGGCGCGACCGTGCCGGTCGAGCCGACCGGGATCCTGGACCTGGCCGCCTTGGCCGAGGCCCTGGACTCGCCCGGCCCGCCGGTGGCCCTCGTCGCGGTCATGGCGGTGAACAACGAGCTGGGCACCGTCCAGCCGGTCCCCGAGGTCGTGGCCCAGGTGGCCCGGGCCGCCCCGGGGGCTTTGGTGCTCTGCGACGCGGTGGCTGCCTTGCCCTGGGTCGAGCTCCCCGAGCTGACCCAGGGCTGCGCCCTAGTGGCCTTGAGCGCCCACAAGGTCGGTGGTCCGCCGGGCATCGGGGCGCTGGTGGTCCGACGACCGGCCCAGCTGGCGCCCTTGCTGCGGGGCGGCAGCCAGGAGCGGGGCCGGCGCCCGGGGACCGTGCCGGTCGCCCTGGCCGTCGGGATGGCCGCCGCCCTCCAGGCCGCGTGGGAGGATCGGGTGGCCGCTCGGGCGCGTCTGGCTGCCCTGCGGCGCCGCCTGGTGACGGGCCTGGTGGCCGAGGCCGGGGCGGTCCCCACCCTCGGTGCGGCGTGGGACAGCGCCGCCGTGGACCTCGCCCACCTCCGCTTCCCCGGGGTCGCCGCCCAGGAGCTGGTCGTCGGGCTCGACGTCGCCGGAGTCTGCGCTTCGGTCGGCGCAGCCTGTGCCAGCGGTGCCCCCGAGCCCAGCCACGTCCTGACCGCCATCGGCCTGCCCGAGACCGAGGCCCGCACCGGCCTTCGCTTCAGCCTCGGCTGGACGACGAGCGACGCCGAGGTGGACCGGGCCCTGGCCGTGGTCCCCGGGGTGGTCCGTGCCCTGCGGTCGAAAGCCCCGGGGGACGAGCGGATCAGGGATCAGGGGACCCGGTCGAGAGGACCGACCCTCGCCTCGGCGGCGAGCACGCCGGCTCCCCGGCGGAGCACGCCAGGAGGGCCGAGCGGCCGGCCGGGCGCGGTCCCGGGGGTGGGCGGCACCGGTTGAGCCGGGGGCGCCGCGCCCTGTGGGGGGCGGCCCTGCTGGGGGCCGGGCGCGCCGACGCCAGGACGGGGCGGGTGCAGGCGAGCGTGCCGGGGGCCGCCCTGACGGCCTGGTGGGCCGGCGGGGGTGAGACCTAGGGGCCCAGCCGGGGGGGAGGGGTGACCCGACCCGAGACCGGGGGGCCGGGTCCCCACCGGGCCGGGCCCGCTGGGGCTGGCTCCAGGCTTGCCGGGCCCGCGATGGCTTGGTCCATTGGGGGCAGCCGAGGTGAAGACCCCGGTCGCAAGCTGGCCCGCGGGCATGCTGGCCCGCTGGAGGGCGCTGAGCAGGTTGGCAGGGGCCTGGTCAGCGGACCCGAGCTGGTGGGCCGCCAGGGTGCCGGAGGACGAGGTGCTCGAGTTGGCCCCGGGGGTGCCCGTTCGGCGGGTGGCCTCCCGGGCCGAGCCCGCTGAGGCTGTGCCGACTGGGCCTGCGCCGACCGGGCGTGCACCGACGGAGGCCGGGACCGGCGGGGAGGAGGCCTGGGCGACGTCGAAGGCGGTCACCGCCGCGGCCAGGGAGGCCACCGCCGAGGCCGCCCCGAGGCCCCGCCGGAAACGGGCCTGGCGGGCTCGACGGCGACGGCGCTCCCGGCGTCGCCGGTAGAGGTCGAGGTCGGCCAGGTGCACGAGCGCGTCGGGGGTCAAGGGCGCACTGCCCGGTGACCGGGGCCGGGCGGCCACTCCCCAGCTGAAGGCCGGTCCCCCGGCTCGTTCGAGGCGCCCCAGGAGGGCCCGGGCTCCAGCGGCATCGGTGAAGGGCAGGAGGAGGACGAACTCGTCACCGCCGGTCCGGTAGAGGTCGTCGGCGTCCCGGAGCTCCCGACGGAAGGTGGCCACGAGGGCGCTGAGGGCCGCGTCGCCCGCAGCGTGGCCCCGGGTGTCGTTGATGGTCTTCAGGCCGTCCAGGTCGATGGCCGCCACGGCCAGGTCCAGGTCCGCCTCCTCGGCGGCCGCGAGGGCTCGTCGGAGGTCCTCGGCGAGGGCCCGACGGTTCCGGCAGCCGGTCAAGGGATCGGTGCGGGCGATGGCCGAGAGCTGACCGGCCGCGGCGTCGACCGCCTGGAACATGACCTGGTCGAGCAGCTCGTGGAGCACCGCCGGGGAGAGGCCGGCCGGTGCGGACGGGACCCCCAGGGCGACCAGGGACCGAGGGTCCTCCCCGAGCAGGGTTCGCAGGGCGGCCAGGGCGGTCACGACGTCCGCCGGGGACTGGGCTCTTGCCCCCCAGCTCCGAGCGGAGCGACCCAGCTGGGCGGTCTGGCCGCCCTGGGCGAGGGCGGTGGCCAAGGTGGCCAGGAGCGCGTCGGCGCCCGCCCCGGGGCCGGTCGCAAGGCCCCGGGCCCGACAGCGCTCGGCCCAGGGCTCGAGCACGTCGGGCAGACCCGGAGGCAAGCCCCGCGTCGCGTCGGTCGACGCCCCGGCGACCGGGGCCGACGGCTGCCTGGGCTGCTTGGCCTGGTCCATCTCCGGTCCTTCTCTCCGCCCCCTCCGGGGGGGTGTCGGGCCCGGCGCCTCCCTGCGCCCCTCGGTGCATCGGCAGCCGTCCTTGCTGCCGCCAACCTGCGCCATCATCTCACAGAGTGTGATGTAGTCGACACCCTGCGCTTTCCCTCGTTGTAGCACGTCGGGGCGGGCAGGGGAAGGCAGGGGCGGCCCGCCGGCGTCCGGCTCCGCCGAGGCGGTCCTGGGCGGAGCCCTAGGCTTGGCTCGTGCGGGTCCTGGTGGCCATGTCCGGTGGGGTCGACTCCTCGGTGGCAGCCGGTTTGCTGGCCGCCGAGGGCCACGAGGTGGTGGGTGCCACCTTGAAGCTCTGGGGCGGCCCGTCGGATTCGGGCTGCTGCTCGGTGGCCGACGTCGAGGACGCTCGGCGGGTGGCCGATCGTGCGGCCCTACGTGGCCGGGCACGCCCGGGGCTGGACCCCGAACCCGTGCGTGGCCTGCAACCGGCAGGTGAAGTTCGGTCTGCTGCTCGACCGGGCTCTGCGGCTGGGGTTCGACGCTCTGGCGACCGGCCACCATGCCCGCGTGGCCGTCGGCCCGCGAGGCGCCGAGCTGCGGCGGGGCCGGGACCGGGCGAAGGACCAGTCCTACGTGGTGGCCATGCTGGGACGCGCCCAGCTGGAGGTCCTGCGGTTCCCGGTTGGCGAGCTGACCAAGGCCGAGGTTCGGGCCCTGGCGGCCCGCTGGGGGCTGCCGACGGCGGGGAAGCCCGACAGCCAGGACGTGTGCTTCATCCCCTCCGGTGAGGGCCGCGAGGGATTCTTGGGCCGAGCCCTCGCGCTCCATCCCGGTCGCCTGGTCGACGTGGACAGTGGCCAGGAGGTCGGAGAGGTGCCTGCGGTCGAGCTGGTCACGGTCGGCCAACGCCGGGGCATCTCCCCCGGGGGCGGGGGAAGCCGGCGCTACGCGGTCGGGGTCGACGTGGCGCGGCGGGTCGTGCTCGTGGGGCCCCTTCGCCGAGCCCTGGTGGAGGAGGTGGCCCTGACCGGGTGGACCTGGGTCGACGAGCCTCTGACGGTCGGCAGTCCGGTCCTGGCCCAGGTCTCGGCCCACGGCGCTCCCCGGGCGGGCTGGCTCGCCGCCGACGGGGTGCGTTTCGAGCGGCCCGAGCGGCCGGTGGCCCCGGGCCAGCTGGTCGCGCTCTACGACCCGGCGGACCCCGACCGGGTCCTCGGTTCGGCCGTGGCCACGGACCGGAGGGCCGGTCCTCCGTCCGCGGGCGGGGGCCCGGCTGGGGAGCGCGGCGATGACGCCTGAGGGGCCGGGGGCGGGTGTGGTCCGAAGCGTGGTGGCCGAACAGGGCCCGCCCGCTTCGGACCCCGCCGCCCGGCTGGCCTGGTTGCGATCCGAGGTGGCCCGGCACCGGCGGCGCTACTACCAGGACGACGACCCCGAGATCGCCGACGCCGACTACGACGCCTTGGTGGCCGAGCTCAGGGCCCTGGAAGCCGCCCACCCGGAGCTGGCCGGCGAGCAGTCGGTGGCCGAGGAGGTGGGGGCGCCCCCGGCAGCGCGCTTCGCCCCGGTGACCCACCGGGAACCCATGCTGAGCCTGGAGAACGCCTTCGAGGTCGCCGAGATCGAGGCCTGGGTGGAGCGGATCGGCCGGCTGGTGCCCGAAGCGGCGGCCGGGCCCTTCGTGTGCGAACCGAAGATCGACGGGCTGGCCATCTCCCTGACCTACCAGCGGGGGCGGTTCACCCAGGCGGCCACCCGGGGCGACGGGCGGGTCGGGGAGGACGTGACCCCGAACGTGGCCACCATCGGGGCGATCCCAAAGGAGCTGGCCTGGCCGAGGCGCCTGGGCCCGGTCCCTGCTGTCATGGAGGTCCGGGGCGAGGTCTACCTGCCGGTCAGCGCCTTCGAGGCCATGAACGCCCGGCTGCTGGCCGAGGGCCAGCGGCTCTTCGCCAACCCCCGGAATGCGGCGGCCGGCTCGCTGCGGCAGAAGGACCCGACGGTGACGGCCAGCCGGCCGCTCGCGTTCTTCGCCTACCAGGTGGCCGCCGTCGGCGAGGTGGTCGGGGTCGACCGGCACTCGGCCTGGCTGGCGCTGCTCCGGGAGCTCGGCTTCCCGGTGAACCCCGAGATCGCCACGGTGGCCAGCGTGGGGGAGGTCGTGGCCTACTGCCAGCACTGGCAGGCCCACCGCCACGACCTGGACTACGAGATCGACGGGGTGGTGGTGAAGGTCGACGACCTGGCCCTGCGGGCCCGTCTGGGGGCCACCAGCCACGCCCCCCGCTGGGCCCTGGCGGTGAAGTTCCCGCCCGAGGAACGGACGACCACCCTGCGGGCCATCGAGGTCTCCATCGGCCGGACCGGGCGGGCGACCCCCTTCGCCGTGCTCGAGCCGGTGGTGGTCGGGGGCTCGACGGTCCAGATGGCCACGCTGCACAACGAGGACCAGGTCCGCCTGAAGGACGTCCGCCCCGGCGACCTGGTCGTGGTGCGCAAGGCCGGGGACGTCATCCCCGAGGTGGTCGGGCCGGTGCTCTCGGCACGACCACCGGGTCTGGCCCCCTGGCGGTTCCCCCGCACCTGCCCGAGCTGCGGGGGCCCCCTGGTGCGCCTGCCCGGGGAGGCCGACACCTTCTGCACCACGGTCGACTGTCCCGCCCAGGTGATCCAGCGGATCGTCCACTTCGCCTCCCGGGGGGCCATGGACATCGAGGGCCTGGGGGAGAAACGGGTGGCCCAGCTGGTGGACCTCGGCATGGTGCACGATCCCGGCGACCTGTTCTCGCTGCGAGCCGAGGAGCTGGCCCAGGTGGACCGCATGGGCGAGCTCTCAGCGGCGAACCTCGTGCAGGCCATCGACCAGGCCCGGACGCGGCCGCTGTGGCGGCTGCTCGTGGCCCTCGGGATCCGGCACCTGGGTCCGACGGGCAGCCGGGCCCTGGCCGCTCGCTACGGCCACCTGGACCGCCTGCGGGGTGCTGACGAGGAGGAGCTGGCTGCGGTCGAGGGCATCGGGCCGGTCATCGCCCGCAGCGTCACGGCGTTCTTCGCCGCGCCGGCCAACAGGCAGCTGGTGGAGAAGCTACGGGCCGCCGGGGTGTCCCTCGGCGAGGACCGGCCAGCTGCCGCGGACCGCGCCGAAGGGCCCAGCCAGGGTCCCCTGGCGGGACGGGTCGTGGTGGTGACCGGGACCCTGCCGGGTCTCACACGGGAGGAGGCCGAGGAGGCGGTGCGCCGAGCCGGGGGCAAGCCGACCGGGAGCGTCTCGCGACGGACATGGGTCGTCGTGGCGGGCGCCGACCCGGGGGCCAGCAAGCTGACCCGGGCGGCCGAACTGGGGATCCCGGTGGTGCCCGGCGAGCGCTTCGAGGAGCTGCTACGCAGCGGCGAACTGCCCTCATGAGCGGAGAACCACCAGCTCTCGGCCTCAAACCGCTAGCCTGACGGCTTCGGGCGTCACCGGGCGCCCGCCCCTTCCTGCCATGGCGACCGTCTCCGACGACACCGGCCGGGTGCTGGCCGGCCGCTACCGACTCCAGGGCCTCCTGGGTCTGGGGGCCTCGGCCCGGGTCTACGACGCGGTGGACCTGGTCCTGGAGCGGCCGGTGGCGGTGAAGCTGCTCCATCCCTCCCTCGCTGAGGACGCGGCCTTCGTGCGGCGCTTCACCGCCGAGGCTCGGGCCGCAGCCGCCTTGACCCATCCCGGGGTGGTGGCGGTCTTCGACTGGGGAGAGGAGGGCGGTCAACCCTTCTTGGTCCTCCAGCGCTTCGACGGTTCGCTTAGAGACCTCTTGGACGGCGGCCAGCGGCTCTCGTTGGCCCAGGCGGTCGCTCTCGGTGCCCAGGTGGCCGGCGGCCTGGCCTACGCGCACCGCCGGGGTCTGGTGCACCGGGACCTGAGTCCTGGCAACGTGCTGCTCGACCAGGACGGCCGGGCGGCCGTGGGCGACTTCGGCCTGGCCCGGGCCCTGGAGGCGGCCAGCTGGACCGAGCCGGTCGGCGCCGTGCTGGGCACGGCCCGCTACGCCGCGCCCGAACGGGCCGGCGGCGGCCCGGCCACCGACCGCGCCGACGTCTACGGCCTGGCCCTGGTGCTCGTGGAGGCCGTGACCGGCACGGTGCCGCTCGTGGCCGACAGCCCCCTCGGCACGGTCCTCGGCCGGGTGGGTCGGCGGCTGCCGCCCCTGCCGGCCCTCGGGCCCCTCGAGGCGCTGCTGGCCCAGGCGGCGGCCCCCGAACCGGCGGACCGGCCGAGCGCGGAGGAGTTGGCTCGGTCCCTGGAGGAGCTCGGCCGCCGACTGCCCCCACCCGAGGCCATCGGGGGCTTCGCCCTGCGGGGCGCGCCGGTCCCGGCCCTCGAGCGCACCGAACCGGCACCGGCGCTGGCGCCCGCCACGGCCGCCGGTGTCGTTGCCCCGGCGCCGGCCGAGGACCCGGTCCCGGCTCCGCTGCCGCGGGGCCGTCGCCGGCGAGGGTGGCTCATCGCCGCGGCCCTGCTGGTGGTGCTGGCGGCACTGGCCGGGGTCGGGGTCTGGCGAAGCGGGGTGCTCCTCCCCCGACACCGGCTGGTCAGCCTGGTCGGGCGACCCGAGACCCAGGCGGCTCGCGTGGTGCGTGCCGAGGGCCTGCGGCTGCGGGTCCTGCGTCGGCGGTACCAGGTCGAGAGCCTGGCCGGTGACGTCCTGCGGGAGATCCCAGCACCAGGCACGTGGCTCCGACAAGGGGCCACGGTAGCCGTGGTGGTCTCCCTGGGGCCCCCGCTGGTGTCGGTGCCTGACCTCGGCAGCGTCTCGGGGGGCTGCTCGGCGGTGGTGGCGCTCCTCGATGCCCACCGGCTGCGGGGCAGCTGTCGGGAGGCCAGCAGCACGACCGTGCCGGCCGGCCGGGTCCTTCGGTGGTCGCCGACGGGTCGGGCCCCCGAGGGCTCGACCGTCAGCGTCGTGGTCTCGAGCGGCCCACCGCTCGTGGCCGTGCCGAGCTTGGCCGGGATCAGCAGCTGCGCCGGGGTGGCCAGCGCCCTGCAGGCCGCCGGCCTGCGAGCGGCGTGCAGCACCCAGCCCTCCCTCGCCCAGCCGGCCGGAGCGGTGCTCTCGGAGAGCCCCACGGGCCGGGCCCCGGCGGGTTCGACGGTGACCGTGGTGCTCTCCTCGGGGCCGCCACCGGTCACGGTGCCCAACGTCGAGAACGACGTGCCCCTGCCCCAGGCCGTGACCGAACTGCAGGGCGCGGGCCTGGTCGTCGGCCCGGTGTACGGGCCTGGCGGCGGGGTGGTCTTCCACACCAGCCCGGGCCCGGGCCAGGTGGTGCCCCGAGGGACGGTGGTGACGGTCTACACCCAGTGACCGGCTCCCCCACGCAGGGACCGGCGCATCGGGATCGGCAGGACGACAGGGAAGGACACGAGGGAGGGGAGCGATGGGCGTGCTCGAGGGACGGGTCGTGGTGGTCACCGGCGGTGGCCGGGGCCTCGGACGGGAGTACGCGCTGCTGGCGGCGGCCGAGGGGGCCCGGGTGGTGGTGAACGACCTCGGCGCGGGGCCCGACGGGGCCGGGGCCGACGAGGGGGCCGCGGCGAGCGTGGCACGGGAGATCGCGGCGACGGGGGGCGAGGCGGTGGCGAACACCGACGACGTGGCCGACTGGGCCGGGGCCAAGCGGCTGGTGGACCAGGCCCTCGAGCACTTCGGCCGGCTGGACGGCCTGGTGCTGAACGCCGGCATCCTGCGGGACCGGATGCTGGTGAACCTCAGCGAGGAGGACTGGGACGAGGTCGTGCGGGTCCACTTGAAGGGCCACGTGGCTCCTCTGCACCACGCCGCGGCCCACTGGCGGGCCGAGGCGAAGGCCGGACGGACCCCCGATGCCGCCGTGGTCACGACCACCTCGACCTCGGGTCTGCTGGGGAACCCGGGGCAGGCGAACTACGGGGCGGCCAAGGCCGGGATCGCTGCGCTCACGGTCATCGCCGCCCGGGAGCTGGTCCGTTACGGCGTCCGGGTGAACAGCGTGGCCCCCGCGGCCCGGACCCGGCTGACCGAGCAGACCCCGGGGCTAACTGACATCGTGCGGCCCCCGGCCGACCCCGAGGCGTTCGACGTCTGGGACCCGGCGAACGTGGCACCCCTGGTGGTGGCCCTCGTGGCCCCCGGCAGCCGGGTCAGCGGCCAGGTCTTCTTCGTCCAGGGCGGCACGGTCCGGCTGTTCCAGCCCTGGACGATGACCGAGACCTTGGCGAAGGAGGGTCGCTGGAGCGTGGGGGAGCTCCTGGAAGCCCTGCCCGGTCTGGCCGGGGCGGATCCCGGGGTCCCGAGCTGAGCGGCCGGTCGCTCAGGCCGTGATGCCCCGGATCCGCTGGGCCAGCTCAGCGGCCGCCGGGTCGGGGGGCAGGGTCTGGAGGAGGACCAGCTTGCTCATGTCCCCATCGACCCGGACCTTGCCGGCCATGAAGGCCTGCATGGCGGCCTGGGGGTTCCCGTCCACGAGGATGGCCTTGGCTGTCTGGTAGTCCACCGTCACCGTCAGGTCCGGGTCGGCTAGGTGGCCGAGGTCCAGCTCGACCAGGCCCGAGGAGGTGTCCAGGTGGGCATGGACCGGGTCCTCGCCGAAGGGCACCTCGGTGACGACCAGGTTCATGCGGACCTGGTGGGGTACTGCCGGGCGGGGGCCGGCCAGCTCGTCCCGGATACGGCGGGCCTCGGCGACCCACTGGTCGCTGAGGAAGGGGTAGGACGGCATCGGACAGCGCTCCTTCCAGGTCGATCGGCCCGGGCTGGGTCGCCGCCACCCTACCGAACCGGGCCTGACCGGGCCGGAGCGTCGCGCCGCCGCCGGGCCTCCCCGACCGGGACCGGGGCCGCCGGGGGGTCCGCGGCAGCGCGCTACCGTGGCAGCGTGCCCGGGAGACGGACAAAAGATGCTGGTCAGGAGCCGGACCGGATCACGAGGGAGGCCACGGCCCATGTGGCCCGGCTGGCCCGCATCGCCCTGTCCCCCGAGGAGCTGGACCGCTACGCCCAGCAGCTGGCGGCCGTCCTGGAGCACGCCGCCCAGGTGGCGGCCGCCCCGACCGCCGGGGTTCCCCCCACCGCGCACCCCTTCGCCCTGGTGAACGTGCTGCGAGACGACGAGCCCCGCCCCTCGCTGGACCCGGCGGTGGTCCTGGCCGAGGCACCGGCGGCCGAGGACGGCCGGTTCAAGGTGCCGCCGATCCTGGGGGAGGCCCCGTGAGCCTGGCGCCGACGGCGTCCGCCATCGCCGCGGCGGTGCGGAGCGGGGAGGTCCGGGCCAGCGAGGTCCTCGAGGGGTGCCTGGAGGCCATCGACCAGGTCGAGGGCCAGCTGGGGTGCTTCGTGACCCTCACCCCCGAGCTGGCTCGGGCCCAGGCCGAGGCGGTCGACGCCCAGGTCGCGGCCGGCGCGCCGCTCGGTCCGCTGGCCGGGGTGCCGGTGGCGGTGAAGGACAACCTCTGCACGGCCGGGGTGCCCACGACCTGCTCCTCCCGCATCCTGGCCTCCTGGCGGCCGCCCTATGACGCCACGGCAGTGGCCCGCCTGGTCGCAGCCGGTGCGGTGGTGGTGGGCAAGACGAACCTGGACGAGTTCGCCATGGGCTCCTCGACGGAGACCTCGGCCTTCGGGCCGACCCGCAACCCCTACGACCCGAGCCGGGTCCCCGGGGGCTCGAGCGGGGGCTCGGCGGCCGTCGTGGCCGCAGGGGCGGTGCCCCTGGCCCTCGGGACCGACACGGGCGGCTCGATCCGCCAGCCGGCAGCCCTCTGCGGGGTGGTGGGCCTGAAGCCCACCTACGGGGCGGTCTCCCGCTACGGGCTCATCGCCTTCGCCAGCTCCCTGGACCAGGTGGGCCCTCTGGCCCAGACCGTGGAGGACGCCGCCGCCCTGCTCGACGCCATCGCCGGGCACGACCCCATGGACTCGACCTCCCTCCCCGAAGGGGTCCTGCCCTGCCACCGGGCGCTCGACCGGGGGGTGGCCGGGCTGCGGATCGGGCTGGTCAGGGAGCTGGTGGAGGCCGAGGGCATCGAGCCTGGGGTCCGTCGGCGGGTGGAGGACGCGGCAGAGGCCCTGGCGGCCGCCGGTGCGACGGTCGAGCCGGTCTCGGTGCCCGAGCTGGCCCTGGGCCTGCCGGCCTACTACCTGATCGCACCGGCCGAGGCCTCCTCGAACCTGGCCCGCTACGACGGGGTGCGCTACGGCCTGCGGGTCGATGGGGCCGACGTGGAGGAGATGCAGGCCCGGACCCGGGCGGCGGGCTTCGGGCCGGAGGTGAAGCGGCGGATCCTGCTCGGCACCTACGCCCTGTCGGCCGGCTACTACGACGCCTACTACGCCCAGGCCCAGAGGGTGCGGACCCTCATCGTGCGGGCCTTCGAACGGGCCTACGAACAGGCGGACCTCCTGCTCGGGGCCACCACGCCGACCACCGCCTTCCCCCTCGGGGCCAAGGTGGAGGACCCCCTGGCGATGTACCTGAGCGACGTCTTCACCATCCCGACCAACCTGGCCGGGCACCCGGCCCTGAGCGTGCCCTTCGGCACCGACGATGCCGGCCTGCCCGTGGGGGTCCAGCTCCTGGCTCCGGCGCTGGCCGAACCGAGCCTGGTGGCCGCCGGAGCGGTCCTGGAACGATCAGCGCCGGCCCTGCCCCCGCCGCCGGTGGCTGCCAGCTGGCGCCTGGGGGTGCCCCGGTGACCCCGGCCGGCTGGGAGGCCGTCATCGGCCTCGAGGTCCACTGCGAGCTGCGGACCAGGACGAAGCTGTTCTGCGGGTGCCGGAACGAGTTCGGGGCCCCGCCGAACACCCACGTCTGCCCGGTCTGCCTGGGCCTGCCCGGTTCGCTGCCGGTCCTGAACCGCCAGGCGGTCGAGCTGGCGATGCGGATCGGCCTGGCCCTGGGCTGTCGGATCGAGCCCTCGGTGTTCCACCGGAAGAACTACTTCTACCCGGACATGCCGAAGGACTACCAGATCAGCCAGTACGACGAGCCGATCTGCGTCGAGGGGGCCCTGACCCTGCCCGACGGCAGCCGGGTGGGGATCGTCCGGGCGCACCTCGAGGAGGACACCGGCAAGACCAGCCACATCGGGGAGAGCGGCCGGATCCACGGGGCCGGCTACGCCCTGGTGGACTACAACCGGGCCGGGGTGCCCCTGGTGGAGATCGTCTCGGCCCCCGACATCCGCAGCGCCCAGCAGGCCCGGGCCTACGTGGCCGAGCTGCGGGGCGTGCTCGTGGCCACCGGCGCCTCCGACGGTCGCATGGAGGAGGGCTCCTTGCGGGTGGACGCCAACGTCTCGGTCCGGCGAGCCGGCAGCGACGTGCTCGGCACCCGCTGCGAGGTGAAGAATCTGAACTCGTTGCGCTCCTTGGTCCGGGCGCTCGAGCACGAGGTGGCCCGCCAGGTCGGCCTGCTGGAGGCCGGCCAGCCGGTGGTCCAAGAGACTCGGCACTTCGACGAGGACCGGGGGGTGACGGTGGCCCTGCGGTCCAAGGAGGAGGCCTTCGACTACCGCTACTTCCCCGAGCCCGACCTCGTGGCCCTGGCCCCCGAGCCGGCATGGCGCGAGGCGGTGGCTGCGTCCCAGCCGCCCCTGCCCGCCGCTCGACGCCAGGCCCTGGCCGAGCTCTTCGGGGCGGCGCGTCTGGAGGGTCCCCGGGCGGAGCAGGCGGAGACCGTCCTGGAACTGGGCCTGGACGCCCTGGTGCGGGCCGCGGCCGAGGCCGGGGTGGACCCGGCGTTGGCCCTGGCCCGGACGGCCAACGAAGCGGCTGCCCAGGCGGAGGCGGCCCGCCAGGTGGACCCGGGGGCCTACGTGGCCCTGTTGCGCATGGAGCAGGAAGGCCGGCTCTCGGCCACCCAGGCGAAGACCGTGCTCGCCGAGCTGCTCCAGCACGGGGGGGACCCGGCCGACATCGCCGAGCGGCTCGGCCTGGTTGGCCTGGACCGCGGCGCCCTGGCCAGCGTGGTGGCGGAGGTGGTGGCGGCCCACCCAGAGGAGTGGTCCCGGTTCTGCGCGGGCGAGGAGAAGCTGGCCGGGTTCTTCACCGGGCAGGTCATGCGCCGCACCAGGGGCCAGGCGGACGGCAAGCTGGTGGCCGCCGAACTGGCGACCCGTCGGGCCGCCGAGGCGGGAGCACCGTGAGCCGGCGGGCGAGCACCTTGCCGGTGGTGCCGGCCGGGGCGCCGACGGGTCCCGAGGAGGCCCTCGGCCGGGCGGTCCTGGCCCGGTTCTTCCGGGCCCTCGGGGATCCGACCCGCCTGGACCTCCTGGCCTTCTTGCTCGAGGTCGGGGAGGCCACCGGCCGGGAATGCGTCGCCCGGGCCGGGCTGTCCCAGGGGCGGGTCTCGGCCCACCTGGCGTGCCTGGTGTCCTGCGGCTTGGTGGAGGTCCGGCGCCAGGGCCGTTTCAGCTACTACCGAGTGGCCGACGACCGCGTCGCGACGCTGGTGGGCTTGGCGCAGGAGGTGGCCGCCGGCCACGCCGAGTCGATCGCCGAGTGCCTGGTGGTCGGGCCTGCGCTTGGGGGTCGGGGTCGGCACGCGGCGAGCTGAGGCGCCAGGCGGCGCCTTCGCTCCTCGGCCGCCGGACCCGGCGGGAATCGGTCCGGAGCTCTCGGGGTTGGACCAGGTCGTGGCGCAGAGCCGACGGTACGACGTGGTGGTGCTCGGGGCCGGGTCGGGCAACAGCATCGTGGACGAACGCTTCGCCGACCGGCGGGTGGCGATCGTGGACCGGGGGGTGGGGCCCCGGGGCTCCTTCGGGGGCACCTGTTTGAACGTGGGGTGCATCCCGACGAAGATGCTGGTCCACAGCGCCGACCTGGCCGAGTCCCCGGCGCACGCCCAGGCGCTCGGAGTCGGCCTGGAGCTCCGGTCGGTGGACTGGCCAGGCATCGTCGATCGGGTCTTCGGGCGGATCGACGCCATCGCGGATGCTGGCCGGGCCTGGCGGGTCTCGGGGATGGCGAACGTCGAGCTGCTCGAGGGTCGGGCCCGGTTCGTGGGGCCCAAGTGCCTGGAGGTCGCCACCGCCGAGGGGCCAGTGACCCTGGAGGCCGAGCAGGTGGTGGTGGCGGTCGGCAGCCGCCCGGTGGTGCCCGCCGTCCTCGCCGAGGCCGGACCGGCGGTGCACACCAGCGACACCATCCTGCGGCTCCCCGAGGTGCCCGAGCACCTGGTGGTGGTCGGCACGGGCTTCGTGGCCTGCGAGCTGGCCCACGTCTTCGGCAGCCTCGGGGCGGCCGTGACCGTGGTGGGCCGAGGCGACCGGGTGCTGCGAGCCGAGGACGACGAGGTGTCCCGCCGGGTCACCGAGGCCTTCGACCGGCGCTTCGACCTGCGGCTCCAGCGGAAGCTCGTCGGGGCGCGGGCGGTGCGGGGCGGGGTGGAGCTGGAGCTCGAGGGTCCCAAGGGCAGCGAGCTCGTGGCCGGGAACGTGGTTCTGGCCGCTGTCGGCCGGGTCCCAAACGCTGACCTGGTCGAAGCGAGCGCCGGGGGCCTGGCCCTGACCCCCGACGGGCGGATCCAGGTCGACGACCAGCAGCAGACCAACGTGCCGGGGGTCTTCGCCCTCGGAGACGTGAGCTCGCCCTTCATGCTGAAGCACGTCGCGAACCACGAGGCCAGGGTGGTCCAGCACAACCTCCTGCACCCGGACCGGCCGGTGCGGACCAACCACCGGGCCGTGCCGCACGCCGTCTTCACCTCCCCCCGGGTGGCGGCCGTCGGCCTGACCGAGCGAGAGGCGCGGGCGGCTGGCGGTCCGGTGGCCGTGGGCCAACAGGAGTACGCCGGGGTGGCCTACGGCTGGGCCATGGAGGAAACCGAGGGCTTTGCCAAGGTGGTCGCCAACCCCGAGACCGGGCAGATCCTTGGGGCGCACGTCGTGGGGCCCCAGGCACCCCAGCTGCTCCAGCCCCTCGTGCAGGCCATGGCCTTCGGGCTCGACGCCAAGAGCATGGCCCGCGGGCAGTACTGGATTCACCCGGCCCTCTCGGAGGTGGTGGAGAACGCCTTGCTGGCCCTGCCCCTGGACTGGGAGTGAGCCGAGGGGTCTGGTCGCCCTAGGCTCGGGGCATGGCCGACGACCCTCGTGACCTCGCCGACGCCGACCGCTCCTCGGGCCTGGTGCAGGCCGGGGAAGACGGGCGACGACGCTTGAAGATCCGCAGCCAGGAGGTCACCGAGGGGCCCACCCGGGCACCGGCCCGGGCGATGCTCCGGGCCATCGGCATGCGGGACGAGGACTTCGCGAAGCCCCAGGTGGCCGTGGCGTCCTCCTGGAACGAGGTGACCCCCTGCAACCTGCCCCTCGGCCGCCTCGCCGGGCGGGCCAAGGACGGGGTCCGGGCCGCCGGGGGGTTCCCGGTGGAGTTCGTGACCATCGCCGTCTCCGACGGCATCTCCATGGGGCACGAGGGCATGCGGGCCTCCCTGGTCTCCCGGGAGGTCATCGCGGACTCGGTCGAGACCATGATGCACGCCGAGCGCTTCGACGCCCTGGTGAGCTTCGCCGGCTGCGACAAGTCCCTGCCGGGGATGCTCATGGCGGCTGCCCGCCTCGACCTCCCGGCCGTCTTCGTCTACGGGGGCTCGATCCTGCCCGGGCGCTGGCGGGACCAGGCCCTCGACGTGGTGAGCGTCTTCGAGGCCGTCGGGGCCCACGCCTCGGGAGCCATCGACGACGAGGAACTGGCCTGCATCGAGCGGAACGCCTGCCCGACCGAGGGCTCCTGCGCCGGCATGTTCACTGCCAACACCATGGCGTCGGTGGCCGAGGCCCTGGGCATGGCCCTGCCGGGATCGGCCTCCGCTCCCGCCGTGGACCGCCGGCGCGAGGACCTGGCCTACGAGAGCGGGCGGGCGGTCGTCCGACTCCTGGAACTGGGCATCCGGCCCCGCCAGATCATGACGAAAGCCGCCTTCGAGAACGCTATCGCTGTGGTCATGGCTCTCGGCGGTTCCACCAACGCCGTGCTCCACCTGCTCGCCATCGCCCACGAAGCGGGGGTCGACCTTGCCCTCGACGACTTCAATCGGGTCGCGGCAAAGGTGCCCCACGTCGCCGACATGAAACCCCACGGCAAGTTCCACATGACCGACCTGGACCGAGTCGGTGGGGTGCCGGTGGTGCTCCGCCAGCTGCTCGAGGCCGGCCTGCTCCACGGGGACTGCCTCACGGTCACCGGCCGGACCATGGCCGAGAACCTCCAGGCCCTGGACCCGCCCCGACCCGATGGCGTCGTGGTCCACGACCTCGCCGAGCCCATCCACGCCAGCGGCGGTATCGCCATCCTCAGCGGTTCGTTGGCCCCCGCCGGCTCGGTGGTGAAGGTCGCCGGGATCGACGTGGACCACTTCGAGGGCACCGCCCGGGTCTTCGACGGCGAGCAACGCGCGCTCGACGCCATCCTGGCGGGCGAGATTCAGCCCGGTACCGTCGTGGTCATCCGCTACGAGGGACCCAAGGGCGGTCCGGGCATGCGGGAGATGCTCGCCGTCACCGGGGCCATGAAGGGGGCCGGGCGCGGGTCGGACTGCGCGCTGGTGACCGACGGCCGGTTCTCCGGCGGCACCCACGGCTTCTGCGTCGGCCACGTCGCCCCCGAGGCGGTCGACGGCGGTCCCATCGCCCTGGTGGCCGACGGGGACCGCATCGTCATCGACGTGCCCTCCCATCGCATCGACCTCCTGGTTGACCGGGCCGAGCTCGATCGCCGCCGCGCCCTGGTCCAGGCTCCCCCGCCTCGTTACACCACCGGCGTCCTGGCCAAGTACGCCCGGCTAGTGCAGGGCGCCGACCGGGGCGCCGTCACCCTGCCCTGACCCTCCCGGGACGCCCGCTCGACCTTCGCTCACTCGACCCGGCCCCAGCGCGCAAGGTTCGCTGCCCTGGACGGTTCCCAGGGTGAACGTCGGAGGGACGACGTGGGGGATCCTGGCGCGGGCCTCGCGAACGGACGACCGTGCTCGTTCCTGTGCCGGGTTCCTCCAGGTGGTCCCCGGTGGTTGCCCCGGCATCCACCGTCTCGCGGGAGGGAGAGCACCGTGGGTCGAACGCAGCGACCGAGTGAGGCATCGTCATCGGCCATCACCAGCCGACGGCTCCCTGCACCGGTTGCAGGGATCGCGGCCGCCGGTGGGGCCCTCGTCGTCGCATCCGCACTCGCCGGGACCCTGCCCGGCCTCCTCGGGGGGCAGCGCCCCTCGAACCAGCCGATCCGCCTGACCCAGGCCACCGTCAGCGCAAGCGGCAGCGGCTCGACGCAGAGCCAGGGCGGAACTCCCAGCTTGACCGGGTCGTCGTCGAATCCGTTGTCGGGGTTGTCGTCGGGGTCGTCGTCGAATCCGTTGTCGGGGTTGTCGTCGGGGTCGTCGTCGAATCCGTTGTCGGGGTCGACGGGGACGTCTCCGGTGTCGACGGCGAGCGGTTCGTCGGGCACCTCGATCGGGGGTTCCACGAGTTCGGTGCCGAGCGTGTCGACGAGCGCAGGTTCGTCGACGTCGGCATCGGGCCTTGCGACTGGGCCTTCGGCGACGACGGTGCACACCGGGCTTTGGTTCGCTGGTTCGACGCCGTACCTGGTCGCAATGGGCAGCGGGGGCGTGCTGCTGCTGGGCTGGCCGGGGCTGCGGCGGTTGCTGGCTCGGTTGGTTCGCTGAGGCTTTCCCGGCGAGGGATCAAGTCTCGTTGGATGGGGAGAATCGCGACCTGGTATCGCACCGTTCGTTTCCGCGACGACCCGGGGTGGCCATGAAGTGGCCGAGGCGGTAGCCCGGACGCTGGCCATTCGGGGCGCCTTCCACCTGCAGGCAGTTCGGGACGCCGAGGGGAACCTGGCAGTGCTCGACGTCGGCCTCGGGTTCTCGGACTTCGTCCTGCTGGGCACGGTGGCCGGCGCCGACCTCGTCGGGGCCCTGCTGCGCGCGGCTCTCGGCGAGCCCTGCGGCCCGGTCCTGCGGCCCCGGCCCGGCGTGCGGCTGACCCGCCAGCTGACCGACGTCTTCGACCTCTGGGGCGTCTCCTGGCCAGGCGCTAGCCATCCGGATTGCCTTGCCAGTGGGTGGTCCCCCGTGTCAGACTCTTCTTGGTGTCGACTGCTGCCCCCACCCGACTGGTACGCCTGACCTAGCGCACGTCGGTCGTCCGCGTGCGCGCCGTGGCCTCCCTCCGGGGAGGCCCTTTCGTTTCCGGGCGGGGGCTCGACCACCGAGAACTGGCCGACCCGGCCGACGAGGAGAGCGAGGAGAGCGAACGATGGAGCTGACCGGGGCCCAGGCGCTCATCAAGAGCCTGGAGATGGAGGGGGTGGAGGTCGTCTTCGGTCTGCCCGGCGGGGCGATCCTGCCGGTGTACGACCCCTTGCTGGACTCCTCGATCCGTCACGTCCTCGTGCGCCATGAGCAGGGGGCGGGGCACGCCGCCGAGGGCTACGCCCAGGTGACCGGGCGTCCCGGGGTGGCCATGGTGACGAGCGGTCCCGGGGCCACGAACATCGTGACGCCCCTGATGGACGCCATGATGGACTCGGTGCCCCTGGTGGTGGTCTCGGGGCAGGTGCCGACGACGGCCATCGGCACCGACGCCTTCCAGGAGACGGCCATCACGAGCATCACGATGGGCATCACGAAGCACAACTGGCTGGTGACCGACCCGGCCGACCTGCCCCGGGTGGTGGCCGAGGCGTTCCACGTGGCGACCAGCGGCCGGCCGGGCCCGGTCCTGGTGGACGTGCCGAAGGACGTCTCGAACGCGCGGACGTCGTGGTACTGGCCGTCGGCGGACGACCTGGACCTCCCGGGCTACCGGCTGCCCCGGGCTCCGGAGCCAGGTCTTGTCCGGCGGGCAGCCGAGCTGCTGCTCGGGGCGGAACGACCGGTGCTCTATGTCGGGGGCGGGGTCATCAAGGCCGAGGCCAGCGAAGCGCTGCGCCGCCTGGTGGACCTGAGCGGGGCCCCGGTGGTGACGACCCTGATGGCCCGGGGTGCGTTCCCCGACGACGACCCCCGTTGCCTGGGCATGCCGGGGATGCACGGGACTTGGACAGCGACCACGGCTATGCAGCGCGCCGACCTGCTCGTGGCGCTCGGGAGCCGGTTCGACGACCGGGTGACCGGTAAGGTGGCGACCTTCGCCCCGGGGGCGAAGGTGGTGCACGTGGACGTCGACCCGGCCGAGATCGGCAAGGTGCGGCGAGCCGACGTGGGCATCGTGGCCGACTGCAAGGTGGCCATCGAGGCCCTCTGCGAGGCCCTGGAGGAACTGGGCTCGACCCCGGAGGGCAGGGCCCGTCCGGGGACCCCGGCGGCCAGCCGCCCGGACCTCGGTCCCTGGCACGCCCAGCTGGCGAAGTGGCGCCAGGCGCACCCGCTGCGCTACGAGCAGACCCAGGGCGGGCCGCTCAAGCCCCAGTTCGTGGTCGAGACGCTGCGGGAGCTGAGCCCGCCGGACACCGTGGTGGTGACGGGGGTCGGACAGCACCAGATGTGGGCCTCGCAGTACTGGCGTTTCGCCGAGCCCCGGACCTGGGTGACCTCGGGCGGGGCGGGGACCATGGGCTTCGCCGTGCCGGCGGCCCTCGGCGCGAAGGTCGGTCGGCCGGACCGGACGGTCTGGGCCATCGATGGCGACGGCTGCTTCCAGATGACCGCCCAGGAGCTGGTGACCGCTACCGCGGAGCGGATCCCGGTGAAGGTGGCGATCTTGAACAACGCGTACCTCGGCATGGTGCGCCAGTGGCAGGAGCTCTTCTACGAGGAGCGCTACTCCGAGGTGTATCTCTCCCCGGACCTGCCTGACTACGTGCAGTGGGCCGAGGCCATGGGCTGCCGGGCCTTCCGGGTGGAGAGCCCCGAGGAGGTGGCCCCCACCATCGAGAAGGCCAACGAGATCGACGACCGGCCGGTGGTCATCGACTTCCGGACCGACGCCTTCGAGAAGGTCTACCCCATGGTGCCGGCTGGGGCGTCGAACGACGAGATCATCGAAGGCCCGGCACAGGGGGAGGGGGGTCGATGAGCACCAGCGCCACGGTCCACGGCGGCAGCCGGCACCACATCCTGTCGGTCCTGGTGGAGAACAAGGCCGGGGTCTTAGCGAGGGTCGCCAGCCTGTTCAGCCGGCGGGGCTACAACATCTTCTCCCTGGCTGTGGCGCCGACCGACGACGAGCGCTTCAGCCGGCTGACCATCGTGGTGGACGTCGAGTCCGCACCGCTCGAACAGATCATCCGGCAGCTCGACAAGCTGGTCAACGTGGTGCAGATCTCCGAGCTGGCCCCCGAGGCGGCCATCGAGCGAGAGCTCTTGCTGGCGACGGTGCGGGCCGAGGGACCCGCACGGGTGGAGGTCGCGACCCTCGTGGCCATCTTCCAGGGGTCGGTCATCGACGTGGGCCCGGACCAGGTGACCGTGGCGGTCACCGGCACCCCCGAGGCCTTGGACTCCGCCGAGGACCTGCTGCGACCCTTCGGGATCGTGGAGCTCCAGCGAACCGGCCGGGTGGCCCTCCCCCGCCTGGGCGCCCGCCGACGCCTGACCCCGGTCGCCGACCGGTCGGCCTGAGCCAGGGCCGCTCCCGCCCGAGGGCGGAGGGCGTAGTGGACAGGTCACGGCGCGACGCGTCAGCATCCCAGGAGACCTCGAAGGCAGCAGACCACGCCGGCAGGCGCCGGCCCGAGCGACAGGCAGGAGCGATGGCGAAGCTCTACTACGAGAAGGACGCGGACCCGGCCCTGATCCAGGGACGCAAGGTGGCGGTGCTGGGCTACGGGTCCCAGGGGCACGCCCACGCCCTGAACCTGGCCGAGTCCGGCGTGGACGTCCGGGTCGGTCTCCGGGCCGGTTCCCCCTCGGCAGCGAAGGCCGAGGAGGCCGGGTTGCGGGTCCTGCCGACCGCCGAGGCCTGTGCCGAGGCCGACCTGGTCATGATGCTGCTGCCCGACCCCCGCCAGAAGGAGGTCTTCGAGGCCGACGTCGCACCGCACCTCCGAGAGGGCGACGCCCTGTTCTTCGCCCACGGTTTCAACGTGCGCTTCGGCCAGATCACCCCGCCGGCGGGGGTCGACGTGGCCATGGTGGCCCCCAAGGGGCCCGGGCACCTGGTGCGGCGGACCTACGTCGAGGGCGGTGGGGTGCCGGCCCTGGTGGCCGTGGCCCAGGACGCCACCGGCAAGGCCCATGCCCTGGCCCTCTCCTACGCCCACGGCATCGGGGCCACCCGCGCTGGGGTGCTTGAGACGACCTTCGCGGAGGAGACCGAGACGGATCTCTTCGGGGAGCAAGTGGTCCTCTGCGGCGGGCTGACTGCCTTGGTGCAGGCCGGCTACGAGACCCTAGTGGACGCCGGCTACCAGCCCGAGTCGGCCTACTTCGAGTGCCTGCACGAGCTGAAGCTCATCGTTGACCTGATGTACGAGCAGGGCATCTCGGGGATGCGCTACTCGATCTCCGACACCGCCGAGTACGGGGACCTGACCCGGGGCCCCCGGGTGATCGACGACCACGTCCGGGGAACCATGCGGGAGATCCTCGAGGAGATCCGCTCCGGCCGCTTCGCCGAGGAGTGGATCGCCGAGAACGAGGCGGGAAGGCCCCGGTTCGAGGCCCTGCGCCGAGCCGGGCGGGAACACCCGATCGAGCGGATCGGCAGCGAACTGCGGGCCATGATGCCCTTCATCAGCGCCGGCCGACAGCGCCTGGAGGACGTCTCGGGGGGCTGAGGCCCCCCGAGCGATTAGCGGCGCACGACGGCGCTCGGCAGGGGAATCGTGCCGGGACCGGTCGCGTCACAGGCCTCGAGCGGGGTCGTGGCCGGGGGAGTGGGGAGGTCCGGTGGGGTGAGGAACGGCGGCGTGCGGGCTCCCAGCTCGAGGAAGTCGCTCAGGTCGTTGGCGTTGGCGTCCCGGTAGGTCAAGGCGGGGAGGTTCCACTTCCGCTCGATGAACGCCAGGACCGACGTGTGGTCGTAGACCTGGTGGGAGACGTGGTGGGGCTTGGCGTAGGGGGAGACGACCACCGCAGGGACCCGGAACCCGTAGCGGCCGAAGGTGCCGGGCTGGTCGGGGGGAACGGTGATCGCCGGGGGGACGTCGTCGGGGACCGGAGCGGCGGGCGGGGGGACGTGGTCGTAGTACCCGCCGTGCTCGTCGTAGGTCCACAGCAGCAGCGTGTGGGGCCAGGCCGGGCTCTCGAAGAGCGCGTGGACCACCTGAGCGAGGAGCTGGTCCCCGGGGTAGACGTCCTGGGGGTTCTCCTCTGAGGTGCTCGAGAAGTTCGGGTCCACGACGGCGAACGCCGGCAGCGAGCCCGTGGCGGCGTCGGTGAAGAACTGGTCGATGGGCACGACGTTGGCCTTGATGGCCGGGTCGTTCATCTGCGGGAGGAACACGTCGGCCGTGGGCAGGCTCGGCGGCGTGTAGTAGTTCCGCCACGGGATCCCGACCTTGGTGAGGAGCTGGAAGATGGTGCCCCGGGCGGGCATGGTGTCGAGCTGGGCCACCACGTCGTTGACCATGCCGACCGAGGTGGCGGCCAGCAGGTAGCGCCGGTTCGGGAAGGTCTGGCCGAGCAACGAGCAGAAGTAGCGGTCGCCGAGGGGGAAGACCCTGGCGAGCCGGTAGCTGAAGGGCAGGTCCTGCTCGGTGAAGTAGCCCATGGCGACCGGCCCGCTCGGGCTGTTGACGAAACCCTGGTTCGTCCCGTGGTCGTACTGCAGGTGGCTGGCGTTCCAGGTCTGGGACGGCTGGTGGGGCAGCTGGCACGGGGTCGGCATGGGGAAGGACCGGACGAGCTCCCCGCCCGGCCCGGGGTTCGTGTTGGTGGGCAGGCCGTCGGGCCCGATGGTCAGCCCGTCGCCTCGGCCCAGGACCCCGAAGACGTTGTCGAAGGAGTGGTTCTCCTGCATGAAGACCAGTACGTGACGGATCTCGGGGATCGAGTCGTACCCGACCGGCCGCTTCGGGTACGGCCGGGTGCCGGGGGCCCGGCGGGGCCGGGCGGCGGGGAGGCCCACCGAGGTGCCGCTGGACCCGGACCCGCAGGCCGCCAGACCCAGGGCCGCGGCCCCCCCGACCACTCCTGCCAGGAACTCCCGACGGTTTAGACGACGCACGGCCCCTCCTTCCGTGGCCTGCGTGGAGCCTAGGCCATCGGGGCCAAGCCCAGCGAGGAGGAACGGCGGGTGTCGCCGAGTGTTGTGCTGCCGCACCCTGGTTGCACGACCTCTTCCTGTCGGCTACTGTTACGCTCCGTAATGCGAGGAGGTCGCAGCAGGTCGCCCCACGGTGGTTGACCGGCCGGGTGCGGCCGGTCCCTCGCGGCGCAGTGCCACGGAAGCCGGGTCCTTGGCTCGACTGGCCCATGGGGCCACGGATGTGACGAGGACGACGGAGGAGATGAAGGTGACCGAGGCGGCGATCGGCGAGGGCGCCCCGAGGAACGACCCGGTGAACGACGCCGAGGGTGGTCGGCACCGGCTCTCGCAGGTGCTGCACCTCACGGACCTCTTCCCCCTCTCGGTGTCGAGCATCGGGCCGGTCTTCTCGGTGGCCGCCACCGGCGGGGTCATGGCGGCCGACGCCGGCTGGTGGACGCTGCCGGCCATCGCCGCCCTGGCGCTGCCCTTCGTCATCGCCGGCTTCGTCTTCCGGCTGCTGAACAAGCACTTCCCCCACGCCGGCGCCTCCTACCACTGGTCGGCCCGGGTCATGGGGGGACGGGTCTCCCGCTACCAGGCCTGGATCCTCATCCTGGCCTACTTCACCTCGATCCCTCCGATCGCCATCCCGGCGGCCAGCTACACCTTGGCCCTGATCGCCCCGCACTACCACGCCCCCGAGGTCGTCCAGATGGCCTTGGTCCTGTTCTGGATCTGCTTCGCCGCCATCCCCCTCCTGCTCGGTGCCCGGCCGACCGCCCAGATCACGAAGGCGTTCTTCGTGCTCGAGATGGTCTCGCTCGTGGCCTTCGGGGTCCTCGGCCTGGTGAAGCTCCACCAGGTGGGGGTGCCGGTGCACTTCGGGCCGGCCCCCATCGGGGGGATGCTGGTGGTGGCCGTGGTGGCGGCCACGGTGCTCGACGGCTGGGAGATCGACTCCTACGCCGCCGAGGAGTCGACCCGTCCCCGGAAGGACCCGGGGCTGAGCGGCCTGGTCGGAGCCTTCCTCGCCCTGGGTTTCTACGCCGTCCTCTACCCGCTCATGTTCGCCGAGACCCCCATGCGCCTCCTGGCGAGCCCGAACGACAGCGACCCCCTGGCCCTCTGGGCGCACCGGATCCTGCCCGGTGAGCACTGGGCCATCCTGATCCCCATCCTGGGCTCCACCGCCGGGGGTCTGTGGCTGACCACCTACATCCTCACCCGTGCCCTCTACGCCATGGGCCGGGAGAACCTCATCCCGAAGTCGTTCGGGAGGACGAACCGCCACCGAGCCCCGCAGCTGGCCACCCTGGTGGTCCTCGGGGCCACCTTGGTGGTGGTCGCCCTGGAGACCTTCGTGAGCTCCCTGGGCTCGTTCTTCAACCTGGTCCTCTCGGCGGCCGGGTTCTTCCTCCTGGCCGAGTTCTTCCTCGACTGCCTGACGGCCGTCGTGTTCCTCACCGTCGGCCACCGCCGCCTGCCGGACGTGGCCCTCCAGCCCCACCGGCACCGCTGGCTCCTGGCCGGGGCGCTGTTCTCCTGCCTCATGATGGGTGCGTTGCTCGTGACGTTCTTCTTCGAGGGGCCGAAGGCCATCGGCGGGGGGATCGACCAGACGCTGGCAGTCATGATCGTCCTCGGGGTGGGCTTCGCCTGGCTGACCGGCCGGCGCCGGAGCCGCACGGTGGTCTTCGAGGGGCGCGACGTCGAGGAGGAGCCCGAGGCTCAGGCGCTCAGCGCCCCGACGACGTAGTTGATGGCGGCGCAGAGGGCGGCGATGTCCTCGGGGTCCACGGCCGGGAACATGGCGATCCGGAGCTGGTTGCGGCCGAGCTTGCGGTAGGGCTCGGTGTCGACGATGCCGTTGGCCCGCAGGACGGCCGCCAGGGTGCGGGCGTCGACGGCGTCCACGAAGTCGACGGTGCCCACCACCGGGCTGCGGTCTGCCGGCCGTTCGACGAAGGGGCGGGCGAAGTCCGAGGCCTCGGCCCAGCTGTAGAGGATCTCGGCGGAGCGCTTGCAGCGGTTGACGGCCCAGGGCAGGCCGCCGTTCGCCAGCAGCCAGTCCAGCTGGTCGGCCAGGAGGACCAAGGTGGCCAGGGCCGGGGTGTTGAGGGTCTGGTCCTGGCGGGACTGCTCGACCGCCAGCTGGAGGTCCAAGAAGGCCGGGGCGTGGCGACCGCCCGCGTGGAGGCGCTCGACGCGTTCGAGGGCCGCCGGGGAGCACAGCGCCAGCCAGAGGCCCCCGTCGGCGGCGAAGCACTTCTGGGGGGAGAAGAAGTAGACGTCGAACTCTCTGGGGTCGACGGCCAGGCCGCCGGCCGCCGAGGTGGCGTCCACTACCACCAGGGGCCCGCCGGCCTCGGCGGGGGGACCGGGGGGCCGCCGGATCGGCATGGCCACCCCCGTCGAGGTCTCGTTGTGGGTGAAGGCGTAGACGTCGACGTCCTCGGTCGGCACCACCTCGGGTCGGCTGCCGGGGGGAGCCTCGAGGACCATAGGCTCCTCCAGCCAGGGGGCCTGGCGGGCACACGCTGCGAACTTCGCCGAGAACTCCCCAAAGACCAGGTGCTGGCTGCGGCGCTCCACCAGCCGGTAGGTGGCGGCGTCCCACAGGCAGCTGGCCCCGCCGTTGCCGAGGACCACCTCGTAGCCCTCGGGCAGGCCGAAGAGCTCGGCCATGCCCTCTTTGATGTGGCGGACCAGGTTGCGCACCGGGGCTTGCCGATGACTCGTGCCGAGGAAGGTCCGGCCGAGCTCCTGGAGGCGAGCGACCTGTTCCGGACGAACCTTCGAGGGGCCCGAACCGAAGCGCCCGTCGGCGGGCCGCAGGTGCTCGGGGATGACGATGGCCGGGATCGGCGACGGGTCGGTCCTCGGGGCGCGGGCGTGGCCGGGGTTCACCTGTGCAAGCATGGCAGGCATGGCTGGCTCTGCGGAACACGGCTCGTCCTCGGAGGCCACGGTGGTCGCCCGCCGGGTCTCGGCCCGGCTGGCTTCCCTCGCCCCCTCCGCGACCTTGGCGGTGGACGCCAAGGCCAAGGCCCTCAAGGCTGCGGGCGAGGACGTCATCGGATTCGGGGCCGGCGAGCCGGACTTCCCGACCCCCCCGGCTGTGGTGGCTGCGGCCCAGGCGGCGTGCGCCGACCCGGCCAACCACCGCTACACGCCGGTCGCCGGTCTCCCCGAGCTGCGCGAGGCCATCGCCGCCGTGACCGCCCGGGACTCGGGCCTGGAGGTCTCCGCGAGCCAGGTGCTGGTGACCAACGGCGGCAAGCACGCCATCTTCAACGCGTTCGCTGCGCTGCTCGACGAGGGCGACGAGGTCTTGATCCCCGCGCCCTACTGGACCACCTACCCGGAGGCCGCCGCCTTGAACGGCGGGGTGCCGGTGCCGGTGCCCACTTCAGCGGCCGACGGCTTCCACGTGACCGTCGAGGCCCTCGAGCAGGCGCGGACGCCCCGGACGAAGGTGCTCGTCCACGTCTCGCCGTCGAACCCCACCGGCGCGGTGCTCGGGCGGGAGGAGACCGCCGCGATCGGTGCCTGGGCGGCCGAGCACGGCATCTGGGTGCTCTGCGACGAGATCTACCAGCACCTGGTCTACGGCCCCCACCGCTTCTGGTCGCTGCCGGCAGTCGCCCCCGAGATCGCCGACCGGGCGGTGGTGGTGAACGGGGTGGCCAAGACCTACGCCATGACCGGCTGGCGGGTCGGCTGGCTCATCGGGCCCCCCGACGTGGTGAGCGCAGCCACGAACCTCCAGTCCCAGGCCACCTCGAACGTCGCCAACGTCGCCCAACAGGCCGCCCTGGCCGCCTTGACCGGTGGCCTGGAGCCGGTGGCCGCCATGCGGGCCGTCTTCGACCGGCGCCGCCAGACCATCCACCGGATGCTGAACGAGTGTCCAGGAGTCACCTGCCAGGAACCCGAGGGGGCCTTCTACGCCTTCCCGTCGGTCGAGGGGGTGCTGGGCCGCCAGCTGGCCGGCCGCCGGATCGACTCCTCGGCGACCCTTGCCGAGGTGGCCATCGAGGAGGCGAAGGTTGCCGTGGTTCCCGGCGAGGCCTTCGGCGCCCCTGGCTACCTGCGCCTCTCCTACGCCCTGGCCGACGAGGACCTCCAAGAAGGCGTCAGCCGCCTCCAGAAGCTGCTTGCCAGCGCCGGCTGAGCGACCACCCGGCCACCCCCTGCGGGCGCGCAGGGTGAGACGGCAGGCACCCCTTGCTACGCTGGAGGGCGGCGGCCGGAGCCGCCACGGGGCACCAGCTGCGCACGCCGTAGCGAGGGTGGCGACCGCAAGGCGGGCTGTCCCTCTTCGATCGGTCGAACCGTGCCGACGGAAGGGGCTGGCATGCCGGACGCCGAGGCGTCCGAAGGGAGTCGAGGGCAGGTCGGAGCCGGGCTTGACGCCCTGGTCGAGCAGATCGTCGCGGCCCCGACCGAACTGAGCGAGCGGCTCGCCGCCGTGACCCTGGAGGTGTTCGAGGCCTTCGCCCCGGCGGTCGCCGAGAGGCTGGCCGCTCGGCTCGCCCAGGCGCGGGCCGAGCTGACCTCCGGCGTGCCGGGCCAGGGGCCCCGTGGGGCGTCGAGCACCGCGGCGGGCCACGCAGGCGGGCCAGTCCCCGGGGCCGAAGCGGTCGAGCCGGTCCCAGAGCCGGCAACCCCGACTGGGGGGCAGCGCCCGTCGGAGGCGAGCAGACCCCCCGACCCGGCCCTCGCCGGGGAACAGGTCCTGCTCGGCGCGGCCGCCGCGGTGGTGGCCACCGGCCAGCCCGTGGTGCTCGGATACGCCGAGGTCCTCGAAGGCTCGGCGTCCCGGGGCCTGGCGTCGACCGAGCCCCTGAGCGGTGAGGTGGCGGTCCGGCTGCTTCAGCGGCTGGTCCTCAGCCGTCTGGGCCCCGGGGACCGAAGCGTGCTGCTCGGTAGCCGGGGGTGCGGCCTGGTCCTGGTGGGGACCAGCCTGGCCGACGCCGAGGCTCGCTTTGCCGATCTCCCGGCTTCCCTGGCCGGGCTGCCCGGGGAACTCAGCCTGGGTCTCGCCGCGCCCTTGCCCGACGAGAGCCTCCTCGCCACCTTCCACCGGGCGCGCCGGCTGGCCCTCACGGGCTCGCACCGCCGCTGAGGAGCCCGGCCCCCGACCCGACCAGGGCGCCGCCGCTCAGCGAGGATGGGCCGCCCCCGCTGCTCCCCTCGCTGGTGCCCGAGCCGCTGGAGCCGACGGAGGGGATCGAGGAGCCGCTCGGCCCGCCGGTGCTCTGACCGGCGGTCGAGGCGCGCCCGGGCTCGCTCGAGGCCGGTGGCGCAGAGCTCGACCCCGTCGACGACCCCCCGGACGACCCCGTCGACGACGAGGCCGAGGAGCCGGCCGTGGCGGTCGACGAGGACGGCCCGGGGCTTGCGGGGGTCGGGGGTGCGGCCGGTGGGCCCGGGGCCCGAGGAGCGATGGGGACGAGGGGCGGCTCGGGTGTCCCGAGGCGGGGACCCGGCGGGGGGCATGCCGAGGGCCCACAGGGCCACTCCCCGGACCCCCGCCGTCAGGGCGGCGCGGGCCTTCGCGGCGAGGGAGGCCTGGTCGTCGAACCAGATCTGGTCGACGGCGTTGCCCGCGCCGATCACCGCCCAGGGGGTCTGGGTCGTGGGGTCCCAGTAGACCTGCTGGCGGGGGACCGCCAGGTCGGTCAGGTAGGTCGGGGGGCCGCTCGCGGCGGCCCCGGCCTCGGGGCCCGTGGTGGGCCAGGCCACGGCGAAGAGGGGCAGCCCCACGATGACCTGGCTGGCGGGGATCGCTGCGAGGTACTGGGCGAGGACCGCCTGGTCGGTCTCGCCGGGTCCGTCGAGGGGGGCAGTCGGTCCGGGGTAGCGGGGGTCCTGCATGTCGTAGGCCATGACCACGAGGGCGTCGGCGACCCGAGCCAACGCTGGCACGTCGAAGAACCCGCCCGGGTCGGTGGCCGAGGAGCCGTAGGTGTCCACGGTGACCTGCCAGGCGGGGTCGACGTGGTGCACGGCCGAGGCCACCGTGGCCACGAGCTGGACCAGCCCGGCCCGGTCGGCCGAGCCGGTCCCCTCGAGGTCGAGGTTGACCCCGTCGAGCCCGGCTGCCGCCACGAGGTGGACGGTGGTCGCCGCCAGGGTCGCCTGGGCCGCAGGGTCGGTGGTCAGCTGGTCGAGGGCGGTCTGCGAAAAGCAGGAGAGGGTGAGGACCACTCGACCGCCGGCCCGATGGACCTCGGAGACCACCTGGGCCAGGGCCGCGCTCCGATAGGCCGTCCAGCCCGGTCCGCTCTCCACCGCCTGGCCGGCCCCGTCGACGCCGACGCTGAAGTAGGCCACGGTGGTCAGCCCTTGGAGATCGGCCGTCGGCAGGCTCGGGAGGGTCCAGTAGGGGAGGAAGCCGAAGGTCTCACGGGGCGCCAAGGGGGGTTGGTGGCGGAGGGCGGCCGCGAGGGGCACCGGGGGCCGGGTGGCAGGCGGGAGCGACAGGGCGGCCGCGCTCCCCGCGGCCACCTCCTCGGCGAGCAGCCCAGCGGCGGGGAGGCTCGGGGGCCGAGGCCGAACCGGGGTCAGGCCAGCCAGACCGAGGGCACCGGCCCCGGCGACCGCCAGGACGAGCAGGACGAGCAGCGCGCTGACCAGCCCGGGGGCCGGCGGCAGGGTCATCCGCTCCGGGTGGTCCGGGGCGTCGCGGCGAGGCATACGGAACGGCATGGGCTCGCCTCAGGGGATCGGCACGACCGCCCCTCCCCTGAATCCCCCCCGCCGCTGATACCACGATACGTATCGATAAAACCACTTCACGTACCGATAGAGTGGGGGAGCGGGCGCGGTGCGCCCCAGGTCGACGAACGGGGGAAGCGCAGGCCGATGGTGGTCGTCGAAGTCTTCCGGCTGCTGGTGGTGGTGCTCGGGGCCCTCGGGGGCCAGCGGGCCGGCGCTGCCGTCAGCCGGGGTGGCACGGCTTCGGTGGTCGGGCTGGTGGTGGGGGCCGGCGTCGCGTACGTGCTCGGGGGGGTCCTCGGTCGGTTCCTCGATCGCGGCGCCGGCACCGTGGCGAGGCGCCTCCGGGCCGTCCCGGCGACCGAGATCCTGGCAGCCGCCGTGGTGGGGACCGGCGGCGCCCTGGCCGGCCTGGTCCTCGGCCTGCCGCTGATCGCTCTGGTGCGCTCCTCGCTCGACGGGCCGGTGGTCGGCCTGCTGGCCTGGTCCGGTGGCGTGCTCGGGGCCCGCCTCGGGGCGGCAAAGGGCCGGGACGTGGCCCGAGCGGCGGGCATCGCCGAGCTGCTGGACCCCCGAGCCGACCAGCGTTCCAGCGCGGCGGTGGTCCTCGACACCTCGGCCCTCCTCGGTCCTCAGGTGGCGGTCCTCCGCCACGCCGGGCTGCTCCAAGGTGGGCTGTGCCTGCCTCGGGCGGTGGTCGACGAGGTGGGCCTCCTGGCCGACGCACCCGAGGCCACGACTCGCCGCCGGGCCCGGCGGGCGCTCGAGCTGCTGGCCGACGCCAAGGCCGAGGGGGTGGCCGTCGTGGTCGAGGGGGAGACCGACGCGGCCGGGGCCGAGGGCCCCGAGGCGGCAGCCGTGGCCCTGGCCCGCCGGCGGGGGATTCGCCTGCTCAGCTGCTCGGGCAGCGCCCTGCGGCGGGCTCGGCAGGCGGGGGTCGAGGCCGTCGACCTGCGGGAGCTTGCCGACGCCCTGGCCCCCGAGCACCTGCCGGGCGAGGCTCTCGAGGTCGACCTGGTGCGGCCCGGGCAGCGGCCCGGCCAGGCGGTCGGCTACCTGGAGGACGGGACCATGGTGGTGGTGAACGGCGCCGAGGCCCACCTCGGGGAGCAGCGGGTGGCGGTCGTGGTCTCGGGGAGCCGCAGGACCAGCCAGGGCCGGTTGGTCTTCGCCGAATTGGCCGACCTGGGCCGGCCAGCGCCCATCGTCGGCTGAGCGCCCGTCGGGCTCGGCAGCGCACGCCGCCCGGGCGCGCCGGTGCCCGGTCCCCCGAGAAGAGAGACCGGGCACCGGCGACGACACCTGCGGCACGCAGGATCGAGGACGGTCGTGTTCAGCTCACAGACCGGGGATGCTCCCGAGCGGGTTGCCCGAGCCCGCAGCACCGGCCAGGCTCCCGAGCGCGCCCTCGAGCTCGCTGGGTCCGCCGCTCAGCGCACTCTTCAGGGCGGAGAGCCCGTTCGTGAGCGTCGAGGGGCCGATCGGCAGGCTGCTGGCGCTCGGCGCGCTCGGCAGCTGGTAGGACACCGAGCCGCCGCTCGTGCCGAGGCTGACCGAGAGGTGGCCGCCGAACCCGCTCACCGAGAGGCCCCCAGAGCCCGAGGAACCCCCCGGCAACGACACCGGCAGGCCAGGGATGGAGAAGCTCCCCGAGGTCGGCAGGCTCGGCAGGCTGGGCGTGCCGCTGTTGCCGCTGCCAGGCAGGCCCGGGAGGCTCGGCAGGCTCGTGCCGCTCGGCAGGTTCGGCAGGGCGTAGCAGAACTCACCGCCGCTGGTCCCCACGCTCAGCGTGAAGCTGCCGGTCTCCTGGTTCACCCCGCCGCCGACCGAGATCGTCCCGCTTCCCGAGCCGAAGGGCAGGGACGCCGGCGCCTTGAAGGTGTAGCAGGTCTGGCCCTGGCTGTTGGTGGTTGGGGTGGGTGGGCTCGGCAGGTGCGACTGCACCTCGTTCGCCAGCGTCTCCAGGGCGCTCTGGAGCTTCGCCGCCCCTTGCTGGAAGGCCTGCTCCAGCGCGGCGGCCGGGTTGGTTCCCGAGCTGCTCGGCGCGGCCGGCGGCGTGATGCAGAGGGTCAGGCCCTGGCTCGAGCTGAGCTCGACCACCAGGCTCACGCCCTGCCCGTTGGCCGAGCCGACGGCGGTGTCGGTCAGCCCGAAGCTCCCGAGCCCCGAGAGCGGCCCGGGCAGGCTCGGCGGGGCCGGCAAGGGCAGACACTGCATGCCTGAGGGCAGCTGCCCGCTCTTCAGGTCGTTCACCAGGGTCTCGAGCTGCTGCTGGCCGTTGGCGAGGTTGCTCTGGAGCTCCTGCTGGCTCTGGGCCAGGGCGCTCTGGAGGGCCTGGGCGCCGCTGCCGAGCGACGACGGGCTCGGCAGGCTCCCGAGCCCGGGCAGGCCGGGGAAGCTCGGCAGGCCGGTCGGCAGGAGGTTGGCGAGCGGCCCGGGCAGGCTGGGCAGGCTGGGCAGGCTCGCTGAGGCCAGGCTGAGGGTTCCTTGGGCGCTGGCCTGGGCAGCCGCGCTGAAGGCGGTCAGGCCGAGGCCGGTGGCCAGGCCGGCGCCGCTCAGGCCCAGGGCCGCTGCCCCGGCAAGCCGAGCGGGCCGCAGGCCCCGGCGTCTCCGTGACTTCGATGCCATGTGCTGTCCTCCGTGGATCGCTCCGGGCCGCCCCGCAGGTGGTCGGCCCTGTTGGTCGATGCGGAGGGTTGGGGGGCATCCCCTGCCGGTCGAGGACCAGCACCGACGCTCCCGTCCCCCCTCGTGGCGCCAGGACACGTCCGAGCCACCCATGGGAGTGGTTTCGCACGCGCCACGGCACTCAAGGGAACTGCCAGGGGGTCGCAAACTTGCGGTTGGGGGATCGTTCGGGCGGCTCAGGCCGCCTCGACCGCCTGGACCAGCTTCGTGAGGGTCTCCTTGGCGTCCCCGAAGAGGAGGGTGGTCTTGGGGTCGTAGAGCAGCTCGTTGTCGATGCCGGCGAAGCCCGGCCGCATGGAACGCTTCAAGAAGACCACGGCGCCGGCCTGGTCGGCGTTGATGATGGGCATGCCGTAGATGGGGCTGCCGGGAGTGGACTTGGCTGCCGGGTTCACGGTGTCGTTGGCCCCGACGACCAGGGCCACGTCGGTGGTGGGCAGCTCGGGGTTCGCCAGGTCCATCTCCTTGAGCTGCTCGTAGGGGACGTTGGCCTCGGCCAGCAGGACGTTCATGTGCCCGGGCATCCGGCCGGCCACGGGGTGGATGGCGTAGAAGACCTCGACGCCCCGCGCCGCGAGGGCATCGGCCAGCTCTCGGGCCACGTGCTGGGCCTGGGCCACGGCCAGGCCGTAGCCCGGGATGATGGCGACCTTGCGGGCGTAGGCCAGAAGGACGCCGACGTCCTCGGGTGTGCCCGCCTTCACCGGTCGGGCGTCGGCGCCGGTGGCCGCCCCGGCGGTGACCACCGAGCCGAAGGCCGAGAAGAGGATGTTCGGCAAGGAGCGACCCATGGCTTTGCTCATGAGCCTGGTGAGGAGGATGCCCGAGGCCCCGACCAGGGTGCCGGCCACGATGAGCAGGTTGGAGTCCAAGGTGAAACCCGAAGCAGCCACGGCGAGGCCGGTGAAGGAGTTGAGGAGCGAGATGAGCACCGGCACGTCTGCCCCGCCGATGGGGAGGGTGAAGATGACCCCGAGGACGAGGCCGAGGACGAGGACCACCACGAGCAGGGGGGTGGAGCCGGTGACCAAGGTGGCCAGGACCAGGCTCAGGATGGTCAGGCCGACCAGGGCGTTGACCGGCTGCTGCCCCTTGTAGGTGATGGGTCGGCCGGTCACGAGCTCCTGGAGCTTGGCGAAGGACACCGCCGAGCCGGTGAGGGACACGCAGCCCACCACGACCCCGAAGACCACCTCGAAGATCTTGTAGACGGCCACGGTGCCGTGGGGGAACTTCAGGAACTCGGTGATGGAAACCAGGGCGGCCGCCCCGCCACCAACCCCGTTGAAGACGGCCACCATCTGGGGCATGGCGGTCATCTTCACCAGCCGAGCCGCCGGCACGGCGATGGCCGCGCCGAGGGCCATGGCGATCAGCATGAGGGCCAGGTTGAGGGCGTGGTCCACCCCCGGGGCTGGGGTCCGGAAAGCCGGGTCGGTGAAGGTCATGGCGATACCGACCAGCGCGGCCGCGGCCCCGATGAGGTTCCCTCGGCGGGCCCCCCGGGGCGAGGAGAGGCCCTTCAGGGCCAGGACGAAGCCCGCGATGACCAGCAGGTAGACCAGGTCGCGGCCGTCGGCCAAGGTGAAGTCCACGGCGGCGGGCAAGCGGTTCACGCCGCCTCCTTGCCGTCGCCGTCCCGCCGGTCGGCTGCCTCCTGGCGTCGCTCGGGCCCGTGTCCCTTCGACTTGAACATCTCCAGCATCCGGTCGGTCACCACGAAGCCGCCGACGACGTTCAAGGTGGCCAAGAGGACGGCGAAGAAGCCGAGGACCAGCTCGGCGGTGCCGTGGGCGTTCGCCAGGACCAGCATGGTCCCGACGAGGATGATCCCGTGGACGGCGTTGGAGCCGGACATGAGGGGGGTGTGCAGGATGCTCGGCACCTTGGAGATGACCTCGTTGCCGACGAAGGCGGCGAGGACGAAGATCGTGAGCAGTTCGACGATCCCGGGGCTGCTGGTCATGAGGTGGCCTCCTTGGTCGGGCTCGATGGCTCGGTGGGGGGGGCCGTGCCGGCGGAGTCGGTGACCGGATCGGCCAAGGGGGCCAGGGGTGGGAGCCCGAGGGCTTCCCGGGTGGGGCCGTGGAGGACCTCGCCCTGGCGGACCACGCAGGTGCTGTTCACGATCTCGTCGTCGAAGTCCGGTGCCAGCTGCCCGTCGCGGACAAGGAGGGCGAGGAAGTTGGCGACGTTGCGGGCGTAGAGGAAGCTGGCGTGGGTGGGCATGCCCGAAGGGGGATTGCTCAGGCCCCGGACGACGACCTCGCCGACCTCGACGTCCTGGCCGGCCTGGGTGACCTCGCAGTTGCCCCCCGAGTCGGCAGCCAGGTCCACCACGACCGAGCCGGGCGCCATCTGCTCGACCATCGACCGGGTGACGAGGACCGGGGCCCGCCGGCCGGGCACGGCGGCCGTGGTGAGGACCACGTCGGCGGCGGCCACCTCCTTGGCGAGGAGCTCCCGTTGGCGGGTCAGGAACTCCTCGGACTGGGCCCGGGCATAGCCCCCCGCGCCCTCTTGGGTCTCGAGGGGCAGCTCGACGAAGGTGGCACCTAGCGACTGGACCTCTTCCTTCGCAGCGGCCCGGACGTCGTAGGCCCGGACCTGGGCGCCGAGACGGCGGGCGGTGGCGATGGCCTGGAGGCCGGCCACCCCGGCCCCGATCACCAGCACCTTCGCCGGGGGGACGGTGCCTGCCGCGGTCATGAGGAGGGGGAAGAACTTCGGGAGGAGCTCGGCAGCGGCCAGGGCGGCCCGGTAGCCGGCCACGGTGGCCTGGGAGGAGAGCGCGTCCATGGCCTGGGCCCGGCTGATCCGGGGGAGGAGGTCCAGGCTGAAGACCGTGGCCCGTCGGTCGGCGAGGGCCTGCACGACCTCGGGCTGGGCCAGGGGGGCGAGGAAGCTCACGAGGGTGAGGCCCTCGGGCCAGCTGGCCAGCTCCTCGGGCGTGGGCGGTTGGACCTTCGCCACCACCTCGGCCCCCTCCAGGAGGGCCGCGAGGTCGCCGACGACGCTGGCGCCCCGCTCCTGGTAGGCGTCGTCGCCGAAGTGGGCGGCCCGCCCGGCCCCGGCCTGGACGGCCACTTCCACTCCCGGCAGTCGGCCGACGACCTCCGGCACCATGGCCACCCGGCGCTCGCCCGGGCGGGTCTCGGTCGGGACGGCGAGCTTCATGGCCGCCAATCAGACCACGTCCGCTCCCCCCCGTACCACCGATCTTGCGAAGAGCGTGCTCGATTCCACTCTCAGTGGTCGAAGGGGAGCGGGCCGAAGCCCGAGGCGGGGCCCCGCTCGGCGCCGGAGGGAGCCAGGGCGTCGCCCTCGGCCAAGGGGAGGACGGCTCGGGGCTCGACCCGGGCCAAGGCGAGGGCGGCGTCGGCCGGCATGGGCCGGGCGAAGTAGTAGCCCTGGGCCACGTCCGCGCCGAACTCCAGGAGGATCTCGACCTGCCGGGCGGTCTCGACGCCCTCGGCCACGGTGCTCATGGCCAGGGAGTGGCCCACGTGGACGATGGCGTCGACGATGGCCCGATTCACGCCCTCGTCGCTCTCGAGGTGCCGGACGAATGCGGCGTCGATCTTGACGGTGTCGACGGCGAAGCGTCGAAGCACCTCCAGGCTGGTCCACATGGTGCCGACGTCGTCGACGGCCAGGTGGATGCCCCGCTCGACCAGCGCCCGAAGGTCCGCAGCCGCGCTGTCGTCGGCGATGGCTCGTTCGGTCACCTCGACCGTGAGCCGATCGGCCAGCAGCCCGGTGGCGGCCAGGGCCCGGTCGACCGACCGGGACGCCTCGCCCCGGCGGAGCTGGACGATGGAGCAGTTGACGGCCAGCTGTATGCCCGAGGGCCAGCGCTGGGCCTCTTCGCACGCCGCCTCGAGGACCCAGGCGTTGAGGTCCAGGATCGCCCCGTGGGCCTCGGCCCACGGGATGAGCTCCCCGGGGTCGATCCGGCCGCGCTCGGGGTGCTGCCAGCGGACCAGGGCCTCGAAGCCCAGCAGCAAGCCGCTGGCCAGGTCGACCGCCGGTTGGAACTCCAAGAAGGGGTGACCTGGGAGTCCCTCGAGCTCGAGCTCCGGGGTGCTCGCCACCTCCGACCTCCTTCGTCCTGATCCCGCCGGGCGCGTCCTACGCCCGGGCACCACCGGTCCAGCCAGGGGAGCTGGGACGAGCTTGAGGGTCCGACGGGTCGGTCGGCTGGTCAGCGTCCGAGTCGGGTCAGGGCTCCGTGGCGAGGCCGCTCGCGGTCGCCCCCTCGGCGAGGAGCGCTCGGAGCTCCGCCACGGTCGAGCCCTCGTGGGGGAGGACCAGGTCCGAGGGTCGGAGATCGTCGGCGGGGAGGGCCCGACCCTGGGCCCGGACCCGCTCGAGCAAGGCGCCGAGGACCACGTCCAGGCGGGTTTGGTCGCCCGCTTCGATGGCCGCTTCGAGCTGGCCGTCGAGCTCCCCGAGGGCCCGATCCTCCTCGTCGGGCACCTCGTAGGGGCCCTCGCCGAGGATCCGGACGATCACGCCGGCCCCGCTCCGTCGGTGGCCGACGCCGGCTCGGCGCTGTCCCCCGGGGTGGCGGCCGTCCCGGCCTGGTCGGTGGCGGCCTGGTCGTTCGGGGCCTGGCCGGCGGCGTCCTGGGCGGGGCCGAGGGAGCCAGCCGGCTGCCCAGCCGCCAACTCGGCCTTCATGGCCGCCAGCTCGGTGTCCACCTGGTTGGCGGTGGCCGTGGCGTTCAGCTCCCGGGTGATGTCGTCGTCGGCGGTGCCGGTCAGGTCGGGGAGGGCCCCGGTGTCCAGCAGCTCGTCGATGGCCCCGGCCCGGGCCTGCATCTCGGCGATCTTGTCCTGGGCCCGCTGGAGGGTCATGCCGGCGTCGGTCATGGACTCGGAGATGCCCGAGACCGCCTCTCCGATGCTGGCTTGTGCCTTGGAGGCGGTGTAGGTGGCCTTCAAGGTCTCCTTGCGGGTGCGGAAGGCGTCCACCTGGGCCTGGAGCTTCTGGGCGGTGAGCTCGAGCTGCTGCTGTTGCTGCTCCACCTGCTGGTGCTGCTGGCCGAGGCTCTGGAGCTGCTCGGCGATGGTGCCCCGGCGGGTCAGGGCCTCCCTGGCCAGGTCCTCCCGGTTCTGGGCCAGGGCCTGGCGGGCCTGCTGCTGCAGCTTGTCCGCTTGCTGCTGGAGCTGCTGGGCCTGGAGCTCCAGCCGTTTGCGGGCGGTGGCCACGTCCGCAAGGGCCCGTCGGACCTTCTGCAGGTTCTGGAGCTGCTGCTCGTAGGACATGTCGAGCATGTCCACCGGGTTCTCGACCTTGTCCAGAGCCTTGTTCGCCTTGGACTGGACGATCGCTGAGATCCGCTTGATCACCCCGGGCATCGTCGACCTCGCTTCGGCACTCGCCTCCAGAGCCCCTCTGCGGCACCCGTCGGGCGACGGGCACGGGACTCCTCCTGCCATCGAAGCACGATCAGCGCCCCAGGTCGAGCCACCCCCCGATCGCGGCGTAGCCGGGACCGCTAGCGTCGAGCCGTGGCCGTCGGCGACCGTTGGGGACCTGCGCAGGGATCCGGGGGGCTGCCCTGGTCGGCGGTGGTCTTCGACCTCGATGGGCTGCTCGTGGACTCCGAACCGCTCTGGCACCGGGCCGAGCGGGCGGTCTTCGCCCGCCACGGCATCGCCCTGAGCGTGGCCCAGTGCCGATCGACGAAGGGCCGGTTCGTCGGGGAGGTCACCGCCCACTGGGTGCGGGTCTTCGGGCGGGACGACCTGGACCCAGGCGAGCTGGCCGAGGAGGTCGTCGAGGCCGTGGCGGCGCTGCTGGCGACCGAGGCGACCCAGAAGCCCGGGGTGGAGGCGGCCCTCCGGGCCTGCGAGGCCCGTGGGTGGCCCCGGGCCGTGGCCTCGTCCTCGCCCCGCCGGCTCATCGAGGTGGCCCTGGGCGCTCAGGGGCTGAGCGACCGCTTCGCGCTCTGGTGCTCGGCAGAGGAGGTTGGGGCGGGCAAGCCCGACCCTGCGGTCTACCTGCGTGCGGCCGAGGCGCTCGGGGTGCCCCCGGGGCGATGCCTGGCGATCGAGGACTCCCCGACCGGGGTCGCCGCCGCGAAGGCGGCGGGCATGACCTGCCTGGCCGTGCCCGAGGAGCGCCTCGGCGGGGAGGCGGTGCCGGTGGTGTGGCCGGTCGCGCCCGATGCGGTGCTGGACTCGCTCGGGTCCTTGGCGGACTGGCTGGTGGACCAGGAGGCAAGGCGTCGGGCCGCCCTGGTCGCTCGGGCCGGGGAGTGAGGGGCAGGACCGTGGAGAGCGAGCTCCTCTCGCTTCGGACCGGGAACCGGCTGGTGAGCGACGTCACCGATGCCGTGACCCGGTTCTGCCGCGATCGGGGCGACGGACTCTGCCACCTCTTCGTCCCCCACGCCACCGCCGGCGTCGCCCTCATGGAGACCGGCTCGGGCTCCGAGGAGGACCTGGCCGACGCGCTGGCCCGCTGGCTGCCTCGCAGCGCCCCGTACCGGCATCGCCATGGGAGCCCGGGCCACGGGGCCGACCACCTGCTCCCGGTCCTTGTCTCCCCGTCCCTGGTCCTCCCGGTCATCGCCGGCCGGCCGGCCCTGGGCACCTGGCAACGGGTGGTCCTGGTCGATCCCAACGGTGACAACCCTGAGCGGCAGCTGCGGCTGTCGTTCCTGCCCGGCTGAGCGCGTCCAGCGCCGACCGATCCGGCTGGCCCCCGGCCGCCCTGGTCGGTCCGCCCGGCTGGCCAGGCGGGTCGGGCGGGGAGCACCATACGGCGATGGCACCCGACATGGCCGCCGCAGACCAGGATCATCGGGCCCTGGCGGCTCGCCTGACCAGCGCCCTGCACCTGGCGGTGCCCCCGGTCGGCATCGCCTTCCGGGCGACGGCCGTGGCGGATCTCCCGGCCTTCGACCACCCCCTGGTGCCGCCCGGGCCCGACGGTCGTCGGGGGCGGGTGCCGGCCAGCTGCGTGTTCTGGGTCGAGGGCCTCCGGGGAAGCTTCCAGACCGCCCCCGAGGACCACGGCAACTGCTCGGTGGGTCTCTTGACCCACGGCCTGGCGGACCTCGAGGACCTCGCCGACCGGGAGGACGTGGCCGCCCTGGTGGCCGAGGGATGGGTGGGGCCCGAGGCAGTGGCCTCCCTGCCCCGGGTGCGGCCGGCTCCGGGGGCCATCGTCTATGGCCCGGGAACGAGCTTGCCGGTCCCCCCCGACGTGCTCCTGCTGCGGGTCCAGGCCCGGCAGCTCATGGTGCTGCGCGACGCCTTGCCGGCGTTGCGCATCGAGGGGAAGCCCCAGTGCCACATCGTCGCCCTCGCCCAGCAGGGGGTGCCAGCGGCCAGCGTGGGCTGCGCCCTGAGCCGAGCCCGGACCGGCATGCGGCCCGAGGAGATGACCTGCGCGCTCCCCGGTGCCCAGTTGGCGGCGACCGTCGAGGCGGTGGAGCGGACCGTCGAAAGCGACACCGCCGTGGCGGTCTACGCCGCAAAGGACGCCCGCCGGTTCCAGCGGCACCGCACGGTTCCGGAGGGCGACCCACCTGCGGATCCCGGGGAGACCGGTCGGCGCTGAACGGTCCCCCACCGACCCCGGTGCCGGTCACGGTCGCCGGCGAAAGCGGCTGCGCTCGTCGTCCCGCTGCAAACCGAAGCGATCGATCGGGGAGGGATAGCTGAACGCCGAGGCGAGTGGTGCACGAGGATCGCTTCATCACCGCCGCCGTTGGCCGGGATCGACTACGCTTCTGCGACCCGGCGAAATGGCGATGGTGACGCCGGCTGCGAATCGACCGTCATGGGACCTGGTCCCTCGACGCAACAAGCACGGAGGCGGAACGATGCGGTGCGGCAGCTGGCCGGGTGGATCGAGAACCCGGGCAAGAACCTCCCGACGCTTCGGGGCGCTCGGGGCGGGCGTCGTGGCGGCGGTCGCCTTAGCGGCGTGCGGGAGCGGAGGGACGACGATCTCCACAAAGGGGGGCACGATCACCGTGCACCACAACGGCAATGCGCAGTTCAGCGCCCCGGGCGTCTCGGAATCGGTCGCCGGTGGCGGGGGCGCAGTGGCCGTGCCGAGCGGCTTCCCCTCGTCGGTGCCGCGCCCACGGGACGGCAGGTTGCAGCTCGCCGAAACCGGGCCAGGCCCCTCCGGTCCGAGCTTCAACCTGATCTACCGCTACGCCACGGCGGGCGCGGCGAGCAGCGCCCTGGCCGGCTACGACGCGGCGCTGCGCGGCGCGGGGTTCACGGAGCAGAGCAGTGTCACCGGCAGCCACACCACCCTGCAG
The DNA here is from genome assembly GCF_023130475.1 of Aciditerrimonas ferrireducens. Classification (GTDB taxonomy): domain Bacteria; phylum Actinomycetota; class Acidimicrobiia; order Acidimicrobiales; family UBA8190; genus Aciditerrimonas; species Aciditerrimonas ferrireducens. Next base: position 119,868 of record NZ_JAKHEX010000002.1, read on the forward strand.
GGTTGGCAGTCGGCGACCTGGGCGATCTCGATCGAGGTCGGCCCGACCGGGTCGACCGCCGCCAGCGAGATGAGCGTCACCGTCTCGAGCCGGAGCTGAGTCCGGCCTTCCTCGTGGCCCGCGAGGAGCCGAGACGACGTCGGGTTGCCGATCCTGCCGGTCAGTACGAGCGGGGCAAGCCCAAGCTGTGCTGGGCCACGAAGTTCAGGACCATCTCCCTGCTGACCGGGGCGGTCTTGAGCAGCCGGGCCAAACCCCAGAGGTCGGCCAGGCCCACGTCCCGGGTGAGCCCCAGGCCCCCGTGGGTCTGGATGGCCCGGTCCAAGCACTCGAGACTGGCGTCGGCTGCTGCGAGCTTCGCCATGTTGGCCCACTCCCCGGCCTCGACCCCGTGGTCGTAGCACCAGGCCGCCCGCTGCATCATGAGCCGGGCCAGTTCGAGGTGGACCTTGGCTTCGGCCAGGGGGTGGGCCAGGCCCTGGTGGGAACCGATCGGGACGTCCCAGACCCGTCGTTCGCGGGCGTAGGCCGCGGCCTTCTCCAGGGCGTAGCGGCCGATCCCAACCGAGAGGGCGGCGGCGGTGATCCGCTCGGGGTTCAGGCCCACGAAGACCTGGCGGAGGCCCTGGTGCTCGGTCCCGACGAGGTGATCTGCGGGTACCGCCACGTCGTCGAGGTACACGGTGAACTGCTTCTCCGGTGAGCAGATCTCGACCGGGATGGGGGCGAGGGACACCCCCGGCGCCGCGAGGTCCACGACGAACAGGGAGAGCTGGGCCCGGCCCGTCGCCGGGTCCGTGCCGGTGCGGGCGACGACGAGGACCGCCTCGGCCTGGTCGCAACCGGAGATGAAGTACTTCGTCCCCGAGAGCCGGTAGACGTCCCCGTCGCGACGGGCCTGGACCGAGATGCGGTGGCTGTTGGAGCCGGCGTCGGGTTCGGTGATGGCGAACGCCATGGTGAGCTCGCCGGTGGCGAAGCGGGGCAGCCAGCGTCTTTGCTGCTCGGGGGTGCCACAGCGAGCGATGATCGACGCGCAGATGGCCGGAGAGACGATGAGGAGCAGCAGGGGGCAACCAGCGGCCGCGAGCTCCTCGCAGACGATCGCCAGCTCGACGATCCCCCCGCCCCCGCCGCCGAACTCCTCGGGCACGGCCACCCCGAGGAGCCCCGCCTCGCCGAGGGCGCGCCAGAGCTCGTCGAGCTTCGTGCCCTGACGAGCAGCGGCGGTGAAGGCCTGGTGGCCGTACTCGGCGGCCAGCTTGGCGACCGCCTGGCGGAGCAGGGCGTGCTCCTCGGCTTCCTGGAAGTCCACGTCGAACGACCTCCCGGGACTGGCAACGCTGCGACCCGCCGCCCTGACAGACTAGGTCCATGGCCTACCGACCGCTGGCTGCCGTGGTCCTGGCCGCCGGGGACGGTACCCGGATGCGCTCGGACCGACCCAAGCCCGTGCACCGCCTCTGCGGCCGGCCCATGGTCCTCTACGTGCTCGACGCCCTGGCCGAGCTCCCGGTGGAGGAAGTGGTGGTGGTGGTCGGCCACCGGGGGGAGTGGGTCTCGAAGGCGGTGACCGAGCAGGCCCCGGCAGGCTTGTCCCTGACCTTCGTGGAGCAGCCCGAGCGTCGGGGCACGGCGGACGCCCTGGCCGTCGGCCTGACCGCCCTGTCGGACCGGATGAGCGAGGCCGACGGGGACGTGCTGGTCCTCCCCGGGGACGCCCCGCTGCTGCGGGCCGAGACCCTGGCGACCCTGATCCGGGTCCATCGACTCGAGGAGGCGGCAGCCACGCTCTTGACCACCCGGGTCGAGGAGGCCAGTGCCGGGCTGCGGGTGGTCCGGGGCAAGGACGGCAGCGTCGTCGAGGTGGTCCCGGCTGCCGACACCCACCGGCTCGCGGAGGCGGGGGCGACGCCGGCCGGTCGGGGGAGCGCACGACGCCGCCCGGGCCGATCAGGAGGAGCTACGGAGGACGCCGGCGAGGACCCGAGTGCCCCCCCGGCGAGCCATGTGGAGGTGGCGACCACCGTCCACTGCTTCCGGCACGGGGTCCTGGCCCCAGCCCTCCGGCGCATCGGACCGTCGGGGCGCGACGGGGAGCACCACCTGGCCGATGTGTACGGGGTCCTGTCGGGCGCGGGCTACTCCCTCGCCTCGGTGCCCCTCTCGGACCCCGAGGAAGCAGCCGGGGTGAACGACCGGGCGCAGCTGGCCGTCGCCGAGGCGGAACTGCGCCGACGGATCAATCTGGAGTGGATGCGCAAGGGGGTCACCATGTGGGACCCGGCCCGGACCTACGTCGACGCCACGGTGCAGCTGGCTCCCGAGACGGTCCTCCTGCCCGGGGTCATCCTGCAGGGTGCCACCGTGGTGGGCACCGGGGCCGAGATCGGGCCGGACTGCCTGCTGGTGGACTGCGAGGTGGGTGCCGGCGCCCGGGTGGTCGCCAGCCACGCCCGGCACGCCCGGATCGGCGAGGGGGCGATGGTCGGGCCGTTCGTGGCCCTGGCCGAGGGGGCCGTGGTGGGAGACGGCGACCAGCTCCGGCCCCCCGGTCCCCAGGCCGCCTGAGGGAACGACGCCGGAGGGGTTGCTAGCGTCGGGCGCGTGGAGCTCGTCCCTCGCCGCCGCCTGGAGCTGTTCTCCGGCCGATCGCATCCCGAGCTGGCCCAGGAGATCGCCGAGCACCTGGGGGTCCGGCTCGGGGAGGCGAACCTGCGGGAGTTCTCGAACGGGGAGATCCACTGCCGCTACGGCAGCTCGGTGCGGGGCACCGACGTCTTCATCGTGCAGACCCACTGCAACCCGGTGAACGACGCCCTCATGGAGCAGCTCATCATGATCGACGCGGCGAAACGGGCGTCGGCGAAGCGGATCACGGCGGTCTGTCCCTACTACGGCTACTCCCGCCAGGACCGGAAGGCGACCGGACGGGAGCCGATCACCGCCAAGCTGGTGGCGGACATGCTGCAGACCGCCGGGGCCGACCGCGTGGTGAGCGTGGACCTGCACTCGGGCCAGATCCAGGGGTTCTTCGACCTTCCCTTCGACCACCTGACCGCCATGCCGGTCCTCCTCGCCGAGCTCCGCCGGCACGGCACCGACGACCTGGTGGTCGTCGCCCCCGACGCCGGCCGGGTGAAGGTGGCCGAGCGCTACAGCCAGCAGCTCAACACCGACCTGGCGCTGGTGCACAAGCGTCGGCCCCGGGGCACGGCCAACGAGGTCGAGGCCCTCCACGTGGTCGGCGAGGTGGAAGGGCGGACCTGCGTGCTGATCGACGACATGATCGACACGGCCGGCACCATCTGCGCGGCAGCCGAGCTCTTGGTGGAGCACGGGGCGGCCGACGTCTGGGCCATGGCCACCCACGCCCTGCTCTCCGATCCGGCCCTGGAGCGCCTCGAGAAGGCCCCGATCTCGAAGGTGGTGGTCACCAACACCCTGCCGGTCCCTCCCGAGCGGCGCATCGAGAAGCTCGAGGTGCTCTCCGTCGCAGGGCTCATCGCCGACGCCATCGACGCCGTCTTCGAGGGCCTGACCCCGGCGCCGGCCGGTCGTCCGGCACAGGGCCCCGCGGCCCTCAGCTCGGGGGTGGGGCGGCGGGCAGGGCCCGCCAGTCGGCCAGGCACGGGCCGCTTCGCCGCTGCTTGGCCCGGTACATGGCGGTGTCCGCGGCGGCCACCAGCCCGTCGCCGGGGGTCGCGGGGTCGGCGGTCCAGGCCACGCCGATGCTGGCGGTCACCGTCAGCCGGTGCCCCTCGAGGAGGATCGGTTCGGCGAGGCGGGCGGCGAGGACCTCGGCCAGGGCCAGCCCGTCGGCCGCCCGGCGCACCCCCGGGGCGACCACGAGGAACTCGTCGCCCCCGATCCGACCGACCACGTCCCCGGCCCGGACCGACTCCTGGAGGCGGCGTGCCGCCACGCACAACAGCTGGTCGCCGGCCCGGTGCCCGAGACGGTCGTTCACCGCCTTGAACCCGTTCAGGTCCACGAAGAGCACCGCCAGTCCGCCGGGACGGCGGCCCGACCGGGCGAGGGCCTCCTCGAGGGCGGCGAAGGTCGAGGCCCGGTTGCGGCACTCGGTGAGCGGGTCGTAGGTCGCCTGCTGCTCGAGCTCCCGCCGGAGCCGCACGCTGAGCGTCACGTCCTCGACGCAGCCCACCAGGCCGTCGAACGCACTGGGCTCGGCGGCGGGGGCCCCGTGGAGGGGCCGGAGCCGGACCAGGCAGGTGCGCAGCTCGCTGCCGGCCACCACCCGGACCTCGAGGTCCTTCGGGCTTCCCCCGAGGGCGTCGGCGAGCGCCTGCTCGATGGCCGGGTGGTCCTCGGGCAGGACATGGTCGAAGAGCCGGGCGAGGCTGGCGGTGCGGGGAGCGGCGAGGATCCGGTGGAGCTGGTCGTTCGCGAAGAGCAGGTGGCCTCGCTGGTCGGCGTGCAGCAGGCCGAGGGGTACGGTCTCGGCCAGCTGGGCCAGGAGGCGTTCCCGGGCCTCGAGGGCCTGGTGGGCGGCCATCTCGTCGGAGATGTCGACCATGTCGGCCACGATCTGGCCCGGCGGAGCTCCTGGTGGGCTGGCGGCCGGGTCGGGATCGTCGAGGTGGTTGTGGTTCGTGATCTCCAGCCAGACCCAGCGGCCGTCCCGGTGGCGATGCCGGAGGCGGACCCGTCGGCCGGTGCCGGGGGTCTCGAGGAGGTCCAGCCAGTTGGCGATGGCCAGCTCCTGGTCCTCGGGGTGGACCAGTTCCAGGGAGCGATGCCCCACGAGCTCCTCGGGTCGCCAGCCCAGGATGCGGGGCAGGGCGTCGTCCACCCAGGTGAAGACGGCCGAGGCGTCCTTCGTGGCCCGGGCGACCCGGGGCGGGGTCGGGGCCTGGGCGGCCCGGACCAGGGACGCCGTCTCGTTCTCGAGGTCGCCGGCGAAGACCAGCACGATGACCCCGTGCTCCCGTCGGACGTCGACGGCGAAGACCGTGACCGGCTGCCCGGGGTCCTCGACCCGGCGGACCGGGGCGCTGGCACAGCCCGCGGCCCGAGCCCGGGCGTAGAGGTCGACGAGGACCACCCGGTCGGCGGGCATCACGAGGTCCAAGGTGGTGGGGATGAGCAGGGGGCGGTGACGGCCGAGGGGCACCGTGGCGGGGACCGGCACCGCCACCCCCGAACCGTTGATGGCCGCGACGTCGGCGTCGGGATGCGTCTCGAGGAGGACCGCGAGGGCCTGGCCGGTGTCCAGCGGCCCCCCGCGCCGACCCCGGGACCCATCGGCTTCGCTCGACCGCCCTTCCCCCACGACAAGGGTGTCGGCGGCCGGGCCTCGCGTCTGGAGGACTATCCTGGCGTGGCTCCTCCGGGCCCCCGGGGTGAGCACCAGGGCACGACGCAGGAGCGGAGCGATGGCTGAGATCGAGCTGCGGGCGGAGACCGGGCGACCGGTCGGGTCGGCGGCGGCCCGGCGGCTGCGCCGGGAGGGCAAGGTGCCGGGTGTGGTCTACGGCCACGGGGTCGAGGGCCTGCCGGTGGCGGTGGCCGCCCGGGACCTGCGGGCCGCGTTCTCCACCGCTGCCGGGCTGAACGCGGTGCTCGCCCTGGACGTGGACGGCCGGCGCTACCTGGCCTTGGCGAGGGAGCTCCAGCGCCACCCGGTGCGGGGCACCCTCCTCCACGTGGACTTCCAGGTCGTGAACCCCGACGAGCGGGTCACCGCCGAGGTGCCCGTCACCTTGGTCGGCGAGGCGGTCGAGGTGGCCCACGCCGACGGGGTGGTCGACCAGGAGCTCTTCACCGTGCCGGTGACGGCCACCCCCGGTGGGCTGCCCTCGGCGATCGAGGTCGACGTCTCGGGCCTGACGGTCGGCGGCGTCATCCGGGTGGCCGACCTGCGGCTCCCGGCGGGGGCGACCTGCGAGCTGGACCCTGACACGGTGGTCGTGACGGGCGGCGCCGGCCAGCGCAGCGAGGAGGGCGAGGCCGAGGTGGCCGAGGACAGCGCCGAGGGGTGAGCCGGGGCGGCTGGCCGGTCCCCGAGGGGCCCTGTCCCGACCTGCTGGTCCTGGGGCTCGGCAACCCGGGCCGGGAGTTCGAGGGCACCCGGCACAACGTCGGGGCGGCCGCCGTGCGAGAGCTGGCCCGTCGCCGGGGACTCCGGCTGAGCCCCGAGCGGGGGACCTGGGCGGAGGTCGCCTGGGCCCCCCTGGCCGGGGACGAGCCCGGGGGCCAGGCGGGCCGGTTGATCCTGGCGGTGCCGACCACCTACATGAACGACTCGGGCCTCGCCGCCGCAGCCTTGGTTCGCCGCTACCGGCTGGCCGACCCGGCCCGGCTCGTGGTCGTCCACGACGAGCTCGATCTGCCTCCGGGCCAGCTGAAGCTGAAGCTCGGCGGGGGGACGGCGGGGCACAACGGGCTGCGGTCCCTCCAAGCCCACCTCCACCACTCCGGATACCTCCGGGTGCGGATCGGCATCGGCAAGCCGCCCCACCCGCGAGCCGGGGCCGACTACGTCCTGCGGCGGCTGGCCGGCCGGGACGCGGAGGAGCTGGCGCTAGCCTCGGCGCTGGCGGCCGACGCCGTGGAACTGCTGGTGCGCGAGGGCGTGGCGGCGGCCATGACGGCGGTGAACGGGGCGGCCCGGGCGCAACGGTGAGGTGAGGACAGTTTCGACCTCCACGCAGGCCCAGACGCGGACGGAGAGGGAGGCGCGCCCGCCCCTGGCCGGCCTGCTCGGCCGGCTGGCCCGGGACCCGGGGATGGCGGCGCTGGTGGACGCCGCCCAGCCGGCGGTGGCGGTGGCCGAGGCCGGGGTGCCCCTCGTGCTCGGGGCCCTGGCCCAGCTCGGGGGGCGCCGACCGCTGCTGGTCGTCACCCCGACCCAGGCCGACGCCGAGCGGGTGGCCCACGACCTGCGGGCTTTCCTGCCCGCCGCCGAGGTCGAGCTGTTCCCGGCCTGGGACACCCTGCCCTTCGAGCGGGTCAGCCCCGAGTCCTGGGCCATGGCCCAGCGGCTGCGGGTCCTCTGGCGTCTCCAGGGCCATCCGGCCGCCGCCGCGGGCCCCGTCACGGTGGTCGTGGCCCCGGTCCGGGCCGTCCTCCAGCGCCTCGGGGTCCTCGAGGAGACGACGGCACCGGTCAGGGTGGCCCTGGGGTCCTCGATGGGCCGGGACGAGCTGGTCGCCCGGCTGGTCGCCCTCGGGTACCGGCGGGAGTACCAGGTCGAGCACCGGGGCGAGGTCGCGGTGCGGGGCAGCATCGTGGACGTCTTCCCGCCCGATGGCGAGGACGCGGTCCGGATCGACTTCTTCGGCGACGAGGTCGACCGCTTGGCGGTCCTGGACCCCGGGGACCAGCGTTCGGGAGAGGCCCTCTCGGAGGTGCTCCTGGTGGGGTGCCGGGAGGTGCTGCCCACCCCGGCGGTGGCCGAGCGGGCCGCCCGACTCCTCGAGGAGCAGCCCTGGGCGGCCGCCCAGTGGCGCCGGCTGGCCGACGGCGAGGTCTTCGACGGCATGGAAGCCTTCTGGCCCTGGCTCGACGAGGAGGCCCGCCTGCTCCCCGACCTCCTGCCGGCCGAGGCCCGGGTGGTGCTCGTCGACCCCCGCCGGGCCCGGGACCGGGCCGAGGAGCTCGTGGCCGACGAAGCGGCCCTCGTCGGGGCGCTGGCCGACACCTGGGGGTTCCCGGGCTCGGCCGACGACGTGCCCCGGCTGCACCTGGGCTTCGATCGCCTCCTGGCCCGCTGCCCGGCACCGGTGGTGGCCCTCCCCCCGGTGCCCGACGGCCCGGCCACCCCGGAGGTCGGGGTCCGCGGCTGGTCCCTCGCCGGGGTGGAGCGCGCCGCCCTGGCCAGCCGCCTCGGTCGCTTGGCGGCCGAGGGCAACACGGTGGTGGTCTGCGGCGAGGGCGCCGGGGCAGCGGCCCGGATGGCCGAGCACCTCCGGGCCGAAGGGCTCGAGGTCCGCGACGCCACGGGCGGCCTGGAGGACCTCCCGGGCGGCGGTGCGGTGGTGGTGACCGTGGCCTCCTTGGACCACGGGGTCCTCGCGCCGGGCGCCGGCCTGGCGGTGGTGGCCGAGGCCGACGTGAGCGGCCGACGACGGCCGCACCGGCGGGCCCGGGCACGGAGCCGACCGGCCGAGGGGTTCTTCGACGACCTGAGCCCCGGCGACTACGTCGTGCACCGCCAGCACGGGGTGGGGCGCTTCGCCGGCATGGTCACCCGGGAGGTCGGGGGCGCGGCCCGGGACTACCTCCTCTTGGAGTACCGGGACGGCGACAAGCTCTACCTACCTTCGGACCAGATCGGCATGCTGACCCCCTACAGCGGCGGGGAGGCCCCGACCCTGCACCGGCTGGGGGGCAGCGACTGGCAGCGGACCCGGGCCCGGGCCCAAGCGGCGGTCCGGAAGCTCTCGGAGGAGCTGGTCGCCCTCTACCGGGCCCGGCTCACGGCCACCGGCCACGCCTTCGCCCCGGACACCCCGTGGCAGCGGGAGCTCGAGGACGCCTTCGGCTACCTGGAGACCCCCGACCAGCTGGCCGCGGTGGAGGCGGTGAAGCGGGACATGGAGCAGCCCCGGCCCATGGACCGGCTGGTCTGCGGGGACGTGGGCTTCGGGAAGACCGAGGTGGCCCTGCGGGCGGTCTTCAAGGCCGTCCAGGACGGCAAGCAGGCCGCCGTGCTGGTCCCGACTACCCTCCTGGCCCAGCAGCACCACCAGACCTTCTCGACCCGCTTCGCCCCCTACCCGGTCCGGGTCGAGGTCCTCTCCCGCTTCCTGACCCCGGCCGAGCAGCGGGAGGTCGTCGCCGGGCTGGCGGACGGCTCGGTCGACGTGGTCATCGGCACCCACCGGCTGCTGGCGGCCGACGTGCGCTTCAAGGACCTGGGCCTGTTGGTGGTGGACGAGGAGCAGCGCTTCGGGGTCCAGCACAAGGAGGCGGTGAAGCGCCTGGCCACCGGGGTCGACGTGCTGACCCTCACCGCCAGTCCCATCCCGCGCACCCTCGAGATGGCCCTGACCGGCATCCGGGACCTCTCGCTCATCCAGACCCCCCCGGCGGAGCGCCAGCCGATCCTGACCTACGTCGGCGAGTACGACGAGGCGGCGGTCGTCGAGGCCATCCGGCGGGAGCTGCTGCGGGAGGGCCAGGTCTTCTTCGTGCACAACTGGGTGGCCGACATCGAGCAGGTGGCCGCCCGGATCCGGCAGCTCGTGCCCGAGGCCCGGGTGGGGGTGGCACACGGCCAGATGGACGAAGGGGCCCTCGAGCAGGTGGTGCTGGACTTCTGGGAGCGGCGCCTGGACGTGCTGGTGTGCACCACCATCATCGAGTCGGGCATCGACATGCCGACGGTCAACACCTTGGTGGTGGACCGGGCCGACCGCCTGGGTCTGGGCCAGCTGCACCAGCTGCGGGGCCGGGTCGGGCGCTCGGGCCAGCGGGCCTACGCCTACCTCTTCCACCCGCCCGACCGGGTCCTGCCCGAGACCGCCTACGAGCGCCTCCGGACCATCGGGGAGCACACCGAGCTGGGCAGCGGCTTCAAGATCGCCATGCGGGACCTCGAGATCCGGGGGGCGGGGAACCTGCTCGGCGAGGACCAGTCGGGCCACGTCGCCGCGGTCGGCTACGACCTCTACGTGCAGATGGTGGCCGAGGCGGTGGCCGAGGCCCGGGGCGAGCCCATCCGGCCACCGGCCGAGGTCAGCATCGACGTGCCCAGCGTGGCCTTCCTCCCGGCGGACTACGTGGCCCGGGAGGACCTTCGCCTCGAGGCCTACCGGCGCCTCGCCGCCGTTGCCGACCCCGAGAGCGTGGAGGAGATCCGAGCGGAGTGGCTCGACCGCTTCGGACCCCTGCCCCCGCCGGCCGAGGGCCTCTTGGCGGTGGCTCGCCTGCGGGCCGAGTGCGTCCGCGTCGGGATCCACGAGGTGACGGTGACGGCCAGCGGCGGGGTGGTCGGACCCGGCGGGAAGCGGCGCCAGGTGGCTCGGCTCGCACCCCTGGCCCTGCCGGCCAGCGCCAAGGTGCGCCTCGCCCGGCTGCACCCCCGGGCCGTCTACAAGGAGGACCTGGGCCAGCTGATCCTGCCGGTGCCGCCGGAGGAACGCGACGCCGCCGACTGGCTCACCGGGGTGCTCCGCCAACTCGTGCCGCCACCCGCCGCCCAGGCGGCCCCCGGTAGCATGAGCGCCCCGTGAGCCGCTGGAGCACTCGTCTCGTCGCGCTGGCCGCCGGACTGGCCTGCGCCCTGACCCTCGCCGCCTGCCAACCGACCCCGCCGGCTGCCGTGGTCGACGGGCAGGCCATCGGCCAGGGAACCGTCACCTCCCGGCTCGCGGTCCTCGCCGACCATCCGGCAGCGGCCTGCGTGTTCTCGGCGGTGCTCGGGATCGACGCCCCGGTGCAGGGTGCCGGCCAGGGGACGGTGACGACCCAGGTGGCCGACGCCGAGGTGGAGAGCCTGGTCCTCGAGCACCTCCTCCGCCACCAGCTGGCCAGCCACCACGTCGCCCTGACCAGCTCGGCCCTGGCCGCCGCCCGGTCGGACCTGGCCAGCCAGGTGAGCGACGCCCTCTCCGCCGAGTCCAGCCAGGGTGTCGTCTCCCCCTCGTGCGCCAGTGCCGGCAGCAACCCCCTGGCGGCGGCGCCAGCCGGCTTCGTGGCCCAGATGGCTCGGTTCCTGGCGGTGCAGGAGCAGTTCCGGGCCGAGGTCGGGCACGTCGACATCTCGCCGGCGGCCATCGCCGCCTACTACTCGGCCCACCACGCCCGCTTCGAGCAGGCCTGCCTGGAGGTGCTGGTGACCGACAGCCAGGCGGCGGCGACGACCGTGCAGAAGGCCATCGCCGGAGGCGAGTCCTTTGTGGCGGCGGCCACCGGTCCTGGCGTCGACCAGCAGCTGACCCCGCCGGGGGGAGGCGAGCTGCCCTGCGAGCTCCCCTCGGTCATCACCGCCACCTTCGGGGCCAGCACCAGCGCGCGGATCTACGCCTCGAAGCCCGGCACCTTGCTGGCCCCCCTCGCCTGGCAGGACCCGAGCACCGGTGGTTCGTACTGGCTGGTCCTGCGGGTCCAAGCCCTGCCCCAGGCCCCCCTCGTGAACGTGGCGAGCGACATCCGGGCCACCTTGTTGGCCGGGACGACCCAAGCGGCTGACCGCGCCCTGCGGACCCTGCTGGCGAAGAGCCCCGTCGAGGTGGCCGCCCGCTACGGCAGCTGGCGGGGCGACGCTGGGCTCGTGCCCCCGCCGGTGCCGCCCCGGACCGACCTGCTCGATCCCTCGGCGGTGACCACCGCCGCCCTGGCCGCGACCGGTCCGGCCTCGGGCTGAGCGGTGCCCGAGGCCAACCCGCCCGAGCTGGTCGTCGTCGGCCTCGGCCCGGCGGACGGGCGCTGGCTGCCCCCGGCCGCCGCTGACGCCGCGACCCGCAGCACCCTCCTGGTCCTGCGGACCGAGCGGCACCCGGCAGCCGCCGAGCTGGCCGCCCAGGCCCGAGCCCGCGGGGTCCGGGTCCGCTCCCTGGACCAGCACTACGAGACGGCAGGCACCCTGGACGAGGCCTACCGGTCCATGGTCGAGGACCTGGTGGCCGAAGCGGCTCGCCAGCCCACCTGTTACGCCGTGCCGGGTTCGCCTCTCGTGGCCGAGGCGACGGTCCGGGCGCTGCGGGTCGATCCCCGGGTGCGGCTCCGGCTGGTGGCCGCCCCGTCGTTCCTGGACCTGGCCTGGGCGGCCCTCGGGGTCGATCCCCTGGAGGCCGGGGTGCGGCTCGTCGACGCCGGCGACTTCGCCGTGGAGGCTGCCGGGCAACCCGGACCGTTCCTGGTCGGCCAGTGCGACCAGCCCGAGCTGCTCTCGGCGGTGAAGCTGGCGGTGGCCGAGTGGTGCGAGCTGGCCGGCGTCGAGCCGCCGGACGGGGTGCTGCTGCACCACCTCGGCCTGCCCGACCAGCTCGTCGTGTCGGTCCCCTGGCCCGAGCTGGACCGCAGCGTCGAGCCCGACCACCTCACCTCCCTCTACGTGCCCCGGCTCGCCCCGACGGTGTCCTCCGAGGCCGCTCGGCTCGAGGAGCTGGTCCGGGAGCTGCGGACCCGCTGCCCCTGGGACCGGGAGCAGACCCACGGGTCCCTGGCCCCCCACCTCCTCGAGGAGGCCTACGAGGCCCTCGAGGCGGTCGAGACGGTGGCCCGGCTGCTCGCCGAGGACCCGGCCGAGGACCATCCGGACCTGCCAGCGGCCGTCGACCACCTCGAGGAGGAGCTCGGCGACCTGGTCTTCCAGGTGGCCCTCCACAGCCGGCTGGCGGCCGAGCGGGGCTGGTTCACCTGGGCTGACGTCCTGCGGCGGGTGCACGACAAGCTGGTCCGTCGCCACCCCCACGTCTTCGGGTCCGAGACCGCCTCGAGCGCCGAGGAGGTGGCCGCTGGCTGGGAACGGCGGAAGCTGACCGAGGAGGGCCGCTCGGACCCCTTCGCGGGGATCCCGAGCGCTCTCCCGGCCCTGGCCCAGGCGGCGAAGGTCCTCCGGCGGGCCGCCGCCCTCCCGGGGGCCTGGGCCTCGCCCCACGGGGGCCCGGGGAGCGCCCCGGGGCCGGACGCGCCGGGTCAGTCCGGGGCCGAGCCCGCCACGGCGGCGGACCCTGCCGGGGCCGTCGGGGAAGCCCTGCTCTCGCTCGTGGCCCTGGCCGGCCAGCTCGGGGTGGACGCCGAGGCCGCCCTGCGGGCCGCCACCGCCCGGTTCCGCCACCAGGTCGAGCGGAGCCGGTAACGTCGGGCCCCGCCGCCGCCAGGCGGGTCGGAGCCGGGCAGGAACGAGGAGGGTGCGATGGAGCCAGCCGGGACGCCCGAGGAGCCCAGGGGGCAGGGGGCGGACTGGTGAGCGAGGTGGCGACGGTCCACGCCCGGCAGGTGCTCGACTCCCGGGGGAACCCGACGGTCGAGGTCGAGGTCGAGCTGGGATCGGGGGCCCGGGGTCGGGCCATCGTGCCTTCGGGGGCCTCGACCGGCAGCCACGAGGCCCTGGAGCTGCGCGACGGCGGCTCGGCCTACGGCGGCAAGGGGGTGACCCAGGCGGTGGCCCACGTGAACGGGGAGCTCGCCGCGGCCGTGCGCGGGCTGGAGGCCAGCCACCAGGAGCTCATCGACCAGGCCCTCTGCGACGCCGACGGCACCCCCGGCAAGACCCGGCTCGGGGCCAACGCCATCCTCGGGGTCTCCCTGGCGGTGGCCCGGGCGGCGGCCGCCGAGCGGGACCTGCCCCTGTACCGCTACCTGGGGGGCGTGGGAGCCCACGTCCTGCCGGTGCCCCTCATGAACGTGCTGAACGGCGGGGTGCACGCCGACAACGCCCTGGACTGCCAGGAGTTCATGATCGTGCCCCTCGGGGCGGCCTCCTTCGGCGAAGCCCTGCGCTGGGGCGCCGAGGTGTACCAGGCCCTCCGGGGTGTCCTGCGGGCCCGGGGCCTGGCCACCACGGTCGGCGACGAGGGTGGCTTCGCGCCGGCGCTCCAGGCCACCGAGGAGGCCTGCGCGGTGCTGGTGGCGGCCATCGAGGCGGCCGGGCTGCGCCCCCACCGGGACGTGGCGCTGGCGCTCGACCCGGCGACGAGCGAGCTCTTTGAGGACGGGGCCTACCACTTCAAGGGCGAGGGCCGGCGCCTCGACGCCGACGGGCTCTGCGCCTACTGGTCGGAGCTGGTCGGGCACTTCCCGATCGTGTCCATCGAGGACGGCATGGCCGAGGAGGACTGGGACGGGTGGGCCCAGCTGACCGCCCAGCTCGGCGACCGGGTGCAGCTGGTGGGCGACGACGTCTTCGTGACGAACCCCGAGCGGCTGGCCGAGGGGATCCGGCGCCGGGTGGCGAACGCCCTGCTGGTCAAGGTGAACCAGATCGGTTCGTTGAGCGAGACCCTCCAGACCATGGCCCTCGCGACCCGCCAGGGGTACGCGTGCGTGGTCTCGCACCGCTCGGGGGAGACCGAGGACACCACCATCGCCGACCTGGCCGTGGCCACGGGCTGCGGCCAGATCAAGGCGGGGGCACCGGCCCGGACCGATCGGGTGGCGAAGTACAACCAGCTGCTGCGCATCGAGGAGGAGCTGGGTGACGCGGCGCGCTTCGCCGGCCCGGGGGCGTTCCGGCTCGGGCAGTGGGTCGCCGCGGGGTCGGAGCCCGGCGCGTGAGGTGCACCCCTGCCTCCCGCACCCCTCGGCCCGGGGCGAACCGGTCAGGCCGCCACCGCCGGCTCGAGGCGCCCTGGCGCTGGCCCCGGCACCGCCAGGCCCTGGCCGCAGCCGCGGTCTTCAGTGGGGTGGTGCTCGGGACCACCTTCCCCCTCGGCACCCTGCTGCACCAGCGGGCCCAGACCCGGGCCACGACCGCGGCGGTGACCCGTCTGCACCGGGTCGACCAGCGCCTGGCGGCCGAGGTCAAGGCCCTGTCGAACCCGGCGGTGGCGAAGGCCCTGGCCGAGCGAGAGCTCGGCAGCGCCCCGAGTCTTGGCGGCTCCCTGCCTCCCGGCATGGACCCGAACGCCCCCGCGCTCGATCCCGCAGCCGGCGGGCCCCTCGTGGCCTACGGCCTGGCGCCCCAGGCGCCGACGACCGGGGCGCCGACCGCCGCCAGGGCGAAAAAGGGCGCGGGCTTCCTGACGAGGGTGCTCCAGACCCTCGAGTTCTGGCGGTGAGCGGCGCCGCGGGCCTCCTCGGGGACGAACGGGCCGGCGTGGCGGCCCTCCTCGGGCGGCCGCCGGCCGGGGCCTGCTGGGTGGTCCGGCGCGACGGCGACGGCCGACCGGTGGTGCTGGAGAACGCGCCCTGGCTGGACGACGGGACACCCATGCCGACCCGCTACTGGCTGGTCGACCCCGAGCTGCGTCGGGCGGTGGGCCGGGTCGAGGCGATCGGCGGGGTCCGTCGGGCGGAGGCGGCGGTTCCCGCGGCGGCCCTGGCCGAGGCCCACGCCCGCTACGCCGCCGAGCGGGACCAGGTGGCCCGGGCCATCGTCGAGCGCCTCGGCGGCCAGGCCCCTGGCCCCTGGCCCCGAGGCGGGGTCGGGGGCACCCGGCGCGGGGTCAAGTGCCTCCACGCCCACCTCGCCTGGTGGCTGGTCGGGGGGGAGGACCCCGTGGGGGCCTGGACCGCCGCCCAGCTCGGGCTCGACAGTACGGGCCCAAGGGCGCGCCCGGGGGAGGACCGGTCCGGTGGCTGAGGTGCTGGCCGCCCTGGACTGCGGCACGAACTCGACCCGCCTGCTCGTGGTCGACGAGGACGGCCGGGTCCTCACCCGCCGGATGACCGTCACCCGCCTGGGCCAGGGCGTGGACCGGACCCGTCGCCTCGCCCCCGAGGCCATCGAGCGGACGGTGGCCGTCCTGCGCCAGTACGCCGCCGAGATGGCCCAGCTGGGGGTCACCCGAGCTCGGCTCGCCGCCACCTCGGCGGCCCGGGACGCCGAGAACGCCGCCGCGTTCCTGGCCGCCGCGGCCGAGGCCACCGGGGTGGACCCCGAGATCCTGAGCGGCGAGGAGGAGGCGCGGCTGTCGTTCCAGGGCGCCACGGCCCAGCTGCCCCCCGACCTGGCGGCCGCCGGGCCGGTGCTCGTGGTCGACATCGGGGGCGGGTCCACCGAGCTGGCCGTGGGCCGTCCCGAGGAGCCCGACGCGGTCCGGGCGGTCTCGGTGGACCTCGGCTGCGTCCGGCTGACCGAGCGGTTCCTGGCCGAGGACCCCCCCTCGGCCGCCGCCCTCGGCGCCGCCAGAGCCGAGGTGCGAGCGGTGCTCGGCGCCGCCCGCGAGGTCCTCCCGACCCCGGCCCCCGGCGGCACCCTGGTGGGCCTGGCCGGCACGGTCAGCACCCTGGTCATGCTGGCCCGCGGCGTCGGCCACTACCGCCGGGAGCTGGTCCACCACCAGCGGATCAGCCGGCAGGAGGTCGAGTCGTGGCTGGCCCGGCTGGCCGGGGAGCCGGTCGCCGCCCGACGTCGGGAACCCGGCATGGTCGAGGGCCGGGCCGACGTGATCGTCGGGGGGGCCCTGGTGCTGGCGGAGGCCCTCGCGGTCTTCGACCAGGCGGCCTGCCTGGCCTCCGAGGAGGACATCCTCGACGGGCTCGTGGCGTCGCTCCGCCGGTCGTCGGCCCGTCCCCCGGGACCCTGAGCCCACCTCCTGGAGCCGGCCCCCTCGACCGGGAACCGGATCGGCGCTCGCCGGGGACCCCCGGGTACCATCGGGCGGTGGCCACGCTCCCCCCGGACCGCCTGCTCATGGGCCCCGGCCCGTCCAACCCCTACCCGGGCGCCGTCACCGCGGCGGGGTCCCCGATGCTGGGTCACCTGGACCCGGCCTTCCTGGACGTCCTGGACGCCACGTGCGAGGAGCTCCGGCAGGTCTTCCGGACCGAGAACAGCCTGACCCTGCCCCTCTCGGGGACCGGGTCGGCCGGCATGGAGGCCTCGCTGGCCAACCTGGTCCGACCCGGCGACCCGGTGGTGGTCGGGGTCAACGGGCTCTTCGGCGAGCGGCTCTGCGAAGTGGCCGGGCGGCTCGGCGCCGAGGTGGTCCGGGTCGAGGCCCCCTGGGGCCAGCCCCTGGATCCCGATGCGGTCCTGCGGGCCCACCCCGCCCCTCGGATCATCTGCGTGGTCCACGCCGAGACCTCGACGGGGGTGGAGAACGACGTGGCGGCGGTCGCCGCAGGCAAGGGCGAGGCCCTGCTCGTCGTGGACGCCGTGACCTCCCTCGGGGGCGTGCCGGTGGAGGTCGACCGCTGGGGGGCCGACGTCTGCTACAGCTGCTCCCAGAAGTGCCTGGGGGCGCCGCCGGGCCTGGCGCCGATCACCGTGTCGCCGCGGGCCCGGGCCGCCCTGCGGGAACGGCCCCCGACCTGGTACCTGGACCTCAACCTCATCGCCGGCTACGTGGAGGCCGGCGGCGGCCGGGCCTACCACCACACCGCCCCGGTCCTCATGGTCCAGGTCCTCCACGGCGCCCTCCAGGCCCTGTTGGCCGAGGGGCTCGAGGCCAGCTGGGCCCGCCACGAGGCCGCCGGCCGCGCGCTGCAAGACGGGCTGGAGGCCCTCGGCCTCGAGCTCTTCGCCGCCAAGGGCCACCGTCTCTCGTCCCTGGTCACCGTGAAGGTCCCGGCCGACCTGCCGGGCGGGCTGGACGAGGAAGGGGTCCGGCGGCGGCTCCTCGAGGAGCACGGGGTGGAGATCGGCGCCGGGGCCGGCAAGCTGGCCGGGCAGATCTGGCGGATCGGCTGCATGGGGCACAACGCTCGCCAGCGGAGCGTCGAGACGGTGCTCGCCGCCCTCGGGGAGGTCCTGGGACGGTGATCGGCCGGCTGGGTCGGAGCGCCACCGGGGAGTTGCGCGGTCGGCGGATCCTCCTGCGGGGCCTGGAGGAGCGGGACTACCCGGCCTGGTTCGAGATCCGCCAGCGGTGCCGGGAGTGGCTGGTGCCCTGGGAGCCGCGACCGGCCGGCACCCCGCCGGCCAGCGAGGACCGGGCCAGTTTCGCCGCCCGCTGCGCCGCCCGGGCCCGGGAACGCCAGCTCGGCGGGGGCTACGGCTTCGGGATCTTCCTCGGGGACCGCCTGGTCGGGGAGATCACCCTCTCCTCCATCCAGCGGGGCCCCTTCCAGAACGGCTTCGTGGGCTACTGGGTCGACCAGGCCTACGCCGGCCAGGGCCTGGTGCCCGAGGCGGTCGTCGTCGTCCTGCGCTTCGCCTTCGAGGACCTGGGCCTGCACCGGGTCGAGATCGCCATCGTGCCCCGCAACTGGCGGAGCCGGCGGGTGGTCGAGAAGCTCGGCATCCGCGAGGAGGGGGTGGCGGTGCGGTTCCTCGAGATCGACGGCCGCTGGGAGGACCACGTCCGCTACGCCATGACCGCTGAGGAGTGGGCGGAGCGCGGACCGGACCTCTGGCAGGCCTGGGCGGCGTAGGTGCCACCAGGCCCGGCCTTCGCCCCGGACCGACCCCTTCAGCGCTGGTGGGAACGGGCCGGGCCCGCCGGAACCCCCTCGGGACGGACCACGACGGCGGGGGAGCGGCGGAAGAACTCCTCGACGTCCTGCTCGTAGGTGTAGCCCGGGGGTTCCTGGCCGACGGAGCGGCGCAGGCGGAGGGCCCGGGCGAAGCGCTCGACCGCCCCGGCGGTGGTGGCCGTGTAGCGGAAGCCGGTGGCCTCGAACCGCCGGCCGTCGACCCCCCGGCCGTAGCGGAGCAGGGCGTCGAGCTCTGGGGGGAACTCCAGGACCCCGAGGCGGACCAGGGGCGCGGCGGCGAGCTGGGTGCCGAGGGGTGGGAGGCGGAGGGGCAGGGCGCCGCAGGTGGCCAGGACCTCCCGCCAGGGCACCTTGCCGGCGCCGGCCACGTTGTAGGTGCCGGGAAGGCGCTCGGTGGTGGCGTGGGCCAGGGCCCGGACCACGTCGTGCTCCTCGACGAACTGCAGCAGGGGGTCGAAACCGCCGATCACCGGGGCGAGCCGGCGGGCCAGGCCGGTGCTGAGCGGGGTGGTGATGTTCGGGCCGAGGACGTTGGCGAAGCGCAGGACGCTCACGACGATGCCGGGGTTGTCCTCGGCGAAGTCCCGGACCAGGCCCTCGACCTCGAGCAGGGACCGCTCGAGGCGGGTGGCCGCCTGGGCGACCCGCGGGTGGTCCTCGTCGAACCAGGCCGGGTCCCGGGGCGAGGCGCCGTAGACCAGGGTCGAGGACTTCACCACCACCTGCCGGACGGCGGCCTCGGGCTGGCTGCAGGCGGCGAGGAGGTTCAAGGTGCCGATGACGTTGATCTCGTGGAGGGCCCGTCCTGACGCCTTGGTGGAGTCCACGACCAAGAAGGTGTGGACCACGGTGTCCACCTGGGTGGCCCGGACGATGCGGGAGAGCAGGGTGTAGGCCTGGTCGGTCCGGACCACCTCGGCCCGTTCCAGGCGGACCCTCGGGGGGGTTCGGCCCAATCCGAGCACCAGTTCCACCTCGGGGTCCTGTTCGAGGGCCTGGGCCATGCGGCCACCCCAGAAGGTGTCGATGCCGGTCACCAGGATCCGTCGGCCCACCGGCTCACCCGAACCAGACGCCTTTGCGCTCCTGGAGCATCTCGTGGAGCGCGTCCTGGATCTGCTGGCGGATCCGCTCCGCCTCGTCCATGACCAGGGACTTGCGGTAGCGGTCCTGGCCGGGGGGCACGTCGAAGACCACCGGGTCCAGGACCCTGAGACGGAACTTGGCGGGCAGGTAGGTGACGACCCCGAGAGGCCCGAGGAGCAGCATGTTGGCCGTCACCGGGAAGTAGGGCAGGCCGAGGGCTTTCGCCAGGGTCGGGAGGCGGAAGAGGATCGGCATGGACTCCTCGGCCCCCACCACGGCGATCGGCACCACCGGGACCCCGGCCCGCATGGCGATCTCCACGAACCCGCCCCGGCCGAAGCGGCGGAGCTGGTAGCGGTCGGTGAAGGTCTTCGAGGGGCCCTTCGTGCCCTCGGGGAACACCAGGGCCAGCTGCTGCTCGTCCCGCAGCAGCCGCAGGGCGTTCTCGGGGTGGGCCGGGAGCCCACCGGCCCGGGACCAGAGGGTCCCGACCCAGGGGACCTGCCGGAAGAAGAAGTCCGCCATGCCGTAGACCGGGCGGCCGAGCTCCTCCTCGATGCCGTGCATGATGACCGGGGCGTCCGAGGGGATGGCCCCGGCGTGGTTGGCGACCAGCAGGGCCCCGCCCCGTCGAGGGACCTTCTCCAAGCCCTCCCACTCGACCCGGAACCAGTGCCGGTAGAACGGGGCGAAGAGGGTGCGGGCCACCTGCCGGACCCGCTCCGAGCGTCCCCAGTGGTCCACGTCGGTCCGCCGCTGCCCCTCGAAGGGGGCCGGCGGGTCCTCGACCGCCACCGCTGGACCGGGATCGGCCGGCGGATCGGTCCGGGGCAGGGGCACGAGGCTCGCCTCCACTGGCTCCCCCTGGCGTCGGGCCTCGGCCACGGCTCGATGGTACTGCCGGTGCTCGACGGGCCCTCGGCGGCCTGCCACGATGGGCGCCACGGGGGTGTAGCCCAACCGGCAGAGGCAGGGCGCTTAAACCGCTCGCAGTGAGGGTTCGAGTCCCTCCACCCCCACCGGATCGACGCGACGAACCGGGCCGATCGGGTCGGGTGGGGTCAGTGGCTGCCGGGGTACGGGCCGTGCCGTCTCATCGAGTGCCAGACGGCGACGCGGGGGAACACGGCGAGCTCACGGGACACCAGGTCGCGCTCGTCGCAGCTCACGAGTCGGCCACGTGTGGCTTGCGCCGCCGCAACGTAGGCCGCGTCGTAGACCGAGATGCCGTGCGTGTCAGCGATCGCCGCAGCGTCCTCGAGCAGTCGGGCATTGGCTCGGACCAGTCCGGCGTCGTCGCCGAGCGCGCTCACGCGTGCCTGCAGCCGACGTGCCGCGGCGCGGTCGTGCCACGAGCGAAGGGCGACGTTCGTCACCTCATAGAAGGCCAGGTCGAGGGTGGCGAGGGGATCGGCACCGGCCAGGAGCCGACGGCAGTCGTCGTGGTGCTCGTCGTCGGGGTCCTCGCTCGCCAGCAGCACGCTGGCGTCGAGCAGCCAGAGGTTCACCGTTCGGGCCGGTTCGCCTTCACGAGGCCCGCCGCACCGCCGCCGTGGCCCCTGAGCGGGCCGTCCATAGCCTCGATCTCAGCCATCCGCTCGGCGCGCCGGGCACTCCTCCGGCGCAACGCCTCTTCGGCCAGCTCCCGGAGATAGCCGCTCCGGGTCGTGCCGCGCCGGCTCGCCTCCCTGTCCAGGGCCTGGAGGAGATCGTCGGGCAGCGACACCATGACCTTGGCCACCTGCGCAGTATACCCGGTATTGCCGAACGAGCTGGCCTGCCGGCGACCCGATGACCCGCGGTCCCGGTCGGGTCGTCCGACGGTCGGTGACGGCTGAGGGTAGCGATTGCGATCGCGACAGGGGGACGGTGAATCGGACCGCGTCAGCAACTCGGAGCTGAACGCGGGCGGAATCCCACGGAAAAGCCCTCCTGGCGGGCGGAAACGGTGTCTGGCAACAACCCTTTCGCCGACCCCGGAGGGCAGGTCCCAGGCGAGCGCTCCCTCGACACGTCCGCGCCTGTCAGTGACTGCCGGCGCCAAGGGGTCGTCAGCCACGCCGGCAGCTGGTTGCCGTGCGACCTGGCCGGCGGCACGGGGTTGACAAAGGCCCTGCTGGAGGTGGTCTTGCAGCCGACCGCCTGGCGCACCTTGGAGACGTTCGATCTTCTCCTCGACCTCGAGACAGCGGCTTCGCGGATCGAGAACCCGAGGCCAGCGGTGTGCGGTGGGGGTCCTGCCGCCCCTGGTGCTCCCGGCTGTCCGTGGTCAGGGCCGTGGCTCACGAAGACCGTTGGGCCCGGCGAGCAGCCTTGCGGAGCTGGCGGGGTGAGGGGGCGGCGAGTGCCCAGCCCGGCGGCAAGGTGCTCGCCGCCGGCTCCGTGGGACCCACGGTGGCGGTCGTGTCCTGGTCGGTGCTCCCCGTCGCGCTGGCGTCCCGCCCGACGTCGCTCCCGGGCGCCGGATCCGGGGCCGCGGGCCTCGAGTGGTCGGCGGTGGCGACGAGGAGCTGGGTGGGGTCCAGGGCCGGGCCGACCAGGGGCAGGGAGTAGGCGAGGAGCGCGGTCACGGTACCGAGGAGCATGAGGCCGAGCCCGACCACCCGAAGCGAGCCGTGGACGACCGTCGCCGCCCCGCCGAGCCCGGCCAGGAGGAGGCCGACCAGCCCGAGGCTGGCCCCGAGGCGCCGGTCGCGGTGCCTCCCGGTGCTCGGGAGGCGGCGGCTGGCGGACCACGCCCAGAGGGCGAGGCCGGCCAGGACGATGCCGATGACCGCGTGGAGGAGGTAGGCGAGCTGGCCGCGATGTGGCACGAGCCCGGTGGGGCGGCCCAGGGGGGCCACGAACAAGGCAGCGGCCCCGAGGCCGAGCTCGACCAGCACACCGGCGAGGAGCGCCGTCCAGAGGACCCGGCCTTCGAAGAGCCGACCACCGGGGCCGGTCGGGGTGAGCTGGTGGGTGGGCTCGGGTGCCCGACGGGGCAGCGTCGGGGCCGGGGACCCCGGCGTGTCGGCCGGCCCGGGCCGACCGGCCGGGGCGAGGGTCACGAGGGCGACGAAGGTGATGACTGCGATGACCAGGTGCATCGACATGAGGATCCCGACGCCCCCGATGGGGTTGTGGTCCCCGACGAGCCAGAGGTCGGGCAGGAGGAGGACCGCGGAGACCACGACGGCGAGGCGGCCGAGCAGCCAGCGGGGCTCGGAGGAGATGCGGGCCACCCCGGCCCAGGCGGCCCCCGCGGCGGCCACCCCGAGGACGGTGAGGCTGCCGTAGTCCCAGAAGGCGAAGTGGCTGTAGTGGGTGGTGGCGGGGAAGGCGGCGTGGCCGACGGCCACCAGGCCGGTGTCGGCCGCCAGGGACAGCAGGGCGGCCACTGCGGTGGCGAGGACCACGGCACGGGTGCGGGGCGGCGCGGGACGGGCCGGGAAGTCGACCCTGGCCCGCTGGAGGAGCCGGGCGACGAGGGGAGCGGGGCTGGTGGTCGGGGTGCTCACCGCCTCCTCAGGGTAGGGCGAAGGCTCGCTGCTGGGCACGCGCCCGACCAGTCCTCGGGCCGGGCTGGCGGGGGTCGGCCGGGTCTCAGGACGCCGGCACCCGCTCGGTCCGGCCTTCGCGTGCCTCGGCCCGTCGGCCGGGCCGGAGGTGCTCGGGGAGGTGCAGAGCCAGCAGCTTGCCGGTGACGTCGGCCGGGAGGGCCTGGGGGGTGGCCCGAGAGACGAGGACCATGGTGAGGAAGGCCAGGGGCACCGTCCAGATGGCGGGGGTGCCGAGCAGCACCGCCGGCCAGCCACGGCTGCCGGCCCCGGCCATGGTGGCCAGCACCGCCCCGGAGGAAGCGGCGCCTCCGACGGCGATCCCGGCGAGGGCCCCGACCCAGGTGAGCCGGGGCCACCAGATGCCGAGGATGAGGAGCGGGCAGAACGAGGAGGCGGCCACGGCGAAGGCCCAGCCGACGAGGATGTTGATGGAGAAGTCCCCGACGGCCAGGCCGCCGACGGTGGCCAGGGTGCCGACGATGAGGGCGGCGACCCGGAAGGCGGTGGTGCCGCCCCGGACGACGTCGTGGGAGAGGGCCCCGGCCATGGCGATGACCAGGCCCGAGGTCGTGGAGAGGAACGCGGCGAAGGCCCCGGCGGCCACGAGGGCGCCGAGGGCCCGGGCGAGGGCCCCGGCGGCCACGAGGTGGGGCAGGGCCAGGACGACGTCGTCCGAGCGGCCCGAGAGGTAGAGGCCGGGGGCGCTGAGCCTCCCGAGGAGGGCGAAGAGGCCGGGAAGCAGGTAGAAGGCGGAGAGGAGGAGGACCACGTAGGTCGTGGTCCGCCGGGCGGCCTGGCCGTCGGGGTTCGTGTAGAAGCGGACCAGGATGTGCGGCAGGCCGAGCGCCCCGAGGAAGGTGGCCACGATGACGCCGTAGGTGGCGGCCAGGGGGTGGTCGAGGCGGCCGTCGATGCGGACCAGTGGCAGGCTCCAGGCCCGGCCGCTCAGTGCCGGGGCCGAGCCGACGGCGGGGGCCGGGGCGTGGGCTGGGAAGGTCAGCGCGGCGCCAGCCCCCACCCGGACGGTGCCGGCCAGCCGCAGCGGGCCGTGGCGCCGGACCCCGTCGACCAGGCCGCGGGCGGTGACGAGGACAGGGTGGGCCACATGGAGGACCTCGGCGCTGGGGAAGCGGACCAGGGTCCGGCGGGGGAAGACCGCGGGGGCAGGGCCGGCCACCTGGGCCAGCGGGGGATGGCGGACGAGCGTGAGGAGGAGGAGGGCCGGCACGCCGAGGGCGACCAGCTTCAGCCAGAACTGGAACGCCTGGACGACGGTGATGCTCTTCATGCCCCCGCTGGCGATGGCCAGGGTGACGACGCTGCCGGCCGCCACGACCCCGAGCCAGTAGGGCGAGCCGAAGACCTCCTGGAGGGTGATGCCGGCCCCGTTCAGCTGGGGCAGGACGTAGAAGAGGGAGATGACCAGCACCATGACAGTGGCGGCCTTGCGCAGCAGGGCCGAGTCCAGCCGGCCCTCGGCGAAGTCGGGGATGGTGTAGGCCCCGAAGCGCCGGAGGGGGGCGGCCACGGTGGCCAACAGGACCAGGTACCCCGCGGCGTAGCCCACGGCGTACCAGAGGGCGCCGAGGCCCGTCTGGAGGGCCAGGCCGGCGATGCCGAGGAACGACGCGGCCGAGAGGTACTCCCCGGAGATGGCCGACGCGTTCGTCACCGGGGGGACCTGGCGGGCGGCGACGAGGAAGTCGGCCGGGGTCCGGGACACGCGGACCCCCCGGGCGCCGAGGGTCAAGGTGACGAGGGCCACCGCGACGACGGCGCCGACGGCCACGGGCTCGACCACTAGCCCTCCTCCAGGATCTCGGCGAAGCGCTCCTCCACCCGCCTCGCCCGCCGGGCGTACCAGAAGGCGAGGGCGACGAGGGGCGGATAGATGCCCCCGCCGAGGACCACGGCGGCCAGGGGCAGGGGGCCGACGGTGGCCGTGGCCACCGGGGGGAAGAGGACGGCCAGGAGCGGGTAGAGGGCGACGAGGATGCCGGCGGGGGCCAGGACGGCGATGGTGGTGGCCAACTGGGCCCGCAGGAGCGAGCGGAGGAGGGCCGGGCCGTACGCGCTGCGGCCGTCGAGGTCGGCCACCTGCGGCCCGGCCGGGCGCCGGCCCGGCCGGGGCACGGTCGCCCGGACCACGGTTCGTCGGGCGACGGTGGCCTGCGGTTCCTCAGGCCCGGGCGGTCGGGGGCCGGGGCTCACCGATGGCTCCGAGGGGCCGCCCGGGCGAGCCATTCCCGCAGGTCCCGCAGGTGCCGACGGCTGACCGGCAGCTCGGTCGGCCCGACCAGGACCGTGGCGTGGCCGTCGAGGACCCGCAGCTCGGTGACGTCGGGCAGGTGGACGAGGAAGCGGCGGTGGATCCGGGCGAAACCGTGGGGGGCCCAGCGCTCCTCGAGGAGCCCGAGGGGGACCCGGACGAGGTAGCCCTCGCCGGCCCGCCGATGCAGGCGGACGTAGTCGCCAGCCGCCTCGACCCAGGCGATCTCCCGCCGATGCACCAGGACGGTGCGGCCGGGGAGGTCGACGGCGATGGTCTCGAGGTTACCCTCCTCGGGGGTCGGCGAGGGCCCGCCCGGGCCGGCCGAGGGCCGCTGGCGGGCCAGTCGGTCCAGCAGGGCGTGGAGACGGTCCTCGTCGACCGGCTTCAAGAGGTAGCCCGCGGCGTCCACCGCGAACGCGTCCACCGCGTAGGCCTCGTGGGCGGTGACGAAGACCACGGCCGGCGGGCGAGCGAAACGGGCCAGGACCCGGGCGAGCTCGAGCCCGTCGAGGCCGGGCATGCGGATGTCGAGCGCCACGACGTCGAAGGCTTCGTCCTGGAGGGCCCGGAGGGCCTCGGTGGCGTCGGAGGCCAGGGCCACGCGGCCGACGTGGGGGGAGCGGCCGAGCAGGAAGCCGAGCTCGTCGAGGGCGGGGGCCTCGTCGTCGACGGCCAGGACGCGCAGCCCGCCGGGGGTCGGGACGGCGGTCAGGTCCGTGCTCACGAGACCTGCGCGGTGGCCAGGTGGAACTTGGGGATGCGGAGGGAGACCCGGGTGCCCGCGCCGATGCCCGTCTCGACCACCAGGCCGTGGTCGTCGCCGAAGACCGCCCGGAGGCGTTCGTCGACGTTGCGGAGCCCGACCGAACCCTCGTCGGCCGTGCCCGAGAGGATCCGCTGCAGACGGGTCGGGTCGGTGCCCACGCCGTCGTCGTCGACCGAGACGACCGCCTCGGCGTCGGCGTCCTCGACCGTGATGGTGAGCCGACCCCGCCGGCGGGGCTCGAGGCCGTGGCGGACGGCGTTCTCGACGATGGGCTGCAGGATGAGGGAGGGCACCCGGACGCTCAAGGTCTCGGGAGCAACCCGGAGGGTCACGTCGAAGCGGTCGCCGAAGCGGGCCCGTTCGAGCTCCAGGTAGGTGTCGACCAGGCGGAGCTCCTCGGCCATCGTGGTGAACTGCCCGTGGCTCTTGAAGCTGGCCCGAGTGAACTCGGCGAAGCCGACGAGCAGGCGTCGGGCCCGGTCGGGGTCCGAACGGACGTAGGACTCGATGGCGGTGAGGGCGTTGTAGACGAAGTGGGGGGAGATCTGGGCCCGGAGGAACTGCAGCTCGGCCCGGGCGGCCCGCTCGCGGGAGCGGTCCAGCTCGGCCAGCTCGAGCTGGGTCGCCACGAACCGGGCCACTTCGCCGCCGAGCCGGAGGAGTCCGGCCGGGGCCGAGTCGTCGAGGGCGGCCAGGGTTCCGACCACCCGCCCGTCGACTGCCAGCGGGAGGACCACCGCTTCGGTGAGCGGACAGCCGGCCGGACGCCGGCAGGCCAGGGCCGAGGCCGGCAGGATGGTCGGCTGGCCGGTCTGGAGCACCGAGGCCAGATGGGGCTCGAGGAGCTTCGCGTGCTCCTCGTCGACCCCGACCGCCCCGAGGACCCCGTCGCCGTCGGCCAACAGGACGCCCGGGGTCCCGAGGAGGGCCTGAAGGTGGGGCGCGACCCGGCTGGCTGCCGTCGGGGTCAAGCCGGCTCGCAGCGCCGGCGTCGCCAGGTTGGCGCGCCGCAGGGCGGCATAGGTGGCTCGCTGCCCTGGCGTGCCGAGGTGACGGCCGCCCCGGACCACGAAGCGCAGCACGAGGACGAGGCCGACGAGCAGCAGCGCTGGTGCCACCCACAGGACGACCCGCATGGTCCTCCCCCTCAGCTCCCCTCCATGGCACCCGCCACCGTTGGCGCGCGGCGGGTGACGACAGGACGCAGTGTGGCACAGGCGGCCAGCGACCTGCAGTCCTCGCGGGCGGGCCGCTCGTCGCCTGGCAACGACCGTTCGTCGACGAGGACCTGCCGCTCGTCGAGAACTCCACGCCGAGCGTTGTGGGGCGCGGACGACCGGTCCACCATGAGGGCGCCGAAGCACGCGCTGCTCGGGTCCGGGGAGGGCATGGGAGAGCGGCGCCCGAACGAAGGGGAGGGGACATGGCATCGGTCATGGACGTCGGCAGCCAACGGGAAGCGCAGCCCACGGCGATCACCGCCTTGCCGCCGCCGGCGGACCCGGCGCCACTGGGGCTGGCGGCCTTCGCGCTCACGACCTTCCTGTTGTCGGCCAAGAACGCCGGCTGGACGAACGGGACGGACGCCTGGTTGGGCTACGCCCTGGCCTACGGCGGGCTCTGCCAGCTGCTGGCCGGCATGTGGGAGTTCCGGAACCGCAACGTCTTCGGTTCGACCGCCTTCTCGACCTACGGCGGGTTCTGGATCGGGCTCGGCATCTACGTCCTGGTGGTCATCCCGGCGGACAAGGCGACCCCGGCGCAGATCGACAACGACCTGGCGTGGATCCTGCTGGCCTTCCTGCTCTTCAACACCTACATGCTCCTGTGGAGCCTGTTCGTGAACAAGGCGGTCTTCGCGGTGTTCCTGACCTTGGAGATCACCGAGGTGCTCCTCGTGATCGGCAACTTCGAGGCCCAGACGAACATCGTGAAGGCGGGGGGCATCGTGGGGGTCATCACGGCGGTGGTCGCCTGGTACACCTCGTCGGCCGGGGTCATCAACGGCATGACCGGTCGGGTGCTCGCCCCGGTCGGCAAGCCCATGTTGCAGTGAGCCCGCCCTTTCGGGGGGTTGAGCGCGAAGATCGGTGAGGACGACGAGGGGAGGAGTGGCACCATGGCCGACGAGACCGTCCCTGGAGGGGAGTCCCTCGCAGCTCTGCTGCACGAGCAGCGGCGCTTCGAGCCGCCGGCGGCATTCGCCGCCCAGGCGAACGCCCAGCCGGGGATCTACGAGGAAGCCGCTGCGGACCGGCTGCGTTTCTGGGAGCAGCAGGCGGAGCGCCTCGAATGGGGCCAGCGCTGGGAGCGGGTCCTGGACTGGGAGCTGCCCTTCGCGAAGTGGTTCGTGGGCGGCAAGCTGAACGTGTCGGTGAACTGCGTGGACCGCCACGTGGCCGCTGGTCTGGGCGAGCGAGTGGCGGTCCACTGGGAGGGCGAGCCGGGGGACACCCGGACCATCACCTACGCCGACCTCCAGCGCATGGTTTGCCAGGCGGCGAACGCCCTCGAGTCCCTCGGGGTGCGGGCCGGGGACACGGTGGCCATCTACATGCCGATGCTCCCCGAGACGGTGGCCGCCATGCTGGCCTGCGCCCGCATCGGCGCCCCCCACACGGTGGTCTTCGGGGGCTTCTCGGCCGAGGCCCTGGCGGGACGGATCCAGGACTGCGACGCCCGGGTGGTGATCACCGCCGACGGCGGGTACCGCCGGGGGGCGCCCTCGGGACTGAAGCCTGCGGTCGACGAAGCCCTCCAGAGCTGCCCGAACGTCCGCTCGGTGCTCGTGGTGCGCCGGACCGGGCAGGACGTCGCCTGGCAGGAAGGGCGGGACGTGTGGTGGCACGACCTGGTGGAGCGCCAGCCCACCACCCACGAGGCCCAGCTCTTCGACGCCGAGCACCCCCTCTACATCATGTACACCTCGGGGACCACCGCGAAGCCGAAGGGGATCCTGCACACCTCGGGCGGTTACCTGACCCACGTGAGCGCCACCCACCGGCTGGTGTTCGACATCAAGCCGGACCGGGACGTGTTCTGGACCGCAGCGGACATCGGCTGGGTGACGGGCCACAGCTACATCGTCTACGGGCCCTTGGCCAACGGGACCACCTCGGTCATGTACGAGGGCACCCCCGACACCCCGACCCGGGACCGCTGGTGGCAGATCGTCGAGCGGTACAAGGTGACGATCCTCTACACCGCACCGACCACCATCCGGACCTTCATGAAGTGGGGCGAGCAGTACCTGGAGGGGCACGACCTCTCCTCGCTCCGCCTCCTCGGATCGGTCGGGGAGCCCATCAACCCCGAGGCCTGGATGTGGTACCGGCGCCACGTGGGGGGCGACCGGTGCCCCATCGTGGACACCTGGTGGCAGACCGAGACCGGCGGGATCATGATCTCGCCCCTGCCGGGCATCACGGCCACGAAGCCGGGAGCGGCCATGCGGCCCCTGCCGGGCATCTCGGCCGACGTGGTCGACGACCAGGGACGCTCGGTGGGCAACGGGCAGGGCGGCTACCTCGTCCTGACCGAGCCCTGGCCGGGCATGCTCCGGGGGATCTGGGGCGACCCCGAGCGGTACCGCCAGACCTACTGGAGCCGGTTCCCCAACTGGTACTTCGCCGGGGACGGGGCCAAGCGGGACGAGGACGGCGACATCTGGCTGCTGGGCCGGGTGGACGACGTCATGAACGTCTCGGGGCACCGGATCTCGACCACCGAGGTCGAGCACGCCCTGGTGGGGCACCCGGCGGTGGCCGAGGCCGCGGTGGTCGGGGCCTCGGACCCGACCACCGGGCAGGCCATCGTGGCCTTCGTGACCGTGAAGGGCGAGGCCGCGGACGACCCCTCGGCGGGGGCCGTCCTGGTCGGCGAGCTCAGGAACCACGTCGCCAAGGAGATCGGGCCGATCGCGAAGCCCCGGCAGATCATCCTCACCCCGGAGCTGCCCAAGACCCGCTCGGGCAAGATCATGCGCCGCCTGCTGCGGGACGTCGCCGAGCACCGGGAGCTGGGGGACGTGACCACCCTGCTGGATCCCACCGTGGTGAACATGATCGGGGAGAAACTGGCCCAGACCCCGCCGAACGAGCAGGAGTGAGCCCGCAGCAGCAGGCGAGGCCGGGGCAGCCGGACCGGTCGGGGAGGGCTCAGGCCGTCTCCGAGCAGCAGGCACGGGTGTCCCCGGCCTCGCCCCGCTCCGGGGTCGCCAGGCCGGCCAGGACCTCGTCCATGACGGCCTGGAGGGCGGCCAGCTGGTCGGGTCGGAGACGGTCGACCAGGTAGCGACGGACCTGCTCGACGTGCCAGGGAGCGGCCTCGGCGAGTCGGGCCTGCCCGGCCGGCGTCAAGGCGGCGTACGTGCCGCGACGATCCTCCGGGCAGCGCTGGCGTTCCACCAGGCCCCGCCGAACCAGGCTGTCGAGCCGCCGGGTGAGGCCGCTCGGGGACAAGATGATGCGCTCGGCCAGCTCGTGGAGGCGGAGGCGGGCCTCAGGAGCCTCGGCGAGGGTCACCAGCACGCCGTAGTCCACCAGCCGCAGGCCGGTGGTGGCGTGCAGCTCGTCGTCCAGGCGGGCGAGCAGGCGGCTGGTGCCGGCCAACAAGGATCGCCAGGCCTGCAGCTCCACCGGGCTGAGCCAGCGAGGCGCCGGTGCCGGCTCGGCGGGGCCAGGCGAGGTCGAGGGTCGGGACCGGTCGGGGCCACCGGCCGAGGGCCTGCTCACCGAGTGGCGGCCTCACCGCCCAAGGGCACCGTCGAGGGCGCCGGCTCGGTCCCCTCGGCGGCCTGCTCGCCGCTCGGGACGGTCGGCAGCGGCGCCGGGGCGGTGGGCAGGCGACGCCGGTTGAGCCAGAGGGCCACGGCGGCCAACAGGCCCGCGCCGCAGAGGGCCAGGCCGGTGTCCTGGACCAGGGCCGAGCCCAGGTGGCCGGGGTAGCTCAGCCAGAGGTGCTCCTCGAGGTACCGGGCCAGCCCCCAGAGGCAGGCGGTGACCGCCAGCACGAACCCCTTGGGCCGCTCCGTCAGGTGGCGTTCGATCCAGAGCAGGACCACGAAGATGACGAAGCTGTCGAAGGCCTGGAAGATCGGCACCGGGAGCCGCTTGCCGACCTGGTCGGCGTAGTACATGCCGAACCATGCGGTCGTCGGGTGGCCGCCGCCCCGCACCATGAGCTGGGGCCCGAGCAGCCGGCCGAGGGCCCAGCCGGCCATGAGGACCGGGGAGACGAGGTCCAAGGCGTCGATCAGGTGGAGCTCAGGACAGCGCCGATGGGCCACCACCAGACCGGTGGGGATGGCGAAGAGCAGACCGCCGAAGGAGGAGAGCCCACCCTGCCAGATGGCGAAGACCTGGACGGGGTCGGGCGCGTAGGCCGACCAGTTCGAGACCACGTGCATGAACCGGGCCCCGACCACGGCGGCCACGATGATCCAGACGAAGGCCCCGGTCAGCCAGCTCGTGGGGTAGCCCCACTTGCGCAGCCGCCGGTCGAAGTAGCGGTAGGCGACCCAGAAGGTGATGGCCAGCCCGATCCCGTAGGTGTGGATCTGGAGCTTCCAGATGTGGAAGACGACAGGGATCGGTTTCACCGTCCCCCAATCTACTGGCTGGCGGTTCTTCGGCTCGGGCGGCCAGGCGGCAGTGGTCCTGGCGGCCGGCCGGTCCTCGCCCTAGGGTCGCCGGGTAGGCCCGGGGGCGCGCCCCGGTGACGGGCCCGAGCCGGGAGGAGCGAGCATGGCAGAGGGTGCAAGGACCCCGAGCGTGGAGGAGCCCGAGGACGAGCTGCTGCCACCCCTGGGCGTGGCCCTTGGGGCCCTGGAGGGTCGGCTGGCGGTGGTGACCGGGGCGGCGTCGGGCATCGGGCGGGCCACGGCCGAGCTGGTGGTCGGCGCCGGTGGTCGGCTCCTCGGGGTCGACCGCGAACGAGAGGGCCTGGTGCGGCTGCGGGACGAGCTGGGTGCTGCGGTGGTGGTGGCGGACGTCGCCCAGGAGGGCAGCTGGCCGGCCCTGCGGGCGGCGGCCGAACGGGCCGGTGGCCTGGGCCTGGTGCACCTGAACGCCGGGGTGGCCTGCGGGGTGGAGGACCTCGCCGCCCTGCCGGTCGACCAGTACCGGCGGGTCCTCGGCGTCAACCTCGACCAGGTGGTCTTCGGGCTCGGCGCCCTCGGGCCCCTGCTGGCCGCCCAGGGCGGGGGGGCCGTGGTGGCCACGGCTTCCCTCGCTGGCCTGGTCCCCCTGCCCGGCGACCCCATCTACACGGCCACGAAGCACGCGGTCGTGGGGCTGGTCCGGGCGGTGGCCCCGTCGATGGCCGAACGGGGGGTCCGGGTCCACGCCGTCTGCCCCGGCATGGTCGACACGCCCCTCCTCGGCCCCGAGGTCCGGCGCATGCTGGCCGAGGCCCACTTCCCGCTGATCGACGCCCGGGCGGTGGCCGAGGCCGTGGTGCGGGTGGCGGCGGCCGACGCCGTCGGGCAAGCCGTGGTGGTCCAGGCCGGCCGGCCCCCCGTCCCCTTCCGGTTCCGGCGACCCCCCGGTCCCCGGACGCCTGGGGCCGAAGGGGCGGTGCCCCCCGGGCGCCTGGGGGACCCGGGCTGAGGTCCACCAGCGCCAGGGGTCGCTAGCCTGCCCTCGTGCACCCCATCGAGCAGCTGCGGTGGGTGGCTCGGGCCGAGTGGGCACCGGCGCCGGAGGTGGCCGCCGAGGCAGCCTGGTCGCTCGGGGCGCTGGCCCGAAGCGAGCCCTGGGCGCTCCTGCCGGCGTGCCGGCGGCTCCTCGAGCGCCGACCTTCGTGCGCCGCCCTGTGGTGGGTGGCGGCCGAGGTGCTCGGCGCCCCCGACCCTGCCGCGGCCGCCGAGCGCTGCGCGACGCTGCTCGAGGAGGATCCGAGCCGGGCGCAGCTCGGGGTCGCCCTCGCCGAGGATCAGCGGGCGGTCGCCCGGGGCGCGACGGTCGAGGAGCTGGCGCGAGCCGAGCTGGTCGTCGTGCCGGTCGAGGCCCTCGGCCCCGAGGGCTTCCTGGTGGACGCCGACGGCGCCGCGCTCCTCGCCGGGGCCCGGGAGCTCGGGCCGGCGATCTGGTTGGTGGCCGGAGTGGGGACGGTGCTGCCCCCCAGCCTCTTCGCGGCGCTCCGCCGTCGCCTGCCCCCGGGGCGAGGCCTGGAGCCCCTCGAGGGGGTGGAGGCGGTGGTCTGCCCCTTCGGTCGCCTGCCCCTGGCGGCCGTCTTCGCCCGGGTCAGCTGCCCGGAACCCCCCGAGCTCACCGGCTGGGCGGACGTCTGGGGGACGCCAGAGGCCCACCGGCCCGGACGCTGAGGACCAGCCGGAGAGCCCGCGGCGGCTGCTGGCCGGCTGCCGGGAGGAGCAGCTCGCCGCCCAGCTCGAAGCGACCGTCGCCGCCGCCAGCGGGGGCGACGGCCACGACGGCTGGTCGCCCTCGGCGAAGCGGACCAGGGGCACCAGCCCTGACCTCGTCGGGGCGCCCACCCGCCGCGCGAGGGGGGGCGGGCACCAGGACCGCGGGACCGGTCGCCTCCCCACGCAGACGAGCGACCAGCGTCCAACCGCTCAGGGTGCCCTGGGCGTCGAGCACCATGATCGACGGAAGCGAGCCCACCAGGGCCGACCCGGCCCGGTGGAGCGGAACGACGACCGTCCTCGGGAACACCTCCGGCCCGGGCCCCCCGACCACCCGCAGGTCGACCCGATCGGTCGCCTCGCCCGACGAGGGCAGAAGGCCTCGGCGGGACGTCGACGGGGCCGCAGCGGCCCAGGTGGGGTGGCGCCGCCCCGGGGTTGCGGCGGCGGGCGAGGGTGGGGCCTGCCGGCTCGTCAGGACCAGCGCCCCGGCCTCGAGCCCGAGGCCACCCAGGGCGAGCCCCGCCACGACCAGGCCACCGACCAGCCGTCTGGCGACCCGGCGCGCCCCTCCCGGCACCGGATCCGGCCCGGCGGTGGAAGGAGCGAGGCGGGAGGCCATGACCGGGCATCGGCCGGCAGGCGGCCACGGTGAAGGACAAGCGCCGCATCCACGATCTCGAGCTCGCCGAGCTCACCGATTCGACCGAACGGTCGTGACGCTGGGAACGTGCCAGGTCGCCTGGGGTCGTCGGTCGACCCGGGCAGCGGGGCAGCACCGACCCTTGACGGCTGCCTGCCGCCTTGTTACCGTTCCGTCAGTCACCACGGTGGCTCAACAACGAGCACGATACGTGGTGACACGGTGGTGTGGTGCCTGCCGGGGATGGGGGTCCAGATCACCGAACGTGCAGGGGGCTCGGTCCGGCGCTCCCAGCTTCGGAAGTCGTGGCGAGATCGGGGGGTGATGCCACGGCACGCGACGGCGTGCTGCCAGTGATCGGGCGGTGAGGGCGGCAGGAGCACGGTGCTCTGGCCGCACTGCCCGCCAAGGGGGGCGTCAAGCGGCCGCCGGTTTCCCGAGATCGCGCCTTGTGGGTGCCGGTCGCTGCTGATCGGTGGGAGAGCGAGCGCGTGGGATCACGCGCTGGGTTCGCCGCGCGTCGTCGTCCCCGAGGCGGCGCCGCCAGGGGAGAACTCGGGGAGGCCCGGCCCCATGGGAAGCCGACCTCCCCCGAACCGACCAAGGAGCGAGGAGTGCAACGACGAACGTACGGGCGCCGCGCCGCCCGCCTCGGCCTGGCTGCCGCCACGGTGGCAGGTCTCGCCGGTGCAGCCCTGGTGGCTGCCGGCGGCGGGGTGGCAGGCGCTGCGCAGTTCAACAACGGGTTCGACTGCTCGAGCAGTCTGAGCAGCACGAACAACATCTGTGTGGACGGCGGCACCAACGCCACCACGAGCAGCGGGGGGACCCTGACCGTCACCCCGGCTAGTTCCAGCATCGCCCCGTTGACCCTGAGCGGGGTCTACAACGACTTCCTGGGGTCGCTCAACACGAGCACCGGGGCGGTGAGCTTCCCGGCGAGCCAGGCCACCTGGGTCTCGACCCTGACCGGCTCGCTCTCGGGGGTGACCGCCACCATCCAGATCAGTGACGACGGGACGGTGACGGGCACCTACGACCCGAGCACAGGAGCGGTGACCGAGACCGGCAACCTGACCGTCACCCTGGACAACACGGCAGCGACCGGGGCCGCCGGGCTCTGCACCTACACCCAGCCCTTCGACGTGAGCGGCACCATCTCGGCGCCCACGCAGGTGAACCTCACCTACGCCGAGGCCCAGGGCACCGTGAGCCAGGCCTCGACGCCAGTGGCGCTCTCGTCGACGAACGGGTCCGGTGAGGGCTGCGCCTTGGCCGAGGCGGTGCTGGCTGGGGCGACCCAGACGTTGACCCTGCCGGTGACCGTCTTCGTCTACAGCCCCGTGAACCTGCCCACGCCGACCCTGACGGTCACCCCGACCTCGGGGAACCCGGGCACCACGGTCAGCTTCACCGGGACCGGGTACGAGCCCGACCAGACGGTGACGGTGGCCTTCACGACCCCGGCGTCGGGCCAGACGGTGGACTCGACCACGGTGACCTCGACGTCCTCGGGGGACATCAGCGGCACGATCGGCACGAGCAACGAGGCGACCGGGGTGAACCCCCTGGTGGCGAGCTACACCTATGACGGCATCACCCTCAGCGCCTCGGCGACCTACACCGTGACGGCGCCCTACACCTGCACGACCGACGGGACGACCGGCACGACGTCCTGCTCCATCAGCCAGGTGGCCACGGTGAGCGTCCAGGGGGCCGCCCTGACCATCACCGAGAACGCGGCGAGCGGGACGGCGAACACCCAGACCCAGGTGGTCCTCTCGAAGGTCACCTTGAACGGCAGCTGGCAGACCACCACGGGCACCTTGAACCCGGTGACCGTCGTGGACGCTCGGGGCACCCTGGCCGGCTGGACGGTCACCGGGCAGTTCACCGCCCGGTCCAAGACCGGCTACTGGGCCAGCAACCCGAACGGCAACCCCGGGGCGTTCGAGAACGAGACGCCGGTGGGCAACCCGCAGGACAACTACATCCGAGCCGACGAGTTCAGCTGGACGCCCTCGGCGGCGCCGGCGACCGAGACCTTCAACGGCCAGACGGTGCCTGAGGGTCGAGCGAACGAGGTGACGGCGGGTGCGGCGAGCAGCCTGTCGTCGAGCAGCCCGACCACCCTCTGCCAGGCGGCAGCCGGTGGTGGTGGCGGCACCTTCGTCTGCTCGGCACCGGTGTCCTTGAACGTGCCGCCCTGGGTGGCGGCGGGGACCTACGCCGCCACGCTGAACCTCGTGGTGGGCTGAGGTCCGAAGGACCGGCGGGAACCGAGGGTCGGCGCCCCATCCGCGTCGGCCCGGCAACGAGCACTGGCGGGGTCCGGCTGCCGCAGACGCGGTGGCCGGGCCCCGCCCTGCTCGGCAGGCCAGGCGGAGCGACCGGCGGCCAGGGGGTCGAGAGGCGGGGTGGCGGTGTCGGGCAGTCGATCGAGGTGACGGAGGACGAGGGTCGTGGGGCAACGGAGGGCAGCGCGCACGGTCCGGTGGCCGAGGGCGGCCGCCGGCCGCTGGACGAACGAGGGTCAAGACCAGCGGGCGGGGGATCGAGGGGACCGGGGCGGCTGGCTGGCCCGCGGGTGGCTGGTGGGCCTGCTCCTGCTGCTGGGGAGCCTCGGCGGGGTGCTGGGGTGGGCGGGCCCGGCCGGCGCGGCGACCGGGGGGCCGGGGCCGATCTCGTTCTCCTTCGGTCCTTACGCCTTGCCCGGGACCGCGCCGCGACCGGACTTCTCGTTCAGTTTGGAGCCGGGGACGGCCGTGGGGGACGCGTTGTTCCTGCAGAACCGCTCCTCGTTTCCCCAGACCTTCAAGCTCTACGCCACCGACGTCTACAACCAGCCCCGCGGCGGGGCTTTCGCGTACCGGGCCCCGGGCGGCCCCCAGGACGGTCCGGCGAGCTGGATCGACCTGGTGGTCCGCGGATCGGTGGTGGGCCCCGGGGGCTCGGTGGTCGTGCCCCCCGACACGGCGTGGCGGATTCCCTTCACGGTGACGGCTCCCTCGGGCACCGCCCCCGGCACGTACGCCGCTGGCATCGTGGCCCTGGACGTGACGACCATCGGGTCGCCGACGTCGAAGAACTTCCTGCAACTCCACGAGGGGATCGGGGCTCGGGTGTTCATGACCGTTCTGGGGCACCTGACCCACGCCGTTGCCGTCGGACGCGTCTGGGTGACCCCGAAGGGCGGTGGGCTGTGGCCCCTGGGGGCCAGCCGACGGGCCGAGGTCCACGTCCAGGTGGCGAACACCGGCAACAGCGTCATCGACGAGGTGACCCTCCGGACCTCCCTGGACCCTGCGGTGGGGGGCCGGGAGGAGCTCCGCACCCTGCACCTGGCGACCCTCCTGCCGGGCGCGACCGTGGTGCTGAGCGTGCCGGCCACCCTCCGGCCCATCGAAGGGCCGACAACCGTCAGCGCTCAAATCACGACGAACAGTGGGCTTCGGGCGAGCGGTGGGGGGTCGACCTGGTCGGTGCCCTGGGGACTGGGTCTCCTGGTCCTCGTGCTGCTGGCGGCCCTCGTCCTCCTGCGGCGTCGGCGGCGCCACGGCCGTCGTCGGGCGCGGCCCGCGCCGTCGAGGGAGCGGCAGCACCACGCGCCGGTCGCCCCATGAGGCCACGGTCCTGGGTCACGTCGGCGGCGGCGGTCCTGCTCGGTTCGCTGGCGTGGGCGGTCGGCCTGCTGGCGGTCCCGAGCCCGCCGAGCTGGGCTGGGGGGCGGGCGGCGTTGGTCGTCGAGCCCGCAACGGCGCTCCCGGGCCAGGTGCTGACCGTCACCGGGGTGGGCTTGCCGGGCAGCCGGGACGTCGTGGTGGCCCTCTGCGGGGACCTCGGGCTCGAAGGATCGGCTGACTGCGCGCTCGCCGGGGCCACCGGTGGGGCCACCTCCCCAAGCGGCGACCTGGTCGTCCAGCTGCGGGCCTCGGTGCCGCCGGCGCCGTGTCCCTGTGTGGTCGAGGCCACGGTGCAGGGAGCGGCCGTTCCCGGCGCCATCACCGCGCTCCGGCTCCTCGACGCGCCCAGCGCGCCGCTGCAGCGATCGGAGTCGACGAGTGGACCAGACGTGGCGCTCGTTGGGGCCCGGCTCCGCGGCCCGGTCGGTGGGCTGGCTGCGTGGGTCGGGCTCGGCGGTCGGGCGCTGGTCGAGCTGAGCGTCGTGAACCGGGGCAGCGTGCCCGTCGAGGTGGGCAGGCCAGCGGTGCGCCTCGGGGCCGGCCCGGGGACGGTGAGCGCCGTCGGGGCCGCGCCGATCGGCGTGCTGGCGCCGGGGAGCCGCCGGACGCTCACGGTGCCGGTCGAGCTGCCGGTCCCGAGCGTCGGCCGGGTGCACGGGACGATCGAGGTCGTGGCCGGCGGCACGATCCTTCGGGCCCGCTTGACCCGCTTCGTGCTGCCTCCGGGCACCCTGGCCGTCGCTGGCCTGGCCCTGCTCTTGGCGGCTGGCTTCCTGGCCCGTCGGCTCCGCCGAGCCCGGCCCGACCCGCGGGGGCAGGTCGACGTCGAGGCCGTGCTCGCTGGCGTGCTCGGCAGCTGGTCGGCGTGGGGCGAGACCGGTCCGAGTCCGGCACCCCCGGGCCCGGTGGCGACCCAGCGGCGCTAGCGTCGAGGCCATGGGCGAGATGATCGAGTTCCCGAGCAACGGTGGTCGCTGCCCCGGCTACCTCGCTGAGCCGGCCGGTGGACAGGGGCCCGGTGTGCTGGTCATCCAGGAGTGGTGGGGCCTGGTGCCCCATATCAAAGACGTCTGTGATCGCCTGGCTCGGGAGGGGTTCTGGGCGCTTGCGCCGGATCTCTACCACGGCAAGCAGGTGAGCGAGCCGGACGAGGCCGGGAAGGCCATGATGGCCATGCAGCTGGACCAGGCCGCCAAGGACATGTCGGGGGCGGCTGACGAGCTGCGTCGGCGCAGCGGCCGGGACCGGGTCGGCGTCGTGGGCTTCTGCATGGGCGGTGGGTTGGCGCTCGTGCTGGCGTGTCGCCGCCCTGACGCCATCGCCGCCTGCGTGCCCTTCTACGGCGTCATCCCCTGGCCGAACGCCACCCCGGACTACAGCCAGCTGAGCGGGGCGGTCCAGGGACACTTCGCCGAGCACGACGACTTCTTCCCCCCGGAGAAGGCCCGGGAGCTCGAGGCGGAGCTGCGTCGGCTGGGGAAGCAGGCCGAGATCTTCGTCTACGACGGGACCAGCCACGCGTTCTTCAACGACGACCGGCCCGAGGTGTACCACGAGCAGGCCGCGGCCCTCGCCTGGGGCCGGACCCTGGACTTCCTCCGGACCCAGCTGGCCTGAGGGGCCGGCGCTGCGGCGGACGAGGACGGGGCGGTGGCTCGCCAGGACCCCGAGAGCCTGGTCGAACGGTACGTGCGGCTGGGGCTGGAGCTAGGTCGACATCTCGACGGCCTCGTCGACGCCTACTACGGCCCAGCCCGGCTCGCCGAGGAGGCAGCCGCTGGCCCGCCTCGTCCGCTGCCGACCCTGGTGGCCGAGGCCCGGCGGCTGCTCGCCGACCTGGAGGCCGGGGCCCCGCTGGACGGGGAGTCCGGAGGCAGCGAAGGGGCGAGCGAGGGCCAGCGCCGGCGTTGGCTGCTCGGGCAGACGACCGGGCTGCTGACCACGGCCCGACGGCTGGCGGGGGAGCCGGTCGGCTACGTGGAGGAAGTGGAAGCCTGCTACGGGGTCCGGCCCGCGCCGGTGCCCGAGGACGAGCTGGCCGACGCCCACCGGGCCCTGGAACGCCTCGTGCCGGGCAGCGGGCCGCTGGCCGAGCGCTGGGTGGCCTGGCGGGAGGCCCATGCCGTGCCCCCCGAGCGCCTGCCCCGGTGCATCGAGGCCCTGGCCGAGGTGCTGCGAGAGCGGACCGCCGCGCACCTCGGCTTGCCCGAGGGCGAGGAGGTGCACTTCGAGCTGGTCCAAGGCCAGCCCTGGTCGGGGTTCAACCGCTACCACGGGGGCTTGCGCTCGACCGTCTCGATCAACACCGACCTGCCGGTGCTCTCCCTCAGCCTCCCCATGCTCGTCGCCCACGAGGCGTATCCCGGGCACCACACCGAGCACAGCCGGAAGGAGGTCCGGCTGGTCCGGGGGCGGGGCTGGTGGGAGGAGAGCATCTTCCTGGTCGGCACCCCTCAGTGCCTGGTGGCCGAGGGGCTGGCCGACCTCGGGGCCGAGGCGCTCCTCGGGCCCACGTACCCGCTCGTCGTCGCCGAAGTCCTGCGGGGAGCGGGGGTGCGCTACGACGCCGAGCTGGCCGTGGCGGTGGCCGAACCGGCCGAGGTGCTCTCGGCAGCCCGGGCGAACGCGGCGTGGCGGCTACACGTGGAGGGGGCCGACGCCGATGAGGTGACCGAGGACCTGGCCCGCTTCGCCCTGGTGCCCCGGGCCCGGGCGGCCAAGGCCGTCGAGTTCCTCCAGCACCCGACCTGGCGGGCCTACATCACCTGCTACGTCGCCGGCCTGCCGCTGTGCCGGCGGTTCGTGGCCGGCGACCTTCGTCGCTTCGCCCGGCTGGTGAGCGAGCAGCTCCTGCCCGCCGACCTGGTCCCCCCGGCCTGAGCCCCCTGGACCCGACCGGCGGCGGCCCGGGCCTGGGAGGGGTGCTCGCGCCGCGCACTACAGTTGCCGCCATGTCCGCACGCACCCGCAGCATGCCGCGCCGTTCGTGCTTCTCCACGCCGGGCTCCAACGAGCGCTTCTTGCAGAAGGCCCCGACCGTGCCGGCCGACATGTCGTTCCTGGACCTCGAGGACTCGGTGGCCCCGAAGGAGAAGGAGGCGGCCCGGGCCAAGGTGGTCGAGGCCATCCGCACCCTGCCCTGGGACGACCGGGTGCTCTGCGTCCGGGTGAACGCCTGGGACACCGAGTGGACCTACGGGGACGTGGTCGAGGTGGTGGGCAACGCCGGCGAGCGGCTCGATGAGGTCATGCTGCCCAAGGTGCAGCGGGCCGCCGAGGTCGTGGCCCTCGACCTGCTCCTGACCCAGGTGGAGAAGAAGGCCGGCCTGCCGGTCGGGCACATCGGCATCGAGGCCCAGATCGAGACCACTCTGGGCCTGATCAACGTCGAGGAGATCTGCGCCGCCTCGCCCCGCCTGGAGACCATCATCTTCGGCCCGGCCGACTTCGCGGCCTCCATGGAGATGCCGGTGCTGACCGGGGGGGTGCAGATCCCCGAGTACCCAGGCGACCACTTCCACTATGTCTTCTCGAAGATCCTCATGGCCGGGCGGGCCAACGGCCTCCAGGTCATCGACGGGCCCTACCTCAAGGTGCGCGATCTCGACGGTCTGCGGGACTTCGCCCAGCGCACCCAGGTGCTCGGCTACGACGGCAAGTGGGCCCTGACCCCGGACCAGGTGACCGTCCTGAACGAGATCTACTCGCCCACCCAGGAGCAGTTCGACCGGGCCTGGGACATCCTCGACGCGTACCAGAAGGCTACCGAGGAGGAGCGCCGGGGCGCCGTCATGTTCGGGGACGAGATGATCGACGAGGCGAGCCGGAAGATGGCGGTGAAGTTCGTGAGCCGGGGCGAGCGGGCCGGCCTGACCCGTTCGGCTCGCTAGCGGCCTGCGGCCGCCGGGCGGGCCGCTGCCCTCCTGGACCCCTCTGGCCGAGGAGGCTCACGGCACCGCCAGTTCCTCGGAACCGAGGGTCACCGAGACGGTCCGGGTCTTGCCGTCCGCCAGGATCGCCAGGGTGACCTGCTGGCCCGGGGCGTGGTGCTGGACGGCGCTGACCAAGGCGGTGGGCGAGTCGATCGGCTGGCCGTCGAGACCGACGATGACGTCGCCGGCGACGAGGCCGGCGGCCGCGGCCGGGGAGCCCGGGACGACCTCGAGGACCAGAGCCCCCGTCGTGGCGGGGAGGCCGAACTCGGCCTGGAGCGCGGGGGTGATGCTCGTCACCACCACCCCGAGGTAGGTCTTGGCGGTGGGCCGGCCGGCCCCGGCCTCGAGCTTGGGCAGCTCCGCTTCGAGCTGGGTGACCGGGATGGCGAAGCCCACGTTCTGGGCCGGCGCGTTGCCCGGCGAGCTGCTCGCCACCGCGGTGTCCATGCCGATGACGTGGCCGTGGACGTCGACCAGCGGCCCGCCGGAGTTCCCCGGGTTGATGGCGGCGTCGGTCTGGATCGCCCCGGTGATGTGCTCCGTGTAGCCGTCGGGCAGCTGCGCGCTGAAGGCCCGGTCGAGCCCGGAGACGATGCCGCTGGTCACCGACGGGCTGCCGGGGGCCAGGGCGAGGGCGTTGCCGATGGCGACCACGCCCGCCCCGAGGGCGATGCTCGAGGGTCGGGCGAAGTGGACGGTGGGCAGGCCATGGACCCCCTCGATCTGCACCAGCGCCATGTCGTTCGCCGGGTCGGTCCCGATGACCTTCCCGGGGTGGCTGACGGTCTGTCCGTAGAGGGTGACCCGGACCGAGACGGCCCCGGCGACGACGTGGTTGTTGGTCAGGACCTCCCCGCTCGGGGTCACGATCATGCCGCTCCCGGCCCCCACGACGGTCTCATCGCCGACGACCGACGGTTCGAAGCTGGTGGTCTGGATGGAGACCACCGCCGGGAGGACCTTCTGGATGATGGCCGCCACGTCGACCGGCGCGCCCGGCACCCCGAGGTCGGAACGGGTGGGTCGGAACTGCTCGACGATCGTCCGCTGACCGCTGGTGGCGACCACCCCGCCGACTAGGCCCCCGACCACCGCGCCGACCAGGGCCGCCACGAGGGCCACCGCCAGCCACGGGGTGCCCCGGCGTCGCCCGGTCTTCCCGTCGTGGCCGGCGGCCGGGGGGATCACAGGACCCGGGCTCGGCGAGGGCCAGGGGCTCGTGCCGGTCGGGGAGGGCCCGGGAGCTGTGGTCGCGGGTGAGGACCAGGGCCAGGCCGCGGGCCCGGCGTTCGGGGGAGTGTCCTGGTGCTCCGATGCATCTGCCATGACGACCTCCCGTTGCGACGCCACCATGGGGGCTCACCTGGAGTCGGGGTTCCCCCCGATGGTGTCCTACCCGAAGGGCGACCGGGGACCGCCCTGCCCCGGCCCGATGGGAGTGCGGCGAGGCGATCAGCCTCCGGCAGCCTGCTCGACCAGCCGGCGGGCGACGACCTTGAGGGCCAGGGTCTCGTCGGCGCCCTCGAAGATGGAGAGCACCCGGGCGTCCACGAAGTAGCGGCTGACCGGGTACTCCTCGGCGTAGCCCATGCCGCCGTGGAGCTGCATGGCCTCCCGGGTGACCCACTCGGCGGCTCGGCAGACGTAGGCCTTGGCCATGGAGGCCTCGAGGCTGCCCTCGCCCTTGGCCATGAGGCGGGCCACCTCGTAGGCCAGCTGGCGGGACATCTGGATGAGGGCGGCCATGCGGGTCAGCTTCGCCCGGGTGAGCTGGTAGTCGAGGATGGGGTGCCCGAAGACCACCCGGTTCGCGGCGTAGGCCATGGCCGCCTCGTAGGCGGCCTGCATGACCCCGAGGGCCCGGGCCGCGGTCTGGAGGCGGCCGTTCTCGAACCCGGCCATCTGCAGGTAGAAGCCGCGACCCAGGCCGGCCTCCCCGCCGATGAGATGGTCGGCCGGCACGAACCAGTCCTCGAAGGCGATCTCGTAGGAGTGCATGCCGCGATACCCCAGGGTGTCGATGGGCCGGCCCTCCATGCGGCCGGGGCCACCGCTGAACCCCTGGGCGAGGGGGTCCTGGGTGAAGACAAACCCCTTGCCGTCCCCCCGGGGCTTCTCGACGATGAACAGCGAAAGCCCTCGGTGGGCCTTGCTGCGGTCCGGGTCGGTCCGGGCCAAGAGCATGAGCACGTCGGCCCGGGCGGCGAAGGTGCACCAGGTCTTCACCCCGTTGATCCGAAAGCCACCCTCCACCGGGGTGGCGCTGGTGGTGATCCGGGCCACGTCCGAGCCGTAGTCCGGTTCGGTCACCGCCACCGCCGGCATGACCTCGCCGCTGGCGAGCTTGGGCAGCCAGGTGCGCTTCTGCTCCTCGGTGCCCCCGGCGAGCAGGGCCCGGGCGAGGATCTCGGGCCGGGTGATGAGGGAGCCGCCCGCCCCGAGGGAGGCCTTCGAGAGCTCCTCGGTGGCCACCACCATGCCGAGGTAATCGTGCTCCCCGCCGCTGGCGAACCCGCCGTACTCC
This sequence comes from Aciditerrimonas ferrireducens, assembly GCF_023130475.1. Taxonomy (GTDB): domain Bacteria; phylum Actinomycetota; class Acidimicrobiia; order Acidimicrobiales; family UBA8190; genus Aciditerrimonas; species Aciditerrimonas ferrireducens. The sequence goes on from NZ_JAKHEX010000002.1 coordinate 163,694, forward strand.
TCGGGGATCGAGAGACCGAGGGCGCCGAGCTCGGCCAGACCGGCGATGATCTCCTCGGGGATGTCGGCGTTGGCCCGATGGATGTGCTCGGCCCGGGGAGCCAGCTGCTCCTCGGCGAAACGCCGGAAGGTGTCCCGGACCAGCTCGAAGTCGGGGTCGAGGTGCCGGTCGCCCTCGACGCCGCAGAGCGCGGCGAGGGTCTCGGGCCGTCGCCAGGTGGCGAGGAAGGCGCGGGCCGGCGCCAGCCAGTCGGGGTCCACGCCCCAGGCCTCCTCCCGCCCGACGACCCGCCCGGCCAGTTCGGCCAGGGCGTCGGCCACGAAGACGCAAGCCAGCGCGGCCTCTTCGGGGCCGCTCGCGCCGTAGACCAAGGCGGCCTGGGCGGTACGAACGGCAGCAGCGGCGTGGGCCAGGTCGTAGGCCACGACCTGGTGCTCGTCCAGGTCGGTTCCGCTCGCCAGGCGAGCCGCCGCCGCCTGGGTCACGGCCAGGGCGCAGTCGGTGGCGGACCGGGCCGCTTCGAGGTCGGCAGGGGGGATGGCAGGCACGCCCCGGAGGTTACCCCGCCGTCACTGGGGGCCCCGTGGGGGCGGGTGCCGTGGGGCTGGCCCGAGCGGTTCAGGCCAGGCCCGACGGCCCGTCGGGGTCGGGGGATCGACGGGCGAGGACGGTCACCAAGGGGGGCAGGAGGACGGGGTCGTCCTCGGGGGGCACGCCGGTGAGCTCGGCCAGGTAGTCGTGGACCGGTCCGGGGCCGGCTCCGGCGGGGGCCTCGGCCCAGGCGTCCACCAAGGCGAGCCCGGCCCGCTGGACGAGGGCCGGGAGGACCGCCCCGACGTCGGGGTGGCGGGCGTCGGGCATCGAGAGCGGTCGGCCAGCCACGCGACCGGCGGAGGTGACCGGCTCCTGGGCCACGACGAAGCCCCCCGGTCGCACCACGCTGGCCATGCGCCGAAGGGCCACGAGGGGATCCCGGACGTGGATGAGCAGGAAGCGGCAGAAGGCGAGGTCGACCGTCTCGGGCAGGACGAGGTCCTCGACCGCTTGGGTGAGGGCCACGACTTGGGCGAAGGCCGCCGCTTGGGCGGCGACCTCGTCGCGGGCCCGGGGATCGCTGTCGACCGCGTAGACCCGGCCGTCCTGGCCGACGAGCTCGGCCAGTGCCACGGTCACGTCGCCTTGGCCGGCTCCCACGTCGACGCAGCGCCAGCCCCGACCGACGCCCAAGCGGGCCAGGGCGGTGGCCAGGGGCCGGCGATAGACGTCGTCCCGGAGGGCGTGGGGCACGGGGGCCACGCTAGCGGTCCCGCCCGCCTCGCCAGGGCCTGCTTGGACCCACCGGGCGGGGCCGGAGCCTGCGGGTGCTGGCGGCTAGCCTGCGGCCCCGTGAAGGTCACCATGCTCCTGTGCGACGCGGCCCAGGTCGCCGACGGCAAGCTCTACATCCTCGGTGGCGGCTGGTCGCTCACCGGCCCGGAGCCCGTGCCCTCGGCCATCGCCTTGAAGGTCGAGGTCGGATGGCACGAGGTGGACACCCCGCATCACTGGGAGCTGTTCCTCGAGGACGCCGACGGCCGTCCCGTGCTCGTGGCGACCCCCGAGGGCAGCCAGCCGGTCGAGGTCCGAGGAGAGTTCCAGGTGACCCGCCCGACCACCGTCCCCGAGGGCACGCCCATCGACGTCGCGCTCGCGGTCAACCTGGGTCCGCTGCCGCTCGAGCCCGACAGCCGTTACATCTGGCGGCTCTCGATCGACGGCGAGGCGAACGAGGACTGGGCGCTGGCCTTCACGACCCGGCCGCTGCCCCCGGCCTGAGCGAAGGCCGCCGTGACGGCGGGGCAGGGGGGGGACGCACGGTCGGTCGGTCCGGTCTTGCGGCGAGTGGGGGGCGCGATCGTCACCCTCGCCGGCTGCGCCTTGCTGGGGGACCGGGCGGTCGCTGGTGGCCAGCGGGCCGTGGCCGTGGCTGCGGGAGCCGGTGCTCCCCCGTTCGCCCTCTGGCGGGGCGTCGTGGCGATCGGGCTCCTCGCGGTGGTCGGGCTGCTGCCGGCCTGGCGCCTGGCGGGCCGACGACCCGTGGCGCTCTTCCTGGCTCCGTGTCTCGGCGGGGCGATCGCGGGGGTGTCGGCTGCGGTGACCGTCGGGGTGGCCAGCGAGCCGCTGCGCTGGTTCGTGGCCTTCGCCGCGGCCGCCAACGCTGCGGCCGCCGCGTCCCTGGCGGCACCGGCGGAGCGCAGGGCCGAAGCCCCCCCGGGGACCCGGGCCCGGAGTCGGAACCTCGGGCGGCTGGCACTCGAGGCCGCACCGGTGCTGCTCGGCGTGGCCCTGGCCGGTTCGGCCCTCGCCGGCCGGGGAGCGGCGGCGGGGGCCACCGAGCACTGGCTCCCCCTCGCCGGGCTGCTGGTGCGGGGCCACCGGGCCCTGCAGCCCGCCCTGGCGAGCCCGGCCGAGGCCCAGCGGCTGCTCGCCTCGCCGCTCGGGGCAGGGGTCGGAGCGGTCACGTGGCTGGTCACGCGCTCCCGCTCGCCCTTGTTGGCCACCTGGGCGGTCGGCGGGGTGGTCCTGGCGGCCCTCGGGGTCGGGGGTGCTGCGATGACCGAGGCGGTCCAGGCGGCCTGGGCGAGCGGTCGGAGCCGGCGGCTGGTCGGTGCCCTGCTGGGGATGGCCTGGGTGCTGGCAGGTGCGGCGCTGCTGGGGGCCGAGCTGGTCGATGGGTCCCTCGGTGCCCTCTGGGCGGTCCCGGCGGCCTCGGCCGTCCTCCTCGGGCTCGTGGTGCCCTGGCAGGGCTGGAGCGTGCGGGCCGCTTTGCTGCTCGGCGTGGTCGGGGCGCTGGCCGCGCCGATGGGGTCGGTGGCCATGGTCGGCTTGGTGCTGGCCCTGGTGCTTCGGCGCCGGGTCCTCGGCCGCCGGGGCCTGTTGGCCGGGGTGGTGGGTACGGCCGGTCTGCTCGCCGGGGTGGCCGCCGCGGTGGCCTGGCCGGTGGTGGCCGCCCTGAAGGGCGCGGCAGTGGTCCGGGTCGGGCCCGCCCCGGGCTCGATCCCGACCCGTCTGGACGACGCGTGGCACGAGGTGGTGGCCGCCGGGCTCTGGCCGGCCGGCCTGGGCCTCGCGGTGGCCGTCGTCGGCCTGCTCGTCGTGGGCCGGCAGCGGGGGGTCGTCGGCGGGGGCAGTGCCGGGGTGGTCGCCGTGGGCCTCCTCGTGCTGGCCGCTGCCCTGGTGGCCGAAGGGTGGGATGCCCCGGTGCTCCAGCCGCTCGTCGACACCGCGCCGGCGCGCGCCGGAACGTTCTGCGGCCTGGTGGGTCTGGCGCTGGCTGGTCGCTGGGCGGCTGGCGGGCTGGCGGCGGCCAGCCGGGCCAGCTCGAGCCCGCCGGCCGACGGCCCAGCACCGGTCGTCGAACCGGGCGATCAGGGCCGGGTCGATCCCGCGGGCAGCGGCCCGTTGGACGGGGACGGTCCCGGCGGGCTACACCGAGCGCCATGACGACCTACGACCGACCCTTCGGCCGCTGCTTCGAGGACTTCGAGGTGGGCGACGTCTACCGACACTGGCCCGGCAAGACCATCACCGAGTACGACGACCACCTGTTCTGCATGCTGACCATGAACCACCATCCCCTGCACACCAACGAGTGGTTCGCGGCCCACGAGACCGTCCACGGGCGCAACGTGGTCGTGGGGAACCTGGTCTACTCCTTGGTGCTCGGCATGTCGGTGCCCGACGTGAGCGGGTCGGCCATCGCCAACCTCGAGGTGGAGTCCCTCGTGCACAAGCACCCGACGTTCCACGGCGACACCATCTACGCCGAGACCAAGGTCTTGGACAAGGTGCCCTCGTCGTCGAAGCCGGACCGGGGGGCTTCCGGCGCAAGGTGATGGTCTGGAAGCGTGAGGCCCTCCCGGCCAGGCGGCGCCCCTACGGCGACGACGTCTGGTCCTGACGCCCCGGCCGCCGCCGGAGCGTTCCAGGCGGCGGTGCTCGAGGCGTCGGCCCGGCTCCGGCCCTGGCCGTGGCGGACCACCCGGGATCCCTGGGCGGTGCTGGTCAGCGAGGTCATGCTGCAGCAGACCCAGGCCGCTCGGGTGGTGGGACCCTACGGCAGGTTCCTCGACCGCTTCCCGACCCCAGCGGCCTGCGCGGCGGCCAGCCCGGCCGAGGTGCTGCGGTGCTGGGCCGGCCTGGGCTACAACCGTCGGGCGCTGGCCCTCCAGCGGGCGGCGGTCCGGATCGTCGACGAGCACGGCGGCCAGGTGCCCAGCGACGTCGCTGCCCTCGAGGGGCTGCCGGGGGTCGGGGCCTACACGGCACGGGCGGTGCTCTGCTTCGCCTTCGGCCAGCCGGTGGGGGTGGTCGACACGAACGTCCGCCGGGTCCTCCAACGGGCCTGGCTGGGGCGGGCCGTCCCGCCCCGGACCCTGCAGGCCGAGGCCGACCGGCTGGTGCCGGCCGAGCGGGCCTGGGACTACCACCAGGCGCTGATGGACCTCGGGGCCCAGACCTGCACGAGCCGGCGGCCCCGCTGCGCGGCCTGCCCCCTGGCCGGGCTCTGCCGATGGCGGGCAGCCGGCCATCGCGGGCCGGACCCCGGCGGAGGGATGGCCCGGCAAGGACCCTTCGAGGGTTCGGACCGCCAGGGGCGGGGTCGCCTGGTGGCTGCCTTGCGCCAGGGCCCGGTCCCTGCGGGGGCGTGGGCCGAGGCGGCCGGGTGGCCCGATGAGCCCGATCGGGCAGCCCGGATCGCGGCCCGCCTGATCCGAGACGGCCTGGCCGAGCTCGACGCCGCCGGGTCGTTGCGCCTGGCCGGCGACCGAGCCGGGGTCGACGGCTAGCCTGCCCGGCGCGGGGCCGGGCCCAGAGTGCCGCGCACGGGCGGCGCCGGAGGAGAGGAGCGAGGGCAGCGGTGCGAGTGACCTTCTACGGTGTCCGGGGCTCCTGCCCCTGCTCCAGCGAGGGCCACCGGCGCTACGGCGGGAACACGGCGTGCGTGGCGGTCGAGCTCGGGCCGGGCGAGCCGACCCTGATCCTGGACCTCGGGACCGGCCTGCGACCCCTGGGGCTGGAGCTGGCCGACCGCGTGGGGGCGAGCGAGGCGGACCGACGCTTCGTGGCCCTGCTGTCGCACCTGCACTGGGACCACCTCATCGGCCTGCCCTTCTTCGAGCCCATCCTCCAGATCGGTGGTCACCTCGACGTCTACGGCCCGGCCCAGGAGGAGGGGACCATCCAGGAGGTGGTGGACGCCGTGGTGAAACCGCCGTTCTTCCCGGTGCAGGTGGGCGAGCTGAAGGGGGCGGTGGCCTTCCACGACCTGGCGGAGGGGACCCTCCAGATCGGCGGTGCCCGGGTCCTGGCTCGCTGGGTGCCCCACAGCGGTCGGACCCTGGGGTTCCGGGTGGAGGCGGATGGCGCCACCCTCGCCTACCTTTCGGACCACCAGCAGCCCGAGGACGACCGGGTCGTCGACCCTGGGGTGCTGGCCCTCTGCGACGGGGCAGACCTGGTGATCCACGACGCCCAGTACACGGCGGGGGAGCTGCGGGCGAAGGCGGACTGGGGCCACTCGACCCCGGCCTACGCCGTCCACGTGGCGGCTGCCGCCGGGGCCCGGACCCTGGTCCTGTTCCACCACGATCCCCGACACCTCGACGAGCAGCTCGACGCCATGTGGGCGGCAGCCCAGGCCGAGCCGGAGGCCGCCACGTTGGCCAGGGTGCTCTCGGCACAGGAGGGCATGGTGCTCGAGGTCCAGCCCGGGACGGTCACACCGTCGTCCGGGCACGAGGCGCGCCGGCAGGGGCCAGGGGTGGACGGCCCAGGGTCGGACGGCCCAGGGGCGGACGGCCCAGGGGAGCAGGGGTGAGCGCCGGGGCGGCCGGCGAGCCGGCCCCCGTCGGGCCCGGAGCCGAGGCCTTCAAGGCGGTCCTCGGCCGCTTCGCCACCGGGGTGACGGTGGTGACCGCCACCACCGTCGAGGGCCCAGTGGGCTTCACCTGCCAGGCCTTCACCTCCCTGTCGCTCCAGCCGCCCCTGGTGGCCCTGGCCCCGGCGAAGGGTTCGACCTCCTGGCCGCGGATCGCCCAGGCCGGCGCGTTCTGCGTGAACGTCCTGGCCGCGGGTCAAGAAGAGCTCTGCCGTCGCTTCGCCACCCCGGCCGAACCGCCCAGCGCCAAGTTCGACGGCGTGGCCTTCGAGCGGGCCCCCAGCGGCGCCCCCTTGCTGGGTAGCGTCCTGGCCTGGGTGGACTGCCGGCTCGTGGTCGTCCACGACGCCGGAGACCACGAGCTTGTGGTCGGCGAGGTCCGGGCCTTGGGGGTTGGCCAGGGCGAGCCCCTCCTCTACTACCGGGGGCGCTTCGGCCGGTTCCTGGCCGCCGAGGGCGAGCCGCCGGGGCCGCTCGGGCCGAGTGACTAGGGTGCCCTCGTGGCCCGCCTGACCCCTGCGCCCATCGACGACGTCGTGCTGGTCGAGCCCGAGGTCCACGGAGACGACCGGGGCCGCTTCGTCGAGACCTACCGGCGCTCCTGGTTCCCTCTGGGCCGAGAGATGATCCAGGCCAACCGCTCCGAGAAGCGCCAGGGAGCGGTGGTCGGCCTCCACTACCACTTGCATCAGGCGGACTACTGGTACGTCCTGCGAGGCCGGGCTCGGGTGGTCCTCCACGACCTGCGGGTGGGCTCGGCGACCGAGGGCGTCACCTGGAGCGTCGACCTCGACGGTGCCGAGGACCGGGGCCTGTTCATCCCCCCCGGCGTCGCCCACGGGTTCGCGGCGCTCAGCGACGTCCTGCTGTGGTACCTGGTCGACGGGTACTACAACCCGGCGGACGAGCTCGGGGTCGCCTACGACGACCCGGCCATCGGCGCCGACTGGGGCCTTCGCGACCCGGTGCTCTCGGCCCGAGACCAGAACAATCCCCGACGGGACCAGATCCCCGAAGCCTTTCGACCCCGGGCCGGACTGCGGAGGTAAGGATCGGGCCGCCGGGGCACGGGGCGCGGCGCGCTCGGGCGCGCTGCTTGCTTGAATGGGACCGTGGTGGTGCTGCTGGGGGTGCTCGGCGCCGCGGCCCTCGTCGGGGTGGCGCGCCTCGCCTGGCAGCGTTGGGGCTCCTCGGGCGAAGAGCGGTCGGTGGACGGCTACCACCAAGCCCTCCGCACCCTCCAGGGACTGGCCTCCCGGAACGGCGGCGCTGCCGAGGGGGCAGCCGGCGCGGCGTCGGCGCTCGGGGCGAGCCCCTCGGGGGCACCCTCCCCGTTGCGGGTCCGACGTCCCCTCGCGAGGGGCGCCCTCCCCGAGCCGGGGGGCTGGCCCGGTGCCCGGACGTCGGACACCGGGGGCGCTCAGCGCGCCGAGACGGCACCCTCGACCCCCCGGCCCAGGCGCCCCGAGCGGCACGAGGGGCCCGGCGAGACCACCGCCCCAGTCGCCCTGGTCTTCGACGACCTCGGCCCCGGGCCGGTCGTGCACGAGGGGCTGGGCCCCGGCCCGGGCGCTGTCCCCGCCTGGTTCGCGCCGGCCCCGGGCACGGCGGCGCCGTCGGGCGCCGGGGTCAGCGGGTCGCCGAGCGCCACCCGCCGGCGGCTGCTCCCCGGCGTGGTCGTCGGGGTGGCGGTCTGCGTGCTGGGCTTGTCGGTGGCCACCGTGGTCTTGGCTCTCCAACGGCCCGGGACAGCGGAGGTGGCGAGCGCACCACGGCCAGCGACCCGCCGGGGCCCCAAGGACGGCACCACGCGGAGCGGGTCCGACCAGCCCCAGGTCGGCGACCAGACCGGTCCGCTCCAGCCGGTGACGGCCAGCGCCGAGGCGGCCACGGTCCTCGTCCCGAGAGCCTCGTACCGGGTCCAGGTGTCGGTGAGCGGGATCTGCTGGATCGAGGGTCTGGAGACGACGAGCGGGACGGATGTGTGGTCCGGGATCCTCCACGCCGGCCAGCAGCACACCTTCGACTTCCAAGGGCCCGTGCTCCTGCGGATGGGGGCGGCCGACGCGTCGGTGACGGTCGACGGCCAGCCCCTCGCCCTGCCGGCAGGGCACCACGCTCCCTACGAGGTGACGTTCGAGCCCTCCTCGGACTGAGGCCGAGGGACACTGGCGAGGCCCAGAAAAGCGAGGACCACCGCCAGGACGAAGGCCTCCTCCCGCCAGGCGGCGTAACGGCCCGAGGGCCCGGCATGGCCGGCCCCGAGGTCCACCCGGAGGAGCACCTGGTTGGCGGGGTGGGCGGCCCGGAGCCGCTGGACCCACTTGGCCGGCTCGTGGCAGCCCACCCGGCTGTCCTCCAGGCTGCCGGTGGCCAGGACCGGGGGGTAGGGGACCGGGCGAACGTTGTCGTAGGGGGCGTAGGAGGCCATGACGCGGTAGACCTCGGGGTCGGCGAGGGGGTCCCCCCACTCGTCGCGTTCGGTGACCGTGAGGGGCAGGGTGGGATCGAGCATCGTGGTGAGGCAGTCCACGAAGGGGACCTCGGCCACCACCCCGGCGAAGCGCTCGGGGGCCAGGTTGAGGGTGGCCCCGACCAAGAGGCCGCCGGCCGAGGCGCCGCGGAGCACGATCCGCTCCGGGTCGGCCCAGCCCGCGTCGACCAGCCGGTCGGCGACCGCGAGGAGGTCGGTGAAGGAGGTCGGCTTGGCGGTCAGGCGGGCCCCCTCCCACCATCGCCGCCCCAGCTCGCCGCCCCCGCGGACATGGGCCAGGGCGACGGTGACCCCCCGATCGAGGAGGCTCAGACGGGCCGAGGAGAACACCGGGTCGAGGCTGTGGCCGTAGGCGCCGTAGCCGATCAGGAGGCAGGGGGCGCGCCCGTCGAGGGGCACGTCGGCTCGGCGGACGACCGACACCGGGATGCGTTCGCCGTCGGGGGCTCGGGCCCAGAGCCGGGCGGCGTCGTACCGATCGGGGTCGTAGCCCCCGAGGACGTCCTGCTGCTTGCGGACCTGGGACCGGCCGCTTCGAAGGTCCAGGTCCAGGGTGGTCCGGGGCACGAGGAGGGAGGTGTGCTCGTAGCGCAGGGTGGGGTTGGCTGGGTCGGGGTTGGGCCCCAGCCAACAGGCCGCCGGGTCGGGAGGAGTCGGGACGGTTCGGCCCTCGGGAAGCGGCAGGTCGGCCGACCCGAGGTCCTCGGGCAGGGGCAGGACCGACAAGCGGGGGCTGGCCCCGGCCCGCTCGGCCAGGACGAGATGGTCGGCGACGACCTCGAGGGCTTCGAGGTGGACGTCGGGACGGTGGGGCACCAGCTCCCGCCAGCGGGGCGGGAGCTCCCCGGTGGCCTGGGCGGGCAGGCCACAGACTCGGAACTCGGGGGCCTGGTCGTCGGTGAGGAGCAGGAACCAGCCGCGGTGGTGCTCTGCGACGTAGGAAACCCCCTCCCGGCGGGGCAGGAGCACGGCGGGCCGGGCCCCGGGGTCGTCGGTCGGCACCACCCAGATCTCCGAGGTGACCTTGGCGTGGGACTCCACGAGGACGTAGCGGCCGTCCTTGGTCCGGCTGAGGCCGAGGTGGAACCGCTCGTCGGGCTCGCGGAGAAGGACCTCGTCGGCCTCGGGGGGGTCGCCGAGGCGATGGCGAAGGACCTGCCAGGGACGGTTGGCGTGGTCCGCCCGGGTGTAGAGCAGGTGGCGGTCGTCGAGGAAGACCACCCCTGCGGCCACCTCGGCGATCCGCTCGCACGGCGCGTCGGGCTGGTCCGCGAGGCGGACGTGGAGGACGTAGCGCTCCGCGCCCCGGAGGTCGACGGTGTAGGCCAGCCGCCGGTGGTCAGGGCTCGGCACGACGTCCGCCACGTCGAGGTAGGCGGCGCCGTCCGCCAGACGGTTCTCGTCGAGGACGACCTGTTCCCCGGGCAGCGGTGCGTTGCCGGGGTCCGGAGGGTCGAAGTCCTCGGGGCGGCGGGGCGCCCGACAGTGCAAGGGGTACTCGAGGCCGGTCAGGGTCCGCCGGTAGTACCACCACGGGCCCCAGGCCACGGGCACCGAGCGGTCGGTCTCGGCCACCCGGGCCCGGATCTCCTCGAAGAGCTGGGCAGCCAGGGGGGCCAGGGGGGCGGTGGCCTGCTCGGTGTGGGCCTGCTCGGCCCGCAGGTGGGCGAGGACCGCCGGGTCCTCGAGGTCCGCCAGCCAGGCCCAGGGGTCCAGGCGCACCTGGCCATGGACCGTGGTGCGCTGCGACCGGCTCGGGGCCCTGGGGGGGCGAGGCCGGAGTGAGGAAGGGCGGTCCGTCGTCACCGGGCGATGATGCCTCGCCGGTGGGGGCCTGGCACGGGGAGCCGCCCTGGTTGTTACTATGGCCGTAGTGGAAATGCGGGTCCCGGCGCCTGCCGGCCCGGCCGCCCGGTCGGTCCGGTCCGACGGCGCGGCTCGCCAGGCAGCGGGAGCGGACCATGGCCACCATCGACCTGGACCTCGGACGGTACAAGCTCGGGTGGAGCGACCGGGAGGACTACGTCTTCAAGCCGAAGAAGGGCCTCTCCGAGGAGATCGTCCGGGAGATGTCGGCCATCAAGGGGGAACCGGCGTGGATGCTGCAGTTCCGCCTGCGGGCCCTCAAGCGGTTCTTCGCCAAGCCCATGGCCCCGTGGTTCGCGGTGAACATGCCGGACCTGGACTTCGACGACATCTACTACTACATCAAGCCGACCGAGTCCCAGGTCAAGGACTGGTCGGACCTCCCGGAGCAGATCAAGCGGACCTACGAGCGCCTGGGCATCCCTGAGGCCGAGCGGAAGTACCTGGCCGGGGTCACCGCCCAGTACGAGTCCGAGGTGGTCTTCCACCGGAACCGGGAGGACCTGGAGCGCCGTGGGGTGCTGTTCTGCGACATGGACACCGCCGTGCGGGAGTACCCGGAGCTGGTCCGGCGGTGGTTCGGCACGGTGATCCCCCCGAACGACAACAAGTTCGCGGCATTGAACTCGGCGGTGTGGTCGGGAGGCTCGTTCATCTACGTGCCCCCGGGGGTGCAGGTGGAGATGCCCCTGCAGGCCTACTTCCGGATCAACGCCGAGAACATGGGCCAGTTCGAGCGGACCCTGATCATCGCCGACGAGGGTGCCCAGGTGCACTACGTCGAGGGCTGCTCGGCGCCGGTCTACTCGACGGACTCGCTGCACTCGGCGGTGGTCGAGCTGGTGGCCCTGCGGGGCAGCCGGATCACCTACACCACCATCCAGAACTGGTCGACGAACGTCTACAACCTGGTCACCAAGCGGGCCCGGGCCGAGGCCGAGGCCCACGTGGAGTGGATCGACGGCAACATCGGCTAAGGCTTCCGGGGAGGTGCTCTCGGTGGCGTACGCCGGGGCCAACCAGCACCAGGACACCGGGGCGAAGATGATCCACGCCGCCCCGGAGACCACGTCGACGATCGTCTCGAAGTCGATCTCGAAAGACGGCGGGCTGGCCACCTACCGGGGCCTGGTGAAGGTGCAGGAGGGGGCGAAGGGGGCGAAGAGCTTCGTGCGCTGCGACGCCTTGATCCTCGACGAGGACTCGACGTCGGAGACCAAGCCCTACATGGAGGTCGGGGAGCGCGACGCCCAGATCGGGCACGAGGCGACGGTCTCGAAGGTCGGGGAGGACCAGCTGTTCTACCTCATGAGCCGGGGACTCTCCGAGAGCCAGGCCATGAGCATGGTGGTGAACGGGTTCATCGAGCCGATCACCCGGACCCTGCCGATGGAGTACGCGGTGGAGTGGAGCCGGCTGATCGAGCTGCAGATGGACGGGGCGGTGGGCTGAGGACCGCTGGCCCGGGGCCTCGGCGGGGGGGCATGATGGCGCCGTGGCCATGCGGGAGGAGTGCAAGCACTTCCAGAGCCGGACCTACGCCTCGGGCGAGGTGGCCCGGTTCTGCGAGCTTGACCTGGCTCCCGAGGCGCCCTGGCGCTGCCCGGCCGACTGTCCCCGCTACGAGCGCCGGCTCGCCGACGCCGGATGGGTGCACGGCACGCTGGTGGAACCGGCCGTGGAGGACGAACCGGCCGGCGACCACATCGCCGAGCTGCTCGACGACGCCGAGCGGATCGTGACCGCCGTGGCCCCCGACGTGCTCGCCGAGGTGGAGCACGAGCGCCGGGTCGAGGAACGGCGGCAGGGGCGACGCCGCTGGCCGCCGTGGCGGCGGCGCTGAGCGTCGTCGGGGCTCAGGTGCCGGTGAAGCGGGGCGGGCGCTTCTCCACGAACGCGGTCATGGCCTCGACCAGGTCGTCGGACTGGAGCATGCCGGCGTTCCAGGTGGCCACGTAGTCGAGGCCCTCGGCGATCGTCCGGTCGGCCGAGGCCCGGAGGACGGCCTTCGTTCCCTGGACCGCCAGGGGCGGGTTGGCCGCGATCTCGGCTGCCATGGCCCCTGCCGCCGCCCAGAGGGCCTCGGGATCGGGCAGGACGTCGTTCACCAGGCCGAGGGCCCTGGCCCGTTCGGCCGGGACGTCCTTGCCGGTGAAGCAGAGCTCGGCCACCGCCCCGGCTGGCACGATGCGGGGGAGGCGCTGGAGGGTCCCGAGATCGGCCACGATGGCCACCTTCGTCTCCCGGACCGAGAAGAACGCCTCGGCCGAGGCCAGGCGGATGTCGCAGGCGGTGACGAGGTCGACGCCGCCGCCGACGCAGGCACCGTGGACCGCTGCCAGCACCGGCTTCGGGCAGTCGGCCACGGCGGTGATGGCCGCCTGCATGGCGAGGACCGATCGGCGGGTGGCGAAGGCCCGCGCTGCCGGCGAGGACCGACGTGGAGCCGTGGGGTCGGTCGCCTGGTCCTCGCCGCTGGCCGTCGGTCCACCGGCCAGGGTGGACCCGAGCTCCTTCAGGTCGAGGCCCACGCTGAAGTGGGGTCCTCGGGCGGCCACCACCACCGCCCGGACCGCCGGATCGGCGCCGAGCGCCCCGATGGCCTGGGGCAGTTCGGCGAAGAAGGCCCGGCCCATGGCGTTTCGGGCCTCGGCTCGGTCAAGCCAGAGCCAGCCGACCCCCCGGTCGCGGTCGACCTGGACACTGAGGACCGAGAGAGCGGGGCCGGCAGCGGCCGAGGCGTTGGGGTCGGGTGCGGGCACGCCGGAAGCGTAGCGGCCCGGCGGTTCGGTGCCCTGGCCCCGGTAGCATCGGACGGACCCGACCGAAGCCGGTGGCCGCTGGTCGCTGCCGGCCGGGTCGATGGCCTGAGGGAGAGGTGGGGCGCTGACGCGGTTCGCAGAACAGGAAGCGGCCAGGTTGGCCGGTCCGCCCTGGCTGGTGGCGGCCCGCCGGGAGGCCGGTGCCCAGTTGGCCGCTTTGGCCTGGCCGGCCGAGGCCGAGGAGGACTGGCGCTACAGCGGGATCGATCGCTTCGATCCCGACCGGTTCGCGCCGGTGGTGAGCGAGGGCGACGGCGAGGACGTCGAGCCCGCCCAGGCGCTGGCCAGGCAGTGGGCCGAGGCGCTCGGGCCGGCGGTGGCCACCGTGGTCACCCTCGACGGCCGCCTGGTGGTGGCGTCCGGGTCGCTGGCCGAGGTGGACGGCGGGTTCGACGGCGAAGGGCCGGCCGCCGGCCTGCAGGTGCGCAGCGGGCTGCGCTCCGCGGTGCCGCTTCGGCGGGCGGCTGCGCTCGGTCCGGGCGACCCACCCGACGCCTTCGGGGTGCTCCATCGAGCCTTCAGCGCTGACCCGGTGCTCGTGGGGGTGGGGAACGGCCGGCAGGTCGAGGGGCTCGTCCTGGTGGTCCACGCCATCCGTCAGGCACCGCTGGAAGGCGTCGGTCGAGCGGTCTTCCCGGAGCTGCGGGTCGAGGTCGGGGAGGGTGCCCGGCTGGGGCTGGTCGAAGTCCTGGCGAGCCTGCCGCCGGGCGGCCCGGCGGCGAGCACAGGGGCCTCCCGCAACGGCTCGGCGGTTCCCGACGTGGCCGAGGGGGAGCGTCCGGTCCCTGGCCAGCGGGGCGCCGCCCGACCGGGGACGGACCACGAGGTGGCGGTCTGGTCGGGTCCCCCTGGGGGACCCCTGGCCGTCCTGGTCAGCGGCTGGCAGGTGGCGGCCGGCGGTCAGCTGGACTACGGCGGGATCCAGGCCCTCGACCGCTCGGCCAGCGCGGTGGTCTTCCAGGCGAGCGGGGTCGAGCGGGACGGCCGCCTGCGGGCCCTGACCGCGGCGACCGGGGCCGGGTGGGCGCGGGTACGGACCGACGCCGCGGTGCTCGGCCAGGGGGCCCGCAGCGAGCTCCTGGCCGGGTTCCTCGCCCAGGGCCGGCAGGTCCTGGACTTCCGGACGTTCCAGGACCACCAGGCGCCCTTCGGGGAGAGCGAGCTGCTGTTCAAGGGGGCGGTGGGCGACCGGGCCCGGTCGGTCTACAGCGGTCTCATCCGCGTCCGACGGGGCGCTCGGGGCACGAACGCCTACCAGACGAACCACAACCTCGTCCTGGCCGAGGGCGCTCGGGCTGATTCGGTGCCGAACCTCGACATCGAGGAGAACGACGTGCGCTGCAGCCACGCCTCCACGGTCGGGCCGATCGACGAGGAGCAGCGCTACTACCTGGCCTGCCGGGGGATCGAGCCGGCGGTGGCCGACCGGCTGGTGGTGCGGGGCTTCTTCGGGGACCTGGTGAGCCGGGCACCGATCGCGACCGTGGGTGCGTGGCTGGATCGGACGGTGGCTGCCCGCCTGGGGCAGGCCGAGCGGGAGGAGGGACGCTGAGGATGGGCGAGCGGGTGCGGGTGTGCCAGCTGGAGGAGCTGCCCTCGGGGGAGGCCCGGCGGTTCGTGGTCGGGGGCCGGCCGGTGGCCGTGGTGCGGATCGACGACGAGGTCTACGCCATCGAGGACACCTGCAGCCACGAGGAGACCTCCCTGGCCGAAGGCGAGGTCTGGGTCGAGGAACGGGAGCTGGAGTGCCCGAAGCACGGCTCGACCTTCGACCTGCGGACCGGCGAGCCCCGGACCCTGCCGGCCACCGAGCCGGTGGCGGTCTTCCCGGTGAGCGTGGTCGAGGGAGTCGTGGAACTGGAGCTGCCGTGAGCGGGGCACGACCGGCCCTCGAGGTCCGCGGCCTTCGGGCCGCGGTCGCCGGCCGGGAGGTCCTCCGAGGCGTCGATCTGGTCGTCGGGGCCGGGGAGGTCCACGCCGTCATGGGGCCGAACGGGGCAGGCAAGAGTACCCTGAGCCACGTCCTCATGGGCCGGCCGGGCTACGAGGTCCTGGGCGGCTCGGTGCTGGTCGACGGGGAGGAGCTGGGGCATCTGGCCACCTGGGAGCGGGCTCGGCGGGGCCTGTTCCTCGCGCCGCAGGTGCCGACCGAGGTGCCCGGGGTGCCCCTGCGGGCGGTCCTCGCCGAGGCCCTGGCCGCCCGAGGCGAGGCCGCGCCGCCGGCGGACGCCCTGGTGGCCGCGGCCGGGGCCGTGGGCCTTGCCCCAGCCTTCTTGGACCGGCCGGTGAACGTGGACCTCTCGGGCGGCGAGCGCAAGCGGAGCGAGGTCCTCCAGCTGGCGGTGGTCCGCCCCCGGGTGGCGGTGCTCGACGAGATCGATTCGGGTCTGGACGTGGACGGGCTGCGGGCCGTGGCCCGGCGGGTCCTCGCGGAGGTCCGAGAGCGAGGCCTGGCCGTGCTGGCCATCACCCACTATCCCCGACTCCTCAGCGAGCTGGTCCCCGACCGGGTCCACGTGCTGCTCGGCGGCCGCGTGGTGCAAAGCGGGGGCCCCGAGCTGGCCGAGGAGCTGGAACGGACCGGCTACGCCGGCCTGGCCGCCGCGTTGGGCGTCGAAGCCGAGGGCGCCGACGAGCCCGGGACAGCCGGCTGAGGCCGAGCGGACGGCGTCCCGCTGGTCAGCGGGCGGCGGCCAGCTCGTCGAGCCCCTGGGCCAAGGTGTTCCAGGAGAGCGTGGCGCACTTGATCCGGACCGGGAACTTCACGACGCCCTGCAGGGCCGCCAGCTCCCCGAGACTGTCGAGGTCCACCGGGACGATCCCCGAGGCGTCCTCGGCCTCCCCGCTCGGCTCCTCGCCGTCGGCGTCGCTGCCGAGCGCGGTGCCGTGGACCGACATCATGGCCTTGAAGGTGGCGATGAGCCGGCGGACCTCGGGCAGGGACTTGCCCTTCACGGCGGCCGCCATGAGCGAAGCCGAGGACTGGCTGATGGAGCAGCCCTGCCCGGAGATGCGGATGTCGACCAGCCGGTCCCCTTCGACCTGAAGGAAGACCACCACCTCGTCGCCGCACAGCGGGTTGAAGCCCTCGGCCCGCGTCGCCGGCGGGGTGGGCAGCTCGCCACGCTGGCGGGGATTGCGGTAGTGGTCGAGGATGATCTCCCGGTAGAGGTCCTCCAGGTCGTTCATGCCGGGTGCCCTTTCCGTTCGGCTGGCCGGTCCCGAGGGCTGCGGCGGGCCACCGGTCGCACCGATCGGCCCGGCTGCCCTCGGGCGCTACCCGAAGAGGCTACCGGCCGAGGCCAGGGCGTCGGCCAGGGCCTCGACGTCGTCCTCGTCGTTGTAGAGGTAGAAAGACGCCCGGGCCGTGGCGGCCACCCCGAGGCGGCGCATCAGGGGCTTCGCGCAGTGGTGGCCGGCGCGGACGCAGACCCCGGCCTGGTCGAGGACCTGGGCCAGGTCGTGGGGGTGGACGTCCCGGTAGGCCAGGGACAAGACGGCGCCTCGGGCCTCGGGTTCCCGGGGTCCGTGGATGACCAGGTCGCGACCGAAGCGCTGCTGCAGGCGCTCGAGGGCGTAGGCGGTGAGGTGGTGCTCGTGGGCAGCGATGCGGTCGAGGCCGATCCCCTGGAGGTACTCGATGGCGGCGGCCAGGCCCACCGCCTCGGCGATCGGCGGGGTGCCCGCCTCGAAGCGCTGGGGCGGATCGTCGGGGACGAAGCCGTCCCGGCGGACGTCCTTGATCATGCCGCCCCCACCGAGGAACGGCGGGGTGGCCGCCAGGAGCTCGGCTCGGCCCCAGAGCACCCCGATGCCGGTCGGGCCGCACATCTTGTGGCCCGAGAAGGCGAGGAAGTCCGCCCCGAGGCTCCCGACATCCACCGGCTGGTGGGGGACCAGCTGGGCGCCGTCGACGACCACGAGGGCCCCGGCCCGGTGCGCCGCCTCGGCCAGCTCGGCCACCGGGGGCATGGTGCCCAGGACGTTCGACATGGCCGAGATGGCGAGCACCCGGGCTCCTCGCAGGACCTCGGTGAGCCGGGAGAGGTCCAGGCGGAACCCCTCGTCGATCTCCAGCCAGCGCAGCTCCAGCTGGCGCTCTTCGGCCAGCATGAGCCAGGGCACAAGGTTGGCGTGGTGCTCGAGCTCGGTGACCACCACCACGTCGCCCGGCCGCAGGTGGCGACGACCCCAGGCCTGGGCCACCAGGTTCAGGCCCTCAGTGGCGTTCTTCGTGAAGACCACCTCACGGGCCGGGTCGGGCGCCCCGATGAAACGGCCGACGGTCAGCCGGGCCCGCTCGTAGAGCTGGTCGGCCCGCTCCGCGAGGGCGTAGACCCCGCGATGGACGTTGGCGTGGGCGTGCTCGTAGTAGTGCTCCTGGGCCCGCAGGACCGGCAGGGGGTGCTGGGCGGAGGCCGCCGAGTCAAGGTAGACCAGGCGCCGGCCCCGGAACCGTTCGGCCAGGACCGGGAAGTCCCGCTTGATGGCCGCCACGTCGAGCTCGGCGGCGCGAGGGTCGCTCCGTGCGGTCAGCTCCGCCACGGCTCGTACCCTTCGATGTCCAGTCGCCGGGCCAGCTCCTCGCCCCCTGAGGCCACCAGGCGGCCGTCGACCAGGACGTGGACCACGTCCGGTCGGATCAGGTCGAGGATCTTGCGGTAGTGGGTGACGAGGAGGATCCCGAGGTCCGGGTTCTCCGCCCGGACCGCCTCGACCCCCTCGGCCACGATCCGCAGCGCGTCGATGTCCAGGCCCGAGTCGGTCTCGTCCAAGATGGCCAGCTCGGGGCGGAGCAGGGCCAGCTGGAGGACCTCGTTGCGCTTGCGCTCGCCGCCCGAGAACCCCTCGTTGAGGGGCCGCTGGGCGAAGGCCTCGTCGATGCCGAGCCGGGTCATCCAGTCCCGCATGGCGAAGCGGACCTCGAGGACCGAACGGTCCTCGCCCGCTCGGGCGGCCATGGCCTGGCGGAGGAACTGGACGACCGGCACGCCGGCCACCGCCTCGGGGTGCTGGAAGGCGAGGAAGATGCCGGCCTTGGCCCGGACGTCGGTGGGCCAGTCGGTGACGTCCTCCCCCTTGAACCGGATCCGGCCCCCGGTGACCCGGTAGGCGGGGTTGCCCATGATCACGTTCGCCAGGGTGGACTTGCCCGACCCGTTCGGACCCATGAGGGCGTGGACCTCCCCGGACCCGACCTCGAGGTCCAGGCCGTGGAGGATCTCCCGGTCCTCGGCGGCCACGCAGAGTCCCTCCAGGGCGAGCAGGGGAGGCGTGGCTCCCGTGTCGAGGTCCGAGCGCTCGGCGGCCATGCCCCGAGTCTAGCCGGCCCCGCCCCATTTGCACTATGGAGGTAGTGGGAATGGGGTGCGTCGGGCGGCCGGGTTGGGTAGCGTCCTGCGGCGTGCCGAAGGCTGGGAGCACCCAGGGAGGAGGCAGCCGACCCGCGGCCAGGGGGCGGGGGGCGTGAGCGCGCCCTGGACCTTCAGCGGCCAGCCGGTGGCGCTGGCCCGGGGCGGGGGGTCGGTGACCCTCGTCGAGGAGTCCACCTTCGCCATCTCCTCGGCCGAGGGAGACTTCGTCCCCGGCGGGGCCCACGGGCTCTTCGTCCGGGACACCCGGGTCCTCTCCCGCCTGGAGCTGCGCCTGAACGGCCGCCGCCCCGAGCTCCTGGGGGTGGTCACCACCGACCCCTTCGCCGCCACGTTCGTCTCCCGGGAGGTCCCCGACGGCGGGCGGGCCGACTCCACCTTGGTGCTGCTGCGCTCGCGCTACGTGGGCCGGGGCCTGCGCGAGGACCTGGTGGTGCGGAACTACGGGGACGAGCCGACCTTCTGCCGCCTGGAGCTGTTCCTCGACGCGGACTTCGCCGACCTGTTCGCGGTGAAGGAGGGCCGACCCACCGAGCGAGACGGCGAGCGGGACCGGGTCGAGTCCCCGGCCGAGCTGCGCTTCGACTACCGGCGGGGACCGGTCGCCCGGGGCTGCCTGGTGCGGTTCTCCCCCGAAGCCCAGAGCGCCGCCGAGGGCCTGGTGGCGTGGGAGGCCATCGTGCCGGCCCGGGGCTCGTGGTCGGTGTGCCTGGAGGTGGCCGCCGTCATCGACCAGGTGGTGATCGAACCCCGGTACCGCTGCGGCCAGCCGGTGGAGCGGGCGGCCCCGAGCGAACGACTGGCCCGGTGGCGTCGGCTGGCCCCGACGGTGGAGATCGGGCACGAGGGCTGGCACCAGGTGGTGGAGCGGAGCGTGGAGGACTTGGGGGCCCTGCGGATCTTCGACCCCGAGTTCCCCGACCGGGCGGTGGTGGCCGCGGGGGCCCCGTGGTTCATGACGGTCTTCGGGCGGGACTCCCTGCTCACCTCCTGGATGGCCCTCCTGCTCGACCCGGACCTGGCCCTCGGGGTGCTCCAGACCCTGGCCCGCTTCCAGGGCAAGGAGGTGGACCCCCGGACCGAGGAGGAACCGGGTCGGATCCTCCATGAGATGCGCTTCGCCGAAGCGCCCTCCATGAGCCTGGGCGGGGGCAGCCGCTACTACGGCACCGCGGACGCCACTCCCCTGTTCGTCATGCTCCTCGGCGAGCTGCGCCGCTGGGGCCTGGCCCGAGAAGCGGTCGAGGAGCTGCTGCCCAACGCCGAGGCCGCCGTGGCGTGGATCGAGCGCTACGGGGACCGGGACGGCGACGGCTACGTCGAGTACCTCCGGGCCACCGACCGGGGCCTGGCCAACCAGGGCTGGAAGGACTCCTGGGACGGGATCCGCTACGCGGACGGACGGGTGGCCAGCGCCCCGATCGCCCTCTGCGAGGTCCAGGCCTACGTCTACGGCGCCTACCTGGCCTGGGCCCACGTGGCCCGGGAGCGGGGCGACCTGGCCACCATGGAGCGCTACCGCCAGAAGGCCGCGGCCTTGAAGGCCCGGTTCAACGAGGACTTCTGGCTGGAGGACCGGGGCTGGCTGGCCGTGGGCCTGGACGCCGACAAGCGGCCGATCGACTCGCTGACCTCGAACATGGGCCATTGCCTGTGGACCGGCCTGCTGGACCGGGACAAGGCGGCCCAGGTGGCGGCCCGCTTGCTCTCCCCCGAGCTCTACAGCGGCTGGGGGGTCCGGACCCTGGCGACCAGCATGGGGGGCTACAACCCCATCAGCTACCACTGCGGCTCGGTCTGGCCCCACGACACGGCCATCGTGGCCGCCGGCCTGGCCCGCTACGGGTTCGTCGAGGAGGCCCAACGACTGGTGAGCGGCCTGTTCGACGCTGCGGTGGCCTTCGGGGGTCGGCCCCCGGAGCTCTTCAGCGGCCTGGACCGCGCCGAGCTGGCCAGCCCGGTGGCCTACCCCACCTCCTGCTCCCCCCAGGCCTGGGCGTCGGCCGCGCCCCTCTTGTGCCTCCGGACGCTGCTCCGGCTGGACCCCTACGTGCCCCAGGGCAAGCTCTGGCTGGCCCCGGCCCTCCCCGAGGGGGTGCCCCGCCTGGCCCTGCGGGGCGTGCCCCTGGCCGGGGCCCGGGTGGAGATCGAGGTCGAAGGGGACCAGGTCGAGGTCCGGGGCCTCCCGGCCGGCCTCGAGGTCGTCCACGGGCCCCGGGACCCCCTGACGGCCTTCTGAGCCCGGTCGCGGGGTCGGGGCAGGGGGAACCCCGCCAGTAGGCTTCGGGGGCGTGTTCGCACCGCTGCCCGAGAAGCCGGACCACGGGGCCATCGAGCGGGACGTCCTCGAGCGCTGGGAGCGGGACCGGACCTTCGAGCGGCTCCGGGAGCGGACGGCCGGGGGTCCCCGGTTCTCCTTCGTGGACGGGCCGGTGACCGCCAACAAGACCCTGGGGGTCCACACCGCCTGGGGCCGCACCCTGAAGGACGTCGTGCAGCGCTACAAGGCCCTGCGGGGCCACGAGCTGCGTTGGCAGAACGGCTTCGACTGCCAGGGGCTGTGGATCGAGGTCGGCGTCGAGCGGTCCCTGGGGCTGAACTCGAAGCGGGAGATCGAGCAGTACGGACTGGAGCGCTTCGCCGCGAAGTGCCGGGAGGTGGTGGTCTGGTCGTCCACCGAGCTCACCAAGGGCTCCATCCGCCTCGGCATGTGGATGGACTGGGAGCGCAGCTACTTCACCTTCTCGGACACCAACATCGAGTACATCTGGCGCTTCCTCGGCACGGTGGCCGACCGGGGCCTGCTCTACCAGGGCAACCGTCCCACCGAGTGGTGCCCGCGCTGTGGCACCTCCATCTCGGCCCACGAGCTGGTGGGCAGCTACGTCGACCGGGAGGACCCCTCGCTGTTCGTGCGGTTCCCCCTGCGGGACCGACCCGGGGAGTCCCTGGTCGTGTGGACGACGACCCCCTGGACCCTGCCGGCCAACGTGGCCGTCGCCGTGCATCCCGACGCCCGTTACGGCCGTCGACCCGGCACCGGGGACTGGGTGGCCGTGGAGCGGGCTGCTGCCGTTCCCGGCGGGGCCGGCGCCGAGCTCGAGGACGTGCGGCCCGGTGCCGAGCTCGTCGGCTGGCGCTACCAGGGGCCCTTCGACGACCTCGGGCCCGGCCAGGGGGTGGAGCACCGGGTCGTGGCCTGGGAGGACGTGGCCCTCGACGAGGGGACCGGCCTGGTCCACATCGCCCCGGGCTGTGGCGCCGAGGACTTCGAGCTGGGCCGGCGGGAGGGCCTGGCGGTCCTGACCCCGGTCGACGAGGCGGGGCGCTTCCTCCCCGAGTACGGCTCGCTCGCCGGGCGGAGCACCGACGACGCCCGGACCCTCGTGCCGGCCGAGCTCGAGCGCCGCGGCCTCCTCGTCGCCGCCACGACCATCCGGCACCGCTACCCGGAGTGCTGGCGCTGCCATACCCCGCTGATCTTCCGCCTCTCGGACGACTGGTTCATCGCCGTGGACCCCCTGCGGGACGAGCTGCGACGGGCGAACGAGACGGTGGAGTGGATCCCGGCCTCGGTCGGCAAGCGGATGGACGACTGGCTGGCCAACATGACCGACTGGAACATCTCCCGGCGGCGCTACTACGGCATGCCCCTGCCCTTCTACCCCTGCGGCTGCGGGCACCTCACGGTGCTGCGGTCCAAGGCGGACCTCCTGGAGCGGGCGGTCGGCCCGGTCGGGGAGCTGCCGGAGCTCCGCCGACCCTGGATCGACCGGGTGACCGTGCGCTGCGAGGCGTGCGGGGCCCCGGTGGAGCGGGTGAAGGAAGTCGGGGACGTCTGGCTGGACGCCGGCATCGTGCCGTTCTCGACCCTGGGCTGGCAGAACCCGGTCCGGGTCTCGGGTGGCCTCGGGACCGGGGCGGCCGCCGGGCTGACGGTGGCCGACCTGCCCGACCACGCCTACTGGGAGCAGTGGTTCCCGGCGGACCTGGTCTCCGAGATGCGGGAACAGGTGCGGCTGTGGTTCTACTCCCAGCTCTTCATGTCGGTCGTCCTGACCGGTCGGGCCCCCTACCGCCGGGTCCTGACCTACGAGAAGATGCTGGACGAGCACGGGCAGGAGATGCACGGCTCGCACGGCAACATGATCGACGCCGACGAGGCCTTCGAGCGGATGGGGGCCGACGTCATGCGCTGGCTGTACTGCCAGCAGCCCCCGACCCAGAACCTCCTGTTCGGCTTCGGGCCCGCCCACGAGGTGAAGCGGCGGCTGCTGACCTTGTGGAACAGCGTGGCCTTCCTCGTGCAGTACGCCAACCTGGTGGAGGGGTTCACCCCCGACCTGGCGGACCTGGCGGGGGAGCCGGCCGGCCTGGAGGCCCCGTTGGACCGCTGGCTGGCCGCCCGGGTCCGGCAGCTGGTGCACGAGGCCACCGCCGGCTACGAGGCCTACCTGACGGTGGAGGTGCTCCGGGCCCTGGACTCGGCCCTGGAGGACATCTCGAACTGGTACATCCGGCGGAGCCGGCGGCGCTTCTGGGACGGGGACCCGGCGGCCTTGGCGGTCCTGTGGTCGGCGCTCGTGACCTGGGTGCGCCTCGCCGCCCCGGTCGTGCCCTTCCTGGCCGAGCACCTCTGGCAGCGCCTCGTGCTGGACCCCGTGCCGTCGGCTCCCGACTCGGTCTTCCTGGCCGGTTGGCCGAGCCTGCCCGACGCGGACCAGCTGGCTGCGGACCAAGCCGTGCTGGCCGAGCAGGCCGCAGTGCGGGCGGTGGTCGAGCTGGGCCGGCAGGCCCGGGCGGAGAGCGGCATCCGGGTCCGCCAGCCGCTCCGGCGGCTCGTGGTCGACGGGGCGCCGGCCGCCGCCCCCCACGCCGGGGAGATCGCCGAGGAGCTGCGGGTGAAGGAGGTGGTCTTCGAGCCCATCGAGGCCACCGAGCTGCGGGTCCGGCCCAACCTGCGGGTCCTCGGCCCCAAGCTCGGCCCGGCGGTGGCCGAGGTCCGGGCGGCCCTGGCGGCCGGGGCCTTCGAGGTCGACCCGGACGGCTCGGTGCGGGTGGCCGGCCAGCACCTGGGCCCCGAGGAAGTGCTCGTGGAGCGGATCCCGCGGGAGGGCTGGTCCTTCGCCTCCGACGGCCAGGTGGCCGTGGCCCTCGACACCGCCCTCGACGAGGAACTGACCCTCGAAGGCCAGGTGAACGACCTGGTCCACTCGGTCAACCGGCGCCGCAAGGAGATGGGCCTGGCCCTGACGGACCGGATCCGCTTGGTCCTGCCGGCGGCGGCGGCCGCCCTACTGGCCCACCGGGAGTGGATCGCCCAGGAGACCCTGGCCGTGGCGGTCGAGCTGGGCGAGGTCGACGAGCCGTCGATCCTGCCGGTGGCCGGCTAGGCGCCGGGGGCCTCGGGCCGCAGGGTGGGGAAGGCGATGACCTCCCGGATGTGGCTGGCGTCGGCGAGGAGCATGACGAAGCGGTCGACGCCGAGCCCGAGACCGGCCGTGGGGGGCAGGCCGAGCTCGAGGGCCCAGAGATAGTCCTCGTCGACCACCATGGCTTCCTCGTCGCCCGCTTCGCGGGCCCGGGCCTGCGCCTCGAAGCGGGCCCGCTGGTCCTCGGGGTCGGTGAGCTCGCTGAAACCGTTGGCCAGCTCCCGACCGGCCACCACCACCTCGAAGCGCTCCGTCAGCTCGGGGTCCTCCCGGTGGCGGCGGGCCAGGGGCGAGACCTCGACCGGGTGGTCCAGCACCGCCAGGGGGCCGACGATGGTGGGCTCGACGGCCTTCTCGTAGAGCTCCAGGAGGAGCTTGCCCGGGCCCCAGCTCGGTTCGGGCACGAGGCCCAGGCCGCGGGCCGCCTCCTCGAGGACCGGCCGGGGGCTGTGGACGTCCAGCGGCCGCCCGAGGGCCTCGGAGACCAGCTCGGCCATGGTGGCCCGGCGCCAAGGGGGGGCCAGGTCGAGGGTCCGGCCGTGGACCTCGAGGGTGGTCCGGCCGAGCACCGCCCGGGTGACCTCGGCCACCAGTTGCTCGGTGAGCCCCAGGAGGTCCTGGTAGTCGGCGTAGGCCAGGTAGAGCTCGAGCATGGTGAACTCGGGGTTGTGCCGGGGGGAGATGCCCTCGTTGCGGAAGACCCGGCCCAGCTCGAAGACCCGTTCCAGGCCCCCCACGACCAGCCGCTTGAGGTAGAGCTCGGGGGCGATCCTCAAGTAGAGGTCGAGGTCGAGGGCCCGGTGGTGGGTGACGAAGGGCCGGGCGGTGGCCCCGCCGGGGATGGGGTGGAGGACCGGGGTCTCGACCTCGAGGAACCCCCGGTCCCACAGGGCCCGGCGCAGGGCGGCGAGGACCTGGCTGCGCAGCACCAGGACCTCCCGGGTCCGGTCCCCGACCCACAGGTCCAGCTCTCGGTGGCGTAGGAGGGTCTCGGTGTCCGAGACCCCCCGCCACTTGTCGCCGAAGCCCCGGCGGGCCAGGGCGAGGAGCTCCCAGCGCTCGACCAGCACCGAGAGCTCGCCCCGGCGGGTCTTGACCACCCGGCCCCGGGCGCCCACCCAGTCGCCGATGGCCAGCTTGCCGAACTGCTCGAAGTCCGCGGTGACCCCGTCCCGGGCGAAGAGCTGGACCTGGCCGCTTGGGTCGTCGAGGGTGGCGAAGGCCAACCGGCCCTGGGGCCGCACCAGGCGGAGCCGGCCCGCCACCCCAACGTCGGTGTCGGTCTCCTCACCGGGTGCGCCGGTGCTCGGTCCCGGCGCGAGGCGGCGGCGCTGTCGGCGGGGGGGGATCGGCCACGGCCGCTCATCTTGCCGGGCCACCCGGGAGCTGGGCAATCGGCCGCCGACCGGTGACCCGGGGGTCCGGCTAGGGTGCGAGAGGTGCGAGCGTCCAAGACGGTGAAGCAGGTGGCGGCGGGTCTGGCAGCGCTGGGCACCATCGCCAGTGTCTGGTGGTTCGCCTTGAAGCCCCGATGGGGCCGCCAGCGGGCCGCCAAGGGCTGAGGCCGGCCGCCGAGCCGAGGCGGCACCCTCAGGCGGCCACCAGGGCCGGCAGGACCGTCGAGATGGGGCCCCGGACCACGACGTCGGCGAGGTCGTCCATGGCCGTCGGACTACCGTTCACGATGACCACGCTGGCTCCGGCAGCCGCGGCACGGGGCACGAGCGCTGCTGCCGGGTAGACCGCCAGGGTGCTGCCGACGGCGAGGAGTAGGTCGCAGGCCTCGGCAGCCTCCTCGGCTCGGGCCAGGGCCCTCCGGTCGAGGGCTTGGCCGAAGCTCACGGTGGCGGCCTTGACGAGGCCCCCGCAGGGGCAGTGGGGGTCGTCCTCGCCGGCGGCCACCCAGGCCAGGACCTCCGCCATGGGCCAGCGGGTGCCGCAGTCCAAGCAGGACGCCGCCCGGGAGGTGCCGTGCAGCTCGACCACTCGGGCCGGGTCGTGGCCGGCGTCGAGATGCAGGCCGTCGGTGTTCTGGGTGACCAGGAGTAAAAGGCGGCCCTGGCGTTCGAGGTCCACGAGGGCCCGGTGCCCGGCGTTGGGCGCAGGGGGCGGACCGCCGCGGGCCAGGCGGTCCCGCCAGATGCTGCGGCGGAGCTCGGGGTCGGCCAGGTAGTGGTGGATCGAGGAGCGCCGCTCCGCGGTGGGGTCCTTCGTCCAGAGGCCCGCGGGGCCCCGGAAGTCGGGGATGCCCGAGTCGGTGGAGATCCCCGCACCGGTCAGGGCGAGGACCCGACGGGCTTGGCGCACGAGCCGCTGGGCGGCCGCCAGGTCGGCCTCGGGTCGTTCGGGCCCGAGCGGCGGGCGTGGAGCGCGTTCCTCCATGGGGCCCAGTGTCGCACCCGTGCCTGGCTAGGCTCCGGTCGTGGCCGACCCCGAGGGACCCGCCCCCCGCCCCGGCCAGGGCGAGGACCAGGGGTCGCCTTTGTGGGCGGCCATCGACGAGGCGCTGGTGGGCTGGCTCCTGCCGCCCGACCCCGTCCTGGCCGAAGCTGAGGCGACGGCCCGGGCCGCGGGCCTCCCGGAGATCCAGGTCTCGGCGCTCCAGGGCCGGCTGCTCGAGGTCCTCGCCCGGGCCATCGGGGCCCGGCGGGTCCTCGAGATCGGCACCCTCTTTGGCTACAGCGCCATCTGCCTGGCCCGAGCGCTGCCCCCCGAGGGGCGCCTGGTGACCCTCGAGGTCGAACCCCGGCACGCCGAGCTGGCCCGGGCCAACGTGGCCCGGGCGGGGCTCGCCGACCGGGTGGAGGTCCGCCTGGGCCGGGCCCTCGACCTCCTGCCGGCCCTCGAGCGCGAGCTCGGTGCCCAGAGCGTGGACCTCTGCTTCATCGACGCCGACAAGCCGTCGAACGCCGAGTACTTCGGCTGGGCCCGCCGCCTCGCGCGACCCGGCGGGCTCGTGGTGGTGGACAACGTCGTCCGCCACGGCCGGATCCTGGAGGAGGGTGAGGCGACCCCCGACGTGGCCGGGACGCGGGCCCTCTTCGACGCGGTGGCCCGGGCCGAGGGCGTGGTGGCCAGCGTCCTCCAGACGGTGGGCGCCAAGGGCCACGACGGGCTGTTGGTCGCCGTCCTGCCTCCTGCCTGAGCCTGGCCGGGGCACCGAGCCGGGGCGGCAGGCCCCGGGGGGCAGCCCTCGAAACCCTCGACGTCGGCCAAGGAGCCGACAGATCGGCTCAACCGGGCCGCAACCCGCTCCCCGGCCGGTGGACCGGCCGTCCCCTGGCGCCGATGGCCGCGTGACGCCGCGCACGCGACCGAGGAGGGAGCCGGGATGCGCTGGGGACGCGCCAAGGACGGACGAGGGACCAGCCACTCGAGGACGCCGACCCGTCGCCTCCGGGCCTGGGCCGTGGTCGGGATGGCCGGAGGGTTGGTCCTGGCCCTCCTCGGCGGGGCCAGCAGCGCCGCCGGAGCCGCCACGAGCGCCAGCGTGGACCAGGCCGTGACCGCCGAGGCCAACTGGATCGTCTCCTCGCAGCTGGCCGACGGGGCCATCCCGGAAGCACCGGGCTACCCGCCGAGCGCCTTCGTCACGACCTACGTCTCCAACTATGCCGTGCTCGGTCTGGCCCGGGCCGCCATGGTCACCGGCAACCAGTCCTACGTCGAAGCTGCCTGGAAGGAACTGGACTTCTACTACCGCCACGAGGAGCCCTACACGGGCTACGAGACCGACTTCAACGTGCCGTTGCCGGCAGGGGTTGGGGCCCAGAGCACCGGAAAGTACGACTCGACGGACGCCTATGCAGCCATGTTCCTGTTGGCTGCCTATGAGACCGTCAAGGCAGCCGGCGACACGATCCCGGCAGCGGACAACTGGGTGGTGACCGCAGCGAGCAACGCCTTCCACGCGCTCATGACCACCCAGCAGCCCGATGGCCTCTTCTACGGCACACCGACCTACGACGCGGTGATGGCCATGGACAACGCCGAGGACTACGGGGGTCTGTTGGCGGCGGCGAATCTCTTCGCCGTCGCAGGCGACAGCACCCTTGAGGGGCAGGCG
The DNA here is from genome assembly GCF_023130475.1 of Aciditerrimonas ferrireducens. GTDB lineage: Bacteria > Actinomycetota > Acidimicrobiia > Acidimicrobiales > UBA8190 > Aciditerrimonas > Aciditerrimonas ferrireducens. The sequence continues at coordinate 191,666 of NZ_JAKHEX010000002.1, forward strand.
GTCCTTGCCGCTCAGGAGCTCGAGGCGGCAATCCAGCTGAGGTTGTGGAACCCACAGACCCAATCGTTCAACGGTGGGGTCGGTGAGGACGACGTGTCGTGGTCCTCGGACCCCGCCACGACGGCGTACCCCGACGCCGTGGAGAACGCGTGGCGGCTGTTCACCTGGGCACCGACGGAGTCCATCTACGGCGTTGTCCTGTGGGGCCTCGACCAGAGTGGTCAGTCGGCCCAAGCCACCCAGGACGCCCTGGCCATGTGGAGCAGCGCGTCCAGTTTGGGTGAACCCTGGCCCGTGACTACCGGCGCACTCGGCGAGCTGATCGTGGCCGAGACCGGCGGACTCGACCTCTCGTTGCCAGCGTCCCCGCAGGCCAGTGCGGCGAGCCTCGCCACCAGCGACCCGGCAAGCCTGGTGAACGTCAATGTCGGGTCGAACATCTACAACACCGACACCCCGGCGGCTGCCGCTCCCTTCGGCATGGTCGAGTTCGGACCCGGGTCGGTCGGGAACCCGGTCGGCAACTACAACCTCGGCACCGACACTCGTGGCTTCACCCTGACGGACCTCCCCGGAGCCCAATGCCCGATCTTCGGCGATGTCCCCCTGTTGCCCTACAGCGGCTCGCTCCCGAGTGACCCTGGGGCGGCGAGCGACTCCCTCTTGAACGGCCAGGGGACGCCAGGGAGTTACTCGGCTGTTGCCGGCGGGGTCCTCGTCGACCTGGCCGCCACCACCCGGACCGGCATCATGAAGATGACCTTCCCCGCCGGGCAGCCGGCCCAGCTGGTCGTAAAGGCCGGTGACAGCTTGAACGGCAACAGCGGCGCGACGGTCACCGTCGACTCCCCGACCCTGGTCACGGGCTCGGCGACCAGCGGCGATCTGTGCGGCGAGTCCCAGGTGCACTACACGGTCTACTTTGCTCTGGAGGTCGACCCCAGCACCCCAGCCGCCTCGACCTCGGTGTACCAGGCGTCCGGGCAGGGAGCTGGCGCCGTCCTCTCCTGGGGCACCCCCAGCTCCTCGCTCACCGTGCGGGTCAAGGCCGGCATCTCGTACGTGTCCGTGGCGAACGCCGAGGACAACCTCGCTGCTGAGGACCCGGGCTGGAGCGAGAGCAGCGTGGCCAGCGCCACGCAGGCACAGTGGAACGCGCTGCTCTCCAGAGTGCAGGTCAAAGGAGGCACACCTGCCGAGCAGGTCGAGCTCTACAGTGAGCTCTACCACGTCCTCTTGACACCCGAGACGTTCTCGGACGCCAACGGTCAGTACCTCGGGTTCGACGGCCAGGTGCACACCGAGCCGTCAGGCCAGGTGCAGTACGCCGACTTCGCCTCCTGGGACTGGCAGATCGCAAAGATGAATCTGCTGGCCATGCTCTACCCGGGGCACACCCAGCAGTTCGTCCAGAGCCTCATCAACGACGGCGAACAGGGAGGCTGGCTCCCGGACTGGTCGGTGGCGAACTCCTACACCGGGATGATGGAGGGCGACCCGGCGGACGTGCTCCTGGCCGACGCCGCCGCCTGGGGCGATCTGACGAGCACCGAGCAGCAGCAAGCCCTGCAGCTCGCGGTCAAGGGGGCGACGCAGTCCCAGAACGGGTCCGACCTCGGGCAGAGCTGGTACTACGAGCGCTACTACGGCGGTCAGTTCCTCTCGACCGGCTACGTGGCTGGCTACACCAGCCTGTCCGAGCAGCTGGCCATGGACGACTGGGCAATCTACGAGCTGTGCGCGGTGACGTCTGGATGAGCACAGCGGCAGGCACCGCCACCGTGGAACACTGGCCAGTTCTTCGACGTGAGCAGTGTGGCGCCGAGTGGCCAGTGGAGCCAGCAAGGGTTCGATGACGGCAACGCTGCGCAGTACACCTGGCTCGACCCCGAGCACCTCGACCAGCTCGTCACCGCCCTCGGGGGTGAGCAGCAAGCAGCCAGTGCGCTGAGCAGCTTCCTCGAGCACTTGGACGCCTCGGCAAACGAGCCCAATTTCGCCGTGACGAACGAAGATGATCTGGAAGCACCGTGGGAAGGCGACTGGATGGGCGACCCGGCGCTCACCGAGGAAGTGACCAACGAGATCGTGCAACGGTTCTTCGTCGGAGGCGTGACGGGCATGCCCGGCCACGACGAGCTGGGTGCGGTGTCCTCCTGGGACGTCTTCGCCCAGCTCGGGATCTACCCGGAGATCCCTGGAGAGACGGTCATGGCCGTGGGCAGCCCGGAGTTCACCTCGGCGACCTTGTCGAACGGCAGCCGGACGGTGACCATCGACGCCAGCGGTGCCGGGCAGGGCAACATCTATGTCGAGGCGGCCAGCCTGGGGAACACGCCGATGGGCAATCCGTTCTTCACCTTGTCACCGAGCGGCAACGTCACCGTGTCGTTCACCATGGGCTCCAGCCCGGCGACCACGGCGAGCTTCGGCGCCGCTGCGTCGACCTCGACCGGAGGCGGGACGGCGACGGCACTGGGCGGTGGCGGTGCTGGTGCTGGTGCTGGTGCGACGGCGGGCGGGAGCTCCTCGGGAGGCGGGACGGCGAGCGGCGGGGTCGGCTCGGGTGGTTCGGCCGGGGGAGGCTCGGGTGGGGGCGCCAGCCTCGCCCCGCTCTCCCAGAGCGGCGCTGGCGCCGGGGGGTCCGGCAGCGCCTCCGCTTCGGCAGGAAGCGGAGGTGGTGGGTCGACCTCGTCGACGGTCTCCGGTGGGAGGCCGTCGGAGACCCGACAGGCCTCGGGGTCGGGCGGAACCGGCACCCCGGCCGCGCCAGCCGGTCCGGCTCCGACGCCGATGCCGGCGCCCATCGTGGCCGTAGCTGCCCCGGCCGACGGCAAGGGCTACTGGATGGTGGACAACGGGGGGGCGGTGGAGCCGGTCGGGGGCGCCCCGTTCTACGGCGACCCGGCAACCCAGGGCGTGACCCGCCTGGCAGCGCCGATCGTGGGGTTGGCGGCGGCGCCTGATGGCCAGGGGTACTGGCTGGTGGGTGCTGA
>NZ_JAKHEX010000020.1 GCF_023130475.1 Aciditerrimonas ferrireducens
GCGCAGCAGGCCACCGAGGTCCGCCACCTCGCCGCCAGCGGGCTCGGGGGCGCCGGGTGCCCCGGTGGTCGTCTCGGAGGCCAGGTCCAGCAGGTCGGGTTCGGGTACCAGGCTCATGACGGTCCCTCCGCTCAGGCAGCGGCGTAGCGGATCCGCGGATCCACCACGGCGTAGAGGATGTCGGCCAGCAGGTTCCCGGCGACCGTGGCCACGGTGATGACGAAGGTCACCCCGAGCAGGGTCGGGATGTCCACGTTCAAGGCGGCGTCCACCGCCAGTTTGCCCATGCCCGGGTAGTTGAAGACGTCCTCGGTGATGACCGCGCCGCTCACGATGGCCGGCACGGAGAGGCCGAGCAGGGTCACGATCGGGATGAGGGCGTTGCGCAGGGCGTGGGCCCAGAGGACCCGGCGGGGTCCGACCCCCTTGGCCCGGGCGGTCCGGATGTAGTCCTGGGTCAGGGTCTCCATCATCGACGAGCGCATGTACCGGCTGAAGGAGGCGATGGTGATGGCCGCCAGGGTCACCACCGGCAGGACCAGGCCCCGGGGATCGCTGAGGATCCCCCCGACGCTCTGGGCCTGGGGGGCCTCGACCGGGAACCACTTGAGGTCCACGGCGAAGAAGAGGATGAGGAGCGTGCCGAGCAGGAACGAGGGCATGGCGTAGAAGATGAACGCCAGCCCGGTCAGCACGTAGTCCTCCAGCCGGTTCCGGCGGACCACCTGGAAGATGCCGAGGGGGATGGCCACCACCAGGGCCAGGATGGTGGCCAACCCGACGAGGATCAGGGTCTTGGGCAGGCGGGTCCCGATGAGGGTGAGGACCGGCTGGTTGTACTTCGGGGACCGGCCCAGCTGGAAGCGGGCCAGGTTCCAGACGTAGTGGAGGAACTGGTCCCACAGCGGCAGGTCCAGGCCGTTCTGCCGCTTGAACTGGGCGATGGCGATGGCCGTGGCTCGTGGGCCGAGCACCGCGCGGGCCTCGCCGCCGGGGATGACGTGGATGAGGAGGAACATGGCGGCGATGACCGCCAGGACCACGACGATGGCCTGGCCGAGCCGCCGGACGAGGAACCCGATCACGGCCGGATGCTAGCCACGGCCCGGCGGCGCGGCCGGGCGGAGCAGGTCGGACGGGAGCAGGCGGGCCGGTCGCGCCGAGCGGCCGGGGTCGCCCCCGGCCGCTCGGTCGCTCCTCGGCTCGGCCCACCTGCGGCCAGCGGGGCTGGCCGGCGGGGAAGGACGAGCTCGCCGGTCACTTCTTCACGAAGTACCAGTACTCGGGGAAGAGGTTCGAGAACGGGTTCTGCGGCACCACGCCACGGAGGTTCTCGGCCACCTCGGTCAGCGAGTAGTCGGCGTTCGGCTCGTAGATGACCGGCAGCTGCTGGGCCAGGTAGTTCTGGTACTGGTCCAGGTTCGTCGTGGTCTGCACGGTCTGCTCGATGAGCTTGTCGGCCTCCGGGCTCGAGTAGTTGCCCGAGTTGGAGCCCGCGCCGGTGAGGAACAGGGTCTCACCCGAGGGGTAGTAGTCGGGGCTGTACTCCCAGCCACCGCCCCACCAGCCCATCTCCAGGCTGCAGCTCGACGGGCTCGTGCACGGGGGCGAGTAGTCGCCGACCACGGTGTTGAAGGTGCCTGGTGCCAGGGTGACGTTGATGCCCACCGACTTCCAGGCCGACTGCTCGATGGTGGCGGTCTGCTGGATCCAGGTCACCCCCGTGGCGTAGGCGAAGGTGAAGCTGAGCGGGGTGCCGGCGGGGATGCCGGCTCCGCACTCACCGGATCCGGTGCCAGGCTTCACGCAGGTGTCGGTCCCGTTCGGCACGACCTTCCAGCCGTGGTCGGCCAAAAGGGCCTTGGCCTTCGCCGGGTCGTAGGGGTAGGGGTTGGACTTCTCGTAGCTGTCCACGAACGAGTTCGGCGGCAGGACCGGCACCGGGCCGTAGCTCGGCACGCCGTAGCCCTTCAGCAGCTTCGAGATCATCGCCGTCTGGTCCACCAGGGACTGCATGGCCTGGCGGATGTAGAGCTGCTTGAAGATCGCGCCGGCCGCCCCGTGGTCACCGGTGGACTCGAACTTCAAGACGGCATAGTTGAACCCGAAGAGCACCCACGGATCCATGTAGTACTTGCCCGCCAGCCGCGGGTTGTTCGGACCGGGCTCGAGCGGGTTCGACGTGCTGGCCGTCAGGTCCGTGGTCGGGAGGTAGCCGACCGTCAGGTCACCGCCCAGCAGGGCGTTGTACTCGGCGTCCTCGGTGGTGAAGGGCACCTCCTCGAACTTCGAGATGATCGGCTTCTGGGGACCGGAGTAGTCGGGGTTCGGGACCATGACCACCTGGCCCGAGGTGCTGAACGACGCCAGCTTGAACGGCCCGTCGACCACCGACCAGATCGGGCTCGAGGCGTAGCCGGCCAGGTTCTTGGCCTGGTTGGCCAGGAAGTTGTAGACCGCGGTGCACGCCGAGTCGGTCGAGGCCGCCCCGTAGGTCCCGGTCGAGCAGCCGCCCGAGCCCGGCGCCCCACCGAGGGAGGTCACGTCCCAGGCCTTCGGCATGGGGGTGATCTGGGACAGCTCGTTGTAGAGCAACCAGGTCGGGTTGTAGGACCGGTTGAAGGTGATGGTCAGCTGGGTGGGGCTGTCCACCGTGACGCTGGTGACGTTGTCCGGGAAGTACCCCGGCACGTAGTCGTACCAGTTGTTCTTCTCGGCGTGCAGCATGTTCATCCAGAACAGCACGTCGTTGGCGGTGACCTGCTCCCCGTTCGACCACATGTAGTGCTTCAGGGTGATGGTGGCCACGCTGTCGTTCTTCGAGAACACCGGCAGGTCGGCCAGCGAGAGCGCTGGGTCGACCGTCGGGCTCGTGCTCTGCGGCGACCCGAACATGTAGAGGGGCCGGTAGAGCAGGTACTGGAACTGCGAGATGTTGTCGACCGTCGAGTACTGGGACGTGTCGAAGGGGAAGATGTAGTTCGGCGTGGCCGAGGGCGGCTCCGCCCAGACCACCGTGCCCCCGGTCAGCTTCGTGCCCCCGGAGGGGATCGCGGAGGCCTTCGTCGGCGCCGCTGCGCTGCTCGAGGACGACGAGCACGAGGCCAGGGTGAGCGCGCCCACGCAGAGCACGCCGACGCCCCCCAGTGCTCGACGCATTCGGCGGCTCGGGGTGCCGCCACGGATGGTTCGCATGGACCCTCCCTCCTCGTCACGGACCGGTGCCGATGGTCGGCTCACCGGTGCCTACCCCCGCTTCCGTCACCTGATCGTCACGGAACGCTTGCCGAACCGTAACCCAACGCGAGCCCTGTTGCACGTGTTGGGACCGAACTTGGCCCGCGAGCAGGATCCCCTTGGCGCGTCGGGTCCCGTTCGGGGGGCGCTAGCCTGCCACGGTGGCTCCCCGGCACCCTGCCTCCCCCGATCGGCGCGCCGGCGCCGCCCAGGGCGGTCGTTCCGGGCGCCGGGCGGGGGTGTCTCGCCAGGGAGCAGGCGAGCCGACCGGGCGGGCGCGGGCCTGGGGTGCGGTGGCCCGCCAGGGGGTGCGTCAGGGAGGGCGACCGGCCCGGTCGGTGGGCCGCGGGGCGGGGTCGCCGCCAGGACCGGCCCCTGGCAGCTCGGAGGTCGTCGAGCGAAGGGCTCAGCGCGTCGAGCGGGTGCCCAAGGGCCCGAGCCCGAGCCAGGGACCTCGAGGTGGCCGGCCCGCCCGTCCGCCGGCCCCGGTCGAGCTGGACGGGGAGGTGGTGCGGGAGCTGGAGGACGCCGGCGGCCCCCGAGCCGGCCGGTTGGTCGCCGAGCTGACCCGGGCGGCCGAGGCCTACGCCGCCGACCGCTATCTCGACGCCCTGCGCATCACGAGCCGCTTGGTCCGCGTCGCCCCCGGGTCGGCGGCCGTCCGGGAGCTGCACGGGCTCGCCTGCTACCGGCTGGGCCGCTGGCGCCAGGCCCTCGGTCACCTGCAGGCAGCCGCCGAGCTGACCGGCGGCGACGTGAGCCAGCTGCCGGTCGTGATGGACTGCCATCGGGCGCTGGGCCAGCACCGGGAGGTGGCGGCCCGGTTCGAGGAGCTCCGGCGGGCGTCCCCGGACGCCGACCTGCTGGCCGAAGGCCGCTTGGTGCTCGCCGGGGACCTGGCCGACCAGGGGGACCTGCAGGGGGCGGTCGCGCTCCTGGTCGAGGCAGGGGCCATGCGGCGGCGGGCGAACCCGGCGGCCCGCCACCTACGGCAGTGGTACCTGCTGGGCGACCTCCTGGAGCGCAGCGGGGACCTGGCCGGCGCCCGGGAGCTCTTCGCCCGGGTGGTCGCCGCCGACCCCGAGCTGGCCGACGCCGCGGCCCGCCTCGAAGCCCTGGGCGGGCCCCCGGGCACGGTCCGGACGCGCCGAGGACGACGACCGGCCGAGGACCGCACCCTGGGCGACCTGGCCCGTCGCCCCTGAGGGCCCGTCGTCCCCGAGCACGCCCTGGGTCCGAGCGGCCCGCAGGCGGCGGCGTCGACCGGTCGATCCCCGAGGCGGGTCCGGCCCCTAGCCTGGGTCCGTGGCAGACGGGCTGGTGGACCTCCGGAGCGACACGGTGACGAAACCCACCCCGGCCATGCGGCGGGCCATGGCCGAGGCCGAGGTGGGCGACGACGGCTGGGGCGAGGACCCCACGGTCCGGCGCCTGGAGGAGCGGGTCGCCGAGCTGCTCGGCAAGGAGGCCGCGCTCTTCGTGCCCTCGGGGACGATGGCGAACCAGCTGGCCCTCGGGGTGCTCGGGCGTCCGGGTGCACGGGTGGTCCTGGGCGGTCGGCAGCACGTCCTGGCCCATGAGGCCGGTGGGGCGGCCGCCTGGTGGGGCCTGCAGCTGCACCCGGTCGCCGATCCTCACGGGATCCTCGACCCCGGGGAGCTGGCCTGGGCCCTGGCCGCCGAGCTCCACCACTGGCCGCCGGTGGCCCTGGTGGCCGTGGAGAACAGTCACGCCGCGGCGTGTGGGGCCATCTGGGACCCGGGCGACCTGGCGCGTCTGGGGGCCGTGTGCCGGGGGGTGCCGATCCACCTCGACGGCGCCCGCCTCTGGAACGCCCAGGTGGCAAGCGGGGTGTCGGCGGCGGAGCTGGCAGCGGTGGCCACGACGGTGGCCACCTGCCTCTCCAAGGGGCTCTGCGCCCCGGCCGGGTCGCTCCTGGCCGGCCCGGCCGACCTCGTGGCCGAGGCCCGGGAGCTGCGGCACCGCATGGGGGGCGGCATGCGGCAGGTGGGGGTGCTGGCGGCCGCTGGGCTCGTGGCCCTGGAGCAGATGGTCGAGCGCCTCGCCGAGGACCACCGGCGGGCCCGCCGGCTGGCCGCGGCGGCGGCCGAGTGCTTCGGCGACCCGACCGGGGAGCTGGCGGCCGCCCCGACGAACATGGTGCTCTTCGAACCCCCCGACCCCGAGGCTGTCCTTCGGACCCTTCAGGAGGAGGGCGTGCTCGCCTCGAGCGTCGGCCCGGGAGTCCTCCGACTGGTGACCCACCACGACGTGGACGACGAGGGCATCGAGCGGGCCCTCCGGGCCCTTGGACAAGCTGCCAGGAGCGGCCCGGGGGCCCGGGGTGGGCAGCGCTAGCATCCGACGCGGTCCCCTCGGGGGTGTTCGGCTGGCCGTCGACGCCCCGGTGGGGAGCCGAGAGCGAAGGAGGCGTGGCGGTGGCAACGGACATCGCAGGGCTGCTCGGTGACGAGGCCGAGGAGCTGTTGACCCACGAGTGCAAGGGCGTGCCCCGCGACGAGCTGGTCCTGCCGGGGCCCGACATCGTGGACCGGGTGTTCCGGGACAGCGACCGGCCCGTGCCGGTGCTGCGGAGCCTGGCAACCCTCTACGGCACGGGCCGACTGGGCGGGACCGGCTACCTGTCGATCCTGCCGGTCGACCAAGGGATCGAGCACTCGGGGGCGGCCAGCTTCGCCAAGAACCCGGCCTACTTCGACCCGGCGAACCTCTGCGAGCTGGCCATCGAGGCCGGGTGCTCGGCCATCGCGACGACCCTCGGGGGCCTCGGGGTGGTGGCCCGTCGCTACGCCCACAAGATCCCCTTCATCGTGAAGCTGAACCACAACGACTTCCTGCACTACCCGAACACCTACGACCAGGTCATGTTCGCCCAGGTGGCCCAGGCGGCTGACCTGGGGGCGATCGGGGTGGGGGCCACCATCTACTTCGGCTCCGAGCAGAGCGACCGCCAGCTCCAGGAGGTCTCGGCGGCCTTCGCCGAGGCCCATCGGCGGGGCTTGTTCACCGTCCTGTGGTGCTACCTGCGGAACCCGGCCTTCAAGACGAAGGACGCCGACTACCACGTGGCCGCGGACCTGACCGGCCAGGCGAACCACATCGGGGTCACCTTGGAGGCCGACCTCATCAAGCAGAAGCAGCCGGAGAACAACGGGGGCTACGTGGCCCTCGGCTTCGGCCGGACCGATCCCCTGGTCTACGACCAGCTGACCACCGCCAACCCGATCGACCTGACCCGCTGGCAGGTCCTGAACTGCTACGCCGGGCGGATCGGGCTCATCAACTCCGGCGGGGAGTCCCGGGGGGCCGGGGACCTGGCCCAGGCGGTGCGGACGGCGGTCATCAACAAGCGGGCCGGCGGGACGGGCCTCATCGTGGGCCGCAAGGCCTTCCAGCGCCCCATGGCCGAGGGGGTGGCGCTGCTCCACGCCGTCCAGGACGTCTTCCTCGACCCGTCGGTGACCATCGCCTGAGCTGGGTCGGCGCGCTGGTAGGCTCGGGTCGGCGGGCCCACCGGCCCGGACCCCTCGGGGCCGTGACCGGTCCGGCCCGGCTCGTCGTCGCCCGGACCGGGAGGGGCTGTGTCCACTGTGGTGCCTCGCAAGACCAAGGAACTCGACCGAGTCGTCGTGCGCTTCGCCGGCGACTCGGGGGACGGGATGCAGCTGACCGGGAGCCGGTTCACCACCGTCAGCTCGCTGCTTGGGAACGACACGGCCACGCTGCCGGACTTCCCGGCGGAGATCCGGGCGCCGGCGGGGACCCTGGCCGGGGTGTCGGCGTTCCAGGTCCACATCTCGGACCACGACATCTTGACCCCGGGGGACGCCCCGAACGTGCTCGTGGCCATGAACCCCGCGGCGCTGCGGGCGAACCTGGGGCTCATGGCCCCCGGCGGCACGATCATCGTGAACGTCGACGCCTTCGACCAGCGGTCCCTCGAGAAGGCCGGCTACCAGGCCAACCCGCTCAGCGATGGGTCCCTGGCCGCCTTCACGGTCTACGAGGTGCCCATGACCTCCCTGACCATGCAGGTCGGCAAGGAGGCCGGCGTGAAGCCCCGGGACGCCGAGCGGTCGAAGAACTTCTTCGCCTTGGGCCTGGTGAGCTGGCTCTACAGCCGCCCGGTGGAGCCGACCTTGGCCTGGATCGCCGAGCGCTTCGGCGGGCGGCCGGAGGTCGCCGAGGTGAACACCCGGGCCTTCAAGGCCGGCTACCACTTCGGGGAGACCGCCGAGCTGTTCGAGTCGAACTACCAGGTCCGGCCGGCGCCGGTGGAGCCGGGGACCTACACGAACGTGACCGGCAACACCGCCTTGGCCTGGGGCCTCATCGCTGCGGCCCGGCAGGCGAAGCTGCCGCTGTTCCTCGGCTCCTACCCCATCACGCCGGCCTCCGACATCCTCCACGAGCTGTCGAAGCAGAAGCACTTCGGGGTGCGGACCCTCCAGGCCGAGGACGAGATCGCCGGGATCGGGGCGGCCATCGGGGCGGCCTTCGGCGGTGCGCTCGGGGTGACGACCACCTCGGGGCCCGGCATGGACCTCAAGGCCGAGGCCGTGGGCCTGGCGGTGAACCTGGAGCTGCCGCTGGTGGTGGTGGACATCCAGCGGGCCGGGCCGTCGACGGGGATGCCGACGAAGACCGAGCAGGGCGACCTGCTCCAGGCGCTCTACGGTCGGCACGGGGAGGCGCCGGTGCCGGTGGTGGCGGCCATGACCCCCTCGCACTGCTTCGACGTGGCCATCGAGGCGGCCCGGATCGCCGTGACGTACCGGACCCCGGTCATCCTGCTCTCCGACGGCTACCTGGCCAACGGGGCGGAGCCCTGGCGGCTGCCGGCGGTCGAGGACCTGCCGACCATCGAGGCGAACTTCGCCACCCAGCCGAACCACGAGCGGGCCGACGGCACGGCCGAGTTCTGGCCGTACCTGCGGGACCCGGTGACCCTGGCTCGGCCCTGGGCCGTGCCGGGCACGCCCGGGCTCGAGCACCGCATCGGCGGCCTGGAGAAGCAGGCGGGGAGCGGCAACGTCTCCTACGACGGGGAGAACCACGAGCGGATGGTCCACGAGCGGGCGGCCAAGCTGGCGGCCGTCGCGGCCAGCATCCCCCCGGTCGCCGTCGACGACCCCGACGGCCTGGGGAGCGCGCCGGTCCTGGTGCTCGGCTGGGGCTCCACCTACGGGGCCATCGCCGCCGGGGTCCGCCGGGTCCGGGCCCGGGGCCTCAAGGTCGCCCACGCCCACCTGGTGCACCTGAACCCCTTCCCGTCGAACCTCGGCGAGGTCCTGCGGGCCTACCCGAAGGTCCTGGTGCCGGAGGTGAACCTGGGGCAGCTGGTGAAGCTGGTGCGGGCCGAGTTCCTGGTCGACGCCCAGCCGCTCACCAAGGTGCAGGGCCAGCCGTTCCGGGCCCGGGAGATCGAGGAAGCAGTCCTCGACACCCTCGGGGTGGCGGCTGGGAGCGCGACGAGCGAGGAGCAGGAATGACCGATCTGGCCGTGCCGACGACCACCCGGAAGGACTGGGCCTCGGACCAGGAGGTCCGCTGGTGCCCGGGGTGCGGGGACTACTCGATCCTGGCCGCCCTCCAGATGCTCCTGCCCGAGCTGGGGGTGCGTCGGGAGAACACCGTGTTCGTCTCGGGGATCGGCTGCGCGGCCCGGTTCCCCTACTACATGCAGACCTACGGCATGCACACCATCCACGGCCGGGCCCCGGCGATCGCCACCGGCCTGGCGGTCACCCGGCCGGACCTCGACGTGTGGGTGGTGACCGGGGACGGGGACGCCCTCTCCATCGGGGGCAACCACCTCATCCACGCCCTTCGGCGGAACGTGAACATCACCATCCTGTTGTTCAACAACCAGATCTACGGGTTGACCAAGGGCCAGTACTCGCCGACCTCGGAGGTGGGCAAGGTCACGAAGTCCACGCCCTTTGGCTCCTTGGACACCCCCTTCAACCCGATCAGCCTGGCCCTTGGTGCCGAGGCCACCTTCGTGGCCCGCACCCACGACATGGACCGCAAGCACATGCAGGAGACCTTCCGCCGGGCCCACGAGCACCGGGGGGCGGCCTTCGTCGAGATCTACCAGAACTGCAACGTCTTCAACGACGGTGCCTTCGAGCGGATCACCGGCCGGGACCAGCGGGCCGACATGCTGATCCCGCTGGTGCACGGCCAGCCGATCGTCTTCGGCGCCGAGGGCCAGTACGGCGTGGTCATGGGGGAGGACGGGCAGCTGCGGATCGCCCCGGTCGCCGAGGTGGGGGTGGAGCGGGTCCTCGTGCACGACGAGCACCGCGACGACCCTGGCCTGGCTTTCGCCCTGTCCCGTCTGGCCCGCGGCCCCTTTGAGCCGACCCCCATCGGGGTGTTCCGGGACGTGGAGCGACCCGAGTACGGGGAGGCCATGACCCGGCAGCTGCTCGAGGCCCAGGAGCGCCGGGGACCCGGGGACCTGGCTGCCCTCTTGGCCTCGGGCGGCACGTGGGAGGTCCCGGGGCCCGCACATTGAGTGGCGGGTCGGGCGATGCCCCGGCCGGCGCGGGTCAAGGGATCGTCCGGCTCGACCGATACCCCCGGTGTCGACCGGCACCGGGCGGCGACGGTCGAGGGGCACGCCGCCCCCGGTGCCGGGCCGGTGCCGATCGTGCCGGAGACCTCCTGCTGGGCCCCTCAGGTGTCAGCCGCTGCGCCGTGCACCACCGGCACGGCGGCGGGGTCTTCGACCCGGCGGAGCCGCGGCACGGTGGTTGCCACCAGGGCGAGGAGGGCCGCGGCCGCGCCGAAGCCGGCGCCGAGGAGGCTGACCCCGTTCCAGCCGGCCGAGGCGTAAACCCGGGTGGAGAGGGCTGAGCCCAGCGCCCCGCCGCAGAAGTAGGTCACCATGTAGACGCTGGTCACGCGGCTGCGGGCCTCCGGCCGGATGAGGTAGATGGCGCCCTGGTTCGAGATGTGGAGGCCCTGGGCCCCGATGTCGAGCAGGACGATGCCGACGACGAAGGGCCAGAGGCTGCGACTGCCGAGCCAGAGGGGCGCCCAGGCCAGGACCAGCAGCCCGCTGGTGGCCAGGGTGGTCGACCGCAGCAGCCCGCGGTCCGAGCGGCGGCCGGCCCGGGTGGCGGTGAGGGCCCCGGCCGCCCCGGCCAGGCCGAAGAGGCCGATGAGGGCCGGGCCGAGGTGGTAGCGGTGGGCGAGGAGGAACGCCATGGAGGTCCAGAGCACCGAGAAGGTGGCGAAGGAGAGGAACCCGTAGGCGGCCCGGAGGCGCAGCAGGGGCTCCTCGAGCGCCAGGCGCAGCGTCGAGGCCAGGGTGCGCCCGTAGGGGAGGCGCTCGGTGTTCCGCCAGCGGGGCAGGGCCCGGTTGAGCACCAGGGCCTGGAGGAGCATGACGCCGGCCGAGGCGAGGTAGACGGTCCGCCAGGTGCCGAGCTGCGCGAGGGCCCCGGCCACGGTGCGGGCCAGGAGCACGCCGACGAGCAGGCCGCTCATGACCGTCCCCACCACCCGGCCCCGTTCCCCGTCGGAGGCGAGGGAGGCAGCGAAGGGCACGAGCACCTGGGCCATGACCGTGGTGCCCCCGACGGCGGCTGCCGCTGCGAGGATCAGGGGCCCCCGGGGGGACAGCCCGAACCAGACGAGGCCGACGGCGGTCGCCAGGCTCAAGGTGACCACCAGGCGGCGGCGCTCCAGGAGGTCGCCGAGGGGGAGCACGAAGAACAAGGACGCGGCGTAGGCCAACTGGGCGACGGTCACGATGAGGCCAGCGGTACCCGCCGAGAGGTGGAGGTCCCGGCCGATGACCGGCAGGAGGGGCTGGGCGAAGTAGTTGTTCGCCACCGCCGCCCCGGTGGCCAGCGCCATGGTGAGCACCGTCGCTCGGCGCAGACCACCATCGGCGCGCCCGTCGGCCCTCGTCCTTCGGCGAGGGGCGCGCGCCGGCTGGGTGGTCGTCGAACGGCTCGGGGCAGGGGTCGCCATGGCAGGGCTTGCAGGGCTGGCGTCCGGGTTCGGACACCGAGGGCCAGGGTACCGGGCCGGGCCGAGGGCCGGGCCGGTGGGCTCGGAGCACCCTGAGGCGCGGTGTTCCCGAGCCCAGAGGAGCGCGGCACGAGCCGCTTCCCAGGCGAGGATGCCTGAGGGCTCCGGGTGGTCAGCTGATCCGGGTCACCCGGGTCGCGGCCCGGCGGCCCCGTGGCCGGTCGAGCATACGTTGGAGGAGCGCCAGCTCACCGTCGTCGAGCTCGGCTGCCCTGGCATCGGGCGTCGGCCGACGGGGGGCCCGGAGACGAGCCTCCACTGCTTCGAGGTTCTGTTGGGTGCGTTCGAGTTGCTGGCGAAGCGTCTCGTTCTCCTCTTCGAGGGCTTCCCGAGCGGCGCGGACCCGAGCAAGCTCCCGTTGCAGCTCACCGACCTGGCGTTCGAGGCCGACCAGACGCCGGTTCAGCCAGGTCCGACCCTCGCCCGCACTCCTCGCGGTGTCGGACGGGGACTCGTGCCGACCAAGGATCTCGGCAACCTGGGCGAGCAAGCGGCGAGCGAGCTCGTCGTAGTCGACGCCGTCCGGGGATCCGACGAATGGCGCCGCGACACGCGAGACCTGTTCCCGCCGAGCGGTTCGAGCGACGGGCCTGTGGGCGGGTGGCGCCTCGGACGTCTCCGGCACCGGATCGGGGTCCCGGCGGGCCTGCCCGGCACGAGCCTGGCCCTCGTCGGTGAGCTCGATGCGGTAGGTCCGCTTCCCCCGGATCTCCCGACGAATGAGACCGGCCCGCTCCATGCCCGAGAGGAGCTGGGCGAAGGCGATGCTGCTGCCCGGATACTCCACGGCACTCGCAAGTGCCGTGCTCGCCATGCCCGAGGCGTCGACGACCGGGCCAGCCGTCGCGAGCCAGGCCACGACTCTGTCGCGGGTCCCGACGGCCTTCTTGGTCGTGGTCGCCGAACGTCCCCGTCGCTCACCCATGGTTCTGAACGCTCTCCTCTTCCCGCAATGGTCCGCAGGCGCGAACCGCCCACAATCATAATCGCGAAGATGATTATTGGTGGTTGTCGCCTCCCCGGTGTGCTCGATGGCGTTGGCGCAAAGCAGTCGACAGGCGCGTCGCCGCAGGGGCGAGCGGACTGCGGGGGCTGGTCGGTGCCGAAGCGGCGACGTCCAGCGTGAGGCCGGCTCCGTAGACTGAGGTGATGGTCCAGGCGGCTCCCGCTCCCCAGCACGCCGATGGCCCGGCACTCGCCCAGGAACTGGCGTCGGCAGGCACGGAGGATCGGATACTGACCGTCCCGAACCTGGTGACGGCGGTTCGGCTGGCCTGTGTGCCGCTGTTCGTGTGGTTGCTCTTCGGTGCGCACCAACAGAGTGCCGCTGCGGGGTTGCTGGCCGGCCTAGGGGCGACGGACTGGGTGGACGGGACCGTGGCGCGACACTTTCACCAGGTCTCGACCCTCGGCAAGGTCCTGGACCCCACCGCCGACCGGCTGCTGGTGGCTACGGCCGTCCTCTGCACGGTGATCGTCGGGGCGGTGCCGCCCTGGTTCGCTGCTCTGACCGTGGCTCGCGAAGCACTCGTTTCGGGCGCAGTGCTCCTGCTTGCGGCCCTCGGGGCAAAACGGATCGACGTGCTCTTCATCGGCAAGGCCGGCACCTTCGCCCTCATGGCCGCGTACCCTGCCTTCTTGCTGGCCCACGGCTCGGCTACCTGGCAGGGCGACCTCCGGTCGGCGGCCTGGGTGATCGGCCTTGGCGGTCTGTGCCTGGCCTGGGTGGCGGCTGGTCGCTACCTGCCGGAGGCTCGGGCTGCTCTTGTCGCCGGGCGAGCGGGGCGGGCGGCTCGGTGATCGACTGGCCCGGCTCAGCTGCGGCCGATCCCTTCGGGGACGAGGAGCCGGTCCCGGCGCCCTGAGCGGCGGTGCCAGCCGTCGGCGGGCCGGGCGGGTAGGGTCCAGACGATGGCTCCCTGGAGGCAGCACGGACGGGGCGGAGGGCGATGAAGGCGGTCATCATGGCCGGAGGCGAGGGGACACGGCTGCGCCCCCTGACCTCGAACCAGCCCAAGCCCATGTTGCCGATGGCCAACCGGCCGATGATGGAGCACGTCCTGGGGTTGCTGAAGCGGCACGGCTTCGACGACGTGGTGGTGACGGTGGCGTTCATGGCGAGTGCCATCCGGAACTACTTCGGGGACGGCTCGGAGCTCGGGGTGCGGATCCGCTACGCCGCGGAGGAGACCCCCCTGGGGACGGCCGGGTCGGTGGCCAACGCCCGGGACCTCCTCGGCGAGCGGTTCCTGGTCATCTCGGGGGACGTCCTGACCGACCTGGACCTGAGTGCCCTGGTGGCCTTCCACGAGGAGCGGGGGGCGCTGGCGACCTTGGCCCTGAAGGCGGTCGAGGACCCCTTGGAGTTCGGCATCGTCATCACTCGGCCCGACGGGGCCATCGAACGGTTCCTGGAGAAGCCCAGTTGGGGACAGGTGTTCTCGGACACCATCAACACCGGGGTCTACGTGCTCGAGCCCGAGATCCTCGACCTGGTCCCGAGCGGACGCCCGGTGGACTTCTCCGGGGAGGTCTTCCCCGCTGCCCTGGCCGCCGGCCGACCGGTGTACGGCTGGGTGGCCGAGGGGTACTGGGAGGACGTGGGCACCCTCGAGGCGTATCTCCGGGCCCACCAGGACGTCTTGGACCGGAAGGTGGCCGTCGGGGACCTGGGGTTCGAGCTCCGCCAGGGGGTCTGGCTGGGGAAGGGGGCCACGGTGGACCCCGCCGCCGAGGTGCGGGGCCCGGCCCTGATCGGCGACAACGTCACGGTCGGCCCGGGATCGGTCATCGGGCCCTACACGGTCCTCGGACCGAACGTCCGGGTGGGGGAGAACGCTGCGGTCGAGCGGAGCGTGGTCCACGACGGCAGCCACCTGGCCTCGGGCGTGCGGGTGGAGGGTTCGGTGGTCGGGCGGGCCTGCGACCTGCGCCAGGGCTGCCACCTCGAGGAGGGGGTGGTGCTCGGCGACGAGGTCTTCGTGGGGGCCGCCGCCGTCTTGAAGGCCGGCATCAAGGTCTTTCCGTTCAAGACGGTGGAGATGGGGGCGACGGTCAACACCTCCATCGTCCTGGAGTCCCGGGGGGCCAGGAGCCTCTTCGGCCGCCAGGGCGTGACCGGCCTGGCGAACGTCGACGTCGGTCCCGAGCTGGCTCTGCGGCTGGCCATGGCCTGGGCCTCGACCCTGGAGAAGGGCTCGACGGTCACCGCGTCGAGGGACACGAGCCGGGCGGCCCGGGTCCTGAAGCGGGCGATCATGGTGGGCTGCAACGCCGCCGGGGTGGACGTGGAGGACCTGGAGGTGGCCACGGTGCCGGTCACCCGGTTCCAGGTCCGCTCGGGACCGAGCCAGGGGGGGATCACGGTCCGCCTGGACGAGCAGGACACCCAGTCGGTGGTCATCCGGTTCTTCGACCGGGACGGCATCGACCTGGACGAGGCGGCCCAGCGGAAGATCGAGCGGCTCTACGCCCGGGAAGAGTTCCGACGGACCTTCGCCTCGGACATCGGCGACCTGCGCTACCCGGCCCGGACCCTCGAGTACTACACGGCGGCCCTCATGGACCGGATCGACGTCGACCGAGTGGCCAAGGCGGGCTTCAAGCTGGTCCTGGACTACTCCTACGGCACGGCCAGCTTCGTCATGCCCAACGTCCTGGCCAAGCTGGGGGCCGACGTCCTGGCCGTCAATCCCTACGCGGCCACGGCCCGCTCGATCGGGGGGGACCGCCAGGGTGCGGCCGCCCGGGTGGCCGACCTGGTGCGGTCCTCGGGGGCCGACCTCGGGGCGGTCATCGACCCGGGGGGGGAGCACCTGACCCTGGTGGACGACGAGGGCCGGGTCCTGGCCGACCACGAGGCCCTGGTGCTGCTGGTCGACCTGGTGACCAGCCGGGGCCGGGCCCGCCGGGTCGCGTTGCCTGTGGCCGCCCCGTCGGCTGCCGAGCGGACCGCCCCGGCGCACCTCATGGAAGTGGCCAGCGACCGGGAGACGGACTTCGCCGGGAGCCTGGAAGGCGGCTT
The DNA here is from genome assembly GCF_023130475.1 of Aciditerrimonas ferrireducens. Taxonomy (GTDB): domain Bacteria; phylum Actinomycetota; class Acidimicrobiia; order Acidimicrobiales; family UBA8190; genus Aciditerrimonas; species Aciditerrimonas ferrireducens. Next base: position 15,332 of record NZ_JAKHEX010000020.1, read on the forward strand.
CATCTTCCCGCGCTTCCTGCCGGCCTTCGACGCCGTGGCCACCGTCGCCCACCTCCTGGACCTGCTGGCCGAGCCTGATGGGGGCACGCACCGGCTCTCGCGCTGGTCCTCCCGGGTCCCCCGGATCTGGACCGCCCACGAGGAGGTGGTGACCCCCTGGGAGCAGAAGGGCACGGTGATGCGGAGCCTCGTGGAGCGCCTTGCCGGCCGGGACCTGGTCCTGGTCGACGGGGTCAAGGTGCTCGACGCGGAGGGCTGGACCCTCGTGGTGCCCGACCCCGAGGAGCCGGTCACCCACGTCTGGGTCGAGGCGGCCAGCGAGGAGGCGGCCCGGGCCCGGGTGGAGGAGCAGGCCGCTCGGGTGCGCCAACTGCTGGTCTGACCGGGTCTGGCTGCCCGGCAGCCGGGGGCCCTGCGGTCCGGGCCGTCGACCTGGCCGGGCGGCGGGCGAGTGGCTAGGGTCCAGGGCATGCGGGTCCCCGAGGAGCTGCGCTACACGGAGGAGCACGAGTGGGTGGCGGCGGGGGGCGAGCGGGTCCGGATCGGCATCACCGACTACGCCCAGGACGCCCTGGGTGACGTGGTCTACGTGCAACTGCCGGCCGTTGGCACCGAGGTCGAGGCCGGGGGGGTGCTGGGGGAGGTGGAGTCGACGAAGTCCGTCTCGGAGGTCTACGCCCCCGTGGCCGGACGGGTGGTGGCGGTGAACGAGGCCCTGGTCGACGCCCCGGAGCGGATCAACCAGGACCCCTACGGCGAGGGCTGGCTCTGCGAGGTGGAGCCGGCCGAGCGGGGCGCGCTGGAGCAGCTGCTGGACGCCGCCGCCTACCGGCGGCTGGTCGAGCGCTGACCCGAGGCGCGCCTCGCCCGTGGGTGACGCGCGCCTCGGGGTCGGGAAGGGCCGAGCGGCTAGCGTAGGCCCGTGGCGTTCTGCACCAACTGCGGGCACCGGAACCCCCCCGACGCCAACTTCTGCGCCTCGTGCGGCGCGGCCTTGGTGACGGCTTGGGCGGACACCACGACGGTGACCATCCGGCTAGAGGACGCCCTGGCCGACCAGGGGGGAGAGGAGGCTGCGCTCGAGCTGCCGGTCCCCTCGGACACCGGGGTCCTGGTGGTGCGGCACGGCCCGAGCGCCGGGACTCGTTTCGTGCTGGTCGCCCCGACGACCGCCGTGGGCCGGCACCCCGAGAGCGACATCTTCCTCGACGACATCACCGTCTCGCGGCGCCACGCCGAGATCGCCCGGGGCGAGGACGGCTACCGGATCCGGGACCTCGGGTCCTTGAACGGGACCTACGTGAACCACGAGCGGATCGAGGAGGCGAAGCTCCGAAGCGGGGACGAGGTCCAGATCGGCAAGTTCAAGCTGCTCTTCGTGGCCGGCCCCGAGGCATGAGCACGGAGGGGGCGCAAGGGGGTCGACGAGGGTGAGCGGCCGGAGCTACCTGTCGATCGGCGACGTGCTGAGCCTGCTGCAGGAAGAGTTCCCCGACGTCACGATCTCGAAGATCCGGTTCCTCGAGAGCCAGGGCCTGGTGAGCCCGGAGCGGACCCCGTCGGGCTACCGGAAGTTCTACGACGAGGACGTCGCCCGGCTCCGGTGGATCCTGCGGCAGCAGCGGGAGCACTTCCTCCCGCTCAAGGTCATCAAGGGCCGCCTCGAGGCCGCCGGGGGGAGGCCGCCCGAGCTGGCCGAGGAGGACGCGCCGCTCGGGCAGCCGGCCGAGCCGGCGGGCGGCGAGGATGCGCCTGCGGTCGGGCCGGCTGACCCCGGGGTCCTCCCCGGCTTCCCCCCGCCGGTCGGCGAGGCGGGACGAGCAGGCATTCGTGGACGAGCGGGGACGAACGGGGCCGCCCGGGAGGCCGGGACGCCTCGGCACAAGGACCCGGGCCTCTCCGAGGCGGGGTACAGCGCGGCCGAACTGGTGACCCTGAGCGGCTTGGAGCCGGGGACCGTGGAGGCCCTCGAGGCCTACGGCTTGCTGCGGCCAGCCCGGCGGGTGGCCGGGGAACCGGTCTACGACGAGACGGGCCTGGCGGTGGCCAGGGCAGCGGCGGGCTTCGCTCGGTTCGGCCTCGAGGCCCGGCATCTGCGGAGCTACAAGCACGCCGCCGAGCGGGAGGCCGGGTTCGTGGAGCAGGTGGTGCTGCCCTTGCTGCGGCAACGGAACCCCGAGGCCCGCCAGCGGGCCCGGGCCGTGGCCGAGGAGCTGGTCACCTTGGGCCAGGCCCTCCACCAGGCCCTGGTGGCCGAAGCCCTCGGCGATCTCCTCCGCTGAGCTGGCCGGCGATGCCGAGACGGCTGCCCGGGCGGGGCGGTAAGTTCGCGGCATGGTGGAGGTGCGGCTGAGCGCCGTGAAGGTCGACCTGCAGTCGAACACGCCGGTCCTCCTGCTCACCGAGACCAGCGGCGCCGGGAGGTCTCTTCCCATCTTCATCGGCGCCCCCGAGGCCACGGCCATCGCCTTCGCCGTCCAGGGAGTGGCGACCCCCCGGCCGATGACGCACGACCTGTTCCGGGACGTGCTCGAGGAGCTCGGGGTGCGCCTGGAGCGGGTGGTGATCACCGAGCTGCGCTCGGCCACCTACTACGCCGAGCTGCACCTGGTCAGCAACGGGACGACGGTCCACGTCTCGAGCCGCCCCTCGGACGCCGTGGCCCTGGCGGTCCGGACGGGGAGTCCCTTGTTCGTGGCCGACGAGCTGATGGACGCCGAGGCCATCGTGCTGCCCACGGAGGACGAGGACGAGGAGGAGGACCTGAGCCCCGAGGAGCTCGTGGGCCAGTTCCGACAGTTCCTGGACCAGGTGCGCCCCGAGGACTTCTCGTCGTGAACGGGGCGCCAGCGCCCCAGCGGGCGGCGCCCCGGCGGGTGGCGGGTCGAGCGTCGCGGGGTCGCCGCACGGGCTGGGTGGGCGGTCCAGCCGGCGTGGTGCTGGCGGCCCTCGTGCTGGCGGCCTGCGGCTCCTCGGCCCCGCACGGCGTCCATCGGTCGCGGGAGGCCACGGCTCGGGGCGCGAAGGCCCCGTCGGGACAGGGCGCCGCGGGCTCGACCAGCAGGAGCAGTGGCTCGACGACCGGGGCGGGCGGGTCCTCGGCGGGAGGCGGCCGGGGCGGCACCAGCGGGTCGGCCGGGGTGCCGAGCGCCCTGGGCTCGGTCGGGGCCAGCGCCGGCGGCGGGACCCCGACGTGCCCGACCGCCGAGCTGGCGGGCCACCTGGTGGGCGTCCAGGGCGGCGGCGGCCTGCTGGAAGCGACGGTGGCGCTGTCGAACACCGGGGGGCAGCCCTGCGGGCTGGAGGGCTACCCGGGCGTGCAGTTCCTCGGCAGCGACCAGAACGTCCTGTCGGCGACGGTCGTGCCAGGCGGGAGCGTGCCCTTCGAGGCGCCGACCCCCACGGCCCTCGTGCTCGCCCCGGGGGCGAGCGTCGAGTTCAACATCGGGCTGCCCGACAGCCCGGCGCCGGGGGCGAGCACCTGCCCGACGGCCACAGCGCTGCGCGTCGAGCCGCCCGGTGACGTGGCGGCCCTGAGCATCCCGAGCGACCTCCAGGTCTGCAGCAGCGGCTCGGTCCACGTCTCGGCCCTGTTCTCCCCGGGCTCGCCGGCGGCCGCCACCGCCGTGCCTGGCAGCTGAGGCCGGCCTCAGCGGGAGGGCTGGACGAGCACCCGGCCCCGGACCCGGGCGGCGAGGACGTCCTGGAGGGCCTCGCCGAGCCCGCCGAGGCCGACCTCGCGGTCGACGAAGCGTTCGAGGTCCCCGGGCCGCAGGTCGGCAGGGTCGGCGATCCGGGCCCAGACCTGCTGACGGCGGGTCCGGTCGGTGGCGACGGTGTCGATGCCGAGCAGGCTGACCCCGCGGGTGATGAAGGGGTAGACGGTGGTGACCAGCTCGGCCCCGCCGGTCAGGCCGCTGGCGGCCACGGCGCCCCCGTAGGCGAGGTCCCGGAGCACGAGCGCGAGGGTCCTGCCCCCCACGCAGTCCACGGCGGCGGCAAAGCGGCCCGGGCCGAGCACCCGTCCAGGGTTGGGCTCGAGGTCGTCCCGGCCGATCACCTCGCTGGCCCCCAGGGCTTCGAGCCAGGTCCGCTCCTGGGTCTTGCCGCTGGAGGCCACCACGCGGTAGCCGCGCCGGGCGAGCATGGCGACGGCCATGGACCCGACGCCGCCCGAGGCCCCGGTGACCAGCACGGGGCCCCGAGCCGGTTCGAGGCCGACCCGTTCGAGGGCGTCGACCGACATGGCGGCGGTGAATCCCGCGGTGCCGACCACCATGGCGGCCCGCGGGTCGAGACCCGCCGGCAAGGCCACCACCCAGGAAGCGGGCACCCGCGCCAGGGCGGCGAAGCCCCCGTGGTGGGCCACCCCGAGGTCGTAGCCGTGGACCACGACGGCGGTGCCCGGGGTGATGCCGGGGTCGTCGCTCTGAAGGACCCTGCCGGCGAGGTCGACCCCGGGGACGAGGGGGGAACGCCGGGCCACCCGGTTCCCGGGCTGGGTGACCATGGCGTCTTTGTAGTTGACCGACGACCAGGCCACCTCGACGAGCACCTCGCCGGGTCCGAGCTCCGAGAGGGGCAGGGTGGTTGGGCCCTGGGTGAGCTGGCCGTCTGCTTGGGTCACCAGGTAGCAGGCCACGGGGGTCTCGGGGGGGAGCGGAGCCGAGGTCGGCGTGGGGGTGGTCTCGGCGCGAGGGATCTCAGGGTGCGAAGAGGCCATGGCCGCTACCCTACGGGGCCGTGGGGGCGGGCAGCAGCGGGCCGGTCGAGGGGGACGAGAAGGGCCCGGCGGTCCACCCCTACGGCTGTTGGCCCTCGCCCGTCGGCCCGGCGTCGGTCGGCGCCACCCGGGTGAGCCGGGCAGGCCTGCAGGTCGTCGGGAACCAGGCGTTCTGGCTGGCCTCGGATCCTTCGGCCGGTGGGGTCCAAGGGGTCCGTCGACTGGACCTGGCGGCGTTCGCCGAGGGCCGGGACAGCGCGGTGGGGCGGCTCGGGCCGCCGGACCTGGACTGCCGTTCGGGGGTCCACGGCTACGGGGGCGGGGCGCTGTGCGCCTGGCCGGGGGGCCTGGCCGTGGTGGAACGGTCGAGTGGCCGGGTGGCCCTCCTCGGCGGGCCGCGGGGGGAGGAGGTCCGGTGGCTGACCCCCCCGGCACCGGCCGGGGAGCGGTGGTCGCACGGGGACCTGGCGGTGGTGCCCGGGGGTCGCTGGCTGGTCGCCGTCCGGGAGCGGGTAGCCCTCGACGACCCCTCGGCAGGGTCGGACGAGGTGGTGGCCATCCCGATCGAGGGGGGCGAGCCGGTCGTGGCGGTGCGTGGCCGAGCCTTCTACGGCGCGCCCCGACCCTCGCCGGACGGGGCGTGGCTCGCCCTGGTCTGCTGGGACCCGCCGGCCATGCCATGGGACGAGAGCGAACTGTGGCTCTGGCCGCTGGCCCTGGAGGCCGGGGGGGCGGTGAGCGGGCCGGGTCGCCGGGTGGCCGGGGGCCCAGGGGAGGCGGTGGGCCAGCCGCTGTGGGTCGGGGAGGACCTCTGGTTTATCTCCGACCGCTCCGGCTTCGCCGAGCCGTGGCGTCTGCGGGCCGGGGAGGAGCAGCCGGAGCTGCCGGTCCCGCTGCGGGCGGACTGCCAGGGGCCGGCCTGGTCCCTCGGGCAGCGGACCCTGGCGGCCCTCGGGGACGGTCGGGTGCTGACGACGGTGCGGACCGAACGGGGGGACCAGCTGGCGGTGCTGGACCCCGAGGCCGGCCAGGCCGAGTGGCTGGCCCAACCCCTGGTGCAGGTGGCCGAGGTCGCCCCCTGGGGAGGAGGGGGCGTGGTGGCCATCGGGGCCGGGGCGAGGGAGCCCGCCGGGGTGGTGCTCCTGCGGCACGGCGAGGCCCGCTGGTGTCGGGAGGACGGCGGCGCGGGCAGCCGCTGGCCGACGACGGCCCTCTCGGTGGCCGAACCGGGCACCTTCGAGGCCGAGGACGGCTTCGTCGGGCACCTGCTGGTCTTCCGGCCCGCGTCGGACCTGGCCAGGGGACCGGCCGGTGGTCGGCCCCCGCTGCTGGTCCTCTGCCACGGGGGACCGACCGGGGCGGCTGAGGCGAGCTTCGACCCGATGGTCCAGTTCTGGACGAGCCGAGGCTTCCTGGTCTGCGCGGTCGACTACCGGGGCTCGAGCGGCTTCGGTCGGGCCTATCAGCAGGCCCTCGCGGGTCGCTGGGGGGAGGCCGACGCCGCCGACGTGGTGGCCGCGGCCCGCCAGCTGGTGGAGGCCGGGGCCGTCGACCCGGATCGGCTGGCGGTGCGCGGGGCGAGCGCCGGGGGCCTGACCGCGCTGGAAGCGGCCACGAGCGGGCTGTTCCACGCCGCAGTGGTCGCCTACGGGGTGACGGACCTGGCGGCCCTGCGCCAGGACACGCACCGGTTCGAGGCCCACTACCTGGACCGGCTGGTCGGGCCGCTGCCGGGGGCCGCGGCCCTCGACGAGGCCCGGTCGCCGGCTCGGCACCCCGAGCGGCTGCGGGCCGCGGTGCTGCTGCTCCAGGGCACCGAGGACCCGATCGTGCCCCCCAGCCAGGCGGTGGCCATGGCCGAGGCCATGGCCCGAGCCGGGGGACGCTTCGAGCTGCGGTTCCTCCCGGGGGAGGGCCACGGCTTCCGGGCCGCCGCCAGCATCGAGGCAGCCATGGCCGCCGAGGAACGGTTCCTTCGGCGGGTGCTGCGCCTCTGCCCGACGGGCGACGCCGGGGGCGAGGAGCCCTAGGGGGCCCCGGGCGTCGCCGCCGGGGACGGTGCCCCGCCGCAGGGCCGTGCTGCCCGTAGGATGGCGGCCATGGTGCGGAAGGCGGGGCGTCGGCTGGCGACCGCCTGGACCGGCCTGGAGCCCGACGTCCGGGACGCGTTGCTCTACGGCGCCTCGGCCATCTTCGCCGGGGTGGTCTGGGCCTCCTCGGGGATCGCCCTCTACCGGCAGTGGGCCGAGCTGGCGCTCGGCCCCTACCTTGCCGGCACCTTGGCCTCCGGCTTCCTTGCCTGGCGGGTGGCCCGTCGGCGCCGAGCCGGCCGGGTGGCGCCCCGGGGGCACTGGACCGCGGCGCGCCTGGTGGTCTTCGGGGTGGTGCTGGTGGGGGCCACCTTGGGTCCACTGTCGATGGAGGTGCTCTGGCGGAACGAGGGGGTGCGGACCTCGACGGCTCATGTGCAGCCCGAGGTGGAGGTCATCGAGGCGGCCGGGATGCGGGTGGCCCAGGGTCGGGACCCCTACCGGCTGCTGAACCCCCACCACCTGCCGCCGGTGCCGAAGGGCCAGCCGGCCTACGACGCCTTCGACCCCTACCTGCCGCTCATGTCGATCTTCGGGCTGGCCCGCAGCACCGACGCGCCGCCCCGTCTGACCGACGCCCGGGTGGCCTTCTCGGTCCTGACGGTCCTCTTGGTGGTGGTGGCCCTGGCCCTGTGCCGAGGGCCGACCGGGCCGAAGGTCTTGACCCTCCAGGCCATGACGGTGCTGCCCACGGCCGCCCTCCCCTTGGCCACCGGGGGCGACGACCTCCCGGTGGTGGCGCTGCTGCTCCTCGGGCTGGTCCTGCTCCAGCGACGACGACCCCTGCTCGGCGGCCTGGCCCTGGGGGTTGCCGCAGGGATGAAGCTGACCGCCTGGCCCCTGGCGCTCCTCGCCCCGCTCGTCGCCCTGGACCGCCAGGGGGACCACCGGCGGGCGCGTTGGTGGGTCGCGGGCGGGGTCCTGGCGGTGGTGGTCCCCAGCGTCCTGCCCTCGATCGTGGCGAACCCGCCGGCGTTCTTCGAGAACGTCGTCCGGTTCCCCCTTGGTCTCGCCGGGATCACCTCGCCGGCGGCCACCCCGCTGCTCGGCCACGTGCTGGTGACGGCCTTCCCGAAGCTGCACCGGGTGCTGACCGCCGCCCTGGTCTTCGTCGGCGGGGTGGTCCTCCTGTGGCTCCTGGTGCGCCGGACCCCTCGCACGCCCTACCAGCTGACCGGCCTGCTGGCCTGGGCCATGCTCGTGGCCATCGTCCTGGCCCCGGCCACCCGGATCGGCTACGCCCTCTACCCGGTCGACTTCTTCGTCTGGGCCTGGCTGCTGCGGGAGGAGCATCGGGCGGACGAGGGCCGCTCGGTGGTGGCGGCCGCCGAGGCCGTCCTCCGGGTCGACGAGACGACCGGGGCCCCGACCCCCTCGTCGACGGCTCGTCCGACGGCTAGTCCGTGAGGGACTGGACGTAGAGCTCGACGGTGTACGGGGTGACGAAGGCCCGGGTCGGCCCCGAGGTGGTGGCCGGCCTGGTGGGGTCGACGACGATGCCGAGCTGCCAGATGGTGCCGGTCACCGAGGCGTGTTGCCCGAGGACCTCGATGCCCGAGCCGCGGTAGACGTGGCCGCTGCTCATCTGGGTCCAGCCGTCCGCCCGCAGCTGGTCCTTGAAGAAGGCGACCACCTGGCTCTGGCTGGCCGGCACGGTGAGGCCGAGGGAGTAGTCGTAGAGCTCGACGCCGTGGTCCTTGAGCGAGTGGGGCACGACCGTCGAGCCGGCCGGCAGGGCCAGTGCCCGGAGGATGTCGGCCGGGGGCTGGCCGCCTTGGACCATGGGCCGGAGCAGGCTGCTCGAGACCTCGGCCCGCAAGGGGGCGCCGGGGGCGGTCGTGATGCTCGTGGGGGCCGAGGTCGGGGCCTGGTTCGGTTCGATCCCGAGGAGGATCAGGCCGCCGACGAAGATGACCCCCACGATGCCGAGGACCAGCGCCGCCCACTTCGTGCTCGGGCCCGCCGGCCGGACGGGGCGCTGGCCGTCGGGCTCGGGCGGGTGGACGCCGCCACCACCGTGGGGCGGGGCGGGCGCGGAGAGGTCGGTGCGGCTCACGGCCGGACCAGGCTGAGGTCCCGGGCAGGAGCAGGAGCATCCACGACCCCAGCGTAACGGGCACGGTGCCGGGGTTGCCGGTCGGCAGTCGGCCCGGACGTTGACGACCCGTTGGGATCGGGATACGGTGCCGGTACGCAGCGCACCGGGGCGACTGCGAGGAGGGGGAACCGTGGTCGGGCCGCATCCCGGGTGCGGCCGGGCCAGCTCCACCGCCGTCTCGGGGGAGACGGCGGGGCGGTCGAGCAGGCGGCGGCGTTCACCGGGGGGCCGCCGCCGCTGCTCCCGCTTCGTTGACGCGGCTCAGCCCCAGACGCGGTGGTCGACCGGGCCGCGGCCGGCGCCGAGGCGCCAGTCCTTGGCCGATTCGAGGGCGGCAGCCACGTAGGCCTTGGCCCGCTGGACGGCCGCCAGGGCCGGCATCCCCTGGGCGAGGCCGGCGGCGATGGCTGCCGAAAGGGTGCACCCGGTCCCGTGGTCGTTGCTGGTCGGGACCCGGGGGCCGTCGAGGACGAGGACCTGGGTGTCCGAGACGACCACGTCGGGGGCGCTTGGGCCCTGGAGGTGGCCGCCCTTGACCACCGCCATGGTGGCGCCGGCGGCCACGAGCTGGCGGCCGGCCTCGGCCATGGCCTCGATGGCGTCTGCCGGCCGGTCGAGGGTCTCGGGGACGAGGAAGTCGCAGAGGACAGCCGCCTCGGGGAGGTTGGGGGTGACGACGGTGGCGTGGGGCAGGAGCTGGTCCCGAATGGCCTTGGCGAGGGTGCTCGGGTCCTCGGCCAGGGCGTCCCCGCTGGTGGCGACCAGGACGGGGTCCACGACGAGCCGGGGCAGGGCGCCTGCCGCGCAGCGCTCGGCCACGACGGCGACGACCGCCGGGTCGCCGAGCATGCCGGTCTTCGCGGCCCGCACCGGCAGGTCCCGGAGGACGGCGTCGAGCTGGGCCGCCACCGCTTCGGGGGGCAGGGGCCAGACCCCCTCGACCCCCCGGGTGTGCTGCGCGGTGACGGCGGTGACGACCGTAGTGCCGTGGACCCCGAAGGCCCCGAAGGCCGCCAGGTCGGCTTGGAGGCCCGCGCCGCCGCCGGAGTCCGAACCGGCGATGGTGAGCGCCACGGGCGGTGGGTTGCCGGGCACCGTTCAGGCGAGCCGGGCCAGGCCGGTTCGGGGGGAGGAGGCCCGGGCGAGGGTCCGGGGCGGGATGCGGCCGGCCCGGCGGGCCAGGTAGCCGGCCTCGACCGCCCGGCGCATGGCGGCGGCCATGGCCGGGGGGTCCTCGGCTCGGGTGATGGCCGAGGCGACGAGGACCGCGTCGCAGCCGAGCTCGAGGGCGAGGGCGGCGTCGGAGGCGGTGCCGATGCCGGCGTCGAGCACCACGGGGACCCGGGCCTGCTCCACGATGAGCTCGATGTTGTGGGGGTTGCGGATGCCGAGCCCGCTGCCGATGGGGGCCCCGAGGGGCATGACCGCTGCGCAGCCGACCTGCTCGAGGTGGCGGGCCAGGACGGGGTCGTCGGTGGTGTAGGGCAGGACGAGGAAGCCGAGCGCGCAGAGCTGCTCGGCGGCCTCGAGCAGCTCGAGGGGGTCGGGCAGGAGGGTCCGGTCGTCCGCGACGACCTCGAGCTTCACCCAGTCGGTGCCGAGGGCTTCCCGGGCCAGCTGGGCGGTGAGGACCGCCTCGGCCGCGGTGTAGCAGCCGGCGGTGTTCGGCAGGACCTCGACCCGGTGGCGGGCCAGGACGTCGAGGATGGACCCCCGGGCCTCGGGATCGACCCGCCGGAGGGCCACGGTGGCCACCTCGGCTCCTGACGCTTCGAGGACCCGCTCCAAGACGGCGAGGTTGGGGATCCCGCCGGTGCCGAGCAGCAGGCGGGACCGGAACTGGCGGCCGGCCAGGGCGAGGGGCGCGAGCGCGTCGGACCCGCTCACCCGCCGGCCACCGCGCTGAGCAGCTCCACCTGGTCGTCCGGGCCGACCAGGGTGACGTCCCAGGCAGCTCGGGGCACGACCTGGCGGTTCAGGGCCACGGCGACGCCGGCCCGCCGGCCGGCCAGCTGGTCCACCAGGGCACCCAGGGTGGTCCCGGCGGGCAGCTCCCGGCGCTGGCCGTTCACGCTGGCCGTCACCGGGGTGCTGGGCCCTCGGGGAGGGGCGTCCATGCCTCCAGTGTGGCACCCCCCAGGTCGGGGCTGAACCGGGTCGGCCCGAAGGGGCCGAGGGCGTCGGGCAGGGGATCGCCCTCGACGGCCGCCCGGACGGCCTCGGCGGTGATGGGGCAGAGCAGGACGCCGTTGCGGTGGTGTCCGACGGCCAGCACGAGGCCGTCGGCGCCCGAGCCGGCGGGGAGGGGGCCGACGAGGGGGCCGTGATCAGGGGTGGCCGGTCGGTGACCGACCCCGACCTCGGTGAGCTCGAGCTCCCGGACCCCGGGCACCACGGCCACGGCGTCCCGGAGCAGCTCGTAGAGGGCGCCGGCGGTGGGCGTCGGGTCCGCTCCCTGCTCCTCGCTCGTGGCGCCGAGGACGACTTCTCCGGAGCGGCGGGGCACGAGGTAGACCGGCGCGCCCTCGACGAGGGCCCGGATGCAGTGCCGGGGTCCCTCGACGGTGCCGGTCCGGGTCGCCAGCCGCAGGATCTGGCCTTTCACCGGGCGGAGGGGCAGGCGAAGGGTCGGCGGCAGGCCATCCACCGCGGCGCTGCGCCACCCGGCCGCCAGGACCACCGCGGGCGCGTCGAGGTGGACCCCCGAGTCGAGGACCAGCCCCTCGACGGCACCCCGGCGGCACCGCAGGGCGCTGCCCGCGGCGGCCACCCAGCGGACGCCGGCCCGGCGGGCGGCGAGGGCCAGGGCCCGGGCGACGAGCCGGGGGTCGACGTGGTGGTCCCCGGGGATCAAGAGCGCGCCGGCCAGGCCCGGGGCGAGGCCGGGTTCGAGCTGCCGGGCCTCTCGACGGGTGAGAGGCTGGCTGGCCAGGCCGAGGCGCCGATGGAGGTCGAGGAGCTCGAGGAGGGCGCGATGGTCGTCGGGGGTGGCGGCCACGAGGACGGTGCCCTCGGTGCGCAGGCCCAGGTCGAGGCCGCTGGCCTCGGTGAGGGCCTGGGCAAAGGCCGGCCAGTGCTCGAGTGCGGCCAGGCCCAGGCCCACCAAGGGGGCCTCGGCGGCGTGGAGCTCGCTGACCGGGGCGAGCATGCCGGCTGCCACCCAGGAGGCACCGCTCAGGGGAGCCGGGTCGACGAGGACCACCTGGTGGTCCTGCTCGGCCAGGGACCAGGCCGCGGCCAGCCCGATGATCCCGCCCCCCAGGACCACGACGTCGGTGCGGCGGAGCGAGCCCACGGGGTCGAGGGGTGGGCCGAGGAGATCGAGGGGCGGCGCCGACGGGGTCACGGCGGACCGCGTCGGGGACGAGGGCATCGCCGTGTATCGTAAGGGTCCTGCAGCTGGGCCAGCGTCGTCCCGGGTCGCAGGTTCTCCGTCGCAGCCGTTGTCCTTCGACCGAGGAGCCCCCAGGTGACGAGCAGACAGGCCAGCAGGCAGACGACCGCTCGGCGCGGCCAGGAGGGTCGGGCCGGCCTCTACGACCCCGCCTTCGAGCACGACGCGTGCGGGATCGCCCTGCTTGCCGACCTGCAGGGGCGCAAGAGTCGGCGCCTGGTGGCCCAGGCCCTCGACGCCCTGCGGGCCCTGGCGCACCGAGGGGCGACCGGGGCCGAGCCGGCGACGGGGGACGGGGCCGGCATCCTGGTGCAGCAGCCCGACGCCCTGTGGCGCGAGGTCTGTCCGGTTCCCTTGCCCGAGGCCGGGGCCTACGCCTCGGGGCTGGTGTTCTTGCCGGTGGAGGCCGACGACGCGGCCAAGGCCAAGCAGCGCTTCGAGGATCTCGCTGCCGAGGAGGACCTCGAGGTCCTGGCGTGGCGGGAGGTCCCGGTGGAGCCGGCCCCCTTGGGGGAGGGCGCCCGACGGGCCATGCCCCGGATCGGCCAGGTCTGGGTGGCCCCGACCGAGGAGGTGCCCCGGGGCGCCGCGGGGCGGCCCGACGCCCTGGCGGTCGACCGGCTGGCGTTCTGCCTGCGCAAGCGGGCCGAGCACGAGCTGGGGGTCCACCTGCCCTCGCTGTCGGCCCGGACCTTCGTCTACAAGGGCATGCTGACCCCCGAGCAGCTCGAGGCCTTCTACCCGGACCTGGCCGACGAGCGGCTGGTCTCGGCCATCGCCCTGGTCCACTCGCGCTTCTCGACCAACACCTTCCCGTCGTGGCCCCTGGCCCACCCCTACCGCTACGTGGCCCACAACGGGGAGATCAACACGGTGCGGGGCAACCGGAACTGGATGCGGGCCCGGGAAGCCCTGCTGCGCAGCGACCTGATCCCGGGCGATCTGGAGCGGCTCTTCCCGATCTGCGACCCGGAGGGCTCGGACTCGGCCTCCTTCGACGAGGTGCTCGAGCTGCTGCACCTCGGTGGCCGGTCGCTGCCCCACGCCGTGCTCATGATGATCCCCGAGGCCTGGGAGCGGCACCCGACCATGGACCCGGACCGGCGGGCCTTCTACCGGTTCCACGCCTCCCTCATGGAGCCCTGGGACGGCCCGGCGGCGGTGGTCTTCACCGACGGGACGGTGGCCGGCGGGGTCCTGGACCGCAACGGCCTGCGGCCGGCCCGCTACTGGGTGACCGAGGACGGCTTGGTGGTGCTGGCCTCAGAGGTCGGGGTCCTGGACCTCGACCCGCGGACGATCGTGCGCAAGGGCCGGCTGCAGCCCGGGCGGATGTTCCTGGTGGACACGGCGGCGGGGCGGATCGTCGACGACGACGAGATCAAGGCGCAGCTGGCCGCCGAGCGACCCTACGGGCAGTGGCTGGAGGAGCAGCAGGTGGACCTCGAGGACCTGCCGCCCCGGCTCATGCTGACCCCCCAGCACGCGTCGGTGGTCCGGCACCAGCGGCTCTTCGGGTACACGACCGAGGAGCTGCGGGTCATCCTCGCTCCCATGGCCCAGACCGGCGCGGAGCCGGTGGGCTCGATGGGCCACGACGCCGCCCTGGCGGTCCTCTCGGAACGGCCTCGGCTGCTCTACGACTACTTCACGCAGCTCTTCGCCCAGGTGACGAACCCGGCGCTCGACGCCATCCGGGAGGAGCTGGTCACCGCCACCCGCTCGAAGCTGGGCCCGGAGGGGAACCTGCTCGAGCCCACGCCGGCCTCCTGCCGGCAGATCATCCTGCCGAGCCCGGTCATCGACAACGACGAGCTGGCGAAGCTGCGCTACGTGAACGAGGACGGGGACGTGCCGGGGTTCTCGGCCTTCGCCGTGGACGGCCTCTACCCGGTGGCCGGGGGCGGGCCGGCCATGGCCCAGGCGATCGAGGACGTCCGGCGGCGGGTCAGCGAGGCGATCGCCGAGGGGGCCAACGTCATCATCCTCTCGGACCGCAACTCGGACGCCGAGCTGGCCCCCATCCCGTCCCTGCTGCTGTGCGCCGCGGTCCACGAGCACCTGGTGCGGGAGAAGTCCAGGACCCGGGTCGGGCTGGTGGTGGAGGCGGGGGACGCCCGGGAGGTGCACCACATGGCCCTCTTGCTGGGCTACGGGGCCTCGGCGGTCAACCCCTACCTGGCCTTCGAGACCATCGACGACCTGATCGCCACCGGCCAGCTCACCGGGGTCACGCCCCGCCAGGCCCGGCGGAACTACGTGAAGGCGGTGGTGAAGGGCATCGTGAAGGTCATGTCGAAGATGGGGGTCTCGACGGTGGCCTCCTACACCGGCGCCCAGATCTTCGAGGCGGTGGGCCTGGACCGGGCGGTGGTGGACGAGTACTTCACCGGGACGGTCAGCCGGATCGGCGGGGTGGGCCTGGACGTGCTGGCCGAGGAGGTGGCCGCCCGGCACCGGGCCGCCCACCCGAGGCGGCCCGAGTCCCGGGCGCACCGGGAGCTGGAGGTCGGCGGGGAGTACCAGTGGCGCCGGGAGGGGGAGCTGCACCTCTTCAACCCCCGGACGGTCTTCAAGCTCCAGCACGCCACCCGGGCGAAGCGCTATGACATCTTCAAGGAGTACACGAGCGCGGTCGACGGGCTCTCCCGCAAGGGGGCGACGCTGCGCGGCCTCCTGGGCCTGCGGACGGGGGTATTGCCGCCGGTGCCGCTCGAGGAGGTCGAGCCGGTCTCGGCGATCGTGAAGCGCTTCTCCACCGGTGCCATGTCCTACGGCTCGATCTCGGCCGAGGCCCACGAGACCCTGGCCATCGCCATGAACCGCCTGGGGGGCAAGTCGAACACCGGGGAGGGGGGCGAGGACCCCGAGCGGTTCGTGCCCGACCCGAACGGGGACTCGCGGCGCAGCGCCATCAAGCAGGTGGCCTCGGGGCGCTTCGGCGTCACCATCGAGTACCTGGTGAACGCCGACGACATCCAGATCAAGATCGCCCAGGGGGCCAAGCCCGGGGAGGGCGGCCAGCTGCCGGGCCACAAGGTCTACCCCTGGATCGCTCGGACCCGGTACTCGACCCCGGGCGTGGGGCTGATCTCGCCGCCGCCGCACCACGACATCTACTCCATCGAGGACATCGCCCAGCTGATCCACGACCTGAAGTCGGCGAACCCTCGGGCCCGGGTGCACGTGAAGCTGGTGGCCGAGGTGGGGGTGGGCACGGTGGCCGCCGGGGTGGCCAAGGCGAAGGCCGACGTGGTGCTGATCTCGGGCCACGACGGTGGCACGGGGGCCAGTCCCCTGACCTCCATCAAGCACGCCGGCATTCCCTGGGAGCTGGGCCTGGCCGAGACCCAGCAGACCCTGGTCCGAAACGGCCTGCGGGACCGGATCGTGGTGCAGGTGGACGGCCAGATGAAGACCGGGCGGGACGTCGTGGTGGCGGCCCTCCTCGGGGCCGAGGAGTTCGGCTTCGCCACCGCCCCGCTGGTCGTGTCGGGCTGCGTGATGATGCGGGTCTGCCACCTGGACACCTGCCCGGTGGGCATCGCCACCCAGAACCCCGAGCTGCGCAAGCGATTCAGCGGCCGGCCGGAGTTCGTGGAGCACTTCTTCGAGTTCGTGGCCGAGGAGGTCCGGGAGCTGCTGGCCTCCTTGGGGCTGCGTTCCCTGGACGAGGCGGTGGGCCGGGTTGACCTGCTGGACACGGTGGCCGCCATCGACCACTGGAAGGCCAAGGGCCTGGACCTCTCCCCGGTCCTGGCCGAACCCGAGCCGGGCCCGCCGACGGAGCGCCGCTGGCGGCGTCCCCAGGACCACGGCCTGGAGCGGGCCCTGGACCAGCAGTTCCTGGCGGCCTGCCGGCCAGCCATCGAGGACGGCCAGCCGGTCAGCCTGGCGCTGCCGGTGCGGAACGTCGACCGAACGGTCGGGACCCTGCTGGCGTCGGAGATCGCCCGTCGCCACGGCGGCGCCGGCCTGCCCGAGGGGACCATCAGCATCACGTTCCGGGGCTCGGCCGGCCAGAGCTTCGGGGCGTTCCTGCCGCGGGGCGTGACGTTCCGGCTCGAAGGGGACGCCAACGACTACCTGGCGAAGGGCCTCTCGGGAGGTCGGATCGTGGTCCGGCCCCCCGAGGGCTCGCCGTTCGCCCCCGAGGAGCAGGTCATCGTGGGCAACGTGGTCCTCTACGGGGCGACCGGGGGCGAGGTCTTCGTCTCGGGCCTGGCCGGGGAGCGGTTCTGCGTGCGGAACTCGGGGGCCCTGGCGGTGGTCGAGGGGGTGGGGGACCACGGCTGCGAGTACATGACCGGGGGCCGGGTGGTGGTGCTCGGCCCGGTCGGTCGGAACTTCGCCGCCGGCATGTCCGGGGGGATCGCGTACGTCCACGACCCCGAGGCGACGCTGGCCGAGCGGCTGAACCCCGAACTGGTCGACCTGGAACCCCTGGACGAGGAGGACGAGGCCTTCCTGGCCACCGTGGTCCGCCGGCACCAGGAGGAGACCGGGTCGCCGCTGGCGGCGCGGCTGCTCGAGAAGGCCCCGGGGGTCTGGGGCCGGTTCGTGAAGGTCATGCCCCGGGACTACCGCCGGGTCCTGGAGGCCACCCGGGAGGCCGAGGCCAAGGGCCAGGACCCCGCCGAGGCGGTCATGGCCCTGGTGCGGGCCTGAGCAACGAGGGCGAGGACGGCGATGGGCAAGGTCACGGGGTTCTTGGAGTACGAGCGGAAGCTGCCGGCCCGGCGGCCGGTGGCGGTCCGGGTCCGGGACTGGCGGGAGGTCTACGAGCCCTTCCCCGAGGACGAGGCCCGCCGGCAGGCGGCCCGCTGCATGGACTGCGGGATCCCCTTCTGCCACGAGGGCTGCCCTCTCGGGAACCTCATCCCCGAATGGAACGACCTGGTCTACCGCGGGAACTGGTCCGAGGCGGCGGAGCGGCTCCACGCCACGAACAACTTCCCGGAGTTCACCGGGCGGCTCTGCCCTGCGCCCTGCGAGGCGGCCTGCGTGCTCGGCATCAACCAGCCGCCGGTCAGCATCGAGCGGACCGAGTACGAGATCGCCGAGCGGGCCTTCGCCGAGGGCTGGGTCCGGCCGGTGCGGGCCAGCGCACCGACCGGCAAGGCGGTGGCCGTCGTCGGCTCGGGCCCGGCCGGCCTGGCCTGCGCCCAGCAGCTGGCCCGGGCCGGCCACGCGGTGACGGTCTTCGAGCGGGCCGAGCGACCCGGCGGGCTGCTGCGCTACGGGATCCCCGAGTTCAAGATGGAGAAGGCGGTCCTCGAGCGGCGCCTGGCCCAGCTGCGGGCCGAGGGCGTGGTGTTCCGGTGCGGGGTCCAGGTCGGGACCGGCCCCGCCGACGGCTCCGGGGTGGCACCGGTCGAGCCGGGCCTGGCCCGGGGCGTCGGGGCGGCGGCCGCCCCGGGGGTGGAGGTGGTGCCGGCGGCCGCCCTGCTGGAGGAGTTCGACGCCCTGGTCCTGGCGGGGGGGTCCACCGTCCCCCGGGACCTGGCGGTCCCGGGTCGGGAGCTGGCCGGCATCCACTTCGCCATGGAGTACTTGAAGCCGGCGAACCTCGTCCGGGAAGGGGCCCTGGCAGAGTCGCCGATCTCGGCGGCCGGCCGGGACGTGGTCATCGTCGGCGGGGGCGACACCGGGGCGGACTGCCTGGGCACCGCCCACCGCCAAGGGGCCTCCTCGGTGCTCCAGCTCGAGATCCTGCCCGAGCCACCCCGGGAGCGGTCCCCCGAGGACCCCTGGCCGACCTGGCCGACCATCCTGCGGATCTCCTCGGCCCACGAGGAGGGGGGCGAGCGGCGCTACGCGGTGACCGCCACGGCCTTCCTGGGGGACGAGGACGGTCGGGTCCGGGGGCTGGTCCTCCAGGAGGTGGCCCGGCGGGTGGTGGACGGCCGGGTGACCTTCGACCCGGTGCCGGGCAGCGAGCGGGAGGTGCCCTGCCAGCTGGTCCTCCTGGCCATGGGGTTCGTGGGCGCCGAGCGCAGCGGGGTGGTCGGCGAACTGGGCCTGGTCCTCGACCCTCGGGGCACGGTGGCGATCGGACCCGACTGGCAGACCAGCCGGCCTGGGGTCTTCGCCTGCGGGGACATGGCCCGGGGGCAGAGCCTGATCGTCTGGGCCATCGCCGAGGGGCGCTCGTGCGCCGCGGCGGTCGACCGGGCTCTCATGGGCGAGACCGCCTTGCCGGCGCCTCTGGTCCCCGGCCAGCTGGCCCTGCGCTGAGGGGCGCGGTGCCGGGCGCTGCCTTCTGACCGCTCGGTACCCTCGGGACCGATGGAGCTGGTCGAGCTGGGTCAGGAACGAGGCGTCCGGACCCGGCACCTGCGCCTCAGCGTCGAGGGTCGGGCGGTGCCCGGCCTGCTGTGGACACCGGCCGCACCCAAGGGTCCCGTGCCGCTCGTGGCTCTGGGTCACGGGGCCTCGCGGGACAAGGGCCAGGACGTGGTCGTGGCCCTGGCCCGCCGGCTGGTCCGGCACCACGGCATGGCGGCGCTGGCCATCGACGGGCCGGTGCACGGTGAGCGGCGGGGCGAAGCCCACCCGGTGCCCCAGGTGGTCTTCTTGGAGTTCGCCCAGCGCTGGGCGGCCGAGGGAGAGGCGATGACGGACCAGATGGTGGCCGACTGGCGGGCCGTCCTGAACGCCCTGGCCGAGCTGGGCGAGTTCGACCCCGAGCGCCTCGGCTACTGGGGGCTGTCGATGGGGACCATCCTCGGCTTGCCCCTGGTGGCCGCCGAACCCCGCATGCGGGCGGCGGTGCTCGGGCTCTGCGGTCTGACCGGCCCGACCAGGGACCGCCTGGCGGCCGACGCCCCGCGCGTCACCGTGCCGACCCTCTTCGTGGTGCAGTGGGACGACGAGCTGTTCCCCCGGGACAGCGCCTTCGCGCTCTTCGCCGCTCTCGGCACGCCCGACAAGCGGCTGCACGCCCACCCGGGGGCGCACGGGGCGGTCCCGGCCGAGGAGCTCGACGGGGCCGAGGCGTTCCTGGCGTCGCACCTCCTGGGCGGCGGCCAGGGGCCGAGTCAGGACCGCAGCTGCATGGGGCCAGGCCGCCAGCCGAGCGAGGACGCCACCTCGAGGACCTCGACGACGTAGCTGGTGGCATGGTTGTAGGCCCATAGGGCCCCCGGGAGGTCCTGGCCGCCCCGGGCGCCGTTGGCGCACAGCAGGCGGGCCGCGGCCCAGACGGCGTCGACCGGGTCGTAGGGCGAGGGGGGGACGACCCCGCCCGGGGGCACGGGCCGGGCGTACTCGGCGAAGGTGGCCGGCTCGAACTGCATGGGCCCCTCGGCTCCGGCGGGGTTCGCGCCCTGGTGGACCCCGGGGAGGGTGCTCTGCCCGTTGTCGGACTCCACCGTGCCGACCGCCGCCAGGACCTGCCAGGGGAGGCCCGGACAGGAACCGGCAGCCGCCCGGTAGAGCGCGGCCATGGCCGACGGCAGCGCCGGGGGCGGGCCGGCGGCAGCGTGGGCACCGGCGACCAGGTCGGGTGGATCACCGGTCAGCGCCGAACCGGGGTCGGCAGCGCTCCCGATCCCCGGCAGCGACACAAGGGCGACGAGCGCCGTCAAGGCCACGAGGACCACCGAAGCGAGCCCGAGCCCACCGGCCCAGGCGCAGCCCGCCGCAGCGAGGCGGGGACGACGGGAACGGGCCACCAGCCCCTCCGGAAGACAGCAGCGGGACTGGGGCGCTCCCGCCCGCTGGTGCTGTGGGGTCCGCTCCGGCGAGCCGGCGGACCGAGGGCACGGGGCCGAGCGTCAACTGCAGCAGCCGGCGACGGACCTGTCAAGGGCCTGCCGCGCCGGCGCCTCGGTCGGGGGCGCCTCGGTCAGGGGGCCTCGGTCAGGGGGCCTCGGTCAGGGGGCCTCGGTCAGGGGCGCCTCGGTCAAGGGTCGGGGCTGGCGGTCCTGGGCCGGCTCGAACGGTCGCCGGTCCCTCAGCCAGCAAGGCGCGGGCCGGCACGCTCGACGCGAAGGCGCAGGAGGACCCGCTGCTCGGCCACCATGGCTGCCCGATAGGCGTCCCAGTCGGGGTGCTCGCCGGCGACCGCCCGGTAGTAGGCGACGAGGGGTTCGAGGGCCTCCGGCAGGGAGAGGACGTCGCAGGGGCCCTCGGCCTGGCACCAGCGGCCGAAGAACCCGTCCTCGAAAAGGCAGATGGCCGCCCGGCCGGTGCGCCGGACGTTGCGGGTCTTCACCGCCTGCTCCCGACTGCTGACCACGAGCACGCCGTCGAGGGGCGCGGCGACCACGGGCGAGAGCTGGGGACCCCCGTCGTGCCGCTGGGTGTAGAGGACGCCCCGGTGATGGGTGGCGGCAAAGGCCAGGGGGTCGGGCTCAGGGAGGCGCTGGAGAGCCATGCTCGGACCCTACTGCGCCGACCGTCTCGCGACGTCCCCGGGCGCTGTCCCTCCCGTGTCGACCCGGCCGGGGCGAGGGGGGAATCGGTAGGCTCCAGGCATGCAGAGCACGATGCAGGACGTGCCGCTCACCGTCCAGGGGATCATGCGGCACGGGGTCGCCACCTACGGGGACAGCGTCTGCGTGACCCGTCGTCCCGACGGCTACCGACAGGCCAGCTTCGCCGAGGTCGCCGAACGAGCCGACCGGCTGGCCGGGGCCCTGGCCGCCCTGGGGGTGGGGCCCGACGACCGGGTCGGGACCTTCATGTGGAACACCCAGGAGCACCTCGAGGCCTACCTCGCAGTGCCGTCCATGGGGGCCGTCCTGCACACGGTGAACATTCGGCTCTTCCCCGAGCAGCTGGCCTTCGTGATCAACCACGCCGAGGACCGGGTGCTGCTGGTCGACGCCTCCGTGGCGCCCCTGCTCGCCCGGGTCCGGGACCGGCTGACCACGGTGGAGCGGATCGTCGTGGTGGACCACCCTGCCGGGGAGAGCGTCGAGGGCCTGGGCGAGACCATCGACTACGAGGAGCTCCTGGCCAGCCAGCGGCCGGGCTTCGCCTGGCCGGAGCTCGACGAGCGGCAGGCCGCTTCGATGTGCTACACGAGCGGCACGACCGGCGACCCCAAGGGGGTGGTCTACAGCCACCGCTCCATGTGGCTCCACGCCTTCTCGGGGATGACGGCGAACACCACCGGCATGGGCCAGAACGACCGGGTGCTGGTGGTGGTCCCGATGTTCCACGTGAACGCCTGGGGCGCGCCCTACACGGCGTTCCTGGCCGGGGCCGACCTGGTGATGCCCGAGCGGTTCCTCCAGGCCGCCCCCTTGGCCGAGATCTTCGCCACCCAGCGGCCCACACTCTCCCTCGGGGTGCCGACCATCTGGAACGACCTGCTGCGCTACGCCGAGGAGCACCCCGTCGACCTGTCCTCGGTCCGGCTGCTGGTCGGCGGGGGGTCGGCCGTGCCCCGCTCGCTCATGGCCGCCTACCAGGAGCGTTTCGGGGTGACCCTGCTGCAGGGCTGGGGGATGACCGAGACCAGCCCGGTCTGCGCCGTGAGCTGGCCGCCCCGGGGCGTGCCAGCCGAGGAGGAGCTGACCTGGCGGGCGAAGACCGGCCGGGTGGTGGCCGGGGTCGAGGTCCGGGTGGTGGCCGAGGACGGCACGGTCCTGCCCAACGACGGCCGTTCGGTCGGGGAGTTCGAGGTCCGAGGACCCTGGATCACCGGCGCCTACTACAAGGACCCCTCCAGCGACCGCTTCCACGACGGCTGGCTTCGGACCGGCGACGTGGGGACCTTGGACGAGCACAACGTCATGGTCATCTCGGACCGGACCAAGGACGTCATCAAGTCGGGCGGCGAGTGGATCTCCTCGGTGGACCTGGAGAACCAAGTCATGGCCCACCCGGCGGTCTTCGAGGCGGCGGTCGTCGGGGTGCCGGACCCCAAGTGGGGGGAACGGCCCCTGGTCTGCTACGTGCCGGCCCCCGGGCACCAGGTCGACCCGGCCGAGGTGCTGGCCTTCCTCCAGGACCGGGTGGCCCGCTGGTGGCTGCCGGAGCGCTGGGCGGCGGTGCCCGAGGTGCCGAAGACCTCGGTCGGCAAGTTCGACAAGAAGGTCCTCCGGGCCAAGGCCCTGGCCGGCGAGCTGACCATCGTCGACGTGCCGCTCCCGGAGCGGGCCGAGACCGCCGGCCGCTGAGCGAGACGCCGCAGGAGCCGGACGCGGCGGGCCGAGGCCACGATGGCCACGGACGGGATCGAGGAGGTTCGCACCGCCCTGGAGGCGCTCGAGGAGCGCCTGGCCGAGCTGGCCCTCGACCATCTCCGGCAGGCCGCCGAGGCCGAGGCGGCAGCGGCACGGGACGAGCGGGACCACTGGCTCGCCGAAGAACGCCGCCTCACCCGGGCCCGCCGAGCGGTGGCCCGAGCGGCAGCACTCTTGCGGGGCGAGCCGGCGGACTGACCGGCGGCGCCTCCGTCGGGCCTCGGGCCGCCAGGAGAGGACCGAGGACCGCCCAGAGGGCCTCGGCCAAGCGTTCGGCCGCTGCCGCCCGTCCCTCCTCGTCAGGTTCCCGGGTGGCCAGCTCGTGCAGCACGACCCCGTCGACCACGGCCACGAGGGTTCGGGCTGCGCTCGGCGCACCGAGGCCGCCCCGGCCCAGGGTCTCAGCGGCCAGGTCCTCGAAGGCGGCCAGGCTCTCTCGCACCGAGGAGCGCAGCTCGGGGTCCCGGGTGGCCTGGAGGTAGAGCTCGAGCTGGGTGACGGCCCGCCGAGGCTGGCTGGCGAGGAGGGTCTGGGCGAAGCGGTCCACCGCCCGCCGGGGATCCGGCTCCTGGGCCACGGCGGTCTCGAGCACCGCCCGCAGCTCGGTCAGGCGCTGCTCGAGGTTCAGCTCGAGGGCTTCCCTGACCAGCTCGTGGATGGAGCTGAAGTAGTAGGTGGTGGCGGCGGCCGGGAGACCGGCTCGCCGGGCCACGGCCCGGTGGGTGACGGCCCGGACGCCACCTTCGGCGAGCAGCGCAAGGGCAGCCTCGAGGAGCTGCGCCCGCCGCTGCCGGCTCCGCCGCTGCCGGGGCTCCGCCACCCTGGTCACGACCGCTGATGGTAGCGAACGTCCCGACGCAGCGTTTTCGGTGTTGTGCAGCGTCGCTCGGGGCCCGGACCGGCTGGCCCCGCCGGTTCAGGGCTCGGCGGGGACCAGGCGGTTCAGCTCGTCGATGAGCTGCCGGAGCCGGCCGTAGTGGAAACGGTCGAAGCGCAGGCAGAGCCGGGGCAGCTCGACGTGGTCCTGGTCGGCCCGTTCCGGGGGCAGGGGTCGGGTGGGCCGGATCGGCCCCTCGACGAGGATGTCGGCGAAGCGTCGGCTCAGCTCGGCGAGCTCCCGACGACTGGGGAGGTGCCGGACCCGGACGACCAGGAGATCCCCGACGAAGCGCAGCGAGTGGTAGTTGCGGTAGAAGCCGAGGATCTCGTCGAGGGCGGTCGGGACGTCGGCCGTGATGCGGTAGAGCTGGTGGTCGTGCGGGTCGATCAGGCCCCCACGGGCCACCTGCTCGTCGAGGAAGCGGCGCCAGCCCTCCCAGTAGGTGCCCCCCGGCACGTCGAGGAGGACGAGCGGAGCGGGCAGGGCCTTGCCGGTCTGGAGGAGGGTGAGGAGCTCGAAGGCCTCGTCGAGGGTGCCGAAGCCCCCGGGCAGGACCACGTAGGCCGAGGACTCCTTGATGAGCATCAGCTTCCGGGTGAAGAAGTAGCGCATCTCCACCAGCTTCGGGTCCTGGGCGATGAACGGGTTGGCTCCCTGCTCGAAGGGCAGGCGGATGTTCACCCCGAGCGACCGCTCCCGCCCGGCCCCTTCCATGGCCGCCGCCATGATGCCCGGCCCGGCCCCGGTGACCACCATCCACTCCCGCTCGGCCAACCGGCCCGCCAGCTGTTTCGCCTGGCGGTAGAGGGGATCGTCGGGCCGGGTGCGGGCCGAGCCGAAGAAGGTCGCCTTCGGGACGCCCCGGTAGGGTCGGAAGACCCGGAACGCCTCGGTCATCTCGGCCAGGGCAGCGCTGGCGATCTTGAGGTCCAGCGGCTCAGGATCCTGGGCGGCCAGCTGGGCGACCGTGTCGAGGATCCCCTGGAGGAGGGGACGGGTGCCCCGCTCGGGGGGCAGGAGCGGCAAGACGGCCTCCCCGGCCCGGCCGGCAGCCGCCTGGACGGCCGGGTCCAGGCCGCCGTGGTCCTCGCCGGGTCTCACGCCGCCTGGGGAACCAGCTGGTAGAGCGTGGTGCGCTGCCGAAGGGTGCGTCCGAGGGGTTCGACGAGCGCGGCGAGCTCCTCGGGGGTCATCCGCTGGCCGTGGCTGGCCCCCGCCGCCCGGGAGATGTTCTCGTCCATCAAGGTGCCGCCCAGGTCGTTCGCCCCGGCCCGCAGGGCCTGTTGGACGCCTTCGGGACCGAGCTTGACCCAGGACGCCTGGACGTTCGGGATGACGGCGCCGTAGGCCAGGCGGCCGACGGCGTGCATGAGGAGGGCCTCTCGGAAGGTCGGGCCGCGGCGGGCCCGGCGCTGCAGGTAGATGGGGGCACCCATGTGGACGAAGGGCAGGGGGACGAACTCGGTGAACCCCCCGGTCCGGTGCTGGAGGTCCCGGGTCCGGACCAGGTGGCGAGCCCACGAGCGGGGATGCTCGATTGCGCCGAACATGATGGTCACGTTCGAGCGCAGGCCGACCTCGTGAGCGGTGCGGTGGACCTCGAGCCACTGGTCGGTGGTGATCTTGTCCGGGCAGAGCACCGCTCGGACCTCGTCGTCGAGGATCTCCGCTGCGGTGCCCGGCAGGGTCCGCAGGCCGGCCTCCTTCAGCCGGGTGAGATAGTCGGCCAGGGGCTCGCCGAGGCGGCGTGCCCCCTCGTAGACCTCGAGGGCGGTGAAGCCGTGCACGTGGATCCCTGGGACGGCTTCTTTCACTGCCTTGATCACCTGCAGGTAGTACTCGCCGTCGAAGCTCGGGTGGATACCGCCTTGCAGGCAGACCTCGGTCGCCCCGGCCGCCGCGGCCTCTTGGACCCGTGCGGCGATCTCCTCCAGGCTGAGCAGGTACGGGGTGCCCCGCAGGTTCAACGAGAGGGGCCCCTTCGAGAAGGCGCAGAAGCGGCAGCGGAAGGTGCAGATGTTCGTGTAGTTGATGTTGCGGTTCGCCACGAAGGTCACGGCGTCCCCGACCAGCCGGGCACGCAGGTCGTCGGCCTGCTCGCACACCGCCCGCACCTCCGGCCCCCGGGCCCCGAAGAGGGTGACGATGGCGTCCTCGTCGGGCTCCTCCCCGCCGGCCAGGGCGGCGAGGACCTCCCCGACGGGGCTCTTCGTGCTCGGCTGGGGCCACGGGGCCGGGCGGGACCGTGCTCCGGCGGCCCCCGGCTCGAGGGTCGGAAGCAGCTGGGGCGGGGCCAGCTCGCCCCCGGCCACCCAAGGGTGGTCCCGGGCCAGGCCCTCGGCGTCGGCACGCTCCAGCACGAAGAAGCGCATCTCGGGGGCCAGCCAGCGCTCGGGCTCGGCGGCGAAGCTGGGGTAGATCGGGAGGCGGGGGGCCAGCGTGAACCCGGCGGCCTCGGTCGCCCGGCGCAGCACCCCGAGCGCCGGCCAGGCCCGCTCGGGGTTCACGTGGTCCGCGGTCACCGGCGACACCCCGCCCCAGTCGTCGATGCCTGCTGCCAGCAGGGCCCCGAGGTCGTCGGCCAGGTTCGGCGGGGCCTGGACGTGCACCTCGGGGGGCAGCACCAGCCGAGCAACGGCCACCGACCACCACAGTTCTTCCGGCGGACACGCTGGGTGCCGGTGCATGGCCGTGCCCGGCTTCGGCAAGAAGGGCTGGACGATGACCTCCTGGAGATGCCCGTGTCGGGCGTGGACCTCCGCCAGCGCCGCCAGGGCCTCGACCCGGTCGGCCCGGGTCTCCCCGATCCCGACGAGGATGCCGCTCGTGAAGGGCACCGCCAGGCGACCGGCGGCCTCCAGCGTGGCCAGGCGACGAGCGGGCACCTTGTCCGGGGCCTGCGCGTGGCAGGGAAGCGCAGCCAAGGTCTCGATCATCATGCCCTGGCTGGCGCTCACCGGGCGGAGCCGTGCAAGGTCCCCGTCGCTGAGCGCCCCGGCGTTCGTGTGGGGCAGCAGGCCGGTCTCGTCCCGGACCAGGGCACACATGGCGACCAGGTAGTCCACCGTCGAGTCGTACCCCCGCTCGGCCAGCCAGCGGGCGGCGACCGGGTAGCGCTCCTCGGGGGCCTCGCCGAGGGTGAAGAGCGCTTCGGAGCAGCCGGCTTCCTGGCCGGCTCGGGCGATGGCCAGGACCTCCTCAGGTTCGAGGAAGGGGGCCGGCAGGCGGGCCGGCGGCTGGGAGAAGGTGCAGTAGCCGCAGCGGTCCCGGCAGAGCTGGGTCAGGGGGATGAAGACCTTCGGGGAGTACGTGACCCGTCGCCCGTGCGCCTGGTCCCGGACGCTGGCGGCGGCCTCCAGAAGGTCGGCGAGCGGGCGGCTGAGCAGCTCGGAGGGGTCGACGACGGCCATGGCGCCACCTTAGTGGTGGGCCCCTGGGCGAGGGGGATCCGTGCCAGCGTCACCCCGAATCACAACATGTCACACAAACTCCACAACGCCCACGGAGGCATCGGTCGTGGCACCGGCGGGAGGTGTCAGCACTCCCGAGCCGGTCCGAGCCTCCGAGCCTCCGAGCCTCCGAGCGTCCGAGCGTCCGTTCCCTAGGACTGGCGACCGGGGGCGAGGGCGGCCGCCTTGCGGCGGAGCTCGGCAAGGAGATCGTCGAAGGAGGCCCCGAATGCGGCCACCCCCTGGGCCTCGAGGACCCGCGCCACGTCGGCCAGGTCGATGCCGAGCTCCCCGACGGTCTCGAGGGCCGTCTCGGCTGCCTGGGGATCCCGATCGACGGTGCGGGCCGGGGTCCCGTGGTCGAGGAACGCCGCCAGGGTCTCGTCGGGCATGGTGTTGACGGTGTCGGGCCCGATGAGCTGGTCGACGTAGAGGAGGTCGGGGTAGGCCGGGTTCTTGGTGGAGGTCGAGGCCCACAGGGGCCGCTGGACCGTGGCGCCACGGGCCGCCAGTGCGGCCCAGCGGGGCCCGCTGAAGGTGCGGAGGAAGCGCTGGTAGGCGAG
>NZ_JAKHEX010000021.1 GCF_023130475.1 Aciditerrimonas ferrireducens
GTTCTCGGCCGCCGCGTGGAAGTAGGCCTCCGAGCAGTAGGACTTGGCCAGGCTCGAGACCACCGGCAGCTCCTCGTTGTCCTCGGCGGCGGCCCAGGCGGCGTAGTAGGCGGCCGACTTCGCCGACTCCACCTCCATGAGCATGTCGGCGCACTTGTGCTTGATGGCCTGGAAGCTCCCGATGGGCCGGCCGAACTGGATCCGGGCCTTCGCGTAGTCCACGGCCATCTCCAAGCAGCGCTGAGCCCCACCGACCTGCTCGGCAGCCAGAGCCACCACGGCCAGCTGCAGCATCTTCTCCACCACCGGCCCGGCCCCGCCCTCGGTGCCCACGAGGGTCCCCGGGGTGCCCGAGAAGGTGACCTTCGCCTGCTTGCGGGTCTGGTCCATGGTCGGCAGGGGCGTGGTCGAGAGCCCCGGGGCGCCCTTCGTCACCGCGAAGAGACTCGGGCCAGCGTCGGTGCTCGCCACCACCAGGAGCAGGTCGGCGACGTGCCCGTCGAGCACGAAGAGCTTCGTCCCCTCCAGGGTCCAGCCCTCCTGGCCGCGGGTGGCGCGGGTCTCGATGCCCTCCAGGCCCGGTCGACCCGCCGCCTCGGTCAGGGCCACCGTCCCGATGGCCTCGCCCCCCGCCAGCTTCGGCAGCCACTCGGTCTTCGCCGCCTCGTCCCCGCTGTGCAGCAGGGCGCTTTGCGCCAGGGCCACCGTGGAGAAGAACGGGGCGCAGAGCAAGGCCCGGCCCATCTCCTCGAGGACCACCGCCAGCTCCACGAAGCTGAACCCGGCCCCGCCGTACTGCTCGGGCACCACCAGGCTCTGGAGGCCCAGCTGCTCGGCCATCTGCTGCCAGACCGCCGGGTCGTACCCCTCGGTCGTCTCCATCAGCCGACGGACCTCGGTCACCGGCGACCGGTCCTCCAGGAACCGGCGGACCGACCGCCGGAGCTCCTCCTGCTCCTCGCTGAAGGCGAAGTTCATCGCAGTCTCCTGCCTCTGCTCGGTCCGCCCGGCCCTCGGCCGGATCGGCGTCCTCCTCGGGACCTGGCCCGCGGCTGGCGGTGCCCCCGTCATGTCTACCAGACCGCCCGGTCAAGCGCTGCGTGGCCCCCCGAGGGGTGACCCACGGCGGCGTGGCCAGCGGGTCAACCGGGCAGCCCGAGCGCGAAGGGGGCAAGATCAAGGGGTGCCGCACTACGAGGACAGCCTGGTCGAGGTCCACAGGGTCGTGGTCGGCCCCCTGGACAACAACGTCTTCGTGGTCCGCTGCCGCCAAAGCGGCGACGCCGTGCTCATCGACGCCGCGAACGAGCACGAACGCCTGCTGCCCCTCTGCCGGGAGCTCGGGGTCCGGGCGGTGCTCGAGACCCACGGCCACTGGGACCACATCCAGGCGGTGCCCCAGGTCCGAGACGCCGGCCTCGACGTGGCCGTCTCGGCCGACGACGCCGCCATGCTGCCGGCCTACGACCAGGTCCTCGAGGACGAGCAGGTCCTCTCGGTGGGCCGGCTGCGCCTCCGGGTGCTCCACACCCCGGGCCACACCCCGGGTTCGCTCTGCTTCGCCGTCGAGGGCACCCCCCTGCTCTTCACCGGCGACACCCTCTTCCCCGGCGGTCCCGGCAACACCGCCCTGCCCGGCGGGGACTTCCCCACCATCATCGAGTCCATCGACCGCCGGCTCTTCGCCGCCTTCGACGACCGGACCCTGGTCCTGCCCGGCCACGGCGCGGACACGACCATCGGCGCCGAGCGACCCCACCTCGAGGAGTGGGTCGCCCGGGGCTGGTGAGCCCAGCGGCCCCGGGGGCCGGGCCGGCGCCCCCCGACCGCCGTCGAGCGCCCGGGGGGGCCCTGCGCCGACCGACCACCTGGCTGGCCCTCCTCGGCGGCCTCGGTGCCCTGCTGGCGGCGGCGATGGCCCCGGCACGAGCAGCAGCCAGCGCCAGGCAGGACTGGTCGCCCTTCGTGCTCGTCGCCGGCCTGCTCCTCGTCGGCCTGGTGGCCGAGGTGGACGGGCTCTTCGCGGCCGCCGGGCGGCTCCTGGTCCGGCTGACCGGCGACGGCCTCGGCCTGGTCCTCGGGGCCGCCCTGCTCGTCGCCCTGGTCACCGCCGTGCTCAACCTCGACACCTCGGTGGCCTTCGTGACCCCGGTCCTGGCCTACGCCGCTGCCCGCCGTCCCCCCGTCGTCCCCTTCGCCCTCGGGCTGTGCCTCTTGCTGTCCAACGCCGGCTCGCTTCTCCTGCCGGGCTCCAACCTGACCAACCTCATCGTCCTTGGCCGCCACCACCTCTCGGGCGGCCGCTTCCTCGCCGAGGCTGCCCCCGCCTGGGCGGCTGCCGGGATCGTCACCGTCGCCCTCGTGGCCTTCGCGGCCGGCCGAGCGCTCCGCCAGCGGTCGGGGCCGGCAGCCGAGGCAGCGGTGGCTGGGGCACCGGTGACTGGGACGGCGGTGGCTGGGACGGCGGCCGGCACCCCCGGATCCCCGACCCCGGCCGGCACCGACCCCCGACCCCGGCCGCCCCGGAGCGGGTCCCCGCACCCCGGCGGCCTGCTGGCCGTCGCCGGGGTCACCGTGGCGGTCGTGCTCCTGCCGAGCCCTGCCCTGCCGGTCCTCGGCATCGGACTCCTCGCGGCGCTCGTCCGCCTCGGCCAGGGGGCCACCTCGCTACGCCGGATCGGCGAGGTGCTCGGCCCGGCCGTCCTCGTCGGCCTCTTCGGCCTGGCCGTCGCCCTCGGCACCCTGGGTCGGGCCAGTGGCGCGCCTGCCAGCCTCCTGCAGCACCTCGACCCCCTCGGCACCGCCGTCCTCGGCGCCCTCGGGGCCGTGGCCCTCAACAACCTCCCGGCCGCCTCCCTGCTGGCCGCCGGCGCCGTCCC
The DNA here is from genome assembly GCF_023130475.1 of Aciditerrimonas ferrireducens. GTDB lineage: Bacteria > Actinomycetota > Acidimicrobiia > Acidimicrobiales > UBA8190 > Aciditerrimonas > Aciditerrimonas ferrireducens. The sequence goes on from NZ_JAKHEX010000021.1 coordinate 2,880, forward strand.
CCACCCCCTGGCCCTCCTCGTGGGCCTGAACGTCGGGCCCAACCTCTTCGTCACCGGCTCCCTCTCCTGGGTCCTCTGGCGCCGCTCGGCCGCCCAGGCCGGGGCCATCCCGCCGCTCCGCCAGACCGTCGCCCTCGGTCTCCTCTCGGCTCCCCTCGCCCTCCTCGCCGCCGTCGGGGCCTTGGCCCTGGCCCACTGAGCCGGGACGGACGCTCGCGCTCAGGGGAAGACGCCGCGGGCCTCGAGGGCGGCCGCGACCCGCTCGACGGCCACCACCCCGGCCGCGTCGCGCAGGCTCACCCCGAGGTCCTCGGCCCGGACCCAGACGGTCTGGAAGGCCTCGTCCATGGTCCGCCCCAGCCGCTCGGCCACCAGGGCCTCCTCCCAGCGGTACCCCTGGCGGTTCTGGGCCCACTCGAAGTAGGAGGCGGTGACCCCGCCGGCGTTCGCCAGGATGTCGGGCACCACGGTGACCCCCCGTCGGGCCAGGACCTCGTCGGCCGCGGGGGTGACCGGCCCGTTCGCCGCTTCGACCACCAGCCGGGCCCGAAGCGCCTCGGCCTGGGACCGGTCGATGGCTCCCTCCAAGGCAGCGGGCACCGCCACGTCGGCCTCGACGGCCCAGAGCTCCGCCGGGTCCAGCGCGGCGCCGCCGGCGAACCCGGCCACCGAACCGGTCCGGTCGGCATGGGCGGCGAGGGCCCCCACGTCGAGCCCGGCCGGGTTCCAGGTGGCCCCGGCGACGTCGGCGACGGCCACTACCCGACATCCCGCCGAGGCCAAGAGGAACGCCAAGGGGCGGCCCACCTTGCCGAACCCCTGGACCACCACCCGCTGGCCGGCCACCGGCCGGCCGAGGGCCGACAGGGCCGCCCGGACGCAGCGCACCACGCCGCTGGCCGTCGCCCCGCTGTGGAGCCGCATGCCCCCGACCGCCAGGGGCTTGCCCGTCACCACCCCCGGCACGGCCCCGCCCTGGAGGAGGTCCACCGTGTCTTGGAGCCAGGCCATGACCCGCTCGTCGGTGTTCACGTCGGGCGCCGGCACGTCCCGGTCCGGGCCGAGCAAGCTGGCGATCCCGACGGTGTAGCGCCGGGTCAGCCGTTCGAGCTCCCCAAGGCTCAAGGCGGCCGGGTCGCAGCGGACCCCGCCCTTGCCGCCCCCGAAGGGGATGTCGACGACCGCCGTCTTCAGGGTCATGTCGGCCGCCAGGGCCACGACCTCGCCGGCGGTCAGGGCCGGGTGGAAGCGGATGCCGCCCTTCGCCGGCCCGCGGGCCAGGTTGTGGTGGACCCGCCACCCCGTGAACACCACGACCTCGCCGCGGTCCAGCCGGACCGGCACGGCCACCTCCACGACCCGCTCGGGGTGCAGGAGGACCGCGGTGACCTCCTCGGGCACCTTGGCCAGGCGGCAGGCGGCGACGATCCGCTCCTTCGCCGCCGCCCAGGGGTCGTAGGCCGGAGGCGCACCCGGCGGTCGCTCGGGATCCTCGGCCGTCTCGCCGGCTCGCCGGTCCTCAGCAGCAGGGCACATCGGGTGAGGCCCCCTTCCCCAAGCTGGCCCGCCGTCCCCCTCGTCGACGCCGGACCAGCGCCACCTGCCCCTGGCCCTCGGGCGCTTTCAGATCCGCCACCACCGGCGAGCGGGCCAGCACCAACCCGCCGATGCACATGACCAGAAGCGCCACCGACTCCACCACTCCCCGGCCCCCCGCCGTCTGGAGCTGGTCCCCGAAGAGCCCGATGCCGATGCCGATGGAGGCCAAGGGGTCCACGATGACCAAGGTGGGCTGGGAGGCGGTGACCGGCCCGGCGTGGAAGGCGTTCTGGGCCAAGAAGACCGCGGCGAGCCCCGATCCGGCCATGGCCCAGAGCTCCCAGCGGAGGAACAGCGTCCAGAACCCCTGGGAGAGGTCCAGCATGAGCTGGCGGATCAAGGAGGCGCTGAAGGCGAACATGATGGCGGCCGAGGCCCCGTACATGGCGGCCCGCCACTGGGCCGACCCGATCTGGGCCAGGCCGAGGGCCAGGGCGCTGGCTGCCACCACCGAGAAGGCCACGAGCCCCCAGACCCGCAGGTCCGGGACCCGGGGACCTCGCTGGGGGTCGGCGGCCGCCAGGAAGACCGCCAGCCCGCCGGCCCCCAAGATGGCCCCGCCCCACTCCCGAAGCCCCACCTGGACCCCGAACCACAGGCCCAGGATCGCCACGAGGAACGGCAGCTCGAGGGTCAGCACCGGCTGGACCTCGCTCAAGGGGCCCTCGTGGAGGGCCGCGGCCTGCAGGAGGAACCCGAGCAGCAAGGTGCCGGTCCCCGCCAACCACACCGGCCGGCGGATAGCGTGGGTCAGCAAGGCCAGCCGGAGCGAGGCTTCCGGCGGGGCCTCCCGGACCCCCAGGCGCTGCAGGATGGTCGTCAGGGCGTTGGCCAGGGCGGCCCCGACGGCGAAGAGGTACGCCATCACCGCAGTTCTAGCGCGTCTTGGGTCCCGGGCCCCGGGTCGGAGGGCAGGCGCCAGCTCCGCCGGTGCAGGGGACTGGGCCCGAGGCGGGTCAGCGCCGAGCGGTGCTCGGGGGTCCCGTACCCCTTGTTCCGGTCCCAGCCGTAGCCCGGGTAGCGGGCGGCCAGACCGGTCATGAGCCGGTCCCGGTGGACCTTCGCCACCACGCTGGCCCCGGCCACCGAGACGCAGCGACGGTCGGCGGCCACCACCGCCAGGACCCGGCCTGGGGCCTTCCCGCCCAGCCAGTCCAGGGGGCCGTCGAGGAGGACGACGTCGGGCCGGGGCAGCTGGGCGAGGGCCCGCAGGGTGGCGAGCCGCAGCGCGCCGAGGAGCCCCTCCCGGTCCACCTCGCTGGCCGCCGCGTGCCCCACGGCCACCCCGTGGGCCCAGCCGGCCAGGGCCGGGACCAGGGCCTCGCGGCGGGAGGCGCCGAGGAGCTTCGAGTCGCGCACCTCCGTCGGTGCGGGACCGGCGCCGGGGACCAGGGCGAGGGCCCCGACGCTGATCGGCCCGGCCCAGGCCCCTCGGCCGACCTCGTCGCAGGCCACGAGCACCCCGGCGCCCTGCCGCCACAGCCAGCGTTCCAGCCGGTCCGTCGGGGCCCGCAGGCGGGCCCCGCGGGAAGCAGCCCGGGCCGCCGCCCCTCTCCCCGCCACCGCCTCAGCGCCCTTCGGCGGACCCCAGCCGCTCGGGGTCCTCGACCGCGGCCACCAAGGGGAGCTCCTCGGGGTCGGGGTCGGTGCGGAGGAACGCGTCGAGGATCTCCTCGGCGAGGGTCGGGGTCAAGAGCCGCAGGCTGAGGGCCAAGACGTTCGCGTCGTTCCAGCGCCGGGCGCCGGCGGCCGTCGGGGCGTCGACGCACAGGGCGGCCCGCACCCCGGGGACCTTCCCGGCCGCCATGGCCACCCCCGTGCCGGTGTGGCAGAGCACCACGCCCATCTCGGCCCGGCCCCCGGCCACCGCTTCGCCCACCCGTCGGCCCACGAGCGGCCAGGGCTCGCCGACCGCCAGCTCCTCGACCTCCAGTCCTCGTCGTCGGAGCCCCTCGGCCACCGCGTCGCTCACCGGGGTCCGCTCGTCGGTTCCGAAGGCCACCCGCACGGCCTCAGGCTACGTCGCAGGGCGGACCGCCTCGGGAGAGGGCGGCGGGGCGGGGGCCTGCGGTCGGTCAGCGGAGGGCGTGGCGCAGCAGCTTCCCCATGGCGTTGCGGGGCAGGGACGCCACCACCCGCAGCTCCCGAGGGCGCTTGTAGGGGGCGAGCCGTTCGGCGGCCCAGGCCAGCAGCTCCTCGGGGACCAGCTCGGTGCCCGGGCGGGGCACGACCCAGGCCGTGACCACCTCCCCCCACTCCGCCGATGGGCGGCCCCCGACGGCCACCTCGGCGACCCCCGGGTACCCGGCCAGCACGTCCTCGACCTCCGCCGGGTAGACGTTGTAGCCCCCGCTGATCACCACGTCGCCAGCCCGGCCGAGCAGGGTGAGCCAGCCGTCGGGGTCCCGCCGGCCGTGGTCACCGGTGCGGAACCAGCCGTCCCGCCGGGACGCGGCGGTGGCCTCGGGCCGCCGCCAGTAGCCCGGGCCGACGCTGGCCCCCCGCACCCAGACCTCCCCGCTCTCGTCGACCGCCGCCTCCACCCCCGGCAGGCAGACCCCGACGCTGCCCGGGCGCGCCGGGGCGGCCGGCGGGGTGGAGGTGAGCATGAGGGTTTCGCTCATCCCGTAGCGGACGACCAGCGGCACCCGGGCCGCGACCAGCTGCCGGTGGAGCCCGGGGGCCAGGGCGGCCGAGCCGGCCACCGCCAGCCGCAGCCGGGCCAGGTGCTCGGCCAGTCTGGCCTCGACCAGCCGGTGGTACATGGTGGGAACGCCGAAGAACAGCGAGGCCCGCTCTTCGGCGAGGGCCTCGACCACCCCGGCCGGGTCGAAGCCGGGCAGGAGGACCACCTGGGCGCCGACGGCCAGGCTGTCGAGCAGGCCGACGCAGAGCCCGTGGACGTGGAAGACCGGCAGGCAGTGGACCAGGCGGTCCTCGGGTGTCCACTCCCAGGCCCAGGCCAGCGCGGCGGCGTTCGCCAGCAGGTTCGCCTGGTCGAGCAGGGCGCCTTTCGGGGCCCCGGTGGTGCCCGAGGTGTAGACCATGAGGGCCGGTGCCGGACCGTCCCCGCCGGCCCCGGCACGGGCGCCGCCGGCCGTCCCGGGCCCCGGCCGTCCCGGGGCGGGGACGGGGCCGCTCAGCGTGGGACGGAGCAGCTGCGGCAGGGGTCGGCCGGCCAGCTCGGCGGCGGCGTGCAGGCCCGCCTCCTGGGCCGCTTCGGCGAGCACCGCCTGGGGCTCGGCGTCCCCGAGCAGGTGGGCCAGCTCCCGGGGGGTCAGCTTCGGGTTGGCCGGGATCACGCTGGCCCCGGCCCAGAGGGCCCCGAGGACACCCAGGAGCTGCTCGGGGGTCGAGGTGCCCAGCCAGAGCACCCGCTGCCCCGGGCCCACCCCGAGCCGGGCCAGGCCCTCGGCCCACCCGGCCACCCGCTCGGCCAGCTCCCCCCGTCGCCACCACCGACCAGCCGGCCAGTGGCGCCAGCGCAGCGCCGGGGCCCCGGGGTCCGCGGCCCAGCGAGCCGCCACGCGGTCCACCAGGCGAGGCTCGGGGGCCAGGGCCGCCGGGCTCGGCGCCGGACGGCCGAAGGAGCTGGCGTCGGCCACCGCCTGCACAGCCGGCACGCTAGCGCCGGCCCGGGCGTCGAGGAACGGGGGTCCTAGCATGCCCCCATGGCCCTGCGCGTCGCCGTCGTCCCCCACACCCACTGGGACCGGGAGTGGTACGAGCCCTTCGAGGGCTTCCGCCACCGCCTGGTGGCCGCCCTCGACCAGCTGCTCGCCACGATGAGCACGGATCCCTCGTTCCGCTGCTTCTTGATGGACGGCCAGATGGCCATGGTCGACGACTACCTGGAGGTCCGGCCCGAGATGGCCGAGCGGATCCGGGCCCTGGCCGGGGCCGGCCGGCTGAGCCTGGGCCCCTGGTACGTGCTGGCCGACGAGTTCCTCCCCTCCCCCGAGACCCACGTCCGGAACCTCCAGCTCGGCCTGGCCCGGGCGGCGGCCTTCGGGGGGGCCATGGCGGTGGGCTACCTGCCCGACATGTTCGGCCACGTGGCCCAGATGCCCCAGCTCCTCCGCCTGGCGGGCTTCGAGCACGCCGTGGTGTGGCGGGGCGTCCCCCGGGCCATCGAGGCCTCGGCCTTCTGGTGGGAGGCGCCCGACGGGTCCCGGGTCCGGGCCGAGTACCTGCCCCTGGGCTACGCGAACGGGGCGGCGCTCCCCGAGGACCCCGAGGGCCTGCGCCGGCGCTTCGAGGCCCTGGCCGAGCAGCAGGCCCCCTTCGTCCGGGGCGAGCTGCTCGTCATGGCCGGCAACGACCACCAGCCGCCCCAGCCGGCCCTCGGCCGGCTCCTGGCCGAGCTGGCGGCCGAGGACCCCGACGGTCGGTGCGCCCGGCTGGTCTCCCTCCCCGAGTACCTCCAGCAGGCACCCGTCGAGGACCTGCCGACCTGGCGGGGCGAGCTGCGCTCGGGGGCCCGGGCCAACGTCCTCATGGGCGTCCTCTCCACCCGCGTCGACCTCAAGCAGCGGGCCGCCCAGGTGGCCCGGGAGCTCGAACGGCGGGCCGAACCGCTCCAGGCCCTCTTCGGCCGCCGCCCCGAGGCGGCCGCTGGGGAGCTGGCCCTGGCCTGGCGCCAGGTGGTCCGCAACGCCGCCCACGACTCCATCTGCGCCTGCTCGGTGGACCCGGTGACCGACGCCGTCCTCCAGCGCTACGCCGAAGCCCTGACGGTGGCCCGGGGAGTGGCCCAGGACGCCCTGGCGGACCTGGCCGCCTCCCTGACCGAGCCGGGGCCGACGGTCGTGAACCTGGCCGCCCGGGACCGGGCGGGCCTCGTCGAGGCCACCGTGGTCGGCGAGAACCCCCCGCCGCACACCCAGGTCCTGGCCGAGCCGGCCGGGGCCCTGGGTCTGCCCCGGGGCCTCGGCGAGCTCCGCCTGGACGCCGGGTCGGTCCGGACCCTGCTGGCCATGCTGCCCGACACCGCCCAGCTGACCGAGGACAGCTGGGTGCAGGCGGTGAACGTCGAGGAGGACGACGAGGGCCTGGCGGTGACCGTGGCCGTCGGACCCGAGGAACGGCCGGCCAGTGCGGTGGCCGGCGCCCGCGCCGACCTGCTGGCCCGGCTCCAGCGCCGGCCCGAGGCCACCGTCCGGCTCCGCCTGGACCAGCCGCCCACCCATCGGGTCCTCGCCCGGGTGGGTCCGGTGCCGGGCTTCGGCTGGGCCCCGTTCGCCCCCGAGGCCCCGACCGGCCCGGTGCGGGCCGAGGCCCTGCCCGACGGCGGGGGGATCCGACTGACCAACGGCCTCGTGGAGGTCCTCGTCGACCCGAGCGACGGCACCTTCGCCCTCGACGGCCTGGCCGGCTTCGGCCGGCTGGTCGACGGCGGGGACCTCGGGGACTCCTACAACTACTCGCCCCCGGCCCAGGACCGGCTCGTGGATCGGCCCGAGCGGGTCGAGCTGGCCCTCGAGGAGGACGGCCCCCTGCGGGCCCGGGTGCGGGTCAGCGCCGACTACACCTGGCCCGAGCGGGCCGAGGGCACGAGCCAGGCCCGGGTCGGCGCGTGCCCGGTCCGGGTCACCAGCCTGCTCGAGCTCCGGGCCGACGAGCCCTGGCTGCGGGTCCGGACCAGCTTCGAGAATCCGGCCCGGGACCACCGCCTTCGGGTCCACTTCCCCCTGCCCGAGCCGGCGAGCGGCTCGGTGGCCGAGTGCGCCTTCGGGACGGTCGCCCGGGGCCTCTCGGCCGAGGGACGACCCGAGGAGCTCGGCCTGCCGACCTTCCCCTCCCGGCGCTTCGTCCAGGCCGGCGGCCTCACCGTGGTCCACGACGGCCTCCACGAGTACGAGCTGGTGGACCTGGCCGAGGAGGACGGCCAGCCGGTGGCGAAGGGCCTGGCCCTGACCCTCCTACGGGCCACCGGCATGCTCTCCCGGGTCGGCATGGCCACCCGGCCCCTGCCGGCCGGCCCCCTCACGCCGGTGGAGGGCCTCCAGATGGTCGGCCGGACCGTCGAGGCCCGCTACGCCCTCTGCCTGGCCCCCCTCGACCCCTACGAGCTGGCCGACGACGTCCTGGTGCCCCTGGAGGTGGTGACCGGCCTCGGCGGCGGCACCCGGCCGGCCCGGGGTCAGGCCCTCGCGGTACACGGCGCCGAGGTCTCGGCCCTCCGGCGGGTCCACGGGGGCCTCGAGCTCCGGGTCTTCAACCCGCGACCCGCCCCCACTGAGGTCCGCCTGCCCGGCCGGCGAGGCTGGCTGGTCGACCTCCGGGGCCGACCCCTGGAGCCGTTCACCGAGGGCCTTCCGCTTCGGGCCTTCGGCATCGCCACCCTCTGGCTGCCCGACGACCCGGCCGCCATGCCCCCGGGCGCAGGAACCTCCGCCTAGCGGCCCGGAGAGCCGGAGGACCACGGGGCCCCGGGGTCGCCCTCGGGGCGCCGGGCCGCCAGGACCTGCTCGCCGAGCCCCCGGAGGCCCTCGAGGTCCCGCAGGACGCCGGCCAGCCGGTCCAGGCGCCGCCCGGCCCGCCGGTCGCTCGGCGCGGCCTCCTGCCCCCGGCGATGGAGGTTCCAGAGCTGGACCCGGCCGACGTCCCGGACCATGCGCGGCCGGAGCGGCGTGGCCTCCACTTCGGCCAGGACGGCCTGGACTGCCGCTGGCAGGTCCCGGGCCGCCTGCTCGGCCACCAGGGCGTGGCGGACCTCGTCGGCCGCCAGGACCGTCCCCGGGTAGGCCAGCTGGGCGATCCGGCTGGCCAGGTTCACCACCGGCCCGAAGTAGTCCCCGTCCTGGGCCAGGACCGGCCCCAGGGCCAGGCCGACGCGGACGTCCGAGAGCAGCTCGTCGTCCGCGTAGAGCTCGGCCAGCCGGACCGCCACCGCCACCCCCGCCCCGGGCCGCTCGGCGACGAACATGGCTTCGTCCCCGATCATCTTCACCAACCGTCCACCCAGCGCCGTGATGGTCTCGTGGGCCAGGGTCTCGAACCGGTTCACCACCGTCGCCAGGGTCGCCTCGTCCAACTGCTGGCTCAGCCGGGTGAACCCGACCATGTCGGCGAACCCCACCACCAGCTCGGGCGACCCGCTGGGCTGACGGCCCCGCTGGGCCATGGCTCGGCGCACCGCCGCCTGGAGGTGCCGGCGCCAGACGAACTCGAGGAGGCGAGCGACGGCCGGCAGGGACCGGTCGGCCACCTCGACGAAGCGGGCGGCCGCCTCCACGCTGTCCCCGCCGGCGATCCCCAGCGGCGTGGCCGTCGCCGCGAGCTCCGCCTCGGCCACCCGGCTCATGGCGACCCCCACCACGCGGGTCAGGCCGACCGCCGAGGCCAGGTCGGTCACCCCGAGGTCCACGAGCTCCTGGAGGGTCAGCACCGCCTCGACGTCCTGCTCCCCGAAGAGCCGCTCCTCGGGACCGAAGTCCGGGAACCCGAGGGCCCGCCAGAACCGGGCCAGGACGTCCACGGCCATGCCGGTGGCCTCGGCCACCTCCTGGGCGGTGAACCGCCGACGGGTCGGCAGCAGCAAACGGTCCGCCACCAGCAGATCCACGACGTCGCCGGCCAACGCCGCCTGGAACTCCTCCTCGCCGACCCCCGCGGCCTGCAGCACGGCACGGACCCGGGCCAGTGCCGCCGCTCGCCCCTCGTCGGCCTCGTCGCCCGGCGCGCTCGGGCCGGACCCCGCAGCTCCCCGGCGATCGCCACTCATCGCCCTGGGCCCTCTCGCACCGGGCCCTCTCGCACCGGGCCCTCGGCCGACACGGGTTCGCCGAGGTCCCAGAACTCGGCCTTGGCCGTGCGGCTCATCAACCGGTCGACCGCTTCGACCACGGTGGCCCGACCTTCGAGGACGTCGAGCACCTGCTGGCCGATCGGCAGCTCGACCCCGTGGTGGGCGGCCAGTTCGACGAGGGGACGGGCACTGACCACGCCTTCGACCACCATGCGGGAGCCCCCGAGGATCTCGGCCAGCGGCCGGCCCTGCCCGAGGGCCACGCCGGCGGAGCGGTTCCGACTGTGGGGACTGGTGCAGGTCGCCACCAGGTCGCCGACTCCCGCCAGACTGGTGACGGTCAAGCGCTCGCCGCCGAGGGCCACCACCAGTCGGCCCAGCTCGGCCAGCCCTCGGGTCACCAGGGCCGCCAAGGAGGAATCCCCCAGGCCAAGACCCACGGCCATGCCAGCGGCGAGGGCCAGGACGTTCTTCGTCACGCCGGCCACTTCGCAGCCCACGACGTCGTCGTTCGTGTAGATCCGCAGCCGATCGGTGTGGAGCAGGCGCTGGGCCAGCAGGGCGGCGCTGGGATCGGTCATGGCCACGACCGTGGCCGCGGGCTGGCCAGCGGCGATCTCGTGGGCGAGGTTGGGCCCGGAGAGGACCCCGCGGGGGCACTGGGGCAGTTCCTCGGCCAGCACCTCGGTCATCCGACGGTGGCTGCTCCGCTCGAGGCCCTTGGCCAAGCTGACCACCGGCACCCCGGGGGGCAGCCACGCCCGAGCCTCCCGCACCACCTGGCGAAACCCGTGGGAGGGAACCGCGAGGACCACCAGGCTGGCCCCTTGAACAGCCTCGGCGAGGGAGGCCGTCACCCGGACCCCCTCGGGCAGGACCAGGTCGGGAACGTAGTCGGGGTTCCGCCGATTGGCGGCGAGGGCCGCCGCCAGTTCGGGGCGTCGGCACCACAAGGCGGTCGGTCCTCGGCGCCCCGCCAGGGCCGCCACGGTCGTCCCCCAGGATCCGGCGCCCAGCACGCAGACCCGTTCCATCGCCGGCCCACCCTAGGCCGCTCGCGCCCAACGGCGCCCTGCCAACCGGGCCCTACACTGCCCCTCGGTGCACTCCTCCGCTGCAGGCCCCGAGCCGGCGGCCGTCCTGGTCCCCGTGAAGGCCTTCCGGGCGGCCAAGAGCCGCCTGGCCCCGGCCGTGGACCCGACCACCCGAGCCTGTCTGGCCAGGTCCATGGCCGAACGGGTGCTGGCCGCCGCCGCTCCCCTGCCCGTGGCCGTCGTCTGCGACGACCCCGAGGTGGCCGAGTGGGCAGCCGACCGGGGGGCCCTGGTGCTGCCCGCCCCGGGCATCGGCTTGAACCGGGCCGTGGCCAGCGGTCGGGCGGCCCTCGCCGCCCGAGGGTTCGCTCGGGTCGCCGTGGTCCACAGCGACCTGCCGGCCGCCCGGAACCTCGCCGGCCTGCTGGGCTTCGAGGGCCTCACGTTGGTCCCCGACCGGCACCGGGTCGGCACGAACGTGCTCTGCCTTCCGAGCGCCTTGCCCTTCCCCTTCTCCTACGGACCGGGTTCCTTCGAGCGTCACCTGGCCGCGGCCCGGGCCAGCGGCCTGCCGGTCCGGATCCTCGAACCCTTGGAACTCACCTGGGACGTGGACCTGCCCGACGACGTGGCCGCCGCCCTGGCGCACCTCGGCCCGAGCTGCCTGCCGGCATGAACCCGCCGGCACCGGGCCCCGCGGGGGGATCGCGCTTCGAGCTGCCCGTCGGCCAGCTGCCCGAGGCGGGCTCACCGAGCACCGAGCTGCCCCGGCCCGACGTTGCCCTGGCCATCGCCGCCCACCCTGACGACGCCGAGTTCGCCTGCGGAGCCACCCTGGCCCGCTGGGCGGAGGCCGGTTGCGCCGTCTTCGAGCTCGTGCTGACCGACGGACAGAAAGGCACCTGGGAGCCCGACAGCGACCCGGCCGCCTTGGCTGCAGCGCGCCGCGTCGAGCAGCAGCAGGCCGCGTCCCTCCTCGGTGTCGCCTCGGTCGACTTCCTCGGCTTGACCGACGGCGAGCTCCAATCCGGCCTGGCCGAACGTCGCCTGGTCTGCGCAGCCATCCGGCGGATCCGTCCCGACGTGGTCCTCGGCCACGACCCCTGGCGCCGCTACCGCCTGCACCCCGACCACCGCCACGCCGGCTGGCTGACCGTCGACGGCGTGGTGGCGGCCCGGGACCCGGCGTTCTTCCCGGACCTCGGCCTGCCTCCCCACCGGCCTCGGACCCTCCTGCTCTTCGAGCCCGACCAGCCCAACCACGTGGAGCCGGCCAGCCCCGAGCACCTCGACCGCAAGGTCCGGGCCCTCTTGGCCCATCAGAGCCAGCTTCGCAGCACCATGGGCATCGACCCGGCGGCCACCCCGGAGGAGGTCGAGGCGGCCCGCGCCGCCTTTCGGGACGCCGTGGTCCGCCAGGCGGCCCAACACGGGGCGCTGGCCGGACTGTCGGCCGGGGAGGCGTTCCACCGCATCGAGCCCCTCTGAGCCGCCCGATCCCTCGACCCCTCTCCATCCCGGGCGCTCGCCCCTGGGGCCCTTCGGACGCGACGGGGAGCGGGGTGGCCCCTGCGCACCCCGCTCCCCGTCCACGTCACCCGACGATGCCCGACACGAAGCACCCCGCAGAGCCCGACGGACCCTGCACCGCCAGCCGTCTGGCGTCGCCGGTCAGGAGGTGCCTGGTGATCCTCAGGCGAGGCGGCTCTGCCAAGGCCCAGCCGTCCCCGCCAGGGGGCTCAGCCTCGACGCGTCCCGCGCCCGCTCGTGGTCCCGCTCCGACGAGCCGTCGGCCGGGCCGCCACTCGGGCCGCCGCAGCCGGCCGACTGACGGTCTTGCGAGCCACGGCCTTCTTCGCCGTCGCCCGCGTCGTGGTCCGCTTGCTCGCCGTGGCCTTCGTGGCCGCCGCCTTGCGGGTCGTCCGCCCGGCGCTGGCGGCCGCGGCCGTCCGCTTGCTCGCCGTGGCCTTCGTGGCCGCCGCCTTGCTGGCCGTGGCCTTCGCCGTCCCCCGGGTCGCCCGAGTGGTCGTCGATCCCGCCGGCAGGCTCAGCTTCGGGGCCTTCAGAGGGGCTTTGCCGTTCACCACCTGCTTCAGGGCGACACTCGGCGAGAAGCTGATGCCCTTGCTGGCGGGGATCCGCACGGCTGCGCCCGTCTGCGGGTTCCGACCCGTCCGGGCAGCCCGACGGGTTTGCTTGAAGGCGCCGAAGCCCACCAGCGACACCCGCCGACCGGCCTTCACCTCGCTCACGATGGTGTGCAGCATGGCGTTCACGGCGTTCTCGGCGTCCCGTTTCGCCAACTGCGCCGTCTTGCCAACGGCCTCGATCAGCTCTGACTTGTTCACCGCCACCTCCTGGTTCGTCGCGGATTCCCCATATCAAAGAAGGTTTCGCCTCCCAGGTCAAGCATCGCGCCTTCGGACTCCCTGAGAATGCGGCCGAAAGCGGCCCAGGAGCGCAGGCGCGCCGCCCGAGCCGGATCGTCGAAACAGCGAAAACACCTTGTGGGAGAAGGCCATTTCGCCCTCGCCCAGAGGACTGACGAGTCGTGGGAGGATCGGGCGGTGCAGACGCTGCCCGACGGTCGCTACGAAGCCCTGGTGCTGGAGGCCGACAACCAACCCCAGGGTTGGCGCCTGGCGGTCGTCCTGACCCAGGGCCCCTTGGCCGGCACCGTCGTCGATCTGCCACCGCTGCCGGATCCGCCGGCCGTCGATCCCTTGAGTCTCCTCGGCCAGCCTGGCATCCTGAGCGTCCAGGGCGGCTCCCTGCGCTTCACCCCCGACCCCCCGGCATGAGCTCCCCCGCTCCATCCGCCCCTCGGACCGCTCCACGCGGTGCCCGCCGTTCCCCGCACCGTCCCCTGGAGCACCGTGCCCCTTCCGACCGATCCCCCCGACGACCTGACCGATCCGAGCGACGTACCGAACAGCCGCCCCGCCTCGTTGGCGCCCGGGCGCGATCTGCCCAGCCGACCGCCGGATCCCGGTCCTGAACCCTCGGTTCCCGCTGCCGCACCAGCAGATCCGACCGCCGCCCGCCCGGCCGACCTCGGGCACCAACGCGCCCTGGCCACCGTGCGGGCCCTCCGAAACGCCAGTGCTGGCGGGGTGGTCGTGGGCGCCGACGTCAAGGGCCTGCGCTGGTGCGAGCCGGAGCAGGCGGTCATGGTGCTCGGACCGCCCCGCTCGGGCAAGACCAGCGGGGTCATCGTCCCCTCCATCGTCGCCGCCCCCGGCGCCGTCGTCGCCACCTCCACCAAGCCCGACGTGGCCTCGGCCACCGCCGCCATCCGCCGAGGGCTGGGCCCCTGCCTGCTCTACGACCCCTCGGGCACCGTGCCGCCGGTACCCGGCACCGAACCGCTTCACTGGTCCCCCGTGCACGCCTGTCGGTCCTGGGACGAGGCCGTGCTGCTCGCCGCAGAGATGGTCGAGACCGCCGGCAGGCTGCGCGGCGCTGGTGGGCGCCTGGAGGCGGCAAGCCACTGGACCGAACGGGCGACAGCCCTCCTGGCCCCTCTGCTCCACGCCGCCGCCCTCCTCGAGGCCCCCATGGCCGAGGTCCTCCACTGGGTGGACACCCGCCGACCCGACCCCGCCCTGGCCGCCTTGTCGGACGCCGCTGCCGACGTCGCCCTCGACGGGCTCAGCGGCGTCCTCGCCACCGAGCAGCGCGAGCAGAGCGGCATCTGGTCCACGGCCGCCGGAAGCCTCGCCGCCTACCGCAGCACGGCAGCCCTGCGCAGCACCGAGGGACCGGCCTTCGATCCTCGGGCCTTCCTGGACGCCGGCGGCACCCTCTACGTTGTCGCTGCCGGCAGCCGCCAGCGGACCTTGGCTCCGCTCGTGGTCGGCCTGCTCGGCCAGATCCGCCAGGCGGTCTACGACCGGGCCGCCGCCTGGGCCCTCGCTCGGCCCGACACCGACCAGCGCCCACCGGCCGTGCTCTTCGCCTTGGACGAGCTGGCCAACATCGCTCCCCTGCCCGACCTGCCGGCCATGGTCAGCGAAGCCGGGGGGCAGGGCCTCACGGTCCTGGCCTGTCTCCAGGACCTCTCCCAGGCTCGGGCCCGCTGGGGCCTGGCCGCCGAGGGCTTCCCGTCCCTCTTCGGCTACACCCTCGTCCTGCCCGGCATCGGCGACGTCGCCACGCTCCGGGCCCTCTCGGCCCTGGCGGGGGACCATGAGGAACGACGGGTCTCCCTCAGCCATCCCCTCCCCGCCCCGACGACCGGGGCTCGGGCGCTCGCCCGCCGCCTCCTCCTCGGCCCCGACCCCGCCGGTCGGCCCCGTCCCACCCGGACCCTGGCCCCCGTCCACCGGCCCCGTCTCCCCGTCGACGTCCTGGCCCGCGGCCAACCCGGCCACGCCGTCCTGGTCGATCCCCGGAACCGCCTGACCACCGTGCGCCTCACCCCCTGGTTCGCCGCCGAACCCTGGCGCAGCCTCCTCGACCCTCGAAGTCCTGGCCTCCCCCGCCGGCCCGAGCCGGGAGCCGACCCCGACCCCCGGCCCGAGGCCCAGCGCGTGGCCCCCTGGCCCGAAGCCCAGTCGAGGCCAGCCACCCCGCATCGGGCCGTGGCGCCCGACCCCGGCCACCCCTTCGAGCCCTAGGCCACCCCTGGCCCAGGCGGCCTCGGCGGCCAGCCCTGTCCCGTGTCCCGCCTCGGGGTCGCAGGCCTCAGGATCGTGGGCCTCGGGACGGGTCCGCCGTGCCCACCCCGGCACGCTGGCCAGATGCGAGACGAACAGGTGTTCGGTACGGTGGGGAGGTGCGCTCGGACCTCCTGCCGAACCCCCGGACCAGCCGGCAGCCGCTCGGGCTGGCCGCCTTGCGGGCAGCGGTGGAGCCCTTGGGGGGCGCTGAGGGCCGGTGGCTGCCCCCGCCACTGGCCCTGGCCGACCTGCTGCCCGAGGGCCTCCGGCGGGGCTGGGTGGTCCAGATCGAGGGGGGCTGGCGGGGTGGCACCAGCCTGGCCCTGGCCCTGGCGGCCGCGGCCGGCGCCCAGGGGAGCTGGAGCGCCTGGGTGGGCCTGCCGACCTTGTGCCCTTTGGCTGCTGCTGAGGCCGGGGTGCCCCTCGAGCGCTGTCTGCTGGTCCCCCAGCCCGGGGCGGCGTGGGCAGAGGCGGTGGCCCTGGCCCTCGAAGGGGTGGACCTGGTGGTCGCCCGCCCCCCCAAGCGGGTGTCGGCCACGACGGCCCGACGCCTCCACGGTCAGGCCCGGCACCACGGCAGCGTGCTGCTGCTGCTCGACGGCCCCAGTTGGCCAGAGCCCCTCGATGTGGTGCTGGAGGTCCGCAGCGCCAGCTGGCACGGCGTGGAGGAGGGCCACGGCCATCTCCAGGCCCGACGCTGCCAGGTGCTGCGGACCGGCCGGCGCAGCGGTGGCGTTCCCCGGACGGCTGCGGTCTGGCTGCCCGGACCGAGATGACCCCGGACCGAGCCGGTGCGATGGAACGGTTCTTGGTGGTCCACTGCCCCGCCTTGGCCCCCCTGGACGACCGGGGCCGCCACGCCCGGGGCCTGGCCCAGGTCCTGGCGCTGCTCCAAGAACTCTCCGCCCGGCCGCCGGAGGCCCTCGGACCCGGCCTGGCCGCCTTGGCTACCCGTGGCCCGGCCCGCTACTTCGGGGGCGACTGGGCCCTCGCCGCGCACGTCCGGGACCTCCTGGCGAAGCGGCTGGGCCTGGAGGGGCACCTGGGGGTGGCCGACGGCCTCCTGGCGGCGGTCCTCGCAGCCGAACTGGCCGCCCAGGGGGGCCAGGAGCCCGTGGTGGTCCCCCCGGGGCAGAGCCCGGCCTTCTTGGCCCCCTGGCCGGTGGCCGTCCTGGGCCAGCCGAAGCTGGCCGACCTCTTGGCCCGCCTGGGCGTCCGGCGGCTGGGCCAACTGGCCGCCCTGCCCCCCGCCGCCGTGGCCGAGCGCCTCGGCACCCTGGGCCTGGCCTGCTGGCAGGTCGCCACCGGCCAGGCCAGCGAGCCGCCCGGGCTCCGCCGAGCGGTCCCCGGCCTCCCCGAGGCCCAGGCCCTCCTGGCCCACGACCACCAGGCCCCCAGCCGCCGGGGAGCCAGCCGTCGGGGAGCCGGCCGGCCGGCACCCGGGGCAGCCGAGCAGGACCTCTTCGGGGCCCGGGACCGCGCCGGCCAGCGAGCTGCCCGGGCGGCGACGCAGCTCCAAGCCC
This sequence comes from Aciditerrimonas ferrireducens, assembly GCF_023130475.1. Taxonomy (GTDB): domain Bacteria; phylum Actinomycetota; class Acidimicrobiia; order Acidimicrobiales; family UBA8190; genus Aciditerrimonas; species Aciditerrimonas ferrireducens. The sequence goes on from NZ_JAKHEX010000021.1 coordinate 19,447, forward strand.
TGCTCGGCCCCGAGGCGGTCCTGCGGGCCCGGCTCACCCCAGGACGCAGCCCGGCCACCCAGGTCCGGCTGCTGCCCGTCGGGGTCGGGCGGGAACCCTCGGGGGCCCAGCCCTCCGACGCACCGTGGCCCGGGCGCCTCCCCACCCCCTCCCCCGCCCTGCTCCTCCAGCCGCCCCGCCCCGCCGAGCTCTGGGACGCCCAAGGCCGCCCGCTGCGGGTCGGGGCCAACGGGCAGCTCTCTGGCCCCCCGGCCTGGCTGGCCACCCCCGAGCTCCCCGGGCACGACCGGCCTCCCCGGCACCGCTGGGCCCTGACCAGCTGGGCCGGCCCCTGGCCCCAGGACGAGCGCTGGTGGGCCGCTCGACGGCGGCGGGCCTACCTGCAAGTGGTGGCGACCGAGCACGCCTTCCTCGTGCTCCAGGAGGGACGACGCTGGTGGCTGGAGGGCCTCTACGACTAGGCCGGCAGCGCCCCTCGGGCGCCGAAGCGGCCTACGCCGAGCTGCACTGCCACTCCCACATGAGCTTCCTCGACGGGGCCAGCGCCCCCGAGGAGCTCGTGGCCCGGGCCCAGCACCTCGGGCTCAGCGCCCTGGCCCTCACCGACCACGCCAGCTTCGGCGGGGTGGTCCGCTTCGCCCGAGCGGCGGCCGCCGTGGGCCTCCCCACGGTCTTCGGGGCCGAACTCACCCTGGTGGGCTGGGACGAGCCCGAGGTCCCGCCGCGGCGCACCGGCCTGCCCGACCCCCCCGGCACCCACCTGGTCGTCCTGGCCCGGGACCCCGAAGGGTACCGGCGGCTCAGCCGCCTGCTCGCCGAGGCCCACCTGGCCGGCCAGGACCGCCTAGGTCCCCGGTGCCACCTGGCCGACCTGGCCGAGGCCCACGGCGGCCACTGGATGGTCCTGACCGGCTGCCGCAAGGGCCCCCTGGCCCGGGCCCTCGAGGCCGGTGGCCCCGCCCTGGCCCGCCGGCGGCTCGCCCAGTTGACCGACGCCCTGGGCGCCGCCTCGGTGGCCGTCGAGCTCTGGCACCACGGCGACCCCCTGGACACCGCCCGCAACGACGCCCTCGCCGAACTGGCAGTCCGCCAAGGGCTGGAGCTGGTAGCCACGAACGTGGTCCACTACGCCACCCCGGCCCACTGGCCCCTGGCCACCGTCCTGGCCGCCGTCCGGGCCGGCCGTCCCCTGGCCGAGCTGGAGCCCTGGCTGCCCGCCCACCCCGCCGCCTGCCTCCGCTCCCCCGCCGAGCAGGCCCGCCGGTTCGCCCGCTGGCCCGGGGCGGTCGAGGCGGCGGCCCGCATCGGGGCGGCCTGCGCCTTCGACCTCCGCCTCCTGGCCCCCGGCCTGCCCCGGGGCCTGGCCCCCCCGGGGTTCGACGACCAGACCTGGCTGACCCAGCTGGTCCACCGAGGAGCCCAGGACCGCTACGGCCCCCGGGAGGCCGAGCGGGTTCCGGGAGCCTGGGCCCAGCTGGACCACGAGCTGGCCGTCATCGGCCAGCTCGGCTACGCCGGCTACTTCCTGGTGGTCCACGACATCGTGACCTTCTGCCGCCGCCACGGCATCCTCTGCCAGGGCCGGGGCTCGGCGGCCAACTCGGCGGTCTGCTACGCCCTGGGCATCACCCAGGCCGACCCCGTGGCCCTCGGCCTGCTCTTCGAGCGCTTCCTCTCCCCCGCCCGCGAGGGCCCCCCGGACATCGACCTCGACATCGAGTCCTCCCGCCGGGACCAGGTCTTCCAGTACGTCTTCCGCCGCTACGGCCGCCAGCACGCCGCCCAGGTGGCCGCCCTCGTGACCTACCAGCCCCGCTCGGCCGTCCGGGACGTGGCCCGGGCCCTCGGCTACCCCGAAGACCAGGTGGCCCGCTTCCGTCAGGCCCTCGAGCGCCGCCAGGCCCCCAGCCAGGCCCCGACCCTCCCCCCCCTGGTGGCCGGCCTGGCCGCCCAGCTCCTCGACACGCCCCGCCACCTCGGCCTCCACAGCGCCGGGGTGGTCCTCGCGGACCGGCCCATCGTCGAGATCTGTCCCGTCCAGTGGGCCCGGACCCCGGGCCGCAGCGTCCTGCAGTGGGACAAGGACGACTGCGCCGCCGCCGGCCTGGTCAAGTTCGACCTCCTCGGGCTCGGCATGCTCGACGCCATCCACCGCACCCTGGATCTCGTCGCCCAGACCTGGGGACAGCGCATCGACCTGGCCACCCTCCCCCAAGAACCCGAGGTCTACGACCTCATCTGCCGGGCCGACACCGTCGGGGTCTTCCAGGTCGAGAGCCGGGCCCAGATGGCCACCGCCCCCCGGGTCCAGCCCCGCTGCTTCGCCGACCTGGTCGTCCAGGTGGCCCTCATCCGCCCCGGCCCCATCCAGGGCGGCTCCGTCCACCCCTACCTCCGCCGGCGCCAGGGCCTCGAGCCCCCCGAACCGCCCCATCCCCTCCTCGGCCCGGCCCTGGCCAAGACCCTCGGCGTGCCCCTCTTCCAGGAACAGCTCATGCACATCGCCATCGACGCCGCCGGCTTCAGCCCCACCGAAGCCGACCAGCTCCGCCAAGCCATGAGCGCCAAGCGCTCCCAGGCCGCCATGGCCGCCCTCCACGACCGCCTCCGGGCCGGCATGGCCGAGCGGGGCATCCCCCCCGAGACCGCCCAGCTCATCATCCACAAGCTCCAGGCCTTCGCCAGCTTCGGCTTCCCCGAGAGCCACGCCATCTCCTTCGCCTACCTCGTCTACGCCAGCGCCTGGCTCAAGCTCCACTATCCCCCGGCCTTCTACGCCGGCCTCCTCGACGCCCAGCCCATGGGCTTCTGGTCCCCCCAGACCCTCGTGGCCGACGCCCGCCGCCACGGCGTCGTGGTCCGCCGCCCCCACGTCAACCGCTCCCAGGCCACCGGCCACCTCGAGACCGATCCCCGAAGCGGCCAGGTCGTCCTCCGCCTCGGGCTCGGCCTCGTCCGGGGCCTCGGCCCCGACCTGGCCCGCCGTATCGCCGCCCACCAGCCCTACCGCTCCGTCGACCAGTTGGCCCGCCGCTGCGGCCTGGGGTCCCAGCAGCTCGAGGCCCTGGCCACCGCCGGGGCCCTCGTCGGCCTCCCCGCCCTGCCCCGCAGCCGGCGTCTCGGCCGCCGTCAGGAGGCCCTCTGGGTCGCCGGGGCCCTCGGCACCCCGGGGGCGGCCCACGGCGTCCAACGCCTCCCGGGCATCGCCAGCGCCGACCAGCCACCCCCGCTCCCGCCCACCACCCCGACCGACGAGCTGGCCCGGGACCTCTGGGCCACCGGCCTCACCGTCGGCCCCGGGGCCATGGCCCTCCTCCGCCCTGCCCTGGCCGCCCGGGGGGTCCTGCGCGCCGCCGACCTCCGGGCCCTGCCCCCCGCCGGCCCCGACGGCCCGAGCAGCCCACAGGTCACCGTCGCCGGGGTCGTCACCCACCGCCAACGCCCCGAGAGCGCCCGGGGCACGGTCTTCCTCAACCTCGAGGACGAGACCGGCATGGTCGGCGTGGTCCTCTCCCCCGGCGCCTGGGCCCGCTGGCGCGCCCTGGCCCAGGCCCCCGCCCTGGAGGTCCGAGGCCGCCTAGAGCGCACCGGCCCCGTGGCCTCGGTGGTCGCCGAGCGCTTGGCTCCCCTCGCCCTCGGCGACCTCGCCGTCCCGCCCTCCCGGGACTTCCGCTGAGTCTCAGGCCCCGCCCCAGACCTCTGCCGCCGTCTCCACGACCAGCCGCAGCTTCGCCCACTGCTCCTCGGGCCCCAGCCGGTTCCCTTCCACCGTCGAGGAGAACCCGCACTGCGGCGACAAGCAGAGCTGCTCCAGGGGCACGTAACGGCTGGCCTCCTCGATCCGCCGCTTCAGCTCGTCCTTCTTCTCCAGCGCCGGCCGCTTCGTCGTCACCAGGCCCAGCACCACCATCTTCCCCTTCGGCACGAACCGCAGCGGCGAGAAGTCCCCCGAACGGGCGTCGTCGTACTCCAGGAAGAACCCGTCCACCGCCAGCTCGTTGAACAGCGCCTCCGCCACGAAGTCGTACCCGCCCTCCGCCGTCCAGCGCGACTGGAAGTTCCCCCGGCACAGGTGGGTGGTGACCGCCATGCCCGCCGGGCGGTCCGCCAGCGCTGCGTTCATCTGCCGGATGTACCGCAGGTGCTGGTGCTCGGCGTCGTCCCCCCGCTCGGCCAGCATCGCCCGTTGCCGGGGATCGTTCAGGTAGGCCAGGGAGGTGTCGTCCAGCTGCAGGTACCGGCACCCCAACGCACCCAGCCGCCGGATCTCCTCGGCGTAGGCCGCGCTCAAGTCCGCCCAGAAAGCCTCCATGTCCGGGTAGATCGCCGGGTCCACCGCGGCTGGTCCTCCCCGGTAGTGCACCATGCTCGGCGACGGGATCGTCAGCTTCGGCACCGCCTCGCGCACCTGGTCCCGCAGGAACTCGAAGGCGTCCCCGAAGATCGTCTCGGCCAGGTGGATCCGCCCGGTCACCTTGATCGCCGCCGACTCGAAGGTCACCTCGCCCTGCTCGTCCCGAAACGGCACCGCGATCCGCTCCGAGGTCGGCTCGATCCCCCCCAGCTGCTGGATGAAGTCCATGTGCCAGGCGGTCCGCCGGAACTCCCCGTCGGTGGCCGACTGCAGGCCGATCTCCTCCTGCTTCGCCACCACCTCCCGGATCGCCTCGTCCTCGACCTCCCGCAAGGCCTCCCGGGAGATCCGCCCGGCCTGGAAGGCCTCGCGGGCAGCCAGCAGGGCGGGGGGCCGCAGCAGGCTCCCCACATGGTCCGCCCGGAACGGCGGCACCTGCCGCCGCCCGCCCCCCTCTGCCCCGGCCCCTCCGGCCATCGTTCCTCCCTCGACCCTCGACCTCCCTCGGCCCTCGGCTCCCCTCAGCCCTGCCCGGGCAGCACCACCCGACTCGGCGCCACCTTCAGCAGCACCCGTCCCTCGGGCCCGATCGGGTTGACGTAGGGCCCCCCGGTGTACTTCCGCGACAGCTCCTCCAGGTGCTCCCGCGCCCGGGGCTCCCCGACGGTCTCCACCACCCGGCCCCGGATCTCCGCCCAGTCGTAGGGGTTCTCCGCCGAGTGGATCAGCACCGTGATCCGCGGGTCCCGAGCCAGGTTCTTCGCCGCCTGCCGCTGCGGCTCGGTGTTCACCAGCAGGTGCTCCTCGTCGCAGTCCACCCAGCGCAGCTGGGCCTGCGGCTGCCCGTCGGGCATCAGGGTCACCACCGTCGCCAGGTTCTTCCCCTTCGCCAGCCGCTGCACCGCCGGGGGCAACGCCATCGCCCGCACCTCCTCACCTCGGAACCGCCAGCGCCACGGCCGCGCGATCCCCTCCCGTTCCTCCGCAGGGAGGCTAACGGAGCCCGCCGCTCGTCGCGCCCGCGCCGGCCGCCCGGTCTGGTCGACCCGGGCCTCGTCGACCCGGGTCTAGTTGACCCGGGCTGGGCTCGGCTCGGGCAGCTCCGGCTCGAAGCGGGCGGCGAAGACGATCCGCAGCTGCAGCGCCTGCTCGCAGTACCGGCAGCGCACCAGCCGGGGGACCACCCGACAGGCCATCGTGCCCCCCTCGTGCCGCACCCCGTAGCCTGCGCAGGGACGCCCGTCGAGCTCCTCGGTGCAAAACGCCACCGAACCGTCCCGGTGCACCACCAAGCACCCCCTGCACGCCCAGCCCACGGCACGCCTCCGTCCCCACCGGTTCGTTCCCGGCGCCTCCGTCCACGCCGACCGATGGGCTCCTTGGGGTCCTCGGTGCTCGCCGCGTGGGCCTCCAGCCAAGCTCCCCACAACCCCGCCTACGACCGGCTCGCCTCGCGCCCCTCGGCGGGCAGGCCCGTGGGGAGCCCCAACTCGCCCAACTCACCTGGCTCGCAGCGCGGACAGGCGTCGGGCCCCCAGACCAGCCGGCAGCTCCACACCGCCCGGTGCGGCTGGTCCAACCCCTCGCAGGCTCGTCCCTCGTTCGGCTCGCTGCACCACACCGTGCCGTCCCGGTGCACCACCAGCTCGCCCGGACACGTCGTCATCCTTGACCCCCGTCTCGGTTCCCTCATCGTCGGCCACCGGGGGCACCAGCTTTCCCATGGCGAGGACAACCGTCGGAGGTGCCGGCGCCCCGGGGCCGCCCGGGCCACGAGACCTCCCTTCATCCCCTCGGTCGTTGTGGAGTTTGTGTGTTTTGTTGTGCAACGGCGAGCGACGGGCGGGGCCGACGGTGGGACGCCGACGACGCCCCCGGCAGGCGGCGGGGCAGTACCAGGCCAGGTCTCCGGATCCCCTGGCAGGGCAACGAGCGGGCTCAGGGCTCCGCTGGGGCGCCGCTGGCCACGGGGGCCTCGAGGAGCTCGACCCGCACCTCGCTCCGGTCCTCTTCGAGTACCAGCTGGGTGCCCACGGCCTCGGCGGCGGCCCGCAGGACCTCGAGCGAGGGCAGCTCGGCCCCCGGGGTGCGCTGGGCGACGAGCAGCAGGCGCCCGGGTCCGGGCACCTCCAGGCGCAGCTCCTCGGTCGCCTTGGCCAGGGAGCGGACTGCCTCCTCGACCAGCCGGGCCAGCACCACGGTGATCCCGGGCGGCTCGGCCCGATCGAACTCGGGGGGAGGCCAGCCCGGGACCCAGTGGCTGGGCGTGCCGACCAGTTCCCGGACGCTCGCCAAGGCCGTCTCGATCACCTGGGCGGGGGTCACGCTGACCGGGTCCAGGGGCCTGGCTACCGGGCCTGCGGCCTCAGCCCACTCCCTTGCCGACCGGGCCTGCTCCAGCCGCCAGAGCCCGAGCAGCAGGCGGTCGCCGCCGACCCCGGCCCGGGCCTCGGCCCGCTGCCACGCGGCCGAGACCTCGGCGGCCTGTTCCTGCGCCGTGCGCGCCGCCCGCTCGGCGACGCGGACCCGCTCGAGGGCCTGGTCGCGCTCGCCCCGCAGGGCGACCAGCTGGTCCTCCAGCCGGCGGCGGGCCTCGGCCTCGTGCTCGGCTCGGTCGGTCGCGGCCGCCAGCTCCCCCCCGAGACGACCCGAGCGCCGCCAGCCTGCCGCGGCGGCGACCCCTGCGGCGAGGGCCAGGCAGGCGAGGAGCAGGAGGCCCAGGAGCATCGGGCCGACGCTAGCGCTCCCTGGGACCGGGGCTCGCCCACGCCGCCGATGCCTCGAACCGGGCCCCGGCCGTGGGCCGGATCCCGCAGATGCTCAGATGTCGGTGTCGGCCGCCTCTGGTCGTCCCGCCCGGCTCCGGGGCGGCAGGCTGGCGAGGGCCGCCGGGGGGTCCTGCCAGAGGGGCGGCAACGTGCCGGCGCGGGCCGCCTGGATGGCCCGCCAGACCCGCTCGGGGGTGCAGGGCATGTCGAGGTGCCGGACCCCGAGATGCGCCAGGGCGTCGACCACGGCGTTGTGGACCGCTGGGGTGGCCCCCACGGTGGCTGATTCGCCGATGCCCTTGGCGCCCAGGGGGTTGCGAGGGGTGGGCGTGACGGTGCCGCTGACCTCCAGGGAGGGCAGTTCGGCGGCCGAGGGCATGGCGTAGTCGGCCAGACCGGTCGTCCGGGGCTGACCGTTCGAGTCGTAGACGACTTCCTCGTAGAGCGCCTGGGCGATGCCCTGGGCCGCCCCGCCGTGCTGTTGGCCCTCGACGAGGAGCGGGTTCACCACCTGCCCGCAGTCGTCGACTGCCACGTGCCGCAGGGGGCGGACCGCCCCGGTGTCCAGGTCCACCTCCACGACGGCCACATGGGCCCCGAAGGGGAAGGTCGGCTCGTCCTGGACCAGGTCCACCTGGGCGGCCAGGGGCATGCCGTCCTCCTCGGCCCGGGCGGCGAGCTCGGCCCAGGAGACGCCGCGGCTGGGCACCCCGGCCACCGTCAGCTGGCCGTCCTCGCTCACCACGAGGTCCTCGGGGGCGGCCTCGAGGGCGGCGGCCGCCAGCTCGCGGGCCCGCCCGAGGACCTCCTCGCAGGCCGCGGCCACCGCGGAGCCACCGACCTGGAGGCTCCGGGAGCCGCCGGTGCCGCCACCGCGAGGAACGAGGGCCGTGTCGGACTGGACCACCTCGATGGCCTCCAGGGGGACCCCGAGGCGGTCGGCCACCACCATGGCAAACGCCGTGGCGTGACCCTGCCCGTGGGCCGAGGTCCCCACGGTCACCTGCACCCGGCCGTCCGGCCCCACCCGGACCCCGCCGAGCTCGCTGCCCGCTCCCCCGGCCGTGACCTCGACGTAGACGGAGACCCCGATCCCGAGAGCGAGGCGGTCACCCCGGGCTCGGCGCTCGGCCTGCTCGGCTCGCAGGGCCTCGTAGCCGGCCAGCTCGAGGGCCCGGGCCAGGACGCCCGGGTAGTCCCCAGAGTCGTAGCTGGCCCCGGTCAGGGTCCGACAGGGCAGCTCCTGGGGGGTGAGGAGATTCCGGCGCCGCAGCTCCACGGGGTCCAGACCGAGCTCGGTCGCCGCAAGGTCCATGGTCCGCTCCAGGAGCTCGCAGGCCTCGGGTCGACCGGCTCCTCGGAACGCCCCGACCGGCGTGGTGTTCGTGAGGACGGCAGCCGCCGAGTAGGCCAGGGCGGGGAGGCGGTAGACGCCTTGGGCCATCAGGCGGGTGGGGCCGAGGGCGAGGGCCCCGCCGAAGCCGGCATAGGCGCCGGCGTCGCCGACCGCCTGGATGCGGGCCCCGACCAGCCGGGCCTGGTCGTCGAAGCCCAGCTCCACGTAGTCGACCTGGCCCCGGCCGTGCATGGACAGCAGGTTCTCGCCCCTGGTCTCCACCCAGCGGACCGGCCGGCCGAGGCGGCGGGCGGCGGCCATGACCACGAGGTGCTCGGCCACCACCCCGGGTTTGCCCCCGAAGGCCCCGCCGACCGCCGGGCAGCGGACCCGGAGCCGCTCGGGCGCCATCCCGAGGGCCCGGGCCGCCCGGGCCTGGAAGCCGTGGGGCATCTGGGTGGAGACGTCGACCACCAGGTCGAACGGGCCACCAGGCTCGCCGGGTGCGGCCAGGATGGCGTGGCCCTCCATGGGCACGGCGGCTAGGCGCTGGTTGAGGAGGCGGAGACGGGTCACATGGTGGGCGCCGGCCAGGGGGTCTTGGCCGTCGTCCCGGAAGCCCGCCGCCAGGTTCGTGCCGAGCTCCTCGAACTGCAGGGGCGCGGCAGGGTCCAGGGCGGTTTCGGGGTCCACGACGGCCGGCAGGGGCTCGATGTCGACCTCGACCGCCTCGACGGCGTCAGCGGCGGCCTGCTCGGATTCGGCCAGGACCACCGCCAGCGGCTCGCCGACGAAACGGACCTTGTCGTCGGCGAGGGGCGGCCGGGCGCAGGCCTCGTTGAGGACCATGAAGCCGTGGAAGGGCGCGAGGCCGAGGTCCTTCGCCCCCCAGACCGCCACCACCCCGGGCATGGCGGCCGCGTCGGCGGTCTTGACGGCCCGCACGCGGCCGTGGGCTTCGCTGGAGCGGACGAAGCGGGCATGCAGCAGGCCGGCCGGCTGCAGGTCGGCGACGTAGCGGGCAGCCCCGGTCAACAGGTCGGGGTCCTCGAGGCGGGGCACACGGGTGCCGAGGATCGAGCCGGGCATGCCGGCAACCTACCGGCTCGGATTCACGAGCAGGCCACCAGCCGCCAGCGGTTCCGGCCAGCTCGTTTCGCTTCGTACATGGCGTCGTCGGCTACGCTGACCAGGACGTCGGGGTTGCCGAGGGGTTCTCGGGCGGTCGCCACGCCCACGCTCGCGCTGACCTGGACCTGGGTGCCGCCGACCTGGATCGGCGACCCGAGGGCAGCGACGATCCGCGCGGCCACGTCCCGGGCCACGGCGGGGTCCGAGGGCAGGTCGGCCATGGCCACCACCAGCTCGTCCCCGCCAAAGCGGGCCACGCAGTCGGTCGGGCGGGCGATGGACCGGAGGCGCTCGGCACTGACCCGCAAGACGGCGTCCCCGACCCGGTGGCCGTAACGGTCGTTCAGCTGCTTGAAGTGGTCCAGGTCGATGAAGTAGAGGGCGACGGTTCGTCCTTCCCGGCCGTTCCCGGACCCGCCGCCCAGCCGCTCGAGGTACCCGTAGAGGCCCCGGCGGTTCTGGGTCCCGGTCACCGGGTCCACGCTGGCCAGCTCGGCCAGCCGGGCCTGCTCCCGCTGCAAGGCCTCGGCGAGGGTCCGGGCCCGGTCGTCGAAGAGGCGGACCGACTGGAGGGCGGCTTGGGCGTTGCCGACCAGGGCCCCGGTCCGCAGTCCTCGGACGACGGCCTCCGAGGCTCCTTCGGCTCGGCAGGCATCGACCAGCACGGCCACGAAGGCGTCGAGGGTGGCAAGGGTGCCCCGCAGGACCCGTTCGAACCCCCCGCCGATCGCCGCCATGCGGCGCCCCACGAAGGCCACCTGCTGGTAGGCGTCGTGGTCGGCCGCCTCCCCCGTGGCCACCCAGCGGGCCAGCAGCCGGGTACCCGCTTCGACCGAGGCGTCCTGGTCGGCCTGGAGGGCCTGACGCAGCTCCTCGGGTAGCTCGGCGTCCAGGCGGGCGGTCCGCTCGGCCACGTAGGCCTGGATCGCCGGGATGGCGGCCACCAACCGCTGGGCCACGGCCGCCCGCAGGTCCTCGGTGCCCGGCGCGAACGCTGCGCCCAGTTCCTCGTTGCGCAGCGCCGCTACCAACGTGGCCACCACCGGGGGGGAATCCGGGGCGCCACCGGTGCCCTGCCCGCCTCCGGTCTCGTCCATGCCGTCCTCGCTGCTCCGAGACCCTATCGGCGTCGGGCACCCCCTGCTTGAGGATCGCACCCGCCAGCGGCTTGGTCCCAGGCGGCGGTGGCCGGCTCGACGTGGGGCGGGCCGCCCAGCACCGGTCCGCTCCCACTCGGACCGGGCCGGGCGGCCCGCCGCCGTTCTCGGGTCTCCAGCGGGGGGTGCCGGCGGGACCCGAGTCTCCCGCCACCGACCTGGCTCAGGGAATCGAAGAGGCCTGGGCGGCGGCGATGTCCTGCGCGGCGTCCGTGGGCGTCAGGAATCCCTCGGCCTCGTCGGCCTCCGCCGCAGCCGTGACCTTGGCCACGTAATCGGGGTGGGTGGGGTACAGCTGCGCCAACTCGGCCGCCGGCAGGGGCAGGAAGGAGCCCGAGAGCAGGCACAGCCCTTCGTTCCGTGCGGCGGTGTCGGTGATCGGGAGGGCGCCTTCGGTGAAGAAGTCCAGCTCTGCCGTGAGGTCCTGGAAGAGCGTGAGGGGCGAGAGATCTTCCAGGTCCAGCGTCGAGACGTTGATCGGCGAGGAGTACTCGGTTGGCACCTGGGCCTGGGGTAGTTCCACGCCACCCGAGGCCAGCCCGAACTGGTTCGTGTTGACCACCTGGACCGCACCACCGAGCACCGAGGTGGTTGAGAGCGGCGACTGCTCCGCCGGAGCGGGAACCCCGCTGGTCACCCACCGCTGCAGGTCGGCCAAAGCCGCTTGCTCGGCCTGGTAGAGGGGCATGTTGTCGGCCTGATTGAGCCCGTTCACCAGGGGGCTGACCCCTCCGATGGGGGTTCCGAAGCTGGCCTCGTGGTCGTCGATGTGCGAGGCCCCGGCCACTTCCCAGATCCGCAGCTCGTTCGTGGCGGGCTGCAACGCCAGGCTGGCGCCGAACTCCTCCACGTCGCCCTGCGTGTTCACTTCCAACACCGGGGCGCCCGGGTTGCTCCGGATAGAGGCCGGGGCAGGACTGGTCGAGAGCAGCCCGCTGCCGAGGGGCGCCGCCGTGACGGACCGCCCCACAAGCAAGAACCCGTCATAGGCGTGGGTCAAGGGCTCGAAGGCGTTGACGTAGGTGGTCAACCGGAAGGCCGATTGGGAGTCCCCGGCGGCGATCAGGTCCTTCGGGTCGAGGCCCCCCAGGATGGTGGCGGCATCGGCCCGGATCGCCTCGGCCGCTTGGGTGAAGATGCCGTAGGACTGCCCGTCGCTCTGGTCCCCCAACGAGCCGTACCGCTCGGGGTCCCAGGTCTTCAGGTCCTCCATCCCCGCCCGCTGGGCCGTGACGCCCACGTAGGCGTAGCCGTCGGCCAGCAGCTCGGAGGCGTCCTCGGCCCACACCGGGTCGACGTCCGCTCCCGTCGAGTCGTTCAGCCACTCCACCACCACCGTCCATTTGAACTTCGCCGGGTTCGTCGGGTAGCGGACCAGGAACCTGGTCGTATACAGCACGTTCGCCTCGGCCACCGGGACCTGCCAGTCTCCGTTCGACGCCCAGGCCCCCGAGCGCCCATAGACGTCGTCGGTGCCCGAGAGCAAGAACTCCTTCTGCACGTAGCCGTCGGCGGCCAGGTCGATCGTTGGGGCGCCAGGGTAGAGCGGGGTGGTGGGCACGGCATCGAAGGGGTAGCCGTGCTCCCCGGCGTCAGCCGGGATCGGCGTCACCGTCGGCAACGCACCGCCCCCGGCGGCCAGGGCCGACGAGCTTCCGCTCCCGGTGCTGCCCGAGGGGAGCGACGTGATCCCCGGCAGCCCTTGACAGTCGGCCAACAACAGGCCCGCTCCGAGGAGGGAGCTGGTCACCCCGATCGTTCGTGCCCTGCCCATTGGCCGCTCCTGCCGTCCCCGCCACACCGCGCCCGTCACAACGCGCGTCGTTGCCTGTCTCCCACGTACTGTGGCAATTCTTGGGTTTGACTGATTCCCACATCTGCTTAACATGGGAGCAAGCCCCCGTCAAGGGAAACAGGTATCTATTTTTGGCAAGCCGAATCGAGGTAGTGGCTCCCCGACCTTGAGACGAGGCGACGCCAAGCGTCGGCGTCCGGTGCCGACGTCCGCCGGCCTCGGCGTCGGGCTTCAGCGGCGCCGGGTGACCGCCAGAGTCATGCCTCGCCGTCGCAGCCGCTCGACCAGCGCCCAACCGAGCGCGGTCGCCGGGGTCAGCACGCCGGCCGCCTCGGGCAGCCGGTCCCGGTCCTCGGCCAGCGCCAGGGCGGCCTCGCTGAGCATGACGGCGGTCGCGGCGTAGCCCGGGTCGCCCGTGCCGGCGACCACGGACTCGTAGCGGGCCCCGGTGACGGTCCGGGCATGGAGCACGGACCGGAACCAGCCGGCTCGACGCGCCGCCGCCGAGGGACCCTGGCCTGGAGCGGGCAGGAGCCGATCGAGCAGACGCCGGATCCGCGGCTGCTCGAACGCCCGGAGCGCGAGGCCCTGGGCGGCCGCCAGCCCACCGGCTTCGACCAAGCCAGTGGCCCCTGGACGGCCGCCGGTGGCCTCCTGGTAGCGCAGTGCCCTGCCCCAGGCGTGGCCGAGAAGCGCGTTGGAACGCCGCACGATCCGGGTGTTGAAAGGCGCCATGACGAACGGCGCGACCCAGCCGCCGGCCAGGTCACTCCAGCGAGGCGGCCACCGATCGGGCTGGTCGCCCAGATCCGGTTCGAGGGCCCGGGACGGCGAAAGGGCGTAGGGGTCCAGCACCACCGCCCATCCCCCCGGGTCGGCGGCCAGGGCCTCGAGCTGGGCCCGGTAGGAGTCGATGGTCCCGCCGCTCAGCCCACCCCTGGCCCGGGCGACCAGGATGGCCTCGGCCAACGCTCCAGTCCCTTCGTCTTGGGCCGCCGACGCGGCCAGGAGGACCGCCAGATCCGAGGGCACCGAGTCGTAGCCACAGGCGTGGACCAGCCGGCAGCCCTGCTTGACGGCCCGCTCGTGGAGCTCGTCCACGCATCGCCGGACGAAGAGCACCTCCCCGGTGAGGTCGCAGTAGTCCGTCCCGCTCGCAGCGCACGCCTCGGCTAGGGGAAAACCCAGACGCTGATAAGGCCCGACCGTCGTCACCACGACACGCGCCTGCTCCGCCACGGCCCGACAGCTGCGGGGGTCCAGGGCATCAAACCGGAGCCGGGCCCAGCCGGTGGCACCGGGCGTCGCCTCGGCCACGGCAGCAAGGCGGTCCGGCCGACGGCCAGCCAGGGCCACCCGCAGGCCGTCCTGGCTGGCCGCCGCCAGTTCGGCAGCCACCAACCCCCCGACGTAGCCGCTGGCTCCGGCCACGACCACGTCGAAGGGACGATCGCTTCTCTCCCCGACCATCCGGGGCAGCGTACCGGCCTTCCAGGAAGCCCCTCGGCCGCTACGCTCCCGGCGCCGGCGTAGCTCAGTGGTCAGAGCAGGGGACTCATAATCCCTTGGTCGCGGGTTCGATCCCCGCCGCCGGTACCCGACGCCTACCAGCGAGCCCGGCCCTCGTTCGCCGCGACTGGGCCACTACTGGATGCTGCTCGACGCGCTGAAGGTGCAGGCCGCTTCTGACGGGGCGAAGTGCAGGTAGCTCGTGCATTCGCCGAGGCTGATCGACCCGTGAGCGAGCGTGGCGGAGAGCGCCGAAGGGATCGAGCCAGGCGGCTGCGAGGCAGAACCGCTGTGCTGGGGCACGGCGAGGGGCGTCAGGGTCGCCACCGTCCCATCGTCCCCAACCGTTCCCCTGAACGTGAAGACCACCGAGGTCTGCCCGTCCTGGTAGACGAAGTCCACCGATCCCCCGATGGACGATGCGGTGCTGGTGTTGAGCACCACGAAGTAATGGGGCGTCCCGACCCCCCCGTCGACGTAGACACCGGTCCCCACCAGGGGGGTCGACGCTGCCGCTGCCGTCGACGACGACCCCGGCGCATCCGAACCGGTCGCCGCCACCCGCTGTGGATGGCTGCTCGTCGACACCGACCCGGCGGACCCCGCAGCGGCCCGGACCGACGAAGAGCCGGGGTGGAGCAGGTAGCCCACGAAGCCAGCCACGACCAGCGACCCGAGGAGCGCCAGCCCCCGAACGGCAGGACCCAGCAACCTCGTCCAGCCCCGTTGCGGACTTCCCGGCATCGCCCCCCTCCTGTTGGACGCAGCCGCCGGACAGTACTCCCCTCGGTGCGCGGCGCAAAGGCTGCCTGCCGGCGTCGCGGGCCAAGAGCCCGCCCGGTGCCGGCCGGCCTGGTGCCGGTCCCTAGAGCCTACACCGGTCGGCCGGGTCGGTGCGGGCCCCGCTCGTCACCGCACGGACACCCCTACCCCCTGGGTCACCGCCTCTCGATCACTGCCCTTGACCGAGCGAGAAGCCAGGCTCGCCGTCGAAGGTGAAAAGACCCTCGGTCTTGATGAAGGGCTGGCCGGCTGCAACCAGGCGGCCGAGGAGGGCGACGACGTCGTCGTAGGCCACCGGGCTGGTGCCGTCGGGGGCCTGGAAGCGGCAGCGCCAGTGGTCGACGCAGAAGGTCTCGGGGATGCCGCCCGGGTAGACCTTCTGCCCACGGTTCGTGATCATCACCAGCTGCAGCGGGCCGGCGTTCGCCTCGAGGACCTTCGCCAGCTCCTCCACCGGCTGCCGGGAGTCCACGAAAACGTCGATGCCCACCAGTTCCTTCTTCGCCGGCGGCCGCTCCTTCACCGCCACCGAGATCCGCTCGGCGCTCGCCGGGTAGTGCACGGCCCGCAAGGTCTTCGGCTCCTCGCCCAGCCGGGCGATGACGGCGTCGGCGAACTGCGACGTGCCGACCTTCTCCTTGGAGACCTCGGGATCGAAGATGTCGTAGGTGTGCACCCCGTCCTCGATGGTCCGGAGCCACGCGTTGTGGACCCGCTCGGCCACGTCGCCCTGCCCGATGTGCACGAGCATCTGGACGGCGGCCAGCAGCAGGCCCGAGGGGTTCGCGACGTTCTGGCCGGCCCGCCGCGGCGCGGAACCGTGGATGGCCTCGAACATCGCGACCTCGCTCCCGATGTTGGCGCTCCCGGCGAGCCCGACCGAGCCGGCGATCTGGGCAGCCACGTCCGAGAGGATGTCGCCGTAGAGGTTCGGCAGCACCACCACGTCGAAGGCTTCGGGGGTGTCCGCGAGCTTGGCCGCCCCGATGTCGACGATCCAGTGCTCGGACTCCAGGTCCGGGTACTCCGCCGCTACCTCGTCGAAGACCCGGTGGAACAAGCCGTCCGTGATCTTCATGATGTTGTCCTTCGTGAAGCACGTGACCTTCGACCGGCCGTAGCGCCGGGCGTACTCGAAGGCGTACCGGATCAGCCGCTCGGTTCCCGGCCGGCTGATGAGCTTCAGGCACTGGGTGACGTCCTCGGTCTGGCGGTGCTCGATCCCGCCGTAGAGGTCCTCCTCGTTCTCCCGGACGATGACCACGTCCATGCCCGGGTGCTTCGTGGCGATGAACGGCGAGTACGACGGGCACGGCCGGACGTTGGCGAAGAGGCCGAAGGCCTTCCGGACCGTCACGTTCAGGCTCTTGTAGCCGCCTCCCTCGGGGGTCGTGATGGGGGCCTTCAAGAAGACCTTCGTCCGCCGGAGCGACTCCCAGGCCTCAGGACCGATCCCCGCCGTGTTGCCCGCCTTGTAGACGGCCTCGCCGATCTGGATGACGTCCACGTCCAGGTCGGCTCCACCTGACGTGATGATCCGCAGCGTGGCGTCCATGATCTCGGGCCCGATGCCGTCGCCGTAGGCGACCGTGATCGGGACCGTCCTGCTGGCCTGGGTGGTCATGCCGTGCTCCTTCCTCACCACGCCGCTCGATGACGCTCAGGACCCCTGGTCAGCGCAAGGGTCGCGGCCCGGGACCCGGGTCGCCGTCGGTTCCACTCCCGACACGAGGGGCCGGGTTCTCGGAACGCCCCGTCACCCCCCGCCGGGGCCATGATAGGTGAGTCCCCCGTTGCCCAGCAGGGCCAGGGCTCGGCCGCTCGGCGCCCGGTCCTCCGAAGCGGCGCTGGCTCCGGCGGCCTCAGGCCCCTGGTCGGGCGACCCGAGCCCCCTCGCCGAGGAGCTCTCGGAAGTTGCCCACGAAGAAGCGCTCCCGCGCCTCGGGACCGACGCCCTCCATGGTGGCCAGGAACTTCCCGATCGGGTCCCGACCCCCCTCGGGGTGGGGGAAGTCGGAGGAGAACAGGAACAGCTCAGCCCCGGCCTGCTCGATCATCCACCCCACCGGTTCACCCGGGAACGGGGTGAACTTGAGGTGCTCCCGGACGATCTCGGTCGGTCGCCGGGCGAGTCGCCGGAGGGGCTCCTCGGTCCGGGAGAAGCTGTCGACGGCGTACTCCAAGCGCTGCAGCCAGGTCACCACCCATCCGGCGCCCTGCTCCATGCAGCCGCCCCGCAAACCCGGGAAGCGGTCGAAGACCCCGTCGAGCACCAGCACACCGAGGAAGACCTCCGGCGAGTGGGGGATGGCCAGGAAGTCCTTCGAGCGGACGTTCTCCCCACCCCCCAGGTGATCGGGCACCGGCATGCCGTTCTCGTGGAACCGGGGGTCCAGCAGCCGCCCTCCCCCGCCGACGTGCAGCACGAAGGGCACCCCGGCGTCGGCCAGCAGGCCCCAAAAGCCCTCCAGCGCCGGGTGGCTCGGCGACCGGTCGCCGGCCGGGCGAGACGGCACCATGACCGCCGCGCACCCAAGGCCGATGGCCTCCTCGGCGAGGGACACCGCCCGGACCGGGTCGGCCAGCGGCACGTAGGCCACTGGCCGCAGCCGGCGGTCGACGGCACAGAACTCGGCCATGGCCCGGTTGTGGGCCCGCGCACCGCCGTAGAGCAGGTCGAGGTCCCGGCCCAGGAAGGCGCTCGTGGCGAAGGTCGAGAAGACGAGCTGGGCCTCGAACCCCAGCTGATCAAGAGCCAGGACCCGCTCGGTGGGGTCGAAGGCCCCGAGGGCCGACCAGCCCTTGTCCCGGAGCAGCCGTTCCTCCGCCTCGCGCCGCGCCTCAGCGTCTGCCACCCGGGCCTCGGCCCGCCGCCTGGCCTCCGCCACCACCCCCGCCACCGGGCCGCCGAGGACGTCCCGCAGCCGCTCCCGCACACCCGGCTCCGCGAAGCGTTCCAGCCAGCCCGGCACCTCCATCAGATGGCTGTCGGCATCGGCGCACACCAAGGTGCCTGCGTACGACATGCCCCACCCCCTCGTCTCTGCCTGAATCGAATCCTATTCAGTGGGTGGCGAAGGACAAGGGGCCACTCGATCGCCTCGAGGCCGGCTTCGGCGCGATACTGGGCATCTCGACATACGACGTCCGACGACGGGGTCCGCCGGCTGTGGCACCTCGACGCTCAGGGCCGGGGGCGAACGCTGTGGTCGCCGCCACCGGGCCCTCGCCGCCGGCGAGGGGAGGGATGTCCGATGCGTACCCACGCAGTCGCCTTGCTGGCCCCCGGCCAGGACTGGGAGGTCGTCGAGTTGGACCTCGACCCGCCGAAGGTCGGCGAGGTGCTGGTCCGTTTCGAGGCCTCGGGCCTCTGCCACACCGACGAGCACTCGCACCAGGGCGACATGGTGCCCCGGTTCCCCATCGTCGGCGGCCACGAGGGTGCGGGCGTGGTCGAGGCCGTCGGGGAGGGTGTGACCCGGGTTCGGCCCGGGGACCACGTGGTCACCTCGTTCATCCCGGCCTGCGGGAAGTGCCGGTTCTGCGCCAGGGGCCAGTCCAACCTCTGCGACTTCGGCGCCCTGCTCATGGTCGGCTGCCTGCCCGACGAGACCTTCCGCTTCCACCTCGGGGATCAGGACGTCGGTGGCATGTTCGGCTTGGGAACCTTCTCCCAGTGGGCGGTGGTCTCCGAGCACGCCGTCATCCGGATCGACCCCGACATCCCCTTCGAGGCGGCCGCCCTGGTCGGCTGCGGCGTCCCCACCGGCTGGGGGTCGGCGGTCCACGCTGCCAGGGTCCAGCCCGGTGACACCGTCGTCGTCTACGGCGTCGGAGGGGTGGGGAGCAACGCGGTCCAAGGAGCCCTCCACGCGGGGGCCGAGCACGTCGTCGCGGTGGACCCCCTGGAGAACAAACGCGAGTTCGCGAAGCGCCTGGGGGCGACTCACGGCGCCAGGGACGCCGAGGAAGCAGCGCGGATCGTCCAGGAGCTCACGCGGGGCGTGGGCGCCGACGCTGCCATCTTGACCGCCGGGTTGGTCACCCAGGAGCTGGTCAGTGCCGCCTACGCCGCGATCCGCAAGGGTGGCACGGTGGTCCTCACGGGGGTGAACAAGGCGGAGCTCCTGACCGTCCAGATCTCCGGCTTCGACCTGACGGTCATGGAGAAGCGCATCCAGGGCTCCCTCCTCGGGTCCTGCAACCCCTTCGAGGACGTTCCCCGCCTGCTCTCCCTCTACAAGTCCGGCCACCTCAAGCTCGACGAGCTCATCACCACCCGGTACCGACTCGACCAGGTCGGCCAGGCCTACGAGGACCTCCTGGCCGGCAAGAACATCCGGGGCGTCCTCGTCCACGAGCACTGAGCCCGCCGGCTCCCGGGCTCACCGCAGCTGCGCCTCCTTCGCCGGCTCGCTCAGGAGGCGCCGGTGGCGGTCACCGTGAACCCACCGGTGTCGCTGAAGCTCGACGAGGGAGTGGCGAGGACCTGGCCGCCTTGGACCAGGTCGATGGCCGCCCGACCCGAAAGCGTCCCTTGGACGGCCAGCCCGCTGAACTGCACCGGTGGGCTGTAGGGCGCCAGGGGCAGGAGCTGCCCGCTTTGGGCGTCGGTCGGGGCCTCGACGATCCACTCCGCCGATGCCATCGGTCCCTGGTACGACTGGTCGGTCTGGAAGCGCTGACCGTTCGTGTCGTCCACGAGCTGGATCTGCCACGTGCCCGGGCTGACCTCCCCGATGTTCACCGTCACCTTGTCGCCCGGGGCGACCGTGAGCGAGGCGATCGGCGTCGCCGGGGCCGGCAGCACTTCCCACCAGGCATAGAGCTCGAACGCCCCCGGGTCGTTCGGGTCCGGCTGCTCCGCGACGCCGGCCTGGATCAGGGAGCTGTCGCCCCACCCGTCGATCCCCACCCAGATCCCCAGCTGGGCCGGGGGGGAGGCCGCCGTGGTGAGCGATGGCACCGTCAACGTCCCCCGCACCCCCGTCAGGTCCGAGCCCACCGTCACGTAGCCGGCCCAGTTCTCCGAGGGCAGCGGGGGATCGGTGATGCTCAGGCTCGCCTGCGCGCTGTCGGCGGGAACGGCGCTGTCGGTGACCTCCACCTCGAAGGTGTAGGTGCCACTGTCCACCGGATCCCCGCTGATGGTCCCGTCCGACGACAGCGACAAGCCCGGCGGGAACTGCCCGCCGACCAGCCGCCAGGCGTACGGCGCCTGCCCACCGCTCGCTTCCAGCTCCGCCTGGTAGGGCGCGTAGAATGGGGTGCCGCCGGCAGGATTGACATCGACCGACGGTTCAGGCAGCCCGCTGGTCACCACCTGCAACGGGGGAAGCCCGCTGGCAGCCTGCTGGCTCGACCCCGTTCCCGACGCCGCACCTTGCCCGCTGCTCGCGCCTGTCCCCTGGCCCACATCGCCAGTCGGTGCTGCGATCAAGCCGACGACCGCCACCCCCACCGGCGGCCGCTCCGAGGCCGGCAACCCCGGCACCGACCCGAAAAACCGGGCATCCCCGAAACTAAACACCCCCCCGTCGGCCGCGACCAGCCAGTACCCCCCACCACCAGGGGCCGCCGCCATCCCCACCACCGGCGCCGCCAACTGGAGATCCCCCGCCGAACCGAAGAACGACGCGTCCCCG